>NZ_JAGRPU010000017.1 GCF_024606225.1 Endozoicomonas sp. ISHI1 | reverse complement strand
CGGCCAGTTTCGATGGCAAGGCGAAAATCTATGGTCTGAAGAGTGACGGATCCTGGATCGAAGAGGCCATCATTTCCCACAAAGATTGGCTTAGATCAGCCACCTTTAGCACCGATGGCTGCCTTGTGGTGACCACCGGTACCGATGGAACGGCAAAAATTTATGGTCAGACGAAGAATGGATCATGGGTAGAAAAAGCCGTTGTTCCTCACGAAGGTGCGGCCGAATCAACCGCCCTCAGTGCCAACGGCCACCATTTGGTTTCGCCCTTTCACCATAACGAGTTGAGAATTTATAAGCTTTCGATGAATCATTGATGGTTTGTTGTGATCAATAAAAGGGACGCGATTGTGCAGACGCTGAAAGACAGAAACGTTATTAGTTGCACTTAAAACCATGTTTTGAACTTTTTTTGCAAAACCGATTCTAATTTATTTCATCGATTTTGAACGCCCTTGTTAATAAGGGGGTTGTTAACTTAGGAGAAACCAGGTTTGGATCCAGCGAATAATACATTCAGCATGGAGGGTTCACTCCCTCCTTCAATCAATCGCGCTCGATCAGGGGGAGAATCATCAGGTGTTAGTATGGGTAGATCCATCGCTATACCTGACAGGAAAGAAAAGAAAAAAATTTTGTTTTTCGATTTGCCCATCGAAACAACCCATAAAATTATTGGCTTGTTGGAAGTTAGAGATGTTGTTCGTTTACAGCAGGTTTGTACTCACCTTAACTGGGTTATTAAAAACGATCATGCATTGGAAAAGGCATGGTATAGCCGTTTTTCTTCACCACACCAATATCAATTAAAGACAATCCTTCCTGTGGAGGATAAAGAACAACTCCGTAACTGGCTGCGACCGTTTACGAAGGATGAAGCGTTAGTCGAGTCAGTCATAGCACGCCGGGACAGTGAATATTTTCCTGCTCTATTCTATTTCACCAAAGCTCGACTGATGGCTCAATGCGAAAAGTTCAACGTAGATACAGAGGCCGTGATTGCTCATGAGGACAGGGTGAACTCAGCCATCTTCAGTTCCGATGGCAGCCATCTGGTGACCGCCAGTGAAGATAAAACGGCGAAAATCTATGGCCAGAAGACCCATGGAAAATGGGTAGAAGAAACCATCATTTCCCATGAAGACGATGTCGGATCAGCTATCTTCAGCGCCGATGGCCGCTATCTGGTGACCACCAGTGAAGATGGAACGGCAAAAATCTATGGTCAAGCCGATGGGTCATGGGCAGAGAAACTCACTATTTTCCATGATGACGTTTTCAGATCAGTCACCTTTAGCAGCGATGGCCGTCATTTGGTGACCGCCAATAAGGATAATAAGGCGAAAATCTGTGCTGAGGGAGATGATGGATCATGGGAAGAAAAAGTCACCATTTCCCATAATGATTGGGTCAACTCAGCCACCTTCAGCCCCGACAGTAGTTATTTGGTGACCACCAGTTATGACAACACTGCAAGAATCTATGGTCGGGAAGTCGATGGATCATGGCTCAAGAAACTCACCATTGCCCATGACCGACTGATCAACTCAGTTATCTTCAGCGTCGATGGTCGCCGAGTAGTGACGGCCAGCACCGATGGCAGAGCGAAAATCTATGGCCAAAAGACCGATGGCTCATGGGAAGAAGAGACCATCATTTCACACGATGGGACTGTCAACTCAGCCACCTTCAGTGCCGATGGCTGCCATTTGGTAACGGCCAGTGACGATAACACGGCGAAAATCTGTGTTCAGAAGGATGATGGAACATGGGGAGTAGAAGTCGTCATTTACCATAATGGCTATGTCGACTCAGCCTCCTTCAGCCCCAATGGGTGCCATGTGGTGACGGCAAGTGTCGATAGCACGGCGAAAATCTATAGCAAGAAGGACGACGGATCATGGGAAGAAAAGTGCACTATTTTACATGATTACAGTGTCAGCTCAGCCACCTTCAGTCCCGATAGCCGTCATATGGTCAGTGTCGGTGGCAACGCGAAAATTTATGGTCTGAAGACTAACGGATCCTGGATCGAAAAGGTCAACACTTCCCATAAGGGTATTGTCAAGTCAGCCACCTTTAGCGTCGATGGCTGCCTTCTACTGACCACCAGTGCCGATGGAACGACAAAAATTTATGGTCAGGCGGCTAATGAATCATGGGTAGAAAAAGCCGCTGTTACTCACAGAGGTGCCGCCAAATCAACCGCTCTTAGCGCCAATGGCCACCATGTGGTTTCGCCCTTCCCCCATAACGAGTTGAGAATTTATAAGCTATCGATGAATCATTGATGGTTTGCTGTGATCAATAAAAGGGGCGCCATTCTACATGTGCTGAAAAGCAGGAATTTAGTTAGTGACACTTAATAACATATTATGAAACTTTTATTTCACAGCCGACTTTAATTAACTTCATCAATTTTGAAAGTCGCTAATAGAGGGAATACTCATTTAGGAGAAACAGAGATGTATTCTAAGGTTAATAATTCCGACACAGCCGGTTCACTTTCGCTACCATCTGTAAGCACTTCATTGGCGACAGAACCATTGGGTGCCAGTGCCGACAGGTCCATCACTTTACCTGATAAAGAAATAAAGAAAACAGCTTCATTGCACGATTTGCCCGAGGAAATAACCATCAAAATTGCTCGTTTGTTGGAGTTTCGGGATATCGTCAGTTTACAAAGGGTATCTGTTCACTTATACAATGCTATTAAAAACGATCCTGTACTGGAAAAGGCGTGGTATTGCCGGTTTTCTCCACTACACCAATATCAACTAAAGAAAATTCTTCCTTTAGAGAATAAGGAACAGCTCAGTCATTGGCTGCGACCGTTTACGAAGGATGAAGCGTTAGTCGAATCACTAATAGAACACCGAAGTTATGATTATTTCCCTGCTCTGTTTTACTTCACCAAAGCTCGACTGATGTCTCAATACAAAACATTTAATGTAGATACTGAAGTCATCATTAATCATGATTTTGATAGTATTGTCTACTCAGCCACCTTCAGCACTGATGGCAGCCACCTGATAACGGCCGGCAGCGACGGAAAGGCGAAAATTTATGGCTGTAACAATGGCTCATGGGAAAGAAAAGCCATTATTTCCCATAGACGCGAAGTCAGGTCAGGCATCTTCAGCGCCGATGGGCGCCTCGCGATGACCGCCAGTTTGGATCAAACAGCAAAAATTTATGGTCAAGTCGATGGGGCATGGGAAGAGAAATTCACTATTTTCCATGATGCTTTGCTCAACACAGCTACCTTCAGCGCAGATAGCAGCCATTTGGTCACCACCCATTACGATAACATGGCAAAAATCTACGGTCAGGAAGTCGATGGATCATGGGTAGAAAAAATCACCATTTCCCATGACCAATGGATCAACTCAATGACCTTCAGCGCCGATGGTCGCCGATTGGTAACGGCCTCTGATGATGGCACGGCGAAAATTTATGGTCAAAAGACTGATGGCTCATGGGAAAAGGAAATCATCATTTCCCATCGTAAACGTGTCAAGTCAGCCATCTTTAGTGCCGATAGCCGCCATGTGGTAACGGCCAGTCAGGATTACACGGCGAAAATCTGTGGTCAGAAGGACGATGGATCATGGGGAGAAGAAGGCGTCATTTTCCATAATGACTATGTCAACTCAGCTGTCTTCAGCCTCAATGGCCAGCATGTGGTGACGGCCGGTGAAGATAACACGGCGAAAATCTATAGCAAAAAGGACGACGGATCATGGGAAGAAAACTGCACTATTACCCATGGTAAAGGTGTCATCTCAGCTAGCTTCAGCCCCGATGACCGCCATCTGGTGACGGCCAGTAAAGATGGCACAGCGAAAATCTATGGTCTGAAGACTGATGGATCATCCTGGGTAGAAGAGGCCATCATTTCTCATCTGAGTGTTGTCAAATCATCCATCTTTAGTGCCGATGGCTGCCTTGTGGTGACCACCAGTATGGATGGAACGGCAAAGATTTACGGTCGGGGGGCTAATGGAGCATGGAGAGAAAAAACCGTTGTTACTCACAGAGGTGCCGCCAAATCAACCGCTCTCAGCGCCAATGGCCACTATTTGGTTTCGCCCTTTCACCATAACGAGTTGAGAATTTATAAGCTTTCGATGAATCATTGATGGTTTGCTGTGATCAATAAAAGGGAGGCCATTCTGTATGTGCTGAAAGACAGAAACTTCATTAATGGCACCCAAAAACAGGTTATGAACTTTCATGTCAGAACTGACTCCAACTTACCGCATCAATTTTGAACGTCCTTGTTAAATGGTGGCGATAGTCACTTAGGAAAAACCAGATATGTTTTCTAACGCTAATCACTCCGGCATAGTCGATTCACCCTTGCTACCACCGGTGAGCACTCCATTGGAGGGAGAGCCATCCTGTGTCAGTATGGGCAGGACCATTGTTGTACCTGATCAGGAAATAAAGAAAACCGCTTCATTGCTCGATTTGCCCGAAGAAGTAAAAATTAAAATTTTTCGTTGGTTGAAATTTCGGGATGTTGTCAATTTACAACAGGTGTCTACTCACTTAAACAGGGTTATTAAAAACGACCATGCTCTGGCAAGGGCTTGGTATCACCGGTTTTCTTTACCACACCAGGATCAATTAAAGAAAATCCTTCCTACAGAGGATAAAGAACAACTTCGTCATTGGCTGCGGCCCTTTACAAAGGATACAGCATTAGTCGAGTCACTGATAAAGCAACGAAAGGCTGCTTATTTTCCTGCTCTGTTCTATTTCACCAAAGCTCAACTGGTGTCTGAATGTGAAACCTTTGAAATCAATAAAAAAGTCACTATTGCCCATTATCTCTGGGTCAACTCAGCCACCTTCAGCGCCGATGGCCGACACCTGGTGACGGCCAGTCTTGATAACACCGCACAAATCTATAGTCAGAACGCCAAAGGATCATGGGTAGAAAACGTCATCATTGATCATGATCACTTTGTTGACTCAGCCACCTTCAGTGCAGATGGCAGCCATTTGGTGACCGTCAGCAGTTGGAGTAAGAAGGTGAAAATTCATGATCAGAAAGCGGATGGGGCATGGGAGGAAAAAAACACCATTTCCCACGGTAACCATGTCAACTCAGCTACCTTCAGCCCGGATGGCTGCTACGTGGTGACCGCCAGTAACGATAACACGGCAAAAATTTATGGTCAGAAGACCGATGGATCATGGCTGGAAGAAGCCACCATTTTACATGATCATTGTGTCGTCATAGCCTGTTTTAGCGACGACAGTCGTTTAGTTGTGACCGTCAGTAGAGACAAGATGGTAAAAATCCATAGCCATGAGGACGATGGATCATGGGAACATAAAGTCAATATTTTCCATGATGGTCAAGTCAACTCAGTCACCTTCAGCGCCGGTGGTTGCCGAGTGATATCTGCCAGTAAAGATCGCACGGCGAAAATCTGTGGTCAGAAAACAAATGGCCGATGGGAAAAAGAAGCCACCATTTTCCACGATCACTGGGTCACCTCAGCCACCTTCAGCCCTGATGGCCGTCATGTAGTGACCGCCAGTACAGATGGCACGGCGAAAATCTGTGGCCAGAGGGACGATGAATCATGGGAAAAAAAGCTCACGATTTCCCATCATAACGATGTCATATCAGCCATCTTCAGCCCCGATAGTCGGCATGTACTGACCGCCAGTAAAGATGGCACGGCAAAAATTTATGGTCACAAGACTGACGGGTCATGGGTCGAAAAAGCCATTATTTACCATAAAAGTTCGCTCAACTCTGCCAACTTCAGCGCCGATGGCTGCCTTGTGCTGACCACCAGTCGAGGTGGAACGGCAAAAATCTACGGTGTTAAGGGTGATGGATCATGGGTCAAAAAAGCCACCATTTCTCATAAAGGCTTGATCAAATCAGCCAGCTTTAGCAACGATGGACACCATGTAGTGACCATCTCTGACGATTACAAGGTGCGAATTATTAAATTACAGAAGAATAATTGATGGTTTGTTTGCTGTGACAAATAAAAGGGACGCTATTTTGCACGTGTTGCAAGACAGAAACTTCGTTAATGGCACCCAAAAGCAAGTGATGAACTTTCATTTCAAAATCGACTCTAATTTACCGCATCAATTTTGAACGTCCTTGTTAAAGGTAGGGATAGTCATTCAGGAAAAACCAGATATGTTTTCTAACGCTAATAATTCCGGCATAGTCGATTCACCCTCGCTATCAATAGTGAGCACTCCATTAGAGGAAGAACCATCGGTTGTCAGTGCGGGCAGGACCATCGTGGTGCCTGACCAGGAAATAAATAAAACAGCGTCATTGCACGATTTGCCCGAGGAAGTAAAAATCAAAATTTTTCGCTTGCTGGGGTTTCGGGATATTGCCCGTTTGCAACAGGTATCGACTCACTTTAACAGGGTTATTAAAGACGACCATGCTCTGGCAAGGGCGTGGCATCAGCGGTTTTCTTCACCACACCAAGATCAATTAAAGAAAATCCTTCCCATAGAGGATAAAGAACAACTCCGTAACTGGCTGCGACCGTTTACGAAGGATGAAGCGTTAGTCGAGTCAATCATAGAACACCGGGATAGTAATTATTTTCCTGCTCTGTTCTATTTCGAAAAAACTCTACTGATGTCTAAATGCAAAAAGTTTAATGTAGATACAGAAGTCATCATTGGTCATGATGGCCCTGTGAAATCAGCCAGCTTCAGCGCCGATAGCCGTCATGTGGTGACCGCCAGTTATGACAACACGGCAAAAATCTTTAGCCAGAAGGCCAACGGATCATGGGAAGAAAAAGCGACCATTACCCATAGTTATTCGGTTAAAACAGCCACTTTCAGCCCCGATGACCGCCATGTGGTGACCGTCAGTTGGGATAACACGTCAAAAATCTATGGTCAGCAAGCCGATGGATTATGGATACATAAACTTACTATTATCCATAATGGTTTGATCACATCAGCCACCTTCAGCCCTGATGGCCGCCATGTGGTCACCGCCAGTGACGACCACACGGCGAAAATCATTAGCCAGAAGGATGATGGAACATGGGAAGAAAAGCTCACTATTTTCCATGATGATTTTCTCAATTCTGCCACTTTTAGCGCCAATAGCCGTTGTGTGATGACCGCCAGTTTCGACAAGACGGCGAAAATTCTTGGTCAGGGGGACTGTGGCGCATGGAAAGAAAAAGTCACCATTTTCCACAATTATTGGGTCGATTTAGCCATCTTTAGCGCCGATGACAGCCGTGTGATGACCGTCAATAGCGCTAACAAGGTGAAAATCTTCGACCAGATGGCCGATGGATCATGGGAAGAAAAAGTCACTTTTTCCCATGATGACTATATGAACTCAGCTAGCTTCAGCGCCGATGGCGGTCATTTGCTGACGGCCAGTGGCGATAACACAGCGAAAATCATTACTGAGAAGGCCGATGGCTCATGGGAAGAAGCGATCATTTCCCATGAGGACGAAGTCAACTCAGCCTCCTTCAGCCCCGATGACGGCCATCTGGTAACGACCAGTAGAGGCACGGCAACAATCTATGGCCGGAAGACCGATGGATCATGGGAATATAAAGCCACCATTTCCCACGATGATGATGTCAGCTCAGCCATCTTCAGCCCCGATAGCCGCCATTTGGTGACCGCCGGTAAAGATGGCACGGCGAAAATCTCTGGCAAGAAGGCTGACGGATCTTGGGTCAAAAAAGCCATCATTTCCCATAAGGGTTCGGTCACTTCGGCCACCTTCAGCTCTGACGGTCGCCATGTGCTGACCAACAGTGAAGATAGAACGGCAAAAATCTACGGTCAGGAGTTGGATGGAAGTTGGGTCGAAAAAGTCACCATGTCTCATGATCGTTCGATCAGATCAGCCAGCTTTGGCACCGATGGCTACCACGTAGTGTTGATCTGTAGTGATGACAAAGTACGAATTAATAGACTATGGGGGAATGATTGATTGTTTGCTGTCACAAATAAAAGGGACGCCATTCTGCCTGTGCTGGAAGACAGAAGCTTGATTAACGGTACCTAAAAACAGGTTATGAACTTTTATTTCAAAACCGACTCTAATTGTCCACATCCATTTTGAAGCGCCTTGTTAACTGGGGGCGTAACTTAGGAAAAGTCAGACATGTTTTCTAACACTAATAACTCAGGCATAGTCGATCCACCCTCGCTACTACCAGTGAGCACTCCGCTGGAGGAAGAACCATTGGGTGTCAGTGCGGGCAGAACCATCGCGGTACCTGACCAGCAAATAAATAAAACGGCGTCATTGCACGATTTGCCTGAGGAAGTAAAAATCAAAATTTTTCGTTTCCTGAGGCTTCGGGATATCGCCTGTTTACAACGAGTCTCTACTCACTTTAACTGGGTTATTAAAAACGACCATGCTCTGGAAAAGGCATGGTTTCAACGGTTTTCTTTACCACACCAATACCAACTAAAGAAAATCCTTCCCATAGAGGATAAAGAACAACTCCGTAACTGGCTGCGACCGTTTACGAAGGATGAAGCGTTAGTCAAGTCAATCATAGAACAGCGGGATAGCGCTTATTTCCCGGCACTGTTCTATTTCGAAAAAGCTGTACTCATGTCTAAATGCAAAAAGTTTAATCTGGTTACAGAAGCCATCATTGGTCATGGTCGCCGTGTGAGATCAGCCAGCTTCAGCGCCGATAGCCGTCATGTGGTGACCGCCAGTAGTGATAAAACGGCAAAAATCTTTAGCCGGAAGGCCAATGGATCATGGGAAGAAAAAGTGACTATTACTCATAATGATGAGCTTATAAGAGCCACTTTCAGTCCTGATAGCCGCCATGTCGTGACCGTCGGTTGGGATAAGACTTCAAAAATATATGGTCAGGAAGCCGATGGGTTATGGATACATAAATTCACTATTACCCATCATGGTCACGTCAGCCCACCCACCTTCAGCTCTGATGGCCACCATATGGTAATCGCCAGTGATGACAACACGGCGAAAATCCTTAGCCAGAAGACTGATGGAACATGGGAGGAAAAACTCACTATTTCCTATGGCGCCTACGTCGATTCTGTCACATTCAGTGCAAGTAGCCGTTATGTAATAATCGCCAGTTTCGATAGGAAGGCGAAAATCATCGGTCAGGATGACAATGGATCATGGAAAGAAAAAGTCACTATTTTTCATGATGGTTGGATCGACTTAGCCAACTTTAGCACCAACGACAACTGTCTGGTGACCGTCTGTAAAGAAAACAAAGTGAAAATCCACGGCCAGATGGCCGATGAGGCATTTGAAGAAAAAGTCACTTTTTTCCATGATGACCGTGTCAACTCAGCGACCTTGAGCGCCGATGGCTCTCATTTGTTGACGGCCAGTAACGATAAAACAGCGAAAATCTGTAGTGAGAAGAGCGATGGCTTATGGGAAGAAACCATCATTTTCCATGATGACGTTGTCAATTCAGCCACCTTCAGCCCCGTTGGCCACAGTCTGGTGACGGCCAGTAAAGATGGCACGGCAACAATCTATGGCTTGGAGGCCGGATCATGGCAATATAAAGCCGCCATTTCCCATAATAACGATGTCATCTCGGCCATCTTCAGCCCGGATGGCCAACATGTTCTGACTGCCAGTAAAGATGGCAAGGCGAAAATCTATGGCAAGAAAGCTGACGGATCGTGGGTCAAAAAAGCCATCATTTCCCATAAAGATTGTGTTTCCTCGGCCACTTTCAACGCCGATGGCCGCCATGTGCTGACCACCAGTAGAGATGGAACAACAAAAATCTATGGTCAGGAGAGGGATGGATCCTGGAGCGAAAAAGTCACCATTCCCCCTGATAATTTGATCAGATCAGCCACCTTTAGCCCCAATGGCCACCACTTAGTATGCATCTATGAAGACGAAGTACGAATTATCAGACTATATAGCCCCCTATTTCATGATCAATGTCACCTCTTTTGATTCATCGCTCTCAATAACTGAGAGCATTCAGAAAGAGGCTGTTATAGTTACCGGTACTGGAAGACAGAAACTTCATTGGTAGCACCTAAAAACAGATATTGAACTTTTATTTCAAAACAGACTCCAATGTACCTCATCAACTTTGAAGGTCCCTGCTAATTGAGGGCGAGTAGTGCATTAGGAGAAACCAAATATGCTTCCTGAGGCTAATAGTTCCGGCATGGCTGCAGTCTCGCCGTCAACCCATCGTGCTCGATTGGAGGGTGAACCATCGGGTGCCAGTGCGGGTAGGTCCATCACTGTATCTGACAAGGGAAAAAAGAAAAAACTTTTATTTCTCCATCTACCTATTGAAATAACAAACAAAATTATTGGTTTGTTGAAGTTTCGAGATGTTGCCAGCTTACAGCAGGTTTGTACTCATTTTAACTGGGCTATTAAAAACGATCATGCTTTGGAAAAGGCATGGTATCAACGGTTTTCTTCACCACACCAATATCAATTAAAGAAAATCCTTCCTACAGGGGATAAAGAACAACTCCGTCATTGGCTGCGACCGTTTACGAAGGATGAAGCGTTAGTCGAGTCAATTATAGAACAACGAAATAGCGCTTGTTTTCCTGCTCTGTTCTATTTCACCAAAGCCCGACTGATGTCTCAGTACAAAACGTTCGCTGTAGATACAGAAGTGATTATTGTCCATCATGGCATTGTCAACTCAGCCACCTTTAGTGCTGATGGCCGCCATTTGGTGACGGCCAGTGAAGATAAAACGGCCAGAATCTACGGCCAGAAGGAGGATGGATCATGGGAACAAAAAGTCATCATTTCCCATAAAAATCGAGTGAGCTCAGCCAAATTTAGTCCCGATAGTTGCCATGTGGTGACCGCTGGTTATGACAACAAGGCGAAAATCTATGAACTGGAAGATGATGGATCATGGGAAGAAAAAGCCATCATTTCCCACGATAGTCAAGTCAACGCAGTCGCTTTCAGTCCTGATAGTCGCCATGTGCTCACCGTCTGTAACGATGATAACGAGGTAAAAATCTGCAGTCGGCCAGACGATGGATCATGGGAAGAAAAACTCATCATTTCCCATGAAGAGTGTATCAACTCCGTCAGATTCAGTGGCGATAGCCGTCATGTGATGACCGCCAGTGACGACCAAAATGTGCAAATCTATTATCAGAAGGATGATGAATCATGGGAAGTACAAACCGTCATTTCTCATGATGACGAGGTTAACCATGCCATCTTCAGTGCCGATGGCCGTCATGTGTTGACCGTCACTGAAGACGATGAGGCGAAGATTTATGGCCAGATGGACGATGGATTATGGGTAGAAAAAGTCACCATTCCTCATAGCAGTGAAATCAACTCAGCGGCCTTCAGCGGCGATGGCTGCCATTTGGTGACGGCCAGTAAAGATAATACGTCGAAAATCTATGGCCAGAAGACCGATGGATCATGGGAACAAAAAACCATCATTGCCCATAATTGTCAGGTCAGCTCAGCCGCTTTCAGTCCCGATTGTCGCCATGTGGTAACCGCCAGTTTTGACGACACTGCGAAAATTTATGGCCAGAAGGACAATGGATTGTGGGAAGAAAAAATGACCATTCCCCATGATGCTTGGGTTAAAAGAGCTACTTTCAGCTCCGATGGTCGTCATCTGGTCACGGTCAGTAATGATGGCACGACGAAACCCTTTGGCAAGAATAACGGCGGCACGGCAAAAATCTATGGCATGAAGAATGATGGATCATGGGTCAAAAAAGCTATTATTTGCCATAAATATTCAGTCAACTCAGCTGACTTCAGTGCCGATGGCCGCTATGTGGTGACCACCAGTGAAGATGGGACGGCAAAAATTTATGGTCAGCAGACTGACGAATTATGGGTCGAAAAAACCATCATTTCCCATGAAGGTTCGATCGAATCAGCCACCTTCAGCATCGATGGACACCATATATTGACTATCAGTAGCGATAGGAAAGTGCGAATTAATAAACTACGGATGGAATAATGATTGTTTGCCGTGACAAATAAAAGGGACGCCATTGTGCATGAGCTGAAAGACAGATCTTGGTTAATGGCACCTGATCACAGGTTATGAACTTTTATTTCAAAAAAGAGTCCAATTTACCTCATCAATTTTGAATGTTCTTGCTCATTGAGGGCGACTAGAAAATTAGGAGAAACCAATTATGTTTTCTGAGGCTGGTAGTTCCAGCAGGATGGGTTCAGCCTCGCCGTTAACCCATCGCGCTCAATTGGAGGGTGAATTATCTGGTGCTAGTGCGGGTAGATCCATCACCGTACCTGACAAGGAAAAAAAACTTTTATTTCTCGATTTACCCATCGAAATAACAAACAAAATTATTGGCTTGTTGGAGTTTCGAGATGTTACTTGCTTAAAGCAGGTTTGTACTCATTTTAACTGGGCTATTAAAAACGATCATGCTCTGGAAAAGGCGTGGTATCAACGGTTTTCTTTACCACATCAATATCAACTAATGAAAATCCTTCCTATAGAAGACAAAGAACAACTCCGTCATTGGCTGCGACCGTTTACGAAGGATGAAGCGTTACTCAAATCAATCATAAAAAACCAAAATAGCAATTATTTTCCCGCTCTATTCTATTTCACCAAAGCTCAACTGATGTCTCAATGTGAAACCTTTAAATCCGTTACAGAAACCACCATTAGCCATCATGACTGTGTCAAAACAGCCACCTTCAGCGCAACTGGCCGCCACGTGGTGACGGCCAGTGAAGATGAGACGGCTAAAATCTACGGTCAGGAGATCAATGGATCATGGGTAAATAAAGCCATCATTTCCCACGATGACAAGGTCACCTCAGGCACCTTCAGCCCTGATGACCGCCATATGGTGACGACCAGCTGTGATAACTCAGCGAAACTCTATAGCCAGACGGCCAATGGATCATGGGAAGAAAATGTCATCATTTCCCATGATGAAGAGGTCAGATCAGCTATCTTCAGCGCTGATAGTCGCTATTTGGTGACCGCCAGTCATGATTGCACGGCGAAAATCTTTAGTCAGGGAGACGATGGGTCATGGGAAGAAAAGCTCACCATTCGTCACGACGATTGGGTCGACTCAGCCAGCTTCAGCAGCGATAGTCGTCATTTGGTGACCGTCAGTTTTGATGAGACTGCGAAAATCTATGGTCTGGAGGATGAGTCATGGGAAGAACAAACCATTATTACCCATGACGATTGGGTCTACTCAGCCACCTTCAGCAATGATGGTCGCCATGTGCTGACCGTCAGTAATGATTATGAGGTGCAAATCCATGGTCAGGTAGCCGATGGATTATGGGTAGGAAAAGCCTGCATTATCCATGAAGGTAAAGTCAACTCAGCTAACTTTAGTGCAGATGGCAGCCATTTAGTGACGGCCAGTAACGATGAAACGGCGGAAATCTACGGTCAGAAGACCGAAGCATCATGGGCACATGAAGCCACCATTATCCATGAGGGGCGAGTCAAATCAGCCAATTTCAGCCCCGATGGCAATTATGTGGTGACCGCCAGCAAAGATGGTACGGCAAAAATCTATGGTCAGAAGGACAATGGATCATGGGAAGAAAAAGCAACCATTCTCCATAAAGGTCCAGTCAAATCAGCCACCTTCAGTCCCGATGGTCGCCATGTGGTGACCGCCAGCAAGGATGGCACGGCGAAAATCTATGGTCTTAAGACTGGAGGATCATGGGTAGAGAGAGCCACTATTTCCCATAATCGTCGCGTCAAATCAGCCACGTTCAGCAACGACGGCTGCCTTGTGTTGACCGTCAGTAAGGATGGTAATGCGAGAATCATTGGTCAGGAGAGTCATGGGGCATGGGTCGAAAAAGCCATCATTGTCCATAAACGTAAGATCAAATCAGCCATCTTCAGCGCCGATGGACACCATATATTGACCATCAGTAGCAATGATAAAGTGCGAGTTAATAAACTACGGATGAAATAATGATTGTTTGCCGTGGCAAATAAAAGGGGCGCCATTATAACGCATTAATTTTGAACATCCTTGCTAATCGAAGGGGAGCACAGTCTTATTTTTAGTCCAGGTGCTCAAGCTGACCAGAATATGCAGGAAGAGCTTTTTTAGCATGGCAGTCAGTGAGAGGTGTAGAAAGTTAAATAGTGAGGCTCCTGAGAGCCTCCGATGAGTTTTAATCCGGATAGAGGCTGTTAAGACCGTTTTGATGGCTTGATTCACCGTTCTTTTGCTCTTTGCGCAGTTGTTTACACAGTGATATCAGTGCCTTTGTATCGAGCTTTTGTTCATGGCCGGAATAGAGGTTGGCTTCAAGCCGATTGAATGAAGTCACCAATGGATCACTGTTGAGTTTTTTCAAACACCTATCCATAGTCGTCAATCTTGAATTGCCAGACAGAGTTTGCACCCATTTAACAAAGCATCCGCGGATCTGATTGAGGTCTTCGGTATTGCAGGCGCTTTCAAACTCTTGCCAGGCTTCTTTCTCACTGAATCCCTGGGATTTAGGAATGTCAGAAGACTCAACCGCTGGCTTTTGAGAAGACCTGCATCGCCACAAAACCAATAAAGTGATCAGCCAGAGTAATCCAAACAGGGCAGATAATGAAGGCCATAGCCAGAAGGGCCTCTGGGTAGTGATATTAGCAATAGCAGGTGGACAGACTGTTTCTTCAGTCTTTTCGGTGGTTTGGACTGGAATCTCAGGGGTTGTTGTCAGTACTTCAGGGTTTTCTGAAGGATGCACGGTAATGGTTTTGGCAGGAATCGTAGCGACTTTCTCGGTCTGGGCATCGGTATCAAACCATTGATACTGCACCGGAGGGAGTTCAATTTTTCCGGGACGGGTTGGAATCAGAGCGATGGCTTCTATTCGGCTGCCAATAACACCCGAGTCAGTCGCTTTATCGTCGGACGTGGACTTGTCCGTGTAGGCACTGACGCCATCGAGTTTAGGCATAGTCACAGCAGGCAGCTGGACCCCCGTGAGTCCTTCAGCTTCTACGACGATGGTTCGAGTAATGGCGTCGCCTACCTTGATCTTGTCCAATGGTGCACTCCAGCCATCGGTCAGGGTCAGTTTTCGTGCAGGCAGCCAGACCGAACCTTTAAAGCTCTCTGGTTGTGGCCGGACGTTGAGGGTGATTTCGGCAGATCGAGCCGCAACGGGTTTGCCACTCATTGAAAAAATACTGCCAAAACTGTCCCGGCGGTCGTCAGGCATGGTGGCTGAAAAGGTAAGGCCCGGAATGTCCACCGAACCTGGTTTTTGAGGATGAATCGAGAAATTCAGCTCAAAGACACCGTACCGGGTTCCGTCCAGAACTGTCTCATAATTTCGGGTTTCACCCAGTTGCTGCACAATAGCACCATCAATATTCAGAGGTGAAAGTCGACGGTCGTCGTAAAGCTGGACCCGGTAGTAAATCTTCAGGGTCAGGATCACCTCTTGCTGAACATATGGTTTTTCGTCACTGACCTCGGTGCGAATGAAAACCGGGTCAATACCCCCCGGTCCGGCTTTCTGTTCAGTGGGCGTGTCAGATACTTCCAATCGGATAGCTTTAGAAGTCATGCCATCCAGCTGCAGGCTGGGTATCAGCAAACGGCCGGATTTTTTAGGGGAAAGGGTGACGACCCAGTCTCGCCAGGATTCGTTTCTGCCATTAATGATGCGAATCTGGCGACTTTGTCGAGTCCCCAGTATGTCAAAGTCATTTTCCAGAGGTGACAAATCAGGGGCAGCACTGGTGTCACTATCGGTTCTGAGTGTGAGTTCCAGAGTTTCGTATTCTGCCAGATGAGTCCGGTCAACAGAGGCGGTCAGGGCAGCCATCGCCTGGACAGAAAGAATTAATCCTGTCATCAGGACCAGTATTTTACTGAGTTTGGAAAAGATCGAGTTCACCATGACTGCTCCTGTTGTCTTTTTTGCTCTCTCTGTTGTTGCTGAAGGAATTTTCGCCTAAGTAGACCACCGGGGTCGTCTGGTATGGTTTTTAACCAGTTTTCAATGGCCTGCTGATCCGGGCTGGTGGTTTGCTGTTGTTCAAGAGAACCCAGTGCCTGTTGCTTCTGATCGCCCTGTTTTTCAGGTTCTCCAGTCTGGGCCTTTTGCAGCTCTTGGTTCTCTGCTGGCTTCCGTTGTTCAGACTTTTGATCCTGTTCACCAGAGAGAGAATGCTCTTTCTGATCTTCCTGTTGCTGTTCGCCAGACCGGGATTCAGAAGAGGATGCTTGCTCCTGGTTTTGTTGACCAGCGTTTTGCGGGTTCTGCTGTTGCTCATTTTCAGAGTTTTGTTGCTGGTTCTGTTTATCCTGACCCTGCTGGCTCTGATCTTTTTGTTGATTCTGCTGTGGGTTGTTGTTCTGATCCTGCTGCTGATTCTGCTGTGGGTTGCTGTTCTGATCCTGTTGTTGCTGATTCTGCTCCTGTTGTTGCTGATTCTGCTGTGGGTTGTTGTTCTGATCCTGTTGCTGCTGATTCTGCTGTTGGTTGTTATTCTGATCCTGCTGCTGTTGCTGTTGCTGCTGCTGTTGCTGTTGCTGTTGTTGCTGTTGCTGCTGCTTTTTCAGGTCTTCAATCAGCTTTTTATTGGCGATAGCATCTTCCATGCCGGGGTTTAGCTCAAGGGCTTTGTCGTAGGCGGCTTCTGCTTCATCCAGCTTGCCGGCTCTGGCGAGGGCATTACCTTGGTTGTAAAAGCCTTTTGCGGTATTGGAACGGGCAAATTCACTGGCTGCTTCTTCGTACTTACCCGCCTGATAGAGGGCCTCACCTTTCCAGTCCAGTCGGGTGAACTTTTCAGCGGCCTGTTCAGGCTTTTGGTTATTGAGTGCTTCCATAGCCTGTTGGTTATCGTTATGCCAGAGGCTGTTCCATTCTACCGCCTGTGCTGGAGGGGAAGGGATTATTGTTGCCAGCAGGAAGACGGTTAACCAGCCTTTTCTGAAGCCGGACAGTGCCAGAGGCAAAAGCAGCAATACCAACCAGAAGCCAGCATCCTGCCATTGGTCAAACTGCGTCTCAACCTTGACTGAGTTATCATTGAGTCCGGCTTTTGGCAGAACGGCTTTCAAATCACTGTCATCCAGAGTCATGTCTGCATACGTGCCACCTGTCGATTGTGCGAGGTGGCGGAGCTGCTGGCGATCCTTCTTGGGGACAATAATGGTGCCTTGTTTGTCTTTGAGGAAGCCTCCTCCGGGCAGGCTGATGGGAGCACCTTTCTCGCTGCCAATGCCCAGAATTGAAAGAGTACTGCCGCTCTTTTGCAGCAGTGAACGTATTTTGCTGACCTGTGTATCTGGAATATGGTCAGTAATCAGGAGGATATCGCCCGCTTCCCCAGCTCCCTGTGCCAGTAATTCAAGGGCCTGTTCAATGCCATCGATGGGGTTGTCTCCCTGTTCCGGCATAATCTTGGGGGATAGTGCCGGAACCAGGTTGGCTAAAGTACGATTGTCGTCTGTTAAGGGGGCAACAGTATGTGCTGAGCCTGCGAAGGCAACCAGGGCTGAAAGCCCGTCCTTGCGCATATTAAACAGATCCAGCAGTTTGTAACGAGTCCTGGAAAGTCGATCGGGTTTATCGTCTTCAGCATACATTTTGTAAGACATATCTACGACGACTACCAGGGGCTGAAGACTTTTGTTAACAGGGGTGGGGATTTTTTGCCAGGTAGGGCCAGCCAGTGCCAGAACGGCCAGTGTCCAGACAGCCAAAAGCAGGTAGAAGGGGAGTCGGCTCTGTTTCTCACTGTGACCCTGTGTAAGGTGTTGCAATAATTCAGGGGCGATAACCCGCTTCCAGTCTCCGGTTTGCTGCTGTTGTCGCCAAAAAGCGGTCAGCAGAATCAGACATGGGATGAAGGCCAGCAACCACAGAGGGCGCAGAAAATGGAATTGACTGATAAGCTCACTCATTAATGATTCCTCCCTGGCTGGCTAATTGATGCTTCAGGGAAGGCTCTCAGCGTCGCCATGAGCAGGCTGAGAATCAGGGCCAGTGCCAGAGGCCAGAAAAACAGGGCTATGCCAGGCCTGAAGCGTTCTTTGTTCTGCCTGACAGGCTCCAGTTTGTCGAGTTCGTCGTATATCTTTTCAAGCCCTTCGGTATTTTTTGCCCGGAAATATTGCCCACCCGTGAGCTCTGCAATTTCTTTCAGGGTTTTTTCGTCCAGATCTTCAGAGGGGTTGATCCGCCGTGCACCAATGGATGAACCAAAGAGGCCTGGCTGGATCATTTCATCCGCTCCCAGGCCAATGGTATAAATGCGAATGTTTTCCGAAGCGGCCAGTTTTGCAGCCTGAACAGGTGTAATTTCTCCGGCGGTGTTGGCACCGTCGGTCATTAATATCAGTATCCGACTGTCCTGGGGGCGTTTACGAAGGTGCTTTACTGCCAGACCCAGAGCATCACCGATGGCGGTTTTATTGCCTGCCATGCCAATCGCTGATTCGTCCATCAGGGTGCCAATGGTTTTCAGGTCAAAGGTGAGAGGTGCCTGTAGGTAGGCCTGGGTTCCAAACAAAATCAGTCCAAGCCGGTCGCCCTTGCGTTTTTCAATAAAGTCGTTCAATACATGCTTGGTCACCACCAGACGATTCACCGGTTTGCCCTTCAGTTCCATGTCGGCGATTTCCATACTGCCGGACAGGTCGACTGCGATCATCAAATCTCTTCCTGATCTCTCTATTTGAACCGGTTCTCCCAGCCAGACCGGTTTTGACGCAGCGACGACCAGCAGCATCCAGATCAGCCAGGGCAGCAGTGTTTGCCAGCGCTTAAGTGTTTCCTGGTGTGCAGGATGCTCACCGGCAATATCAGCCAGCCCCCGATAAAACGGGACTCGCAAAGCAGCACCTGAGGCACGGGTGGCGGGGCTGGCAAAACGATAAACCAGCAAGGGCAAGGGGGCGGCCAGTAACATCCAGGGCCATTGCAACTCAAGCATGGTGTTTCCTGATCCAGCGGACAGTCAGTTTATGGAGCTGATTCACATCAACCTCTGGTTTGTCTTTCGCTACGGACGCTTCTTTCACTGTGGGCATCTCTTTCGATACAGACATTTTCTGAAAACGTGCGTCACCCAGAGCTTGTCCGGGGTTCCCGTTGAATGCGGGGATGCCACTCTTTTGGGAGAGGAACTCCAGCCACGGGTCGCCATGAAGACGAGCGACCTGTTCGGCCGGGTAGGCATGCAATGCTGTCTGTTTGAGTAAACGGTTGCAGTCATTGGCAAACTGGAATGCATTATTGTGTTTCTGATAAGCGCTGAAAATAAAATGAGCCTGTTTACATGCCAGCCTGCGATAGCGATTTCGACGAATGTAGCGAACCACAAACAGCGTCATCAGGGTGACAATCACTATGATTAGAAAGGCGGACAGCCACCAGCCGGGAGCCAGCGGCCAGAAGCTGACGGGATCGGGTAGATGATTGGGCCGGAGTTGATCCAGAGGATTTGGTGTCATACCGACCTCCGGGGATTCATTCGGGAGCCAAACCAGGCTTGAAGCTGACTGCCTGTGTCCTGATCAGTCCCTAGCTCCAGAAGAGGCACCTTTAGGCTGGCCAGCTGGTCTTTTAGTAAGGTCTGGAAACGATGATGCCGGGATCGGTATTTCTGGCGAAGGTCTCTGGAGCGTGTATTGATAGTTTGCCGGTGAATGCCATTGGTAATGTCATAGCGCCCCGGTCTGGGTAGCTCAGATTCCAGTGGATCTGTCACTTGTACGGCGATTAATTCACAATGTCCTGAAAGCCGGGACAGGTGACGAAAGCTCTCTTCGTCAAGTCGCTGAAAATCACTGATAACGAAAACATGAGTGCCCGGGTGGGCGACCCTGCGAGCGTGTCGCAATGCTTTGCTCAGATAGTTGTCCTGTTGGTGGTGAGGAATGGTTTCAGCCTTAAGGCTTCTATTATGGTGTTCAAGCTTGTTGAGCAGGTGCATCAAGGTTTTTTTAGAACGCTTGGGACGAATCTCACTGAGTCCCTGTTCATCAAAAATCAGACCTCCAATACGGTCACTGTGCAGGAGCGTGGCCCAGGCCAGTAGGGCACCAGCCTCGACAGCAGTGACAGACTTGAAGTTTAACTGACTGCCAAAAAACATCGAATGGCTCTGGTCAACCATAACCAGTACCGGGCGCTCGCGCTCTTCCCTGAAAAGTTTTGTGTGAGGTTTCATCCTGCGTGCAGTGACACGCCAGTCAATGGACCGGATGTCGTCACCCGGTTGATAAGCACGCACCTCCTCAAAGTCAATCCCTCTGCCCTTGAAAGGGGAATAGCCGGTACCTGCCAGCAGACTGTGGGAATGATTTTGACGGAAAATGGCCAGTTCTCTGGCCTGAAAACGCAGGCTGACCAGCTCATTCAGTTGTGAGTATGCTCCACTCATGCTTTGCTCCTGGCTCAGGCAACGGGAACCAGGTTCAGTAACTGATCAATGATGTGATCAGCATCTTTTCCTTCGGCCTCGGCTTCGAAAGTCAGCAACAGTCGGTGCCGAAGGACATCGTGGGCAACTGCCTGAACGTCATCCGGGCTGACATAGTCCCTGTCGTTCAGCCAGGCTCTGGCGCGGGCGCATCGATCCAGGGCAATCGTACCCCGGGGGCTGGCACCGTAATCCAGGTATTCACCCAGACGTTCATTGTAAAGGGCCGGGTGACGGGTGGCATTGATCAGCTGAACAATGTATTCCTCAACCACGGGTTCCATATGAACGGCCAGAGCTTTCTGTCTTGCGGCAAGAACGTTGGCCTGAGTCAGGGGCGTGACCGGTTTTACCGGAGACTGTTTCATGGCTTCACCACGAGCGAGTCTGAGAATTTGTCGCTCGGCTTCGACATCGGGGTAACTGACCCGAACGTGCATCAGAAAGCGGTCCAGCTGAGCTTCCGGAAGAGGGTATGTGCCTTCCTGTTCAATCGGGTTCTGGGTGGCCATGACCATGAACACTTTGGGGAGTGGGTAGGTTTTCCGGCCCATGCTGACCTGACGCTCAGCCATGGCTTCCAGCAAAGCGGACTGAACTTTGGCAGGCGAGCGGTTGATCTCATCGGCCAACACCAGATTTTGAAAGATAGGGCCCGGCTGGAAACGGAAGCTGCCGTCTTCAGGGATATAAATATCGGTACCCGTTACATCTGCTGGCAGCAGGTCGGGTGTGAACTGAATACGGTGGAATCCAGCCTCCAGACCGTCGGCCAACGCTTTAACGGCCCGGGTTTTTGCCAGACCGGGGGCGCCTTCGACCAGCAGGTGGCCATCGGCCAGCAGGGTAATTAATAAACGGTCAACCAGATGCTCCTGTCCGACAATACAGCTACAGAGGTATTGTCTGAGTTCATTCAATTCTGAATTGTTAGACATAGAATCCTGAATCCCTGATAGCTCCCGGCAGCTGAACAGCGGATATACCTGACAGCTGCCTGTGGTTATGTAAGTTCGTTATCGTATCCGGACAGCGACAATGGGGCGCCTTTAGATATTGCTTCTATAAGGCTCCGATATTGTCAGCCGACGGTTCATCCTGTTCTACCTGTTGCCTTCAGTCTTATCGATGGATCAACGGTATTTATCCATGCTGAAAGTCCTGATGGGCAAAGCGCAACGCCTTTACCTATAGTTCAAGTAGAGACATTGTAATATAGGTTCAGTGTCTGCTCAGGTCTAGTTGTTCATGGGAAGCTGTCTGAAAACTGACAGCCTCTTTTCGAATTCTGGACAGAGATATTCCAGACTCTTTAATTAGGGTGCAAAGGTCGATAAGTTGGTAATAGATCGGGTGAATTCGCTTTAGACAGCGTCTTTCCCTGAAAAGTTTCCTTTCAGGCTATAAACCTGTTCAATGTGTCTGTCACGGCCAACAGGGTTCTTGAACAGGATCAGTTGTTATTCAGAAGCTGTTGACGTGGTCATTTTCAGGCCGACAAGGACGTCAACGGTCCCTGGCAATACATTTTCTTATCCGGAGATGCCAGCATGGGTCATCACGAGACTATGGAACGAAAGGAGTATTTGGACAAAATTGTTGAGGAGTTAAGCAACCAGATACCCGAACAGCAGAAAGAAGCCCTCCGTGAGTTTGTCTATCAGTACTATTCCATGGATATTCGACAGGAGTTGAGCAAATGCAAGCGTCGGGATCTTCTGGGCTCAACCCTCTCGTTCTGGAAGTTTATCCAGCACCATAACCCTGACAGTCCGGAGATAGAGGTATTGAATCCGGATTATCCTCACCATGGCTGGCACTCGACCCATAGCATCCTCAGACTCATTCACCGGGATATGCCTTTCCTTGTAGACTCCCTGAGAATGAAATTGAATGAACGCGGGCTAACCATCCATAACCTGCGCAATACCGTCATTCATAACCGCAGGGACAGCCAGTTTAATCTGGTATTCGATATGGACGCTGAGGCAACGGTTCACAGGGAGGCGATTATCTATGTAGAGATTGATCGTCAGGATAATGAAGAAGAACTGGATGTTATTGCCGAGCAGGTGGCCGCAGTGATGGCGGATGTGGTCAGGGTAGTCGAAGACTACCGACCCATGTCCGGTCGTGTTGAGCAATTGGCCAGCTCCATGACGGGGGGGCAGGCTGAACAGGTTAAGGAGTTCCTAAACTGGTTGCTGAGCAATAACTTCACTTTTCTTGGTTACGAAGAGCTCAAAGTGGTGGAAAGAGAAGGTCAGCGACAGATTATTCGTCCTTCCGATTCATTGCTGGGGCTTTTGAGAACCACCCATAAGGGGGAAATCGGTCAACTCAAACTGGAACCTTTTATAGAAAAGGACTTCTTTGAGCAAAAAGACTGGCTCTCCTTCTCCAAGGCAGCGGTTCGTTCAAGCGTCCACCGTCCCGCCTATCCTGACTTCATCACCGTACGACAATTCGCAGAGGACGGTTCGGTGGAGGGTGAGGCCAGAATTGTCGGGCTTTATACTTCTCCGGTGTATCGTCAGAGCCCTTTCTCTATACCTTATATTAACCACAAGACCCGAGAAGTGATTGAGCGCTCCGAACTTGATCCAAAGAGTCATCATGGCAAGGAACTGGAGCAGATTCTGGAAGTCTTCCCCCGGGATGAATTGTTCCAGACACCCAGAGACCAGCTGTTCGCCACGGCTATGTCCATTCTCCGAATTCAGGAGCGAAAAAAGATCAGGATCTATATCCGTCAGGATCCTTATGGCACTTTTTGTTCTGCACTGGTGTTTGTACCCAGAGATGTTTACAGCACCGGTCTCCGTATAAAAATGGAAGAGATTCTGTGTCAACGACTTCAAGCTGTTGATTCGGAGTTTACCACGTATTTTTCTGAGTCTGTTCTCGCCAGAGTACATTTTATATTCAAACTGCGTGGACGAATTGAGTATGATCTGGAAGCAATCAATGATGAGCTGGCTCTGGCAACCAGCTCCTGGATTGATGAATTTCGTTCAGCGCTCCTGGAGTCCAATGGAGAAGCCAAGGGCAATCAATTGATTGCCAGGTATGCCTCAGGCTTTTCTGCCGGTTACAAGGAAGCATTTTCTCCTGAGTCAGCGGTTGTTGATGTTGAACACTTTGAACGCATCAATGATAAGACATCGCTGTCTATGGGGTTCTACCGCTCCCTGAATGATGAGCCTGGCCGTATTCACTTCAAGCTCTATCATTATGTCGAACCTCTGCCACTGGCTGACCAGATTCCGATTATCGAGAATCTTGGACTGAGGGTACTGGCTGAGTATCCCTATCTTATTCGCAAGAGCGATGGTCAGGTCATTTGGATTCATGATTTTCTGTTGAGCTATGACCCTCAGAAGTCAATGGATATCCAGAAAGTTGGCAAGACATTCAAGGTGGCGTTTGAAAAGGTCTGGTTTGGGGAGGCTGAGAATGACCGGTTTAATCTGTTGGTGCTGGCTTGCGGAATGAGCTGGCGTCAGGTCGCCATGCTCCGGTCTTATTCCCGATACATCAAACAGATTCGTATGGGTTTTAGTCAAACTTATATTGCCGAAACCTTATGCAATAATATAAAAATCACCTGTTTGCTGGTAGAGCTTTTCGAAACACGCTTTAACCCGGAGCTTTCTCTGTCTAATCCTCAACGGCTTGGTCGACAGCAGCAGATTCAGCAAGCCATTCTTGAGGCTTTGGATCAGGTAACGGTACTCACTGAAGACCGGATTGTTCGCCGCTTTCAGAGTGTGATCATGGCTACTCTGAGAACCAACTTTTACCAGCTTGATTCTGATGGTAATACGAAGTCGTATATTTCCTATAAGTTGTCACCACGGGAGATTCCTGATATTCCAAAGCCGGTGCCACTTTACGAAATATTTGTTTACTCTCCCAGGGTGGAAGGTATTCATCTTCGCGGTGGCAAAGTCGCTCGGGGAGGGCTGCGTTGGTCTGACAGGGTGGAAGATTACCGGACTGAGATCCTGGGTTTGGTGAAGGCTCAGCAGGTCAAGAATGCCCTGATTGTTCCGGTGGGTGCCAAAGGGGGCTTTGTTGCTAAACAGCTGCCGGTAGACGGTCATCGGGAAGCTATCATGGAAGAAGGAGTGGCCTGTTATCAGACATTTATCCGTGCCTTGCTGGATGTCACTGATAACCTTTCCGAATCCGATGTTGTTCATCCGAAGTCTGTCGTATTTTATGACGATGATGATACTTATCTGGTCGTAGCAGCTGACAAGGGAACTGCTACATTCTCTGACGTTGCCAATGAGATTGCCAACGAATACGGTTTCTGGCTGGGCGATGCTTTCGCTTCTGGTGGTAGTGTGGGTTACGATCATAAGAAAATGGGTATTACCGCCAAGGGAGCCTGGGTTTCGGTACAGCGTCATTTCCGTGAACGCGGTGTGAACGTTCAGGAAGATCCGATCTCGGTCATTGGGGTTGGGGATATGTCAGGAGATGTTTTTGGCAATGGCATGCTCTCATCTGAAACTCTGGAAATGGTCGCTGCCTTCAACCATCAAAACATATTTGTTGATCCAAACCCTGATGTAAAGCGCAGTTATCTTGAACGGCAGAGGTTGTTTAATCTTCCCCGTTCCAGCTGGCAGGATTATGACAAATCTCTTATTTCTAAAGGCGGTGGTATCTTCTCCCGCCACGCCAAGTCCATAACAGTATCGGTCGAAATGAAGGAACGCTTTGATATCAAAGCAGGCCGAATGACGCCTAACGAATTGATACGTTCACTCTTGAGGGCTCCCGTCGACCTAATCTGGAATGGTGGTATTGGCACCTATGTGAAAGCTATCAATGAAAGTCATGCCGATGTCGGTGACAAGGCTAATGATCCACTTCGTATTAACGGCTGTGAACTCAGGGCGAGAGTAGTCGGTGAAGGCGGCAACCTGGGTCTCAGTCAGTTGGGAAGGGTTGAGTATTCCCTGCAGGGCGGGGCATTGAATACAGACTTTATTGATAACTCTGGTGGGGTTGATTGTTCTGACCACGAGGTGAATATCAAGATTCTTCTCAACGATATTGTTGCCAGTGGTGACATGACCGTGAAGCAGCGTAATGCATTACTGGAAAGCATGACCGACGACGTTTCAAGGCTGGTTCTTTCCAACAACTATCGCCAGACTCAAGCGATTTCCCTCGCAGAATCAGAAGCCCGTTATCGCATGGACGAATACAAGCGTTTCATGGAATATCTGGAAGGAGAAGGTAAGCTCGACCGGTCTATTGAATTCCTGCCTGATAATGAGGCTCTTGCAGAACGGTTGGCAGCAGGTCAGGGTTTAACCCGTCCGGAACTGTCGCTGCTGATCTCCTACAGCAAAGCAGATCTCAAGGAAGCACTGATCAGTTCGGATGTTATTGATGAACCCTATATGACCAATGAGTTGCACACCTCCTTTCCTGATACCCTGGTAGAAAAGTTCTCAGAACAGATTGATCAACACCGTCTGAAAAGGGAAATTGTAGCGACCCAGATAGCCAATCATATGATCGATATGATGGGTATCACTTATGTGCTCAGGGTTCGTCAGACTACCGGTGCCAGTGCGGCAGAGATTGCCCGGGCCTTTATGGTTGCAAGGGATGTTTTCCGTATCTCAGATTACTGGCACGCCATCGAAAATCTGGATCACCAGCTTACCACCACTACGCAGCAGCAGATGATGGTGTCGTTGATTAAATTGACTCGTCGTGCCAGCCGCTGGTTTATCCGACTCAAGCGCCAGAATCTTCTGGCGGCAGAGAGTATTGAACATTTTGGTCCACTTATCAGCAGTTTTGTTGAATCGTTCACGGATTACCTCAGCGAGTCCGAGAGAGAAGAGCTGGATAGTAAAATGGCCAGGATGATTAGTGACCAGGTGCCGGAAAGTCTGGCCAAAGTCGTCTGTGGTCAGAGACACCTATTAAGTGCCCTGTCAATTATTCAGGCTGCCGATCAGATTGGACAACCCATCGAAAAGGTTGCTCTTGCTTACTTTGCGGTGGGTGAGCGATTAGAGTTGAACTGGTACAGCATACAGCTGGGCAATATTGAAGTTGTGAATCACTGGCAGTCATTAGCCCGGGACAGTATTCGTGATGAGTTGATCTGGCAGCAGAGAGCTTTGACTATTGGTTTACTTAATACCGCGAGTGAAGAAGATCTGAGTCAGAAACTGGATGAATGGATGGTACAGCACCACGGGCTAGTGGCTCGCTGGCAGGCTGTTTTATCCGAAATTCGTAATGCCAGTGTGCACGAAATGGCCATGTTTACTGTAGCCAATCGGGAGCTGATGGATCTGTCCCAGGCCAGTAGCCTCTCGGTATAAACTATTAAGTGAATGATTAAGCGAGACGGTTACCGGATATATTATTTTTTCGTCGCATCTGACGCACCACTCAGGCACGGAGGCAGGGAGCTATGAGTTTAGGAGGCACAGGCAGGCCAGGATCGAGTTCTCAGTTCGTTGATTTGATGAAAAATGTCTCAGAGCTTGAGGCGATTCATAAAAAAGGAGGAGTGGGCCGGATTGAAGTGACTGAATGTCCTGAGAGAACAGAGCAGGGCTCTTTGACGACTTTCAGAGGGAGAAAGGTTGTCAAGGTCAAACCCCGTAAGAACCTGTTCAGAAGACTGCTTGACTTTTTTACTCTCAGAAAGTCAGTAAGAGAGATTAGAGCCATAGCTAAAAGAGATGCCGAGGCTGTTTTGTACGACCAGGTCTTGATGGCGCTTCGTGACAAACATCTGGATACACAGGATAGAAGCCGTCTTATCAATGCTGTCGCTACGGGTGTTATCCCCGGGTTCAGCCCCGGGGAGAGGCAAAGGATGAGAGAAAAAACTCTCAGCCACCTCGAAAACCTCAACGTGTTTCAGGGACCTGAGTCCATAGGAATGATGCTCAATGAGGCGGAAGACGGAGTAAAAGCCTTTCCAAAACTGATTGACACCATTTCGTCCGTCTCCCTTTATGATGCCCGCCAGGCTATTAAAGGTTATTACACGACTTTGCTCCTTGCCCCTGAGCGAATACCGGATAGCAGCAGGCTGAATCAGAATATTGCGAAGCTGGAAGAGCATTTTAAAGATACCCGCCAATCAGATGGTTTTCGGGATCTGGTCAATGAGGTGATTGAGGAGGTTATACACTCTTTGCCTGAACGCCTTTCAGAAGATGAATATGAGCAGTTATTGGCTAACTGGAGTGGCTTTCCTCATACAAACCGTGACCAGGCCCTGGCTAGAGTTATTAAGAAATTCTTCATTAATGTCACCCGCAAAGAACCTTCTATTCACGGCCACCCACGGGAGTTGGTGCAGCAGAAAACTGCTCGCTTTATTGACGCAATGAGCCGTGATCCTGAACTCGAATCGCGATTTGGTATTGACATTGAGCAGATGCTTTTTCAGTTAGCTCACGATAAAGCTCAGGTGATAGCGGAGCTGGATCGTCTGAGTGATGAAGTAACCCAGTTAGATGTAGAAGCTATCAGAGAACGCTTGAAAGCGGGTGAGGCGTTGACCAAAGAAGAAAGAGAGCTGATAGCGGAATCAAGACGTGTACTGCTGAATATTCAGTTGACGGCGGGCAGACGGTGGGACATGGCAATGCTCTCAGACCGTGGTTTCTGGATAGTTGAGGAGGAGGAATACGAAAAACTATCGAAGATTCTGGAAATCGGCACACTGAGGGGAGAAGAGGTTGATCTGGCGCAGCTCGACTGGCTGATTAAACAGCATGATGAGGCCAGAACTCATCCCCGGGTAGCTATTGAAGGGGCCGGCCCCACAGGGCTGACGTTGGCATTGTCACAGTTCGAAGCCGGTGCCAACGTTGCCATCTTTGAGAAGAGAAGTACTGCATACGACAGAGTTCAGGTGGTCAGGCTGGACCCCAAATGGATGGATATGCTGAAGTTTTATCTGGGTGAGCATTATTACGAGCTTTTTGGTGGAAGTGAAGAAAGCAAGGGCATCGTTCGTCCCGATGGCTATGGCGAGATAACCATTCATCGTTTGGAAGAAGCATTACACTACCGACTGACCGAGCTCATGGGCAGAAATTATGATAAGACCAGTGACAGTGACCAGCCTTTCAGTCTGGAAAGAATGGCTGCCTACGAGCTTGAAGAGGTAGAGTCGGGGGAGGAGGGCTTCAAGGTCAGGGCTCGTTATAATCCTGCTTATGATGTGGCGCGACAGAGCAGGGCAAAAGATCACACCCCGGAGGAAACGTTCAAGTATCGGCCTGTGGATATGCTGATCTGTGCCGGAGGTAAAAACACCCAGCTGAGAGGCAAGTTTATGGAGGACAAAGTACTTGTCCGTGCCGAGCCATACGGTGTCTGTAGCTGGGAAGGTAAAAAAGGCGCAGAGTTACCCAGCCAGAAGCTGGACAGCTTTCAGGATTTCAGAGAGGTGGTGGTCTTTGACAAGGATTTTCATGAACACTTCAGGGAGAGCCTTTCCAAAGAGCTGCTTCTTTTATCAGAACCTGCTGACTCAATAAAAAGTGTCGTCGACCCTAAGGATCTGCTAGAGCTTGAGTATAAGACTATGAATCGGGTTATGCAGACTCGCTGTTTTGAGAACAAGAATCTGGTTTACATTGGCATGGAGTTGCCAAAGCCCTTTGGCCAGTATTGTAAAAAACTGGAGGGGAAAATTAAGCGGAATGTGGCGGTCAGTGTGACTCCGGGATCGGGTGTCATTAATCCGGAAGAGGCTAATAAACAGGCTGAGAAAAAAGCCAAAGAGGGTGTCAAGGCAGTTCAAAAAGCCTGGTTTCAGGCGGTTGCCCATTATTACGGAATCGATGACTCCAGATCACTGGGAGCCACATCGGACAAAATCAATCACAAATTTGCTTCGGCCTTTTCGGTACAGCAACACAGGGTTGAGAAAAGTGTTGTAACCCAGCAAAAAGACGGGCATGAATTGACAATAACGGCAGTCGGTGATGCCGCAGTCAGCCCTCATTTTATGAGTTCCAGTGCGCTGACCGGAGCCAGAGAGCATGTTTTGCAATTGCAGGAATTTACCCAAAAAACGGCCAATGATGTCAATCCTTCTAATAGTTGGTTGCACCGGGAAGAGCTTGAGCAGAGGCAGCAGAGAACTGCTGACTTTGTGATTCAGCGAGGCGAAGTGCTCCTGGGGCTGGGGTCTCAACTGAAGACCTGATTTTGGCGGTTGCATTGGTCAATAACGGAATTATTTCTTTATCGTTTTATTTGTTGAATGGCACAGGCAGGGAGGTCAGTAGCAATGAGTATAGGAGGCGCAGGTGGGTCAACAGGACCTGCTGCTCAGTTCGTTGAATTGATGAACAACGTCAAAGAGCTTGAGACGATTCATAGAAAAGGAGAAACGGGCCGGGTTGATGTGAGTGGTGTTTCGGGATTAGTCGCGAAAGACTCTTTGGCTACTTTCAGGGGGAGAAAGGTCGTCAGTGTCAAACCCCGTGGGAATCTGCTCAAAAGGCTGGTTGCCTTTTTCTCTCCCACCCGCAGAGCGAGAGAGCTCAGAGCACGGGAGCGTGAAGCAACGGCTTTGTTGCATGATCAAGTGTTGCAGGCTCTTGGCGACAGGCAGCTGGATAAACAGGACAGAATTCGTCTCGTAGAGGATGTGGCTAACGGAATTATTCCGGGTTTCAGCCGTGCGGAGAGGCAAGAGATAAGGGATAGAAGTCTAAATACTATTCTCAGGTCTGAGTCCACAGGAGCGATGCTCATTGAGGCAGAGCAGGGAATAAAAGCCTTTCCAAGACTGACTAACAGCATTCCGGCAGTATCTTTATATAATGCCCGGCAAGCCATCAAAGGCTACTACACGACTCTGCTTCTTGCTCCTGACCGAATACCGGATACCAGCAGACTGCATCAGGATCTTGCGAAGCTGGAACAGCATTTTAACGACACCCGTCAATCGGATGGTTATCAGGATCTGGTCAATGAGGTGATTCAGGAAATTGTCCACTCTTTTCCCGAACGGCTGTCGAAGGATGAATACAGCCAGTTATTGGCAGACTGGAGTGGCCTTCCTCATACAAACCGTGACAAGGCCTTGGCCAGGGTCGCGGATCAAACCTTTGCTAATGCTACCCGCACAGAGCTTTCCATTCACGGTCACCCAAGGGAGTTGGTACTGGGAAAAAGCTATCTTTTTCTTCAAGCCATGTCCCGTCATCCGGAACTGACATCGCGATTCAATCTTCTCAGGGTTGAACAGTTGAAGAACCAGTTAAATAACGACAAAGCTCAGGTGAGAGAAGCATTGGATCGACTGAGTGCTGAGGTGACCGAATTAGATGTGGATAGCATCAGAGAACGCCTGCAAGCAGGCGAAGAGTTGACCAAAGAAGAAGGGCAGCTGATAGCAGAGTCACGACGTGTATTGCTTGATATTCAATTGGCGGCAGGTAGACGATGGGATCTGATCATGCTCTCGCAGCCTGAACACTGGAATGATCAGAAAGATCAACTCTCCAAGTTGTTAAAGATTCAGGAAATCGGGACTTTAAGAGGGCAGGAAGTGGATCTGGCACAGCTCGACTGGCTGATTAAACAGCATGACGATGCCAGAACTCATCCTCGGGTAGCGATTGAAGGGGCTGGTCCGACAGGGCTGACTTTGGCCTTGTCACAATTCGAAGCCGGTGCCAATGTGTCCATCTTTGAGAAGAGAAGTACTGAATACGACAGGGTTCAGGTGGTCAGGCTGGACCCCAAATGGATGGATATGCTGAAGTTTTATCTGGGTGAACATTACTACGAGCTCTTTGGTGAAGGTGAGGAAGGCAAGGGTATTGTTCGCTCTGATGGTTTTGGCGAGATAGTAACTCATCGCCTGGAGGAAGCATTGCATTATCGACTGACCGAGTTGATATCAAGGAATTATGATCAAATCAGTGATAGTGACGAGCCTCCTACTTTGGAAAGAATGGCTGCTTTTGAGCTGGAAGCGGTAGAGCCGGGAGGATCGGGCTACAAGGTTAGAGCGCGTTATAACCCTGATTCTGATGTGGCGAAGCAGGCCAGGGCAAAGCATGACACTTTTGAGGAAGCGGTTGAGCACCGACCTGTGGATATGATCATCTGTGCTGGCGGAAAAAACAGCAGGCTGCGGAACAAGTTCATGAAGGATCAAGTGGTCACCGGTGGCAAGCCCTACGGTGTTTGCAGTTGGGAAGGCAAGAAAGGTGAGGAGCTACCCAACCAGGGGCTGAACACCTTTCAGGATTTCAGGGAGATGGTGGTCTTTAACAAAGATTTTCATCAGCACTTCAAGGAACGGCTTTTAGAAGAGCTGCCTTTTCTAGAAGCGTCTGATAAACACACTATGGATCTGGCAGAATTGGAGCGTCTGACGCTGGATCAGGGTATGCAGACCCGCTGTTTTGAGAATAAAAATCTGGTCTACATCGGCATGGAGTTGCCAGAGCCCTTTGATCAGTACTGTAAAAAGCTGGAAGGGAAAATTAAGCAGCGGGTGCTGAATAGCCTGAATGCGTTATCCGATTCCGTTGATACAGAAAAAGCTAATAGATGGGCTGAGACAAAAGCCAAAGAGAGTCTCAAGGATGTTCATAAAGCCTGGTTTCAGGCAGTGGCCCATTATTATGGTATTGATCAATCCGGGTCATTGGGGGCGACATTGGACAAAATAAATGACAAGTTTTCTTCGGTCTTTCCATTGCAGCAGCATCGGGTTGAGCAGAGTGTTGTGACTGAGCAAACTCATGGACATGATTTGACCGTGACAGTAGCCGGTGATGCCGCAGCCAGCCCCCATTTCATGAGCTACAGCGGATTGACCGGAGCCAGGGAAAATGTTCTGCACCTGCAGAACTTCACTCACCAAACGGCCAACGATACCAATCCATTTGCTCCGGCTTTGCACCAGGCAGCGCTTGAGGGGGGGCAGCAGAGAACAGCTGACTTTGTTATTCAACGAGGCGAAGTGTTCCTGGGTTCTCAGCTAAACAACTGAGTTTGACGGTTGCATTGATCAATAACGAAAGCACTTGTTTATCGTTCTATTTTGTAAATGACTAAGGCAGGGAGGCCTATAGCTATGAGCATTGGAGGCGCAGGAGCCCCAACACCAGCGAGTTCTCAGTTCGCTGATTTATTGGACAATGTTGAGAAGCTTGAGAAGTTTTGCAGGAAAGGAAAAACGGGTCGGCTTGAATTGATTAGCGATTCGGGGGCACCAGAGCAAGACACTTCGGCTACTTTCAGGGGGAGAAAGGTCGTCAGTGTCAAACCCCGTGGAAACATCTTCAAAAGGCTGTTTGCCTTTCTTTCTCCCACTCACGGCGCGAAAGCGCAAAGAGCCCGGGAGCGTGAAGCAGAGGTTTTGTTGCATGACCAGGTGATGAAGGCTCTTGAGAGCGGGGAGCTGACTAAAAAGGATAGAAAACGTCTGGTAATTGATGTGGCTGAAGGGGTTATTCCGGGTTTCAGCCGTCCGGAAAGAGAAAGCATAAGGGGTAAAATTCTCTATGCTGTTCTCAGGTCTGAGAACGTAAACACGATGCTCAGTGAGGCGGAAAAGGGAATAAAATCCTTGCCGAGACTGATTGACAGGATTCCGGCGTTATCTATACACTTCACTCGTAAGGCCGTTAAAGGCTACTATACGGCTTCACTACTCACACCAGGCCGAGTCAGGCATGACATCAGGCTGGATCAGGATTTTGGCAGGCTGGAGCGGCATTTTGCTCGTACCGGTCAATCCCGGGATTTTCAGTGTCTGGTCAAAGAGGTGCTTCGGGAAATTCTTCATTCGTTGCCTGAACGGCTGTCGCAGGATGAGTATGATGATCTATTGTCAATCTGGAATGACGACTTATGTAGATATTATTATCAGGAGCGTGCAGTCCCCCTCCACAAAGCGGTGGGACAAATATTTGATAATGCTCAATGCCTTGAGCTTGACATTCACTGCGACCAACAAAATTTGGTACAGGAAAAAGACTACCGCTTTATTCAAGACCTGAAGCGTTATCCGAAACTGAAAATTGAATTTGATAGTCACAGCGAATTTTCTTACCTGGATGGGCGGTTATTTGAGGACAAAGCCAAGGTGAGAAAAACATTGAATCGACTGAGTGCTGAAGTCACTAAGTTAGATGTAGATAACATCAGAGAACGCCTGAAAGCCGGGGAAGGCTTGACCAAAGAAGAGGGGCAGCTGATAGCAGAATCACGACGAGCACTGCTTGATATCCAGTTGACGGGGGGCAGACGATGGGACATGGGCATACTCTCGCAGCCTGAACAATGGCGTGGTCAGCAGGATACTCTCACCAAGCTGTTAAAGGTTCAGGAAATCGGCACTTTGAGGGGGCAGGAGATTGATCTGGCACAGCTCGACTGGTTGATTAAGCAGCATGATAATGCCAGAACTCACCCCCGGGTAGCGATTGAAGGAGCCGGTCCCACGGGGCTGGCCCTGGCCTTGTCACAATTCGAAGCCGGTGCAGATGTCTCCGTCTTTGATAACAGAAGTACTGAACACGACAAGGGTCAGGTGGTCAGGCTGGATCTCAAATGGATGGATATGCTGAAGTTTTATCTGGGTGAACACTACTATGAGCTTTTTGGTGACGGTGAGGAAAGCAAGGGCATTGTTCGTTCCGACGGTCTTGGCGAGATAGCCATCCGCCATCTGGAAGAAGCATTTCATGATCGACTGACCGAGTTGAAGGCAAGGAATGATCAAACCCATGAGGGTGACGAGCCTTCCAGTCTGGAAAGAATGGCTGCTTTTGAGCTGGAGGGCGTTGAGTCGGGAGTGCAGGGCTACAAGGTCAGAGCACGTTATAACCCTGCTTATGGTGTGGCGCAACAGGGCAGAGCAGAGCATGACACCCCTGAGGAAACGGTTATGCACCGACCTGTGGATATGATCATTTGTGCCAGCGGGAAAAATAGCAGGCTGGGAAAAAAGTTCCTGAGTGATGGCATGGACGACTGGGGCAAGCCATACGCTGCTTGCAGCTGGGAAGGTAAACAAGGTGAGGAATTACCCAACCAGGGGCTGAATACCTTTAAGGATTTCAGGAGGACGGTGATCTTCAACAAAGGTTTTCATAAGCACTTCAAGGAGCAGCTTTACCGGGAGTTGCAGATGTTAAAAGAGTCTGATGACCCCATAAGGAACGTTGTCTTTCCAGAGGATTTGGAAAAATTGAAGAGCCGGACGTTATATAAGGGCATGCAGACCCGGTGTTTAGAGAACAAGAATCAGGTTTATATTGGTATGAGGTTGCCAGACCCCTTAAATGAGTATTGTCACAAACTGCAGGAAGACATTACGGATCAGTTACTGAAGAGCCCGACTTCAGGATCGGAACCCATTGATTCGAAAGAGGCTTATCAACGGGCTACTAAAAAAGCCCGGGAGAGTGTCAAGGTGGTTCACAAAGCCTGGTTTCAGGCGGTTGCCCACTATTATGGCATTGATGAATCCGACTCATTAGGGGCTACATCGGACAAAATCAATCAACAGTTTACTTCAGTCTTATGTACGAGGCCTCAGCGGCTCGAGAAAAATTTTGCGATCAGGGAAGCCCATGGACATCAATTGGCGGTGACGGCAGCCGGTGAAACTGCAGTCGGTGATCATTTCATGCTTGACAGTGGACTGAGCGGTGCCAGAGAAAATGTTCTGAATCTGCAGGACTTTACCCAAAAAACGGCCAGATATAGCGATCCATTTGATCCGGACTTGCATCGGGCAGAGTTCGAAACCAAACACACCAGAACCACTGACGATGTCAGTGAACACGCCAGGCTATTCCTCAGGTGAAGGCCCGTGTTGATGCTCGGGGCTGGGCAATGATGCCCTGATCGATGATCAGGGCCTGCTCTTCTTCGGTCATATTCTGAAAGTCAGGGTTCTCTTTCAGTTGCTGTCGGAAACGTGCGACCCTGAGTCTTTCCACTGCTTCCATGGCTCGACCCTGATCTTCCAGCCGGTTGGCCAGTGCGCTGCTCATCTGCTCAAAGCTGACCTTTTGACCCTTGCCGTGGTCGTTCTCAACACTTTTTGCGGCCATGTGAACCGCCAGCTGAAGCCGTTCAAGGGCTGCCGATGAGATATCCTTCTCCAGATGGTTATGCAGTTGATTTATGACCCGGTTTTTCAGGGTCAGCAGGTCATCACGACTGAGAGGTTGGGTGGAAACAGTACCATCCTCGTCTAAAACCCTCTTGATGGGTCGACCCAGAGCAGCCATTTTCAGCAAATAATGGCCCCTGATCGTCTGTCTCAACGAGTCTTCGAGCGTCTTCCCGATGGCTGATCGGGTGGTCCCGGGGTTGGGGGTGCCACAATGGCGGTTGATGGCCAGAGGAATCTCCAGTAATTGATCCTGAATGTAATAGCCGATGCCATGGCTGATCTCCGGAGGATGAACCCCCACTTCCCTGAGTTGTTTCCTGAAGGTGTTAAAGGCTTCGCGGTCTTTGGTCAGGGTGTCGACCTGGTCTTTATAGCTCTGGAAAATCATCAGAGCCTTCTGGTGTTTCAGGATATCTTCTGCCAGCTCTTTTCTGGCTTCAGCCAACTCAGTGACTTCCTTTTCGACTCCGGCATTAACAGTATCAACCAGATGTTTGCCCTCCTCAGTTTCACGCCATGAATCCCAGTAGGTCTTGGCTACTTCTGCGGTGATAGTTTCTCGCAGGTATTGTTTGAACGGACTCTGGGCGGTCATTTTAGCCATCATCCGTTTCGATGATGCCAGGCAATGCGCTTCTATGCGGGCTCTTTTATCGGAGCCTTCCGGCAACAGCATACGGTAATAGTGATAGCTGTCTTTAGCCGTATAAATCAGGTTCTCAACATGGTCCAGCGAGTTAAAGAGTCGACTGATGACATTGCCGGTAGACAGCGTTGTGGTAATCAATGCGAAGCTGGAGGTGGCTATGGGCCATAATGCCACGGCCGCCAGACTCCCGTAGAAGGCGCTACCGGCAACCAGTGTTCCAGCCATGACTGAACCACCCAGAACGATCAGGCATTTGGCACCTTCAGCGGCGAGCTGGCCAAAGGCTCCGGCTTCCCTGTTGTGGTAAGCACGAATCGCTTCTGTCAGTCGATTGTACCGGAATTGAAAGGGGTTAACGCAGACGTTAAAGACACTTCTGGCCAGACCTTCCTTTTTAGCAACGCCCCTGGCAATCAGCGCCAGCTCATCCATAGGGCTGGATGCGTTGGCAAAGGCCGGTCCGTAGTTGATCAGCCTGTTCAGGGTACGAACCTGACGACCTTCCAGTTGATTGACACCTTCACGGATGGCAACGGCTCCCGTTGCATGAGCCGTTGCCGTGGCAATTGCTCCTGCCATTCCGCCAACGCTCCAGCCTACTGCACCCCCTGCCAGGCCGGCAATCAGGGCGCCTGCTGTCAGTCCGATAACATTGCCCAGTCTGGAACCTGCCGTATGACTGGACAGGTCGGCAAAGAAGTTCAGGGCGACAGAGCCCTTGAGAGCCAGATCGGAAACCTGCAGCAGAAACTGAAACTGTTTTAATAATGCCGCCTGTTGGGGGTGGTTGGCGTAATCGAATGCTTCGTTAACGGCTTCATCTCCGGCAAAGCAGGAGGCGGCCGATTCAGCCGACAGCCTTGCCTGAAGCTGTGAAACCAGTCCGGCATTCCCGGCGCCCACCAGTATTTTCAACTGCTCAATAGTTTGGGCGGAGTCTCCAACCAGACGTCGGAACAAACGAGGGTGGCGTTGAGCTATTTCCAGTACGCCTGAAAGTGTTTCGCAGGCTTGCTTTTCCAGCTCTGTGTAACTGCCCTGTACTCCCGTCAGAATGGTCCAGGCACTGCTTTTACCGCTGTGCCAGTCCTGAATCGTGGTCGCGGCTGGCTGTACAATGTTGGACACTCTGTTAAGGATACCTGTGGTGGAGCCGGGAATGGCTTCACAGGTTTTCAGAAGCTCTTCCCTGAACGAGTAGCCTACTGCTTTCAGATCTTTCAGGTGCTGAAGTTCAGACATTTTGTCCCTTAGAGATTTTCTGCCCGGCCAGACAACCTGATACCCCACCGCCATAATAGCTTCCTTGCCCGAATGGACGGGGCTGACCGGGGCTGTTTCCTGCAGTGCCTGATCCAGTATTTTCAGCAGTTGCAGGTTTTCCTGATAATCACCGGTACCCATCACGGCCGGTGTTTCAGGCTGTTCTATCAAGGCTCTGGTCTCTGCCATCACCTGTTCTTCCTGGGCCAGCCTGAGATCATGATGTTTCTGCTGGTAAGCGACTATGGATGAGTAGCTCGGATGTTTGTGATAAGCCTTCAGGTGATCACTGTATTGAGTAATGGCATGATACAGCTTCATTTCTGTATCGGCCCCTTGCCTGCTGGTATTCAGTTTCTGCATGAGGTGCCGGGTGGCAGGAGGATTGAGCATAAAGATCCTTTCTGAAAGAGGGGCTTCCAGCTCCAGTTTCATAAAACGAACCAGTTGAATGGCGTGATGGAAATGCTTTAACTGTTTGAACATGTCAGCAGCGAAGTCCGCAGGAACGTCTTTATGCCCTTCCACAGCCAGCATACAGTCCACCTGTTGCTCTGCTTCATTGAGCTCTTCGATGGAGAGTTCCGATAACTCGGTCGACATCAAGTATTGATAGCGCTGCTTGAAATAGAGCTGTTGGCATTCCCTTTCCAGCAAGTCCCGGAACTCTTCATGATTGGGGTTCTGAATGAAGTCCGTCAGATTTTCGGGCGTGCAGCGCATTTCCGCCAGAGACTTGAGCTGATTCGATAATAACTGCAGCTGCTGTCGACTTTGCCATTGCCCGGAGCGCAGCTTTTTTCGAGCTTCATCGATATCAGCACAACAGCGATCCAACAGCAGTTGGTGAACAATTTGCGGGGTTTTCCAGATCATTGTCCCGGTTAACTGTGAGCGGTTGTGCCAGTGACCGGGTGGTGGAAAATAGAGTCCCTCCAGAGCTTTCCGGGCGTCGATTTTTTTCAGCCCAAGAGCCTGCCTGTTTGCCTGAAGGCTCAACGCCGCCGCAGATGGGTTGGCTCCGGCATTCTCTGGTTTGAAGGGATCCGTCATCCTGTTCTGTACGAAGCACTCCTGAAGCACATGGTAAAAAGGTGTCTTGCCATGCCTTGTTTCAAAGTCAAGCAACCCTCTCAGCAGAGCATCGTCATCACGCGTTTCCAACAGATTGAATAAAGCCTCCAGTTTTTGTCTGGCTTCCGGTTTGTTGGAGGTGATACCCCACCAGTTCTTTTCTAAGTCGTCAGCCAGTGCCAGCAATCTCTGTTTTAACAGGGCAAAGCCCCTTTCGGGGCACACATCCAGAATCCGTTCGAGAATGCCATAGGGATGCATCATAGTGATGACATCAGCGTCCAGACCTTCTTGCCTGAACCTGTCCAGCAACTCTGAATAGTCATTAATCAGGGTTTCCGGATCGTGATCTGAGAAATGCCAGTGATCCTTTTGGTGAGTTAGAGGTTGAGTTGCAGTTTCCGCCAGTCTGGCATCGTAATCCTTTATCCAGTCCGGGTTATCTTCGGCATCCTCAAACACGTCATCTTCATCGTCGGGATCGGTTTCAGGGACAGAAGTAATGTTTTTGCCAATCATTACTGCAGTTAAAGACTTAGTGACTTGATGCTCAGAGAGAGGCTTTGATAAGGGGGCAGAATGGTTTTTGGCCTGGTATGACAAGTAGGTTCCTGCTTCCCCCACAAGGCTCTGCATGGGATTCAGGCAAGAGGTAGAGTTGCCTGAACGATGGGGGGCTGCAGGTAGACTTCCAATCGATAATTCTGACATTTCTGGCCTCCTACCTATTTCGGATATCGGGTTCCTCTAATGTTTAAGACCCTGAAAATGGCGGAAAATTTCCATTTTGGTCAGAATAACTTACCGTCTGGTTATGAATATAAATGTGGAATGATAAAAAAGCCCTTACACAACACTGGTTTTCAAAATGGAGCAGCGTATAATTCCGCGGGTTTATCTAAATTAACCGGGGCTTTTCATGTATCAACTGGGCCGAAAGTTGTTATTTTGTCTCTCTGCTGAAAATGCACACGATGTAGCATTAGAGATGATAGGGGCAGGCCAGCGGCTAGGCCTGAACAATGCTTTTGTGCCATCTGTTCCTTCCCGCCCCAGGGAAGTTATGGGGCTGACCTTTGAAAATCCTGTGGGGCTGGCAGCAGGGCTTGATAAAGACGCAGATTGTATTGATGGCTTGGGCAGTCTGGGTTTTGGTCATATTGAACTGGGTACAGTGACCCCCCGTCCTCAACCCGGCAATCCAAAGCCTCGCTGCTTTCGTATTCCAGAGCGTGAGGCGCTGATCAACCGTATGGGGTTCAACAATAAAGGGGTTGATCATCTGGTTCAGAATGTCCGTAATTGCAATTATCAGGGCATCATTGGCATTAACATTGGCAAAAATTTTGATACTCCCGTGGAAGACGCTGAAACGGATTACCTGACTTGCCTGAGAAAAGTGTATCCCCATGCCGGCTACATCTCGGTCAATCTCTCATCCCCTAACACTCCGGGGCTGCGTAAATTGCAGTTTGGTGATGCCCTGAAAAGTCTGCTGGAGGCATTGAAAAAAGAGCAGGCTTTACTGACCGACAAATATGGTCGCAGGGTGCCGGTAGCTATCAAGATCGCACCGGATATGGATGAAGCAGAAATTGCTGACATCGCCCGTGAACTGGTTTCCTGTGAGATGGACGGGGTGATTGCGACTAATACCACGCTGTCAAGGGATGCTATTGAGGGTTTGCCTAATGCAGAAGAGCAGGGCGGACTCAGTGGGGCACCACTAAGTGACCGCTCGACAGAAGTCATTAAACTGTTGTCCTCCGAACTTTCCGGAAAACTACCTGTTATTGGTGTGGGCGGCGTGATGGATGCCGGAACAGCAGCCGATAAGATCAGGGCAGGGGCCAGTCTGGTTCAGTTGTATTCGGGCTTCATTTATAGGGGCCCTTCCTTGATTCGTGAGGCGGCAGAAGCCGTTTACTCCTGTGATCATGGTTGAAGGCTCTTCGGTCGACTTCATGAGTCTCTGAGAGATTTCCAAGCGAGCCGATTCAGGAATATTTTTCTTCGTTCATGGCTGCAGGCGGGATGAAAGAAGCCCCGGAAGTCCGGGGCTTATAGGCTTCAACAGTAGGGTAACTCATAGAAAGGAGGCATTACTGGCCCGTTGCAGGCCGGAAATGCCAATCAAGCCGTCCCAGTTGTCTACGCGACCTTCCCGCCAGCCCGTTAACCAGGCTTGGCGAAGTTGAGGGTCCGTATGTGGGCAGATATCCTTCGAACGTCCAGACGCACCTGTCCGATATCCTTTGGTAAAGGCTCTGTCTGTCATATCCCTTTTTTGTCTTTTCATCATGTGGTACTGCCTCTTGCTGATTCGTTTATCAATGCCTCCCTGGCACCCTGTTACAGCACCTGAAAATTCCCTGATCCGGTCTGTTGTGATAACTCCGGATGCCCACCAGGCTTCATGCAACATACATGCAACGAGGGAGCCGGGAAAAACCAGAGAGCAAACATACAGGGAACGTCTACGGTTTAATTTCTAACGAAGTTTGATCGGACTGTCGAGAAATCAATCCTAATAAATATTGAATTTTTAAATTATTTTGGAATATCAGTTATGAATACGCCTCTTGCTGAGCGTTCTCTAGAACTTTTTGCCAGCTGCCCCAAGGGGCTGGAAATCCTGCTGGCCAGTGAGTTAACGGGCCTGGGTGCGCAATCTGTCCAGGAAACTGTCGCTGGTGTGAGCTTCAGGGGCAGTCTTGAAGTTGCCTATCGGAGTTGTCTCTGGTCCAGGCTGGCAAGCCGGATTCTACTGCGGCTGGGCGAGATTCGATCCGAGAACAAAGACAGTCTTTATCAGGGGGTCAAAACGTTTGAATGGGATGATCATCTCGATCAGCAGAGCAGCTTCCGGGTCGACTTCACCGGTTCGACACCCGATATTAATCACACCCGATTCGGTGCTCAGGTCGTTAAAGACGCCATCGTTGATCAGCTGAGAGATGAGCATGGCTGGCGGCCTTCTGTGAGTGCTGCTAACCCTGATTTAAGAATTAATGTTCATGCCAGAGGAAAAACAGCGTTTGTATCGATTGATCTGTCAGGTCAGAGTTTGCATCAACGGGGCTATCGTCAGGAATCCGGTGAAGCACCTCTGAAGGAAAATCTGGCAGCGGCCATTCTGATAAGATCTGGCTGGCCTGAAATGGCTGCCCGGGGAAAACCCTTAATGGATCCCATGTGCGGAGCCGCTACTCTGTTGATAGAAGGTGCCATGATGGCGGCCGACATTGCCCCCGGTCTGCTTCGAGCCCGTTTCGGGTTTGATCGCTGGATGGGGCATGTGCCAAAGGTTTGGAGTAAAGTGCTGGAGGAAGCCAGAGAACGTCGTCAGCAGGGGCTAGCTGCCATGGATTCGGAGATTACTGGCTTTGAAGGCCTGGGGTCTGTTGCTCATCGTGCCAAATCCAACCTTGAAAGGGCCGGGCTGTCAAAAAGGGTCAATATACGACAGCAGGAACTCAAGGATCTGGCCATGGGGTTGGGGTCTGACGTAGATGCCGGATTGGTGGTTTGTAATCCTCCCTACGGTGAACGTATGGGCGATGAAGCCAGTCTGGTCTACCTTTACAAACATCTGGGTGAAAAGCTAAAACAAAACTGCCCGGGCTGGGAAGCAGGCATTTTTACGGGTACACCCAGTCTGGTGAAAAATCTCGGAATGGGGCCCAAAAAGAGTTATTCGCTCTTTAACGGAGCACTGCCCTGTAAGCTCTTTCTTTACGATATTCGCAGTCGTGAAGCAAGAGAGGCCGCGGCAGAAAAACAGCAGGGGAGTCAATCAGAGACCCGAACGGTTACCTATATTTCTGAAGGGGCCACCATGTTTGCCAACCGCTTGAAGAAAAATTTCAAGCAGATGAGCAAATGGGCCAGAAAAAACAACATCGACTGCTATCGCCTCTATGATGCCGACATGCCCGAATACTCTTTAGCGGTTGATGTGTACCGTGACTGGGTGCACGTTCAGGAGTACGCAGCGCCCAAATCCATTAACGAAGAAAAAGCTCAGGAGCGCTTAATCGAAGCCTTGGCAGTGACACCTGAGGTACTGAATATACCGGATGAAAACATTGTCCTGAAACGACGCGAGCGGCAATCAGGTTTCAGTCAGTACGTCCGGCAGGACGAACAGAAACAGCTGATGGAAGTAAAAGAGGGCGGTTGTCGTTTATTGGTTAATCTGAATGATTATCTGGATACGGGTCTGTTTCTTGATCATCGCCTGATGAGAATGAGGCTGCAGAAAGAGGCTGAAGGCAAGCGCTTCCTCAACCTGTTCTGTTATACCGCCACAGCCACTGTTCATGCTGCCATGGGTGGAGCTGTGTCTTCTACCAGCGTTGATCTCTCCAATACCTATTTGGACTGGGGTAAAAAGAATCTGGCCCTGAACGGTCTGAGCGAGCGCCGTCACCGGATGGAGCGAGAAGACTGTCTGAAATGGCTGGAAAAAGATACCGGCGAGTACGAACTGATTTTTATGGACCCTCCCACCTTCTCCAACTCCAAGAAGCTAAAAGGTGTTTTTGATGTTCAGAAAGATCATTTCAGGTTAATTGAGCTGGCAGCAAAAAGGCTTAGTAAGGATGGTACTCTCTATTTCTCTAACAATTTTAGAAAGTTCAAACTGGATGCGCGAGTTGAATCAGAATTTCTTGTTGAAGAGATCACTCATCAAACCATTGATCGAGATTTTCAACGGCGTAAAGGGATTCATCGAAGCTGGAAGATTATGAAAAAAGAAAATGGCTCTGCTATTTAGGCATTGGTCCTTTCTGGTTTGCCTTTTCCAGCTCCAGGAAACTTAAAGGTGATTTTGATATTCAGAAAGATCATTTCAGGTTAATTGAGCCGGCAGCAAATCAGAGTTACACTTTCGAGCCATGCAAGCGACAACGGGGTTTGAGGCGTCCTACCCTGTCTTCTTGGGCAGCTAATCAGGAGCTGAGGAGTATGAAGCTGACTTCAAGGCTAGCGGTGTCAACGATTCTTGTGCTCGCATTCGGAACTGTTCAGGCACTGGATCGGAAAATTTATTTTATAAGAAACTATGATTCCGACCATAGCGTGTCTTACTCTTTCAAGGCTGGGTCAGACAGCTCTTGCATGTATGGGGTGTATTCTCCGACGACTGACTCAATGCCATCAGGTAGCTTAGGCATTAGCAAACTTGGTCTCCATTACAAGAATCTTATATTTACAGAATGTTCCATCGGCGATAAACCGCGATATCAGGATATTGTCATATCCCGGGATACCCCGCCCAAGACGACCGCTGTCGTTCGGTGGCATATGCCAGTCTGTGACTTCTGTGGACCCTGGGCTGAGACTAAATCTGATCCTGCCAACATATTGCAGTGTCCCTTTGATCATTATGGAGATGGCACCGATGTAATGCTGGTTGTGGGTCAAAATGTGGCCGGTTCAGGTGGCAGCTGCAGACACAACAATTTCCGGGATTGACAGTAAACAGTTTGTGATTGACTTATCGCTGGGGGCTCTGTGAGGGTGATTTTCACCGCAGAAAACGGATTCGTCGAAGCTGGATGATTATGAAAAAAGTAAATGGCACTAATATTTAGGCATCAGTCCTGTCCGGTTCACCGGTATCTACTTGTCTGGCTGTGAAAATTACCGCTATTGGAAACGTTTTTAATAAGACTTAATTAAAAAAGGTCTTTGTACTGACCCGCCAAAAATTCAAAGTGAGAGCTCTCAATAAGTTTATTAATAACAGAAAATGTTTGTTTAAGTTTATTGAAATTTCTCCCGTCTCCGGAGTCTGTCGAGCTTATTGCGCTTGAGGTTCCTCGATCAGGAAGATCGAACAATACCTGAAATACAGACATTGACTGACGAACATCGGAGTTAAAGGATAGTTTTTATATGCAACAGTCTTTAAACGTTCTGAAACAGCCCAGGCCGTTTTATATGATCTTTTTTCTAGAGCTATGGGAGCGTTTTGGCTACTACGGACTTCAGGCTATTCTGGCCGTCTATCTGGTTCGTGAACTGGATGTTCCGGAGTCTGAGTCGTTTATTATCTTTGGTGCCTTTAATGCTCTGGTCTACGGCCTGGTAGCGCTTGGTGGTTTCCTGGGCGACAAGGTATTGGGTACCAAGCGGACCATAGTGTTCGGTGCCCTGGTGTTGATGACTGGCTATGCCATCATGGCCGCAGCGGGCAACGACATGCAGATGGTTTATCTTGCCCTGGCCACTGTCGCAGTGGGTAATGGCCTGTTCAAGGCGAATCCTTCCAGCCTTCTGGCCAAGTGTTATAAAGAAGGTGATAGTCGTCTGGATGGCGCCTTCACCATGTACTACATGGCGATCAATATAGGCTCCTTTATTTCTATGCTGACTGTACCTTATGTGGCGGACCATTTCGGCTGGAACGTGGGCTTCATAGTCAGCGCATTGGGACTGTTGGTGGCTCTGGCTAACTATTTCATCATTCGCCACTGGGTAGCCGGTTATGGCTCTGAGCCTGACTTTAAACCTCTGAACTACAGGAAGTTTGGACTGGTTTTTGTCGGTGTTATTGCTGCGTGTTTTGCCTGTGCCTTTGTTCTGAACCATCTGGTTATTGCCAATGTCCTGTTGGCGATGGTCGGGAGCGGTGTGGTAGTGATCTTCCTGAAAGAAATTCTGGGTTCTGCCGGTGTTGAGCGTGGCAAGATGATTGTTGCTCTGATATTGATGCTGGAAGCGATTGTCTTCTGGGTAATGTACTACCAGATGCCGACCTCCCTCAACTTCTTCACCATTCATAACGTTGAGCATGTTATTTTTGGTTTTGAAGTTAACCCGTTATCCTTCCAGTCTCTTAACCCATTCTGGATCATGGTGGCCAGCCCGATATTGGCTTACATTTACAACCGTACTGGTGTGACCGGAAAAGCCATGAGTATGCCGGTCAAGTTTGCCATGGGTATGGCCCTGACATCAGTGAGCTTCTTGCTGATTCCTCTGGCTGCCCGGTTTGCCAGTGCCGAGGGGCTGGTTGCGCCGGGCTGGATTGTTGGTACTTACCTGGCTCAGGCGCTGGGGGAACTGCTGATCAGTGGTCTTGGTCTGGCGATGGTAGCTCAGCTGGTGCCTGAGCGCATGCATGGTTTCATTATGGGGGCCTGGTTCCTGACGACTTCGGCAGCCTCAGTAGTGGCTGGTTATGTAGCGGGCTTAACCACTGTGGCTTCTGGTCAGTCAGCGACCGCATTGGATACTCTGCCGATCTACAGCCATTTCTTTGAAGTCATGGGCCTGATTTCAGCGGTGGTAGCCGTAATCATGTTTGTGACGGCGCCTAAACTGAACAGGTTGATGAACCCGGTAGAAAAAAGTCAGGTGAAACCGGCAACAGCCTGATTGCTCTGACATTTTGGTGTTATGAAGAGGCGACTGTTCAGTGAAGGTCGTTTTTTTCAATGGTTTCTGGTTTCGTTTTCTGTCGGGAACTTTCTGTGGTGTGAATACTCCAATCAGGGGAACTGACTGAAAGTGATCAGGCGTTTTTGTGATTTACCTGAACGCTGTAAAGAGTCATTGTAGCTGATGATTTTTTTAATCTTTCAGTTTATCTGGATAAATAAGAAGGGAGGCTTATTCAATGGAAGCGACATCATCTGGCAGCACAAGTTGGGCTATGCCTGAAACAACTGGCTTGGTTTCAAAAATTAAGGTTGATGAGGCAAAGTTTAATCAGTTGGACTGTCGAATTGTCGGCGACGAGAAGCTGATGGGTTTTTCATTAAAATTGAATGATGGTTCAAAAAGGAAAGTGAAACAAAACTATTTCCGTGGTCTGGTATATCGTTACGATTCAAGACCATTAGTAGAAATCAAAGAAGCTGGAGGGTTTTATCCTCGCATACCAAGAGATAAGAATCATCGAGTTTTGGTTTCTGAGGTGATTGAGTATACCGGACTTTTTGATTTAAATCCCGTTGTATCTAATCAGACCACCGGTATTGTTGCTACGTCTCAATCAGTGAGTTGGAATAATGGCTTTTTGAGTCAAGACTTGAAGAAATATCAATACATGATTGACACGAAAATGGACAACATTCGAGGTCTTGATCCTGATTATTTTCGAGCAGGTGAGGCACCATGTTATGAAGTGTGCTTCGAGGACCCGTTACCCTACAACAGCATTGTCGGTTATTTTGAAAATCAAAACCATGAAGTTTTTTATTTAAATAATGAATATCAAGGCAGCTTTAGCTGGAATGCGGAAGATCTTGTTCGTCATTACAAAAGTTTACCTGTACAAATCTATTCTTCATTGAAAAGAAGAATAAATAAGAGTTGTTGTACAGTGCAATGATTAGGTCTGTGGAACCATTTAGTGATTATGCGGTCAAATAAATTATGAATCGGAAAGGAATTCCGTAAACCAAAGGGGGTTTTGTATATGAATAGTTTGATGAGTACTGTGAACGTTACTAACGGATTGCACATAAAACCGGGCCAGAAAGACACGAGTTCAGAAGTGGTTAGCCATCAAAGCAATAACATCATCGGCAGTAAAACTTACAAAACCTCATTTCCTGAAACACCCATTACCCAAAGATCTGCGACAGCGGCGGTAAACTTTCCCAGCGTGCCTGCCAATCTCTGTCAAAATGACATCAATACTGACGGGCAAAACTTCCAGTCCAGGCATATCTGTGGCCCTACCTCAGTGGCCAATACTCTGGCGCCATTGCTGGGCATTACCGGACTTGAACATCAGCATGCCCTGGTAATCAGACTGGCTGAAGCGTTTGGTATGAATGAGAATGTTGAAAACGGTATCGGTCCTATTGAGCTGATGGCCGGTGTCCGTTCGTTTATGGAAAAAAATTATCAGCTGACACCAGACATTCGTTACTACGGCTGGCGGGCTGAGTATGCTTCTGCCAAATCATCGTTTAACCATATACATTCCAGGCAGCCACCGAATCAACAGCAAATCATTGAAAATATCGGGATATCAGACGGGGCCTGGCTGAATATCGGTTTTTACGTTTACGATGAGAACACCGCTGAATACAAACGAATCTCGGGGCATTGGGCAACACTGGCAGGATGTGATAGCAATGGCGAATTGGCAATTCATGACCCTGCAGGAAGAGCACATACTGCAGCCTGTCAGGAAAAAAATCAGAGCGTTACCATCCTTGATGCTGGTCAACTTAACGACAGAAACAGAAAACGTAGTGCAAAAAACGTTCTCTGTCTGACCCGGTCATTCAAACTGCCCATTGATCAACGGGGCATTAATACTGCCATTATTGATGGCGTGATTTTTTTTCGATGCAGGGATAACTTGGCCGGAAACAATTTCCCCTTGCCCCCATCGAGTGTACTTATTGTTTGAATCCAGTGTTACCTGTACTGACTAACTGGTTAATGCTTTATGTGGAAGCAAATGCTTAACTACTGGATTGTTTAATTCCAATAAGTCAGGTAAATCATTAGGAAATTGTTTTATGGATGCCAGATTTTCGCCCCGAGAACGCTTATCTACTGAAAGCCAGAGCTTCTCGGCACAACCAATGGGTGTGGACAACTCTGCACTCTGCGCTTCTTCAGGCAACGCCAGCTCTCCTTATTCGCCCGTTGCCGCTGCGGAAGTAGAACCGAAAGTAAACAGAAAAATAGCTGATGATGCAGATTTTTATTATATCTGCGATTCTTCCATGGGATATCGCTGTGAACGTACCCTGGAAGAGCGGGATATTCAGGCACTTGAATCATTGTATCCGAACCTTTTTGTAAAGGTGGATAATGCTATTGATAGAGCACTTAAAACGGTCGATAAAAATGAAGAGTGTCTCATTTATTGGGTTTCGCTCGATATTGAACATTTTCAGCTCTATCCCGAAGCATTACAACCAATAGCAGAATATCTCTATAATCAATTGGAAGAAGCACCCTTCTCAGAAAATAATCAAAGATACGGTTCGGGCTTTAATATTGAAGTAATGCCGTATGGATTATTCAAAAGTAAGTTTTTCAGTATTAAGGAAAGTATTAATGGTGATCAACAATTATTTGTTGATCACGACGGCTACAAAAACATGCTGGAAAATAAGAAGCTGGTCTCCGCTTTCCATGATCTTACTTTTGGTGATAAAACCCCTGAGGAAAAAATTGAAACTTTGAAAATGATATTTCCTCCAGATCAACCGGATGGCCAACAAGTTACATTTGAGGAGTTTCGTATGAACGCGCTTGCGCTCATGGGCGACGATTTTAAGCAGGCCCAACAACGTGCTGTTGAATCGGGTATGGATCCATAAGGGAGCTGATACTCCCCGAATTTTATAAATTCCTCAAGGCATCTGTTAGCTCATGGCTGTTCGTCAGCTCACGGCTGTCTAACTGACGATTCAGTGGCAACAGCGGTTGGCTCGGCTTTTTGGAAGTTGGGGTGCACAACCGCTCGCAGAACCGTTTTATCTTCAAAATAAACGGTCATGTCCTGGTATTGCCACTTGGTAATAGCAGGTTTTCCGACCGTTTCAGAGACTTCAGGTGATCCCAGACGATCCCTGACGGACTCCATGCTTTGACCTCTTTCCGGCAACAGAACCGTGCTGCGAAGTTCAGCCGACTGACTGCCAACGGGTACTGCAATCGAGTCACCGGCTTCTGCTGCAAAAGCATTCAGATTGAGGCTGCCAAGACCCAACAAAGTCATGGAAAGGGCTAATGACGGTAGTGATAATAAATGTTTCATGACAGGCATATTTTTCTCGCTACTTTCTTTTCTTGCTACTTTCTTACTTTCGTGGGTCGGGTGCAACAGCTCTGCTGCCCTGATTATCGTTCTGGGAAACTGTAGCTTTTGCAAGGAAATGCAAACAGCCTTATTCGTGCCGGGCTGTTGGGGTTATAATAGCGAACTTTACAATCATTGGCGCCTCATAAAATCTAAATGTTCAGACCATTACCGTTTTTTGTCGGCCTCAGATATACCCGGGCCAAACGAAGGAATCACTTCATTTCCTTTATTTCATTGATGTCAATGGTTGGGCTGACCCTGGGGGTCTGCGTTCTGATCATTGTCATGTCTGTCATGAACGGTTTCGATCGGGAACTGAAACAGCGCATTTTGGGTATGGTTCCCCATGCTACCATTACTTCGGCATCCGGCGGCATGCAGGATTGGCAGGATATTCTTGAGCAGGTCTCTGCCCATGAGGGGATTGTTGCCGCTGCTCCCTTTGTCGATGGTCAAGGTATGCTGACCAGTGGCAGCGAGGTTCGGGGAGCGATGCTGTATGGGATTGATCCGGCCTTCGAAAAGGAGGTGTCTATTGTCGATCAGAATATGGTGCAGGGATCTCTCGACAATCTGAAAGCCGGCACGTTTGGCATAGTGCTGGGTGAGATCATGGCTCAGTCCCTTGGGGTGACGACCGGTGATAAGGTTACCATGGTTCTGCCTGAGGCGAATGTGAACCTTGCGGGTGTTTTCCCCAGACTCAAACGTTTTACAGTAGTCGGTATCTTTGCAGTAGGCGCTGACGTGGATGGCAGTCTGGCCTATATCAACATTCAGGATGCTGCCCGATTCATGCGAGTATCGGAAGGTGTTGAGGGCATCCGTCTGAAAATGGAAAACCTGTTCGCTGCCCCCAAACTGGCTTGGGAGGTGGCTGTTCAGCTGCCGGGGCGTTACTACGTGCAAGACTGGACTCGTACCCAGGGGCAACTGTTTCAGGCGATCCAGATGGAAAAAACCATGGTAGGCCTGCTTTTGACGCTGATTGTTGCCGTAGCAGCATTCAATATCGTCTCTACCCTGGTGATGGTGGTGACTGACAAGCAGTCGGATATCGCTATTCTGAGAACACTGGGAGCCAGTCCGAAAACCATTATGGGTATCTTTATGGTACAGGGGTCTCTCATTGGTATTGTGGGAACATTATTGGGGGTTGTGCTCGGTGTGATTGCCGCATTGAACGTTTCTGAAATCATTTCAGCTCTTGAGTCCTGTCTGGGTATCCAGTTCCTCAGCCCGGACGTTTATTTTATCAGTTATCTGCCTTCTGAATTGCAATGGTGCGATGTTGCTGTCATCAGTATTGCAGGTCTGTCCATGAGTTTCCTGGCCACTTTGTATCCCGCCTGGAGAGCCTCTAAAACCCAGCCAGCAGAGGCACTTCGTTATGAATGAGTCCATCAACGCCGTATTAGAGTGCAGGGCACTGGCCAAAAGTTTTGATGAAGGCCCTGAAAAACTGGAAGTATTGAATGACTTAAACCTGGTGATCGGTCCTTCGGAGAGGGTCGCGGTGGTTGGCAGCTCTGGCTCAGGGAAAACGACATTACTGCAATTGTTGGCCGGACTGGATCGTCCTTCTTCGGGTGAAATCAGAGTCTGCGGCCATGAGCTGGCAACGATGAAAGAAGCAGAGCAGAATGAACTGAGAAATCGCCACCTGGGCTTCGTCTACCAGTTCCATCATCTGTTACCTGAGTTCACCGCTCTGGAAAATGTCTCTATGCCGCTACTGCTGAGAAAGAAAACACCCATCAGACAGATCAGGGAAAGAGCCGAACAGTTACTGGATGCCGTGGGGCTTGGGGCAAGGGCCAAACATAAGCCCGCAGAATTGTCAGGAGGAGAACGCCAGCGCGTAGCCATTGCCAGAGCCCTGGTTACTGAACCTGATCTGGTGTTTATGGATGAACCAACGGGTAATCTTGATCCTAATACAGCAGAAAAAGTGCATGATTTGATGGCCTCTCTCAGCAATGAGTTCAAGACCAGTTTTGTTGTGGTAACCCATGACATGAATCTGGCCAGACAGATGGATAGAGTCTTCCGACTGGATTCCGGAACGCTGATCATCGCTTCTTAAGCCAACCTGTCAACAGCCCGGAAAAATTATTCTGCTGTTCCAGATGGGTTGTGTCCACTGGCATGGTTACTGCGGCTTTGATAGCATGGGGCAAATGGCAATATTGTGGTTTGCCCCTGCTTTTGCTAGCAAGCCATCTCGATACTGAGTACCATCTTTCTGTATTGTCGTCTTTCAATCCCTCATATTCCCAATTGGTAGAGATCTATGCATTCCTATTTGCTGGCTGGTGACCACGGTATTCCTCTGACTCTGGTGGAAACTTCAGATTATGATCGCTGGTTTGATGAGCAGTCAGAACCTCTACAGAACTGGCTGACCTGCACAGACTTCAAAGGAGAGGGCATCAGTCTGATTCCCGGTGAAGAAGGTGTCGTGGATCAGGTTATTGTCGGTGTTGAAGATCTGTCCAGCCACTTTATCTGCGGAAATTTGGTCAATCAGCTGCCAGCTGGGGACTACAAACTTCAGGGCGATGAAAACCTTCTTAAACTGGCCGCATTTAGCTGGGGGCTGGGTGCTTATCAGTTCGACCGCTACAAAAAAACTGAACAGAAAGAGCGTCCAAGATTGATTCTGCCGAGGCAGGCAGAGGTTTTAGAAGCCGAAAAATTTGTTAAAGCGATGGCCATTGTTCGTGATCTGGTGAACACTCCGGCTGGCGATATGATGCCCGAACATCTGGGTGAGGCCGTAGAAAAGCTGGCCGAAGAGTTTGGTGCCAAAGTCAGTCAGACGGTAGGTGATGAGCTGTTGACTCAAAATTATCCCACCATTCATGCGGTCGGGCGCGCCAGCAGTCACGCACCACGGCTGATTGACATGACCTGGGGTGACGGGAAGCATCCCTTGATCACACTGGTGGGTAAGGGCGTCTGCTTCGACAGTGGCGGTTTGGACATGAAAGGTGCAGACGGTATGCGTCTGATGAAAAAAGATATGGGCGGTGCCGCTCACGTCATCGGACTGGCGCGCCTGATCATGGACTTTAACCTGCCTGTTCGTCTGAGAATGCTGATTCCAGCCGTTGAAAATGCGGTTGCCGGAAATGCCCTGCGTCCCGGAGATATAGTGAAAACCCGTCAGGGTTTGACGGTAGAAATTCACAATACCGATGCCGAAGGTCGTCTGGTTCTGTGTGAAGCACTGACGGAAGCCAGTACCGAAAATCCTGACATGATTGTCGATTTCGCCACTCTGACCGGAGCCTGTCGTGTGGCTCTGGGTACTGAGGTGGGGGGCTTTTACACTGACGATACGGCCCTGGCCTGTGAACTGATGCAGGCGGGTGACAAAACGGACGACCCAATCTGGCGCATGCCCTTGCACAAGGACTACAGGTACATGCTCAACAGCGAAATCGCTGATATGACCAACTGCGCCAAGGAGCCTTATGGAGGGTCTATTACTGCAGCTCTCTATTTGCAGGAGTTTGTCGGCAAGGGCATTCCCTGGGTTCACTTTGATATCATGGCCTGGAATATTCGTCCTCAGCCCGGTCGCCCGCTAGGTGGAGAAGCGTTTGGGGTTCGTGCCGTGTTTGAAGTACTTCAGGATCGCTACGGTCAGTAATCAAATTCCCGTTGGCGAAAGCCACTCCTGATTGCAGGCAGTGGCTTTTATTATGGGTGGGTGTGTTCTGGCTGGCATTAAAATTACTATATAAAAATAGGTATTCGAAAAATTCTTCTGCTCTGCCACTAAGCCAATTCCAGTAACCCTATCGATTTGTATGATGACTTTGTCACCCCGAGTTTGACGTATACAGTTCTCTGCTGAATATTCGTCATTACAACCGCATTCGACGATTCAGGCGAATCTCATCGGGGCCAGATAATCACTTTACTGAAACTCTGAGATCGTCCCTGAGTTCATCGCTTTTCTCAAACCGGGTATGTCGACAGTCGTCAGGTATAAAACATCGGCGTTTCAGTAAAATTTCAGCACGTTTGTCAAGAATGGGAAAATCCATGAACCATTAACTTTTCGTTCCGTGCCCCTTTTTCTCTCGTCTATCCTCACTGCTCCTATTCATAGAAAACAAAGGATAAAACCATTAAAAGTTTACTCCTGCACGTATTGGTCGTTGTGCCTTTCGTTTGCCCGGTTGAGCCGCAGACCTACCGTTTTATCGTTCAGGTCAACCAGAATGGCGTTTCGACAAGCCAGAGTTTTTCTATCAAAACTGAGCCGGGCACATTATCTGCAATGCCAATGACCGATGGGAGGCTGATGCCAAATGAATCATCACACATTACCCGCACAGACGGATATTCAGGGTCAGGCACGTTACCCGATGACAAACCCTCTTGGCGAAACAAACTTCAGATCATCACTTTGATGTACGGAACGGGCGGCGGAAACTATTCCCGGACAACGGGGTCAGAGAATCATGGTCAGTCATTCAACAGACATTCAGAAAAATCGCACTCACTATACGACAACGACCATAATGATGAAAATTCGGGTCGGCCCACGGGCTTCCGACATAGCCTTGACGAAAATTGCCATGAACAGCCCTGTTGTCATCGACAAAGACGCTGTATCTTCGCTCCCTCCGCAAGTACTCAGTGTCGTTCAACCTCAGACGACTCTTTCGCTTGCAGAACAGATGTTTATTTGCAGACAGGCGATAAGACATCTGGCTCGGTAAGTCATCCTGCTGAAGGCCCGACCGTTGTCTCAGGTACTCACAGCACAGCTGCTCGATCATTAAAATTAAATCCACCTCCTGTGAAAAAACAAAGGAAGGCAGGCTCCAAAAAATACCGATGTGATCACTCTGGCTGTGAAAAATCTCTTGGCTCTCAAGCCTCATTGAACACTCACAAAAGTCAATATCACAGCGGAGAGCGAACCTGCCCTGAGTGCCAGAAGACCTTACCAAACGCTCAAGTCCTGTCAGTTCACAAAAGAAAAGATCACACCCCGGAGCAAACTTGTCCAGAGTGCCAGAAGACCCTGCCAAACGCTCATGTCCTGTCAGTTCACAAAAGTCAATATCACAGCGGAGATCAAACCTGCCCTGAGTGCCATAAGGTTCTGTCAAACACCCAAGCCCTGTCGGTTCACAAAATTCAATATCACACCCCAGAGCAAACCTGCCCTGAGTGCCAGAAGGCTCTGCCAAACAAGAAAGCTTTGTCGGAACACAAAAGTCGATACCACACCGGAGAGCAAACCTGCCCTGAGTGCCAGAAGTCCCTGCCAAACGCGAAAGCCCTGTCGGATCACAGAAAGCAACACCGAAAACAAAAGTTTGATGATGCACAGTCAAGTGATTGATTTTTTCGGTTTGTGCAGCCCTGCACGACGTGTCCATGGCGCCAGTCGATCCACATACTATTTCGAATACCTCAAAAATACAGCTATTTATCTGAAAAGGAGAGCTATGACGGGATGCATTCATGCACGTATTCCCGGAGGCTATTTGTCTTTTACTCAAGGCGCAGCCATGGTTGGTGTTTGGTGCGTGGAGTCATACTTTCTCAGTCTGAAGCACATCCAGTACATTAATCCATAGAGCTTCATTGACCCCACTAATACTCCCCCCCAGGCTGCTGTCTGCCAGCATGCGATCAGAAGAAATCCTCCCAGACTGCCGCCCAGATAATAAGCAACAAGGTACAGAGCGGTAGCCGTAGCCTTGGCACGGGTGGCATGATGACTGACCCAGCCATAAGCCAGAGAGTGAACAAAGAATGCTCCGGAGCTGATCAGCAATAATCCGATAATGATTGTCGTCAAGGCCTGAAAACTGGCTATCCATAACCCACACATGCTAATAAATGTTCCGATCAACAGGCCTTGGGTGATGGTGTTTTGCTTACGCCAGTGCCCACTGAGTCGGGAAGAAATAGTGCCGCTCAGGTAGCAAAGAAAGATCAGTGCAGTCCAGCCCACAGGAAGAGAGTGGGGGGGAGCAATCAGTCTGAGACCCATGACAGTGTATAAATTGACGAACAGGGCAAAGTTTAGGCCACCAATTAATACAGCCAGTAACAATTTTGGATTATGCAGGTGCCCGGCAATAATACGGGTAGCTCCTTTAACACTGACCCCGGATTCTTGCTGAAAATGAACCGCTCTGGGCAATAACGCGTAGACAGTCAGAGCACATAGCAGACTGAACAGTGCCATGGCCGCAACGGCTGTCTCCCAGTTCCACTGTTCGGACACCAATCCCCCAAAGATACGGCCACTGATACCTCCCAGGGAGTTTGCGCTGATATAAGTGCCGACAGCCATCACGAGGGCGTTTTGGGTGAATTCTTCTGCCATGTAGGCCACTGCTACGGCAGCAAAACCTGCCAGAGCGACGCCCAGCAGTGCTCTGGCAACAATCATAACCGTCAAGCTGTTTGAAAGGAGTATGCCCAGTCCTGTCAGAGGTATCAGTGCCAGGCTAATCATCATCACAGGGTAACGTCCCAGCTTTTCTGAAAGAATGGCCCAGGGCAACAGTGACATTGCCAGACCGGCCGTACTTGCTGCCAGCAGGCCATTGGCCTTGAGCACAGATATCGAGAATTGATTAGCCATGACAGGAATCAATGGCTGAAACAGATACAGGTTACAGAATATCAGGAATGACCCCAGTGCCAGGGCAAAGGTGGCTTTTCGATAAGAGGGCGTGGCTAGATCAATCATGTTATTACTGCTACCTGAATGCTGAACTATATATTTTACAAGTCAATTTCTTGTGAGCTTATAGATTTCTGGAATGCTAATTTCTCTTTATTGAACCATGCTGTTGATTCACAATCCCATCCCGGAATAAAAAAATCTTCTGTGCAGTGTACAGCATCAAACTCAGTCGCTACTCGTTCCCAGTCTATATAATTATCATCTTCTGCATGAGGGAAGTTTTTTAATAAGTATTCATATTTTTCAGTGGAGTCAATATTAAATATTTTTGCTGTTTCTGAAACCTTAAATTGAGCAGCACTGGTTCCTAACCAAAAATTCAATCCATTTTCCCTGCACCATTCTATCCATGCAGTTGTACTTTTACCTTTTGGTATAAATACCTGGAATGAATGATAATCGTCAGTTGTTGTAAGTTGATTTGAAAACGCAGTAGCTTGGGAGCTTGTTGGCTCAGAGGGCTGAACAGGAGGTAAATTCATAGTAAATTCCTTATAGTTATTTATTCTTAGAGAGTTCATTCACCATAAAGTTCATAACAATCCGGCAACCGTGTCTGACAAATTCTTCCCGTTCGTTCCCGGGTTCTACCCCTCCACCTCACTCAGCTTTGCCTCACGGTTAAAGCAAACGTTGAATTTGAAGCCAGTGTGAGAATAAAGTTATATGAAGACAACCTTGCTATGTGCCTCTGCCGGAGGCTCGTTGCGCAGAGTGAACGCCAGGTCTGCTCTCTACCTTTCTCTGAGCCGCTAAAATTGGAAATTGTGATGGTCTGGCGAAAAAAACGGTTATCTGTCTCTGGCTGATTGAGCCTTCAAAGAGTTAGTAAGAGAGAGGTGCGTTATAAAGTCCTGATTCTTTCCATATGATCCAAATTCGCTAATTATGCGTAAACGCTCTAACATTGGGTTTTGAGACCTTAATTAATCACCGAAGAAAGGTGTTTTGTATGTTAAGAGTACTCTATCGTCTGCCTGACCTCTCCTTCGCCCAAAAGTTGAACGATCTTGCAGAAGCTGAAGGGGTTAACCACAACCGGATCCACATCGCTCACAAAGATCATCTGGCTACGCAAAAAAAACATCTGAATGATCTGTCCTTCCTCGAGGAATACGACACTGTCCACTCGGGTGGACGAGGGTTTCTCGTGGGCATCCTGCTGACAGTTCTGACCGGACTCTCGGTTCATGAGTTAACGGAGGGACATCCCGTTGCCTCAGTCGTTACCTTTTTCTCTTGCCTGGTGGTACTGGGTTACTCCACCTGGCTGGGAGGTTTGATCGGAGCTTCCAGTGACAACTTCAGGCTTCAACCTTTCCATGATCACATAGAGCAGGGTGGAAGTGTGGTCATGCTGGATGTTGAACCTGACTCCCTTTCAAAACTGATGCATGTGATTGCACAACACATCCCTGAGGCGGAACCGGCTGGCAGAAGCCAGAGGTTAGACAACCCATTTAAGGGATCATGGATTCTCAAAAAACACTCGTGAGGCTAGCTTATGAATCTGAAAACGCTGACTGCCATTGTTCGCCGGAAGCCGACCCACCTGGAATTGATCTCGGCTGAGGGTGACATCTATCTATGCCGCATTAACGATAAGGAGTGGCTTACCGAGCGTGCCGAAAAAAAACCCAAGGTCTTTCACAGCATCTTTGAGGCCAAATACACGTTAGGCAAATATCTGTCGGATCAGCTGGATATGGTCATGTCTACAACCTACGACGAAATGATCAGCTCAGGGGATTACCGCGAAGGTAGAACTATTCGTCATGGGCTTTCAAAAATTGATCGATAGCCTCGCACCAGCGATCACTTGATCGATCAGGTAACAGGCCCTGATCTCGTAGATCCAGCCTGAACTCCACAACGGAACGCCACTCCGGAGAGCCGAGATCAGGGCCGTGACCCATGGAGTCACCAGTGAATAGTATCGACTCTACAAACTCATACCAGCTTTCGGAACACATCGACTTTTTTTCTGACCCTTTAAAAGCAGAACACCCCGTCAGAAGCAAGCCGATGGTTAACCCTGTCAGAAGATAGTGTGACTGCATCACTTCCTCCCTCCATTCAGCGCCATAGTTGGATGATTAGTGTCAATAACACACTGATGATAATCATTGAGGTGACAGGAATGAAGACCTGAAAGTCATTACTCTTCCAATGGAGGTCACCGGGAAGGTGACCAAACCATTTCAACAGCCCTGGCGCAAAATGCAGAATCAGTCCAAGGGACACCAGAACCAGACCCACGAAAATCAACAGCTTTACCATGGTAACGGTTTTGCTTGGCAATATAGGATTTCAGAATAGGATAAAATGTCCGCTTTAGTCGATCAGACCCGCTTCACGGGCCTCAATGGTGAGGGTCTCGCGAAAGTCCGGATGAGAGATTGCAATCAGGGCCGCAGTACGATCTTTCAGTGACTTGTTGTGCACGTCGGCAACACCGTACTCTGTCACAATGAACATAGCGTCACTGCGTGGTGTGGTCACCGGAGTTCCGGCGGGCAGGGTCAGTTGAATACGGGATTCCAGACCGTTTTTGCCTTTGAAAACAGACGACAGGGCGATAAAGGACTTGCCACCTTTGGACATGCCTGCGCCGCGGACAAAATCAAGCTGACCACCTGTGCAGGAAATCTGGTTCAGGCCAACACCTTCAGCCGCAATCTGTCCCGTCAGGTCGCACATCAAAGCACCGTTGATGGAAATGAAATTATCCTGCTCCGCTATTTTTTCCGGCTTGTTCAGGGTTGGCAGGGGCATGACGTGGGCGTCGTCGTTGTTATCCAGAAAATCCAGAAGTTCACGACTACCGACGGCCAGTCCGTAAACCAGTTTGTTTTTGTCAATGGTTTTATTGCTGTTATCAATAGCGTCTTTTTTAATCAGGTGCAGCAGAGAGTCCGTCATCATTTCCGAATGCACGCCCAGGTTCTTTTTATTTTCCAAACCATAGGCAACCGCATCTGACAGTCCGCCAAAACCAACTTGAATGGTATCACCATCATTAATGTAAGGCAGAATGTGGCTGGCAATACTCTGTTCCAGTTCGCTTGGCTGTGCCTGGGGCGCGAAGGGCAGTTCGTGGCTGCATTCAACCAGTTTGTCAACCTGATCCACATGGATAAAGTTACTTTCACCTTTAAGGTAAGGTACCTGATCGTTGACAACTACTATAACCTTTTCGGTACTTTCAACAACGCTGTCGCCTAACAGGGCACCAATATGACCCAGACTCATAAAGCCATTTTCATCAGGCCGGGAAACTTCCATCAGCAGAACATTTGGCTTCATGATGTTTTTCATAAAGCTCTGTGTCTGCGAAAAATGCACAGAATTAATCTTTATATTGCCATGAGGTCCCAGGAATTTTCTTTCCAGTGGCCCGGTAAACAAGCAGTTGTAATTAATGTGGCCTTTAAATTCTGCCTTGAGAAAATCAAAAGGAAACATTAATAGTGCGCCGTATAATTCAACGTCTTTTAATTCATCTTTACGATGGCAAAGCTGTTTGAGAACCGGAATGGCAATACCATTGGCACCACCAATCCAGACCCGGTCCCCGGATTGGATTTCATTGGCCGCATCGTCCAGGGGTGAACATTTACGATCGTAGGTAGATTGCCAGTTTTTGATATCAAATTGAGCAGTCACGGTGACTCCTTTTTTGTCTGCTAATAGTGACCCATTTGATGAATGCCCCGTAAACATTGGAAACGCAGGGTCTTGTTTGAAAACGATAGGGTCTTCACTCTACATCAATGGCCCACTAAAAACTTGACAGGGCGCGCCATGTACTTGTTTATTACCGACTGTGACTAAATGAGTTGATTTGAATCATATTTCGAACTGTTTCAAGACTAAACGCCCGAGGCTTGGGTATTTCGGTACTGCCTTGGTGACATACCTGTCCAGCTTTTAAATGCCCTTGAAAAGCTGCTTAAATCGCCAAATCCTAACTCATAAGCGACAGTGGACAGCGGTGTGTCACTGGACTCAATCAGGGCAATGGCTTTTTCATGGCGTATTTTGTTAACCAGCTCCCGGTAACTCAGCCCCAGCTCTGACAGTTTTCTCTGGAATGTACGACTGCTGATATTCATTAGGCCGGCCATTTTAGAAGTGGCCGGCGGAATAAGCGGGCTTAGTTCCAGCAGTGAGCGACTGACTCTTAAAACGAGGTTTTTTTGTTCAATCATTAACAGTTTTTTCTGTACCAGTGATTCAGTTGCCTGAAGTAACTCCGGGTCACTGGTCCGCAAAGGCAGATCCAGCGCATCGACACTGAATTCTATTCGATACTGAGACATGGAGAATTTCAGAGTGCACTCCAACTTGTCCTTGAGTTTTTTATGGTATGTGGGTTGTTCAAATGGCAAGTGTATCGTTATTTCAGTTTCATGGTCCCAGCGTATTACCCTGGCAACCGCTGACACCAGGGCCATCATGCCGTGTTTGGTCAGGTTGACCTGTTTATCGACAGCGTCATTGTCAATTAATAATAATGACGCTGTCCCGGCTGCTTCATTGAAGATGATTCGCGTGGTTGTCGTGATCAGTGACTGATAAGTTTCCAGTTTTTCAATTCGTTGCCTGAGTGATGCAGAGCTCCATAAGACAATACCCAGTGATTTGAAATCAAGCGGTTGCAGTGAAAGCCCCAGATCGACAGGCAACAGGGGTTCATCCGTCTGCTCTACGGCCCAGTAAAGCAACTTGCGAGCGCCATCGACAGGGATTGGCCTGTCGCAGTATGACCCGCTTTCAAGAGGAATATTAAAATGCTCGGGAGGTAATGGACTGACCCCATGTTTCTGTAGTTGCAGATTAATCAGGTCAAACCATCGTCCACTGACCGTTCCGCGGTATTTATTAATCACTTCCGATGATGAATCGGTAAAAGATGTTTTACGGCGCATAAATTTCTGGTTTGTTGTAAAGGCGTGCTGAGAACAAGCAAACTTGGTGGATTAACCTTCCGGCATGGCCTCGCGGTCCAGCGACAAAAGGCCCGACTGAACGAGCTGGAGTGCGGGTACCCGTGTACGCAATGATGATAATGTTTGCATCACTGCTGTTCAGCATTTTCAATGCCTGTTGCAGATTATACCGCTCAAAAACAGACTTGGAACTGATCTTTTCCTCATTCCAAAAGAGTAGTATGTGTCCTTGGATCTTGATGGATTACTTATGCGGCAGAAGACAGTGTCGCAGAACGAATATACGTATTTCTTATCGTGAAAAATATTTCATCCCTGAGTGTGAAGAAGAATTGTTTCAGTTGTTCATGGCTGATTGATGTAATTTACTGACAAATGTCTGGGGGAGCCCCTTCTTATTACCGTTTAATCCACAATGGCCTGTGGTCAGAGATTCTCTATTCTCAATTTTGTGTTCAATAAACAAATGGGTAAAAAAGCAGTTTTCAAAGCCGGAAAACAATGGAAAAAGCTTATTTTTCAGCCCCGAGACAAAATGTCAGCAGAGTTGAGGGGAGTATTTGAATGTCCTTTAAAATGACCATTAGGCCAGCTGGCGGAAAAATAAGAGTGAACTTACTCTATGGATTAAAGGTCTAATTAATTGACACATATCAATACTGCAGTGGGGCTGATCCATTAGGTTTGCACACTCGATTTGTGCGAATTGCTTATAAAGTGATCACCCGATTGGTGATTTCCGTACCGTGAAAGGGTCTTTCAGACAGATGACACGCTATGGAAGTTGGAATGATCAAACAGCCTGGAGCTGGGGGTTTAGCCTTTCCCTGATTGTCACCTGATGATCAGAAAGGGCGCGAACTCTATTATAAATAAAGTAGGTACAGTATGGGTGAAACTCAATCTCTATTCGAACGCATGGCCAGCACGAGCCTGGTGCTGAGGATTCTCATTGGTATTGTGCTGGGTGCAGGCCTGGCGGTCGTTGCTCCCGATACAGCTCTTTCTTTCTCTGTTCTGGGCTCTTTGTTCGTCGGTGCTCTCAAGGCCGTAGCGCCGGTTCTGGTTTTTATGCTGGTGGCTGCCTCTATTGCCAACCAGAAAAAAGGTCAGCATACCAACATGAAACCCGTGATTGGCTTGTACCTGATTGGTACTCTGGCTGCTTCTCTGACGGCTGTTGTCATGAGCTTTGCCTTTCCGGTCACTCTGACTCTGGTCACCAATGAAGCCAGCGCCAATCCTCCACAGGGTGTTGGCGAAGTACTGAACACCCTGCTGTTCAGCATTGTCCAGAACCCTGTTGAAGCCCTGATGAGCGGCAACTTTATCGGTATCCTGGCTTGGGCCGTTGCTCTGGGTCTCGCGCTGCATCGTGCTTCAGATACCACCAAACGTGTGGTTCACGACCTTTCCGATGCGGTATCCAACGTCGTTCGCTTTGTTATCCAGCTGGCACCTTTTGGCATTTTCGGTTTGGTAGCCAACACAGTAGCCAAGACTGGTTTCTCTGCCCTGGCTGAGTACGGCCAGCTGCTGATGGTTTTGATCAGCTGCATGTTGATTATTGCGCTGGTTGTAAACCCACTAATCGTGTTTGCCAAACTGAAGCGCAACCCATACCCGCTGATTTTCCAATGTCTGCGCGAAAGCGGTGTAACCGCATTCTTTACCCGTAGTTCTGCTGCCAACATTCCAGTGAACATGGAACTGTGCAAAAAGCTGGATCTACATGAAGATACCTACTCGGTATCCATACCTTTGGGGGCGACCATCAACATGGCAGGCGCTGCTATCACCATCACTGTGATGACCCTCGCCGCAGTTAACACTCTGGGTATTCAGGTAGACATGCCAACCGCTCTGATTCTAAGTGTGATCGCTGCCATCTCGGCCTGTGGCGCTTCCGGTGTTGCAGGTGGCTCTCTGCTGCTGATTCCACTGGCTTGCAGTCTTTTCGGGATCTCTGCCGATGTGGCCATGCAGGTGGTTGCTGTCGGTTTTATCATCGGCGTTATCCAGGATTCTGCTGAAACCGCTCTAAACAGTTCAACCGACGTTGCGTTCACTGCTGCAGCATGCATCTCTGCTGAAGAAAGCGGTCAGGTCGTTCAGGTGACCCGGGAGGTCAATGCCTGAGACTGAAGTACTATCCAGTCCATAAAAACCGCCAGCTGATCCTGGCGGTTTTTTTTATGATGAAACAATCAGGAAGCTCTGAGATCGAATCGGTCAAGATTCATCACTTTGACCCAGGCGGCAGCAAAATCATGAACAAACTTCTCGCCAGCATCGGATGAACCGTAGACTTCAGCCACAGCACGCAGTTCGGAGTCAGAGCCAAAAATCAGGTCTACACGGGTTGCACTCCACTGACTGGCACCGGTTTTACGATCATGACCTTCAAAAATATCTTCATCCACAGACGTCGGTTTCCACTCAGTATTCATATTCAGCAGATTGATGAAGAAATCATTGGTCAGTGCATCTGTTTTAGAGGTAAAAACCCCATGCTGACTCTGGTCACTGTTGGTATTGAGAACACGCATGCCTCCAATAAGCACCGTCATTTCAGGAATGGTCAGGGTCAACAGCTGAGCCTTGTCGATTAAAAGTGCTTCAACAGGTACATCTGTGGTTTTTTTCTGATAGTTTCTGAAGCCGTCTGTCATGGGCTCCAGTAGCCGAAAGCTCTGAACATCCGTTTGCTGCTGTAAAGCATCCATACGACCAGGGGTGAATACCAGTTCAATATCGTGGCCAGCATTTTTAGCAGACTGTTCAATGGCTGCACAACCGCCCAGAACAATCAGGTCGGCCAGGGAAATCTTTTTATTACCTGATTGAGAGCCATTGAACGCTTGCTGGATATCTTCAAGTTGCTGCAGAACACGTGAGAGTTGTTCTGGTCTATTAACCGCCCAGTTTTTCTGCGGCTCAAGTCGGATTCGAGCGCCATTGGCACCTCCACGCATATCCGAACCTCTGAAGGTTGAGGCAGAAGCCCAGGCGGTTGATACCAGTTCGCGGATGGAGAGGGTCGAATCGAGAATCTGCTGCTTAAGTGCCTCCTGATCATCTTTATCCACCAGTTCATGATCAACAGGTGGAACGGGGTCTTGCCAGATCATCACTTCGCTGGGCACTTCCGGACCCAGGTAGCGTGCTCTGGGCCCCATGTCTCTGTGAGTCAGCTTAAACCAGGCGCGGGCAAAGGCATCGGCAAACTGATCCGGGTTTTTATAAAAGTTTCTGGATATTTCCTCGTATGCTGGATCAACCCGGAGCGACAGATCGGTGGTTAGCATGGTGGGCTGATGACGTTTTGCTGGTTCATGAGCGTCAGGAATGGTGGCTTCACTGTCCTTGGCCATCCATTGATAAGCTCCGGCCGGGCTTTTGGTCAGTTCCCATTCGTATTTAAACAGATTTTCAAAATACAGGTTGCTCCACTGGGTAGGCTGGCTGGTCCAGGTGACTTCAGGACCACCCGTGATGGTATCACCGGCTTTACCGCATCCATGGCTGCTGCTCCATCCCAGTCCCTGTTCGGTGATGTCTGCCGCTTCGGGCTCAGGACCAACCAGAGAAGGGTCACCCGCCCCGTGAGATTTGCCAAAAGTATGACCACCAGCAATCAGGGCAACGGTTTCCTCATCGTTCATGGCCATGCGGGCAAAAGTACTGCGAATTTCCATAGCAGCGGCTTTCGGATCAGGGTTGCCATCGGGGCCTTCGGGGTTAACGTAGATCAGGCCCATCTCGACCGCGGCCAGTGGCTTTTCCAGGTCGCGTTCACCGATGTGGCGCTCATCACCCAGCCAGGTTTTTTCGTTGCCCCAGTATATGTCTTTTTCTGATTCCCAGATATCCACTCGTCCGCCGGCAAAGCCAAAGGTTTTAAAGCCCATGGCTTCGAGGGCTACATTGCCTGCGAGAATCATTAGGTCGGCCCAGGACAGTTTTTTGCCATATTTCTGTTTAACAGGCCAGAGCAAACGACGGGCTTTGTCGAGATTGGCATTGTCCGGCCAACTGTTGAGCGGTGCAAAACGCTGGCTACCTGTGCCTGCACCGCCCCGGCCATCAAGGGTCCGGTAGGTTCCGGCACTGTGCCAGGCCATTCGTACAAAGAGAGGGCCATAATGACCAAAATCTGCTGGCCACCAGGGCTGGGAATCAGTCATCAGTGTTTCCAGGTCAGTTTTGACTGCTTTGAGGTCCAGAGTGTTGAACTCAGCCGCATAATCGAAATGCGCGCCCATCGGGTTAGAGGCATCACCGTGTTGTCGGAGAATTTCCAGCTGTAACCGATTGGGCCACCAATCCTGATTGGAAGTGCCGCCGCCAGCGGTATGATGCAAAACCGGACATTGACTAGCAGACATACAGTGCCTCCGATTCATTCCTGCAGTGATGTAGATCAAACTTCTTAAGGTCAAGATAGCCGCTTGAATGCGTCAAAGAAATTGTGTGATTACGATGAGGCTACCCAAATGCAGTTGGATTTTAGCCAAGGGGTATGGTGACTAGAAGTGTAAGAGCCATTGGCTGCGTACGCAAATGATAAGGTGATTGCTTACGAGACAGGCTTTCAGTCCCAGTCAATCATTGCTCAATAAGTTCTGGATCAATGATCAAAGTTCCTGAGCAAGCTGAATTGAGTGAGGCGTGAAGCCCTGCGATCAAATGTCCGGGTGGCTTTACATTGAAGCTGGTTATGATGACCAATCATTGCATCGGCAAAATCGTAACCGTTGGTATAATCATCAAGGGCTTTGAGCGTGGCCTGATAATCCTGCGTCAGGCACTTTTGCAACTGAATAACGGCTCTTAATTTCTGACATTGCTGACCTGGACTGACTTGATAGTAGTGAGTGAGTACCCAGGCACTTTCTACTTCAGTTCTGCATTATGAACGCCGCCAACCACCATCAGCAAGTCAATGGGAGGGTGGTTATAGAATCCATAGTCAGGATTCACGCTATATCCGGCGCGGGCAGAAACAGTTTCACCAGTCTCTCTTATCAGAAAGACATTAAAAGGCTTGTGGTCTGCACAGACCCGACTGGCTGTTGAAAATACTTCAAAAGAACCGGAAAAATCCAGTACTTATGCATTGTCGTATATATAAATGGCAATGTTCATGGATTCTTATTCTTGATTTGGCTACTAATGAGTTTCCCGAATATAAAGAGATCTGAACAGTGGGGCAAGCTACAGAGCAGAGATACCAGACTCCTCTCAGCTCTGAATGTTGTTGGCTTTAATGCTCTGATAGCTCTAGCTGGCTTTGGGCCAGCGAAATCCTGTGTTTATCGAGGTTTTTGATCAATCAAGGTGAGCGCCGATGATCTCAGCGCCTGCTGCATTTGATTTCAAACCCTGTCTGTTGATACCAGGTTTTTGTCTGAATTTCGCTCCAAAAAGGACATCAGTTGTTCTTTATTCGGATTTGCGAACATGCTAAACAAGATGTGTTCACAGGTCTTTCCTGAAATCAAACTCATCTTTTCAACTTTGTGTTGTGACCAGAGGTTCTATGTGCTTGCCCTGAAGGGATTTAGAAAATGTAATGGATACAAAAACTGACATCAGGATCGGCTTCAAGAGCCCATTGATGTTTACCCTTGACAGGGACAAACACCAGATAGGTATCAGTGTTGCTAAAGCCGAAGCTTTTGGACATGGACTGTCATTCCCCGATTAGCTTGGTCGGGCTCAGGTAAGAACCAGCATTCAGTTGTCATTGACTAGATTGTAATTGTTATAATATAACATAACAAATTAGGGTGTACTCACCTGTATATTTACCTCAACCGGAACTATCCGTCATGACTCAACTCCCCGTCACTGTGCTGTCAGGCTTTCTTGGCGCAGGAAAAACTACTGTACTAAGCCATATTCTGAATAACCGCCAGGGTAAAAAAGTGGCCGTTATCGTTAACGATATGAGCGAAATCAATATTGATGCAACTCAGGTTCAAAACGAAGTGTCGCTGAGCCATCAGGAAGAGAAGCTGGTGGAAATGAGCAATGGCTGCATTTGTTGTACCCTGCGTGAAGATCTGTTGCTGGAGATCAACAAATTGGCCCGGGAGGGGCACTTTGATTATCTGGTGATTGAATCCACCGGCATTTCCGAGCCTTTACCCGTCGCTGAAACCTTTACCTTTGCCGATGAAAAGGGTAAATCGCTTTCTGATGTCGCCACGCTGGATACGATGGTCACAGTGGTGGATGCAGTGAACTTCCTCAAGGATTATGACGAGGCCAAATACCTTCAGGATACCGGAGAGTCTCTGGGGGAAGAGGATGAACGCAGTGTTGCTGACTTACTGGTAGATCAAGTCGAGTTCGCCGATATACTGTTAATCAGCAAAACCGATTTGATAGAACAGCGCGAGCAGGAACGTTTGACTGCGATCCTGAAAACACTCAATACCAATGCCCGAATCATTCCCATTACTCATGGTCAGGTAAATGTTGACGATGTATTAAACACTGGGCTGTTTGATTTTGAGCGGGCACAATTAGCGCCGGGCTGGCTTAAAGAAATGCGCGGCGAACATGTGCCGGAAACGGAAGAATACGGCATTGGAAGTTTTAGTTACACCGCTCGCCGACCCTTTCATCCGGAAAAGTTTTATCAGTTTCTCCACACGGCAAGAGACTATGGAAAACTGATTCGATCTAAAGGGTACTTTTGGTTGGCCACTCGTCCGGAATTTGCAGGCCAATGGAGTCAGGCTGGTGGTATCGCGCGCTATGGTTTTGCAGGGATGTTTTGGAAAGCTATCCCGAAAGAGAACTGGCCTACCGATGAAGATTACCTTGCCTCGATTAAAAGTAACTGGGTAGATCCCTTCGGCGATATGCGGCAGGAGCTTGTTTTCATCGGTCAGGCTTTAGATCAACAGGCCATTACTAAAGCCCTCGACGATTGCTTATTAACAGAAGGCGAGGTTCTCAAAGGTAAAGAGCACTGGGCAACTTTGAGTGATCCTTTTCCTGACTGGGGAGAAAATCAATGAGCTCAACATCACCAGGGCAATGCCCGTTGACTGAAGATCAGATTAAACAGGCTGCCGAGTCTGACTACATGAATAGTGAGCAACTGGATTTTTTCAAGCACCGACTATTGGTGCTTCACGAATCGACGGAAGCTCGAATTCAAGAAGCCAAAAATCAAATGGCCAGCCCACCAGAGTTGAATGATGATAGTGACAGAGCATCTTGGGAAGAAGAGTGCAGTACTTCTTTGCGTATTTTAGAACGAGAACAAAAATTACTATCCAAGATCAGACTGTCACTGCAGCGTATACGATCAGGTAGCTACGGTTATTGTCTTGAGTCGGATGAACCCATAGGCATACCTCGTCTTTTAGCAAGACCCACAACAGAATACTGTGCCGAAGTGAAAGCCCGGATTGAATACAAGGAGCAGGTGTACCGAGACTGAGGGTTTCGGTAGTTGTGGAGTGGAGAAGATGGTAATTCGGCCTATAGTGATTGCAGTGAAACTCTATTTCATTCATATGGAGGCTTAACTAGTATGCTTTCTATTGAGATGGACAGGGAAGACGGTATTGCCTTTCTGGAACCCCATGGACCTCTTTCAAAAGAGGACTTTGTTTCTGCCGCCCAACAGATTGATCCTCTGATTGAAGAGAGGGGTGGGCTGGCTGGGCTGATTATCCATACCGATCATTTTCCCGGTTGGGAATCCTTTGGTGCTCTGGTCAGCCACATTCGATTTGTGAAAAACCATCACAAACATCTGAGAAAAATTGCCATTGTCACGGATGCAAGAGAGGGCGGTCCAAGAGAAAAAATAGCAAGGCATTTTATTGCTGCAAAAATCAGGCACTTCAGATACGAGCAGCTGGAGGCGGCAAAGCTCTGGATTCTGGAAGAGGATTAAAACACAAGTGAACGGGCCGATTTGTGCGAGCATTACCTTTTTGCCGGGCGGCCAGGTGCTCGGAGTTATTCATGCAGAGCCAGCTCGCGCATACGCTGGGCAAGTTGACTGTATTCCTGATCCAGTTGTTTGATGGTGGCTCTGAAAATGACAGCGTACATAGGCATTTTTTCGTTAGGTGGCGTAAAGTATCAGGCGCAGGAATCCATTGAAACAAACCCCGGTAAAGAGCGAATACGTGAAATCCAGCGTTGGATCCCCGGATACTGTGACAACTCAAAACCGCCTTCGTGGGCGACATGGGTGTACCCAAACAAAGATACGTCAGCCGTTGTAAGTTGCTCGCCAACCAGAAAAGCGGTTTTCGAAAGCCGCTGCTCCATGACCTTAAGAGCTTTGTGGCCGCCTTCCTGTTTCCTTTCGAACTCTTCCCGTCGATTGTCCGGCATGCCCAGATACTTGTTAATGAAGCGGGCAACGGCAATATAAGGTTCATGGCTGTATTGCTCAAAAAACTGCCATTGCTGGTTTTTTGCCTGTAAAAAAGGGTCCGTCGGCAACAGCTCAGAATCTCTGGCCAGGAAGTTCAGGATGGCATTGGATTCACTGAGAATGCGGCCATCATCAAGCTCCAGCAAAGGAATTTTGCCGTTAGGGTTTTTGGCGAGAAAATCCGGAGTCTGGGTTTCATTATTCAGAATATCAATGGCAACCCATTCATGATTCAGGTCAAGCAGGGCAGTGAGCAGTTTGATTTTGTAACAGTTGCCGGACTGGATATCGCCATATATTTTCATTCTTGGGGTTCTACCTACCATTGAGCCACTGATGTTTTGAGTGATATTGTGCCAGTACTTTTTATCGAAAGGTAGATATCAGTCTCTTAAGAGCTGGCAAGAGTATGAACTCTTGAGACTATAAGGGCCTGAAAAACAGGCCCTGAGAGGGATAGTTAACGGCTGGCAGTTTGTTTTTTCTGTATCTGAATCAGGTCCACCAGAACCATTCCAGCTTCCTTGATAAAGGCGTCGGTTTCTTTCTTTTTCTTCTTGGTTTCAGTAGAGGCTTCTTCCTGTTCTGCTTCTTCCAGTTCATCCAGGTTATTCAAAAGGGGGTCACCCTTGGCCTTTCTTAGCCGGTTCTCAATGGCCAGTCTCTGACTGCGCATGGTCTGGATTTCGTGCTTGCGCTTTGCTTCGTTAAGTGACACTTTTTCCTGGTTTTCGTAGCGAGACAGGTAGTCTTTCATTTCGTTCAGGTAGACAAAATCCGGATCCTCGTGCGTCCGCTTGCGGTGCTTTTCATCGAGAGGTTTCAGAAAAGGTTTCATGTCTGAGTACTTTCTGTATGGGATCGGCTTGATGGTATCCCAGGGCAGGGCATCAGGCAGCTTGCTTTCGCCGATATCACGGCCATCGTACAGCGATGGAAAGGCGATGTCGGGCAGTACGCCCTGGTTCTGGGTGCTCTGACCGGAAATGCGGTAGAACTTGGCCAGAGTCAGTTTCAGCTGTCCGTGGTTAAGCGGCTGAATGCTCTGAACAGTACCTTTTCCGTAAGTCTGACCACCAATCACCAGTGCCCGTCCATAGTCTTGCATGGCGCCGGCAAAGATTTCTGAAGCAGAAGCACTCAGTCGGTCAACTACAACAGCCATGGGACCACTGTATACCTGAGTCGGGTCCGGGTCTTGCTGACGCTCGGTGCGTCCTCTGCTGTCCCTGACCAGAACCGTTGGACCCTGCTCAATGAACAGGCCAGTCAGTTCGTTGGCTTCCTGTAAGGAGCCGCCGCCATTGCCTCGCAGGTCTATAATCAGGCCGTCCAGGTTTTCTTTCTTGAAATTATCAAGCAGCTTGCGCACGTCGCGCGTTGTGCTCTTGTAATTGGGGTCGCCGGACTGGGCGGCCTTAAAGTCAATGTAGAAGGTAGGTATTTCGATAACACCCACACGCTTGGTCTTATTATTCTGTTTAAACTCAAGAATGTGGCTTTTGGCATCCTGTTCTTCCAGCTTGACTTTGTCCCTGATAATTTCATAAATACGGGTGTTACTGCTTTTGCTGGAGCCTGGAATAATTTCCAGTCTGACCAGAGTTTTCTTTTTACCGCGGATCAGATTAACCACATCATCCAGACGCATGCCCACGACGTCCTCCAGCGTGCCTTTGAGGCCCTGGCCAACGCTGATGATTTTGTCGCCAGGTTTCAGTTGGCCTGCTTTATCGGCAGGACCACCGGGGACCACGCTGACCACTTTGGTGTATTCATCCTCCGAGGACAGAACCGCACCAATGCCTTCCAGAGAAAGACTCATGTTAATGTCAAAGTTCTCGGCAGTCTGGGGCGAGAAGTACTGGGTGTGGGGATCAAAAATTCCGGTAAAAGAATTAATGTAAGTCTGGAAAACGTCTTCGCTCTTACTCTGATGCAATCGGCGCAACAGGTTGGTGTTGCGTCGAGTCAACTGATCTGCAATTTCTTCATCAGTTTTGTTGTTCAGCTTCAGGGTCAGTACACTGTCTTTGAACTGTTTTCTCCAAAGGTCTCGCTGGTTCTTTTTATTGGCCAGCCAGGGCTGTTCCTTGCGGTCAACAATCAGGTCTTCGTTCTTTTTCAGATCCAGTTTGTTAACACCCTGCTTGACCAGAGCCAGCATGTAGCGGGCACGTTCTTCTGCCCTGACTGTGTATCGATTGAATATTTCAAAAGCTGGTTTCAGGTCGCCGCTTTTAAGAGAGCTGTCGAGCTTTTCTTTATAAGGGGCAAACTGGGCAATGTCGCTTTGCAGGAAGAAGCTGCGGTTGGGGTCCAAACGGTCGAGATAGCGCTGAAATACTTTTTCTCCACTCTCTTTGTTCAGGTCAATTTTGCGATAATGGTTGCGTGACAGCAGTTGCACCACATTGACACTGGCAATGGCCTGTTGCAGGCTGGGTTTTAGTTCGTCAATGGGGCGGTCAAGATTCTGATCAGCGGCAAAAACCGAACTGGTGGTTATACAGAGCGCGGTGAACAGGGCAAAAAAAACCGATGGTATTTTCCTGGCGTTTAGCAGGGTCGGTATCATGGATTGTGAAGCTCCGTGTCGTTTTTCGATATCGGGTGTGCCGCCTCGGCTCATGAAGGAATAAGTCCTGTTATGGAGTGTTTAAGACGACGTTCATCGACTATAGGCTACTCCACCCCTCTGTGCCTGAAACACATGTACCAAAAATATCCGGAACATGCGTTTAAGCCTGTTCCACACCGGAGATAATCCAAAGCCTGTCAGGGCGTTGTTTCCAGCTGATGCTGCTTGTGGTGCATGTGGCACTGCTGGCTACCAGACAGTCGGTCCATAGGCCTGTCCCAGAGCATTGGTTGACTTCTATTTTTAAGTTACCAGTGCTTTGGGGGCTTTCTCAATCAGTTTTGTTCAGTGATTGTGAATATCCCCTGAGACATAATACAGTCTATAACTGAATGCAGCCAGTCAGGGGACTTTACCGGACTCCAGTCAGGCTGATAACCCCCTATTCAATGAAGCCCGATAACCGAGGTATTTCATTGATACCTGTATCGGCTTGATCATTAAGGTTTGGGTAAAGATGCAAGAGAGCAAAAACTTTTACGGACTTGTGGCTATTGACAGGGCGTTACAATGGCGGACCTTTCCCGGTGAGCCTTTGGGTAAAGATCAGGTAAAAATTCGAGTAGTGGCCGCAGGCCTTAACCGTGCCGACCTGTCGCAGTTGGCTGGAACCTACAATCCACCAAAAGGTGTAACACCCGTCTAGGGACTCGAATGCTCCGGGATCATTGAGGCGGTGGGAGCCAATGTCAGCCAATGGCTGCCAGGCCAGCATGTTTGTGCGTTGTTGCCGGGTGGAGGTCTGGCGACAAGCGCGGTGTGTGATCAGCGGCTGTTGTTACCAGTTCCTGAATCACTGAGTCTCGTGCAGACCGGAGGCGTTGTTGAGGTTTATGCAACCGCCTGGCTCAACCTGTTTCATCGTGGCAAAGTCAAAGCCGGAGACAAGGTTCTGTTAATGGCTGGCGCCAGCGGTGTGGGTACCGCAGTTCTGCAGCTGTGTGCTTATTTTGGGATCGACGTAACCGTGGTGGTCGGCAGTGATGAAAAGTTGCAATTCTGCAAGGAGTTGGGAGCGAAAAATGGCTTGAACCGACATCAGCAGGATTGGAAGCTGTTAAAGGCTTTTGGTCCTTTTGATATGGTGCTGGATTGCTGTGCCGGAGACTGGCTGGAAAGATATCTGTCTTTAATGAATATCGGCGGAAGAATTGTCACCATTGGTTTAATGGCAGGACGACAAGCACAATTGGATATGGGGCAACTACTGATGAAGCGGATTCAAGTGATGGGATCCACTCTGCGCTTTTTGCCCATTACCGAAAAAGAAAGGTTGTTAACCGAACTAATGGAAAAGGTTTGGCCTTTATTCGCCTCGGGTCACTTAAAACCGATTACAGATACGGTTCTCCCAATCGATCAATATCAGAAAGCGTATGATTTAATGGCATCCAATAAAACAACAGGCAAGGTTATTCTCACCTTGCCTGCTTAATCCATTATGAATGGCTTTAAAAAACATTGAGGCCTCTGATCATTCTGCGGTGGACATTGAAAGGTGTCTGGCAGAGTCGATCAGTTATACCCGAGCTCAAAGCATTCGTTGCCTTCGGGCTTGCTGTTTGGCAGCTGGCTGGTGTTTTTCATCAGGGGCTTCAGATTTTTTGGGTAGGCTATAGCATTAATAGCGCGACCCTGTGTGCGAATAGTGGTTTTCCGGCTTTTAAATGGCGCAGAGTAGTGGTGTTTCATAGTCTTTCCTGACCGTGCTGGCTTTTGCATGAATACTATTTAAGAATAACAGTAACTCAACCGTTGGGTTAGTCTGAATTTGTACTTAAGTGAGAGTTTCAATTGCAGTATGCAACGCTATGTTAATAAAAGGTTGCAAACTGTTGAGCTAGTAAAATTCTGGTGATTTAAACAGTATTTCTTTTAACACGGTATGGCTGTTAATAGAAACTGAGTAAAGCAAGCGATAGGAGTTTGCAAAGAGAGGCCGACACAGAATGGATCTGTGCCAGTGCTGTAAGAGTATCAAGAGAAGGCTTCGGGTGTCAGGAGTTTTCCGGTAACTGCACGTTGACTTCAAGGGTCGAGCAGTCACCATCGGTATCCAGCCGGACGGAGATGGTGTTATCGGCGACCTGAAAATACTTTTCCACGACTCTCAGTATGTCCTGTTTCATAGCTGGCAGAAAGTCATGACCAGAGCGGTTCAGCCTTTCATGGGCAACCAGTATCTGAAGGCGCTCCTTTGCGACCGATGCGCTGCCCCCGGATTTGCTGGATTTAAAAAATTGCAGCAGACTCATGCACGACTCCTGAAAACTTTCTGGAAAAAGCCTTTTTTCGGAGGTTCAATAAACCGGTGAGGTAATTCAGCGCCCAGAAAGCGTGCGACCATATCGTTGTAAGCCTGACCGGCATCGGTTGTCTGCTGATGGATAACCGGAATACCATGGTTTGATGCCTTCAGAACGTCCTTGGATTCCGGGACAACGGCCAGCAATGGAATGGCAAGGATCTCCTGAACGTCTTCAACATTAAGCATATCGCCCATTTCCACCCTCGTCGGGTTATAACGGGTCAGCAACAGATGTTCTTTGACAGGATCAAGCTTCTTTTCAGCTCTCCGGGATTTGCTTTGCAAAATCCCCAGGATCCGGTCTGAATCCCTGACGGAAGAAACTTCAGGGTTCGTTGTTATGATCGCTTCGTCAGCAAAGTACAGAGCCATAAGCGCACCATGCTCAATACCGGCCGGTGAGTCGCAGATAATGTATTCAAAATCTTTTGCCAGCTCGTCAAAAACCGCTTCAATGCCTTCCAGAGTGAGTGCTTCTTTGTCGCGGGTCTGTGATGCCGGCAATACACTCAGGTTCTCGGTGTGTTTGTCTTTAATCAGGGCCTGATGGAGAGCTGCTTCACCATTAATAACATTCACCAGATCATAGACGACTCTGCGCTCACACCCCATGATAAGGTCGAGATTTCGCAGCCCGACATCAAAATCGATCACCACGGTTCTGTGTCCTTTCATGGCCAGACCTGTGGCGAATGAAGCGCTGGTCGTGGTCTTACCAACACCGCCTTTTCCTGACGTTACGACTATTATGCGTGCCAAGTTCAAATCCTGTGAATAGTAAGTGATGGTCGATGTTCAAGTATTTATTAAAGCCTGCTGATGTGCAAGCGATCCTCAGCGAGCTTTATTAAAACAGACTGACCCCAGTGGCGGCTCCAGGAGGATTCTTCCGTCTGGCCGGTCAGTTTGTAGTGACCACTGATGGAAATCAGTTCGGCCTCAAAGCGATGACAAAAAATTCTTGCCTCAGGGTCACCATTAACCCCGGCAAGCGCTCTGCCCCTTAAAAGTCCGTAGACGTGTATGTGCCCGCCAGCCAGCAATTCTGCACCCGGACTGACCTGTGATAGTATAACCAGGTCGCCCGGGGCATAGATTTGCTGACCGGAGCGAACAGGCTGATCGATAATTTTTGTTTCTGAACCTGAAATGCCTGATGTATCTTCTTTTTGCCCGGTGCCATTAAGCTCATGACGTTCGACCGGCATCGGTTGTCCGTTCTGTTGCATCATGACCACATTTTTCTCTGACTTTGTCTTCTGAAATGGCAGCCAGGCCAGGCCGGCAGACTCTGCCGTGTATCTGAACTGTTCACCACCACGAACGGCAACCAGAATCATGCCGGACTCCCTCAGTCGCCCTGCAATGGCTCTCAGATCGGGAGCATCAACCGTTGCCGGTAATGTCTCCAAAGCCATTACCACCGGTGTCTGTTGAAAGAAGTGTGGGGCTTTTTCTGACATCGCCTGTAACTGCTGGCAGAAACTAATCAGACAGCTGTTGTGCAATTCAAGGGTAGTCAGTGTAAAAATACCGCCTTTTAGCTGGAAGGCGGTATTTGAGGGCTTTGAGGTCAGAGTTGAGTTCATGGTGGCCACGTCATTTACGGAAGTGTGTCAGTTATGTTCCTGCTGTATCTGACGGATAATAGGGAAAAGTTTCAGTGCTTCTCATTTTCTGACCTATCGCTCCGTATTGCCTCTCAGGCTACGATCAAAACCAAGATTTCTCAAGTCATTTTACAAGGTATCTCCAGAGAAATATGACCTCAGCCTTGGCAGCTGAGATAATAGGGCTCACTTATGGCAGGTAACTGACTGCTTGTGAAGGTTTCTTGAGAAAGCGTTTTTGGTGAATAGATGAAGTCGGATGAATTAAGCAACACTACAGAGGCGGATCGGTTTCTGTGGTGTTATTTGAAACCAAAGTTCTGGCCGGTATGGCTGGGGTTGGGATTCACTGCTCTTGTGGCAATGCTTCCCTATTCAGTCATGGTGCATCTGGGGCGCTGGATAGGTCGCCTTTTATTGCGTTTTGGTGGCAACAGAGTGCGTATTACCCGGGTCAATCTGGAAAAATGTTTTCCCCAGATGACTGAAGCGGAAAGGGAAATCCTGTTGCAGAAAAACTTTGAGTCGGTCGGTATCGGTTTGATGGAAGTGCTCATGGCCTGGTGGTGGCCGAGAGAGAGACTTGAACGGCTGGTGACCTATAAAGGTCTGGAAAACCTCGACTCAGAGAGTGGGCAGGGCAATCTGTTGCTGATTCTGCATTTCACGACCATAGAAATAGCGGGCGCTCTGATCACTCTCAGGCACAGTGTCGACGCGACCTACCGTGAACACAAGAATCCTGTTTTTGAGTATATGCAGAGAAGACAGCGTCTACGCTATGACCGGGGTAGCCGTTTGTTAGGCCGAAGGGATGTGCGCGGTATGCTGAGATCCCTGAGACAGGGAAAAACCGTCTGGTACTCACCTGATCAGGATTATGGTCCCAAACAAAGTGTTTTTGCCCCTTTTTTTGGTATGCAGGCGGCATCAGTGACTGGCACTTCAAGAATGACCAAAATGGGTAAGGCCAGGGTCGTGCCTATGGTGGTCACCCGAAAACCGGGTTCCCGGGGCTATGTCCTTGAGGTGTTTGAGGCCTGGAAGGACTTTCCCCGGGGCGATGATCTGCAGGATGCGATCCGGGTCAATCAATTTGTAGAAGAGCAGGTCAGGAAAAAACCGGATCAGTATATGTGGCTGCATCGCCGATTTAAGACCCGGCCTGAAGGTGAGGTGGGTTTTTATCAAAAGTAGTTGCCACGATCTGATGAAATAACTGAGTACCAATGTTGCCTCTGTGATTCAATTGTTTTGGAAGTAGATATATACCTAAAAAGAAATGCAGCTGGATAGCTGCATTTCTTCATGGGTGGGTCAGAACAGATTGTTAACCCGCAATCATCAACCGCAAACCATCCAGCCTGAGCATCGCTTTCTGAAGGCATTGATGACCCATTGCGGCACGCAGTTTGAGGTGTTCGATCTCTTCATCACGCACGTTCGGGTTCACTGCTTTCAGGGCAGCCAGTCGCTTGATCTCTTCCGTAACATGGCTTAGCAGGTTTTTGCAGGCTTCAGTCACAATGGGATTAACCTGTTCCTTCGCTGCTTGCTCTGCTTTGGCCAACATGGTCAGAATCGGTTCCCGTTGCGCTTTCACCAGTTTTTTTGCCATCCCTTTCTTAATGGGCTGAAGCTGGGCATTGAGGGTATCGAAGGCAACTTTTTCTGATAGGTTGTTCATGCCAGGGTCGATCAGGCAGCGAATCGGTGTCGCGGGCAGGTATCGATCCAGTTGCAGTTTTTTCTCTCCCGTAGCACCGACGACATAGATCGCTTCCAGCAACATTGTGCCGGGTTTCAGCGCTTTGTTTTTCAGCAGAGCGACCGAAGTGTTGCCCATCTCACTGGTGAGCAGCATGTCCATGCTTTCACGAACCATGGGGTGCTCCCAGGTGAGAAAATGCATATCTTCCCGGGAAAGGGCCAACTCCCGATCAAAGGTGACGGTAATGCCGTCAGCCGGAAGACCTGGGAAGGATGTCACCATATGGCTGCCAGGACGTACAACGAGGCAATGCTTGGAATGATCTTCTGAATCGACGCCAAATCCTTCAAACAGCTTTTCCATATAGCGCTTGAGCTGTCTGGGTTCTTCCTGTGCTTCGATGTCGTTTATCAGGTCTTCACTGGAAAGAGTGCCACGGGAGTTGATTTCCAGCAGGCGATCCCGACCATTGTGGAGGTACTCATTCATTTTTGCATTGAGCTTGGCGGTTTCCTCTATCAAAGGCTGAATATCAGCCAGTGTCGTTTTTTTCTCCGGAATCAGTGTTTCAGTGAACGCTTCACCTAACTGCTCAAAGACCATGCTGCCAGACGGGCAGGTATCAGCGAATGCGTTCAGGCCCTGGTCATACCAGTGGAAGATTAATTCCTGTCCAGTGCCTTCTATGTAAGGAACATGAATTTTGATGGTCTCGGTCTGGCCAATTCGATCGAGTCGTCCGATACGCTGTTCCAGCAGATCCGGGTGAGCGGGCAAATCGAAGAGCACCAGGTGGTGGGCAAACTGGAAGTTTCGACCTTCACTGCCAATTTCGGAGCAGACCAGAACCTGGGCGCCGTATTCTTCATCAGCAAACCACGCAGCTGCACGATCTCGTTCCACGATCGTCATGTTCTCATGGAACACTGCCGTGGGTATGCCTGACAGAATTCTGAGGGCGTCCTCGAGGTCCAGAGCGGTATTGGCGTTGGCACAGATCACCAGCACTTTCTGCTTTTTGAGCAGTTTTAGCAGGTTAATCAGCCAGTCTATGCGTGGGTCGACTTTCCACCAGGGGTCCATGTCGTTAACACGGATATGGGACTGGTAAGCCAGTTCAGGATAGAGCGAACCGCGGACTTCAGTTTCTTCTTCCTGGGCAATCTGATAAAGCTCAGGCAGTTTCTGGGCGTAGCCCTGTACGACACGACCGGGGAATCCACCTACGGCTGCACGGGTATTTCTGAACAACACCCGGCCAGTACCATGGCGGTCCAGCAGAGTTTTTAGCAGCTGTTCACGAGCTGCTTCTTTTTGCTCATCAGAGCCATTATTGATCAGGTCGATCAGTGGTTGGCAGTCCTGGCCGAGGAAACCGGCCAAATGCTGACAGGCGGCTTCCGGCAGATGGTCATTTTCCAGCAGCTCCTGTACCGCTTCGGCCACAGGCTCATAGCTCTTCTCCTCTTTCTGGTAGGTCTCCAGATCATGGAAACGATCCGGGTCCAGTAGGCGGAGTCTGGCAAAATGACTTTCGGGGCCCATCTGTTCAGGCGTGGCTGTCAATAGCAGCAGTCCGGGAATCTGTGACGACAAGGTTTCTACAACCTGATATTCACGGCTGGGGTCTTCTTCTGACCAGACCAGATGATGAGCCTCATCGACGATCAGCAGATCCCAGTCAGCTTCCAGGACCTGTTGGAAACGATTTTCGTACTGGCTCAGGAAGTCCAGGCTGCAGAGAATCAGCTGTTCGGTGTTGAACGGGTTTTCATCTTCAATCGCACGGCAACGCTCTTCATCAAACAGGCCGAAGTGCAGGTTAAAACGACGCAGCATTTCGACCAGCCATTGATGTTGAAGTGTTTCCGGAACCAGAATCAGGACCCGGCTGGCACGTTCTGTGATCAGTTGCTGATGAAGGATAAGACCGGCTTCAATGGTTTTACCCATGCCAACTTCGTCAGCCAGCATCACTCTTGGCGCATGGCGTCCGGAAACCTCACGGGCTATGTGCAGCTGATGGGGGATGAGGCTGGTACGGGCACCGAGAAGCCCTCTTACTGGAGCGCTCAACAGGCGACAATTGTTCAGCAATGTCTTGTAACGCAGAGAAAAATTGCTGTTTTGGTCGATTTGACCTGCCAGCATTCTGTCCTGCGGTTTGTTGAAGTGAATAAAGTTGCCCAGCTCCGATTCGGGAAGCTCTCCGGGCTTGCCGTTGGGAAGAAGACCCTTATAGTGCAGCAGACCATTCTCTTCGATGACTTCTGTCACCGTCATGGTCCAGCCCTCGTGACTCTCTATCTTGTCACCAGGATTAAATTGTACCCTTGATAGCGGGCAGTTATTAATGGAGTACAGCCGGGTTTCACCGGTGGTGGTGAACAATAGGGTAACCATGCGACTATCGAAAGTCAGAACGGTACCTAATCCTTGTTCAGTTTCGGTGTCACTGATCCAGCGCTGTCCAGGAACGAAGCTCGTCATGTCGTGACTACATACCTTGCCAGACAAAAAGGCCGCTATATTAGCGGAATTCGCTGTATTAGCAACCAGTACAAGTGCTACTTGGCGGGCTGCTTCACTAGTGTCTCGGTCTGATAATGGGAAAAATGACCGCTAGAACCACTATCTTTGGTAAAAAAAAGGGTTTCTCAATCAGGAATGAAAGAAAGATTTTTTTTCATACAAAGCTATTTTTAGCTGAATCTGAAGCTGATCAGAGGGACGGTTAATGCCCATGACGCTTTGTTTTTGATTCGTTTCTGAATAGAAGATGAAATGAAAAAGGATTGAAACGAAAAAGGTGCTGACGGCAGAGCGAATCAGGGCATTCCGCTCTGGCAATCGGAAAATGCGCTGGATCAGGCCGCGGCCTCATCCTCGTCCTTATCCTTTGTGTCGTTGTCTTGCTCAGAAGTCTGGCCAATCTCAAGCACCAGGTCCGGTTTGCCTTTAAAGGCTTTGGCAAAGGCTTCCTTGTTTTTAGCGAACATCAGGCCGATCTCTTCAGCCAGGTCTTCATCGATTTCAAAGCGGTCTTCCAGCAGGCTGGTGATATTGGCGGCCAGCTCCAACATACGATCGTATTCTTCAGCGGCTTTCTTGTCTGTAAACATGCTTCCGTCCCGGTCAACTCGCCACATGGGGGTAATAGACATGGCCCTCTCCTGTCAGGCTTGGTTTAAAGTTACTGTATATAAATACAGTCATTCTGTCCAGTGGAACCCCTGAAGGTTAGCATGGAAACTCAAAGCATTTTCAGGAATTGGCAAGAGCTCCGGGTCATGGTTGGAGCTCAAACAGCATTAACGATGCCTGTTCTTTTTGAAAACGCCGGGCTTTTTGTGAGGCGAGGGACGCTTCTTGTTGATAGCGGGGTTGCCACGGGAGCCCCTGGTTTTCAGGCCTGTTTTGGTGTGTCGTGGATCGGCTCTGCGTGTCACTGCGTTGGGCGCGGGTGGCAGTTGAACGGCAGCGGCCAGATTGTCGATGTCCGCTTTTTCTACTTCTTCCCACTGGCCCATGCGCAGGTGGTCAGGAATGATGACATTGGCAAAACGTACACGCTTCAGACGGCTGACAGTCAAATCCTGGGATTCCCAGAGTCTGCGCACTTCGCGATTACGGCCCTCCAACAGGCAAACATGGAACCAGCGGTTGATGCCCGAACCGCCTGAGTCAACAATATCGGTGAAGCGGGCAGGGCCATCTTCCAGCTCTACGCCATCGAACAGGTTCTTTACTTTCTGCTCTGTGGCATTACCCATGACTCGAACAGCGTATTCACGTTCAACCTGGTAAGAAGGATGCATGAGACGACTGGCCAGCTCACCATCTGTGGTGAACAACATCAGTCCGGAGGTGTTGATATCCAGACGGCCAATGGCAATCCAGCGCTCTCCCTGAAGTTTGGGCAGTTTGTCAAAAACAGTGGGGCGGCCTTCCGGGTCGTGGCGGCTACAAATCTCGCCTTCAGGCTTGTTGTAGGCAATGACGCGGCGGATTCCGGACGCATAGGTTTCCAGTTTGACCGGGCGACCGTCGACAGCAATCTTGTCTTCAGCATTGGCACGATCGCCGAGGCTGGCCTGTTCACCATTTACGGAGATTCGACCTTCGCTGATCCAGCGTTCCATCTCACGGCGCGAGCCCAGGCCGGCGCCCGCCAGGATTTTTTGCAGTTTTTCACCCTGGGGAGGAGTGGTTTCAGTTGTCATGGTATTTATGGCTATGCCGCTCTGTTTTTCTATCAAAGGGGCCAGAGTATAGCGACTTAATATAGGTTAAGACAGCGTGGATTTCCGCTGCTGTTATGCTGAGTGATCAGACATGGTTCAGGGGTCAGTTCTTTCGTTTGATATTTCCCCGGATATTTCTGCTTCAGGAGCGGGCTCTTCCTCAATGGGCATATCGGTCGTCTGATATCGAGTTTCATCGCCTTCAGTGGGAAGTTCTGTCAGTTTCTCTGATGTCTGAATGTCCTGTTCAACTAACTGCTCTTCTTGCTCTGGTGCTTCGGCTTTCTTTTTACGGATCAGGTCATCAAAGTTGTCTGGCAGATCGGCTTCCAATTCATCTAGTTCGGCAAATAGCTCATCAGAGGATTGACCTTCAATCTCAATGGCCTCCTGATCTTCTGCGTCCTCTGTCGTTGGCTCCCTCTGATCGTTGGCTTCAGCCAGCTCCCGGGCAGCTTCCTCCAGATTACGAATCTCGGATAGGGGGGGCAGTTCATTGAGGTTTTCCAGATTAAAATAATCCAGAAACTGACGAGTTGTGGCAAACATGGCCGGGCGACCCGGCACATCCCGGTGACCCACCACACGTACCCATTCACGATCCTGAAGGGTTCGTATGATATTACTGCTGACGGCTACCCCCCGGATGTCTTCAATTTCCCCCCGGGTGATTGGCTGACGATAGGCGATGAGTGCCAGAGTTTCCAGCAGTGCCCGTGTGTAGCGCTGTGGTTTTTCTTCCCAGAGTCTGCCAACCCAGGTGGATAGTTCCTGTCTGACCTGGAAGCGGTAACCCGATGCCACCTTTTTGAGTTCAAAGCCCCGTCCCTCACAGGCTTCAGAGATGGACACCAGAGCTTCGCGGATCTGGTTGCCATCCGGACGCTCTTCCTCGGGGTAAAGGTCTTCGGGGAACAGGGCGGCCAGCTTTTCTTCAGTCAGGGGTTTCTGGCTGGCCAGCAGGGCTCCTTCCAGGATGCGTTGCAGCTGTTCTGCTTCCATTAGTCAATCCGGGCCTTAACGTGAATGGGACCAAAAGGTTCATTCTGTATCAATTCGATCAGGGATTCCTTGATCAGTTCCATCACCGCCATAAAGGTAACGACGACACCGAGTTTGCCTTCCTCCAGCCGGAACAGGGCAACAAAGGGGGTGAAGCGTTCAGATGTCAGCATGGACAGGACCTCACTCATACGCTCACGGGTGGACAGAGCCTCCTGTTCAACCTGATGATTGACGTACATTTCTGACCGGCGGAGCACCTCTCCCATGGCCAACATGATCTCCTTGAGATCGACTGCCGGATGGGGGCGATCCTGCTCAAGGTTGGGTGGGGCAGCATTGGCTTCATGAAGATCCCGAGTCATCCTGGGCAGTTGGTCAATATCTTCTGCGGCTTTCTTGAAACGCTCATATTCTTGCAGTCGACGAATGAGCTCAGCACGGGGATCTTCTTCCTCGTCTTCGTCCTCAGAGACTCGTGGCAGCAGCATGCGGGATTTGATTTCGGCCAGTGTAGCGGCCATGACAAGGTATTCTGCTGCCAGCTCGAATTGTCCTGATTCCATCAATTCTACATACTGCATGTATTGCTCTGTAATGACAGCTACCTTTATGTTCAGGATGTCCATGTTGTTGCGTTTGATCAGATAGAGCAGCAGGTCGAGAGGGCCTTCAAAGGCTTCCAGAAAGACCTGCAGGGCATCCGGTGGGATGTAAAGGTCGTCAGGCAACTTAGCCATGGGCTGACCCATAACCCGTATCTGGTGTTCAATGATTGCAGGCTCAGAGCCTGATTGAGTTTCCGGTGCCAGCTCTGCAGGGAGTTGTTTTCCGGGCTCAGCCACGGTTTCCGTGGAGGTCATTGATGCATCACCCTGTTGTAAATCCTCTAGCTGAAAAAAAGCAGCTTGACCGACCAGGCTCCTGACGGTGAAACTGCTTTTTATGATGATCAGGCTTAAAACCTGACCCGTATTTTGCAATGGCTGTTACATCACTGAAACACAGTGTTCAACGATAGTCCAGTCCTATGGCTTCCCGGACCTCCCTGAGGGTGTCCTGGGCTTCGTCCCGTGTCTTTTCGGTCCCTTCGGCAATGATACTTTTCACGACATCGGGATTGTTTTCCAGTTCTCTGGCTTCCGTGCGAATAGGCTCCAATTCGGCCTGAATCGCTTCAATCAGAGGTTTTTTGCAGTCCAGACAGCCGATACCTGCTGAGCGACAACCCTCTTGAACCCAGTCTCTGCGCTGCTCATCTGAATAGACTTGGTGAAGCTGCCAGACCGGACACTTTTCCGGTTCGCCCGGATCATTCCTGCGAATGCGGGCCGGGTCTGTGGGCATTTTTTTCAGTTTCGACGCAACACCGTCCTGATCTTCCCTGAGGCTGATGGTATTACCGCAGGACTTGGACATTTTCTGACCATCGAGGCCCGGCATACGGGCCTGTTCAGTGAGCAGAGCCTGAGGCTCCGGCAGGATAACCTTGCCGGTACCTTCCAGATAGCCAAAGAGTCGCTCCTGATCGCCCAGAGTGATGTTGCTCTGCTCTTTCAACAGCGCCTTGGCCGTAGCCAAGGCTTCGTCATCCCCGTGTTCAAGATAGGCTCGACGGAGCTTGCGGTAAAGGTTGGCGGTTTTTCGACCCATTTTACCGATGGCTGCCTCGGCATTATCCTCAAAGCCGGGCTCTCGTCCATAAAGATGGTTGAAGCGTCTGGCGATTTCCCGGGTGATCTCTATATGGGCTTCCTGGTCAGCTCCGACGGGTACCAGTCCTGCACGGTAGGCAAGGATATCGGCGCTTTGCAGCAATGGATAGCCAAGGAATCCGAAGGTGGAGAGATCTTTTTCCTTCAGTTTTTCCTGCTGATCCTTGTAACTGGGTACTCGTTCCAGCCAGGAGAGCGGTGTGATCATGGAGAGCAGCAGATTCAATTCTGCATGTTCCGGAACTCTGGACTGAATGAACAGGGTGGCCGAACCCGGATTGATGCCAGTTGCCAGCCAGTCAATGACCATGTCCCAGACGGAGTCTTCCAGTTTTTCTGGCTCTTCGTAGTGAGTGGTCAGTGCGTGCCAGTCAGCTACGAAGAAAAAACACTCATATTCATGTTGCAGCCGAAGCCAGTTTTTCAATACCCCATGATAATGGCCAAGATGTAATCGGCCAGTGGGTCGCATGCCAGACAGAACACGCGACTGTGAGTCTACAGCGCTCAAGAGGCTCTCCCGTTAGAATCCTGAGTTGACAGGGTACGACAGTTTGCACGACGGTAAAAGCGTGTTTTTACACGGCATGAATAAATCAGTCATGAGTGACTGAAAAATTCCGGTCATGGAATCGGATTTCTTCAACAATAGATTCGTACAGTGATCGTTGTTCAGCTGAGAAACGGTTCCGGATTGCCTTTACCTTCCCGAAGGATTTCAGGCGTGTCCGCCAGCAAACTGATCACTGTGGTTGGCTCCATACCCCTATAACCACCATCAATGACCAGATCCAGCTGGTTTTCAAGTGTTTCACGAATGTCGTATGGGTCCAGCATTGGCTCATTGTCACCCGGCAGCTGTAAGGTGCTACTCATTATGGGAGCATCCAGTTCATTGAGCAGGGCACTGACAATGCTGCATTGAGGTACTCGTATGCCCAGGGTCTTTCTTCTGGGGTGCATCAGGCGGCGGGGAACTTCCCGGGTGCCTCTCAGGATAAAGGTGTAAGGACCGGGTGTGTGATTTTTCAGCAAACGATATTGAACATTGTCGACCTGGGCGTAGGTTGCCAGTTCGGAGAGGTCTCTGCACACCAGTGTGAAGTTGTGCTTTTCGTCCAATCGACGAATCTGGCGAATGCGCTCAACCGCTTTTTTGTCACCAATCAGGCAGCCCAGAGCATAAGCTGAGTCAGTAGGGTAGGCAATCACCCCGCCGGCCCTCAGGATTTCTGCGGCCTGACGAATCAGACGAAGCTGTGGCGTCTCAGGATGAATCTGGAAAAACTGACTCATGGCTGTTGTGTACATGGTACCTGCACCTTTGAACCGTCTTTTAGATACTGTGTTCAAAGGGGTGTCGACAGGTTGCCATTCTCTTGCAGTTATAATGGAGCGCGCATCATACCACTGAAGCAAGGTAGTGCAACGATTCTGTTCGATCCGGAGGTTTTAGTTAATGATTTGATGCAACATGCATACAGCTATGTTCGTGTTCATCTGTTGACACTGATAAGTAGGCGATGGGTAAAGAGTCAAAGACTACGCCGTCAATGATATCTTCATTAAGGCGATGACTTTTCAATAGGATAGGGGTCATTATGTCTTTTTCTGAATATTTGAAGGACAGTAAACAATGATCAGGAATCATTTTTTTGATTGCTCTATCCGATGTGATTTTATGAATGGTTGATTCATGCTCTCCATAAACAGACGGTTCAACCAGTAGCTCATTATGCTTCAGTCGATGTTTAATGGTACAGCTTTCTAAAATTTCTATAATTCTTGAATTAAAGTAGGCGGGTGCTTGAATCTCTTTGAGCCTTAACTGTTCAGGAGTCAACTTTGAGGTGTCGTCATTTTCTGAGGCATATGGCATTGTTAACAAGACATCATTACAGTAGTGAGCATCCATGCTGCGTAACCTCATCCTAAGTTAATAGGTTCGGCAAAAATTAATGGAAAAAGTTCATAACACAGATGTCAGTGTTGCTTACTTTTTTGAGATATAGCCGAAACGGCCGAAACACAGCCGAAACAGGACGTCCACCGCTCGGTTAGTCGAATGCATGGATGGTCCGCTAACTATGGAGCACTCGGCACAGAGGCCGGGTCCCGTAAGCGGCAGACAATCTTTCCCGGGGAGGGTTTTTACAATAGCCTTCGGGGCATGGGGAAAAGAGAGAACCTCTCATCATAATGGTTCGCTCAGATCAGACATCTTTAATGCCGATGGCGAACATTTAAAGCCGATGGCGATCATTTGGTGACCACCAGCTCTCCCAGACAGGCAGGGTATCATCGGGAAGTTCTGGTGCTCTGCCCAGTTCTACCCACGGATTGGCAGGGGTATGGAAGTCACTCGCTCTTGAAGCCCCAAGTTCAAAGTCCTGGCAAAGTCTGGCCAACGTTTCCCGCTGTCCGGGAGGTTGCTGGCAGCTGCTGACTTCAAGGGCGTGGCCACCTGCCAGTTTGAAGTCCCTGACCAGAGCCCTGAGTTTGGTGCGGGTCATTTTGTATTTTCCCGGGTGAGCTAATACAGCCGAGCCTTTCAAAGCTCTGATCCAGGCTACGGCCTGACCCATGGGAGGCCAGAAGGCCTTCAAGTTGCCTATTTTCTGATGCGACAAATGTTTATCAAAAGCCGCCTGCAACTCATTGATGTAGCCTTTTTCCAGCAACCAATGGGCGAAGTGAGGGCGGCCTGTCTGGATATTTTTTCTCGATAAAACAAAGCCGTCAGCCGTTTGTTTCTGCCGGTTTAAGGCCAGTTCAATGACTTCATCCATCAAAACGTCTGCACTGATATCGAGTTTCAGTTTCTTCACCAGGCGGTTGGCGATTAGCAGTGATCGCTGCTTTCTGGCAGAGCGCTGGTGATGAATGATTTTTTCAAGATCCGGGTGTGACAGGGAAAAATTAAGGCCAACAATATGGATTTCCATCGCAGACCAGGTAGTTGATAATTCCATCCCGGTGATCAGCCTGGGGCCTTCGAGCGTTTTATTCTTTAGAAACTGGTGTGCGGCCACCGAGTCATGGTCCGTAATAGCCAGTATATCGACACCTTGATCACGTGCTCGTTCATAAACTTCCAGCGGTCCCATGGAACCATCGGATGCGGTGGTGTGGCAATGGAGGTCGACATTCAGGGTCATTGCGATACAAATAAGTAGTAACTGTCGGTACACTCTACCACCAATGGAACGGTAAAGGCTTTTAAAAAATTGGCAGGATAGATCCGGTCAGGCATGGCAATGAAGTCGTTCCATAGTAAACTACAGGGTGATTTAACGAGCTCTGAATTCGGCTAGTGAGCCGCCCTGAGCAAAATATCCAAGTAAATCACAAGGTAACCCGACTGGTTTAATATGAAGCAACTGATTGATTTTATTCCACTGATCATCTTTTTTACGGTCTACAAAATGGACCCCAGAATGGTGGATGTAGCCGGATATTCTCTTGAGGTGGGAGGAGCCATCAGTGGCACTTTCTTCCTGATCATTACATCTGTCATTGTTTACGGTGGCAGCTTCATCAAGAACAAAACTCTTGAGAAGAGCCAACTTATTACTCTGTTAGCCGTGGTTTTATTCGGTGGTATGACTCTGGCTTTTCAGGACGAGAACTTCCTGAAATGGAAAGCACCGATTGTAAACTGGATCTTTGCTGCCGCCTTTCTGGGCAGTCAGTTTATTGGCCAAAAACCACTGGTGCAGCGAATGATGGAACATGCCATCAGCCTGCCCGATGAGATCTGGATTCGTATGAATCTGAGCTGGGTCATATTCTTTACACTACTGGGTGCCGCCAACCTTTATGTCGCCTTTACCTTCCATGAGTTCTGGGTGGACTTTAAGGTGTTCGGCAGTCTGATTCTTACTTTTGTCTTTGTCGTCTTGCAGTTCCTGGTGATCTCAAGACATATTCAGGCCGAGGAAAAATAAATGCTATACGCAGTCATCAGTGAAGATGTTGAAAATAGTCTGTCTCTGCGCAAGACAGCCAGGCCTGCTCACCTGGAAAGACTTGAGGTGCTAAAATCCCGGGGGCGCCTGGTTCTGGCAGGCCCTTGTCCTGCTATCGACAGTAATGACCCGGGTGAGGCCGGGTTCAGTGGCAGTATTGTTATCGCTGAATTTGATAGCCTCGAAGCCGCACAATTATGGGCTGATGATGACCCCTATGTGGCCGCTGGTGTTTATCGTTCTGTGAGTGTGAAGCCATTCAAGAAAGTACTCCCCTGATTTTCCTTCCGGAAGTCTGTCATTTTGATATTAAGGTATACAGGCGCCTCGCCCTGTCTGAAGCATTCTGATAGCAGGGCAGCCTGGCTAAGAGAGAAAACGTGAAACAATCCTTACACAAACTGTTTTTGTCCCTTGGTGCTATAGTGCTACTGGGTTCAATGGTTCAGGCTGAACCGGTTCAGGCTGAAACTCGTTATGTTACTGATGTTGTTTATGTCCCACTGCGTTCAGGGCCCGGTGCTCAATACCGGATTTTGCACCGGGGTCTGAAAACAGGACTGAGAATGACAGTTCTCGAAGCTGATGCCGGAGAAGGATACAGCAAGGTCAGAACGGCTGACGGATTAGAAGGGTATATCCCCCGTCAGTATCTGGTGGTCGAGGAGCCTGCCAGAGAGCGTCTGCCAAAGGTGCTGGAAAACCTTTCGCAACTGACCAAAGAGAACACGGCTCTAAAATCTGGATTATCTGCCACTGAGGATGAGCTGGACAATGTTAAAGGTACTCTTGAAGAGACCACCGGGCTGTTGGACGACAAAACCTCTGAGTTTATCGCCTTGAGAGAAGCGACCGCTGATCCTCAGGCACTGGATCGTCGGAACAAGCAATTGATGGAAGAAAATTTACAGTTGAAAAACCGGATTGAGGTAATAGAGGCTGAAAATAACCAGCTGATTCGGAGTAGCAGTATGCGCTGGTATCTCTATGGAAGTGGTACGATCATAATAGGTATTCTGCTGGGTTTGTTCTTGCCAATGATCCGATTCCGCAAAAAGCCTGCTTCCGACTGGGTTTAACCGTCTTCCTGAAGGTTTGAAAGAAGCCCCTGATATGACACGATCGGGGCTTCTGAAAGTAGCTGGATGCTGTCAGAGCCTGCTGGAAGTAGCGAGATTCTCTTTGGCCGGACTAGCATAAATCAGGAACGGTCATTGTGTCCGAGATCCCGTTCAGGATCTATCAGGTCACGGACTTTCTGTTTGATCTGCTTGGGTTGCGGAAAGCCGCCGTCCTGTTTTCTTTCCCAGATCTGTTTGCCGTTCAGGGTGATGACAAAGACACCACCTGTTCCTGGCTTCAGTCTCACCTCTCCCAGATCGGTGCTGAACGTACTGAGCAATTCCTGAGCAAGCCAGGCGGAGCGGAGCAACCACTGGCACTGGCTGCAATAGTTTATTTCTACAATGGGTTTTTCTGTCACGGTTTACTGCCTTGCAAGAGTTGAGTGAGTGATAGGTTCTATTTATTTTTGCCAGTGCCCTCTGTTCCTTCCTGGCTTGCTCAGAGTGTTCGGGAAGCCGCTTCAAATCCTACCATGAGTGTATCAGTCGGGCACGGTTAAAAGGCATTTTTTACTCAGCAGGCTCCTGATAGAATCTGCCCGTTAATGCAGTGAAGGAAAGGCCATGACGGTCATTGTAAATCCCGATATCGAACAATATTGCCATGACATTACCGGCGGTGAGTCGCCACTTCTGAAAGAGCTGGCTCAGGCGACAGAAGACCGGACCCGCTATCCGGGAAATATGTCGGGAAGAATGGTGGGGCAAACCTTGAAACTGCTGGTAGCCTTAAGTCACAGCAAGAGGGTGTTGGAAATCGGCATGTTCACCGGCTACGCGGCTTTATCCATGGCTGAAGCCCTGCCAGAGGATGGTGAAATCTATTGTTGTGAAACTAACCCTCGTGCCATTGCTATTGCAGAGGAATTCTTTGACCGATCACCCCATTCTCATAAGTTGAAAGTACTGTTTGGCAAAGCATTGGAAACCATCCCTGCCATTGAGGGAGAACTCGACTTTGTTTTCATTGATGCCGACAAGAAAAAATACTTTGAATATCTGGAGCTGATTCTCCCCATGCTGAAGCAGGGAGGCGTTATTGTTATTGACGATGCGCTCTGGAAAGGCGGTGTATTGAACCCTCTGGATGAGCGGGATGAGGTGATTGCAAAGCTGAACCGCTATCTGTCTTCCAGGGCGGATCTGGATAATGTTCTTTTACCCGTCAGACATGGCCTTCATGTGGTACGTAAGATCTGATTTTAATCCTCTTTTTGACATTGTTTTAAATCTGACAGGTTTCTGGGGCATTAGTCCAACTCACTATTTGCAAAGAAAGATATGTTCTAGACGATCCATTGCCTCCCGGGAACCTCATCACCTATAGTTTGGCTAAACCAAGACACAAATGTTAAAGAATAAGTATTTCGGGGGAATCAATGGATCTGGAGACCATTAACCGTGAGCTTGCTGAGCGCTCGCCACAAGAGATTATCCGCTGGGCTCTGCAAAAGGCTATGAAGCCGGTGGTTACCACTAACTTTGGTCCTCACGAAGCTGCCATTCTGCATATGTCCACCCGGATTCAACCGGATTTGCCGGTGATCTGGATTGATTCTGGTTACGGCACACGGGCGACCTATCACTTCGCCCGGGATCTGATCCAAACGTTGGAATTGAACATTCAGATTTATCACCCGGAATACAGTCGTGCCTATCGTGATGCCATCATGGGTGGTGTGCCAGAGGTGGATACGCCAGCGCATGACGAGTTTACCCGACAGGTCAAACTGGAGCCTTTTGGACGGGCCATGCAGAGTTTTTCTCCTGACTATTGGTTGACGGCTATCAGAAAAGACCAGACAGCTTTTCGTCAGGGTTTGGAGGTCGTCAGTGAAACCAAAGACGGTTATTACCGGGTAGCCCCTCTGTTGAACTGGACAGAGCTGGATGTTGAAGAGTACCTGGTAATGAACGACCTTCCCATTGAAGAAGATTACTATGACCCTACCAAAGTCATTGGTAACCGTGAGTGTGGTTTACACACCTCGGTCTCCTGAGTGTATGGGGGGATTAAGAGCAGGCTGCCTGATGAGCCCGACAGGCAGCCATGTTGGTGATTTTTACTGATCTTTATGGGTTAGCTTGTCCAGGCCACGGCTGTAGAAGTCCAGCCAGTCATCCAGAACGGCTTTGACATCTTCTTTGGTGACTTTGTCGTTGTCCGATTGCTTGTTGATTCCTTTACGCAGCACCTCACCTTCCAGTCTGCCTGTTTTGCCATCTCTCAATTGCACTTCCAAATACAGAGCCACGATGTAATCCAGACGGTCGGTGGCTGTTTTGATCAGGGTTCTGGCAACGGCGACGGGGAGAACAAATTGTCTGGGTTTAAGATCCTTCATCTCTGACACAATGCCGGTAATGGCTGGCTGAATAACCAAAACACCGGGTCCGGGTTTTTCTGCCAGTATTCCTCGCTGCTTCAGGCCTTCCCTGAAACCATTGTTCAGGTAGTCAGCGACTTTAGTGGCTACTTCGCGCTGGGCATCATTGGTGGCGTTGTAATTTGGGAACAGATTGACGGGCTCAAGATAAACCTTTTTATACTTTTTCAGATCGCCGCTGACCCAGCGCATGGCGGTATCATCATCAAAAGCAGTCAATCTTTCATAGTTTTCTAGATAGCCGCTGAAGGGTTGTTCTTCAGTATCAATTTTTTGCTGCGTTGAGCAAGCTGTGAGTAGCAGGGCGCTGACAAGCACAAAAGGCAGAGCAAGAGGCAGAGTAAAAAGTCGGCGAATTTTTTTATAAGCTGTCATGGTGCGAGCCGTTGTTTGATTAAGGTATTTGCTTTAACTGGGGTAGAGTGTCTACTAATGTTTGTCTTTTGAAAAGTATGATTTACCGAGATCGTCTGCTAAAAGAGTCCTTCTGAAGGGGCTCTGAGGGGTTCCGGGGCATCGATCACTCTGGGCCAGCGATGACTCTTGTGACAACTTTGTTCGTTTTCTTCGGTCACGACATACAGTCGGGTAAAAGGGCCATCAGTAGCGATCAGCCCCTGGATAAACTGCTGTTTTTCCAGGAGAAACCAGTGGCTCTCCCCCGCTTCATCTTTTTCCATAAAAGCATCAACGCTGATTTTGACGGGCCTGGGGCTAAACCGGTTCCAGATACCCTTTTTAATGGACTCCAGTCTTGCCCAGCCTCCCTGTGGTGTAAGGCCTGGCTGACTCTCGCGGCGACCCCAGGGAACCAGAACCTGCTGACCCTGTCGGCTCAATACCGGCAGGCGGGCTTTGGGATTTGGGAAATAGGTTTTGATGGTCTGACCATCCAGCTCGAATTGTACACCGCCGCACACGTCGGGGGCTCTCCACTTCAGATCCGGGGCGAAGGATTTTACATTCTATCAATCAATCGAAGAAGGACTGGATTGGATATTTCGAAGTAGTGCACATTGTTATCAGGGCCTCTCCTCTTGGTGAGCGATTGCTTGACTGGCATTGGTTGCCGCAGAAGATGAACGCTCAATATGCTTTTCAACTTGCTTAATATCACTTGCAATCTCTTCCATCACAGCGACTACAAATTCTTTCGCTTCTTCATTCTTAACATTATCAGGATTATACCTGGGTTCAATGTAATCCAGAGAACGATAATGCTCTAACTGCTTGACCCCGTTTATCATGGTATCGGTGATAGACTTGATTTGTCCGGGAATTAATCGCTGTTCGGAGTCCAATGCTTCTCGACGTGAATCGAAATTTTTAACATCTTTTCCAACATATTGGGTAAATTTCGCAGAATGCATACTGTCGACATAAGTCATCAATACTTTAACCTGATACTGTCCGAAATTCACCGGTTCTCGTGTTTGAAATTCCGCAAGCGTTTCGCCCTTTGAGGGAATACTATTGGAATTACCGTGCACATTATCTCCTGTCACACTATTCATTTTAAATGCCTCTTCAAGGAAATGAGTTGTTTGTTTAGCTCCTTTACTCAGACAATCCCACCCCAGAAAGATTCCCTATCATATAAGGTCGCATGTCAATTGCTGCCACCTCTGCAGTCCGGACTGTCAGGTGCTTGTCCTTTACGCTCGTTCCACTCACCGGGGGTATAAGTATGAAGGGCCAGGGCATGAATGCCCCCTTGCATTTCATCGGAGAGGATTTTGTAAATCAGCTGGTGGCGTTTAACCGGCATTGTGTCTTCAAATGCCTGGCTAACCAGAACCACTTTAAAATGGGATTCAGAGCCCGATGGCACATTGTGCCTATGGCTTTCATTGAATATTTCAAAGTGTTCAAGCTCCAGGGCAGCTGTCAGTTTGTCACTGACTCGATCTTGCATAGTCATACTTCCATTCCACCTTTTTAATCTTGCCGAGACGATCAGATAGATGATTTTAGATTAACAGGAAGAGTGTGGGTTGCGAAGGGAAAAGTGGATCAGGAAAGTTCACTGTTCAAAGTGATGCATTCGATACCTGCTCGAAGAGAACAGGTGTACTCAATAGATGTGCTGAAGGTGATGTCACCGGCGCAAATCACTCTAATCGATGAGGCCTCTGATAATGCCGAGTCCAGCCATTGTCCATAGTCCTGTCGCCCTGTGGTCAGGGTGTAGCTGAATTGATCCATTTGCGAGAGTGCTTCCAACGACCCAAGACCGTAATGTTCGTCGCTGCTGTATGTTTCGTGGATTAGATGAATTCTAAGATGTGATGAGGACTCAATATTGCCCAGAGCTTCACGGGCATAAGCCAGCAAGGGGGCCAGCCCTATTTCCTGGGCAATAAGGATTTGGTCAGGGGTATCGAGCAGATTTCCACAAAGATTTAATCCACGGGGGCTGCTGATGCTGACTCGCTGTCCTGCTCTGGCAGCATCGTGCGCCCAGGTGCTGAAAGGGTCTGCCACCTTACGCTGGATATGGATGACCATCGATTGATCAAGGTTTGGCATTGACGCCAGATAACACTCTTTTTGCAGCTGTTGTCCTACGTCTATACAGATGTGTTGGCCGGGGGAATAGCTCATCGGATGCCGGAGAGCGAGCGTCAGGGCCACGACAGTGGGGCTTAAGAATTGTTTCGCAGTAATAGCGGCTTGAGTGTGGCTTCTGGAGGGCAGGGAGACGGTCATATCATTTTCAGGCAGACACTGGCACGCCAGAAAATACCCTTCACGGACTTTTTCACTGCTCAGGGAAATCTGGCTCTGTTTGGTGGGTTGTCCCAAGTCGGCTTTCATCATGCAGGCATGACAGATACCTGAACGACAGGAAAAAGGTATTTTTTCACCTTTTGCCAGTAAAGAGTCCAGCAGGCACCGGTTTTTATCCACCGGGTAGGCCCGGTTAGACAGTGTGATAACAGGCATGTTGGTATCTTACCTTAGTGCTTTTCATTACTGAAACACCAATGTTTTCCATGGCTACTGGTGTAATTTAAGCAACAACGAACCCGATATGTCCCTGTGTTCCATCGGATTATAACAAGATCTTCGAATATAGATCGTCTAGCGGCAGATTGGGCAAAATATTGTGTAATATACAGTAGAATCACTTCGTAAATGAAGAAAATATCTGGATAATGACTTATTGTTTAAAGGAAAAAAGTACTATCCAACGATGCAGCTAAACTGTTGATCACAAATGACTTTACGCGAAACTGGAAGCTTCGGATACACATGAGTGAGTTTGTTGTCCGTAATTTAGGGGGCGATACCGCTTGTTAGTTTAAGATTAAGTATCACTCCTTTGAGTTATAATAGCTTTTTCGTTGATTGAGAAAGGTATCAAAAGTGTATTACTGTTTCTTTTTATTGTTTCTTGCAGTGGGCAGCGTAGTTAAGGCTTCTCCCGACCAATGTGAAAAAGGTTACCTGATTTTAAAGCTAAGTGAAGCGACAAGGCAAGAAATTGGACAACAAGGTGATCAATATGAGAATAAATTTTACTTGGGAGACGAACGAGGAAATAGAATAGATCTTCACCCTATACAGCAATTGCCCGAAGACTTATCCATGGGTTTTTTTGAATATAACTACATGGGTGTTAATGTTGTCTCCGAAATAAACTCTGCATACGGAGGTGGTTGCACGTTTTTTAGTTTTGATTTGCCTGAAAGTTCTTATTTGGCTGGCTTTTTTGGTGCGTTTCCTATATTTAATCGAATAAAACATGAATATTCAGAACGACCAATAGGTGTGTCTTTAGATGATGATTTGTACTGGTATACAGGTCGTTGGTTTGGATTTACAAAGGAGTCGGGGGACTTCTTATCACTTATATTGCCAAGGTATGAAGTCAAGTGGAAAAGAAAAAACAATGAAGTTTTAACAGAGCTTTTATTTTTACCTCCCGACAAAAACAAAGGCTTTCCGGGAGGCCAAGAATATCTGAAAGCTAAAGCAGATTTTGAAAGTTATCAAAATTACTTTGACTAAGAATAAAAAAACTGAGGAGGTTCTGAGGAAGACTTGGGGAGTATAATATCTAACGTCGCACGTTTGACTTCTAATAGCGGTTAGCTGCTAAAAAGAGTTTCCTTTATAAAGGTAGATTAAATAGCCAATGGAGTTTAAAGTAACATGAGATACTGTCGCACTTAGTAAACCATAATGTTTAGAAAGCAGTCCTCTACTGAATGAGTTTATCGTTGACATCACGACTTGTGCTGTTAATGGGTTAGGGTTGGTAAGATGTAAAAGTCCAAACAATGTAGATTTGATGATGTTACTAAAAATAAATATTTTTTCATCATGATTGTTGATTCTATTAGTTGCAGATTCTATAGAGAAATTGATTAAACGGAGTAAGTGTCCATTAAATATCACCTCTTCAATGACAGCTCCTATAATAGCCTCATTAAATTTTAATTCTCCATTGTATGGGTCATGTATTAATGACAGAGGGCGTAAAACGAAAATAGCCAAAATTTGATATTGTATAGAATGTATTGCACCTGATAATAATCCATAATAAAGTTGATTGTTAAAATCTAACTCTTTTATTAGAACGATCATTATGTTGGATTCTTTATCTTCTATATTCAGTGAGTCTGAGTCTGAGTCTGAGTCTGAGTCTGAGTCTGAGTCTGTGAGGCTCATATTTATTAATGTGTGCAAAGAGTTAAATTCATCCTCTGTTTTTAAGAGCGAGGTGTCTGACTTTGCATGTTGAATTACTAATGAGCAGAATATTGCGATTATTAAAATATATTTTTTCATTGTACTTATCCTTGAAAAACAAGCATAACAGCTAACAAATGATACCATTTCGTTTTGAGACTTCGTCCCACCATCCGTTGCGCCTCAGGCACGTGGCTGAAGCGGGTGTTACGAGCTTTAATCAATATACTCAACTGACCTAAAGCTATCTGTATTTAAAGGTGAACTTTTTTTCATATCGGTACATTCAGCATTTTGTGTAATGCTCCCATCTTTAAAAGTAAGCCCACCAAGACTGGGTGTTTCTCTAAGCGCCGACATCGAGTACAAAAATTGACTTTTATGAGTAGCATCGTTAGTCGTATCTACTTTATGCCTTATAAAAACGCGCCCTAAAAAATCAGGAAGATCTTTTCTATTTACTTTAATGTGGCAGTGCCAACCTTTTTCCTCGTTATTTGTTCTAGTCGGGTTCTCTGGTTTATGTAACTCTGCTTTATGGTCCAGATCACTATTAAAAATCATATCTTCAATATCATAATTCAATTGATTTTGACATTCTCCAGAGCCAAAATAAATGCTACCTCTGGGGTAATATATTGTTAATACATCTCGTTGAATCGCCTCTCTTTCCGTTAATTTTACAGCAGAAATTAAAGATTGGCTTTTGGGGAAATAAGTAAAGCTCAGAGATGTAAGGCTTACAGATTTATTGGCGAAGTTACCTATAGATAGGCTTTCTTTGTTTGAATCGCCTTTTGTACTCGGTTGTAATAGAGCTGCTTTAGCTATCCCTTGCATTTTATTCTCCTTAAGAAATAAACAGTTTGGATTGTTGATAGTTGATTTGACTATGCTGTTGCGAAAGAGTTCTATCAATAGGAACAAGTGTGTTAGGAATATTAACTATTCGAGACCAGAGCCTGCAAAAATACCAACAGGCTGCTTTCAGTAGCCGCTGAATTTGGCTTTAGCTTCCTATAACTGTACCGAAGCAGACTCAAGAATAGTGTATTGGTAGGTGCCAATATTTCTTATTTCTAAGGTTCCCTGTCCCGATAGATTTAGATAGGGAATCAGAAAGGTTGCTTGATATCTGGTGGTTTTTTTCTTGTCTCTCCGAAAGCCTAATTGCTTGAAATTCTGATTCGAGGATGAGGGCATGGACCATAAAACAGACTCCATTGAGCCTTGATCCAAAAAACCGAATTGTACAGCATGATTGTAAATATGAGACTCTAGTCTATCTCTTGCTTTGGTTTGATCATAGGTGCTTGCAATTTTCATTGGAGAGGATAAATAATCAAAACTAAGGAGAGCTGTTCCATCGTTCAAAATGACGATAAAACCAATATTTTCACTCTGGTCAACAATGCCTTCGGGATCAGCTGAAAACTGAATAAAGTAAACTTTACTTATTCTTCTCTCTTTGAGGTCTCTATCAATCTTCAGGGTGGTTTCAGAGTTAGCAGCGGCCAGTTGTAAATATTGCTCAAGATTCTCAGGCCTGGTGTAGCCACGAATTTGTCGAGTTTTTTTACTACCTGTACTATCTGTATAGGTAAAAGTGTCTGGCCCAATGATTTCTACGGTCGCCCAAGTCCAGGAGCAGAATGAAAATATAAAAAAAAGCAAAGGGTATAGTTTATTAAACATGAAGTTTCTCGTATAAAAAAGTTTGTAGCATTTTCTGGCTACAAATAACAACAAGACGAAGACGTCAATATAGTCATACTTCCTTAAAAATACCAAATGTTTCAAAGGAATGCGCTGATGCCTGGCGCTTGAACCAGAGGTTATGTGTTACTATGAGTGCCGATTCTTAGGGTGGACATTAAGCTCAAAAAAGCTTCATTTCCAGCGGCAGAACTCACCTTGAACAGCCAAAATAAAGCTTCGCGAAAAGTATCAAGGCTGAACAAGATGAGTACTGCAAATAGTAGACTAGTTGAAAAAAACTGCTGACGTGTTTCGACCGGTCTGAACTCCTCAGCATGGCGGAACAGCTTGGTTTTACTATACGACAGCGAGATATCCGCCCCTTGGACTTTATCCTTTCACTGATTGATGCCCTCGCTGGTGATGGAAACTGCGATACTCAAGCCGATCTCCACCGTAAATTTAATGAGTTGACGGGTCTGAATGTCTCCTATCGTTCCTGGGCAAATCAAGCTAAAAAAGACGCGATGCCTGCTCTTGTCCTCTGGCTATGGGTGCAATGTCTGGAAGTCTTTTCCCGCAAAGTCATGGCGTTTGATGAGGACAGTCCATTTTCAGAGTTTGAGCACATTCTGATTCATGACGGCTCATCGCAAGCTGTCTACGATGCCCTGAAGGAAGCATTTCCCGGCAGGTTCTCAACGGTCAGTCCTGCTGCTGTCGAACTGCATACGACAATGGATCTTCTTACCAACAATCTGGTGCGCGTGCAGCTCACTGAAGATACCCGTTCAGAAAGAGACTGTCTGCCACCACTGCCAACCTCCATGGCCAATATCCTGATGCTGATTGATGCCGGTTATTTTGAGTTGGAATCCTTTGCTGCCATTGATGACCGGGAGGGTTCTTTTATCTGCAAGGCGCCTCAGAGTATCAACCCGACAATACTCAGCGCAGTACGGGAGGATGGCAAAAATCTCAATCGCTACAAAGGGAAAAAACTTAAGGAAGTGTTGTCTGGCTTCCCTAAAGATCAATGCCTCGACCTTGATGTAGAATGGCCAGGATTCAAAGCCTGGCCATATCGTTTTGTTGTCCGCTGGAATGACAGGAAACTGAAATGGGTATTCGTTGTAAGCAACCTTAACCGGGTTGAGTTCACCCTGAGTGAAGTACTTCAGGCCTATCGTCTACGATGGCAAATAGAGCTTATCTTCAAAGAGATTAAGTCCTATTCAGGGTGGCATCGTTTTAACACTAAATCAGCGACACTGGTGTTTAGCCTGATTCTGATGTCCTTCGTGGTTGCGACGTTGAAAAGGTATCTTGCCCATGCTGCGCAGGCGAACCTCTATAAAAGTGGAGCCATTGAAGAAATCTCGACGCATAAGGCGATGAAAAGTGGAACCCGGCTGTTTGGTAATGTCATTTTATCCCTTATGAATGCAGGAAAGTCCCTACTCTCACATACAAGGAAGCTGCTCAACTTCTGGGCAGATAATGCGAAACGTGAACACCCTGCACGAGATGGTTGTTCAGGGCGTACAAGATTAGGTCTTTGTGCTGTGGGTGGGGCTTAATGTCTACCCTAAGAGTGCCGATTAGCAGTGATGGATGGATAGAATGTTTCTGTCCAGTAGTCAAATAGGTGACAAAGCATGGTTTCCTATAGTCTTTTCGCAAGAACTTTCTTTACCCTTGCACTTGGATATTTAGCCATGAATGCTAACGCAGATGATGATTTGGCTGATAGCATCACCGAGTACAGTGTTACTTTTGATGAGTTATACGATGAAATTGTCGTCGCACATCGACAAGGGGATAGTTGCCACCTTATTATTTCACATTCTCTCGGTTCCTATACACACCCGGCACAGTCACTAAAGCCAAGTGTTGCAATTATCCTCCCTGAAACTATTTATAGGAAAAACTCGCTTTTTAGTATGGAGCTCTGGCCGGCTTCTTACTCTTTAAATCAAAATCGGTTGTTGTCTCCTTCCTTAGATCAAGGCGTAGTGACTCATGAGCCTCTTCAAGAGTTTTCACCCGAGACATTAATTCAAATGTCATCTACTGAGGGTGATCAACGATCTGGCTTCCCCCTTGCCCTCCCGATAGGACCCATTGAAATCCAAAACCAGGATCAGTTATATGTGATTGACCCCATTCTTAAAGATCCAACAGTTACTATTTCCGGGAGCACTGCTTCATCCAGTGTTGAAAATGAACCAGCATCACGAAAACGACCAGCTTCAGGCAAAAGTGCCATTAAGGAGGCCTCGCGACCGAAGCTGATAAGAACCGAGTCTCATGCAAAGTCATTAACTGATGCCACCCCGGGACTGCTACCTCCGGAAGAAGAGTCCTCCCATGGTGCTGCTTCTGAAAGATCTACTATAAGTGAGCACGATCACTATCACTTTCATATCACAGGGCAACTTCTTTTAGGTATTGAGCCCCCACGCACATCAAAATCAAAAAAAAAGATGAGAGAAAAAACGGTTACTATTCCAGTAACGATACTTGTCAGCGCCAACACTGCAGAGGGAACAGCTCAGATAGACTCCCTTTCATCTAATGACTCAAAGTATGCAATTAATATATTCCGCAAACCGCCTCAAGCCAGCTCGTCAGTCAAATTATTGCCGGATAATAACCTTCAGGAAACCTGGAAGGTAGTAAAGAGGCGGGCAATTAGAAAGATCCGGGAAGAGCTTATTTACCCGAAAGTTTTTGGTGTCAGTCAGATAATAGAGTCCTACCCCTCATCAGACGCCAAAACAATATGGGTGATGCCAAAAATAAAATTGCAGGTCATTGATGAAAATGATTCCATAAGCTCTGTAGTAAATATGTTCATAGAATCCAGCCCTTAACTTCAATTTCCTGCCCAGTCAAATGTAGAAAAGCCCTCTTTGCAATGCTTTTGTGTTTTTCCGCTTTAGCGTATCAACCGAAACCATGATTCTGCTGTAACCCGTGTTGTCAGGTATAATGTGTCGTTTTGTTTCGGTAATCCGTGATAAAAAGTGAAAGATCCTGTTTTCAATCCATGTTTTCTGATGCCAAGCATTGATATACTGGCCGGGCAAATGAGGAGGGGAAGTCCATAGGAAACCGTTAAAACTGTCAGGTTTCGATGGGTTCTTCATTGATGTTTTGATCTGCACGACAGACGTTTCTGTTCAGAGCAGTAACGAAAAACAGAGCCGGTTAACCGGTCAGGGTCCTGAAGGCTGTTCTTCAGAGATCGTAATACTTTGAAGCTTGCAAATCCGGAGTCTGTTGGAGCTGTGCTTTGGGCACGACAGGTATCTGGACCGAACATGGGAGTTGGGGAGCGCAATGCCATTAATTCGTGAAGAGGATCTGATTGAGAGCGTAGCTGACGCTCTGCAATTTATCTCCTGTTATCATCCGCTGGACTTTATTCACGCTGTTCATGATGCCTGGAAGAAAGAGCCCTCCAAGGCAGCCAAAGACGCCATGGCCCAGATTCTGATTAATTCCAGAATGTGTGCCATGGGTAAACGACCCATTTGTCAGGATACCGGTATTGTTACTGTCTTTCTCAAAATCGGTATGAATGTCCGCTTCGAAAGTGACCGAAGTGTCGAGGATATGGTGAATGAAGGTGTTCGCCGTGCCTACACGCACCCGGAAAATGTTCTCCGTGCCTCCGTTTTGGAAGATCCGGCAGGTGCCCGTAAAAATACCAGAGACAACACACCTGCTGTTATCCATATGACTTTGGTGCCAGGGGATACTGTTGATGTCCAGGTGGCAGCCAAAGGAGGCGGTTCTGAGAACAAGTCCAAGCTGGCTATGCTTAACCCGTCTGATGATATTGTTGAGTGGGTCAGGAAAACTGTGCCAACGATGGGTGCGGGCTGGTGTCCTCCGGGTATGCTGGGCATTGGTATCGGTGGTACGGCCGAAAAAGCCATGGTGCTGGCCAAGGAATCCCTGATGGAACCTATCGATATTCATGAACTCAGAGAGCGCGGACCCGGTAACCGGGTTGAAGAACTGCGTTTGGAGATCATGGATGCCGTTAATAGTCTGGGTATTGGTGCACAGGGTCTGGGCGGTCTCACCACAGTGCTTGATATCAAAATCAAGGATTACCCGACTCATGCTGCTTCTCTGCCTGTAGCGATGATTCCAAACTGTGCTGCTACACGACATGCACATTTTGTACTGGACGGCAGTGGCCCCGTGATTCAGGAAGCTCCGAGTCTGGATGATTACCCTGAAGTCGCTCTGGATATGAGTGAAGGGGTGCGAAAAGTCAATGTTGACGACATCTCAAAAGAAGAGATCAAAGGCTGGAAACCCGGTGACACAGTACTGCTGTCAGGAAAAATCCTGACGGGTCGCGATGCTGCCCACAAGCGCATGGTTGATATGATGTCCTGTGGTGAAGAGCTGCCTGTTGATTTGAAAGGTCGCTTTATTTATTACGTAGGACCTGTTGATCCGGTTCGTGATGAAGTGGTTGGTCCGGCGGGTCCGACGACTTCTACCCGTATGGACAAATTTACCCGCACTATGCTGGAGCAGACAGGTCTGGCTGGAATGATTGGCAAGGCTGAACGGGGTGATGCTGCGATTGATGCGATCAGGGATAACGAATCTGTCTATCTGATCGCCGTGGGTGGAGCCGCCTATCTGGTTTCCCAGGCTGTCAAGAAAGCAGAAGTGGTTGCCTTCCCTGAGCTGGGGATGGAAGCCATCTACGAATTTGAGGTCAAGGATATGCCAGTGACCGTAGCGGTGGATCACACCGGTGATTCTGTCCACAAAACCGGACCACAAATCTGGAAGCAGAAAATTGAAGAGCAGGTTCTTGATATCAAATAAGTGTTCAGGCGCCTGAATTGGGTCAGCTTCCTGGGGCTGGCCTTGTTTCATTCGTTTCTTTATTCCTCCGTTTTCTCTCTCCTGATGACTTTTTACCCACTTTATGGGTTTGCCGAGTCTTCTTCCTTGCCTGATTAAATGCTGTCAATAATGCCGTAATCTGGATGTCAGACCAGAGAAAAGCGGGGTTCTATAATCAATTTATAAGACCGTTCAGTAAGGGCGAATTATGGTTGACGATTCTGATCAGGGTGATGAGCCCACTTCAGGTCCGGGAAATCTTGAAAAAGGTGAGTTTCTTTTTTTCTGGAAGAGCTTGTTTGCAAGGGTTAAACGGTTTTTCTCTGACAGGGAAGTCATTCTCAGAATAGATGATGATTCCAGAGTCGTACGGGCTAATTTGTTGAACCTTCAGATTGAAGATCGATTTGAGCACTTCTGGATTGAAGAGCGGGCAGAGGGTGTTGAAGAAGACGGTGATTCTGATTCGGTCGTTGGGCACGAGCTGTTTTCAGAGCTACTGGCTGCTGAAGAAGAGTGGATAAGATTGCAACGGATCAGGAATCAATTCCGGAAAAACAACGATTAGGGGCAACTGCTTTTGCGTCCCTGGCAAATCGCTAAAGAAGGCCTGTCTGCTTCTGCTCACAGGCCTTTCGTTCATTCAGGAGTCAAAAAAGGTAAACTGAACGTCTACCGTTTTTTACAGAGCCTGAATCGCTTTGAGCTGTTCATCCAAACGTTCTCTGGCAGCCAGGGCTTCGGCCAACTTTCCGCGCTCTTTTTCAACCACTTCGGGTTTGGCGTTGTTGATGAACTTTTCATTGGCCAGTTTGCCTTCAAAGCGCTGAACCTCCTTATTCAGTCGTTCAACTGCTTTGCTCAGACGGGCTGCTTCCTTGTCCTTGTCGATCAGGCCAGCCATCGGTACCAAAACTTCCATCTTGCCGACCAATTGAGTGGTTGACATAGGCGCTTCTTCGTCAGAGTTCAGTGCACGAATGTCTGACAATTTAGCCAAAGACTTAAGAAAAGTGCTGTTTTCATCAAGACGACGATAGTCGTCAGAAGAGAGGTTGCGCAGCAGTACATTCAGTTCACGACTAGGGCCAATATTGAGTTCAGCACGGATATTGCGGATGCCGGTGATAAAGCCTTTCAGCCATTCGATGTCCTGCTCGGCAGTTTCGTCCAGCTTGCTTTCATCAAAAGTCGGGTAGCTCTGCAGCATCAGGGTTTCACCTTTAACGCCGGCTTCTTTCTTGATGTTCTGCCAGATCTCTTCAGTAATAAACGGCATGAATGGGTGAGCCAGACGCATAATGGTTTCCAGAACCCGAACCAGTGTACGACGGGTTCCACGTTTCAGGGCTTCGGAAGCGTCTTCATTCCATAGCACAGGCTTGGAAAGCTCCAGATACCAGGCACAGTATTCATTCCAGATGAAGTCGTACAGATTCTGGGAGGCGTGATCCAGACGGAAGTCCGTCAGGTTCTTTTCAAGTTGGGCTTCCAGACGTTGCAGTCGGGAAATAACCCACTTGTCCGCCAGGGTCAGTTCAATGTCCTCACCATGCTGGCCACAGTCCTCACCCTTAGTGTTCATCTGAACGTAGTTGGCTGCGTTCCAGATCTTGTTGCAGAAGTTTCTATAACCTTCCAGACGTTTCATATCCCAGTTAATGTCACGACCGGTAGAAGCCAGTGAGTAGAGGGTGTAACGCAGAGCGTCAGTACCGTGCGCCGCTATGCCTTCAGTGAAGGTTTTACGGGTACGTTTTTCAATTTTTGCCGCCAGTTGTGGCTGCATCATATTGCCGGTGCGTTTTTCAACCAGATCTTCCAGACTGATGCCGTCGATCATATCCAGAGGGTCCAGCACGTTACCCTTGGACTTGGACATCTTGTCGCCATTCTCATCACGAATCAGGCCGGTCATATAGACGTACTTGAAGGGTACCTGAGGGTTGCCGTCTTCATCTTTGACAAAATGCATGGTCATCATGATCATCCGGGCAACCCAGAAGAAAATGATGTCAAAGCCGGAAACCAGAACATCTGTGGGGTGGAAGGTTTTCAGACGCTCTGTGTTTTCAGGCCAGCCCAGGGTGCCAAAAGTCCAGAGTGCAGCAGAGAACCAGGTATCCAGCACGTCGTCGTCCTGTCTCAGGCTGACTCCGGCCGGAATGTTGTTTTCCTGTCGTACGTCTTCTTCACTGCGACCTACATAAACATTCCCTTTTTCATCATACCAGGCTGGAATGCGGTGGCCCCACCAGAGTTGGCGGGAGATACACCAGTCCTGGATATCCTGCATCCAGGAAAAGTACATGTTTTCGTACTGTTTGGGGACAAACTGAATGCGGCCATCTTTAACCGCTTCAATGGCAGGTTTTGCCAGCGGCTCGGCACGGACAAACCACTGATCCGTGAGCAGAGGTTCGATGACAACGTCTGAACGGTCGCCGTATGGCACCATCAGTTCGTGATCCTTGATCTCTTCCAGCAGCCCGGCTGCTTCAAAGTCAGCGATGATGGCTCTACGTGCGGCAAAACGCTCCATGCCACGGTATTTCTCAGGGATGGGGGCGTCAATGTCGTGATTGTTGGAACCATCAATGTTAAAGACTTCACCCCGTTCACTGATATGCCCTTCAAGAGTCATGACATTGATCATGGGCAGACCGCAACGCTTACCCACTTCGTTATCGTTGAAGTCATGAGCTGGAGTGATTTTTACACAACCTGTGCCTTTTTCTATGTCAGCATGTTCATCGGCAACGACAGGAATACGACGGTTGACCAGTGGCAGAATAATGTCTTTTCCGATCAGGCTCTTGTAGCGTTCGTCTTCGGGATTAACGGCAACACCTGTGTCCCCCAGCATGGTTTCCGGACGGGTTGTGGCGACCACAATGTAGTCTTTGCCTTCTGCGGTTTTTTCGCCATCAGCCAGAGGGTAACGCAAGTGCCACATGTGACCCCTGACATCCTTGTTCAGCACTTCCAGATCAGAGATGGCGGTATGAAGTTTGGGGTCCCAGTTGACCAGGCGTTTGCCACGATAGATCAGATTGTCTTTGTATAGGCGAACGAATACTTCCTGAACAGCTTTGTAGAAGCCTTTGTCCATGGTGAAGCGTTCATTGTCCCAGTCAACAGAGGCTCCGAGACGACGCAGCTGACGGGTGATGTTATCACCGGACTTTTCTTTCCATTCCCAGATCTTGTCGGTAAAGGCTGCACGGCCGAAATCGTGACGTGTCTTGCCTTCTTCAGCCTGCACTTTACGCTCTACCACCATCTGTGTAGCAATACCGGCATGGTCAGTACCCACCTGCCACAGGGTATTACTGCCTTTCATGCGCTGGTAACGAATCAGGGCGTCCATAATAGAGTCCTGAAAAGCATGACCCATATGCAGACTGCCGGTGACATTGGGCGGTGGAATCATGATGGAGTAGGGAGAGCCCTTGCCGGAGGGGGCAAAGTAGCCTTTTTCTTCCCAGGTCTGATACCAGCTGCGCTCAATCGCGTGAGGGTTAAACGTTTTTTCCATAACTACAGGGTTCTGACAGGTTCTGATCTAAACCGCGCAGTATACACGGAACAGGCAGGGCAGTGTTAATCCGACAGATTTTCGGGCATCTGGTCCAGAAGATGATCCAGGTAGTTGTTTAGCTCGCGGTTCAGCTGAGCTTCGACCCTGACCAGCTCTTCATCAATGATTTCCCGGATGAGCAGTCGGGCCTGTTTGCGTAGCCGGGTTTTCAGTTCTGACTGTTTGACGCCGCGGTTAAGCGGAGGTTTCAGAGTAGGCGGTTCCTGCGGTTCAGTCTGTTGATAATTCTCTGTGACATCCAGAATTGTGACAGTCTGTCTGGTTTCTTCCTGGTCAGCAAGGTCGGTGAGAACAGGGATGTGTTGATTGAGATGATCATTACGATCTATCTCATCCTTTAAGAGGGTTTTCAGTCTTTCCTGTTCATCCAGCAGACCTTCCGTCTTTTTCTGGCTCATGTGCTTTACCCGCTAATGGCTTTAACCCTGTATTTGGTGGGTTTCTGGCTGGATGCCGTCTGCAACGTAAGCCCTGAACTTTTCACGGAGAACCTCAACCGGACCCGGACTCTGATCAACAATTTCGCAAGTTCGGACAAAGTTTTTGTAAAAGGCCGGAATTTGATTGGACAGATTGATCAGCAGGGTGTTGTCGTCCATCGATTTCGGTGGTTTATATCCCAGGGTGATCGGCGCCCCCGTGGCTTTGCTGTTGATGATCTGGTGCGGCAGGAAACTATCTTCACGCCACTCCCAAAGCAGTCGGTCGAGAGTTTCGCACTGGATGTCATTATCCGTATGAATATGAACAGCCATACCATTACGCCACGCTCTGTCGGTCAACCGACAGGCGAATTTTTTAACGGCTTGTGCTGACTGCTGTTGCAGCAAATAGAAGGTTACTCGGGACATGAGGTTGAGTGTAATGGGAAATGATGCTGGTTGAAAGGTCGCTGACTTCTATCCGTCGTGAGTCGGATATTGAAAGCTGCGTTGAAGCTTTTCCGAAAGCGGGGTTGTGAGTCTCCATCGATCCGCAACCCCAAAGAGTATTAAAGCTGGTTAAGCAGATATTGAATCAGCATGGGGACGGGGCGACCGGTAGCGCCTTTGGCTTTACCGGAAGTCCATGCCGTACCGGCGATGTCCAGGTGAGCCCATGGGTAGCTTTCTGTAAAGCGCGCCAGGAAACAGGCGGCTGTGATGGTGCCAGCCGAACGGCCACCGATGTTGGCCATATCGGCAAAGTTGGAATCCAGCTGAGCCTGGTACTCTTCACCCATTGGCAGCTGCCAGGCTTGGTCAGAAGCGTCTTTGGAGGCTTTCAGCAGTGCTTCAGCCAGCTCATCATTGTTACTCAGAAGACCGGTGGTGTGGTGACCCAGGGCAATGACGCAGGCACCTGTAAGTGTGGCAACATCGATCACAGCTTTGGGCTTGTAACGCTCAGCGTAGGTCAGAGCGTCGCAGAGTACCAGGCGGCCTTCGGCGTCGGTATTAAGGATCTCAATGGTCTGACCCGACATTGAGGTTACGATGTCGCCCGGACGGGTAGCGTTGCCACTGGGCATATTCTCGGCGGCGGCGACCATGCCCACGATATTGATGGGCAGGTTCAGTGCCAGAATGGTCTGCATGGCGCCAAAAATACTGGCTGCACCACACATGTCGAATTTCATTTCGTCCATGGCGGCCCCTGGCTTCAGGGAAATACCACCAGTATCAAAGGTGATGCCTTTACCCAGCAGGACTATTGGTTTCTCGCCACGTTTGCCGCCTTTGTAGTCCATCAGGATCAACTTGGATTCCTGATCGGAGCCCTGGCCTACGGAAAGCAGAGAGTTCATACCCAGATCAGACATCTGTTTTTCGCCCAGAATCTTGGCGGTCATCCTGGCATGGGATTTCGCCAAAGCTTTGGCCTGGTCTGCCAGATAAGTCGGGTGGCAGACGTTGCCAGGCAGGTTGCCCAGAGTTCGAGCCAGGTTACGGCCTTCACCAATGGCCTGGCCTTCAGCAATAGCCTGATTCAGAGCTTTTGCCTGTTTGCGCTCAGCCAGAAACGTGACCTTCTTCAATGTCAGTGCATCGGCACTTTTGCTCTTGAACTCGTCGAACCGGTAGAATGCATAGACAACGGCTTCTACCAGCTGGCGAACTTTCCAGCTGTGGTCCTTGCCATCTACATCGATATCTTCCAGAGACACCAGTGCGTCTTTGGCAGAGGCCGTCTTCAGTTCAGAGGCAACGGCTTGGGCGAGCTTGATGAACTCACTTTCTTTCAGGGGTGCTTTTCCTTCGCCGGTCGCACAGAGCAAAATTCGCTCAGAGGGGATTTCCGGAACGTGCTGGAGCAACAGGGTCTGACCTGCCTTGTACTTGAGGTCGCCACGTTTGACAATGTTGTCGATGGCACCCTTGCTGGCCTCGTTTACGGCTGATGCTGAGGCGGTAAGCTTTTTCTTCTGCACACCCAGAACCAGGCAGGCAGTTTTCTGCTTCTCTACCGCTCCGCTTTTTACGATAAATTGCATGGTTGCTCCCATAGGACACTTGTCCAGTTATAACTCACGGGGATGCCCCCGATCTCCTGTTAATCTTTCTGACAAATCCCTGATAAATACTCCTGATTGTGCCTTTGACGCTGGCAGCCAAGAGTTACGATTTCGATGGCACCGACAGACACCTGAGTTAGCCCTGTGTGACTCTTGCGGCTACACCCTTTTTTTGCAAAAGGAATGTAAATGATGAGACTTCTTTCATCCGGGCTATAAACTCGAACAGGTTTGTTGGATAATTGTCAGGTCGGGTATTTGAACAGAGCTTGCACAAGAAGTGAATTCCCGCAAGGCTTTCAGAGATAGATTTTAGTCCGTTTATTGTATCAATGTGTCGACAACTGTCTTTCCGGGCAGAAAAAACGTGTTTTGATGGTCGACAAGTAGCCAGGACTGCTCTCTCATCTGGAACCGTAGTACTTACCGTATCTCTCAGGTAAGTGAGTTTTACTTTCAATGAACCGGCGGAAACAGTAACTCAAGATCATGCCTTCGATCCTTTTTCGATACCTGGCCAAAGAAATGCTCAAGGTCACATTGGCCGTTACCGGTGTTGTGCTCCTGATTATCATGAGTGGCCGTTTTGTGAACTATCTTGCACAGGCTGCCAATGGCTCGCTGAACGCCGACATCCTTTTTGCCATCATGGGTTACAGAATGCCCGAGTTCCTGGTGATGATTATTCCCATGGGGTTGTTTCTGGGCATTATCATGGCTTATGGCAGGCTCTACGCAGAAAATGAAATGACAGTTATGGGGGCTTGTGGTGTCAGTCAGGGACAGTTGCTGCGCATGACCATGATTCCCGCCCTGGGTGTCATGATAGTGGTGGCTCTTCTGAGTATTCTTGTCGCTCCCTGGGGGATAAAGCAGGTCGAAACCATTCTTCATCAGCAGGATTCCATGACTGAGTTCGACACACTGGTGCCGGGTCGGTTTCAAAAGTTTGAGGGAGCTAACCGGGTCACTTACACCGAGTCGCTGACAGATGACAATCAGCAGATGGACAAGGTGTTTATTGCTCACCAGTCAGCCGATCGTGACAGTACAGGGATGTCCCTGGTGTTGGCAGAGCGTGGTCGTATATCTACCACGGAGGAGGCCGGACAGCGATATCTGATCCTGAGTGATGGCTATCGTTACGATCTGACGCCCGGCGGCAAGAAAGTCAGGGTGACCCGGTATGAAACCTATGGCATCCGAATGGAAGAGAGTGCGGTCGCTGAAGAGATCAGTAAAGAGCAGGCTCTACCCACCTCGACATTGCTAGGCTCGGATAATTCCACCTATATAGCGGAGTTGCAGTGGCGAATGTCACTGCCATTATTGATCCCGATTATTGTGTTGCTGGCCGTCCCGCTCTCAAAAGTGAATCCCAGGCAGGGTCGTTTCGTGAAACTCCTGCCCGGTGTATTGCTCTATCTGCTATATCTGGCGTTGCTGATTTTGAGTCGTGGAATGGTTGATGATGGGCGTCTTTCCCCACAAATGGGTGTCTGGTGGGTGCATGGGATTTACCTGCTGCTTGGATTGATCTTTTATTTTCAGGAGCCTTTGCAGGCTATGATTGCCAGAAGGAAAGTTACTCATGCGTAAGCTGGACCGTTATATCGCATGGAACGTAATGGCTTCCATGGTCGTGGTGCTTTTGATTCTGGTGGTGCTGGAATCCATGTTCGCTTTTCTGGGGGAGCTGGATAATGTTCGTGCTAATTATCAGATAGCGGATGTGGTCGTCTATATTTTGCTCCTCATCCCCAAGAAGATTTACGAATTTATCCCGGTGTCTGCCTTGATTGGCTGTCTTGCTGGTCTGGGCAACATGGCCTCAAACAGTGAACTGGTGGTCATGAGAGCGGCAGGTGTTTCGTTGTGGCGGATGGTCTGGTCAGTGATGAAGCCTGCTTTGGTGTTGATTTGCATAGGTATTGTGTTGGGTGAGTACGTGGCACCCACCACAGAACAGATTGCCGAAACCCGGAAGAATATCGCCCGATCTCACAATGGCGAATATTCCGGTGCAGGGGTCTGGCACCGTGAAGGCAATGAATTTATGTATTTTAACGCGGTTGAGCCTAATGGCGTGCTCTACGGTGTGAGTCGATATGTCTTTGATGATGATATGAAACTCAAGGAAAGCTCGTTTGCCAGAAGGGCGATCTATCAGCAGGATCACTGGCTGCTTGAGGATGTCACCCTCAGTCGTATGCAAGGCGATAAAGTGGTCTCAGAAAAAGTGAATACAGAGCCCTGGGATACCAACCTGACAACAACGCTCTTGAAAGTGGTGGTGGTTGAGCCGGATGGCTTGTCTATATCCGGCCTGAATACTTATACCCGTTATCTGGAAGAGCAGGGGCTGGATACGGGTGAATATGCGCTGGCGTTCTGGACAAAAGCACTGCAACCGTTGTCTGTTTTTTCCCTGGTACTGGTAGGAATCTCTTTTGTTTTCGGCCCCTTGCGCTCGGTCAGTATGGGGCTGAGAATCTTTTCGGGGGTGATTACCGGGGTTATATTCATGATTGTGCAGAGCCTGCTGGGGCCTTCCAGCCTGGTGTTTGGTTTCCCGCCAGTGTTGTCTGTTTTGCTGCCGGTTTTGATCTGTGTTGCTATAGGGTCTTTACTGCTATACAGAGCTGCCTGATGACTAAGTGTTACGTTATTTCGTAAGCTATTGGGTTGTTTTTTTAGGGCAAAGGCTAATGGAGATGAGGTTAGACGAGGGCAGTCACTTTCTGGCATTGGCTGCCTGCTATCTGTCTGGTCAGGACTTTTGTTTAGGAATGTACAGTGTTCTGGACCGGGACAACCGATCTTGCCAGCTGAGATGTTCTCGATCCCACAGGCACCAGAAGACACCCAGCCCACAGAGCATAAGGGCAGGAATAGCGGTCAGTGTTCGAATCAGGCATTGACCGATGGAAATATAACCCCCTTCCCGATCGACAATTTGAATGTTCCACGCCTGCATACCCAGAGTCTGGCCTCGACGGGACCAGAAAAAGGCAAAGAAGCTAAAAATGCTCAGAAAAAGTGCAGCATAAAAGATAGGTCCGCCGATGGATTGCCCGCTCTCTGTCATGGCCTTGAGTTCTTTAGCCCCATACACCTTCATCTGAATACCCAGGTTGATAAAACCCACCAGAAACATAATGGCCAAAACCAGAAAACTGTCGTAGATCATGGCAGCCAGTCGCCGCCAGACGGGTGCGGGTTGAGTCTGCTTCTTTTGAGATGTGCCTGACATAAAAACTCCTGTAACAGGCCGCGCAGTTTATCAGTTTCTGTCTTTATGGGCAGCTATGAGATGATCGGACTCGAGTTATATTGATGATATTATTATGGTGAGTCGGAGGTGTTTTATGCATCCTGCCAGTTAATCAAACAGCGAACCCTGTTGATTAGGGAGGCCACCTTCCAGATTAAGTAGCTTTTCTTTAGCCGGTTTACCACCGGCATAGCCCTGTAGCTCACCATTGCTGGCAATAACCCGGTGGCAGGGAATCAGTATTGAAATGCCGTTGGCACCATTGGCATTGGCGACGGCTCTCAGGGCATTTCTGTTGCCTATGGATTCTGCCAGTCCGGCATAGGTGGTGGTCACTCCATAGGGAATATCCTGAAGAGCTTGCCAAACCTGCTTTTGGAAAGCGGTACCTACCAGGAGCAGCGGCACTGAAAAGGTATTCCGCTCTTTACGAAAATACTCCTCCAACTGCTGACGGGTATACTCTATAACTTCGTCGTCTTTCTCGACATACTCAGCTTTGAGCCCATTTTTGACGCGAGCATCAATCCGCAATCTTTTCTTTCGATAGCGCCAGTCACACAGGCACAGCTGCTGGTCAAAGGTACCCAGCATCAGCTCACCAACGGGTGACTTGTAGTATTGGATGTTGATGGTGTTCATAGGAAAGCGTTATAACATATTTTGGCCTGGGATCGTTCTTTTAAGGTGGAAATTATGCTTTGAGGGCTCATTCCCACTCTAAAGAGAAAACAAAGGATAGCTATAAATTTGCTGAATTTCTTAATGCTTAAACAGCTCTCAATAATTTGAAGTCAGACTTATCATGACGCTCCGGCAATTGTTCCTCGGGTTCTCCCCAGGTTCTATTGACCATCCTGCCACGTTTTACTGCCGGGCGAGAGGCAATCTGTTCTGCCCAGCGTTTAACGTTCTTATAAGAGTCCACACTTAAAAACTCTGCAGCGTTGTATAGCTGACCCAAGACCAAAGCACCGTACCAGGGCCAAATCGCGATATCAGCGATGGAGTATTCAGTGCCTGCTATATAGGCATTGTTCGCTAATTGCTTATCCAATACATCCAACTGGCGTTTCACTTCCATGGTGTAACGATTAATCGGGTATTCAAACTTCTCAGGTGCATAGGCATAAAAATGACCAAAGCCCCCACCTAAAAAGGGCGCACTACCCATTTGCCAGAATAACCAGGACATGACTTCTGGACGGCCTTCATTTTGCGGCAAAAACTCGCCAAATTTTTCCGCAAGGTGAACCAGAATGGCACCGGATTCAAAAACACGAACCGGCGTCTCGCCACTGTTATCGATCAATGCCGGAATCTTGGAATTAGGGTTGATATCGACAAACCCGCTACTGAATTGGTCTCCTTCCATGATCTTGATGGGATAGGCATCATATTCGGCTTGATCAATGTTTTTCTCTAACAGCTCTTCCAGCATGATGGTGACTTTGACTCCATTGGGAGTAGCCAACGAATACAGCTGGAACGGGTGCTTTCCCCCAGGCAGTTCCTGATCATGTGTCTTACCTGATACCGGACGATTGATATTGGCAAACTGGCCACCGGATTCATCGTCCCATGTCCAAACCGCCGGGGGAATGTATTGAACTTGTTCGCTCATGCTCTCTATCCTCAAATCAGTCGACCCATACTAGCTCTGAATGCCTTGCGTGAACAGACAATGAAGCGGATAAAACGGTTTCATAAATGGAACACTCAACCAGGAACTTCGTTTAGCTGCCAGGTGCTGCCCGGGAATTGGAATTTTTTTTCCTTCTCATTGTCAAAGGTTGTCAAGGACATTTTGATAAGGGTAAGAAAATATGGATGTAACAGGCAAAAATACTGATACCATAACCGGATCAGGCTTAACTTCCGAAGCCAGTGATTGTAGAGCGACAGGGAATTATAAATGGCTGACGGTACGGCCCACTGAAGACAAAGAGGGGCTTTTCAATCCTGCCAATTATGTATCTGACAACGCTGGAGTATCTGAAAGCAGATCCTCAGGCCCTGACGGCTTGTTTTCACTTAGCGGCTGCACAGTCAGTCATTCCAGAGCTTACAGCCCGAAAACCATCGGAAGAGAAGCAGGAGCTGAAGATAATCAGAAAGTAGCCCTCAGTTTTGGCCAGGTAGGGCAGCCGAAGTTACTGGAATTACTGACTTCAAAACAGGCTGTAAAACCACGTGTCGAAGAAGCATTAGAAAAACTTGCTCGACAGTTTGATAAATTACATGTCAATGTCAGTACAATGGATAAAGTCAATGAGTTGAAAAGAGAGATTAAGGAATACATTGATACTGGTAATCTTACTGTTACTATTACTGACACCTACATTGAGAATGATTTTAAAATTTTAAATGGTTCTGAATCAGTAAAAAAAATAACGAATGATATTCAAGAAACAGCACGGGAGATCGCTATTTGGGCGGGAGTCGAAAAAAATAATCTGAAAGTACTCACCTACATTATTGAACAAGGGTTCCCCATCGAACAAAAAAATGGCTGGGTGGATCTTAATCCTGAGTCTACCGTATACCTCCCTTTTGATACGATGGAAAAGTTGGTCGGTAACTGCAAAACAGGTTTTCCGGACCTGTTATTCGTCAAGGCTATTTTTGCTGATGCTGATCCTCGCTTTGACGTTCTTTTCGAGGCAGTTTTAAATTCCATATACGGTCATGATGAATTATTTCAGGAGGCAATAGCACAATCAATACCAGCAGCTTCATATAGAAGGTTAATGTTTTTTTTTAATTACCTTCGTTGTAAATGTAATGCCCGTGACATGATAAGAGACCTTATAACTCATAGTTTCGAATACCACCGCATTGCTATGCTTTACAGGATTAGTAAATACCATCGAAGCATAGTACTGGTATTTGTTCTTGAAGCTATTGCACAACAATCACAAAAAGAAGCACAGGAGCAAGTCCGTAAAATTATGGGTTCATTTTGTCAGGATGAACAGCAAGTGATTGCAATGATTGCTATTTTGGGAGGACTGCACCAATGTGCTGAATTATTGACTGAAATAGGTATTACTGTCACCAGACAGGCGTTTATAGAGGCATCGGTTAATCTTGAAAATTCTCCTTTTCTTATGGCTAAAGAGGCTGGTCTGACTAATGAACGATTGTTTGTCAATACAGTGAATCGAGTCGCTCCGTTTTTATGGACCTTGCCCGATAAATTCGGACAGCAGTTGGATCAGGAATGCTTTCGGCTAGATAAAAAAGCAATGTCGTTTATCCAGCTTGTTATTGAGCAAATGCCTATTTGTCTGGAGGAAGGGGATGAATCGAAATATTGGTCAGGGCCGAATTATATAAATAAATTAGTTCTGGGAGATGTAAGCTTGTGGGCAGCAAAAATTTTTTCGGCAATGAATGATACCGGTTTGTCAAACAGATCAGGTCTTTTAAAGGAAGATGACCGGTACTGTGAGACATGGAACACCCTGATCAGCCAGGTTGGATGCTGCAATGGCCTCACCCGTCCTTATGATTTCATGAAATTCATGGACTGGCTTTTGATGGAGGGCCTGTCATGGGTTCGAGCGGGATCGGAATACCGTGAGCAAGAGGCAACCTTTTCACTCAGACTAAAAAGTTATCGGCCGGACTTGTGGCCGGATCCGGGTTATGAGGCTTCGACAACTTCATCAGCGTTATATAATGAACTGGTAGAATATAGCCATCTTGTCACTAACTTACATTTTGACATCATTGAATCATTTCTACGTCTTGCCCCTCCAAGCCATCGAATTCATGTGCTAAATAACTGGTTAAATAATCCTGATTGTGCAAAACAGCGGGAAGTCTTGTTTTGTAGATCTGTGTATCCCCTCAATACTATGGGAAGCCCAAACATTTGGCAGTTGCTGTTATCACTGGATAAAGATTATCAGCCACAGGAAAATCAGTTTGATAATGATTGGAAAAAGCTGAGTAATCCGCAGCAGTGGACAGCACCTCCGTCGATAGAATTATTTACAGGCGAGTCTGTCGAGGTTTACGGGCGTACGCTGGCCATTCAACGCACGGATGGCGGCTGGGATTATCTGAAATTTCTCAGCGATACAGAAAAACCGGAAGAGCTGGCAAGAGAGGGTAATAAAATCACCCTGATGGCAGCCATAGCCGACCAGCATGGCTTGAAAAGCTCGATTCCCGAAGTGGTCGGCAGATATCACTGGAATGATGTGCGGACTGATCTGGTGACATTAATACCGCCCACCAAAAAGGCCAAACTGGAGGAGAAGTGTCGCTACATTGATGGAAAGACAGGTTATTGCCTTCATCTGAAATCAACAAAAGATGCGCCTTATCATTTATACCCTTACGTTCTTGATCCAGTGACAAACTCAGATCAGATTCTCGAGGGGCTCTATAAGTATGCCCATGATTGTGGTGTTTTATTCAATTACGGATTATATGCTCCGGCGGTAATGGCAGCTGACCATGATTCAGTGACCCGGCGAAAGCATCATGTCCTTTCGTCTTATGTGGATGCCGCATCCGAGGGGAGAATGCTGCAGTGGAAAAAAGCTTCACAATATCCCAATGTGGGGCCCGTAGGCATGCGAGACACCGGTGACACGAAAACTATAAATGAACTGGGTGAAGATTATTTTTTCTCCAGCAGATGTCAGAAGTTTCTTGATTTTGAACAATCAGAGGATCGAGCCAAGGTGGCATTTTCAGAATTGGCAAAAAATGCCCAGGGGCTGGTATTGCAATATGCTCTGTGTTTTCAAAAACAGTTCAACTCTGACAGTAGGGAGTCAATACTCAATCATGAGCGTAAAATAAAAGTAATTTTGGCTACTCTGTTTCAAAAGGCGTTTCCCCAATTCACAGAAGAATGCGTGGGTCAGGCCATGAATGAAGATGAACTACTGTCGCAGGCTGTTAGAGAGGTTGTCTACTGGTGTGGAAAAGGCAAATTCGTTAACGATATAATGCAAAACATTATACCGAAATCGACATACCCAGGTTGTTCAGAAACGACCAATATTGTTGATTTCACTACACTGCAACCTCGTGAACTGGTCCCCGGCGTTGGTTTTGTTACACGGGATAATGAGCCTAACCTTGGCGTTACTTTTGGTGTCAATCCATTGGTCACACTGAATGCATTGATTGTAAAGCTTCTGGCCAAAGGAGCCCTGACCTCTCTGTGATTACAATCTCTCAAGCTAAATTCATTGCTGGATGACTGAGTGCTGCCATCATTGAACCACTAGCTTTGAATAACTTCCGTGAACAAGCAATGAAACGGATAAAACTATTTCACAGACGGAATACCAAAACGGGAACTATGTTCAACCGCCACTAGCATTCCCGGCTTTGATGATAGTCAGAGTGATATAGCCCACGTCGATACCAAACTTGGTCATAATGGATTCATTGATGATGACTTTATCGCTGATCAGATACATTTTGTCGTCTATCGACACTTCGAGAGGCTTGCCCTTATAGAGGATATTCAGCACATACTCCATAAAGAAAGCATTCCCGGATGTTTTCACAGACACTGCTTCTTTAACATCTCCGGCACTGGCCAGGTAACTGCCTTTGCCATCCGGCGCGAATGTCCAGATACGTTTTTGTTTTTCTCCGTCGTCAAAAATAAAATCCTCATCCAGGGTACCAATGCCTTGTTCGTCCCAGCTCCCTGTCATAGTGACGTTAAAGTAGCGTATTACCTCGCCACTTCGATTCTTCAGAATCCCATGAGCTGTCAAAGGGCCATTGAAAAAAACCGGTAATGAAAGACTGGGTTTGTTATTTTGATATTGGCTGATATCGACGGAGCTGCAGCCAAATAAAAACAGGATCATTAGAAGAGTACTAATTCGCAACATAGCTAAGCTCTCGATTTTTGAAAGTTGTATGGAAATGATAGCGAATAGTGACATCCAGATAATCACCATTCTTATCGCTGATATTAGATCGGCCAGAGAACGTCTTCAGCTTTTGACTTTGCTTGTCATAGCTGAGTACGAGTGACGACGAGAGCATGCGGTATAACCAACTGTCTGCCGCAATATTGAAGCAAATAAGAGTATCCTTAGGGTTTTTCTTGCAGTTAACGGGTTTTATGCGAAGATCGATTTCTTTTTGGCGACTCGGTATCAGGTATTGAATCACGGTTTCTTTTTCTTCAATGAGAGAAGCCCAGTTTGAACGAATGTAATGATCGAAGCCGGCATCGATCACCAAATCAGGAGATAAGGTGATGTCTGATTCTTTAGTGTTTTCCCCGAAGCCTCTTCGGTATGAAACTTTGAATGCATCGCCCATAAATTCAGTTTTAATCAGTTCACCATTACGCTGATTTTCCTGAATGATATCCGGTGCAATATAGCTGTCGCTGTAGTCGATGGTTTTGCGGGCGAAAACGCTGCCATCAGCCTCTTTATAGATAACATGATGTGACAGGGTGTCAGGGAAGCTGTGCTCTTCAGTGTAGGCAAGCTGCTGTGTACCCATGTGGTATGCATATCCGATAAGTGTCGGGTGATCTGCTTGAGTGAGCGGGGAGACCATGAAAATGAGACTGAACATCATGATCGATTTTGAGGTTAAAGACACTAGCATAAAGATTGTTCCTGTTTTTTTTCTGTATGGCCGATCAGAGTCAACAAAACAGCCCAGATCAGGCCTTCCATCAGCAGTAGTCTCTCCATCGGGATCAAGGGCTGTGACTTTGATAACTTAATGCCTGCCCAATAACTGAATGGCACAACCAGTAATCCCAGCAGTGGCGGTAACCAGGGGGTCTTGAATGCCCAGCTCATCGAATGTTTTAGAGTCGTTGCGAAGGCAATCCATAAAACGCATAGCCAGATTGGAATCATAAAATGATTAGCATTGTGATATTCAATCCACCCTGTATTCATAATCAAACTGTCAGCGATGATACCAACGGCTGGCACGGCAAAGATCAGTCGTAATTCATGTTTATCGGGTTTCATGAGCGAGAAGTGCGCAACAAGCAAGAAGACTAATGCTAATAGCGCATACAAATTATTGCCTTGTACAGCAATAAACCAAACCAGCTGAAACAACAAGGCGTTAAGGACTAATAAATGCTTACTTTCTTTTGCCATAATGTATTGGACCCTGCCTGCACTCATCGTCGCTCCAGTAACCCATATAACTTCGTTCCTTATCATGCCTGTTAGTCAATATGTTGTTATGTCTTTTTCTACGTATAGGCTTCATGAATGGATCACGGAAAATATAAGGCACCCAAAAATAAGCACTACTACCTATCCTTCAATAAGTAATAGTGGCACAATGTCGCTCAATAGAATCTATTCAGCCAGACAGGCAGGAAACTGTTGAGCCATAGGGTAGGTGCTCTTCAGCCGTTTCGGGGAACGCCTCGGGCGGTAGCGTGCCACTCATATTTTGCACAAAGGACTCTTTACTGCATGGCCACCACGGTTTAGCACGTGAGTATAGATCTGGGTTGTCTTCAGGTCTCTGTGTCCGAGAAGTTCCTGAACCGTTCGTATATCGTAGCCATCATCAAGTAAATGGGTGGCAAAAGAATGTCGGAAAGTATGGCAGCTACCTTTCTTTTCTATACCGGATAACTCAATGGCTCGTTTTACCGCTCTTTGCAAAGTACTGTCATCAATATGATGGCGTCGCTCGCGGCCATCTCTTGGATCGATTGAACGCTTGTGAGAACAAAACAGATACTGCCAATGCAGGCTTTTTGCCTCAGATGGGTATTTTGTTGCCAGAGAATCCGGCATCCATACTTCACCAAAACCGGCTTCTTTATCCATGGTATGGAGAAGGCGAACCTCGCTTATGCGAGCTTTTAGCTCAGGAATAAGCGGGTCTGGCAAGATGGTTACCCGATCCTTATTGCCTTTACCACTACGAACAATAATGGCCATACGGTTGAAATCAATATCCTTAATACGCAAACGAAGGCACTCCATTAGCCGCAGCCCGGAACCATACATCAGTTGAACCGGTAACTTATGCGCAGTGTTGATCACTGTGAAAATGGCATTCACTTCATGCCGTTCAAACACCACAGGAATCTTTGTGGCCTTTTTGGCTTTGACCAGATTGCTGACATCCCCCAAAGGTCTAGCTAAAACTTGTTTGTATAAAAAGTTCAGTGCATTCAATGCCTGGTTTTGCGTTGAAGTCGCAACCCGACGCTGAACGGCAAGATAAGTCAAAAACTGTCTGACATGATCAGGCCCTAAATCCTGTGGGTGCTTCATGTGTTGATAGCGAATGAAGTACTTGATCCAGTAACAATAGGACTGCTCAGTTTTATAGCTATAGCGCTTCACTCTGAGAGTGTTGCGTACTTCAGTCATAAAAGGAGATGGCATGGCAAATTCAACAACTGTTATTTTGTACAGTATTATTGAAGAAAATACCAAAAATGCAAATAACTCACTTGCGGCCTATTTGGGGCAGTGGGTAGAATGGCCTGTAGGCTTTTGATAAATAATGACTTTTTGATAGGTTGAAAAGTTGGGATATATCTCAAGTGAGTTAATTTTCCCTGATTTAGGGGGATATGCCGCGTGTGAGTGTAATATCTGATATCACTTGCTTGAGATCTAATAGCTGTTATGTTGCTCCATAAAATTCTTCGTACTTGTTGGCATCAAGATTCTCACAAGCCACCTTCATCATGTCTTTGTAGGTCTTTTGCCTATAGTCGTACAGGCTGGAATCAAGGTGTCCGTCCAGTTCTTGGAGGGCTTTAATGTGCTCGAACTTCTTTAACAGATTCCTTGCCGGTTCACCTAAAATTTTACAACCGACAATGTAACAACCTGTATGGTCGTTTGAGTCTGTCAAGTCACACATTAGTTTGTAGCCATCATTAAATTCCATAATTAATTACCTCATTGTTTTATTTGTTGTCACCTTGTTTTGCTAGTGTCGTGCCTACCGCAACATAACAAGTCGCTCCAATTCGTTCCGGCTTCGCCTCCACCCACCCGACCGCCTGCGGCGGCGGTTGAGCTTCAGGGTTATGCGCTAAAACCTAAAAGGAGATAATAACAACAATGGGAAACGTGATAGTTGTATTTGCTTTTATTGCATACATATATTGGGCTCAAACTTCTTCGTTAAAACAAGAAATTATTAAACTTCAGGAAAAACCTGACTCAGAAAAGGATATCAAGTACAAGGAGTATCTGATTAATAGATATTTCTCCGCAGCCTTATTATGTTGTATTGCTGCTATCGTTGGTTCATTCATCGGTGTTGCTGGTTTTGGCTCTGCAATAGCTGGAACCTATCCTTGCGCTATACTCGGTTATCTCGTTGGTTGGCTCATGGCAAGCAAGGACGTAGAGCCGTACTAACGAACAACTTTCTCAGAATAATAAGAGGTAAGGCAATGTCAACTGAAAGTGTCCGTCATGTGTATTTCCCATACTGTCCAGAGCAGCAAGATGATGGCTCGTGGGTTCTTCTTAACCGCAATTATAAACCAGTTGGTTTCAATACAACTGAGTTTGTATCGTATGAAGATCATCCAGTTTCTATAAATTTGAAAGGGCTTGGTCAGGCTACTCTTGAGAAGCTGTCATATAATGGCGAGGTAAATGGCAAGCAGGTGTTTTTATACAATGATGGCTGTATACCAACAGACAATCCTGAAAGCATGAAGGCATATCTCACAAAATTAGAACGCCTCGTCAAACTTAAGCATCGCGCATAACAAATGCTTCCAGTTCGTTCCGGGGCTTCGCCCCTCCACCCGACGCGCCTTTGGCGCGCGGCTGAAGCAGGCGTTAGGTGCTATTCATAACTTGCAAAAAATTGCCTATTTTCTGGTTTTTGGAGATATTTAAAAGCCCTCTTTACGAACGCCAAATTCATATTGAGCAGTTGCAGACTGTATTTTTGGTACGTATGTACATTTCTGAGACAGAACTTTCTGAGTGCAGTTCGATATTTTTGTCTATAGTTTCTGGTTCTGTAATAATTTTATTGCTTTTCACTAGGGCTATAGAATATGCAAATAATAGAACTGAATTCACTGCATAATAGTGCGATAGACCTAAATCCATTAGAGAAAGAAATAAAAAATCGTAAATTAGTTGAGCTTTGGCAAAGTGAAAATGATCCTTCTGGCAAAAAAACAAAAAGCGTTGTTAAGGAAAAAGTTTTTAAGGCTATAAGAAAATATATACGATTAACTGAATCAACTCTAAACGATGGATCAAATGGGTTCAAAGAGCTTGCAGCAGTTGCAGCACTAGATTTATATGAATTCATATCTGATCCATATTACAGCCGCTATCGAAAAGTTCGTAACACTAGACGAAAATATACTGTCCAAGCAATTGGTCGAGAACATTGGAAATCTTGGGGTAAATTGGACTAACTTTTGATAAGAAAAGTAGACGCATCTTGGTTTAGGGCAATATTAAATTGTCGTATTGATTCTAAACCACCATCGCACCTAACAAAAATTTCCAGTTCGTTCCGGGGCTAAAGCCCCTCCACCCGACGCGCCTGACGGCGCGCGGCTGAAATTGGCGTTAGCAGGCAGCACTAATAAAGATTTTTTGGTTCGAAAAGTTCAGTTTTTAAAAAGAGTTTTTGGGTTCACTATCTGTGGTTGGTTTCGAGTCAAAACCTCCCAGCAAAAGTCAGTGTCACA
>NZ_JAGRPU010000016.1 GCF_024606225.1 Endozoicomonas sp. ISHI1 | reverse complement strand
GACAGTAGAATTAACGAGTATGTTCGCTTGCTTGATCAGCATTTAAATCATTCCAGAGCAAAGCTCTGTTGACCGATGCCATTCGCACAAGCGCCCACACGAATTGTCTGATAATTTGTTAAAGAACTGGATTAAAACATGAAGGCTTTAACCAGCCGAAGCAGCGATCAGCGCTGTTCAGCGAGGCGCACATATTACCTCGGCGCCGTTCGTTGTCAAGTGATTGTTTTACGAGCCACTTTTCAACTTGCCGAGACCACATTCACTCACTCGGTAAGCGCTGCATTTCCGTCTCAGCGGCGGTGCATTCTACGCTGTTCGATCCGATTGTCAATCACCGTTTTGAACGGTGTCGCAATGGATCGCTGCGTGCTCGTCAAGAATGTATCCTTAAGAGCGATGCCCCGATCAGTGGAGGTGCATTATACGGAGCTTAAGAGGTAGGTCAACGAGTTATTTCAAAACGACTGAAAACCATTTTCTCCTTCATTGAAAAGATCAAATTTAAAAGGTCGCTCAAAGCGTTCCTTCAATTGTTCAACCATTTCGGGACTGGCCTTAACGCCCGACCTTTCCAGATGAACCAATGAACGTCCTCTGGACTCCTTCTCACCAATTAACTGCTGAATACGCCTTTCCAAAAATACCTTTCTTGATACATTTTCTTCTGAGAGTTCTTTTCTTTCCTTCAACAGCCACAACTCTCTTTGCGCTGCTGCCAACTCCTCTGGTTCATCTTCCTCCCCAAGATCCAGTTGTCGACAGATCAAATCATTAAGCTCTTTTGCCACTCCGATCCTGAAATCAACCAACTCATTGCCAGAAGACTTAGATGACAGCTCTTGAACAGCTGCCAGGTATTGCAGCAGTTTACTTTCCTGTCGTTGGCAAACTCCCCGGAGTTGTTGATTAACGCCATCCGGAATCACCATACTCCAGATATTCTTCTTCATGTAAGCCTTGATTCTTTCAAGGCTTATTTCTTCTACTTGCTCCCTGATGGTTGTGCACGAAGCTCTCATAAAATGGTCAATCTGCTCCGGCAAACGCTCAACAGCCCCATCCAGCATACAACTCACAAGATTATCTGCCTCTTCCTCTAATCGAGTACGACAACTTTTCAGTGTTGCAAAGCAGAGACTGATCTTACGAGGGTCCATATTTGCTGCGGTGTATTTCTCACTCTCGGACAATAGATCAAAATCCGGAAAAAACGTTTCCTGAACTATCAATAGGGGATTGGGCCTTATGAGACAGCCCGTGGCACTTTTGGATATAAGCGAGCTGATCAACTCCCCTTGATACACTCCTGCATCCATCATCCGTAACAGAGCCATCAGCTCAGCAAGAAAAGACTTTTTGTTACTTAAACGCTTCAGATCAGGGGCATCAAGAACCATTGAATCGATAGCTGACTTTGTATGCTCCATCAGATCCGTGACATCAAATGACTCCTTGCCCTGAAGCGTAGTTTTTAAAGCCAGAGTTTGTCTCAGGTCGTAGAGAGAATAAACAGCTCTGGCAACATCCTCAGTTTGAATGGCTAAGATCAGTGAATGCATTGACTTGACGGCCTGAGCTTCATTTTTTAATTGCAGCTCCTTTCTTCTGGCCTGACGAAGCTCTGGTTTTTCCTGAAAGTTACCAGACCTTGTTGTGAGAACAGGTGATTCAGACCGAACTAAAGCTTGATGAGCTGACTGCAGTTTGGGCTGGGCATCAAAGCTTTTTATCAGCCGAACGCGAATCAGTCTTCGCCCGAATCTTTTAAAACCTCTTCCAACAGCAATCAGCTTTTTGCCCAGATACTCAAAAAACTTTATTTCATAACCAAAAATCCTGAAAATCCTTGACTGGGCTATCTGTTTGGGAGTTTCAGAGGGTTGCCGACTGGGAGAAGGCGTTTCCGGGCGTTCTATCATTGCTTCATCCTGAATTGCAGAGTCTCTGTCTTATTCGAATGGCTTTATAGAGAAACTATAGATAAAAACACCGCCTATCCTCTATTAGTTCATCTACAGAACGAAAACACCCGCAACAGGGTGCGGGTGTTTATGGAACATCAAGCACCTGTCTAGCCAGACCAGGCCTCCATAGAACCTTTAACCTTTGTCATTGCATTCTTTTCCAGTTGTCTGATTCGCTCAGCTGAAACGCCATAGTGGTCTGCCAGTTCATGAAGAGTCGCCTTATCTTCATTGAGCCAGCGCTTCTGAAGGATATCGCGGCTGCGCTCATCCAATGTTGCCAGAGCATTTCTCAACAGGTTCACCGAAGACTCGGACCAATCTGAATCTTCTAAAAGGCGTGCCGGATCTGCTCGCTGGTCTTCCAGATAGTGAGCAGGTGCTGCGTAGCTGCCGTTGTCATCACTGTCATCGGCATAGCCATCAAAGGCGGTATCATGGCCGGCCATTCGACCTTCCATTTCACGAACCACTTTGGCCTCGACACCCAAGTCATTGGCTACGGCCTTAACTTCATCATTACTGAGCCAGGAGAGGTGTTTTTTGGAACTGCGAAGATTAAAAAACAGCTTGCGCTGTGCCTTGGTGGTAGCCACCTTCACAATACGCCAGTTTTTCAGGATAAACTCATGGATTTCAGCCTTCACCCAGTGCACTGCAAAAGAGACCAGACGAACACCCACCTCCGGATTGAAACGTTTTACGGCTTTCATCAAGCCCACATTCCCTTCCTGAATCAGGTCAGCCAGGGGAAGCCCATAGCCACTGTAGCTTCTGGCAATATGGACGACAAAACGCAGATGAGACATAACCAACTGACGGGCAGCTTCCAGATCGTTCTTGTAGTAGAGACGCTCCGCCAAAACCTTTTCCTGGTCAGCAGACAACACAGCAATAGCGCTGACCCCTGTTACGTAGGCATCAATATTTTGCCCCGGGACTAACATATCGACTGGTTGTATACTGGTTCCCATGAATAACTCCATTGTAAGTGCCGATTCAGCACTCTACTTAAATTCAAACTCCAAATGCCCATGGCGTATAGAAAAACAACAGACTGGCCTTCGATTAAATAATAACAAAAACCGGGCTTTACGACCCTAGCTACTTTACGCTCTTTTGCGATAAAAACGCTATAAAAACACGCTTAACCCGCCTACTCTTGCCAAACATACCCTCTAGGGCCGCTCTTCTATTGTTCGAACATGACGATAGCAGCTCAATGCTGCTCCTGCCACCCCCAGGAAAATACCCGAGGCCAATAATGAGAAGAACATTGAAAAGCCGGGCCCTTGAGGCGTATAGCTGCTGCCGTAGAGGGCGGCGAGTTCTAATACTTCTGACACCAAACCAGCCAGCACACCCAGAATAATCAGCAGGGCCAACAAAGCCCCTCCCAGCCCATACCACATCCCCATATAAAGAAATGGCAATGTAACAAAACCATCGGTTCCACCCACGAGCTTGATCACTTTGATTTCAGCCCTGCGACTCTCAACGCTGAGACGCACAGTGTTGCCTATCGTTAAAAGCACAATGATTCCAAGAAGCACTGATAGTATGAGAGTAAAACGCTCGAGCAATTGAGTCATAGACTCAAGTCGCTTAATCCATTCCTGATCCAGCAGTGCCTCCATAACTCCTTCTTTGACCCGATATTTTCTCAAAAGTTCATTGAGTTGTTCAGCACTGAGCCCATTCCGGGGTGTAAGCTCCAGAACACCCGGCAAAGGATTAAAGCCCAGGGCATCGATAACCCCTTTCATCCGGGCCCTTTCCTGAAAGTCACTCAACCCCTCATCTGGACTGATATAAAGAAACTGATCAATATCCGGATCGTCTCTGGCTTCAACCTTGAGGCGATTGACCTCGTCACGCTCCAACTTGTTGTCGAGATAGAGAGAGATTCTGGGCTGACCTTCCCATTCATGCCCCAGTGACTGGAGATTATTGGACAGTAATACAAGAATCGCAGGCAGTGCAAAAGCTACCGCAATCATCAGACAATTCAGAAAAGAAGCAAAAGGCGTCTTAAAGATGCGCCGTAATGAGTCAACTGCTACCTGTCGGTGCAGGCTTTTCAAATAAGCCATTGAGAAGCCTGTTGCCTTCTTTCTGGCTGCCCCTCTTTCAGCTTCAGCGTCTTTAGCCGCTGTAGGCTCTGACCGTTTTTTTTGGCTACCGTCTTTGTTTCTGACACTTTTTCTTGGAAACACGCTTTAACGCACCTCCTGATCATTAACCAGATGCCCCTGATCCAGAGTCAAAATACGATGGCGCATGCGGGCTACCAGTGCCAGATCGTGACTGGCAACCAGGACAGTAACGCCTACCTGATTAAAGCTTTCAAACAGCTGCATGATTTCAGCGGACAAATTAGGGTCGAGATTGCCAGTGGGTTCGTCGGCCAGAATCAGAGGAGGCCGGTTAACAACCGCACGCGCCAACCCCACGCGCTGCTGTTGACCACCAGACAGCTGAGCTGGATTCATTTTCTCCTTATCCAGAAGCCCCACGATATCCAGTGCAGCACGAACCCTGCCGGCGCACTCATGGTGAGTGTTTCCGGCAATGATCAGAGGCAAGGCAACGTTATCAAACACAGATCGATCAAAGAGCAGCTGGTGATCCTGGAAAACCAGACCTATGTTTCTACGAAAATAAGGAATCTGGCCACGCTTTAGCTTGCTGGTATCGTGCCCTCCCACCCAGATACTGCCAGAGGTCGGTTGCTCCATCAGCATGATGAGTTTCAGCAGAGTACTCTTACCGGCTCCGGAATGGCCGGTAAGAAAAGCAATTTCACCCCGATGCAGGTGGAAGCTGGTCTGTTCCAACCCCACGTGCCCTCCGGGATAACGCTTGGTGACATTGTCAAAGCGTATCATTAAGAACTTCCCTGCTGCTCTATTTTCATTGTTTAAGGCTCAACCGGGTCGAAGAGAGCTTCTACAAACTCATCTGCAGAGAAAGGCCTCAAATCGTCTATTTGCTCACCCACCCCCAGGAAGCGAATTGGTAGTTGCATCTGTTTGGACAAGGCAAAAACAACCCCACCCTTTGCAGTACCGTCCAGCTTGGTAAGCGCCATACCCGTCAGGTTAACTGCTTCGTGGAATATCCTGGCCTGATTGAGGGCATTCTGCCCTGTGCCGGCATCCAGAACCAGAAGCACTTCGTGGGGAGCCGAATCATCCAGCTTACCCAGAACCCTCTTAACCTTGCGCAGCTCATCCATCAGGTTATCTTTGTTGTGCAGGCGACCGGCCGTGTCAGCAATCAAGACATCCGCTCCACGCGCCTTGGCTGCTTCAAAAGCGTCATAAAGCACAGATGCACTGTCAGCGCCGGTATGCTGAGCAATCACAGGGATATCATTCCTTTCGCCCCAGACCTGCAGCTGCTCCACAGCTGCAGCCCGAAAGGTATCACCTGCAGCCAGCATCACTTTGCGCCCTTCAGCCTGAAGCTTACGCGCTACCTTACCGATCGTTGTCGTTTTACCAACACCGTTAACACCCACAACGAGAATGACGTAAGGCGTTTTTTGCTCATCAACAATTAAAGGCTGGTCAGCAGGCTTGAGAATTTCCTTAAGTTCAACCTTCATGGCAGAGATCAACGCATCGGCATCGCCCAGCTCGCGGTATTTCACTTTTTTGGTCAGTTTCCCGATAATTTCTGTCGTGGCTTCAACGCCTACATCCGATATCAGAAGCTGTGTTTCCAGCTCTTCCAGCAGATCTTCGTCGATTTCTTTTTTACCAACAAAGATTTCCGCGACACCATCAACAAATACACTACGGGTCTTGCCAAGCCCGCGCTTCATGCGAGCAAAGAAGCCTTTCTTCTCTTCCTGAGGCTCGCCCCTCTCCGGGACAGAAGGAAGAGTAGCAACTGTTTCAGTTTTTGGCTCCTTGACCGCCTCTTCCGTTTTTTCCTCAACCTTCTCAGCCTGTATTTCTACAGGTTCAACAGAAACGGTTTCTTCTGCTGTTTCTGCAACTGCCCCTTCGACTTCTGTCTGGACAACTGTCTCCTGGTAGGCTGCTGTCGGCTCAGTTTTCGGACTCTCATCTATAACCGGGGCAGGCTCGCTGTTTTTCTCTTCTTTGCGTCCCCAGGGCCAAAAACGTCGCTTCGCCGTTTTCTCATCACTTTTGCGAGAACCGAACATAAACTACTTCATCAGAATGGATTAAAAGGGTCACCGTATTAAAGCAGGTGGGTCTCAGGAGGCTGGTCGAAGCAGTTATAATGCCCGGACAGCCTTCCGGAATTGTGTATCCTATCTTACAGCTATTTACGAATGAAGCTTTTTAAGGTGAAAAATAGCATCAATGAGGTACGGGTATCTCTCGGGAAACCGCGGTTATCTCGTTTGGCAACTGATGTACAATCGCTGCTTTAAGGCCATCAACCGGAGTGATCAATGGCGCGAAGAGCAGCCATCAGGCAACGCCCAAATAAAGGTGGCGGAGAATTAAGAATCATTGGCGGACAATGGCGCAGTCGCAAGCTGCCTGTGGCAAACCTGCCGGGCTTGCGACCCACCTCGGACCGTGTGAGAGAAACCCTGTTTAACTGGTTGATGCCCTATGTTCCGGGTGCCAGGGTGCTGGACTGTTTCAGTGGGACAGGCGCCCTGGCCCTTGAGTCACTCTCCCGAGGCGCCAAAGAAGCCACCCTGCTTGAGGCAGCAGCAGAGGCTGCCTCGCTGCTTGGCAAAAACCTGACAACCCTTCAGGCAAAAAATGCCAGAGTCATTCGCACCGACAGCCTGAAATGGCTACAGCAAGCCGCAGACAAGGCTTTCGATCTCATCTTTCTGGACCCTCCATTCAGGCAGGAACTGCTGGAAGAAACTTGTCGCCTGCTTAATTCAAATGGATACATTCACAGCGACAGTCTGATTTACATTGAGGTAGAAAAGGAACTATCGCCTCTTCCCGTACCTTCAAACTGGACAGTCACGAAAACCAAAACTGCAGGCCAGCTGAGTTATTACCTGTTGAGTGTTGAGTGAACACAAGTAATAAAAATGATGAGCAAAGTAAAGTCCCCCTGCATTCGCCAATGTGCACTCAATAAAGACCAGGTGTGTACCGGCTGCTTTCGGAGCCGGACAGAAATAGCCCGATGGAGCCGGGCCAGCCAGGAGGAGCAGAAAGAGATTGTATTGAATGCCAAGGTTCGCTGTAAGCAAAAAACGGCTGAATAATGGATACAAACCCTATCATTGGAAAACAACATCACTCACAGGTAGTGGACTTAACCTATCGTTCTAGGTACCCTTCACACCGCTGAGATTATTCTAACACTCTCTTTTCAGACGAGAACTCTAAGGAGTGGTCACATGAAACAACCCGTCCGTATCGCAGTCACAGGCGCAGCAGGTAACATCAGTTACTCTCTTCTTTTCAAAATTGCTGCTGGTGAAATGCTGGGCGCGGATCAGCCGGTGATTCTGCAACTGGTTGAGATTCCTCAGGCTATGGACAAGCTGCGTGGCGTGGCCATGGAACTCGAAGACTGCGCTTTCCCGCTGGTTCACGGCATCAGCCTGCACGACAACCCATTCGATGGATTCCGTGGTGTTCATTACGCCATGCTGGTAGGTGCGCGTCCTCGAAGCAAGGGCATGGAGCGTGCGGATCTGCTGGAAGCTAACGCAGTTATCTTCGCCGAGCAGGGTAAGGCTCTGAATGAAGTAGCAAACCGCGACGTTAAAGCACTGGTGGTGGGTAACCCGGCCAACACCAACTGCCTGATTCTTTCCCGCAATGCTCCGGATCTGGATCCTTCCCAATTCTGCGCAATGACCCGCCTGGACCACAACCGTGCCAAAGGTATCCTGGGCAACAAGCTGGGCGTTAATCCATCCGACATTGACGGTGTTTGCGTCTGGGGTAACCACTCTCCAACCATGTACCCTGACGTACATCATGCGACTGTTCTGGGTGAAGAGTCGGCAATCAGCAAAATCGACGAGCAATGGTACAAAGAAGATTTTACACCTCGCATTCAGAAACGTGGTGCTGAAATCATTGAATGGCGCGGCCTCTCTTCCGCCGCTTCTGCCGCACAAGCCGCTCTGGATCACGTGCGTGACTGGGCCCTGGGCAGCAACGGTGAAATCGTCAGCATGGGCATCATCTCTGACGGCAGCTACGGCGTAGCCAAAGGCATTTACTATTCCTTCCCATGTGTCTGCGAATTCGGCAGCTACCAGATCGTTCAGGGTCTGGAGATCAACGAATACGGTCAGAGCATGATGAAGAATACCGAAGAAGAACTGCTGAGCGAGAAAGCCGCTGTCGATCACCTGTTGCCAGCTGAAACCGCGCAGTCTCGTGAAAACCTGAGAAAATCTGACCGCACTGGCCAGACCGCTTTTGACAACGGTCTCGACAAGGCTGACGTCTACTATAAAGCCGATCGCATCTGCTGATTAGTCTTACCTGCAGGAGCTGATACACTCAGCTCCTTTTTATTTCCTCCGTAATCCCTTACCGACCCGGAATCCTCATAGGCACAAAATATTCTGCTTCCAATTCGGCAAAGGACTCCCTGGCCGCTTCACTGACATAAGGCCGATCCATAAGCAGAATCTGATAGAAAACTCTCCGGTGCAGTTTTTCTGGCAACAATTCATTTTCTTCCAGAAACGCTGAGGTCACCACCTCCTGCCAACTGCTGAGCACCATGAAGTTGTTCAACGCCAATGCTTCAATTTCATGCTCCGGCACCTCCATAAAGCCTGACAACACAAGTCCGGCAATAATCTTTTCCAGTGTCTCCAGAGAGAGCCTTGCAAACTGTTGATAGGCAGACCGAAGCTCTCTGCTCCTGCTCATAACCCCATGAACATCCCGATAGATAAAACGAAACTGCCACATACCGGCCAGGGCCAATTCCAGATACGTCCGCTTATCCTGAAAGGTCAGTGGACGATCTTTCGGAATAATCATGTTGTCAGCAATGTTGTCTATCAAACGTTGAAAAAGTGCGTGGATAATCTCATCTTTATTCCTGAAGTGGTAATAGAGATTTCCGGGAGAAATCCCCAGCTCTGCGGCAATATGGTTGGTCGTTACCGTCCTTTCACCCCGGTCATTAAAAAGCCCCAGAGCTTTGTCCAAAATACGATCACGAGTTTTAACTGCCATAAATACCCTTGAAATCCTGTCAGTAAATCGCTAAATTTAATTTTAGAGCAATTACTCTAAATGATCAAAACCCATTACCCGGCCAGACTCTTGCGAAAAAATGAAACCAGATCGGCTGAAGGAGACCTGCACCATGAGCCTTAGTGAAATTGACCAGCCTACAGAGACTGCCTCATCGGATCAAATGACCGCCAGCGATCATTCTTCCAGCCAGATCGCAAGGATGAAGACATCTCTGGAGGCTCAGCAAAAAGCCTTTCAAAATCAACCCAACCCATCACTTCAGCAACGCAGGAAGTGGCTGAAAACGCTGAAAGAAGGTTTGAAGAAACACCAGAAAGCCCTGGTGGATGCCATAAACAGGGACTTTGAGGGCCGTGCTGAAACAGAATCCCTGTTAGCCGAGTTTATGCCATCCCTCTCAACCATCGATTACTGTTGCAAGCATCTGGCTAAATGGATGAAGCCCAGTAAGCGACATGTAGCAATCACTCTACAACCGGCTGCGGCAAAGGTGGTTTATCAACCTCTGGGCGTTGTCGGCATTGTTGTTCCCTGGAACTACCCTCTCTTTCTGGCCATAGGCCCCCTGGCTACAGCCCTGGCTGCCGGTAACCGGGCAATGATCAAGATGTCTGAGTATACTCCGGCTACCTCCAGACTGTTTGCCGAGATGATTGCGGATATCTTCCCTGCTGACCTGGTCACTGTTGTCAATGGTGAAGCGGATGTGGGAGCCGCTTTCACCGCTCTACCGTTTGACCACATTCTCTTTACCGGCTCTACCCAGGTCGGCAAACACGTAATGACGGCCGCGGCCAAAAATCTCACCCCCGTAACCCTTGAACTCGGGGGAAAATCCCCGGTGATCATTGATGAAGACTTCCCAATGCAGGAAGTAGCCGAGCGTGTCTGCTACGGAAAATCAATGAATGCGGGGCAGACTTGCGTCGCCCCTGATTACGTTCTGGTCAAGCAACAACGCAAGGAAGAGTTTGTAGAAGCTTACCTGAAGGCCTTCAGCAACATGCATCCTTCAGTGAATGACAGTCAGCATTACACTGCGATTATTAACGAGAGACAGCATCAAAGATTACTCAGCCACATTGAGGATGCCAAAAGCAAAGGGGCAGAGATTCGGGTGGGCAACAATGAGGAAATAACCGATGGCTCCCGTCGTTTACCTCCCCATCTGATTCTGAATGCTACGGAAGACATGAGCGTCATGCAGGAAGAAATTTTTGGTCCACTGCTGCCCATCATCGGGGTAGACAGCATTGATGAAGCTATTCAGTTCATCAATAGCCGTCCACGTCCACTGGCGCTTTATTATTTTGGTGAAAACAAACAGACTCAGGACAAAGTTCTGACCCATACTCACTCAGGAGGTGTCTGCCTGAATGAAACCCTTTTTCATGTTGCCATCGACGATATGCCTTTTGGTGGTGTGGGCGCTTCCGGCATGGGCCATTATCACGGACACGAGGGTTTTCAGGCGCTGTCCAAGGCAAAATCGGTCTTTACCAAAGGTCGCTTTAACAGTGTCCGGCTGGTATTCCCTCCCTATAACAGCTGGCTGAAGAAGAGGATGATAAAATTCCTGTCAGGCTCCTGATCATTCTGGTCCGGACTGTCATTCGATAGTCCGGAATACTTCTCGTGCTCAAAGTCCTTGAAAATAACAATTTATCACCTAATTACGCTGTTTTGACTCAGGTAGTTTGTCACCTTTGATTGATTTCGATACCATTCTGCCTTCGTTATCCATAGATTGAAGAACTCTGTTTTAACCATTTTCAGTCTGTAATGGGCAGATCAGGACGCACAGTCCTTCACTACAGGCATCTGTGAAGCCATAGAGCTTTCGGAATAATGACCTTGGCAAACTTTGGTCAACCGAGCTCAGAGGCTTCGCCGGACATCAGCAGGAAATGCACTTCAATGAGCAAAGTAATCTACCCTGGCACTTTTGACCCTATCACCAAAGGCCATCTGGACCTGGTAGAACGGGCAGCAAGAATTTTTGACAACGTGGTCATTGCGGTAGCAGAAAGCCCTAAAAAGAAGCCTCTGTTTGATCTGACCAAACGTGTTGAGCTGGCAGAAGAGGTCACAGCTCACCTTGATAATGTTTCGGTAACAGGTTTCAGCTCCCTGCTGGCTCACTTTCTGGAAGAGCAGAAAGCGACTGTGATTCTGCGTGGCCTGAGGGCCGTATCCGACTTCGAATACGAATTCCAGATGGCCAACATGAACCGGATTCTGGCACCAAAAGTAGAGAGCTTGTTTCTGACACCTGCCGAGCAATACTCCTATATTTCTTCTACGCTGGTACGGGAGATAGCCTCACTGGGTGGAGATATCGACAAGTTCGTCTCCCCCTGTGTTCAGGAAGCCCTGAAGGACAAATTTGGCCCACAAGCCCGGTAGCTGATGGTGCACCCTGAGCCTGGCGCCTGAGCTGAAACGCTCACGCGGAACTGGAGATTACGTCATGTCCCTGATCATTACTGATGACTGCATTAACTGCGATGTCTGTGAGCCGGAGTGCCCGAACAGTGCGATCTCTCCCGGGGAAGAGATTTACGAGATCGACGCCAACCTGTGCACGGAATGTGTAGGTCACTACGACGAGCCACAATGCCAACAGGTTTGCCCGGTCGATTGCATCCCCAAAGACCCCGATAATGAAGAGTCGCACGATGAATTGATGGAAAAGTATTTGATTATTACGGCGGCGGCCTGATCATTACTTTTTTCATTACTCATGATTCTCTACAGGAGTCTGCCTGCAGGCAGGCTCCTAACTCAAAAACGCCCCACTCTGGTACTCCCGAACCGCCTGCATCACTTCTTCGCGACTGTTCATAACAAAAGGTCCATACTGCACAACAGGCTCATTCAATGGTTTACCCGCCAGTATCAGAAAGCCAGCTTGACTTTCAGTACCCAATTCAAGTCCGTCACCTTGCGCGAAAACCGCCAGTTCTGATTGACTGATGACCTGACCTGTGGATGCCTGAAGTTTTACCTGACCTTCATAGACGTAGACCATCAGTTTTTTGTCACCTATGGGTAGCTTGATAGTGCTGCCCGCTTTCAGCGATACATCCAATAACAGCGCATCCGTTACCTCTCTTTTCAGTGGTGCGGATAATTGACGACCATCAATCTCTACTTCACCCAGCAGCAATCTGGCAGACCAACCTTCAAACGACAGTACAGGGAAATTCTCCACACTGATATCAAGATACTCAGGATCACTCATTTTCCGGGCTGCGGGCATATTCAACCAGATCTGGAAACCATGCAGCTGATCATTTTCAAGAACAGGCATCTCTGAATGAACGATTCCCTTTCCAGACTTCATCCACTGAACACCACCTGACTTTATAGACCTTTGGTTACCCAGATGATCTTCATGCCTGAATCCTCCCATTTTCATATACGACACCGTCTCGATGCCTCGGTGAGGATGAGCCGGAAATCCGGCACCCAGGTCGCCAGAGCCGTCAGCTCTGATTTCGTCCAGCATCAAAAAGGGATCCATGAGCTTATGCTGCCCTGACCCCATGACTCTCTTGAGTTTCACTCCGGCTCCGTCTGAAGCCGGACGGGCGGGTACGAGTTCGATCAAACCTCTTGCTTGCATCACTTTATGCCACCAGTTGATCTATTCTTTCTGCAGCTTTACCCAGCGCGACTTCTCTTGCGTCGCCACTTTTGGCGAGCCCTTCTGCATAGATGAACTCGACATCCGTAATCCCGATAAAACCAAGGAAATGCTTGATCAGTGCGGTTTGTGTATCCATGGGTGTACCCTGATACTCACCCCCTCTGGCCGCCAGGATATAGGCCTTTTTGCCATTCAAAAGCCCCTGCGGTCCCTGTTCGGTGTAGCGGAAAGTGATGCCTGCCCGGGCAATATGGTCAAAGTAAGTCTTCAGGGTTGATGGCATGGTAAAGTTGTAGAGAGGCAATCCCAGCACCAGTACATCGGCTTCATTCAACTCTCTGATCAAACGATCTGACAAGCTGGCTATATACTTCTGGTTTTCATTGCGCTCTTCTTCTGACAGGCTGAAGCCTTGAAAACTTTCTGCTGTCAGGTGAGGAATCGGTTCTGACACCAGATCACGATAGATTACCTTTTCCACAGTGTGGTTCCGGGTGTATTTTTCAACAAACTGTCTGGCCAATTGCCCTGACTGTCCTTCTGAGCCAAACAGACTGGAATCGATTTGCAGGATGGTGCTCATAATGATCTCCGGTTTATTAGATTGCTTTGGTTAAGCTTAATTTAATATCGATTTTTACGAATAAAAAGCGCAAAATATCCCTTATAAATATCGAATTATTAGATCAAAAGTTCATCATCCATGGCCAAAGTCACCCTTGAACAATGGCGAATGCTCCATGCCGTCGTTGAACATGGCGGTTTCGCACAAGCCGCAGAAGCCCTTCACAAGAGCCAGTCAACCGTCAGCTATGCCGTAAATAAGCTGCAGCAGCAGCTTGATGTTGAAATACTGGTCATCAAAGGCAGGAAGGCAGAATTAACGGAAGCTGGAAAAGTGCTGATCAGGCGCTCCCGGTCCCTGCTGAAAGAGTCCGATGCGATCGAAAAGGTTGCTGACAGTCTGTCCCAAGACTGGGAAGGCCGCATCACACTGGGAGTTGATGTCATCTTTCCACCCCAGTTGCTCTCGACCTGTCTGAAAAGACTGTCATCAGAGTGCCAGCAAACCCATATTGAGCTGGTAGAAACGGCACTTTCAGGTACTACCGACATGTTGGCCACCGGTCAAGCAGACCTGGTGATCAGTGGCCTCGTGCCACAGGGTTTTATGGGAGAGCCTTTAATGAAAGTTACATTCAAGGCGGTTGCTCACAAGGATCACCCGTTGCACCAGCTAGACAGGCCTCTGAGCCTGGATGACCTCAGACAGCACCGCCAGATTGTCATCAGGGACTCGGGCATCAAAAGAGTGGATGCCGGATGGCTGGAAGCAACAGAACGCTGGACCGTCAGCCATATCAGCACATCGGTAAGAATGATTTCACAGGGGCTGGGGTTTGCCTGGCTGCCAACCGCTCACGTAGAGCAGGAAATGGACTCTGGTGTGTTGAAACCTTTAAACCTTAAGCCTCATGGCTCCCGACGCCACGAGATATACTTGATTTACACTGATCAGGATTATGCGGGGCCAGCCGTAAAGTCTCTGGCCAATATCCTCAAGGAAGTGTGTGCTGGCACAGATATGCCAGCACATTGACGAAACGGATACAACGAAGAATCAGAAAAGAGCCTCAGCCAATCTTTCGAAGCTCTCCCAGCTTGCCGTCCGATCCATAGGAGATTTCAAAAGTACCATGAACACCTTCACGGCTAACAAATTTGAGAAGGACGTCGTAGGGAATGCTCATGCTAAAACCCTCACGGGTATTGACCTGGACACGGTTCTTCTTGCCCTGATAATACTGTAATACCTGCTGAGAATTCAGACTGATAGAGAAGGTGGCCTTATTCATTCTGGACTCCATTCCTCATGTTCAATCAAGTGATATTGGCCGAGTGGCCATCTGGCTCAGAGCCAGTGACCAGATGTGTATCATTTTAGCAAAATCAACTCATTCAGTAAGAATGGCCGGTCATTAAAAATAACCGGGCTTCTCATCTCAACAAAGGTCATTCGCAGCTTATTGATTGGGTGGAGGAGGCATTAAACCTTCTGGCATTTCCATGTTGTTGGGCACCTGCATTTGCTGCATCACCTCGTTGATGGACTCTCTGATACTGGCAATCATCGCCTTGTAGCCTTCATCAAAGCCGCGATAGAAAGCCTGCTCATTAGGTTCAACATCATCGCCTTCCTGCTTGTGAATAGCAGACTGCTTTCCTTCAGGGTTTTCGCCACTAAAGAAAGCTTCCATGGAAGTAGGAACGGTCAGAGCGACACGACCGCCGGCCATATAACCGTCAATAAAGCGCCCTCTCAGGAACGGGTTATCGCTGCTGCCAACGCTGGCAATGCGATAGGCATCGTCAGCCTCACACCAGCGATCCTTATATTCACTGGCTTTTTCGCCATCGCTGCAGTGGTACTCAATAATACCCAGAGCATCAACCACTCGCTGATAGCCTGCACGATAGCCCGCTTCATCAGGCTTTTCAGCCCTTCCTTCCAAGGCCTCCCGAGAGACCTGACTGGTTTCAGCAAGGCGAGCATCGTTAACACCCTGACGGTAACCTTTCAGATAATTGCCAAAGTTGGCAACATCACCAGCCAGTGAACTCTGATCAAAGACTCCACGTGCCTCACACCATGTTTGCTTGAGCGCATCAGTGGTATCAACAGTGGTACAATCATAAGCTTCTTCTTCAGCAACCGGACGGGCAGACTCTCCCGTTGATGGGGCTACCTTCGGACATTCCTGTTGCTTGCCACAACCCTGAAGCAGTAAAAATAATAAAAAAACAGGTACGAAACCTGCATGCACTGACCTACGCATTCATTTCTCCTTCCCAAGGGGCACTTCTAATGTTCAACATGACAGAACTATTAGCTGCCAGGATTGCCATGTCTTAAGTTCCAGAGGCTCCTGGCAAAATTCTGCGTTCTTAATATCATTAGACGGAGCTGGTTAAATATAGTTCAGAAAAATCGTTATTTTTCTTCTTTAGTTCCTGTGGATATATCAGGAAAAATTGTTGAATGAGCCGCAGGCTCCTTCAGCTGGCACAATTCCGTCCAGTCAGAGCGTTGTAAAGAAGCGACCAGCTGACCCCATTGTTCAAGAGAGCATGTCGTCCCACAGGAAAGTGTCAGGGGTTCGTTATTCAATGAGGCTTGAACAGTCTTGTTTGAGGCTGAAAAGCGCAGGGTCAGCATACTGGTATAGGGAACATTGAACTCTCTCGGGCTTCCAAGAGCACTCAACAGAGCCAGTATATTGGTGTCACTGACCGCTAAAAGATAGAAGTACTCACAGGAAGTTCTGCCGTTTTCAAGACAGGTCTGATGCTGCTGATAGCGTTGATCAATAGCCTTCATAAGGTGCTGGCTGGCCAGCTGAACCATACGCCTGTCTTTAACTATTTGAGCCATAAACCAATCTATCAGATCCAGAAGCTGCTGCTCATCCTGAGGACTCAGGAACTCTGGCAGAGGAATGTTGTGAAGCTTTCTGACATTCAATGCATCGGCAAGGCCTATAATGGCGTGAAGCGATGGTGCTCGCTGTTGCCCGGACTCTTTTGCCCAGAGCCTGATCTTGTCGAGCCCCAATTCTTCTAACTTCTTTTGCCACAAAGGGCTCTTTTGCATATCAGCGATCAGCGCTCTGAATCCAGTGCAGGATTGAGTGAATCCGAGTAGATAATCGTCTTGCGGTAAAGAAGCATAAACCGGTGGGACAATTGCAAACTCATCGCCTGAGCCTGTTTTCAGACTGTCAGGATAGATAGCCTGAAGCATGGTGGTGGCACACTGGATGGTTCTGTCCAGGCCCCGGGCCTGATGATAACTGAGCTCTGGGTTCCATCGGGAAGGAAAACCGGCAGGGAGTTGAGTGCGCCTGAAATGTTTACCCGCTTCATAACACTGTTTTAAACCAGTGTCTGTCATCTCACCGGGCCCGATAGGCCAGAGTTTGGGATTTAATGGACTACTTGGACTGCGATCCCCATGACGAACCAGTGTGACAACATAATCTTGATAGTCCCCAGACTCTGGCTGAGCCTGAACCAGGGGCGTCATTGAAAAACACAATACGCCCCAAACGAGAAACCACTTTTTCATTCTATATTCCCGATTGATTAATTAAAGAATCAAACTACTGAGAATAGAAAGAAAAGTGACATCTGTTTAGAAAATATGAATGGATTGAGGTAATTATCAGACACCCATGGCATGTTTGATCAACATGTCTTTGACAAGAGGCAGACTATTTGTCCACTTCAGTCCTGTATTCCTTAGCCAGCGAATACCGATATCGTCAGCGGCAAAGAGGTTTTGCAAGCCCTCCATGGACTTCATCATCAACAGATTACTACCCATCCTTTTGCGCTCATACCGATTCAGAATATGACTGGCAGAAAAATCATCGCCACGCTCAACCGCTCGCAAGATTTCTTCAGAGAGAACCTCCACATCCTGCAATCCAAGGTTCACACCCTGACCGGCCAGAGGATGAATGGTATGGGCCGCATCGCCTGCCAGCACAATTCGATTTCGATGATATTGGCGGGCATAACGCTGCTTGAGAGGAAAGCGAAACCGGGGGTCGGCTGAAAGCACTTTCCCTAGTCTGGATTCAAAAGCAAGTTCTATAGCCTGACAAAAAGCCTCATCATCCAGAGACAGAACTTCATCGGCCTTATCTGGAACTAATGACCAAACAATAGAGCAGTAGTGCTTATCTCCCCGGCTGGGCAGAGGCAGAAACGCTAAAGGCCCGGTGTTCAGGAAGACCTGCCAGGCAGTGTCCCGATGATATTGCTCTGTTTCGACTGTGGTGACCACTGCATGATGGAGATAGTCCTTCTGATTGGAAGGAATACCCGACCGCTTCCTCAGAGTGGACTCGGCACCATCGGCAGCCACCAGCAGACGAGCTGCTATCTTTTCATTATCGAGCTGAACCTGACAGGGGTCACCCAACTCGTAGATAATGGTTGACTGACTGGGAAAGCACTCAATATCTGTTTGCGCCAACTGCTTCAGAAGCGCATGACGAATCACATCGTTCTCAACGATGCTTCCGAGCGTCTTGAAACCCACCGACCTGGCATCAAACGCGATCTCACCCGTTCCTTCGCTGTCCCAGACATACATGTGCTGATAGGGCATAACACGCTGAGAGGTCATAATATCCCATGCGCCCAGTCGCCGAAATAATCGGGAGGAGGCTTCAGTCAGGGCACTGACCCTGGGTGCGTAGGGACTGTCAGGAGAAAACGCCGGAGTCGAAAGCGACTGTTGATCAACCAACGCTATTTTCAAGTCTGCTTTTGACAGCGACAGAGCCAGAGACACCCCAACCATGCCACCACCGGCAATCACCAGATCAAATGACTTCAACCGAGATCTCCTCCTGATACTGTTTTTTTCGTGTTCATGGCTTTTGAGGATTAGAAACCCATCGCCTTTCTGGCAAACCGACCTTTTAATTCCCGGCTCATATCCAGACAGCTTAAGCCAAGGTTTCTGGCCAGAATCACCGGCAGCTCCTGTCGGGAAAACAATTTCACCAGACCGTCACAGAAGTCCAAAGTCATCTTCTGATCGCTCTTCTGTTCTTCGACATATTGAAGCAAACGGGACAGACTGCCCGGGGCAATAGCCTGTCTGAGCGACTCAGTAATATTCCCGGCCAGAGCCATTGTATCCCTGATGGCCAGATTATATCCCTGACCTGCGACAGGGTGCATAGAGTGAGCTGCATTACCCAGAACGACCAGACCAGGCCTGACTTGCTCACGGGCAACGCTGAGAGTCAGAGGATAACTTTCACGCATCCCGACTTTGGTAAACCCGCCAGCACGATAACCAAATTTTTCCTGCAAAGTGGACAGGAAAGTTTCATCATCCATAGACATTCTGTCGTCTATTTCATCAGTAGGCACAGTCCAGACCAGTGCTGAACGATCAGCACAGAGAGGAAGCAAAGCCATGGGCCCTCTTCCGGCAAATCGTTCATAGGCTACTCCGTTGTGCGGCTTATCAAGGGAAACATTGGCAACCAGTGCATGTTGTTCGTAGTCATAGTGTTTACGTGAAATACCCAGTTTTTCCATCAACCGGGAACGACCTCCATCGGCAAGGACCACCAGAGATGCCACTTTCTCAACAAATTCTTCCCTCTGCCTGATAACCACTTTCATTTCTGAGTCAGGCAAAGGCTGTAAAGATTGAACCTGTGCCGGACTCAAGACTTCAACCCTCCCCCGATCACGATAACTTTTCAGTCTTTTGAGCAGCACTTCACCCAGTCGATAATTTTCAACCACATACCCCAGGGCAGGTACGCTTTCTTGCTGATGATTAAGACGGGTGGCACCAAAATGCCCTCGATCAGAGACCTGAATATCCAGAATAGCTGTGGCAAACGGATCCAGATCAGGCCAGAGTCCGAGTTCATCGTAGATCAGCCGGGTACCATAAGAGAGTGCCGAGGCTCTGGCATCATAGCTGGGTGGAGAGTTGGGTGGAGCGTTGGTCGGTGTATCCCCTGCTTCATCGATTGCGTGCGTCTCAACCATCGCTACTTTCAGCCCATGTTGATTGATCGCAGACTCCAGAGCACACAGCAGACTGGCACCCACCAGCCCACCACCAATGATCAGGACATCATACTTCCCGGTCATCTCTCTCTCCTTTCTACGGTGAAAACACTCATCGCTAAACAGAACAACGGTAGTCTTTGCGATGTCAATGAATGGTTTTTGTGTTGCGCTTTTTCGATTTTTCCGGGACGGCCACCGCTGAAAAAATGGTTAAAAGATTCATTCGAACGTACTCACTGACTTCTATAAACAAACGTTCAGACTCATCACTGTCATCCGCTTCAGGCTGGATCTGGGCAATTTCCGAGAAATCTCCCAGAACCCCTTCTACTTCCTGACTCAGTGGCTTGCTTCCAATGACTTCGCCGAATCCGAACAGAAATCCCTGACACCAATAACCCAACGCTTCAGTTCTTTGCTCCAGGGCTTCGTCGTCATCAGGCAGAAGCAGAGCAATAGAAAAGTCTGATTGATCCAGCTTCTGCAATGTTCCCTGATACATGCGCAGCAGGAGATCCTGGAAACGGCTGTCCAACTCCTGATCATCCAACATAGCAGATACTTGACGGAACCAGGTTTCTACGCCGGGCTGACTGCCCGCAGCAAACGTGCCACAGAGAATACCATGAAGTTCAGAAGGATGACTGTCACCGCCCAGCTCAACCAGACGATCAGCCAACTCATTAAAGGCGACAACGTCTGAGGCCGCATCACTATTTGTCATTACAATTACCTTGAAAGCCTTACTGGAAAGAACCCATTGATCATGGAACAACCAATCAATAACAGGGTGGATTGAAAACCAGATCCCAGAGGCTCTGTGAAAACCCGATGGTGTGTGAGTGTATCAGATTTATCGTTTGGGCAAATCGCAAAGGCATTGTTCTGTGTACTTACAGCCGCTATAGTAGATCCAATAGCACGGTTCCGGAACCTATGAACGACCACGAACTCGCAACCCTGAACCAGAAAATTGACGATCTGGTAGCCATCAGCCTGAAACTGAAAAAAGAAAACCGCTTACTGCGCGCCAAGGAGCACACCTGGCTGGCAGAGCGCGCGAAACTGATGGAGAAGAATGATGTCGCACGCAGCAAGGTCGAAGCCATGATCAACCGCCTGCGCACTCTGGAGCATGAATCCTAATGGACAGTCCATCCACCACCACCGTCAGTATTCTGGACAAGGAATACCTGGTCAGCTGCCCCAAACAGGAAGAAGCTAATCTTCATCAGGCAGCTCAGCATTTAAACGAGCAAATGAGACAAATCCGTGCGGGTGGCGTAATTGGTACAGAGCGTATCGCAGTCATGGCAGCATTGAACATCAGCTATGAACTGCTTCAGAGCAGGCAGCAAAGCCTGACCGACAATTCAGATGCTCAGAAACAGATCAAACAGATGCTTGGCAAGCTGGATCAGGCGCTAATGCTAATCGAAAGCTAAATCCACTGCCCCCCCCTGGCCTGAAGAGCCATCGTTGGTAAAAAACCAATGGAGCTATCGGTCAAAAGATCAATAGCAAAAAAAACCTACAGACTTGTACCTCAGAACCGATATAATCCCGGTCAAGTCTCCCTGGCCTGTTTGCCAGTCATTAAAGACCCGGGCTGATAATACCATACCGGGGATTCCTCGTTGATGCTGGAGCGCAGGTCCACCTTGCAGTGGAAAGCCCGATTCATCACAGCAATCCCCACCGTTGCTTTAACAGCAACGGGCTTACGTGGCAGCGGCAGCTTGGGGAGACTTACTATCATTCAGTACTTGTCGTCTTATTACCTCTCAAACACCCATAAAACGCATCAGTATTGGCAGGCAGTGAAGTATTCCGCAGAATGAAAGAGAAAAAAAGCCGATACACTGTGACCGGCTTTTTGGGAAGACGTATTTCAGAAAAAGTCAGGACTTTTCTTTTGGTTTCACGTATAACACCAGATTGTGGTCAACAATCTCGTAACCGTGCTTGTCGGCAATCTCCTTTTGACGACGCTCAATATCTTCATCGATAAACTCAATGATCTCACCGCTTTCCATACAAACCATATGATCGTGATGTTCACCCCTTGCCAGCTCGAACACGGAGTGCCCACTGTCAAAGTTGTGCCTGATGACCAGACCGGCCCCTTCAAACTGGGTCAGCACCCGGTAGACGGTGGCCAGACCGACATCTTCTTCTGCATCAAGGAGAGCCTTGTAGACATCCTCGGCACTCATATGAAGGCCCTGAGAGCTTTCAAGAATCTGAAGAATTTTGACACGAGGCAGCGTGACCTTCAGACCCGCTTTGCGCAACTCTTGATTTTCCAACACGTTTACCTAACCCTTAGCATTTAGCAGGTAATCCCTGCTATTATCACATTTTTAAGCCGAACATTCATTTTCGAAGAAGATAGTGGAAGTCTGAAACCGATGCAAAAACGTCCAGCCCTGACCACAATTTTTCTCGCTGCCGCTGCTCTCCTGGCTGGGTGTGCCAGTTCAACAGACGGTGGCTCCAAACTCATCAGCTTCCCCGGTGTTTACAAGGTCGACATCCAGCAGGGTAATGTCATTACTCAGGAAATGGTAGACCAGCTCCGTCCGGGAATGACCCGTAACCAAGTCCAGTATGTTATGGGCACCCCCCTTATGGAGGACACCTTCAATCGGGATCGCTGGGACTATATTTCCAGCCTTCAGCCCGGTGGCGAACAGCGCACCCAACAAACCCTCACCATCTTCTTCAAAGACGACAGGCTTTCCTCTATTGAAGGAGACTTTCGTCCCGGTACAGGGGTAACACCTTAAACAGCTCTGCTGACTGCAAAGCAGTTCACCCTCAGGATGCAACTGCTTCTTTCTTGAGTTTTGCTTTCTCTGCACGCATCTTGCGTACTTCTTTCGGATCAGCAATCAGCGGGCGATAGATTTCTATCCGGTCACCCTCTCTCACAGCCTGATCGGTCGGCCTGATAACTGCCTTGCCAAAAATGCCCAGTTTAACAGAGTCCCAATCAATCTCAGAAAAGATCGACTTCATGCCAGATTGTCTGGCGGCATCAAGTACTGATGTACCTTCTTTAACCTCAAGGGTCAGAATCCGGTAATCATCCGGCAGGGCGTAAGCCACTTCAATACTGACTCTGGAGTGTTCTTCCGGCTCGGACCGGCTATTGTTTTCAGCCATAAAGCTGCTCCGCTCTCTGACAGAAGGCGTCAACCATTTTATTCATTGCCTTGTTGAACACTGCACCGACTGTAGCTCTCAGCAATGGGTTGGATATTTCGAAATCCAGCTCCAGTGACACCTTGCAGCCTCCATGACCCAGCGGCTTGAATGTCCAGACCCCATTCAGCTTTGAAAAGGGCCCCTTCAGCAATGACATTTCAATAGACTGGTTTTCCACCATTCGGTTCCTTGTGGAAAACTCATAGCCCAGGTTTCCTTTGGACAGCTCAAGAGCGGCTTCCAATACCTCTCCTTCCTGCCTGAGTATTTTGGCTCCTGAACACCAGGGCAAAAACTGAGGATAACCTTCAACATCAGCCACCAGTGGATACATTTTTTCTACTGGCTGCATGATCAGGGCTGAACGGGAAACTCTTGGCATGACGCAGTGCAAATTTATAAGACAAGGGCCAGCGAGCATAACATATTGTGAAAGCTATTGCCTTCAGAGCCGTACAGGGAAAATACTCGGGGCTCGCAATGCCGCGGAGGAGGAGCGTAGCTTAAAGGCTACGCCCTATACCGATTATGATTTAAATGAGCTCAAATCATTTCAGCGCTGTGTACAGAATCAAAGCTACCGCTACAGGCACAATAAAACGGATCGCAAAGCGCCACAGATTGATCAGACCTACACTCATAGCCATTTCGTTGGACATAACAGAACGCTTCAGAACCCAGCCAGCAAAGATCGCTGTCAGAGCACCACCCAGAGGCAACAGCAAGACGCTGGTCATGTAATCGGCCAGATCAAAGATGGTCTTGTCGAAGAACTTGACGTCAGCCCAGATGTTAAAGGAGAACACAGAGCCCAGACCTACCAGCCAGATAGCACCACCGATCAGCCAGGTCGCCAGTACACGATTGATGCCGAAGCGCTCAGTCACCCAGGCCAGAGAAGGTTCAATAAGGGAGATGGCTGAACTCAGGGCAGCGATACTGACCAGCATGAAGAATATGAAGCCCAGAATCGATCCGCCGGTGATATTGGCGAAAGCAGAGGTCAGGGAAACAAACAGCAGACCGGGCCCGGCAGAAGGTTCAAGACCATGAGCGTAAACAATCGGGAACACGATCAGGCCAGAGATGATGGCCATCAGAGTATCGAGGAATGCAACATTCACTGCGGTACGTGGAATAGAGTTGTTGGCGGGCATGTAGGCACCGTATGCCATCAGGGCACACATCCCCAGACTCAAGGTAAAGAAGGCCTGACCCATAGCCGCTACAACTGCTTCGCCGGTAATCTTGCTGAAATCCACATCGAACATGAAGTGGAAACCACGCATGAATTCACCGGTAACCAAAACACTGTAACCCAGCATGGCAAACAGCAGCAGGAACAGGGTTGGCATCATAACCTGCAGACCTTTTTCCAGACCTTTATGAACACCACGAGCGGTGATCAGTACTGTGACCACCATAAACAGGGTGTGCCATAAAATTTGTCTTGGTGCAGAGGCAGTCAGAGCTTCAAACTCACCACCAATCTGATCAGCCGTCATACCATTGAAAACACCTGTCAGAAGATCCCAGGCGTATGACAGCGCCCAGCCAGCCACCACACTGTAAAAGGTCAGAATAATGAAACCGGTGGCCATACCCATCCAGCCAATCACTTCCCAGCCACGGAACACTCCTGCATCACTGGTCAATTTACGGATAGCATTCAGTGGGCTAAGGCGAGCCGAACGACCAATGGCCGTTTCAGCCATCAACAACGGTACACCTACCAGCGCGATACACAGCAGATAAACCAATACGAAGGCGCCACCACCGTATTGGCCAGCAATGTAAGGGAATTTCCAGATATTACCCAGACCAATGGCAGATCCGGCGGCAGCCAGCATAAATGTCCAACGGTTGTTCCAGGTTTTGCGCGCGGTTGTCGGGTTTTGTCCTGACATGAGACTCCTCAATGATGTACAGCAAAATTCTTATCGAGTGAAACCTTCATGCAGAGTGCTGCAAAGATACTTCGAACAACACTGCATTTTATTGCAAGCCGCCCGGGCTATTCAGTCTCGAATCAGACAATCAGGAAAAGGAGCTCAAACGACAACCAGCTTGAAGAAGAGAGTAGAGTCATTATTACAGCCAGGGGCACAAATAACAGCCCACTCAACACCGAATAAAGCAGCTACCATAAAGCTTTCACTGGAGCATGAGGGCGACGCTGAGCATTGTATCGGTTTCATTTCTCACCTCAACCACTTTTTCCTACAATCACCACAAAAAAAGAAATATCCCCCAAAATAATTTACAACCCAGAACATTTAACCTAAAGAAAAGAAGCCCTGAACAAATACGAAAAACCGTCAGGAGCCTGAATGAGTAACTGTCATAAGCAACGACTGGTTTTATACGCTATCCACGTTATAATCCGCGCATGGCTAAAAGATCGAAAAAAAGCGGTAAAGGCGACTCTTCCATTGTCGTCAACAAAAAAGCCCGTCATGACTACCACATTGATGAGTCATTTGAAGCAGGGCTTTCACTGGCAGGCTGGGAAGTCAAGAGCCTTCGCATGGGTAAAGTGCAACTGGTTGACAGCTACGTTCTACTCAAAGATGGCGAAGCCTGGTTGATTGGTGCCCAGATAACACCACTGGATACAGCATCCACCCATGTGATGGCTGATCCTCTGCGCGACCGGAAACTGCTGTTGCACAGAAGAGAGTTAGCCAAGCTGTTCTCGGAGACTCAACAGAAAGGTCATACTTGTATCGCTACCAAGCTGTACTGGAAAGGTCATCTGGTCAAATGCCAGGTAGCCCTTGCCCGTGGTAAGAAAGAGTTCGACAAGCGTGCTGCCACTAAAGAGCGCGAATGGAATATCGAAAAGCAGCGGGTTATGCACCGAGGCTAACTACATGACAGATGTCTTTTTATAAGCATCCCGGGTATAAATAACGGGTTGACTTCTATGCCACTTTTTGAATAATTAGTCTCAGGTTTCTCTGGGGGCGATCTGGATTCGACGACGGTTACGAAACCTTAGGTGCATGTCGAGAATGTAGTGATTCTCGTAAATCAAAACACTACAACCTTTTAGTTGCTAACGAAGACAACTTCCAAGGAGCTATGGCAGCTTAATACCTGCCTCCTCCCGGTCACTCCGACTTGCCTGTTGGCTGGAAATGACCGCTATTGAAAACAGGATCGCCTTGATGTCTGCCTGGGGCTGACAGGTTAAACTTTTCAGGATCGCGCAGTGTCACCCTGACCGTTGGGTCGTTCTGCGTTAGCCTAAAAACGGAATCTAAACATGTAGAGCCGAAGGCGGAGAATCGGCGGACGCGGGTTCAATTCCCGCCGCCTCCACCAGCTTGCAAACAGCCCTGATGAGCCCTCAGAAGCCATCAGGGCTTTTTATTAACCCTCAATTCTAATAGCAGAATTTCATGGCAATGGTTTTTCTCACTTGCCTTCAAACCAGTGATCTTGACGATGCAAGACAGAGTCAACCCATACTCCCGAAGGATTCTACTTTGGCGTAGCTGTGTAGTGTTTCGTATCGGTCCGATTTTCTGCAAGCCCTGTCCTCACTGTTCTATTTTTCCTGCCCGGGGCGATTCATATCCAGCAAATCAATATTCATTTTCATCCACAGCAGAGTAGCGGCCAGATTAACATTGTTACGACAGGTTCCATCATTGACGGTTAACAGGCCCCGAGTCTCGTCGATTATCTGATTCACCTCCTTTTGGCATTCTTCAGGAAAATTTTCCAACAACCGTTCCAGGTTTTGCTGTCCTTGAGTCAGATGTGCAAACCTCGAAGGAAACTGGCACAACTGATGCAACTTAACCAAATCTGACTCCAGCCCTGATTTCTGCCAGGTTCCGAGAGACATAAGAATTAAGAAGTCCAGGTCATACGTATCAAAGGCAGACTTGTCCAGTGTTTCGGCATAGTTCGTGCGCTCACCATTGATGACCAATTGCCCGGGTTGTTCAGACCCCTCCAGGTACATTATTTGCGAATAAAAGCTCAACATATTGTCTTTGGTAAGAGGTTCTTCATCCGCATAATAACCGTTTTCGGACAACACAGGGGACTCCAACAATGTTTCCAGATCGTGCAACGCAAATGACTCACAGCCAAAACCACCGGCTTGTCGAGGAGGCAGAAAGAAAAACTGGGAATCAGTAAAACCGTGATACTTTATCGCCAGTATTAACGCCAAACCGACAAAATGCGGCAGGGGTGAATAAGTTTTGTCTGCATGGTACTGCTTAAAAACAGTTAAACTATCAGCAAAAAAAACCTGAAAATGCCCCCTGCTATTTCTCCTGATAGAAACAACACTAACGTGACCTGTTTTAACCTGAAAAATATAGTTTTTTGGTTTTTGTGCTGCCATTAATGGCAACTGGGTTACAAATAACGAAACCAACTGGTGAAGACACTGTGGAAAACCAAGATAAGCATGCATGAGCCTTATAATCTCCGGGCTGGCAGCATCCAGAACCCTGTCAAGCAGCTCGTATTTGGGCAGCCCTTCAGGTAACTCAAGGTCAGGAAGTACTGCTTTGGCAAATGATCTGATATAAATTTCTGGCACTCTCTTAAACTCGGGATACTCAAGTAAAATATGCGTCATTTCACCTGTTTCCAGCTTTTCGGGAAAATAAAGCTCAAGTAGTTTCAGAACCCCTTTCCAACGGTATTCCGAGTTCTCCAGGGAGCCCTTTTCTTCTAAAATACCGGGATTCTGCTCATACAACTCTCGCAATTCTGCCTTAAAATCATCAATATTTTTTTTCTGATCCATCGTTTTCAATGACTTTTCAGCGGCCTTCAGTATTTCTTTCAGTTTTTCAAGATGCCTGGCACGACTCTCATCGTTTCCAGAAGCCGTTGCTGCACCAGTGCCAGAGGAACCTGAAGAGCCAGAACCACCTTGCCTTTTATGAGGCTGTTTTTTATGAGGCTGTTTTTCGCTTTGTCGCCCCTGCTTCGATGACTGAGATTGACTGCCCGTTTTGGTCTGTTTCTTGTTTTCATTACCATAGAGGTTCAACTCAAACGAATAGCCAGTAAAAACTGTTCCTTTGTCTGGCTGTAGTCCTTCCCCTTCAGAAACAGGGGAACTGATTGTCAAACCTTTTTTTCCTTTCTCTAACAGTAACAACGGAACAACCTTAGACTGAGGCAAACGAATGCGGTCAGATAAAAAAGAAGAAAGAATCACATCGGCACCGCCGCCAGAAACCAATGATGAAGCGTAAGGAATTGCAGCCTGGCTGCCAGCTGACAAAAAAATGCTAGCCAAAATAAAGACACAACACATGCTCTTCATAGTAAATAACCAAGCTCAAATAAAGATATCAAATAGATACAAAAACATCATTCTAGACAAAAAACTTGGATTTACCTGAAATTGGGATAGATTATTTCGTCTAAAGCAATGAATCGGCTCAATATATACGGCATCACTCGTCTTAATATTGAGAATGCCGTATGTAAACTCTTAAGAGGTGTTTTCAGAACCGACCAAAGCCTTGACAGATAATCAAAGACAACCGCTATTCGATTTTGGATACCACTGATTTTCAACGGTGCTTTATCAATTTTTATATACCTGACCAGTTGGTTTCGCTAACTGCTCAAATTCACTTTTTGCAGATAGGTAACCGGGCGCATCAGGAGCAAAATAGAGTTCATCAAATAACTTATTGGTTGCAATATCTGCCCATTGCCCAGATGTATATTCTTCTGGAAACCTTGATTCACTATTAGTTTCAGTGACAGTGAATAACACATCACCCTTGTAATAAACAGGATAATAAGTATCGCTACTACCATCACAGCATCCACAGGGGTCCCTTCCGTCACTCACTTCTTCACCTACTGAAATATCGCAGGGTTGAAGATATTTAAGTAATTGAATGGCATTCTCGAATACCTGAATATCCGGGTTAGGTGTTGTCGCGCCAAAATGCACATCGTTTTCAGTCAGAATTCCTTGTAAATAAATCATGTGCTCTATGACGCCTGACACAACCTCATTAGCCTGCGATCGTGAGGGCTGTGTTTTTGCCATCGCATGCTGAGTGGTGTGGTCTGTTGAACTTTCTATGGGATTTTCTATAGAATTCGGCGGCTCTTCAGCTGACTCTGTACTATTGGATAATTTTCGGAATTTACACACGCCATGACAGGAATCGACGTAACACTCTAAACCCAAAGTATGCTGCTCTTGTTCAAAACCTTCGTTATCACGGCCAGAACCAGAAGACAGGCGTCTTTTGACAGAGCCTCTAACATGGGCAGTTGCCCCCGGGGTTTGCTGACCGGATGATTCTGATGGTGGGTTTTGTTGGTCACTTTGTTGCTGGCTTTGTCCGGGGAGCATCATAGTGTTGATCGCAAACGGATCATCCTGACTTGCCTTCAGTTGATCCCTCGGGTTAAACATTACTGAATCAGGGTTCCAATAGCTTTTTAAGAGCCAGCCGACTGCGACAAACGCCTCTTCGGGTATCCATGAATAAGTTTTGCCGCTCAGAGCGGCGTCATGTGTAGTCAGGAACAGTTCATAAGCCACCAGCAGATTGGTGGCGTAAAGCAACTGCCACGAAATGGACTCAATAAAGGTCGTTTTTAAAGTGTAACCATCAAGCCTGTGTGATTTGTCATCAGACGGCAAAACTGCCCATGCATAGTCGTTTGTGTCGGCAAGGTGTGTCGGATTGCCCAACAACGAATTCAGGTTGTGCTTTATAGAAAAGCTCTCACTGGTCTGTTTATGCTCGACAACAAAATGTCTTGTCAACGATTCTGCCCGACAAACGACAGACGACAAAAGAAGCGACAGCAGCACAACAAAAAATGATCGTCTCATTATTCTATTCATCCATTCTTGTTTTATAGTGAATAAATACAGGTCAGTAAAGTAATAGACCAGAAAGGTGCTAAATCAAAAAAACAAGCATACTTTTCTCTCACAAACCTTAGGCTGCACTTATTGTTTGAATTCAGCATCACTCCCTTTCTGGAGGTCTGACACCCAAATTATGCAGTCAGGTTAATCACACTTATTTCACTTTACCCTTTCTTAATTTACCCTTTCTTAATTTACTCTCTTTAGGACTGAGTTCATTATCCTGGCCCACACAAAAGCGCATGCGTTTTCGATGTCTCATTTTGTGATCTGCCAGAGCCTGAGCATGCTTGCAGATCTTCCCGCATGGTTGCTCCTGACCATCCTCCCCGATCACTGTCATGTCACAGGTTTTTTGCCCGGTGTGAATTTTGCCTTTGTGAGATGACAGAGATAGAACATTCTTGAAGACTTTCCCGCATGGCCGCAACTGGCCATAATTCCCGACTATTGAAAGGTCACAGGTTTGTTTCCCGGTGTGAGCGATTCTTTTGTGACTCGACAGGGCGCGACTATTCTTACAGACCTTCCCGCATGGCTCCTTCCTGCCATCCTCCCTGAAAACGTTAACGTCACAGATTTTTTGCCCGGTGTGAACTTTGCTTTTGTGAGAAAACAGAGCCAGATCATTCTTGAAGACTTTCCCGCAAGGCCGTTGCAGACCATCCTCCCCGAACTCGCTTACGTCACAGATTTGTTGTTCGGAGTGGTATCTGTATTTGTGATTCGCCAGGGCATAAGTATTCTTGCAGACCATTCCGCATGGCTGTTGCTGACCATCCTTCCCAATCACTATCCAGTTACAGATTTTTTGTCCAGAATGGTATGCGTTTTTGTGAGTCAATAGAGATTTAGCATTCTTGAAGACCTTCCCGCATGGCTGTTGCTTACCATCCTCACCGGTCACGATCACATTACAGTTTATCTGTTCGCAGTGGTATCCAATTTTGTGATTCGACTGAGCTTTTACTGTATCTGTCTGGGTAAGATGAGCCTGGCTCTGACCCAACTGGGATAATTCTGTGGTTTCATCAGCGGAGACAGACAAATTTGAGGGCATTGCCACTTCATGATTGAGTGGTCTGGTCGTGTCAGTGGTATAGGGTGCCCCTGCATTCGTTAAGTCTATAAAGTTGAAGCAATGGGTTGGATTGCTATCAATGTCATACGCCTCTGGATCCAATAGTTGTCCTGGATCGAATGGGTGTTCAATGTCAGCAAAATCATCCAATATTTCTAACAGCGACTCTTGTCGGGAAAAGGCAGCGTTTACAGGATCATAACGACTTGAGCAGCCAAAGCAGTATCCATTATAAAAATGGGGGCATGCGTTTTGTCCGGGTGTTGCCCCTGATGGTCGGAATTGACAAACATCATGACAGGGATGGATGAAACAATTTAAACCCAAAGTATGTTGATGCTGTTCAGGGCCCCGGTTATTCCCACCAGATTCAGAGTACAGAAAGCGAGTGAAAAAGCCTGTAGATTGGGGAAGAGCTTCGAAGGCTTCCTGCCCGCATGATTCTGATGATTGCCCCTGTTGTTGGTCTCCTCCAGAGCCAAGTGCCATAGTGATGGCCACTAGCGGGAGATCCTGACTCGTCTCCCGGAGTTCAATCGGGTTAAACGACGGTAAACCGGGGTTCCAAAAGCTTTTTAAAAGCCAACCGACAGCAACAACCTCTTCTAAAGGTATCCATGAATAAGGATTGGTGCTCAGAGAGGTGTCTTTGGTGGTCAGGATCACTTCATAAGCCATCAGCAGATTCGTAGCATGAAGCGATTGCCACGACATCGATTCAATGAGGGTCGTTTTCTCCCCATAGACGCCCGATCTGTGTGGTTTGTCATCGGGCTGCAAATCTGCTCCGGCAGAGCAGTTTGCGTCGGCAGTGATTAGCGGGTTGCCGGGTAACATGCGCTGATCACGCTTCATAAAAAAGCTCTGGTTTGGAGAACCTGTTTTCTGTACAAACCCGACAATAAAACGTTTTGTCAACGGTTCGGCCTGACAGATAACAGACAGCAACAGTAGCAACCACAGCGGTGCCGTAAGAAGTGGGTATTGAATAATGCTTGCCTTGCATCCTGATTTACAGAGAGGGTTCACTTTTTTCGACCGGGACTTGCAGCCTACTGGTATTATTAGGATCCTGTTGTCTGGAGCCCCCGGTAACCACACTTATTTCACTTTACCCTTTTTCACTTTACCCTCTTTAGGGCGGAGTTCATTACCCTGAGCCACAAGAACAGCCATACGTTTTCGATGTCTTCTTTTGTGATCCGCCAGAGCTTGAGCATTCTTGCAGATCTTCCAGCATGGTCGCTCCTGACCATCCTCCCCGACCAATACCATGTCACAGACTTGTTCTCTGGTGTGGGCGATTCTTTTATGATTCGACAGGGCACGAGCATTACGACAGACCTTCCCGCATGGCTGATTCTTGCCATCCTCCCTGACCACATCACAGGTTCTCTGCCCGGTGTGACATACACTTCTGTGAGTTGAAAGAGATTGATCATTCTTGAAGACTTTCCCGCATGGCCGCGACTGGCCATCCTTCCCGACTACTGAGAGGTTACAGGTTTGTCCCCCGGTGTGAACGATTCTTTTGTGATTCGACAGGTCGCGAGCATTCTCGCAGACCCTCCCGCATGGCTGCGACTGGCCGTCCTCCCGGACCACGTTAACGTCACAGGTTTTTTGCCCAGTGTGAAGTTTGCCTTTGTGGGATAACAGAGCCAGATCATTCTTGAAGACTTTCCCGCATGACTGCGACTGACCATCCTTCCCGACTATTGTCAGGTTACAGGTTAGTTGCTCTCTGTGAAATTTGCCTTTGTGATCCGCCAGGGCTTTAGCACTCTTGCAGAGGTTCCCGCATGGCCGCTGCTGGCCATCCTCGCCGACCATGATCAGTTGACAAATTTGTTGCCCAGAGTGGATTCTTTTTTTGTGACTCCTCAGAGCGGGAGCATTCTTGCAGATCGTTCCGCATGGCCGTCGCTGACCATCCTCTCCGACCACGGTTATGTCACAGGTTTGTTGTTCAGAATGGTACCCGTTTTTGTGATTCGACAGGGCATGGGCATTCTTGCAGACCATTCCACATGGCCTTTGCTGACCATCTTTTCCAATCACTGTCCAGACACAGGTTTTTTGTCCAGAGTGGTATGCGTTTTTGTGAGTTGCCAGAGATTGAGCATTCTTGAAGACCTTCCTGCACGGCTGTTGCTTACCATCCTGCCCGACCACGATCACATTACAGGTTACCTTTTCGCAGTGGTATCCAATGTTGTGACTCGACAGGGCTTTTACTGTATCTGTCTGGAAAAGATCAGTTTGGCTCTGACTCAACTGGGATAATTCTGTGGTTTCATCAGCGGAGACAGCCAAACTTGAGGGTATTACCACTTCATGATTGAGAGGCCTGGTTGTGTCAGTGGTACAGGGTGCTCCTGCATTCGTTAAGTCTAAAAAATTAAAGTAATGGGTTGGATTGCTATCAATGTCATACGCCTCTGGATCCAATAGTTGTCCGGGATCGAATGGGTGTTGAATGTCAGCAAAATCATCCAATATTTCTAAAAGTGACTCTTGTTGGGAACATGCAGCGTTTACAAAATCATAACGACTTGAGCAGCTATAGCAGTATCCATGATACAAATGGGGGCATGAGCTTTCTCCGGGTGCTGCTCCCGATGGTCGGAATTGACAAACACCATAACAAGGATGGACGAAACAATTTAAACCCAAAGTATGTTGATGCTGTTCAGGGCCTCCGTTATTCCCGCCAGAGTCAGAATCCAGAAAGCGAGTGAAAAAGCCTATAGATTCGGGGAGGGCTTCGGAGGCTTCCTGCCCGGATGATTCTGATGGCTGCCCCTGTTGTTGGTCTCCTCCGGAGCCAAGCGCCATAGTGATGGCCGCTTGCAGGAGATCCTGACTCGTCTTCTGGAGTTCAATCGGGTTAAACGCCAGTGAACCGGGGTTCCAAAAGCTTTTTAAAAGCCAACCGACAGCAACAACCGCTTCTAAAGGTATCCATGAATAAGGATTGGTGCTCAGAGAGGTGTCTTTGGTGGTCAGGATCAGTTCATAAGCCATCAGCAGATTCATAGCATGAAGCGATTGCCACGCCATCGATTCAATGAGGGTCGTTTTCACCCCGCAGCCGCGAGCCCTTTGTAGCTCATCATCAGGCTGCAAATCTGATCTGACATAGCGGTTTGTGTCGGCAATGATTGACGGACTGTCGGACAATCTGCGCCGCTCACGCTTCATAGAAAAGCTCTGGTTTGGAGAAGCTGTTTTCTGTGCAAACTCGACAATAAAACGTTTTGTCAGTGGTTCGGCCTGACAGATAACAGACAATGACAGTAGCAACCACAATGTTGCCGTAAGGAGTGAATACTGAATAATTCTATCCTTGCATTCTGGTTTACAGAGAGGAAGGATAGATCAAGAAAATAATTACGTTTTATACCGCCAGTCATTGCAACCTGTCTGGTCTCAACATGTAAAATCTTCGTCATGAAAATAAGCGGGCACCGGTCAGAGATCTCTACCTAAGAGTTGTCGTCTAAATTACCTCGGTAATCACACTTATTTCACTTTCTCCCTTTTCAATTTACCCTCTTCAGGGCTGGGTTCATTATCCTGATCCACACGAACAGACATGCGTTTTCGATGTCTTCTTTTGTGATCCACCAGAGCTTTAGCATTCTTGCAGATCTTCCGGCATCGTCGCTCCTGACCATCTTCCCCGACCACTGTCATGTCACAGAGTTGTTCTCTGGTGTGGGCGATTCTTTTATGATTCGACAGGGCGCGAGCATTCTGGCAGACCCTCCCGCATGGCTGATTCTTGCCATCCTCCCTGACCAGGTTAGCGTCACAGGTTTTTTGCCCGGAGTGAATTACGCTTCTGTGACTTGACAGAGACAGATCATTCTTGAAGACTCTCCCGCATGGTCGCAACTGGCCATTCTTCCCGACTAATGACAGGTGACAGGTTTTTTCCCCGGTGTGAGCGATTCTTTTGTGACTCGTCAGGGCGCCGACATTCTGGCAGACCCTCCCGCATGGCTGCTTCTTGCCACCCTCCCCGTCTACCTCAACGTCACAGGTTTTTTGCCCGGTGTGAAATTTCCTTTTGTGAGATGACATAGCCTGATCATTCTTGAAGGCTTTCCCGCATGGCCGCGACTGGCCATCCTTCCCGACTATTGCCAGGTTACAGGTTTTTTGCTTGCCGTGAAATTTGGCTTTGTGATCCGCCAGGGCTTTAGCACACTTGTAGACCTTCGCGCACGGCCGCTGCTGGCCATCATCCGCGACCACGATCACTCGACAGATTTGTTGCCCGGTGTGGACTCTTCTTTTGTGCCCCCTCAGGGCGGAAGCATTCTTGCAGACCTTTCCGCATGACCGTTGCTGACCATCCTCCCCGACCACGGTTACGTCACAGGTTTGTTGTTCAGAATGGTATCCGATCTTGTGATTCCACACGGCTTGAGCATTCTTGCAGACCATTCCGCATGGCCGTTGCTGACCATCCTCCCCAATCACTATCCATTCACAGGTTTTTTGTCCAGAATGGTATGCGTTTTTGTGAGTCAATAGAGATTTAGCATTCTTGAAGACCTTCCCGCATGGCTGTTGTTTACCATCCTCACCGGCCACGATCACATTACAGTTTATCTGTTCGCAGTGGTATCCAATTTTGTGATTCGACAGAGCTTTTACTGTATCTGTCTGGGTAAGATGAGCCTGGCTCTGACTCGACTGGGATAATTCTGTGGTTTCATCAGCGGAGACAGACAAATTTGAGGGCATTGCCACTTCATGATTGAGTGGCCTGGTCGTGTCAGTAGTATAGGGTGCCCCTGCATTCGTTAAGTTTATAAAGTTAAAGCAATGGGTTGGATTGCTATCAATATCATACGCCTCTGGATCCAATAGTTGTCCGGGATCGAATGGGTGTTCAATTTCAGCAAAATCATCCAATATTTCTAACAGTGACTCTTGTTGGGAACATGCAGCGTTTACAGGATCATAACGACTTGAGCAGCCAAAGTAGTATCCATTATACAAATGGGGGCATGAGTTTTGTCCAGGTGTTGCCCCTGATGGTCGGAATTGACAAACACCATGACAGGGATGGATGAAACAATTTAAACCCAAAGTATGTTGATGCTGTTCAGGGCCCCGGTTATTCTCACCAGATTCAGAGTACAGAAAGCGAGTGAAAAAGCCTGTAGATTGGGGGAGAGCTTCGGAGACTTCCTGCCCGCATGATTCTGATGATTGCTCCTGTTGTTGGTCTCCTCCAGAGCCAAGCGCCATAGTGATGGCTACAAGCGGGTGATTCTGACTCTTCTCCCGGAGTTCAATCGGGTTAAACGACGGTGAACGGGGATTCCAAAAGCTTTTTAAAAGCCAACCGACAGCAACAACCGCTTCTAAAGGTATCCATGAATAAGGATTGGTGCTCAAAAAGGTGTCTTTGGTGGTCAGAATCAGTTCACAAGCCATCAGCAGATTCTTAGCATGAAGCGATTGCCACGACATCGATTCAATGAGGGCCGTTTTCTCCCCATAGACACCCGATCTGTGTGGTTTGTCATCTGGCTGAAAATACGCTCCGGCAGAGCAGTTTGTGTCGGCAATGATTAGCGGGCTGCCAGGCAATATGCGCTGGTCACGCTTCATAAAAAAGCTCTGGTTTGGAGAACCTGTTTTCTGTACAAACCCGACGATAAAACGTTTTGTCAACGGTTCGGCCTGACAGATAACAGACAGCAACAGTAGCAACCACAGCGGTGCCGTAAGAAGTGGATATTGAATAATACTTACCTTGCATCCTGATTTACAAAGAGGAAGGATAGATCAAGAAAATAAGAGCGCTTTTCTGTCCAGGACTTTTTGCCCCAGACCTCCTGTTAAATACCTCAAAAACAAAGGTTTTAACGGAATGGACTCACTCATCAACGACCTGGACGCTGAGTCCTGATGACGCAAAAGATCAACAGAAAAGTCAGAGTCACCCCACGGGCCCGGGACGATCTACAAAATATCGGCAGCTACACGTTACGAACGTGGGGCAAAAATCAGCGAAACCTTTATTTGAAAAGCATTGAAGCACACTTCCATTGGCTTGCTGAAAATCCCCAACCGCAGTAGGACAGCCTTAAGTCCGACAGGCTGCTAGACTGCCCTATGCGGCAACTGCTCCTGCGTTACTCTGGTTCCTGCATCCATGCAGCAGCAGCGAATTGGTCTGAGAACATGAAGAATTACCTGTTTGTAATGATGCTTGGATATATGAGTGTTTTCTCAAACACTGTTTACTCCAATGTCGGCAATCATAATGGCAGCTATGATCATATCGACTACAGTCGAGAACCCATACTGTGGGGTTTATACGATGGGGAAAGCCTGATGAAGACTGTGGTGGCATTATTCAGTACGGGACTTGTTGTTTTTTGGGTGACTCCACATGCATGTATAGGCGCTGTTACAGGATATTGTATTTACTCTGGATCACCCCACGTTAGGGCGTTGAGAGGTGCTTTAATCCATGGAGGCATATCAGCATGTGTATATTCACCCGTAATTGGCGTTAGTGTTTATAAATGGAGCAGAGGTGATGTAGAAAGGGACTACTAGCTCCCTTAGTCTTCGTCAAAGCAGTCCTTGACCGGCCAGTGGCATCGAACAGCGTCGCCTATCAGCACAACCATTTTCCATTAACAAACTTTAATCCACTGAACACAATCTGTTTATCCACAGCCCTCTATATTGGAGTCATGACTAACCCCCTCCCTTATCGAGGTAAATCATGGAAAAATGGCTCAAGCAATTAAAAAATGGTTTCAATCAAGTTAAGGCTGCTTTCTTTGAGCAGCGGGATGGCGCTGCCATCAGCCCGTTTAAAGCGATTCTGGGCACCGTCATTCTAACGAGCCTGTTTGTAGTGATGCTGCCACTGATCATGCTGATCTTTACGGTACAGATGGGGCTGATTCTGGTGGGTATGGTTGCCGTTCTGTTTATGGGTATCCGCAAGCAGAGTGGACAATGGCCCGGAGAGGAAAAACTGGTTAATCCGGAGCCAGAGCCCGCAGAAACTGTCAAGGAAGAGGAGAAAGACCAGAAAAAGCATCAATAATGGAAAGGTTTATGGGCTTAGATTTTTGAGTTGTCGGTCAGGATAGGGTATTTTTCATCGACTTATCCACAGTCCGGGTGATCTTTGTGTCTACTGTTATCTTTATTGTTTTTATCGCTGTCGTGTTGTTCTTTGGCAAACGCCGCATTGATCAGAAAAAGCAACAGGCTCAGGAAGCCCTGGTTCAGGGTCAGGCTTTTCTGGAAAAGAACCAGAATGAAGAAGACGTAATGACCACAGAGTCCGGATTGCAGTATAAGGTTCTGGAAAAGGGTGAACATTCAGATCACCCTGCGGCCACCAGCAAAGTAAGAGTGCACTATCACGGTACGCTGATTAATGGTCAGGTGTTTGACAGTTCTGTAGACCGTGGAAATCCGATTTCCTTTGGACTGAATCAGGTGATTCCCGGCTGGACCGAAGGTCTGAAGCTGATGTCGGTAGGCGACAAGTTTCGACTGTTTATTCCTGCCAATCTGGCTTACGGTAGCGGTGGTGCCGGTAAAATCCCCGGCAACTCTGTACTGATCTTTGATGTGGAATTACTCGGTATCGAATAAACCGTTGAGTCTCGAACAGGGCGGAGAAATCTCTGCCCCATTAGCTATTTGCTCTTCAACAAAATTACTCTTCAACAACACCCTGTTTGCGTAGGTAATCGTCGTAAGTTCCGTGGAAATCGACGACACCATCTTCCGTGATTTCAATGATGCGGGTCGCCAGAGACGATACAAACTGACGGTCATGGCTGACAAAGATCAGTGTGCCCGGGTAGTTTTCCAACGCCAGGTTAAGGGATTCAATGGATTCCATGTCCATGTGGTTGGTAGGTTCATCCATCAGTAATACATTGGGCTTTTGCTGAATCAGTTTACCGAACAACATACGGCCCTGCTCACCACCGGAAATAACACGGACTGACTTTTTGATGTCGCTCTGAGAGAACAGCATACGACCCAGTACACCACGGATCACCTGCTCATCGTCGCCTTCGTTCATCCATTGCCCCATCCAGTCGAACAGGTTCATGTCCTTATCAAACTCGTCGCTATGATTCTGGGCGTAGTAACCGATGTCAGCATTCTCGGACCACTGGATAGTACCGCCCTTGGGTGCCATCTTGCCGGCCAGAGTGTGCAGCAGTGTGGACTTGCCAATACCGTTCTGACCAATGATGGCGATGCGCTCACCCACTTCAACCATCAGGTTAACGTCATTGAACAGCGGCTTGTCCTCATAGCCCTGAGACATTTTTTCCATCACCAGCGCATTACGGAACAGTTTCTTTTCCTGTTCAAAACGGATGAACGGGTTCTGTCGGCTGGAAGGTTTAACCTCTTCTAGCTTGATCTTGTCGATCAGCTTGGCCCTCGAGGTCGCCTGTCTGGCTTTGGACGCATTGGCAGAAAAGCGACTGACAAAGCTCTGAAGCTCGGCAATCTGGGCTTTCTTCCTGGCATTATCAGCCTGCATTCGCTCACGAGCCTGGGTAGCCGCTATCATGTACTCGTCGTAATTACCGGGGAACATTCGCAGCTCGCCATAGTCCAGATCGGCCATGTGAGTGCAAACACTGTTCAGGAAGTGACGGTCGTGGGAAATGATGATCATGGTACAGTCGCGCTGCTTGAGTATCCCTTCCAGCCAGCGGATCGCATTAATGTCCAGGTTGTTGGTGGGTTCGTCCAGCAGCATGATGTCGGGATCGGCAAACAATACCTGCGCCAACAGAACACGCAGCTTCCAGCCCGGGGCAACAGCACTCATTGGGCCGTAGTGTTGTTCCAGTGGAATATCCAGACCCAGCAGCAGTTCACCGGCGCGGGCTTCAGCGGAATAACCGTCCATTTCACCAAACAGAACTTCCAGGTCTGCAACACGCATACCTTCTTCTTCCGTCATGTCTCCCTTGGCGTAAATGCGGTCACGCTCTTCCTTAACCTTCCAGAGTTCAGAATGCCCCATAATTACGGTATCAATGACCGTGTTTTCTTCATAGGCAAACTGATCCTGATTTAGCTTGGCAATGCGCTCGTTGGGATCATAGCTGACATTACCGGCAGAGGGCTCCAGTTCGCCACTGATGATTTTCATCAGGGTGGACTTACCACAACCATTGGCACCGATCAGACCGTAGCGGTTGCCATCACCAAACTTGACGGAGATGTCTTCAAACAGGGGTTTATCCCCGAATTGCATGGTCACGTTAGACGTTATCAGCATAACTGTGTTTTCTCCCTTGGCGATCTGCCGACCAGACACACCCTTTGGATCATTGAATAGGTAAACCGCCAATTATCACACAAACGCACCTTTTTAGTTATTAGAGGTGCTCCATGCTTGTTATGGTTGATACTTATTACTGCTCGCCAGCAAACGACTGCTGCCCCTGAGTTTAAAGGGTGTCACTAGGAGCCTGACCGAGAATAGCGCCCGTAGCGAGGACGGCAGAAAATTGAGGATGAAAATTCGGTTTTGTGAGGAGAATAGCGAGCTATTTGACGAACAAAAGCGGATTTTCAGACCAATTTGCTGCCGCCGCAGTAGGGCAGCTATTCTCGGTCAGGCTCCTAGCAGCCTGTCGGACTTAAGGCTGCTAGTAATAGAAGAAGTATCCCTCTAATATCAGGTAGCCGCACGAGCACTGCACGCACATACAGGCTTATCCAAAGGAATCAGTGATTTATATCTTATGACCATTTTCGCATTTCTATCCGGCATCCTGTTAACCTGGCTGGTCATGTCGGGACTGCTATCCCAATTGATCAGTCTTATCATCAGTATCTGGTGGCCGCCTTCTAACGGAGAGCGGGGCATGCTGGCTGATCAGTGGCTTCTTAACAGTGGGGTATCTACCTCTTCAGGCTGGAGGTTAATCGGTTATTGGCGCGAAACTTCAGATTATGGTCATGCCTGCTCCGAGCTGGCCGGTCTTCTTGCCGATAAAGCCTGTCTCTCCAATCAGGACAAAGTACTGGATGTTGGTTTTTCCAGTTACGATCAACTTCTGGTCTGGCTTGATTATTATCAGGTTGAGTCACTCACCGCATTGGCCGAAACGGAACAGCTGCTGGCAGGCGCTCAGGATCAGTGTGATCACTATGATCAGCTAAAGCTGGTAAGAGGCCATGAGCTGGAGCTGGCCAAGCTGGAGGCAGACTCTTTTGACAAACTGCTGGCGCTTGATTGCGCTTACCAGTTTGATAATAAAGCACGCTTTTTCAACAACGCCAGAAAAGTGATTAAGGAAGGAGGCAGCCTTACCTTAACCGATATGGTACTCAGCCGTCCTTTCAAGGATCGTATGGAACGGAGAATGGTCAACCTGCTGGCAAGACCCTGTGGTATCTCTGCGGCAGGCTTGATGGTTCGGCAAAAGTATGAATCCCATCTGAAAGAAGCAGGCTTTGAAAAAGTTGAGTGTGCAGACATCAGTCAGGATGTACTTTCTGGCTTCTGCTTCTGGTTCTCACAACACTATCGACAATTGTCGCCTGTTACCCGTCCAAAAGTCTGGATTCGTTTGAGGTTACTGGTCTGGTTTATCCGCTGGATGCAACATCGGGGATTGCTGGAATATCACGTCATTTCAGCACGATAATGACAGTTATATTTCACTATCCACAGATATTGTGGATAACCTTGTGACTTGTTTTTGGATACATATGGAACCCCCATTAAATAGGGGTTTTTCATTAACTGCTCAAAAAATAACCAGTTAATTCTGCAAATGTTTAAAGGCTGTCGTATAGATTTACCTGACAAAAATGCATCAAGGTTGTGGATAACCAGGGCACCCTTGAGCTAGCAGCCTGTCGGACTTAAGGCTGTCCTACTGCGGTTGCAATAAATTGGTCTAAAAATTCCTGCTTCTTCGTCAAATAGCTCGCTATTCTCCTCAGAAGCAGAAATTTTTATCCTCAATTTCTTGCAATCCTCGCTACGGACGCTTAAGTCCGACAGGCTGCTAGTGTGCATCACTCAAAGCTGGAAGAAAGGTTGCAGAAGCCTGGGAACGAGACCATTGAATCGTAAAGGTGCATCTGTGGCAATCAGACAAATGCAGTGTTCGCCGGTGTCTGCTACTGGCTGATGCTGGACGTCCGGGTCCAGATCAGCGACATCCCCAGCGCAAAATCGACCCAGCTCATCGGAATAGGAACCCCTCAGTACCATAGTGAGCTCAGAGCCGGTATGCCCATGGGAAGGCATGCAGGTACCCGGAGCGATCTTTAATAATCTCAGGTTACTACCGGACGCTGGCAGGACGAATTGCTTTAGTCCCGGAGCCATATACCGCCAGTGCAGCTCGTCAAGATAATATCCGAGTAAGGGTCTGAAAGGCGCCGGTATATCAGCATCGTTTGGTACATACTGTTCTTCCCTGCTGATGATGGGTACCTGCTCTGTCTCATCAAGTAGAGCAAGAATGTCGTCTTTTGCATGATCAGACATTGTCGCTGGTACCAACTCTTCCAGCAAACTGATACCGACCTGTTCAGCTTCCTGAACCTGTTGTCGGCAATGGCTGCAAACACTCAGATGAGCAGCAACCACAGTAGCAATGGCATCGGGCAGGCTACCTGCGGAGTAACTCATCAGGGTGCTGAGGTCAGGATGATGTGTAGTCATTTTAATTCTCCCGCCTGACTACGAAGTTTGTTGAAAGCCAGCCTCAAGCCTGACTTTACACTGCCCAGTGGCATGTCCATGTCTTCAGAAATTTCACGGTGGCTTTTTCCTTCGTAGTACACCTTGTATACCAGCTGAGCCTGTTGTTGAGGCAGGCTCTTGAGGGCCGATTTGATTTTTTCTGAATCAAACTCTGCCATGGCCGGTTCAAAATGGCTTTCCGGATAATTATCCAACGGTGTCATCAAGTCCGCTTTTTCCTTTCTTAGTCGATCAATCCAGAGGTTACGCGCTATCCTGAATATCCAGGTGGACGCCGTAGATTTACGGGGGTCGTAACTTTTGCAATGTCGCCAGACAGAGAGCATAGTTTCCTGAACCAGCTCTTCAGCCATTTCTCCGTGAGCGCCTTTGGTCATCAAGTGTCTTTTTAATCTGGGGGCAAAAAAGTCGTAGAGAATCGCAAACGTCTGTTTGTCCCGGTAACGGCCCAGATCAACTAATGACTGCTTGAGCTTGTCTGGCGTGTCAGAGTGACTGTTTTCTGAATCCATTGTGCTTCTGTTCAAAGATGGACTTATCATCAGAATATCGTGTGTCCGGCTCATTTGTCTCTGTCTACGTCGATGAGTGTGTTTTGGATCACATGAACGCGAAGCATCTAAAGGTAGTGATCCAAATAAACCACTAAGGCGTAGAAATGATTGAAAATTTTGTTTACAGGCCGCCCTATGACAGCTAAAGGACTCAGCATTGCTGTAATTGGATCAGGCATCAGCGGGCTGTCCAGCGCCTGGCTGCTGTCTAAACAGCACAGTGTCACCCTGTTCGAAAAAGATGATCGTTTTGGAGGTCACAGTAATACCGTGATGGTTCAGGATGGTGATCAGTCTGTACCAGTGGATACAGGTTTTATCGTCTTTAATAATAAAACTTACCCTAATCTAACGGCTTTTTTTGACCATTTGGACGTACCCGTTATCAACACGGACATGTCTTTTGCGGTTTCCATGAATCAAGGGCAGACTGAATATTCCGGAACAGACCTGAATGGTCTGTTTGCCCAGAGGTTAAACGCCGTAAAGCCCGGTTTTCTGAGAATGTTGGTGGATATTTTCAGGTTTTATCAGTCCAGTACGGAGTTGATGAATCAGCTGGATCCATCGGTCACTCTCCGCGAACTGCTCACGGGCCGCGGCTACAGCCAACGTTTTATTGATGATCATTTGGTCCCTATGGGGGCAGCTATCTGGTCAACGCCTTCTGACCGTATGCTGGATTATCCAGCCCTGGCTTTTATGCGGTTTTGCCAGAATCATGGCTTACTCCAGCTGACAAACCGTCCTCAATGGCAAACAGTCAGTGGCGGTAGCAGAGAATATGTTCGCCGCATTTTGGATGACATGGATGGACTGGCCATTAAGAATCGCTGTGTTCGAAAGGTCAGACGCCATATTGACAGGGTTACCGTCACAGATTTGCAGGGCGACATACATGAGTTTGATCATGTCGTCATGGCCTGTCATGCAGATACTTCTCTGTCCATGTTGAGCGAACCCAGTGAGTTGGAACAACTGCTATTGGGATCGTTCAGTTTCCAGCGAAACCGGGCTATTTTGCACAGTGATGAACGACTGATGCCTACCAGAAAAAGAGCCTGGGCGAGTTGGAACTATTTTGGTACCCAAACCAATGAAGGACCTTCGGTCACATACTGGATGAATCGTCTTCAGCATCTGGAAGGCCTCCCTCTATTTGTCACTCTGAATCCTGCTATAGAGCCGGAGTCTATTCATGGTTGCTACCTCTACGACCACCCCGTGTTTGATAGAAATGCCCTGGAGGCACAATCAAGGTTGTGGGAGTTACAGGGCCGCAATCGCACATGGTTCTGTGGTGCCTGGTTTGGTTATGGCTTTCATGAGGACGGTCTTCAATCTGGTTTGGCTGTTGCAGAAGCACTGGGTGGAAAACGAAGACCCTGGTCTGTTGAAAACCAGAATGACAGACTGATCTGGCCCGAACATGGTATCGGCAAAAGGCCGTTCACTCTTGCTACAGAGAGTAGTGTCAGCATCAGGAGGCGGTCATGAAGTCAGCGGTCTATTGGGGACAGTTAATGCACAACCGTATTCGGCCCCGGAAGCATCGCTTCTCATACCGGGTTGCCTCCTGGTTCATTGATCTGGATGAGCTGGACCACCTTGATGGTCAGCTGAAGCTGTTTTCGGTGGAGCGATTTAATGTGTTCTCCTTGCATCCAAAGGACTTTGGTGACGGTTCCGGAAGCTGTCTCAAAACTCAGGTAACCGGGCTTCTGTTGGCGCATGACATAGCGATACCTGAGCGAATCTTCATGCTCTGTTACCCCAGGGTTCTTGGCTACATCTTTAATCCCCTGACGGTCTACTACTGTCTGGACTCAGAGGAGAAACTGTCTGCCCTTATTTATGAAGTGACCAACACCTTTGGGGAACGACACAGTTACGTTATCCCGATAGAAAAGAGTGAGAGCAATAAAGTCAGCTTTCACCAGTCCGCCAAAAAGCAACTTCATGTTTCTCCCTTTTTTGAAACCGATTGTGAATACCATTTTAAGGCACAGTTACCCGATCAAATCCTGAAACTGAGTATTCATCTGCACAATACTAATGGCCGGATATTTGCAGCAGTACTTAAAGGCGAACGACAGGTGCTTAGTGATCTGAACATCCTCAGGCAGTTGTTTGTTCTGCCATTGCAGGCTTTCAAAGTGACTCTGGCCATTCATTGGGAAGCTTTTCGGCTGTTCATTAAAGGGATTCGGGTGATTCGCCATGTACCGAAAGATCGCTTCTTCAGTTGGAGTCCTGGCATCACAAACCGTTGGCATAGCAACCTGAAACGCACAGGGAAACAGACAAGCATGAACGAACAAAAAAAGTACCAGAAACAGGGGGTATAAATGTTGGACATTTCAGGAAAAACCCTGTCGCAGAATGGATTGTCTCCCCGACAGAGTGCGTCAAATGCCCATGACGAAAGAGAACTCTTTCTCAACAAAGCACCTTCCAAAGCCCTTACGTGGCTGGTGAAAAGGCTGGAAAAGGCTTCGCTGAGTCGTATTGAGTTACAGCAAAAAGACAGTCTGTTAAAAGTGGGTGCGCCTCTTAGGGACGTACCGATTGCCAGAATCAGGATTTATCGTCCTTTTAGTATGCTCCTGGCAGCCAACCGGGGCGTTATCGGGCTGGCAGAGTCTTACATGAAAGGGGACTGGGATACACCAGACCTGCAAGCTCTGCTGGACTGGGGAATGTTCAATGAAAAGCAAATAGACAAACAGTTTTCCACAAACTGGCTGTCTCGGAAACTGAATCGAGCCAGTCATCTTTTAAACAACAACAGTCGTTCAGGAAGTCGTCGAAACATTGCCGCTCATTATGATCTGGGCAATGACTTTTATCAGTTGTGGCTGGATCACTCCATGACTTATTCCAGCGCTATATTCAGCAACAACGATGAAACGCTCGAGCAGGCTCAGGCCAATAAATATAATAAGGTACTGAGCTGGTTGGATATAATGCCAGAGCATTCCGTTCTGGAAATTGGTTGTGGCTGGGGAGGCTTTGCCCGGTCATTACAGCAACAGGGGGGACAAAATTACTCTGGGGTGACTTTGTCCGCAGAACAGTTGCACTTTGCCCGTGATTCAGTTCAGCAGGAAGCTGGTTTCAACTTTTACTTGAAGGATTACCGGGATATTAAGGGACAGCATGACCGCATTGTCTCCATAGAAATGTTAGAGGCGGTGGGAGAGAAACACTGGCCCATCTATTTCCAGAAAGTATGTGATGCTCTCAAGCCTGGCGGAGTGGCGGTGATTCAGGTGATTACCATTGATGAAGAGCGCTTCAGAGATTATCGGGCAGAAGCCGACTTTATTCAGCGTTATATCTTCCCTGGAGGTATGCTGCCGACGGATCAGGTAATCCGTGATCAATGTCATCAGGCAGGTCTGGCTATTGAGAATACTTATGCCTTTGGCCGTGACTACGCTAAAACACTATCAATCTGGGCTGAGTCATTCAGACAACGCTGGCCGGAGATTATGACTCTGGGCTTTGACGAACATTTTAAACGTATGTGGTTGTTCTACCTGGCTTATTGTGAAGCCGGCTTCAAGCAGGACAGCATTGACGTGAGACTTTATCGGATCAGTAAGCCGGATTCATGAAGCAGGCAGGGAGGTCTTATTTATGCGGGAAGCACTTCAGAAACGATACACGCAGGATCAACCCGTTCTGACCATTGAGCAGTATTTTCAGGGCATGACCTATGCCAGGGGTGAGTTTGTCGATCGTTTCGGGAACATTCGGAACCACTTTGAAGTCATTATGAAAGGTTCGACAGAAGGCGATGAATTAATACTGGATGAAGACTTTATTTATGAAGATGGCTCGACATCCAACCGGCTGTGGAAAATAAAAATACTGGCTGACAGACATTATGAAGGCCGGGCGAGTGATTTGATCGGCCTGGCCACAGGAAGAAGTCAGGGCAATACCTTTAACTGGACCTATGAAATGAATTTACCCATCAAGGGTATTAACTGGCGGGTTAAGTTTGATGACTGGCTGTTCCTGCAGGAAAATGGCCAGATTCTCAATATTGCTGATGTCAGCAAATGGGGATTCACCCTGGGCACTCTCAACTTTTATTTCAGTAAAGACTGTTCGCTGATCAGCGCATCATCATTGGAAAAGCTGCAGATTCCGGATGCAGAATCTTCCAGCCCTTCAGAGGACGCACAATGAAAAAACGCCGGTCTCTGAAAAACAAGGTGATCTGGATTACCGGTGCCAGTCAGGGAATCGGTCGCCAGCTGGCGTTAACGATGGCCCGACAAGGTGGTACTGTTATAGCGACGGCCCGTAGTTTCGGCAATCTGGATCGGCTGCAGAATGAAGCGCTTGATCTGGACGGTATTATCATCCCTTTGCCCGCTGACGTGACCCGTCATGATGAAGTAATGCGGGCGGCTGAGGTGATTACGACCCGCTTTGGTCAGGTAGATATTGCCATATTGAATGCAGGTACATTCATCAAGACGGCAGGCGTGGACTTCAGATCCAACCATATGCGTCAACACTTCGAATTAAATGTGATGGGCGTTTGCCATTGTCTGGACGCATTAATCCCGATGATGGTGAATCGGCAGTCAGGAACCCTTGCTATCAACGCATCACTGGCCGGGTATCGTGGTTTACCTGCTGCCGCGGCTTATGGTGCCAGCAAGGCGGCACTGATCAATATGGCCGAGTCGTTGTACACTGACCTGAAACCTCAGGGTGTGGATATTAAACTGATCAACCCGGGGTTTGTAAAAACCCCCCTGACGGATAAAAACACGTTTAAAATGCCTTTTTTAATGGATGTTGAGTCGGCAGTGGATGCTATTGTGCACGGTTTGAATGGCAAGCGTTTTGAAATTCGATTTCCAAAAGTGTTTGGCATGATTATGGGGACGCTCAGAGTCCTGCCCTATAAGGCCTATTTTGGTGTGACCCGTCGCCTGCAACAATGAGGGTCTCTTCAGGTTGTGCCAGCACCGGCTCAGCGGCACTCTGTTTCGTAGACACGGGAGGTCGGCCAAAACTCATTAAGAGACCCTATTCCTTATGAAGCTTGCGAAGTATCTTATCTCCCTGATTATTGTTTTAGCTGTCACGGTTTGGCTTGAGGTAAAGGGCTCGTTCACCCCTCTGGTGAGAGAGGATATTACCAAGCCGATATTTACAATCGGTGATACCCGCTATCACAGCGCCCTTTCAGAAGGTAAAAATGTCATCAAATTTGGACCAATGTTCTGGGGTTTATATCCGGGTGGGTTGGCATTTAAATCTGTCGAAGAAGCCATAGCTTTTATGCAAAATAATCAAAGTGAGCAGGATGAACCTTCTTCCGGCTGGGCAGTCTACGAACTGACCGGGGACTTTGAATTGGACACTTATCGATCACACGAGTACCGTTATTTAAATCAATCGTTACTGGTCAGGCAGCGAGTGATCCACTCTTCAGCCATGACAGAGCCCTAAACTCTGAGGCTGTATCGAACTACAGCCTGTTTATTTTCTTCAGGTACGCCTTCGCCTGACGGGTGATGACAGCCTGATCATCGACGGACTGCTTGTCCCAGTTCTTGTAGATCATGCCGAGCCTGGGGTTCTTGCTGAGTTGCGCTCTGTGTTTCACCATAAAGTGCCAGTAAAGGCCGTTGAATGGGCAGGCTCGCTCGCCGGTTTTTTGCTTCACATTGTAGTAACAGCTTTTGCAGTAATCACTCATTTTATTGATGTAATGACCGCTGGCGGCGTAGGGTTTTGAAGCCAGCAAACCACCATCTGCAAACTGACTCATACCACGGGTATTTGGGAGCTCCACCCACTCGATAGCATCCACATAAATGCCCAGGTACCACTCGTCAACCTGACTGGGGTCGACGCCAGCCAACAAACAGAATGTGCCTGTGATCATCAGTCTCTGGATATGGTGGGCATAGGAATAATCCAGAGACTGACCAATAGCCTCCTGAAGACAGGTCATTCGGGTTTCGCCGGTCCAGAAAAAGTCCGGCAATGCCCGCTTAGCTTTGAAATAGTTGAGAGAGGAATACTGCGGCATGTTGACCCAGTAAATGCCCCGGACGTACTCTCGCCAGCCAAGAATCTGTCGGATAAATCCTTCAACCTGAGCAATGGAGATGGACTCCGGGTCTGCCTGCCAGGCTTTGACTGCAGCTTGAATAACCTGCACAGGGGTCAGCATTTTACTGTTCAGGGCAAAGGACAGACGGGAGTGGTATAGGCTCCATTTTTTGTCACTCTGGTGAGTCATAGCGTCCTGAAACTGTCCGAACCGTGGAAGCCCATGCTGACAGAAGTAGCGCAGCTGTTTGAGTGACTGCTGCCTCGTAATCGGCCAGATCAGGTCTGGAGTGGCCTTACCAAAGTATTGAATATTGTGTCTATCCAACCTTTCCAGAATCGTTGTCACTGGATTGCTGAATATCAGGGGTTCAGGGATTGCCTGGAGATCACTGACTTTAAAAGACTTGCGATTCTCATGGTCATAATTCCACTGACTGCCCTCTGGCTGGTCTCCGTCCATCAGAATGTCGAATCGCTTTCGCATCTTGCGATAAAAATGCTCCATTCTTGTGGCCTTCCCCTGGCTGAAATAGCTCGAAATCTCATCAAAGGGCAGAAAAAAGTGTTCGCTATCGACTTCTTGAACACCAGCACCGATATCCATGCCCTGCAACTGCCTTAAAAGCCGGTATTCATCGGCTCTCTGGTATTCGAACTGCTGAATCTTGTAGGTTTTGACCAGCGAATGCAGAAGAGATGGCAAATCCTTGTATTGAGCCGTCTCATCGAGCGTTAAATGCAAAACCTCATGGCCGGATTTTGCCAGCGCCGCGGCAAAAGCCTCCATAGCTGCAAAGAACGCACAAATCTTCTGCACATGATGCTTGACGTAGGAGGCTTCCTGATAGAGCTCTGCTATCAGATAGAGGGTATCCGGATCTTTGTTTCGGAACCAGCTATGGCCAGCGTATAGCTGATCTCCAAGGATTAGTCTCAGCGTCGAATAGGATTTCATAAAGCCCTCGCTAACATCGGTCTACTCTGATCCTTGCCTTTAATGCCCCGTTAGGCAAGGGGAACTATTTCACCCTTAACCAGGTCTTAATTATTAATAAACGGATTTAAAAACAAGAGGAGTACCATTATGAAGTATCTAAAGATGTGTCTATTGATTCTGGCTCTGCCCCTTCAGGCTTCGGCAGAAGAAATGAACCAGGAAATGATTCATTCAGCCGCCACAGCCTACGGCCTCGATATTTCAGGCCAGTATCCTTCAACTGCTGAAGAGAACAGAGCTTCTGCCATCCACGAACAAATGCTCGCTGCGGGAGTCATCGGTGACGACCACACGGTGGACCGGGCTTTTTCTGAAGCCTATACAGCGCTTGGAAGTAAGAAAGCAAATGAAAACTTTTCTCAACTGTGTGAAGCGTACAAACTGTCAGCCTCTGAGAATAAACCCTCTGCAGAAGACGTACTGAATGCCATGAAAGCTCTGGAGTTTGGCAGACACTTCAATGCGGGCATTGAAGCATCCAGAAACAGAGACGATGGTTTCGTGCTTCACAAAACACCTTCCTTCATTAAAAAAGGTATCAAGGCACTCCTGCCCTCCCATTCAAGGAGTTTCAGAAAGCTGATTGAGCACAGCCATGCCAGAACCATGATTTTCAATATCAATAAAGACCTTGCCAATATACTGGGCATCGGTTCGAAGGCTCGTAATGATCAGGTTAAAGACATCGTCGGCTTTGCCATGAATAGCAAAGATTCACGACTCATAAGGAGTAACGCCGGGAATGCCGAAGGCATGAGTAAGGGGTTCAATGCCGTAGCCGGTGGAGCTGGTTTGCAACTGAGTAAAGTAGATCCTGGAAAAGTCGTCAGCCATTACAGTGGCAAGAGTCAGGCAGATGTGATCATTGCTGCCGTCACAGAGCATGCTGCAAAGCATGAAGACATTGTCTATCTGCTGGCATTCTACGGACAGTCCAAATACCAATATTTCACGGTCAGTATCTCCAGAGGGTTCATCAACATTACCTTTGCGGCTGATGATAACAGACCGGTTCCGGTCATCATTACTTCAATGCCCGCAAGCAGAGTCGATTATTCAACAATGGCTGCAGCCATTGATGACTTCATGAGAGGCAAGGATGAAGTGCCGGATCTGCTGGGTATCTGGAGAATGGCTGACCAGTAAAACAACTTGATTCCGGGCTAATTGTCCACAACAACCCTGGCAGGGCGTCTCAGTTAATCCCCCTTTTTGGGAAACAGCTTGTGACGAGCCCAGCCTCTCAGGGTATTCGCCCCTAAAACGTAGCGATCCAGTTCTTCCTGCATGTGAAGGAAATGATCGCTATCGCGAAACATAAATTCTCTTTTCAGCATCCGGCGATGGGGGTTCAGCTTTTTGATGACTTTAGCCGGGTTGCCTCCCACTACCGTATTGGGAGGAACGTCTTTCACAACCACAGCGCCTGCTGCCACGACACTGTTCTCGCCGATTGTGATGCCTTTGCCGACTTTGGCACCATGCCCCAGCCAGACATTATCTTCCAGAACAATGGGTTTGCTGCAGCGGAATGGTCGCAGTCGGTTATAGAGACCGTGCCAGTCACTGTCGGACAGGTAGCAATCGGCGGCTAACATACAGTTGTTACCAATGGTAATACTGGCTGCTGAAGAGATAGTTGTTCCCGGAGATATCAGACAATGATCACCAATTTTGATATCGCCCTGAATGCCCCGACCGCTCCAGGTGGAAAGACTGACCGGGTTATGACGGATACTGATCAAGTGGACAAAACGACCGATGGAAATACCGGCGCCATGAACATTGACGGTAGAAGGATGGACCACCATCGGGTGCTCACCCAAGTGTTCAAAATGTTTGCTGAAAAAGTGCCGGATATAAAACTGCTGCCAACGGTCTGAGAGCTTCTTGATCCAGAAAGGTTTATGATTTTTACGCACTGCTCGAGCCTGATTTGTTATTATGCCTTTGAAGCCAGTCGCCTGACTGAACTACTTCCGACGTATAAAATGAAAAAACGAACTACATCTTTACAAACTGATTCAATACAAACTGATTCATTAAGAACTATGCCTGTACAACTGCCACTCAATATCGATTCTGTTAAAGGCTTTCTGGCTCCGGACGAAGGCGAAGCACTTCACCAGTTCGCTCTGGAAGCCAGTCAGCTGGGCCCCTGTCTGGAAGTTGGCAGTTACTGTGGCAAGTCTACGGTCTACCTGGGTGTTGCCTGCCAGCAAAATAACAGTGTGCTCTATGCCGTGGATCACCACCGTGGGTCAGAAGAGCACCAGCTGGGGGAAGAGTATCACGACAGTGATCTCTACGATGCCAGCATTCAACTGATGGACAGTTTTAAAACGTTCCGAACCACCATGCGTGAAGCCAGACTGGGCGATACGGTTGTCCCTATTGTTGCTCCTTCTGCTGTGGCAGCCCGTCACTGGGCCACCCCTCTGGGCATGGTGTTTATTGACGGCGGACACAGTGAAGAAGCGGCCCAGACGGATTTTCGCAGCTGGGTCAGCTTTATCAAGCCCGGTGGCATTCTGGCAATACACGACATCTTCCCTAATCCCCAAGACGGTGGGCAGGCTCCTTACAACATCTGGAAGCTGGCGAAAGCCTCCGGATTGTTTGAAGAACTACCCATGGTCAACACGCTGGGGTTATTCCGCCGCCGTTAACTGTTAACGGCTGCCAGGGCCTCTTCGGTTTCTGGCAGTTCCGGTTTTATTTCCAGACTTGATTCCAGAAATAAACGGGAAGCGGCTGTGTACTCGGTTAGAGCATCTGCTGCCAACAAAATAGCACCGGCTGTCCAGGTCGTTTTCTCTAGCGGCCAGATCACGTCTTCGACGTACTGATAGCCCGTCCAATAGCCGCCATCACTGTCACGCCAGTTGTGCAACCAGCTATAGAGCTGAGTGGCTTTCTGCTTTTCACCCGCGGCCAGGAGCGCCATGGTCAGCTCGCAGGATTCGGCAATGGTGACCCAAGGTTGATCGCTGACACAGACACAGCCCATGTCCTTGCGGACAAACTTGTCCCAGAATGTCTGGATTCGGTCACGAGCTTCCTGACCACGGAAGACACCGGCCAGAATCGGGTAAAACCAGTCCATGGAAAAGCGCTCTTTACTTTCCCAGGTGCGGTCAAAGTTCTCAGGATGATACTTCAGAGCCTGTCCCAACTGTTGCCAGGCGTCGTACCATAGCTCAACCTTCTTGTTCAGGGTTTCAGCGATCTGAATGGCGCATTCCAGACTTTTCAGAACCGAAGAGCAACCTGTAATCAATGCATCCCTGTCTGGCTGCCCCTCTTCCATGACGGCCCAGTAGATCTCTCCTGTAGGCGCCTGATGTCGTAGTACGAACTGGATAGCAGCCTCGATCATTGGCCAGTTCAGTTCTAAAAACCCGGTATTTTGACTAATCAGGTAGTGATGCCAGACACCGGTCGCCACATAGGCGACAAAGTTAGTTTCTCTCTTGTCACTGTATGAAGGCTTGCCGTCCTGATAGTTGGCATACCAGCTGCCATCTTCCAGCTGTTCTTTTCGCAGCCAGTCATAGGCGCTTTCAGCTTCAGGATAATGACCAATGATACTCAGCCCCATGGCAGCTTCAGTATGATCCCAGGGGTCCAGCTTGCCACCGGCAAACCAGGGAATGCTGCCGTCTTTCTGCTGTATGGAGAGAATGTAGTCTGCTGTCTTGTTGAGAAAATCTCTCGGGAATAGTCCTTTGGTCAGCAGCAAGCTATCCATAAAAGACCTCCTTGTTGGTATCGCTGGATTTACCTCTGCCCGGCTCCCACTCGAAGTACATCACTACACTTTTTCCCATGACCGGATCCAGCAGCTTTTCGGTCATTCGGGTTACCTTCGGCTTTTCCATAAGATCCCATACCAGCAGCTTGTGATAGTGATCGACCAGTTTCGAAGGCTGCTCCCATTTCCAGCACTTAAGCCACCAGTAGGGAACATGCAGGGCGTGAGCCCAGTGCCGTGAATAACGACGCCAGCCCAGCGATTCAATATCATGTCGAAGGTGTGTGGCGTTAAAGATGCGTATATGACCGCCTTCAACCTCGTGATAAGCCTTGCTCAGTCGCCAGCAGATTTCTTCCGGCCAGGCTCTGGGCACACTGACTGCCAGCAAACCATCAGGCTTCAGTACCCGTTTGATTTCGGCCAGCACCCCATGGTAATCAGGGATGTGTTCCAGCACTTCGGAACAAATAATCTTGTCAAACGTGCTGTCTTCAAAAGGCAGCTCCAGAGCATTGCCTTGAATAAAGCGAATACTGCGACCGTCTTCTGCCCCCTGAAGGAATTGAACAGATTCCTGCTGTCTGCCACGGGCTGTTTGCAAATCTTTTTCGCACAGATCAATCCCTGTTACATCCACCCTGGCCTCCAGCCAGGCTGCAATGGAATGACGGCCCTCACCGCAACCCACGTCCAGTACTTTATCGCCATTGCGTAACTTAAGACGATTAAAATCAATGGTTTGCATCTTGTTTCAGTTATCCTCGGGCATCACCCGCTGACAGCGGTCCGCTGGCCAAGACCAGCATCGGCAGCCACTGTGTCTTTCAATTCTTCGGGTTCTTGTTCAGTGTTCAGCAGGTTCAGGTAATACTGGCTGAACTGTCTGGCGGCTACTTTCCAGCAGAAAGTGTCCAGAATTCGCTGCCGACCAAGCTGACCGTATTCAATCCGCTTATCAGGGTGTTCCAACAGCGTCCGCAAGGCTTGTGCCAGGGCTTTGCTGTTGCCAGCCCGGACAATCAAGCCTGCATCTCCCAGGACTTCGGGCAGGGCTCCGCCATCTGAAGAAATCACAGCACACCCGCAGGACATGGCTTCTCCGGCTGGCAGCCCAAAGCCTTCATAGAGTGAAGGGGATACGGCAATGGCGGCCTCAGAATAGTACTCCACCATTTGTTCAGTGGAAATGCCGGATACAAAGGTTACCGCTGAGCCAAGATTCAGTTGTTTCAGCTGCTGCGCTGTCCGACCCTCTTTATTCAGTTTGCCTACCACCAGAAGTTCCAGCTCAGGATAGTCGGGTTTTAACGATGCCACGGCTTCCAAAAGGTATTTTAAGCCTTTCAAAGGCTGGTCCGCAGAAGCCGTAGTCATAATTCTGAACGGCTTGCGTTCAATATGGGGTTGAGGACTGAAGGTATCAGTATCAATCCCGTTATAAATAAGACTGATATCGTTAGCCGGACGGTCAAAGGCTTCAGCAATATCGCCCCGGGATTGTTCCGAAACGGTAACAATATGCTTCAATTCACGAACCACCCTGCCTTGCATGGTCAGAAAGGAATACCAGCGACGGATCAACAGACGGTGCTTCCAGTCAGATGCGGCACCCAAAGCCAGCTCTCTGTCCCGGGTTATGGGGTGATGGACAGTGGCTACCACGGGAACACCCTGATTCTGCAGGTCCAAAAGGCCATAGCCCAGACTCTGGTTGTCATGAATAATGTCGTAGTCATGACCGTTTTTACGCAAATATTTCACAGCACGACGGGTGAATGTATAGGGCTCAGCAAACCCTCCGGTCAGCATGGCCCACCATTCAAAAAAGTCAGACCAGGATTTCAGGTGTCTGGGTCTCAGGGCTGTTACATGACTTTCAAGACTGAACAGATCCAGGCTGGGGATTTCAATCAGGCCCACCCGGGGGTCAAGATCCGGATAGGGAGGGCCGGAAATAACATCTACCCTATGGCCTGCTTCGACCAGAGCCTTGCTCAGGTACTTGAGGTAAATGCCCTGACCACCTACGAAGGGATGGCTGCGATAACACAGCAAACAGATTTTAAGTGATCCGGCAGGTTGTTCGGACACCTCGGACGACAGGGAGCTGGCTGTCGTCAGTGTGTTGGGTCGTTTTTCTTGTATGGTCATTAAATAACCTGTCACCAGACTGGATTATGACTAGAAACAGCATTGGTTGCTGAATGTGACGGGACAAAGGCCACCATTTTCTACCCGAAGCATTTATGCGGGTGAGTCCTTTCTGTCAGATCTGAACAGGGTACAGTCTGGATTTATGCTTTAAACGTCCAGATGAACCACAGCACCTGTCAGACTCAGGTGAACTGTTTGAACCCCTGTGTACCGTCCACCCTGAAAATAGTGCGTGGGAACATCATCAGACGCTGAGAGTTCACCACTGATGGGTTGCGCCAGGGTTGAGGGAAAATAACATAAACTGAAGCAAGCGTGAAATGGCGGATACTTATCAAGACTTAATCGCTGAGGGTCATGTTCACTGTTGCCTGCGGCCAACTTCTTTGCGCATATAGAAATGCTTTGAGCCAGATATGTTAATCTGGTGGGATAGACCAAACTTCAAACCTGTGAAGCTTTCATATAAAAAATTGTCTTAATTCTATGGATAGCCTATAACTAAATGATCCAATGGAGTTTTGATCCGGGGGCGATCTGGATTCGACGACGGTATCGAAACCTTAGGTGCATGCCGAGGACGTAGTGGTTCTCGTTAATCAAAACACTACAAACCTTATAGTTGCCAACCTGGTAGCTCTTGGAGACGCTCAAAACGAACTCTTCGAAGAAGAGTTTGCATTTGCAGCTTGATCGTAGCTAAACCCTACGAGTCTCCCAGTCTGTCCGGCTCGTCTACTGGCCGGTTTTCGGACTGTCATCGTAAGTAGACTCGCGAGGCCCGGTATGCCTGTGGCTGGCCAGCTAAAACGTAACAGGATCGCTCGGTAGAACCCCGACCGCTGGGTCGTTATCGAGTTAAATCCAAAGGCGGATCTAAGCATGTAGAGCCGAAGGCTGAGAATCGGCGGACGCGGGTTCAATTCCCGCCGCCTCCACCATCTTGTAAATAGCCCTAATGAGCCCTCACCAGCCATTAGGGCTTTTTATTAGCCCGCAACTTTATTATCAAGAAATTAGAGCTGATACGGGTAATTGCATACCAGAGCTCATCCTTAGGATGCTAGAGAGCCAACGCTCGCCTGGTATCGACATGCGTTAGCCGCCGATTGGAGCGTGCCAGCTGATTTGACATCCTCTCGCCCCTCAAGGAGCGAAAGGATGTCAATAAAGCAACTGATAGACTAATTCAGTTCCTATTGTGGGAACCAAACCATCGTCCCACAACACCACCAAACAAAAGCCCTGTAGATTCTTTATTTACAGGGCTTTTTCACATTTGGTCAGACAGTTTTTCTTCAGGGGGAGGCCGGAGATTGGTCAAAAATGATTTTCGGCTCATTCGATAACTATGAATTTTGGGGAACTTACATGAGTGTTCTCATTAACCGGCCACCCTGAGCGTCAGCCTCGCTTTGCGCGGGAACGAGATATATAGGTGATTCAGCTTCCAATCAAGCGCAGAAAACACTTATTTTCTTGATCTATCATCATCTCAATCTACCCTTGTTCCCTACAAATCAGAATGCGCGGATAGAATGATGAACAACTCACTCTTTGCGGCATTGTTTATACTGCCGGTGTTGTTAACTATCGTCTGTCAGGCTGACTCCTCGAAAAGGTGTTTTGTTGTCGATTTTCATCAGGATGATGCAGGTTCTTCGATCCAGAGCGTTTCTATAAAAAGTAACCTCGATACTCTGTCGTACAACCCTTCAGACATTGCCGACACAAGCGGTTATGTGGGGTTAGATTTTTCGCCTGATGATAAACCTTATGGACTTAACGGTTACGGATTAAAAACCACCCTTATTGAGTCAATTTCGTGGCCATTGATTTACGCCTCTCATCTGCTGGTGGCTTACGAACTGATGCTGAGCAGCCACGAAACCTCTCTGAGCGCCAAACCTTTTTCGTGGCCACCTGTAGAAGCGTTTGTTGTTATTGGCTGGCTTTTGAAAAACGATTGGAACTCCGATTCGTCACTGTTTATCCCGATGGATCAACAGGAGGCCAGTCAGGATGAACCGTTTACAATCACCACCATGATGCTCCCCGGAAACAGCCAACAAAAAAATAACCAACAAAACCAGCCTTCAACATCATCCGGTCAGCAAGCCACAGGAGGGGCAACCAGCACCCGGACTACAGTCTTTGCCAGCGGCTCCCAGTCTTCTGGCTCTGGCGACGATGACAAAAACCCCGGACCACACCGGCATACTTTCGATAACAATTGTCACTTTGGTTCCTGTCATGGCGTTTGCAAACTCCGATCACCATCCGTTGGTGGAGAGTCCGCCAGAGGGCCGGTGAATTCCGTAGCCAGTTCAGCAAGCCTCGTCACAATGGCAACATTCACACAGAGCAAACGCCCTCCCTCAGCAGTCCCATTCGCGCAACGTGGGACAGCCAGTAAAACTTGTAAATGTGAAGTTACTGATCCCACCAGGCCCTTTGTCTGTGAAGTGCTGCTGAAATTGGAGAGTGGCGAACGGCTGCCGTGCGGGGTGCGCTTCAAGCATAGAGAGATGCTGACATATCACCAAGAGAAATACCACACTCCGCTACGATTCTGTGATGTGATAGTGGTTGGGGGTAATGGTGAACAGCGAGTATGCGGGGAAGTCTTCAAAATGCCAGAGCAGCAGCGTCACAACAGGAGATACCACGAAGGTGAAGTAAATATCAGATGGTCGAGCCCCGATAGAAGCTACCAGGTTCTTGGGTCAGTATTCTGTGACGTGATCGTATACTTGCCGGCTCACGATTACGAGAGAGGCGTACGGGGAACATCGCAGCAACTATGCGGGCAGATCTTCGCGACTAACGAAAGTCTGCGTCGTCACAGAAGTAGTTGCCACCGGGCATCCCAATCCAGATGGAAAGGTATAAGGAGGAGACCACCGATGGAGTAATGAAATTTTTCCACGAAATCAAAGAAACCACGCCTGCAAACAACTTGCCACCGGACAGAGCTGACTGAGTTCGCTGACAGGTGCGCAAAACCCAATAAAAGACAGCCACTTCCCTTCGTTTTCGGATTTTTAACCATGTAGCGTTCATCGGCTACGTTTTCTAGCAGCCTGTCGGACTTAAGCGTCCGTAGCGAGGATTGCAAGAAATTGAGGATAAAAATTTCTGCTTCTGAGGAGAATAGCGAGCTATTTGACGAAGAAGCAGGAATTTTCAGACCAATTTATTGCAACCGCAATAGGACAGCCTTAAGTCCGACAGGCTGCCAGGGAACTTATACCGGGTTCAATGTGTCAAAAAGTGTACGGTTTAAGCAATTTTAAACATCAACTCATTCTAATTAATTCACTACACTTCTTGACTAATGCGTAGTGTTCTTGAAACAGGAGGATAGTGTAATGAAGAGATTTCTCAAATTTGGTCTTCCTTTTGCCCTGTTGCTTTCTCCGGGTGTTAATGCAGAACCGTGCTGGCAATCCCAGTCGGTTCTACCAGCTGATGGCAGCCTGTGTATAGTCATTGATGATGAAGTCAAGCCTGGCAAACCACAATGGTACTTCGGCAGAGCGGCGCTGGATCTGACAGAACCCGTTCAGGCGGCAGACAACAAAAAGAACTTTTGTGTCTATGAAGTAAAGAATAGTGACGGCCATGATATCAAACGAAGCCGCAACTACTTCTGGCTGAATGCTACAGAAAGAGAGGTTCTGTCCAGTTTCTACAAACTGCCTATGCACAAGAATGATCCGCTCAGTCCTGATCAGTCTGATAAGTGGGTGATGAACTCTGGCTCTCTGGTAGGTCTTTTCAGGTTCTGCTCTGCTGAAAGACCAAAAGATGTCGGGTTCAGTGATCTCGACCTGTGTGTAAAACCTCTGCCAAACAATGGTATCGCTTTTGGAAAGTTTACCCATACGACTAAATGCAAGGTGTTTGATGCAGGTGTTGGCAAAGAACTGATGCCCTTGTCTGAACTGCAGACTTTACGTAAAGATCGGCCTGATATCACTTGGGTAGGCGAAGGTTGGGCTGTGCGCGATGGTCAGCCGTTTGCCACGCACACGGTTTATGGTATCCCTGATTCCACAGAATATTGCCTGCTTCAGGCCATGATTCGAGGCCACCAATTTTGCAGCGTTGATAAAACCGGGCACTACCAGACAGGCAATGAGATTGACTATGGAGATACAGATGGAGGTATAAACGATGCCTATCGTCTTAATTATTCTGATAAGCCCAAAAGCAAATCAGAACTGTAAGATCATGGATTACTATTGACAAATACAAGTCGGGAGCTTTGAGCAGTGAGGCGGCTATCAGAATAGGGTGAGAGCCGGTAAATTCTGAAAGCCGTTCCTCCAGAAAAAAAGCGGGAGGCCCCTGACAAGAATGGAAATAAGAAAAGCACAACGCAGTGATGCTCAGAGAGCTTTTGAACTTCGTAATCTGGCGATACTTTCTCAATGCCGGTCATTACAGTGATGAAGCTTTGACTCTCTGGACTGAAGGCTCTAACTCTGAGAATTTTATGGATAGCGTTGAGCAGAATTTTCTTGTTGCGATGATGGAAGGAGAAGAAGCCGGTACGGGAATGATTGATACCAGGGACAGTGCGGTCGATGCAATCTTTGTCGACCCACAGTTTATGAGGATGGGCGTTATAACAAGCCCGGCTGATGCATTCAGCAGGTCTTTTGAACAGGCAGTCTTGCAATGGTGAGGTTTATCCTGCTGCTGACTCATGGCCGCAGTTTCACCCGAACCTCCGGGAGCCTGTCGCAAAAGTGCAACGCTTCGCCGATACGGCGTTAAAAAGTGGCTCAAAATGCTCATTTACTCGCTGTAAACTGCGCTTTTTCGCTACGTTTGCAACCGCGTCCTAAACGATTGTTATTTCTTAATTTGCTATGACTCGGGCAGGCAGTGTTTGTACTTATTCGTCATCGTTTATTCATCTATTTTATATGGAAATAAAAACAAACAAACTAAATATCATATTAATAATCAGGAAGTACTATGAACGATTTTATCTCTGCATCAAACAATCTTCTTTGGGGGAGTATCCTGATTTACCTGCTGCTTGGAGCCGGTATTTTATTCACCATTCGTACACGTTTCGTACAAATCCGTCGCTTCGGTCTGGCTGCCAGAACCATGATGGGTAGCCGCAGAACTCATTCCGACCTTCATATTTCTCCATTCCAGGCATTCTGCACCAGTCTTGCGGCCCGAATTGGTACCGGTAACATCGCCGGTGTTGCCGTTGCTATTTATTTGGGTGGACCCGGTGCCATCTTCTGGATGTGGCTTATTGCCCTATTGGGTATGGCTACCAGTTTTGCCGAAAACACCCTCGCCCAAATCTACAAAACAAACAATGGTGATGGCACTTATCGCGGAGGTCCTGCGTACTACATGCAGAAAGCACTGGGTCAGCGCTGGATGGGCATTGCTTTCTCTATCTCTCTGATTATTGCGTTCGGATTTGCTTTCAACAGCGTTCAGTCCAATTCTATTGCAGCCGCTTTCACGGGTTATAACATTGCTCCTGAATACATTGGCATCGGACTGGTAATGGCCAGCGGCATCATCATCTTTGGTGGCATTCGTTCCATCGCCAAAGTCGCTGAAATGATTGTGCCATTTATGGCTGTGGGCTATCTGGCTGTGGCGGTTGTTATAGTGGCCATGAATATCCCTGAACTACCGGCTGTATTCACCCTGATTTTCAAGAGTGCTTTTGGTCTTGAAACCGCCATGGGTGGCGGTGTCGGCTACATGGTTTCCCAGGCTATGATGCAAGGTATCAAGCGTGGCCTGTTCTCCAACGAAGCCGGTATGGGCAGCGCACCTAATGCTGCAGCGACTGCACACTCCACTCACCCGGTTAGTCAGGGCATGATGGGCATGCTGGGGGTGTTTATGGACACCATTGTCGTGTGCACAGCCACGGCTGCCATTATACTGGTGTCTGGTATGCTGGAACCGGGCAGTGGCCTGACCGGCGTTGCATTGACTCAGGCAGCCCTGTCCAGTGAGATAGGACCATGGGGTGGACATCTGGTTGCATTAGCCATCCTGCTGTTTGCTTTCACCTCCATCATCGCCAACTACTATTATGGTGAATCTAACCTGCTGTTCATTAAAAACAGCAAGACTCTGCTGATGATTTATCGTCTGGCCGTCCTGGTCATGGTGTTCTGGGGTTCTGTTGGCAACCTGCCTACCGTATGGGCTTTCGCTGATCTGTCTATGGGTACTATGGCGCTGATCAACATTACGGCTATTCTGCTACTGTCAGGTATCGTCGTAAAAGTTCTGAAAGACTTTGACGATCAAATTGCTGACGGCGTTGTACCGGTATTTAACCGCAAGAAGTTCCCATTCCTGGACAAGACCATGGATAAGGACGTGTGGCAGGAACATAATGCTGGCGAAGCTCAATCTTGCCCTATCCCGGAAGCCGACGTTCGACCGGCCACTGAATAACACCCAATGAGGCCGAGCCATCCGCTCGGCCTGTTTTTCCTTTGAAAACACTATTTACAATCTCTCTGCCCCCGCACATGTCACCCTCCCGTGTTGCCAGAACCCGCCCCAACCTGAATTTGTGGTATGCTTGAGCCCGTTTTAATTTATCCGGGTGAGTACCGTCCTTTTTTGCCATGCACTGAAGCACTCTGGCTGACAAAGGTCATCCTGAAGGCAGGTATTCCCTCACCAAGTCAATGGAAAAGGTTTCTAAGCATGCCGGAAAAAAAGCAGGGCTTTGCCTTTGAGCAGTCGCTCACAGAATTGGATGCACTGGTTCAGCAAATGGAGTCCGGTGATATGACACTGGAAGCGTCTCTGAAAGCCTTTGAAAAAGGGGTAAAGCTGACACGTGAATGTCAGAAAGCGCTGACTGAAGCAGAACAGAGAGTCCAGCAGCTTCTGGAAAATCAGGGCCATTTGGAAACCCGCCCTTTCGATCCGACAGAAGGCGAATAATCCATGACTCTGCTGGAATACATCAAGGGTTGTCAAAACCGCGTTGATGAGCAGCTCAAAAATCATCTTCCCGACATCAGTCACGTCAGTGAAAGGCTGGTTGAGGCGATGTCCTATTCTGTTTTTAACGGTGGCAAACGTATTCGACCGATTCTGGTTTATGCTGCCTCTGAAGCCGTAGGTGGCGATCAGACTCAGGCGGACCCTGCTGCCTGCGCTGTAGAGCTCGTCCACGCGTACTCCCTGGTGCATGATGATCTTCCAGCGATGGATGATGATGATCTTCGAAGAGGCAAACCCACCTGCCACAAAGCTTTTGATGAGGCCACTGCCACTCTTGCAGGTGATGCTCTGCAAACTCTGGCATTTGAAGTACTGGCTTCAAGCCATCACGAATTACCCGCTCCTGTCTGCCTGCAACTGATCAGGGAACTGGCCCGTGCTTCTGGCCATGGGGGTATGTGCGGTGGCCAATCCATGGACCTGAACTCTGTAGGCAGTCCATTGAATCAGGAACAACTGCAATTAATGCACAGCCACAAAACCGGGGCACTGATTCGCGCCAGTGTTGTCATGGGCGCACTTTCAAGTGGCAAAGTCGAAACAGAACAACTGAACCAACTTATTCGCTATGCAGACGCCATTGGTCTGGCTTTTCAGGTTCAGGATGACATTCTTGACGTCACCGCCGACACCGAAGTACTGGGTAAGCAACAAGGGGCAGATCTGGCTCTGGATAAGCCCACCTATGTATCCCTTATGGGATTGCAGGGTGCCAGAGAACTCGCCAGCTCGCTCTGTCACCAGGCGATTTGCTCCCTCGAAAGCTTCGGGGATCAGGCCATTATCCTCAGGCAAATGGCAAAGTACGTCATCCAGAGATCTCATTGATTCGATGTAATATCATTACGTAGCTTATCTTCAGCATTGCCATAGAAAAAACCTACTGTTCAGGTACAATCCTATAATTCACTGATGACATTTACTGTTATCATTCTTCGCCTATTGAGAAGAGCCAAGAGTGGTATCAGTCTCTCATGACTGTGTTACGACGCTGTCAGGCTTCGATACCCTCAAACCTGGCAAACTGCCGGAAACATCAAGGTTTCCCCTTTCCGTCCCGTGCAAGTTGTGGTGAATGAGGGACGACGTCGAATTTTCGAAAAGCGACCCGGGACCAGGAAACTGGCTTTTATGATCGATTCCCATGAAAGGGTCGCTTTTTATGGCTGAGAGGCCTGGACCGCGAGCAAACATGTTTCACGAAATACCCAAGACAAAGCCTGATACTCCCTTGTTAGATCAGGTCGATACTCCTGACCAGCTGCGCCAACTTGATAGATCAGATCTGCCCCGGCTGGCCCGGGAACTCAGAGAATTTCTGCTTTACTCGGTCGGTCAGGTGGGTGGACATTTTGGTGCCGGGCTGGGTGTTGTTGAGCTGACTGTCGCCCTGCACTACCTCTTCGATACTCCCCATGATCGTCTGATATGGGATGTGGGCCACCAGACCTACCCCCATAAGATACTCACTGGCCGCAAAAACAAAATGGACACCCTACGCCAGAAAGACGGTCTGGCTGCATTTCCAAAAAGAGAAGAAAGTGAGTTTGATACCTTTGGCGTGGGTCACTCCAGCACTTCTATCAGTGCCGCACTGGGCATGGCTACCAGCGCCCGGCTGAAGAGAGAAAAACGACGCACGGTTGCAGTGATTGGCGATGGTTCCATGACGGCCGGGATGGCTTATGAAGCCATGAACCATGCTGCAGACCTCAAGGCCAACATGCTGGTTATTTTGAACGACAACGACATGTCCATTTCAAAAAGCGTAGGCGGTTTGTCAAACTATTTGACCAAAATCTTATCCAGCAGGACCTACCACCATATTCGGGAAGGCAGCAAGAAAGTGCTTAATGGCATTCCCCATGCCTGGGAACTGGCTCGCAGAACTGAGGAGCACATGAAGGGAATGATCATTCCCGGTACCCTGTTCGAAGAAATGGGCTTTAATTATTTTGGCCCTATTGACGGCCATGACCTACCCATGCTGCTACACACTCTTGACAACCTTAAAGATCTGGACGGCCCTCAATTTCTGCACGTGGTAACCCGCAAGGGTAAAGGCTTCACACCTGCAGAAAAAGACCCTATTGGTTATCACGCCATCACCAAGCTGGAACCAAGCACTAGAGTCAGTGGAGAAAAACCCGGGCTCCCTAAAAAGCCCAAGTATTGTAATATCTTTGGTCAATGGCTGTGCGATATGGCAGCAAAAGACGACAAACTGGTAGGTATTACCCCAGCCATGTGCGAAGGCTCGGACCTGATTCGCTTTGCCGATCGCTATCCGGATCGCTACTTTGATGTTGCTATTGCCGAACAGCACGCGGTAACTCTGGCTGCCGGTATGGCTTGTGAGGGGATGAAACCTGTCGTCGCGATATACTCTACTTTCCTGCAAAGAGCTTACGACCAGCTAATTCATGACGTTGCAGTTCAGAGGCTGAACGTCCTTTTTGCCATCGACCGGGCAGGTATGGTTGGAGAAGACGGCCCAACTCATGGTGGCTGCTACGATATTGCTTACTTGCGCTGCGTGCCTGAAATGCTGGTAATGACGCCTTCCGACGAAGACGAAACTCGTCGTATGCTCTCTACAGGTTATCAGTATCAGGGGCCGGCTTCTGTCCGTTACCCGAGAGGGACCGGCCCCGGTGTAGCGATCAGTGAAAGTCTCGAATCCATGACCATTGGTAAAGGCGAGGTTCGCCGCCGGGGGCAACAAGTGGCCATTCTTTCTTTCGGCACTCTGCTAGAGAACGCCTTGGAAGCTGCTGACGAACTTAACGCCACTGTCGCAAACATGCGCTTCGTTAAACCGCTGGATAAAGAGCTCATTCGACAACTGGCCAAAGAACATGAACTTCTGGTCACACTGGAAGAAGGCTGTATTGCCGGTGGAGCGGGCTCAGCCGTTGCCGAGTTCCTCAATGAGCAGGGCATCCATGTGCCGGTCATGCAGCTAGGTATTCCGGATGAATACGTTGAGGCCGCCAGTCACAAACAACAACTGGCCGAGTGTGGACTCGATGCCGGAGGCATCAGACAATCCGTTATAAAGCGTATGAGCCGCAGCCTGAAAAGCGCGATTAAGATCGCCCATGTCACCCCGGCCTGATCACTTCATTATCAGCCTCCTGATCACAGGAGGCTGAGTCATTTCCCTTCTATTAGTTTGATTTATTGTTGAACAGATGTCGCTAAATGCATGGCTTCTTCACCTTCAATTTGAACGGTCACATCTTCATACCGCGATATTTTATTATCTCGCATTTCTATATAGCCAAATATTTTGAACAGGGCCGTAGTACCCTCATTGGATGTCACTCTGGATGTGTGGTGATCGAACCCCCGGTCACCGTTGAAAAAAACCCGATGCACAGAAATATCCACGCCATGGGTATGCTCTTTAATCCACTGTAATCGCTCGCAAATTTGTTGGCAGCCCTCCATGCGTCTTTCATTAATCATTATGACGGCATCATCCGTAAAATAATCGGCGACTTTAGAAGCGTCATGCTTTGCTAAAACATTGTGTAGAGCATCACTGAAAAATTGAATTTTTTGTTGATGAGTCATTACTTTTTCATTCATAAGCATGATTCCTGCGATAAAAGTCAGTACAACTGTTATTTCTCTCTGTAGGGGACAATTTCGAGACAAAGCTTGATATGAAAGGGTAAATAGGTGTCCGATAGCAGGTATTCTGCAAGCCCATTACCTCAAGCAGTCACCTTTCGTGCAACGCACCCATTTACTGGCAAAGCATCTTAAAGCCTCTCCTGGCTGGCATCAATCCTGTATTATTGCGCTGGTTATTTTTGGCCTCATCCGGATGGGTTCAGTCAACCTGTCCCGTATTGCCCAAACTATGGGGCACGGTAACGGGATCGACTCCGGGCGTAAACGTCTCAAGCGCTTCTTCGCCTGGAAGTTCAAAATCAACATCATGATGGTTGCTAATCAGGAGGTCGTCATTCCCGCGAAGGAACTTCCACACAGACCGACAGGTTCTTTTGATTTAATCCAAATTCAGAAAGCGGCGGACCGGGAAACACTCAATGGCGAGAAAAACGATAAAAATCGGGTAAGGACTGGTCTTTCTCCAGCCCTCCACCCGTGTCGGGTAGCATTGCCCATCAATCATGACACCAGCACGGAGATAGCGACCAATCCGTTTATGTTCCATCCAGTAGGCTTGGCGCACTGAGGGCCAATACTGTTTAGCAAAGTCAGGGTCAACAGGAAATCAAAACAAATTCAGCGAAGTCATCCCGGGTTATTCCTTGCACTCATTTGCTGTGTGGCGGTAATAAGTCGACACAACAGGTCAACACAAACAAAGCAATGGTTTACACGCCGAATGTTGAGCATCTATATCAAAAAGTTTTGATATACATTGTGCTGCTTGCTAGACTTGCGCCTTAGATAGACGGAGTAGAATTCTTCTGGTCGTCTGCCAGAAGTCAACGGTGCAGCGGTAAGGAGTTTTGCGTGTCAGAATCAGGATCAGTCGAACAGCTTGCCGCACTGGGAAAAGCGTATGGCGATGTACTGAGGCTAGAGATCCTGAGAGTACTAAGCACAGACTCTTTCGGGGTGCTTGAACTCAGCAGCCTCTTCGATATGCGTCAGCCTGCCATGAGTCACCATCTCAAGGTTCTCTCTCAGGCTGGACTTGTGAGTACCCGCAAGGAAGGTAATACCGTTTTTTACCGTCGGGCTCTGCCCCCACAGGAAAGGATCAGCAGTGATGTCATGCGCTCCCTTTTTTCAGCGGTCGACACTCTGTCGTTGTCGTCTTCCCTGACCCGACGCCTGTTGAAGGTCAGAGGTCAGAGAGCTGAACAATCCATGGCATTTTTTGCCCGCAATGTGAATCAGTTTCGACAGCATCAGGAACTCATTGCTGATCATGACCTCTATGCCCGATGTGTGGCTGACGTTCTGGAAAAAACGGAATTGCCCGACCATCAGCAAGTGATGGAGCTGGGGCCGGGAGAGGGCGATTTCCTGGCAACGCTGAGTGAGCGTTTTCAGCGAGTCTATGCTGTGGACAATTCCGGAGAAATGCTGGCCATCAGTCAACAAAGGGTAAAAGAGCGAAACCTGAATAACATCCAGTTTATTCATGGAGAAATAGAAGCCCTTAGTGCTCTGGAGGGTCAGTTTGACTGCATAGTGGCTAATATGGTGTTACACCATGTAGCCACCCCTTCCGGTATCTTCACCTGGGTTTCAAGACTGTTGAAGCCGGGTGGCAGTATGCTGGTCAGTGAACTCAGCAGTCACAATCAGGATTGGGTACGGGAATCCTGTGGCGATTTGTGGCTTGGATTCAGTGTCGAAGACCTTGATGGCTGGGCACAGGATGCAAGTCTGGAAATAGGTGAGTCCCAGTATCTGGGGCTGCGTAATGGTTTTCAGATTCAGGTCAGGCGGTTTTTCAGACCCCTGGACTGAATAGTTTTAAGAGGCGAAAAACGACGATGGCAGATTACACGCTATTCACTTCCGAGTCGGTTTCCGAAGGTCATCCGGACAAGATTGCCGACCAGATTTCCGACGCTATTCTGGATGCCATCCTCAAGGATGACCCGGAAGCCCGTGTCGCGGTTGAAACCATGGTAAAAACCGGCATGGTGATCGTAGCGGGTGAAGTGCGTACAGACACTTATGTTGATATCGAAGAACTGGTTCGCAAAGTGGTCACTGACATTGGTTATAACCATGGTGACCTGGGATTTGATGGTGATTGCGTGGCCGTTATGAATGCTATTGGCAAGCAGTCTCCGGATATCGCTGTCGGAGTTGATGAAACAGACGAGCATGAACAGGGCGCGGGTGACCAGGGCCTGATGTTTGGTTACGCTACCAATGAAACACCGGTACTGATGCCTGCTCCTGTCTACTATTCTCACGAGCTGGTTAAGCGTCAGGCCGAGCTGCGTAAAAATGGTACTCTGCCCTGGTTGCGTCCGGATGCCAAAAGCCAGGTCACGATGCGTTACGACAGCGAAGGCAAAGTGCAGAGTGTGGATGCCGTGGTTCTCTCAACACAGCACCATCCTGACATCTCTCAGGAAGAGCTGCAAAAAGAAATTCTGGAAAAAGTCATCAAGCCGGTTCTGCCTGCACAATGGCTTCATGAAGACACCCGTTACCACATCAACCCAACCGGTATTTTCGTGATTGGTGGCCCAGTGGGTGACTGTGGTCTAACGGGGCGCAAAATCATTGTAGATACTTACGGTGGTATGGCTCGTCACGGTGGCGGAGCCTTCTCCGGCAAGGATCCTTCAAAGGTTGACCGTTCCGCTGCTTACGCAGGTCGCTACGTGGCCAAAAACGTCGTGGCTGCCGGTCTGGCTGACAAGTGCGAGATTCAGGTGTCTTATGCGATTGGTGTCGCGGAGCCAACGTCTATCGCTATTGATACTTTCGGCACTGGCAAGATTGCTGATGCCAGAATTGAAGAGCTGGTTCATGAGTATTTCGATCTGCGTCCGAAAGGTCTGATCGACATGCTGGATCTGAAGCGTCCAATTTATCAGGCTACTGCAGCATACGGTCACTTCGGTCGTGAAGAGGAAGCATTTTCCTGGGAACGCACCGATAAGGCTGACATCCTGAGAGCCGCGGCGGGTCTGTAATCAGTAAAACTCTGCTGAGGGGCTGCTTTAAGCAGCCCTCGTGAGACCTGTTCAATTCTGTTATACCTTCCTTCCAACTCTGTTGATCAATGATATTTCAATGGAGTTTTTTTTGCCCTGCGTCAACGCCTGAAAACCCTGTTGGTTGACGTCATATCTGGCCAAGAGTACGTACCGGGTGTGATTTTTTTGTGCTATTGTCCATGCCAATTCTACCCCTTGGCACTGCTGTCTCTTCCTGACAGCAGTCGAACTTTATTGAACCCGTGCGTAGGGAGAGACCCTGATGAACGTATTGAAAATGACCGACCTGAATCTGACTGGCAAACGGGTCCTGATCCGTGAAGACCTCAACGTTCCAGTCAAAGACGGCAAAGTCACCAGCGATGCACGAATCCTCGCTTCTCTGCCCACCATTAAGCGCGCTCTGGAATCCGGTGCCAAAGTCATGGCAACCTCACATCTGGGTCGCCCGACTGAAGGTGAGTACGACGAGCAGTTCTCCCTAAGACCCGTTGCGGACTACATTGGCGAGTTGTTGGGCAGAGAAGTACGCCTGATCAAAGACTGGGTTGACGGTGGTTTTGACGTTGCCGACGGTGAACTGGTCATTCTTGAGAACGTACGTTTCAATAAGGGTGAAAAGAAGGACGACGAAGCACTGTCTAAAAAAATGGCAGCCCTGTGCGATGTCTATGTAATGGATGCATTCGGTACCGCTCACCGTGCTCAGGCATCGACTCACGGCGTGGGTAAATTTGCTGAAATTGCCTGTGCAGGCCCGTTGCTGGCGGGTGAGCTGGAGGCACTGGGTAAAGCGCTGGGAAATCCTGAGCGTCCTATGTGTGCCATCGTCGGTGGTTCCAAAGTTTCCACCAAACTGACGGTGTTGGAATCCCTGTCTGACGTCTGCGATCAGTTGATCGTGGGCGGCGGTATCGCCAACACCTTTCTCGCTGCTGCCGGTCACAATGTCGGTAAATCCCTTTACGAAGAAGATCTGATCCCCAATGCCAGGGCACTGATGGAAAAGGTTAACGTACCTATGCCTGTAGATGTAATCTGCGGTAAGAAATTTGATGAAAATGAAACCGCTGTCGTTAAACGGGTATCAGAAGTAGAAGACGACGACATGATCTTAGACGTAGGCCCCCAAACCCGGAAACTGTTCAATGAAGTTCTGAAGTCCTCTAAAACCATTCTTTGGAATGGCCCTGTGGGTGTCTTTGAATTTGACCAATTTGGTGAAGGCACTCGCTCCATGTCTCTGGCTATTGCCGAGTCTGACGCTTTCTCTATCGCCGGTGGAGGTGATACTCTGGCCGCAATCGACAAGTACGGAATTAAAGACCGAGTATCTTACATTTCTACGGGCGGCGGTGCCTTCCTGGAGTTTGTAGAAGGCAAGAAGCTCCCGGCTGTGGCGATGCTGGAAGAAGCCTGTCAATAAAATAGAGAATAGCGCCCATCCAGGCGACCCCGTCTTGGCGACCCCGTAGCGAGGACGGCAGAAAATTGAGGACGAAAATTCGGTTTTGTGAGGAAAATAGCGAGCTATTTGACGAACAAAGGCGGATTTTCAGACCAGTTTGCTGCCGCTGCATGGGCGCAGGAGCTAGAGCAATGCTGGAGCAATTGCCGCGTGGGGCAGTCTATTCTCAGTCAGCCTCCTGGAACCTAAACTAAGCTCTGTAATTCGCTCAATGGGTTGTGGAGAAAAATCTTGTTTCACTTACGTTTTGTTAGACACCCACGTTTTGTAAGATACCCAAAATCTTTCTCTAAATTGAAAGCCATTCCTGACCTGCCGATTCTGACTTTCATTTTTGGATGCCTACTCACCATTACTCCCCTATCAGACGCTGACACTATCAAGGTTGCTGTGGCAGCGAGCTTTCAACATGTTCTGGAAAGCCTGAAAGGGCAGTTCCAGTCACGGTATGGTCACACCCTGGAACTGTACTATGGCAGTTCTCAAGACCTGAGGTACCGGGTTAGTGACAACACTCAGAAGTTTGATCTGTTTCTATCTGCTGACAATTTAAAGACGGCAAAACTGGAACAAATGGATAAGATTTTAGCAAATTCCAGGAAGATCTATGCCCAGGGTTTGCTGGCATTCTGGCACGGTCAGCGGAGCCCGTTAAAACCCAACGACATAAAAACCTACCTTATAGATAACAACCCTCCAACAATTCACATTGCAGACCGGGAAGGTGCACCCTACCGGCACGCCGCTAAGTCCGTCCTTCAAAAATATTATCTTTACCGAATAATCAGAGATCAGGATAGGCTCTCTTACAATGAGCATGTCAGGGAAACATGGAGCGATATAAAAAATTCTTCCGATGCTGGTTTTGCGCCTTTTTCCCAGGTGAAAGAAGTCGACTTCAATAGCATTCTTTTCCCAGTGAGTGTAACTCTAGTCCCGCAGTCACTTTACACACCACTGCTTCAGGAGCTGGTCATCCTCAAGGCTACCGAGCATGAGGCCGCCGCCAAAACTCTGGTCGAATACCTTCTCTCCGATGAAACGCAGAGATTCATTGGGTTCAATGGTTATCAAAGAGCACCTGCCAAAAAAGAGGATTCAAGCCTTGTCCCCAGTCCCGCAGTGTCTCTCCACAAATGCGAGTCACGCTACCCCAAAGCCGCTCTGGTTATCGTCTGGTTAAATATGGGACTCTGGATTTTAAGCGGTGCATAGTTCGACCATGAGAATTATAATGAGGCACTTTGAATAGAAATTGCGATAAAGCTGCTCAGATCGTAGACCATTCAGTTCAATAGCCGTTACTGATGTAAACCTTGAAAAGTCTGACATCTGGTTATTTGTACTTTTGTTCTACACAGCAGAAAAGCATTCAGGGAATATGTATGCAGAGTCAAGAGTGCTTGCAAGAGGGATGGTACCTGCTTAAAACCAGACCTCGCCAAGAGCAGAGAGCCTGGGAAAACCTGGAAATCCAGGGTTTTGATGCGTACTGCCCGGTTGTAAAGGTTCGAACCAAAGGCCTGTTGAAGGAAGAGATGCTCTTTCCCGGCTATGTGTTTCTTTATCTGGATTTCAAGGATCTGGATCGCTATCACAAGATCCGTTCTACCCGTGGCGTCAGCGAGATCGTCTACTTCAACCGGATCAACCGCCAGCTCCATAAGGATGGCCGCCTGGGCAAAAGTAAGGAGCAGGACGTGCAGGCTCTACTGCCAAAACCTATCCCCAACGGTCACGAAGTGATCAAGGATATCCGGTTAATTGTCGAAACACTCAGTAGCCATGCAGAAGGTAAAGGCACCGGCTCAAACAAAGCTGTTGGCTTCAACAAAGGCGACAAGGTGATCATGAACCATCCTCTCTATCAGCAACTGGAGATGACGTTTATGGCTGACCTCGGTTCCAGACGGGGTCTGATTCTGGTGCAATACATCAGAAAGCAGAGAAATACCCAAGGCGAGACGGTCTGTGAAGTCGTTTCCGAGAAAGAAATGGAAGTCAGGCTTGAGGATCTGGAAAAAGCCTGATGAAGGGCCCTAAGCCGTTCAGGATAAAAGAGAGCCTTGAGCCCAACTCACGAACAGAGTCCCCTATGCTGAATCCTGAAAACCTCAAGGAACAGATCAAGCCTCTGGTGTTTCCCCTGGAAACCCGGGGCTCACACGCCGACCAGAACCCGGACTTCAAAGAATACTTTGATTTCTATGGTATCAATTTTGGAACCAAGTTAGCTGATGTTCGCCACTTTATGGGGTCAATCGACAGCTGCAACTACAAGGTAGCCTGTCATCTGTTCGAGAAGTCCGATTCCAGAGGCACTTTTTTTCTTCTTCACGGTTACTACGACCATGTTGGGCTTTTCGCCCGAATCATCCGATTTCTCCTGGAACAGGGCTTCAATGTTCTGGCCTATGACCTGCCCGGACACGGGCTCTCCAGCGGTAAGCCCGCCACCATCCCGGATTTTTCTGTCTACACGCTGATTCTTGAAGACATATTGAGCCTCTGTGGAGGTAACCTGCCGAGGCCCTGGCATGCTTTTGGCCAGAGCACAGGGTGTGCGATCCTGACAGATTGTCTGAATAACCGGGAAGCTCATCACAAGGCCAGCCCATTCCAACAGGTCATTTTATCCGCTCCACTGGTCAGGCCCTGGAAGTGGACACTGGGACGATTGCAGCTGCAATTGGCGAAACTGTTCATTTCACGGTTGCCCAGAAATTACACCCGGAATTCCAGAAAAAAATCGTTTCTGGAGTTGTCTCATAACGATCCTTTGTCTTCCGACATTCTGCCCATACAATGGGTGCTGGCGATGGATCGCTGGATCAAGCGTATTGAGTCCAGCAAGATAAAATCACCGGTCAGCCCACTCATTCTTCAGGGTACATTCGACCGAACAGTCGATGCCAAACACAACATTCCTGTACTTGAGAAGCTTTATACCCGACCCAGTGTTTATTATCTCGAAGATGCCCGGCACCATTTACCTAATGAGCTGGACGAAACCATTGATGATTATCTCTGCTGGTTGACTGAAAAGCTCAATGTTCAATCAGCTTGAGCAATCAGTCCGTAGCCGGGAGGCTTTTGACATCTGCCGGTCAGAATTAGAATTGTCTGAAGAACTCTATGAGGGAATGGCAAGGATTGGGCGCCTGGAACACATACTCCCGGGCGCCCGACGGTGTGCTTGCTCGATTACTTTGATTTCCTGAACAGACTGATCAGGCAGAGCATATAAGCCACTATGTAAACACCAAATATAAGCGTCATCCAATGCGCCATATTCATGCCAAGGAAATGCCAGCCGTCCTGCCCGCAGAAACCGGAAGGCAGGAACATTTGAGGCCACCACTCGTACAGCGGCAGATCAAGCGGGAAGGTAGGCAGAGCCTTGCAGGACATGAACAGATCTTCGGAAGAGTAGTAATCCAGCATTTTGATCGCAGCATCCAACCCATAGGCAGCACCGGCAATCCAGATGACGTATCCAAGACCTCTTACCAATTTGTTTCGCGGTGCCACCAGCATAATAAGAGCCGCAACACCAATCAGCAACACCGCCAGACGCTGATAAACACAGAGTTCACAGGGGTCCAGATACATAACGTACTGAAAATAAAAGGCCACTGACTCCAGAAAAACAGCGCTCAGCAGCATGATTAGCCAGGTGGTTCTGGCATTCTGCCAGTCACGGATAGCCCCGAGGGGATCCGTTCTGAAATCAGTCCAGAGATGGGATAGTTTCGTCAAAACAGTGCTTCTCCAAGAGCCTGTATGTTGTTGTGCCTGTATCGGAGACTTGGCAAAGAACCCGTCGGCTCAAGATACTGCACGCATCCGTAGAGTGTAAGACACATTACAATAAACTGACGCGTCCGATTGTATCTAAAAGGCAGTCCTGAGACGTCTATAAAAACCCATCAATAACCGGGCGGCTGCTGATGGGTTATTAAATGTCAACCAGGGTTTGACTCCATCGTCGAAGGCTCTAATTTATTAAAGCTGTCTGGTGAAATCTGTAAAAGATTCTCTTTGTCAGCCTCTTTGTCATAATTCTCCATCATTACACTAATCGTATACTCAAACTCGAAAACCTTACCCAAAATAATCGGTACGCCCAGTAGTGGGGCCGTGTAAGCAGGGATCATGATCGAAGAAGTCAAAGCACCCCAGTTAGCAGCGCTGCCAGCGGCACTAATAGAGTATTCATTGATGGACCTGGGCTTATAGTCTGTATTGAACAACTTATTGGAGAGCTTCGCACCACCAACAATAACAGCACCACCCACGGCGCCAACAGTACGTCCCCCAACATAGCCAGCGACTCCTCCGGGCACAGCTACGAGCCTGGATGCAGTAATGCATGCCGCCTTAAAAGCCACCGTCATACAATCTCTTAATCCTATTGATGCCATATTGATTCCTCCTTGAGATAGATCGGCCCCACTCTCTGAGCAGGGTTTCGTTAGTGTCGGAAGGATTATTTCAGATGGGGTGATGGAGTTCACTGACATGACTGTCAGGCGGACTAACCACTTGTGAAACTACCGCATTAGAGCTCAATTGCTGATGAGAAAATGATCCAGAGATGTCATGTATTCATGACTTGCCATGCCTTTACAAAGTGTTCCAAAGCGTATCAAAGATGATTTGCTGAGTGCGGGCGATTTCAATGGAATCGATCACAACAGCAACGGGGTAATCCATGGATGCCAGCGAGATCATGGCGACTTTTGGCGGATAAATTGCGATATAGCTGGCATCAATTCTACCCGTGGCATTGATCCATTTGCGCTCAGAAAGTTCAGCATCCTCACCGCCTTCACCAATAGCGATAACCCGGACATTAATACCCTTGCGGATGCGCTGCTGGGTATAGTTCGGAAAGGGCCGATACAGATGCTGCCGGATCGGTTTGGATGAGAAAATGGAGTAGTTTTTGTCATCCTTTTTGGCGACAGTGCTCAGAATATCCTTAAGAACGAACTCGATGCCGCTGTCTCCCTCATAAAAGCGGACGTTGCCGGTATTGAAGTCAGGTTTTAATTGATTCAGTTGCGGGATCAGCTTTTGTTTCATCTCCTCAATACTCTGTTCCAGAGACTGTTTTTTCTCTTCTGCCAGATCCAAAAGCTTTTCAGGAGGCTCTGCACAGAAAACCCGTCTTTTTCCTTTCGGAAAGTAACTGACAATACCTTTACCCGCGAGGCCTTTCAGAGTCTCATAAGTGGTTCCGCGATTAATATCGGCTTCAGCCGCAATATCACGAATAGAGGCGGTTCCCTGCTTTAACAGGGCCAGATAAAGCTTGATTTCCTTCTGGTCGAGCCCAAGCTGTTTCAAAGTATCCAGGTTCATATTGTCAATTTTCCAATGACAAACACAGTTGTGTTTCAATCTGTATAGGATAAGCTAAATTCAATACTGTAGAAAAGTGTCATCTTTTCTTATGACATGGGTTGTAAGGAAAGCGGCGCTTGTTTCTGGTGTTTCCTGCTGTTAAATGCCCTGTCTGCTGCCTTCATGAGGTCATTGAAAACCAATGAGCTCAGACCAAGAGGTTCAAAGATTTTTCCGGGGGCGGTAAACCGTGTCGTTTTGCCATGGTTCCTTGCTTTTGTTTTTTCCTGGCAGGCAACACAGAGAAATCTGAATGATCAAGAGACCATTTTCAAGAGCTAACCATGAGAGCTGATATCGTCATTCTTGCTGCTGGTCAGGGCAGCCGTATGAAATCCAACCTTCCCAAAGTTCTTCACCCCATTGCCGGCAAGCCGATGCTGGAGCATGTCATTCTCAGTGCCCTGCAAACCCAGCAAGTGATTGGCAAGGGTGAAATCCATGTCGTAATTGGCCACGGTGCAGACAAGGTAAAAAATGCCCTGGGGCACTACCACCTGAACTGGGTTGAGCAGACTGAGCAGCTCGGGACAGGCCATGCTGTTCAGCAGGTGATTCCCGGCTGTAAAGATGCCGATGTCGTGCTGGTGCTCTACGGCGATGTACCCTTAATACATTCCTCAACCCTGCAATCTCTGCTGGCAGCCAGTAACGGTGAGCGTCTGGGTCTGTTGACTATCAATCTGGCTAACCCATCAGGCTATGGTCGTATTGTCAGGGATGATATTGGCAGCGTTCAGGCTATTGTTGAAGATAAAGACGCGACGCCTGAACAACTGGCTATCAATGAAGTGAACACCGGTATCATGGCCATTCCCGGCAGCAAGCTGAGTGAATGGGTCATGGGACTGGATAACAATAATGCCCAGCAGGAATATTATCTGACGGATGTCGTGTCTAAAGCCGTGTCTGAAGAGACACCCGTAGTTCACGTTCAACCGCAAAAGGCTACCGAGGTTGAAGGGGTAAACAGTCGGGTTCAGCTCACAGAACTGGAGCGGGCCTTCCAGCAACAGCTGGCAACTGCGATGATGACCAGCGGTGTCACCATTATTGATCCGGCCCGCCTGGATATTCGCGGTGATATCAAAACCGGCAGAGATATCCTGCTGGATGTCAACGTGATTCTGGAAGGCGATGTCGAGATTGCCGATAACGTGGTCATTGAGGCCGGTTGTATCATTCGCAATTCCAGAATTGGCGAGGGGGCTGTCATCAAGGCGCACTCGATTCTTGAAGATGCAGAAGTCTCCGCTCACTGTGAAGTGGGCCCATTCGCACGACTGCGTCCGGGTACTCAGATGGCAGAAAATGCCAAGGTGGGCAACTTTGTTGAAATCAAGAAGGCGTCCATCGGTGAGGGAAGCAAGGTTAATCATCTGACCTATATAGGCGACGCTGAAATAGGCACGGGTGTCAATGTCGGGGCGGGTACTGTGACCTGTAACTATGATGGAGTTAACAAGCACAAAACCGTGATTGAAAATAATGCCTTCATAGGCACCAACAGTTCACTGGTTGCACCGGTGACTGTAGGAAAAGGGGCCACCACTGCAGCGGGCTCAGTGATTACCCGGAGCCTGGACGAAGACCAGCTGGGGGTAGCCCGGAGTCGTCAGAGAAACATTGACGGCTGGCAGCGTCCCACCAAAAAGAACTGAATATCAGGCAGAACACAAATCAAAGGTAGAAAATTATGTGTGGCATTGTCGGTGCTGTAGCGCAGAGGGATGTGGCGCCCATTCTGTTAGAAGGTTTACGTCGTCTGGAGTATCGCGGCTATGACTCTGCAGGTGTCGCCATTGTTACTACCAATGGTGAACTTCAGCGACTTCGCAGAACCGGAAAAGTCTCCGAATTGAGTGAAGCGATCAACAAGTCTCAGGTGCCTGGTGGAACCGGTATTGCCCATACTCGCTGGGCGACCCATGGTGAGCCCAACGAACGCAACGCTCACCCCCACGTCTCCGGTGAAGATATCGCCGTGGTTCATAACGGTATTATTGAGAACCACGAGTTGCTGAGAAACTATCTGGAGCAGGAGGGCTACGCCTTTGCTTCTGACACAGACACAGAAGTTATTGCCCACCTGGTCAGCCACGAATTGAAAAGTGCTGACAGTCTGATCGCTGCTGTTCAGGCGGCTGTGCCCCGGCTGGAAGGCGCCTATGGTATGGTCGTTATGGATCGCAAAGATCCCGAGCGGCTGGTGGTTGCGCGTTCTGGCAGTCCACTGGTCATAGGTCTGGGACTGGGTGAAAACTTCATTGCCTCCGATCAGTTGGCGCTGTTTCCGGTGACCCGTCGGTTCATGTTCATGGAAGAAGGTGATGTGGCTGAAGTGACCCGGACAACGGTGTCTGTCTTTGATGTCGATGGTAAAAGTGTGACCCGTGCCGCCAGAGAAAGTGACGTTGAGCACGATGCCGGAGACAAGGGGCCATACCGTCACTTCATGCTCAAAGAAATTCATGAACAACCCGATGCCATTGCCAACACGCTGGAAGGCCGTTTGGGTGAGACAAAGCTGAACCTGGATATTCTGGGTAAAAACGGTATCGAGCTTCTCAATAAAACCAAAGCCATCCAGATTGTTGCCTGTGGGACCAGTTATCATGCCGGTATGGTGGCCCGCTACTGGTTTGAGGAGCTGGCCGGAATCCCGTGTCGTATAGAAATTGCCTCAGAGTTTCGCTATCGCAAATTCTTTGTGCCTGAGGACTGCCTGTTCGTCACTATTTCCCAGTCAGGCGAAACAGCAGACACTCTGGCAGCTCTGAAGCTGGCTAAAGAAATGGGTTACATGGCTTCCCTGAGCATTTGTAATGTTCCGGGATCTTCCATGGTTAGAGAGTCTGATATTGCTTTGATGACCCGGGCTGGAGCCGAGATCGGTGTCGCGTCAACCAAAGCCTTCACGACTCAACTGACTGCGTTGTTGATGCTGGTAACAGCCATTGGTCGCCACACCGGAATGACCGAAGAGCAGGAATCCGAAGTAGTAAAAGCCCTGAGAGAGCTGCCCCATATCATCAGCAGTACGCTGGAAATGAGCAATGAGATTGAAGCAGTCGCTGAAGATTTTGCTGACAAGCATCATAGCCTTTTCTTAGGTCGCGGTACCCAATACCCAATTGCCATGGAAGGTGCGCTAAAGCTGAAGGAAATCTCCTACATTCACGCCGAAGCCTACGCGGCAGGTGAATTGAAACACGGTCCATTGGCTCTGATTGATAGCGATATGCCCGTGATTGTGGTGGCACCCAACAACGATCTTTTAGAAAAGCTGAAATCCAATATGGAAGAAGTTCGCGCCAGAGGCGGACAGCTGTTTGTCTTTGCAGACCGATACGCCCGTCTGGTGGCCGGCGACGGCATTAAGGTATTACCTGTAGAAACAGCGCCGGAAGTCGTCGCCCCCATTCTCTACACCATCCCTCTGCAACTGTTGTCCTACTACGTGGCCATTATCAAGGGAACGGATGTTGATCAGCCTCGTAACCTGGCCAAGTCTGTGACGGTGGAGTGATTGCGGTTTAAGGCAGAGCCTTTATCTGCCTTTCACCACCCCGGTTGATATTTACCTGAAATCTGTTGTCAAAGAAATAAACAGACATTCAGGTACATCAACGTCTGATGGTCTATGCTGCTATCCGGCACAGAATCAGGCAGGAACTGAAAAAGCAGAGTCGTTTATTTCCAGACCAGAAAAAATTCCCGCCAGAACCCAACGGCGAGATGGGCATTTTTTACGAGTCTATGTATTCCTGACAGGGGTGGTGAAAGGCTGATTCACCCTTTCATATCAAGCTTTGTCTCGAAATTGTCCCCCACAGAGCCTCTGAAGCTAAATTCTGCTCAGTTCCGAGTTGATTTTTTCTGCTAAATTTTCAACTTCCTGAAGCTGATTCGTTATTTCAGGAGCGTAAGGTAATCCAATTAGCACATGACTCACTGATAAAGCATGTTCTAGTGGATGCTGCGCAGCGGAGTGAAGATTTAATAGTGTTTCAGCTTGTTCAAGCTCAGGATAGCTTTCTGCAAAAAATTTTATTTGGCTTAAAACTTCCGTTAAATGGGTTAGAGCTGTAAGCAAAGCGTCTCTTGCTTCCGGAGCATTTCTTGAGAAACCACACATTCTGAACTCAAAGCCTCCTGAAGCTGCTATAGGGTCAGACACTACAAGGTCTGGCCTTCTTAACTTATGTTTAGTCTCTTCTATTTTTTCATTAGCTATTTTCATGTTTTTCTTGATTTCTTCAAGATCTTGCTCAACACCGGCAAGACATATATTTGAAATTAAAATGAAGAAAGCTACCCACAAAAGCTTAATGGTCATTAAAGCTCTCAAATACAATTTTCAAAAAACCTGCGTCATTTATAGACATGAAGTTTTCAGTTGTCCAAGTCTGCGTATATTATGACTCCGTAAGTGTCTGAATGGCCGGCCAGAAATTCGACCGGATTTGGAGGGTTTAAGTGTGCTTCAGGAGTATTTTTATTTCCGGGTTTTGCTGAGTCTCAGATTACCCAAAGTCATAGGATCTGTCTTGATGCAGCACTGTTGCCAGAATCAAAACGGTCATGGCTGCTGCCCCGGCCTGTTTGTCCGGCATCTTTGAAACACTCAGCGATTAAGGTAAAAACCATACGTAAGTGCTCATGCATATTTGGACTAGATTAAGGGTTCTTATTCCTTCGGGCTTCTCTCTTGAAGTGGACTGGAGTCAATATGAAAATTGCAGTACTGTCTCGTAACCCCAAATTGTACTCAACTCGTCGCCTGAAAGAAGCGGGTGAAGAACGAGGTCATGAAGTTGATGTTATTGACACACTCCATTGCTATATGGATGTAACACGCAGTCGCCCCACTGTTCGTTGTGGCGGTGAGTCGCTTCCTTACTACGATGCTGTCATACCAAGAATTGGAGCTTCCATTACATTTTATGGCACGGCCATCGTCAGGCAGTTTGAAATGATGGGCACTTTCTGTGTGAATGAATCTGTTGCCATTACCCGCTCACGCGATAAATTACGTTCTTTACAACTGTTGTCACGAAAAGATATTGGATTACCAAGAACAGGTTTTGCCAGTAAGCCCGAAAATGTAAAGGATCTCATCAAGAACGTAGGCGGAGCACCAGTCGTAGTAAAATTACTGGAGGGTACTCATGGTATCGGTGTAGTTCTGGCATCTACTCAGAGAGAGGCAGAAGCAATCATTGAAGCTTTTATGGGGTTAAAAGCGAATATATTAGTACAGGAGTTTATTAAAGAAGCAGGCGGTGCAGATCTCCGTTGTTTTGTGATTGGTAGCAAAGTTGTAGCAGCTATAAAGCGACAAGCAGCAGATGGAGAGTTTCGCTCAAACCTGCATCGCGGCGGAACAGCCACACTCGTCCGTTTGTCAAAAGAGGAGAGAGCAACTGCAGCTAATGCCGCAAAAGTCATGGGACTGAACGTCTGCGGTGTCGACCTTTTACAATCTGACAATGGCCCAGTGGTTATGGAAGTTAACTCCTCTCCGGGTTTGGAAGGTATTGAAAAAGCAACTGGAAAAAATGTTGCTGGCATGATCTACGAATTTATTGAAAGCAAAACAACGAAATCAACCCGAACTCGTGGAAAAGGCTAAAGGTAGCAACGATGTTAGTACCAGATATCAGTATTGGTGGTTGTGTGATTAAGGCCGGGCAGACCAGGCAAGTTCGTCTGGAGGTTGCAAAGCTATATACCGATACGGATTTTTCGGTGCCTGTACATGTCATACACACTAGAAAACCTGGTCCAAAGGTCTTTGTGTCCGCAGCCATTCACGGCGATGAGCTGAACGGTATTGAGATTATTCGCCGGCTCATCAATTTGAAGACATTTAAAGTGACTGCGGGTACGTTAATTCTTGTGCCCATGGTTAATGTTTATGGGGTGCTTTATCAAAGCCGGTATCTCCCGGATCGTCGAGACTTAAACAGAAGCTTTCCCGGTTCCCCGAAAGGCTCACTTGCGAGCCGGTTAGCGCACATGTTCCTGACAGAAATAGTCAGCCTTTGTGAATGCGGTATAGACCTTCACACAGGGGCTATACATCGCTCAAATCTGCCTCAGATTCGTGCCAATTTAATGGACACAGAAACTCTGAGCCTGGCAAAAGCGTTCGGGGTACCCGTTTTATTGAATGCCAATATTCGCGACCAGTCCCTTCGGCAGTCAGCTGAAGAGCATAATACACGTATACTGCTATATGAAGCTGGAGAAGCCTTAAGGTTTGATGAAGTCAGTATACGTGCGGGAGTTAACGGCGTTATCAATGTTCTGGCTAAGCTGGGGATGGTCAGATTGAGGCGCAAGGTAAAATCCTTCACACCTTATATAGCTAACAAAAGTTCATGGGTCAGAGCTAATGCCAGCGGTATTTTCAACTCACTTAAAAAACTGGGCGATCAAGTTGATAAAGGAACCCCGTTAGCTACTATTGGAAGCCCGTTTGGTGAAATCATTGCTCTGGTCAAAGCCGCACAGGCAGGCATCATTATTGGTAAACAGAACATTCCTCTTGTTCAGGAAGGTGAGGCTGTGTTTCATATCGCTTTTTTTTCCGAACCTGATAATGATGTTGCTGAGGATATAGGTATGATGCAGGAAGCGTTGCAAACTGAATCACCGGTTTTGGAGTAACCAAAGCGGCTTGATGAATGTTCCGGGATAAATAGCCGACCAGAAATCTGGCCGGACTTGAAGGGGCTTAAGCTTACTTGACATTGCTTCAGGAGCGTTTCCATTTCTGGGTTCTGTTCAATAGCAGCTTACCCAAAGTCATATGACCTATTTTAACGCAGGCTGCGGTCGCCAAAATCAAAACGGCCATGGCTGCGGCCGGGCCTGTTTGTCCGGCATCTTCCATATTCATTACAGAAACGGAAGCCAACATCGTATCGGTGGAATATAGGAAAACGACAGCCGATGTGGTGGTCAGGGCATTGACGAAAAGGTAGATCGCTATATCCAGCAGAGCAGGTGTGCAGACCGGCAGGGATACTTTAAGGAAGGCTTTGTACTGAGGAATTTTGAGCGATGCGGCTACCTGTTCGATCTCAGCGGGTAACTTCTTCAGGGCGGTCAATGCCGTCAGGTGCCCCACGGTGAAGTAGTGGGCTGTGGTATTGATGACCAGAATCGCCATGGTTCCGTAGAGTATTCCCAATGGATTACCGGCTTGGTTAAAGAAGAAAATATAACCCAGACCCAGCACCATACCGGGTACTGCCATCGGTAACATGGCCATAATGTGGATAAAGTGTTTCAGAATGGGTGGCAACTTACTTTTTTCCACATTGTAAGCCGTAATGAAAATAATCAGGGTTCCGGCAATAGCCGTGTAGAACGCCATTTCCAGAGAGTTGAGGTAGGGCTCCCAGCCATTGGCACTGAACTTTTCAAAGTGATAATTGTTCCAGGACAGCGCCATGTTCCAGGGCCAGAAAGTGACCAGTGAGCCATAAATCGCCATGCCCACCACGGCCAGAATGGCCAGAGAGATCAGGCTGCAAAGCAGGAAAAAAAGGCCATCCTTCACAGGGTTTCGCTCAGGCTCAAAATTGACAGAACGAGCGCCAAACAATTCTTTCTGTTTTTTCTGAACTCTGTGATCAATGACAAACGCTAATAGCGCCGGTATCAGCAAAAGCACACTGATGACGGCACCCATGGCAAAGTTCTGCTGACCGGCGACCTGTTTGTAGATATCGGTGGCCAGTACGTTATATTGGCCGCCAATCACTTTCGGGACACCAAAGTCGGTGACGACCAGAGTGAAAACGACAGTGACTGTGCTGATCAAACCAAATTTGGCCGCTGGAAGAGTGATCGTTGTGAAGGTTCTGAACGGAGAAGTCCCCATGGAACGTGCTGCTTCATAGAGTCTGGCGTCGGAGGTCGAAAGCGCGGTCGTAAGAATCAACAGGGCATGGGGAAAGGTCCAGAAAGCCAGACCCATAACAATACCGGGCAGGCCGTAAATAGAATGACCGAATAGCAGGTCTACAGCTACCCCCTGATTGCCAAACAGATAAATCATACTAATGGCAGGCAGCAGGGAGGGCGCCAGTATGGGTAACATGCCCAATACCTTGAAAAGTGGTTTGAGAGGCATCTGCGTCCGTGTCAGTCCGTAGGCAAACAGGAATGACAAGCTAACAACTATTGTCGTAACAATGGCACCCGCTTTCAGCGTATTGCCAATGGACTGGCTGAGAGCCGGGTTGCCAAGATACTCAGCAAAGTAATTCAGACCAATAAAAGCCCCATCGCTGTCCTGAACACTTCTTGCCAGCATCGACAGAAGTGGCAGTAACAGTGTAATGATCAGATATAGAACAACCGCTGCGATGACCAATCCAAGAACCCATTGATCCTTGCCGATGGCTGGCAGCAGAGATTTCCGGCTCAGTGCTGGAGAGTCTGCGTCCGCCGGGGTGTGTGTAGAGATACTCATAGTCAAAGCGGACTCATCATACTGCGGGGAAGACATGGATATGTTTTTCACTCAGGGACAATTGGTTCAGGCTCCCCGGTTCAAGCTCCAGAGCGGCCAGCTGGTGGATAGGTACATCGACTTTAATCAGCCGCTCAGTGCCCCAGCCCACAGGACTGCATTCTGCACGAACGAAGGAACCCTGAAACTCCAGATTTTCGACACTGACTGGCAGTGCAGACTGGCCTTCACTGAAGCTCAGGTCTTCCGGACGTATTCCAAGAATGACTTTTCTCGCTGTTGATTCAGCCACTGGCAAAGAGAGCGTTTGATTGGCCAGCTGGATCTGGTTGTTGCTGTTGGTATCACCTTCCAGAAAGTTCATGGCACCGACAAATTCAGCAACGAAGCGAGAAGCCGGGTGTTTATAAATATCTTCAGGCGTGCCTGTCTGTTCAATGTGTCCGTGATTCATCACCACAATGCGATCAGCCATGGCCATGGCTTCTTCCTGGTCATGAGTCACCATGATGGTGGTAATGCCCAGTTTTCTTTGCAGCTTACAGATTGTTTCCCGCAATCTGATTCTGACTTTGGCATCCAGGGCAGAGAGAGGCTCATCAAGCAGTAACAGTCCCGGGGAGAGTGCCAGAGCTCTGGCCAGTGCTACACGCTGTTGTTGGCCGCCAGATAGCTGAGAAGGAAATTTGGGGCCGGAATCCGGCAGACCGATAATGTCTAGCCATTCGTTAACACGCTTTTCGACTTCTCGTTTGGATTGACCCTGGTTTTTCAAACCGAAACCAATATTCTCTGCGACACTCAGGTTGGGGAACAGGGCATAGGATTGAAAGACAATGCCAAAGTCTCTTTGTTCAGGTGGAAGTGATGTTATGCGGGTGCCATCCTGCCAGATCTCTCCCTGGTGACAGGCTTCCAGTCCGGCAATCATTCTCAGTAGTGTCGTCTTTCCGCAGCCAGAAGGGCCGAGAAAACAGATGAATTCACCTTTGTTTACGGACAGGGAAATTTCTTTGAGGGCGGTGAAATCGCCAAAGCTTTTCCCCAGGCTTTCGATGGTGAGAAAGGGTTGCATAGCGTTAACTTCCTAAAGCTCTAAACCTGAAAAGCCGCTTATTCCCATTGGGGAATAAACGGCGCTTTCTGCATTATTGCCGGTGAGACATCAAGATTTGGGTTCAGACATATGGTCGAAACGCTTGGACCACTCAGCGAGCACAGTCTCACGCTCACTGGCCATTTCACCAAAGTCCATATCCACCATGGCGCTTTCAACATCTGGATAGTTGGGCACTTTTTTACTGACGTCTTTGTGGCCCACAACGGGGTAAGCCTCAACATATTGTTCATTGGCCTGCTGGCTGAGAGACCAGTCGATCAGTTTTTTCGCAGCTGCAGCCTGGTCGGTGCCTGCCACCAAACCAACTGACTCCACATCCCAGCCAATGCCGCCTTTGGGAAGAATCAGGTCCAGTGGTGCGCCCTGACTTTTCAGTTGGGCGCCACGAACGGCCATGGAAATACCAATAGCCACTTCACCCATGGCAGCCTGAACGCAGGGCTTGGAGCCTGAGTGAGTGTATTGGGCCATGTTGTTGTTGAGCTTATCCATATAGGCCCAGCCCTTGTCTTGGCCCATGCTTTGTAGCCAGGCGGAAACCTGCATATAGCCAGTACCGGAAGAGGCCGGATTAGGCATGGCAATCTGACCCTGATAGACCGGATCAAGCAGGTCTTGCCAGGATTGAGGTTTGGGCAGATTTTTGGCTTTGGCTACTGCTTCGTTGTAGCAAATCACGTTGAAGTAAGCCTGATTGCCAAACCAGGCTTTGGCGGCTTCAGGATCAACCAGCTGTGCCTTGATTTCATCCAGACCTTTAGGCGTGTATGTGTCCAGCACGCCTGCATCCTTCAGCAGTGCCATGCTGGAACCGGCCAGACCCCATACGACGTCTGCCCTGCTGTTATTTTTTTCTGCCAGCAGTTTAGCCGTCATGATGCCGGTAGAGTCCCGTACCCATTTGATGCTGACATCCGGGTTTTCCTGCTCAAAGGCTTTTTTGTAGCGATTCAGAAGGTCAGTCTCAAAAGCAGTATAAACCGTCAACTCCACAGGAGATGCGGCAAAAGATGAGGCGCTGAAAATCGAAGTGACTGCAAGGGTCAGGGCTGTCAGATGCTTTTTCATGGGTCTCTCCAGTCAGACAATCATTTTATTCTGGTCAATACCAGAAGGGATGACAGAATTCTACGAGAAGGAGGTGACTAAAATATTACAGATCTTTTGCGTCTCTGTGACATTTTTAATTGGAGAGGCGAGACTATGGAGTCACCCAGCCGGGGATAGCAGGTGGGTGACGAGCGTTTAAATGTGTTTGAGAATCTCGGTTAAGCTATCGAGCACTAGCGTTGGCGCGGCTCTTGCCAGTTGCTCCCGGCTCTGGGCTCCGGTGGTCACACCAACGGTGATACCACAGTGGGCATTTTTTCCTTCCTCAATATCAATGGCAGAATCACCCGCTTTAAGCACTTGTGAACTGTCGTGAACGCCGGTTTTCTCCATGGCCAGTTCAATCATGTCGGGTGCAGGTCTGCCGTTTGTAACATCATCCGCTGTAACCAGAGCATCGAATTCGACTCCGGGCATCCAGTTCATCTTTTTCAGCAGGCCTGTTGCTACCTGATGGCTATAGCCGGTATTAAGTGCAACCCTGATGCCTCTTGCCCGCAGCTCCTTCAAAAGCTCGGGCACGCCGTCGAATGAGGTCACTGCCAGTTCCGCATAAGCTTGTGTCAGTTGTTTTTTAAAGGACTGGAAGATTTTTTCCGAGTCCGAGTGGTCGAAGCCTTTGGACGACAGAGTATCTTTTATGGCCTGATGTTTTTCTTTGCCTGCACCGTGCTCAAGGACTTCATCCAGGGTGAAGTCGTAGCCAGCGTCGACAAGACTCTTATGAACCGTTTTGTAAACGACGTTGTCCTCATTGACCGTGGTACCGGCCATATCAAAAACGGCGAGTTGAATTTTGCTCATTGTGACCTCTTTTCAGTGGTTAGATCTGGAAATTAAAAGTTTATGAACGCTCATTAATAGATTGCTCGTGCCGTGGACACCAGATGGTATTTGTAGCTCTCAAGCCATAGGGTTTATAGTGGTGTTGGCTGCAATAACCACTGCATCCTGTCGCCAATACTCGAAGTCACAGTCAATCAATAGATTCGACTGATCGTAGTTTGTACGCTCAACCAGTAAGCCAGAACTGCCAGTGGTGACCTTGAGATGAGAAGAAGCCTCGGCATTCAGACCGACAGGATACAACCTGAAGCTGACACGGGCATAACGTCGGTTGTAATGTTCCTGATAGATATCAGACAGTGATCGGGACAGGTCGTGCTGAAGCAGATCCGGGAAGTAGGCAGGGTTCATGTAATTTTCTACATACAGGACATTCCGCCCATCCACTGAACGAAGGCGTTGCAGTCGATACACCGGGGTCAGAGCTGGAATCTGAAGCAGCTTCTGAACTCTGGTGGGGGCTGGCACCAAATCGGCATGGAGCATCCGGGTACCAGGCACTCTGCCCTGATGTGTGACGATGGTGTGAAAGTTAGCATTCACTGTGGGGTCGTAGGTCACTCTTTCTGGTGAAACAAACCAGCCTCTGCGATCTTCGCGATAGACCAGTCCGTCGGCTTCAAGTGATGACAATGACTCTCTGAGTGTAATGCGGGTGGTGCTGAATTTTTCACTCAGCAGTCGCTCCGAGGGCAGCTTGCTTCCAGGTTTCAATGCACCACTTTCAATCTGCTCATGCAGGGCTGTACGGATGATTTGATACTGATTTTTTCCCTGTCCCATAAATACTGTTCTCTCAGGGTCAATGGATTCTCAACTGGTATATACCATACTAAGCCGTATTTATGACAATTAAATGATCGCTGTTATGACAATTAAATATTCGTTTCACTGAGGTCTGGGTCTTCTTTATCCGGGGTTTTCAGACTGGAATGTGAAGTTTTTGTGAAGAATGTCCATTGGCTATTTACAGAAAAAAGTGACCCCGTCATGATTTTATGCAAATTGGTATATACCAGAAGATTGAAGTTTATGTTTCTACAGGTGTCTCATGAAAGCCATGCCTACAAAAGAAGTGTCAACTGTGAAAGAAAAGAGTCTGGAAAACCCCTATCTTCTGCTGACTCCCGGGCCTCTCTCTACCTCGGCCAGTGTTCGTGAAGCGATGCTGCGAGACTGGTGCACCTGGGATGATGATTACAACCTTGGCGTGGTGGAAGAGATCCGCAGTCAACTGATAAAGCTGGCCTCGGGTACTGAGGATTATACTGCCGTCCTCATGCAGGGCAGTGGCACTGCTTCGGTAGAAGCAACGATCGGGTCAGTGATCTCTGATGAAGGCAAGCTACTGGTTATTAATAACGGGGCTTACGGTGCCCGCATCGCCGAGATTGCCGAGTATCTCAAGATTCCTCATAGCGTTCTGAATTGTGGCGAGATCAGTCCTCCGACACCTGAAAAAATCGAACAGATACTGTTTGAAGATAAAGCCATCACCCATGTCGCCATTGTTCATTGTGAAACCACAACAGGCATGTTGAATCCTATTGAAGTCATAGCACCTGTGGTGAAGAAACATGAATGCATTCTGATTGTGGATGCCATGAGCAGTTTTGGCGGTGTCCCGATTGATCTTGCCGGGCTGGGCATTGATTTTCTGATCAGCTCTGCCAACAAGTGTATTCAGGGTGTTCCCGGTTTTGGCTTTGTCATAGCCCGTCGCACTCTTTTATCCCAATGCAAAGGGCTGGCCCGCTCCCTGTCTCTGGATCTCTATGATCAGTGGCAGTGCATGGAAAAAAATCATGGCAAGTGGCGCTTTACTTCTCCCACTCACACCGTGAGGGCTTTTCATCAAGCTCTGGCTGAGCTGAATGAAGAGGGCGGGATTGCTGCCCGTCACAAGCGTTACTCCACCAATCAGCGTTTGCTCGTCCAGGGTATGAATGAACTGGGCTTCAGATGCCTGTTAGACAATAAGCTACACTCTCCGTTTATTACTTCTTTTTACTCTCCAGAGCATCCCGATTATGAATTCCTCCGCTTTTATGAGCAGCTGAAAGGGAAAGGTTTTGTCATTTATCCCGGTAAAGTGTCTGATGCCGACTGTTTTAGAATCGGCAACATCGGGGAAGTCTATCCAGAAGACATCAGTCAATTAATTAAAGCGGTTTCAGAAAGCATGTACTGGCAGGGGCATTGATGTCGCTGAGGTGTCAACAAGTTCTCTGAACCAGAGGGTAAAATGCTGAAGCAGTACGACCTGGAAAATCAGGCCGTACTGACCTTCAGGGCCACTTTTTACATAGCTCGACACCATCAAGTTTCTTGAAGATGATGGACCTGCTCTAAAACCGGGAGGCTAACCTGACTCACGATCCAGCTTTCTGTAATGCACTGCTTCAGCAAGATGTTTTTGTTGAATATCTTTTTCCTTATCGATATCGGCCAGAGTTCTGGCCACTCTCAATATTCGGTGTACGGCTCTGGCCGAGTAACCCAATTTGTCACAAAGTCGGGTCATGAAATTCTGTTCTTTTTTATTCAGCGAACAGTATTCATTCATCTCACTGGCAGACAGCCGTGCGTTGGGTTTCCCCTGCCTGCATTGCTGGATAGATCTTGCCTCAATCACCTGCTGACGGATTTTTTCAGTTGAGAGGTTTTCATCTTCGGACCGGCTTTCAAAAAGTCGCTCCGTTTTCTGACTGGAGACCTCTATTTGCAAGTCTATGCGATCCAGTAATGGGCCTGACAGTTTTCGTTTATAGCGTCTGACTTGCTCAGCAGAACATTGGCAGGCTTTCTGTGGGTCTCCAAGGTATCCGCAGGGGCAGGGGTTCATGGCGGCAATTAACTGAAAGCCTGCCGGGAAACTGGCCTGACCTTTGGCGCGGGAAATAACCACTTCCCTTGTTTCCAGGGGTTCTCTCAGCACTTCCAGGGCCACTTTTTGAAATTCCGGCAGTTCATCCAGAAACAGGACACCGTTGTGTGCAAAGGAAATCTCTCCCGGTCGGGGTTGGCTGCCGCCACCCACCAGAGCGACGGCAGAGGCCGTATGGTGAGGGTTGCGAAAGGGGCGCTGTTTCCATGACGGCGGCTGGTTGTAGGAAGACAAAGTATGTATGGCGGCTACTTCCAGAGCCTCATGATCATTCATCTCGGGAAGAATCCCCGGCAAGCGACTGGCCAACATGGTTTTACCGGTACCCGGAGGACCGTAGAAAATCAGATGGTGAGCACCAGCGGCTGCTGTCATTAACCCTCGTTTAGCCTGTTGCTGGCCTTTTACATCCAGCAGGTCGGGGTAATCAACAGGGCATTCATTCCTGTTGCAGGTGGCTTCTGACAGATGTTCATTACCGGTGAGATGAGCGTAGACTCTGAGCAGGTTGTCTGCACCCAACACTTTTGCATCAGGGCAAAGGGCTGCCGCCTGTGCATTCAGCTGGGGAAGCATCAGTGTGTGAGACGATTGACTGCAGGCTATAGATGCTGGCAATGAGCCTGTGATCGGTCTCAGTTCGCCAGACAGGGCCAGTTCACCAAGAAACTCATAACCTGCCAGCGACTCAGGCTTGAGTTGACCTGATGCCGCAAGGATGCCCAGGGCGATGGGCAGATCAAAACGACCGCCTTCTTTAGGAAGGTCCGCAGGTGCCAGATTGACAGTAATACGGGAAACAGGAAACTCAAAACCACTGTTGAGGATTGCGCTCCTTACCCTGTCTTTGCTCTCGCGAACAGCGGCTTCCGGCAGACCCACCATATTCAGGGCTGGCAGACCTGCCGACAAATGAACTTCAACCGATACGGCAGGTGCATCCAGCCCGGTTTTGGCGCGGGTTTGAACAACAGCTAACCGCAGCATAAACACTCCCTTCTTTCTGTACTTTTGTTTTTATTGTTGCGGCAGACCGAAATGGAATGCCTGTGCAAAACTGAAGGGTTGAGAATAGCAGTAATTCAGAGATCTGCTCTTGATTAAATCCGCAACGAGCGCAAAACTCGCTGTTATGGCTAAGGTTCAAGCTACCTTGTCAAACACTTAAGAAAGATATTTCTGGCACCGTTGATGTCACGATCCACGGTGAAGCCCTCACCCTTAATCATTTTGGAAGAACCTAATTTTTCGTCAATGGTCCCGTTCCATGATTGAGTCTTGGATGTATAGGCTTCGTTGCAATCAACGACATGCTTTCCATACTTTTTTGCGTACCACTTAAGCCGCTTTTTGAATGGGTAGTGATTGAGGTCAAGCATCTGGCGGCAGGTGTTACGGCGAATGGTGCGAACCTTCTTATCTTTGCGTGTGACCATACCTCTTGTCTCAAAGGTTGGCAAAAATACAACGTCGTAGTTCGACACCAGCTCGAACGCCAGCCGGTTATGCAGATCAAGAACAATGTCATCCTTTTTGCATTTCAGACGGTCAATTTCCCTGTTGAAATGAATAATCCGATCTCTTGCCACCCGCTATCAACGCCTCTTTTTCGCTGTAGCAAGTGGCAAAGGTGCGAACTCCGGGGTCAACTCCAACGCATCTAACCTTCCCTTGGATTTCGGGATTTAGCTCAATATGTTGTTGAACCTGAATGAACCAGCGACCTTTGTCGTAGGTTACGACACAAGATTTACCAATCGCTTCTGCTGGCACATTTTCTGTCAGGTGAATCTTGCCAAGAGCCTGTACGCAGGGATTTAATCCCTCTGGCAAACGGTCAATAGAGAATGAGTGCCTGCTACCTTTGCGGCTTTTGAAACTGATTTCTGCAAAGCCCTCTTTAGCTCCCCTGAGCTTCTTGTTGTGCTTGCAGACCGCTTTGAATGTAGTCGCTGCCGCCAGTGTTCCATTATCAGAAACAAGCGAGTTATAAGCCCTGCCACTTTCTTTTTGCTCTTGCTCCACTTGAGCTTTAATGGCAGGTCGCATGTTGATGAATTTTCCGCTGGCATCTTTATAGTCATCGTTCCGGAAACGCTCAACAGCAAGGTTGTACGACCTGCGATAGAGCATCAGGGCATCGTGATAGGCTTGCTCATTCTCTGGGTAAAACCTGATCTTTTTTGACGCGACTATCTTTGCGTCTTTTAGCAGATCGCTTCCCGTAGTGGCTATTGCAGAATGAGGTAATGAAACCGATAAGCTCTTGGGTGTCGATTGACTCACTGGCGTTATCCGGGTCATCCAAAACTTCGATGTGTCCTCCCGATAATTCAACAAAACACTTGATAAGTTCAAATCCTGATCGGGCAAGGTGATCTTTGGTAACCACAATATGGGTTGGATTTCCGCACACCGCTGATTCCAGAATGGTTTGCAGTCCTTTTCGCTTAAAGTTGAAAGCGCTGGCAATGTCGTTGATAAATTCTGCATCAGGGTGCTTTTGGAGCAGGATACGCTTTTGCGTGTTAATGCTGGATTTTTGCTTTCCAGAACTAACTCTTGCATAGCATATATTCCTTTGCTGGTTAATGAATACGCGGAAGTGACCACCACTGGTTTGCTTCACTTTTTCGTAGTGACCGCTTTCAATCTTGCGCCTTATAGTTTGGCTGGTTACGCCTTCAATCTTGGCGAGCTTTGTAGCTGAAACCCACAAGATAAATTCACCTTCTAATGATTTATCTTGTGTCTAGCGTAATTGACTTTGCGATTGTTGCAATTTTATTTGACTGTTGCTCTCACTCACTTGTCAGGAGTAAAGCATGAGCTTAAACGCTGAACAACCGCCCGAAACAGAGCTTGACCATATTCGGGACACCTTAACGGGTATTGTCAGCTACGCCAGTAAAACCCGTGGTGAAATGCACCGAAGGTTCGATCAGCAAGAAAAACGTTTTGATGAGCGAGATAAGCGTTTTGATCATCAAGACAAAGCGATTGCTGCACTGAAAGCAGATAACGCAGAGTTGAAAGCAGACATCGTAGAGTTGAAAGCTGACAATGTGGAAATCAAAGGAGCCTTAAAGCTCATTCTGTCCAGACTTCCCAGCTAACCGCCGCATGTACAAACGGTTCCAAAGGACTGTGAACCAAGGGTTATGTCGAGAACCCGATGACGATTTTACAGTGGTCTCTCAATGAGAAAGCTTTTTTCTATCATTTTCACGGATCAGAACTCTTCTTTTCCCGGGTTCCACTGACCTCAATATTTTGAACTTCCGCTTTAAAGCCGAGTCTAACAGACCTGATCAATTTTTAATGTCCTTTCTAAGCGAGGATAAATACTGACTTTGCAGCCATAAAGGAATCAGACATGGGCCCAATGAACAACAATTCCAGCATTGGTAATTTACTCTCGCCAACACCTGAGCCACCTCAAGTGGAGGAAGCACCAACGGGTGTCATTGCAGGCAGAGACGTTACTGTACATGACAAAAATGGACCTTTATTGCCCGGCTTGCCCGAATTAATACATTTAAAGATTATTCGCTGTTTGAGTTTTCGAGAGATTACCCAATTTGCAAAAGTATGCAGATATTTTCACGATCTTGTTAAAAATGATAAAGCTCTGGAAAGAGCATGGAGTCGCCGGTTTCCTTCACCACAGCAATATCAACTAAAGACCCTCTTTAAGACAAAAGATGATCACCAACTCCGTGCTTGGTTGAAGCCGTTTGCGAATGAGGACGCCATCAAGTCGCTCATAGAACAACGAAAGAATGTTCATTTTCCTGCTCAATTACTTTTCACCAACAGTAAACTGATGTCTCTATGTGAAAAATTTAAGTTAGTGGAAAAAACTGTCATTACCCATGATGCAAAAATCATCGCTGCCACACTCAGTCCCGATGGCCGCTATCTGGCAACCGCCAGTCACGATAACACAGCGAAAATCTGCGGCCGGGGGACCGATGGATTATGGGAACTAAAAGACATCATTTCCCACGAGGAAAGCGTCGACTTTGCCAACTTCAGCCCCGATGGCCGCTATCTGGTGACCGTCAGTCGCGATAACACAGCTAAAATCCATGATCTTCAGGACGTTGGCTCATTGGGAGTAAAAGCCACCATTAACATTATTTTTGGACTTTGGTTCAGCTCAGCCACCTTCAGCAACGATGGTCGCCATCTGGTAGTCACCAGCGCCAATGACACAGTGAAAATCTATGGTCTGAAGGAAGATGATGGATCATTGGAAGAAAAAGCCACCATTTCCCATGATGTATTGGTCCTTCGACCCACCTTTAGTGATGATGGCCGCCGTGTGGTGACCGTCAATCAAAATGAGGTAAAAATCCGTAGTCAGGGGGACGATGGATCATGGAGAGCAGAGGACATTATTCATGAAACAGTTATCAACGAGGCCAAGCTCAGCTCCGATGGCCGTCATCTGGCGATCTGTAGTGCAGGTTTAGCTCTGAAAATCTATGGTCAGGGGGACGATGGATCATGGGTAAAAAAAATAACCCTTCAACACCAGCTCACCATCAGCTCCATCAACTTCAGCGCCAACAGCCGCCACCTTGTAAGTACCAGCTTAGATTGCACAGCGAAAATCTGTAAGCTGCATGACGATGGATCATGGAAAGAAATAACCAGAATTGATCATGATTATGGGCTGTACTCAGCCAACTTCAGCGCCGATAGCCGACATCTGCTGATCACCGGTTTTGTTGGCGGAACTGCAGAAATCTATGGCCTGCAGGCCGATGGATCCTGGGTAAAAAAAGCCGCCATCATCCACGAAGATTGCATCCATGGAGCCACCTTCAGTCCCGATAGTTGCCTTGTGGCGACCGCCAGTTTAGATTCCACGGCGAAAATTTATGGCCTGTGGGCTGATGGCACATGGGTAGAAAAAGCCGTCATTCGACACGAGAGTTCAGTCACCTCAGCCAACTTCAGTGCCGATAGCCGAAATGTGGTCACCGTCACTCACGATAACAAGGCGAGAATCACTGAACTCAAAGGAAAGATTGATGATCCGATGGACGTTTAAGCCACTAAAACAACCTGCAATTAAGCGTCTTTTTGATGATAACCGATTTAAAAACAGCATTATGTTGAGTACCTGACTACAACTTTTGCAGCGGGCTCTCAATAAAAAAGTTTCTCTCTGTTATTTTCCCGTATCAGTGCTCTTCTTTAACTGAGTTCCACTGACCTCAATATTTTTGAACTTATACTATAAAACCGACTCCAACAGATCGAATCCATTTTAAATGTCCTTTCCAAGCGAGCATAAATACTGAATTTGGAGCTACGGAGAAATCAGGGATGAACCCTATTAAGAGCAATTTCAGCATACACGAACCGCTCTCGCGAACATTTGAACAAACTCAGCTGGACGAAGCAGCAACGGGTGTCAGTGAAAGCAGGGACGTTACTCTGTATCACAACAATAACTCCCCATTCTTAGAGTTGCCCGAATTAATACATTCAAAAATTATTCGCTGTCTGGGTTTGCGAGAGGTTACCCGGTTAGCAAAGGTATGCAAATATTTTCGCGATCTTGTTAAACAAAATATAGCTCTGGAAAGAGCATGGAATCGCCGTTTTCCTTCGTTTCCTTCACCACACCAATATCAACTGAAGACCACCATTAATACAAAAGATGAGCACCAACTCCGTGCTTGGTTGAAGCCGTTTGCAAATAAGGAGACTATTGAGTTGCTCATAAAACAACAAGAGAATATTCATTTTCCTGCGCAGTTACTTTTCACCAACAGTAAACTGATGACTCTATGTAAAAAATTCGAGTTAGTGGAAAAACTCGAAATTACCCATGGTGATAGAGTCTACGAAGCCAATTTCAGCCCCGATGGCCAACATCTGGTAACCGCCAGTCGCGATAAAACAGCGAAAATCTATGGTCTGGAGGATGATGGCTCGTGGAAACGAAAAGCCATCATTACCCATGATGAATGGGTCAGAACAGCCATTTTTAGCCCCGATGGCCGCTATCTGATAACCGCCGGTCACGATGCTACAGCGAAAATATATGGTCTGGAGGACGATGGCTCATGGGAAGAAAAAACCATCATTACCCATAATAATTACCTCGTTTCAGCCACCTTCATTGGTGATGGTCGCCGCGTGGTGACTGCCAGTTTTGGTGATTCGGTGAAAATCACTGGTCGGGGGAACAATGAATCATGGGAACTAGAGGACGCTTTTCATAAAAATACGATCTGCTCGACCCGGCTTAGCCCTGATGGCCATCACATGATAATTTTCTATGCTGTAAATTTCGTTATTGAAATCCATGGTCAGTCAGCTGCTGGATTATGGGCAGTAACATCTACCATTCAAACCGAGTCCGGAGCCCGCTCGGCCCGGTTCAGTGCCGATAGCTGCCATCTGGTCATCATCACTTTTGCTAGTACAGCGATAATCTGTGACCTGCTGGCTGATGGATCGTGGAAAAAAATGGGCACAATTAAACATGGTTTCTGGATCAAATCAGCCAATTTTAGCGCCGACTGCCTCCATGTGGTGACCGCCAGTGAAGATCATAAGGCGAAAATCCATAGCCAGAATGCTGGATCATGGGAAGAAAAAGCCTGCGTTGAACACGATAAAGTGGTCACCTCAGCAAACTTCAGTGCCGATTGCCAGCATGTGGTGACCGCCAGCGATGATAACACGGCGAAAATCAGTAGCCTGCAGACCGATGGCTCATGGAAACTAAAAGCCAACATTGTCCACCAGGATAAGGTTCTCTCGGCCAGCTTCAGTGCTGATGCTTGCCATCTGGTGACCGCCAGTGTTGATGGTGTCGTAAACATTTATGGCCTGGAGGCCAATGGCTCATGGCTGCAAAAAGCAGCCATTCAAAAAAAGACCGGATTCACCTCAGCCAGCTTCAGCGCCGATAGCCGAAATGTGGTGATCGTCAGTCAAGATAACAAGGTGAGAATCACTGAACTACGCAAGAAGAATTGATGGTTGAATGAGCGAATGGATCAGGGCTCTGCGGTTGCTTAGTTTCACTGACCTCAATATTTTTTGAACTTCTGTTATAAAACCGACTCCAACAGATCTAATTAATTTTTAATGTCCTTTCTAAGTGAGGGTGAATACTGAATTTGGAGCTATAAAGGAATCGAGTATGGACTCTATGAAAAGCGGTTCGAGCATTGACGAACCCGTCTCGACAAGACCTGCGCAACCTCAACTGGAGCAAGCACCAACGGGTGTCAGTGCAGGCAGGGACGTTACTTTACATAACAACAATGAATCTTTATTCCTCTGTTTGACCGACGTACCAAAACTCAGGATCATCCGCTATTTGGGTTTTCGGGAGATTATTTGTTTAGCCAAGGTATGCAAATATCTTCGCGATTTTGTTAAAGCAGAAAAAGCTTTGGAAAGAGCATGGAGTCGCCGGTTTCCTCCGTTTCCTTCACCACACCAATATCAACTAAAGAACACCATTAAGACTAAAAACGAGCACCAACTCCGTGCTTGGTTGAAGCCGTTTGCTGATGCGGGCACTATCGAGTCACTCATAAAACAACAAAAGAATATTCATTTCCCTGTTCAGTTACTTTTCACCAACAGTAAGTTGATGTCTCTGTGTAAAGAATTTGAGTTAGTAGAAAAACTCGAAATTACCCATGGTGATAGAGTCTATGAAGCCAATTTCAGCCCCGATGGCCAACATCTGGTAACCGCCAGTCGCGATAATACAGCGAAAATCTATGGTCTGGAGGACGATGGCTCGTGGAAACAAAAAGCCATCATTATCCATTATAATTGGGTCAGATTAGCCGTTTTTAGTCCCGATGGCCGCTATCTGATAACCGCCAGTCTTGATGGTACAGCGAAAATCTATGGTCTGGAGGACGATGGCTCATGGGAAGAAAAAGCCATCATTACCCATAATAATTACGTCGTTTCAGCCACTTTCATTGGTGATGGTCGCCGCGTGGTGACTGTCGGTTTTGGTGATTCGGTGAAAATCACTGGTCGGGGGAACAATGGATCATGGGAACCAAAGGACGCTTTTCATAATAATACGATCTGGTCGAGCCGGCTTAGCCCTGATGGCCATCACATGATAATTATCTATGGTGCGAAGTTCTTTATTGAAATCCTTGGCCAGTCAGCAGCTGGATTATGGGCAGTAACATCTTCCATTCAAACAGGGTCCGGAGTCGGCCCGTCTCACTTCAGTGCCGATAGCTGCCATCTGGTCATCACCACTTTTGCTCACAGAGCGATAATCTGTGATCTGCAGGCTGATGGATCATGGAAAAAAATGGGCGTAATTAAACATGATGCCTTGATCAAATCAGCCAATTTCAGCGCCGACTGCCTCCATGTGGTGACCGCCAGCGAAGATCATAAGGCGAAAATCCATAGCCAGAATGCTGGATCATGGGAAGAAAAAGCCTGCATTGAACACGATAAAATGGTCACCTCAGCAAACTTCAGTGCCGATTGCCAGCATGTGGTGACCGCCAGTGATGACGGCACAGCGAAAATCAGTAGCCTGCAGACCGATGGCTCATGGAAACTAAAAGCCAACATTGTCCACCAGGATAAGGTTATCTCGGCCAGCTTCAGTGCCGATGCTTGCCATGTGGTGACCGCCAGTGTTGATGGTGTCGTAAACATTTATGGCCTGGAGGCCAATGGCTCATGGCTGCAAAAAGCCGCCATTCAACAAAAGACAGGATTCACCGCAGCCAGCTTCAGCGCCGATAGCCGAAATGTGGTGACCGTCAGTCAAGATAACAAGGTGAGAATCACTGAACTACGCAAGAGGAGTTGATGGTTGAATGAGCGTATGGATCGGGGCTCTTTTGTTGCCTGGGAAGCTGACCTCAATTTTATGAACTTTCATCATAAAACCCAGTCTAATCACTCGAATCAATTTTGAATGTCCTCTCTGAGCGAGGATAAACACTGACTTTGAAGCTCTGGAGGAGCCAGGCATGAACCCTCTGAACAACCATTCCAGCGATGACGGTTCACCCCTGCCAACGAAGCAACCTCGAATGGAGGAAGCAGCAACGGGTGTCTGTGCAGGCAGGGACGTTATTGTATATCACCAAAATCAATCTCCATTCCTCTGTTTGCCCGACGAAACAAAATCAATAATTATTCGCTATTTGGGTTTTCGCGAGATTACCCGTTTAGCAAAGGTATGCAGGTATCTTCGCGATTTTGTTAAAAATGATAAAGCGATGGAAAGAGCATGGTATCGCCGGTTTCCTTCACCACACCAATATCAACTACAGGCGATGATTACGACTAAAGATACACAACAACTCTGTGATTGGTTGAAGCCGTTTGCAAATAAGGACACTATCGAGTCACTTTTAAAACAACAACAAAGTACTTTTTTTCATCCTCAGCTCCTGTTCACCAACAGTAAACTGATGTCTCAATGTAAAACATTCAAGCTGACAAAAAAAGCCGAAATCATCCATAATTTCGGTGTCAACACAGCCAGCTTCAGTGCCGACAGCCGTCGTGTAGTGACCGCCAGTTTAGATAGGGCGTTGAAAATCTATGAACAGGAGAGTGGTGGAAACTGGGCAGAAAAAGACACTATTATCCATAGTCGTTCAGTCAGGTCGGCCAGCTTTAGCTCTGATGGCTGTTATGTGTTAGCCACCTTTTATGATAAGACATTCAATATCTATAGTCAGTCAGACAATGGAACATGGGGAGTAAAAGCCACCGTTCCCCATGTTCCCAAAGTCAATTCAGTTACCTTCAGTATTGACGGCAGCCGTCTGGTGACTGCCAATCCAGATCACACGGTGAAAATCTTTGCTGAGGGGGACAATGGATCATGGGAATTAGAGGGCACTATTTACCATACCTGTCCGGTCGCTAATGCCAAGCTCAGTGTCGATGAGAGTCTTCTGGCGATCCGGGATGAACGTTGCACTGTTAAAATCTATGACAAGAGAGTCAATGGATCATGGATGGAAAAAGCCACCATTCGAAACCAGAGCAAAATCGTCCATTTCAGCGCCGACAGCTGCCACCTGTTAACCTTCAATTCACCTCGCGCGGCAAGTATCTATGACCAGCAGGCCGATGGATCATGGAGAAAAGCAGCCACGATTGATCATGATGATTCTCTCACCGCAGCCACCTTCAGTGCTGATAGCTGCCATGTGGTGACCGCCAGCTGGGATGGCAAGGTGAAAATCTATAGCCTGAAGGGTGCTTCATCATGGCAAGAAAAAGCCTGCATTTCCCACAACGGAGAGGTCACCTCAGCTACCTTCAGTGCCGATTGTCAGCATGTGGTGACCGCCAGTTATGATAAGACGGCAAAAATCAGTGGTCTCCAGACCGACGGGTCATGGCTGGAAGAAGCCTGCATTACCCATGGGCACAGAGTCTTCACAGCCACCTTCAGTGCCGATGGTTGTCATGTGGTAACCGCCAGTTTGGATGGCACGGCGAAAATTTGTGGTCAACGGGCCGATGGGTCATGGCTGGGAAAAGCCACCATCCAACACGAGGAACCCATCAACTCAGCCCACTTCAGTCCCGATGACCGATATGTAGTGACCATCAGTAATGATTTCAGTGCGAGAATCACTGAACTACGGAAGGACGATGTTGATCGAAGGGGTGTAATCTACCCTCCGTCTCAGGTTTGGTGCATCCTATTGTGATCCATGAGCTTGAAGAATTTTTCCGGATCAGGGCTCTGTTTTTTTCCTGCTTTCACTGACCTCAATCGTGTGAACTTTCATCAAAAAACCGAATCCAACCTATCGAATTCATTTTGAATGTCCTTTCTTAGAGAGGATAACTACTAGCTATGGAGAAATAAGGCATGAATGTTATGGACAACCATCCCAGCGTTGACGGGCTACTCCCGTCAACACCTGAGTCGCTTCAAATAGAGCAAGCGCCAACGGGTATCAATGCAGGTAGAGAAGTGAGTGTCTATAACAACAATCAATGTTTATTACTCGATTTGCCCGTTGAACTAGAATCTGTGCTTATTCGCTATTTGGGTTTTCGAGAGATTACCCGTTTAGCCAAGGTGTGCAGATATCTTCGCGATTTTATTAAAGAAGATAAAGCTCTGGAAAGAGCCTGGATTCGCCGGTTTCCTTCTCCACAGAAATATCAATTAAGGACCACCATTAAGACAAAAGATGAGCAACAAATCCGTGATTGGTTACAGCCGTTTGCTAACACGGACACCATTGAGTCACTCATAAAGCAACGAGAAACCACTCATTTTCCTGCTCAGCTGCTTTTCACCTACAGTAAACTGATGTCTGAATGTGAAACATTCAAATTAGTGCCAAAAGCAAAAATTACCCATTCATGCCAAATCTATGATGCCGACTTCAGTGCTGATAACCTCCATGTGGTGACTACCAGCTTTGATAAAAGAGCGATCATCACAGGCCAGAAGACCGATGGATCATGGGAAACAAAAGCTACCATTGACCATAAAACTTGTTTCTTATCAGCCACCTTCACTACCGATGGCCGTCAAATGGCGACCGTCTGTTCCGATCCCATGGTGAAAATCTGTGGTCAGGACGACGATGGATCATGGAAAGTAAAAGCCATTATTTACCATAAATCGCCGGTCATCTCAGCCACCTTCAGTGCAAATGACCAGCAACTATTGACCGCCTGTGTATATGGAACATTGAAAATCTATGAACAGGAGACTGATGGATCATGGGAAGCAAAATACACTATTCACCACAATGCTCTGGTCACGTCGGTCGGCTTCAGCGCCGATGCCAATCATTTGTTTGTCTTAACTGATGATAAGCATGATAAGAATGCAACAATTTATGGTCTGGAACACGATGGCACATGGGGAGTAAAAACCACTATTTACCATAATGATTCTGTCAGCTCAGCCACCTTCAGCGCCGATGGCCGCTCTTTGGTGACCGCAAGTTTGGATGGCACGGCGAAAATCTATGGCCCGCAGGCCGATGGATCATGGGGAGAAATGACCACCATTACCCATAAAAATGCGGTCAAATCAGCCTCTTTCAGTCCCGATGACCGCCTTGTGGTGACTGCCAGTCTGGACAAAACTGTGAAAATCCACGAACGGCAAACCAATGGATTATGGGAAACAAAATACACCTTTTGCCAAAATGCTTGGGTCTTGTCAGCCACCTTCAGCGCCGATGGCCACCATATAGTCACCACCGATTGCCTTGACACGATAAAAATCTACAGCCTGCAGGCGGATGGATCATGGGAAGAAACAGCCAGCATTACCCATGAGCGTTATGTCCTCTCAGCCAACTTCAGTCCCGATAGCTGCCTCGTGGTGACCGCCGGTGATGACAAAGCGGCGAAAATTTATGGCCTTGGGCCCGATGGGTCGTGGATAAAAAAAGCCATCATTTCTCACGGGCCGGTGATCACCTCAGCCAAATTCAGCCCCGATGGGCGAAATGTCGTGGCCGTCTGTGCAGATTACACGGCGAGAATCACTGAACTGTGGAGGGGCGATTGATGATCGAATGAGCCTGGTTTTGCCAAGAACCCATTAAAAAAACAGTGTTTGGTGTCTTTGTGTCAGTCTCTGCTATGCTGGTTACTCCATAAATACAACGTGAGTAGTCCCAATGTTATTAGAAGCAAGAGTAGAGCGATTGGAATCACATTTTGATTCTCTGGATAGCGCAGTGCGTAGCCTCATCAAAATCACCGGTGATACACACCAGGAAATATTGGCAACACGGCAGGAAATGCGTACACGATTCACTCAGCAGGATCAAAAAATGCGTACACAATTCGCTGAGCAGGATCAAAAAATGCGTACACAATTCGCTGAGCAGGATCAAAAAATTGCAGGCGTTAAAGCCGATGTCTCTGCCCTGGCGGAAGCCATGCTTGCAGGTTTCAAGCGTTCTGACGAACAACATGCAGAAACCCGGGAACAAGTAAGACAACTAGAGCTACTCATCCGTCAACGTCTCCCCAGCAACTAAAACACCACCCAACAAAAAAATGAGTGGATTGTGAACCTCACCCGTTTTAGTGGACACACAAATCCAACTGAAACGGTGGCCATGTGCCTGCTTATAAAACCGGGAAAAAACTCTCCAGTACACCAACGAATTTAAAGGATATATATCGAAAGTCCGATGATATTTTTTACAGTGGTCTCTATTAAAAAGCTTCTTTCTATCATCTTCACGGTTCAGAACTCTTCTTTTCCCTGTTTCCACTGACCTCAATGTTTTGAACTTCCATTGTAAAAACGACTCTAACAGATCGAATCAATTTTGAATGTCCTTTCAAGCGAGGATAAATAATGACTTTGGAGATAGAAAGGCATCTGGCATGGAGTCTGTGAAAAACAATTCCAGCAGTGATGGATTACTTTCATCAACACCTGAGCAACTTCAAATGGAGGAGGCACCAACAGGTGTCATTGCAGGTAGAGAGGTGAGTGTATACAACAATCCATGTTTATTACTCGATTTTCCCGTTGAATTAGAATCTACGCTTATTCGCTATTTGGGTTTTCGAGAGGTTGTCTGTTTAGCCAAGGTATGCAGATATCTTCGCGACTTTATTAAAGAAGATAAAGCTCTGGAAAGAGCATGGATTCGTCGGTTTCCTTCACCACACAAATATCAATTAAGGACCACCATTAAGACAAAAGATGAGCAACAAATCCGTGATTGGTTACAGCCGTTTGCTAACACGGACACCATTGAGTCACTCATAAAACAACGAGCAACCACTCATTTTCCTGCTCAGCTCCTTTTCACCAACAGTAAACTGATGTCTGAATGTGAAACATCAAGTTAGTGCCAAAAGCAGAAATTACCCATTCAGGTCGAATTGATAATACCGCCTTCAGCGCTGATAGCCTCCATGTAGCGACCACCAGCTCTGATAAAACAGCGAAAATCACTGGCCAGAAGACCGATGGATCATGGGTAGAAATAGCCACTATTCGCCATAAAAGTCTTGTCTCAGCAATTACCTTCAATACCGATGGCCGTCAAATGCTGACCGCCTGTTCCGATATCACGGCGACAATCTGTGGTCAGGAGGACGATGGATCATGGAAAGTAAAAGCCATCATTGACAAAGAACTTCCGATCCAATTAGCCACCTTCAGTGCTAATGACCGCCACCTATTGACCAAACCTTATGATGGGACATTGAAAATCTACGGTCAGGAGACCGATGGGTCATGGGAAGCAAAATACACTATTAACCATCATGCTCCAATCATATCGGCCAGTGTCAGCGCCGATGGTAGTCATTTGGTGATCACAAGTTATGATAAGACTGCGACCATCTATCATCAGGAACACCATGGCTCATGGGAAGTGAAAACCACCATTACCCATAATTGTTTTGTCATATCAGCCGCCTTCAGTGCCGATGGCCGTCATCTATTAACCGCCAGTCACGATAAAACAGCGAAAATCTATGGCCTACACGATGGATTATGGGGAGAAATGATCACCATTACCCATAAACATTGGGTCAGATCAGCCTCGTTCAGTCCCGATGACCGCCTTGTGGTGACCGCCAGTGATGACAGAACGGTGAAAATCCACGAACGGCAAACCAATGGATCATGGGAAACAAAATACACCTTTTGCCAAAATGCTCCGGTCTTGTCGGCCAGCTTCAGCGCCGATGGCCACCATATAGTCACCACCAGTGACGGTAACGCGATAAAAATCTATAGCCTGCAAAGTGATGGATCATGGAAAGAAACAGCCAACATTACCCATAAGGGCAAAGTCCTCTCAGCCGACTTCAGTCCCGATAGCTGCCACGTGGTGACCGCCGGTGAAGATGAAACGGCGAAAATTTATGGCCTCAGGTCCAATGGGTCATGGATAAAAAAAGCCATCATTTCTCACGGGCTTGTGATCACCTCGGCCAAATTCAGCCCCGATGGCCGAAATGTCTTGACCGTTTGTACAGATTACACGGTGAGAATCACTGAACTGTGGAGGGGTTATTGATGATCGAATGAGCGTATTTTTGCTAAAAACCCGTTGAAAAACAGCGTTATATCGAAAGCCCGATGGCAATGTTTGCAGTGAGCTTTCAGTGAAAAAGTTTCCTTCTATCATTATTTTCCCGGATCAGGGTGTTGCTGTTGCTTAGTTCCATTGATCTCAATTTTCTGAACTTTCAGTCCAAAACCGGTTCTAAACGTTGAATTAATGCTAAATGTCCTTTCAAACCGAGGATAAATAGTGACTTTGAAGCTTTGAAGAAATCAGGCATGAACCCTTTGAAAAACAATGACAGCATTGTCGACTCACACTTGCCAACATCTGAGCGGCCTCGACCGGAGGAAGCACTGACGGGGGTCAGTGTTGGCAGGGAGGTTACTGTCAATGAGAACAATAAATCTTTATTACTCGATTTGCCCTATGTACCAAAATCTATGATTATTCGCTGCTTGGGTTTTCGAGAGATTACCCGGCTGGCAGAGGTATGCATATATCTTCGTGATCTTGTTAAAAGCGATAAAGCGCTGGAAAGAGCGTGGTATCGCCAGTTTCCATCACCATACCAATATCAACTAAAGACCATCGTTACGGCAAAAGATAAACAACAACTCCGCTATTGGTTGAGGCCATTTGCAAATAAGGACACTGTCGAGTCACTCATAAAAGATCAAAATTGTGCTTATTTTCCTGCTCTGCTGCTCTTCAACCACAGAAAACTGATGTTTCAATGTCAAAAATTCAAGCTAGTGGAAAAAGCCGAAATTATCCATAGTCAAACTATCAGTGTTGCCACCTTCAGTGCCGGTAGCCGTGATCTGGCCACCGTCAGTCACGATAAAAAAGTGAGAATCTATGGTCAGGAGGAAGATGGATCATGGCAATCAAAAGCCACGATCACCCATAATGATTGGATCAGATCAGCCACCTTCAGCGCCGATGGCCGCCATCTGGTCACCGCCAGCCACGATAAAACAGCGAGCATCTACGGTCAGAAGGACGATGGATCATGGGAATCAGTAACCACCATTACCCATAATAACTGGGTCATTTCAGCCACCTTCAGCGCCGATGGCCGTCATCTGGTCACCGCCAGTCACGATAAAAGAGTGAGAATCTATGGTCAGGAGGACGATGGATCGTGGGAAGTAAAAGCCACCATTTCCCATGACAGATTCGTCACTGCCGCCACTTTCAGTCCCGATGGTCGCCATGTGGTGACCATCAGTGGGGATAGCATAGTGAAAATTCGTAGTCAGGAGGATGATGGATCATGGCGAGAAGAGCACACTATTCATGCAGGTTTTATCGTTTCGGCCAGGCTCAGCCCCGATAACCGACATCTGGCGCTATGTGGTGCAGATTACGCAGTAAAAATCTATGGGCAGGAGGCTGCTGGACCATGGGTAGAAAAAGACACCATCAAACACCAGCGCACACTTACCTCAATTCACTTCAGCGCCGATAGCCGCCATCTGGTCACCGCCAGTAAGGATCACACGGCGAAAATCTCTGACCTGCAAGACGATGGATCATGGAAAGAAATGACCACTATTCGGCATGATAATCGAGTTTACTCAGCCAACTTCAGCGCCGATTGCCGCCATGTGGTGAGCGCCAGTGAAGATAACACAGTGAAAATCTACAGCCAGAAGGGCACTGCATTATGGGAAGAAAAAGCCTGCATTTGCCACAAGGGGGCGGTCACCTCAGCCAACTTCAGCACCGATAGCCAAAATCTGGTGACTGCCAGTCAAGATAACACTGCGAAAATCTATGGTTTGCAGGCCAATGAGTCATGGCTGGAAAAAGCCACCATTCAACACAAGAAAGCAGTCACCTCAGCCAACTTCAGCACCGATAGCCAAAATGTAATGACCGTCAGTGAAGATAAAACGGTGAGAATCACCGAACTATGGAGGAGTGATTAAAAAACAGTGTTATTTTTATGAACTTTTACTCTAAAACCGGTTCTAACCGTTTGAATCAATTTTAAATGTCCTTTCAAACCGTGGATAAATAATGACTTTGGAGCCTTGAGAGAAGCAGGTATGGGCCCTTTGAAAAACAATTCCAGCATTGACAGCTTACCCTTGCCAACACCGGAGCAGCCTCGATTGGAGGAAGCACCAACGGGTGTCAGTGCAGGCAGAGACGTTACTGTATATAACAACAATCCATGTTTATTAATCGATTTGCCCGTTGAACTGGAATCTACGCTTATTCGCTATTTGGGTTTTCGAGAGATTACCCGTTTAGCCAAGGTATGCAGATATCTTCGCGATTTTATTAAAGAAGATAAAGCTCTGGAAAGAGCATGGATTCGCCGGTTTCCTTCACCACAGAAATATCAATTAAAGACCAGCATTAAGACAAAAGATGAGCAACAAATCCGTGATTGGTTGCAGCCGTTTGCGAGTACAGGCACCATTGAGTCACTCATAAAACAAAGAGCAACCACTCATTTTCCTCCTCAGCTCCTTTTCACCTGCAGTAAACTGATGTCTGAATGTGAAACATTCAAGTTAGTGCCAAAAGCAAAAATTACCCATTCAGGTGCAATCTTTAGAACCCACTTCAGCGCTGATAGCCTCCATGTGATGACCGCCAGCTTTGATGAAACAGCGATAATCACAGGCCAGAAGACCGATGGATCATGGGAAACAAAAGCCACCATTTGGCATGCAGGTAGTGTCGCATCAGCCATCTTCAGTACCGATGGCCGTCAAATGATGACCGCCGGTATCGACAATGTAGCAGAAATCTATGGTCATGAGGACGATGGATCATGGAAAGTAAAAGCTACTATTTACCATGAATGGATCAACAGCTCAGCCTCCTTCAGCGCTGATGGCCACCAACTATTGAGCGCTATTTTCAGGACATTGAAAATCTATGGTCGGGAGACCGATGGATCATGGGAGGCAAAATATACTGTTTACCATCATTCTCGGATCCTATCGGCCAACTTTAGTGCCGATGGCAGTCATCTGGTGGTCGCGCGTCTTGATAGAACTGTGACAATCTATGGTCAGGAGCGCGATGGCTCATGGAAAGTGAAAACCACTATTATCCATAATGATTTTGTCGTATCAGCCACCTTCAGCGACGATGGCCGCCATCTATTAACCGCCAGTCACGATAAAACAGCGAAAATCTATGCCCTGCACGATGGATTATGGGAAGAAATGACCATCATTACCCATAAACATCGGGTCAGATCAGCCTTGTTCAGTCCTGATGACCGCCTTGTGGTGACCACCAGTGAGGACAAAACAGTGAAAATCCACAAACGGCAGACCAATGGATCATGGGAAACAAATTACACCTTTTGCCATAATGCTCCGGTCAGGTCGGCCAGGTTCAGCGCGGATGGCCACCATATATTGACCACCAGTGACGATAACACGGCAAAAATCTACAGCCTGCAAGTGGATCGATCATGGGAAGAGGCGGGCAGCATTACTCATAATGGCAGAGTACTCTCAGCCAACTTCAGTCCCGATAGCTGCCTCGTGGTGGCCGCCGGTGAAGACAAAACGGCGAAAATTTATGGCCTTAGGCCCGATGGGTCGTGGATAAAAAAAGCCATCATTTATCACGGGCCGGTGATCAGATCGGCCAAATTCAGCCCCGATGGGCGAAATGTCTTGGCCGTCTGTGCAGATCACACGGCGAGAATCACTGAACTGTGGAGGGGCGATAGATGACTTCTTTTCTCTGGTTCCATGAACTCAATGTTTTGAACTTCTATTGTAAAAACCACTCTAACAGACCTGACTTACTTTTAATGTCCTTTCCAAGCGAGGATAAATAATGACTTTAGAGACAGGGAGGCATCTGGCATGCAACCTGTGAAAAGCAATTGCGGCAGTGACGGTTTACTCCTGCCAACACCTGAGCCACCTCAAATGGAGGAAGCATCAACGGGTGTCATTGCAGGTAGATACGTGAGTGTCTACAACAACAATCAATGTTTATTACTCGATTTGCCCGTCGAAGTAGAATCTGTGCTTATTCGCTATTTGGGTTTTCGAGAGATTACCCGTTTAGCCAAGGTATGCAGATATCTTCGCGATTTTATTAAAGAAGATAAAGCTCTGGAAAGAGCATGGATTCGCCGGTTTCCTTCACCACAGAAATATCAATTAAAGACCAGCATTAAGACAAAAGATGAGCAACAAATCCGTGATTGGCTGAAGCCGTTTGCGAGTACAGGCACCATTGAGTCACTCATTAAACAAAGAGCAACCACTCATTTTCCTGCTCAGCTCCTTTTCACCTGCAGTAAACTGATGTCTGAATGTGAAACATTCAAGTTAGTGCCAAAAGCAAAAATTACCCATTTAGACCGAATCGGCATAGCCGACTTCACCGCCGATAGCCTCCATGTGGTGACCGCCGGCTTCGATGAAACAGCAAAAATCACTGGCCAGAAGACCGATGGATCATGGGAATTAAAAGCCACCATTCGCCATGACAGTCTTCTCTTTTCAGCCGTCTTCAATATCGATGGCCGTCAATTGGTGACCTCCGGTACCGATTTCATGGTGCAAATCTGTGGTCAGGAGGACGATGGATCATGGAAAGTAAAAGCCATTATTCACCAAAAAATGGAGGGCACCTTAGCCACCTTCAGTGCTGATGGCAACCAACTATTGACCGCCAATGATAGGACATTGAAAATCTATGGTCGGGAGACCGATGGATCATGGGAAGCAAAATACACTATTAACCATCATTGTCTGATCATGTCGTTCAGAATTAACTCCGATAGCAGTCATTTGTTTATCAAAAATCCCGATAAGACTTTGACAATCTATGGTCAGGAACACGATGGCACATGGGAAGTAAAAACCACTATTACCCATAACCATTTTGTTGACTCAGCCACCTTCAGCGCCGATAGCCGCTCTTTGGTCACCGCCAGTAGAGATATGACCGCGAAAATCTATGGCCTGCAGGCCGATGGATCATGGGGAGAAATGACCGTCATTACCCACGATGATGCTGTCAGATCAGCCTCCTTCAGTCCCGATGACCGCCTTGTGGTGACCGTCAGTCTGGACAAAACGGTGAAAATCCACGAACGGCAAACCAATGGATCATGGGAAACAAAATACACCTTTTACCAAAATGCTCCGGCCAGGTCGGCCAGGTTCAGCGCCGATGGCCGCCACATAGTGACCACCAGTGACGATAACACGGCAAAAATCTACAGCCTGCAAGCGGATCGATCATGGGAAGAGGCAGGCAGCATTACCCATAAGGGCAGAGTACTCTCAGCCAACTTCGGTCCCGATAGCTGCCTCGTGGTGACCGCCGGTGAAGACAAAACGGCGAAAATTTATGGCCTTAGGCCCGATGGGTCGTGGATAAAAAAAGCCATCATTTATCACGGGCCGGTGATCAGATATGCCAAATTCAGCCCCGATGGGCGAAATGTCGTGGCCGTCTGTAAAGATTACACGGCGAGAATCACTGAACTGTGGAGGGGCGATTGATGACTTCTTTTCTCTTGTTTCACTGAGCTTGATGTATTGAACTTCCATTTTAAAAACGAGTCTAAAAGGCCGAATCAATTTTGAATGTCCTTTCTTAGCGAGGATAAATAATAACTTTGGAGATAGGGAGGCATCTGGCATGGAGCCTGTGAAAAGCAATTGCGGCAGTGATGGTATACTCCTTCCAACACCTGAGCCACCTCAAATGGAGGAAGCATCAACGGGTGTCATTGCAGGTAGATACGTGAGTGTCTACAACAACAATCAATGTTTATTACTCGATTTGCCCGTCGAAGTAGAATCTATGCTTATTCGCTATTTGGGTTTTCGAGAGATTACCCGTTTAGCCAAGGTATGCAGATATCTTCGCGATTTTATTAAAGAAGATAAAGCTCTGGAAAGAGCATGGATTCGCCGGTTTCCTTCACCACAGAAATATCAATTAAAGACCAGCATTAAGACAAAAGATGAGCAACAAATCCGTGATTGGTTGAAGCCGTTTGCGAGTACAGGCACCATTGAGTCACTCATAAAACAAAGAGCAACCACTCATTTTCCCGCTCAGCTGCTTTTCACCTACAGTAAACTGATGTCTGACTGTGAAACATTCAAGTTAGTGCCAAAAGCAGAAATTACCCATTCAGGTGCAATCTTTAGAACCCACTTCAGCGCTGATAGCCTCCATGTGGTGACCACCAGTTTTGATGGAACAGCGATAATTACAGGCCAGAAAACCGATGGGTCATGGGTAACAAAAGCCAACATTGGCCACGTCAGTATTGTCTTATCTGCCACCTTCACTACCGATGGCCGTCAAATGGTGACCGCCTGTTGCGACAACACGTTGAAAATCTGTGGTCAGGAGGACGATGGATCATGGAGAGTAAAAGCCAACATTTATCAGGAGCTTCCGATCCAATTAGCCATCTTTAGTACTAATGACCGTCACCTGTTGACCAGCTCTGGGTATGGGGTATTGAAAATCTATGGTCAGGAGACCGATGGATCATGGCAAGCAAAATACACTACTCACCATAATTCTGCTGTCTATTCGGCCAGCTTTAGCGCCGATGGCAATCATTTGATGATCTTAAGTTATGGTAAGACTTCGACAATCTATGGTCAGGAAGACGATGACACATGGGAAGTAAAAACCACCATTACCCATAGCGATGTTGTCGAATCAGCCACCTTCAGCGCCGATGGCAGCTTTGTGATCACCGCCAGTAGAGATAAGACGGCGAAAATCTACGGCCTGCAGGCCGGATCATGGGGAGAAATAACCACCATTACCCACGATGGTCCTGTCGAATCAGCTTCCTTCAGTCCCAATGACCGCCTTGTAGTGACCGCCAGCGAAGACAGAACGGTGAAAATCCACGAACGGCAAACCAATGGATCATGGGAAAAAAAATACACCTTTTGCCAAAATGCTCCGGTCTTTTCGGCCAGGTTCAGCGCCGATGGTCACCATATAGTGACCACCAGTCAAGGTCACACGGCAAAAATCTACAGCCTGCAAGCGGATGGATCATGGAAAGAAACAGCCAACATTACCCATAAGGGCAAAGTCCTCTCAGCCAGCTTCAGTCCCGATAGCTGCCACGTGGTGACCGCCGGTGGAGACGGAACGGCGAGAATTTATGGCCTCAGAACCAATGGATCATGGATAAAAAAAGCCATCATTTCTCACGGGCTGATGATCTCCTTTGCCAAATTCAGCCCCGATGGCCGAAATGTGTTGACCGAATGTGCAGATCACACGGTGAGAATCACTGAACTGTGGAGGGGCGATAGATGACTTCTTTTCTCTGGTTCCAAAGAACTCAATGTTTTGAACTTCTATTGTAAAAACCACTCTAACAGACCGGACTCACTTTTAATGTCCTTTCCAAGCGAAGATAAATAATGACTTTGGAGATAGGGAGGCATCTGGCATGCAACCTGTGAAAAGCAATTGCGGCAGTGACGGTATACTCCTGCCAACACCTGAGCCAGCTCAAATGGAGGAAGCACCGACGGGTGTCATTGCAGGTAGAGACGTGAGTGTCTGCAACAACAATCCATGTTTATTACTCGATTTGCCCGATGAAACAGAATCCATGATTATTCGCTATTTGGGTTTTCGAGATGTTGCCTGTTTAGCAAAGGTGTGCAGATATCTTCGCGATCTTGTTAAAAAAGATCATGCTTTGGAGAGAGCATGGTATCGCCGGTTTCCTTCACCACACCAATACCAATTAAAGACTATCGTTACGACAAAAGATCAGCAACAACTCCGTGATTGGTTGAAGCCGTTTGTTAATGAAGACACTGTCGAGTCACTTCCAGAACAACAAAAAAGTATTTATTTTCCTGTCCAGCTCCTTTTCACCAACAGCAAACTGATGTCTCAATGCAAAACATTCAAGTTAGTGGAAAAAGTCGAAATCCCACATTTTCACACTGTCAGCACAGCCACCTTCAGCGCCGATAGCCGCCATGTGGTGACTGCCAGTTTGGATATGACGGTGAAAATCTATGGGCAGGAGACTGGAGGAACATGGGAAGAAAAAACCACTTTCAACCACAATGCCTCAGTCAGGTCGGCCAGCTTCAGCGCCGATGGCCGTCATGTGTTGACCGCCAGTTATGGCCATAAAGTGAAAATCTGTGGTCAGGAAGACGATGGATCATGGACAGTAAAAACTATTATTACCCATACTGATTCTGTCAATTCAGCCACCTTCAGTAATGATGGTCGACGTGTGCTGACTGCCAGTCAGGATCAAACGGTGAAAATCTTTGGTCGGGGGGACGATGGATCATGGGAATTAGAAGATACCATCTACCATATCAGTCCGGTCGTTTCGGCCAGGTTTAGCCCCAATGGTCTTCATTTGGCAATCTTCGGTATAGATGACACGGTAACAATCTACGGTCAGGGAGCCGCTGGAGGGTGGGTAGAAAAAGCCACCATTCAGCATGAGAAACTAATCACCTTAGCCAACTTTAGCGCCGATGGCTGCCTTCTGTTATCCGCCAGTTTAGATGGCACGTCGAAAATCTGTGACCTGCAAGCTGATGGATCATGTAAAGAAATAACCACGCTTCATCATCGTGGTGTGGTCACTTCAGCCGACTTCAGCGCTGATTGCCGTCATCTGATGTTCGCCCATCATGATAACACAGTGAGAATCTATAGCGCCGCTGCATCATGGCAAGAAACAGCCTGCATTTCCCACAATTGGAAGGTCACCTCAGCCAGCTTCAGTGGCGATTGCCGTCATGTGGTGACCGCCAGTTTGGATAACACGGCAAAAATCAATGGCCTGCAGGCCGATGGCTCATGGCAAGAAGAAGCCAACATTACCCATGAAGACGAAGTCCTTTCAGCCACCTTCAGTGTCGATGGTTGTCATATGGTAACCGCCAGTAGAGATGGTACTGCGAGAATATGGGGTCTGGAGGCCAATGGGTCATGGCTGGAAAAAGCCACCATTGAACACGAGGGAGGAGTCATCTCAGCCGACTTCAGTCCCGATGGCCGAAATGTGATGACCGTCGGTGTAGATGCTGCGGTGAGAATCACAGAATTATGGAGGGGCGATTGATGATCGAACAGAACTCTTCTTTTTCTTGGTTTCAATGAGCCCAATGATGAGTCATGGAAAGTAAAATACACTGTCAACCATAGTAGCCAGTTCGTCTCAGCCGCCTTTAGCCTCGATGGCCACCCTATGGTGGCGATTAAATATGGTGTTAGGTGTCTCTGTACCATTCTCTGCTATGCTGGTTACTCCATACATAACGTGAGTAGTCCCGATGTCGTTAGAGGTTAGGGTAGAGCAACTTGAGTCACATTTTGACTCACTGGATAGCGCAGTGCGTAGTCTTGTTAAAATCACTGGTGATACACACCAAGAGATACTGGCAACAAGACGGGAAATGCGAGAGTACCAGAAGGAAAATCGGTTGCGCTTTGCACAGCGTGACCGTGAACTCTCAGAAATTAAAGCTACGATTGCTGCGCTTACTGAAGCCACCCATGCAGGCTTTAAACGTAGCGACGAAAAAATAGACCAGCTAGAATTACTCATCCGTCAACGCCTCCCCAACAACTAACACGCCACCTAATAATAAAATCCAGTGGATTGCCTGTCGGCAACCACTGACTTAAAGGGTTAGGTGTCTCTGTGCCGTCACTGTCTGGATTAACGCACAAGAAATAATCATAGGGTGAACGCATGAACCACGATAAAGACAAAGACGATACCTGGAATGCCATCAGCCGCATAGAGGTCAGTGTCAAAAACTCACAGGACGATATCAGGAAGCTGTACCTGCACAGCGTACGGCAGGAAGTAGCTGTTGAGTCAAATCAACCATCTTCAGCGCCGATGGCCGTCATCTGGTGACCGCCAGTGAAGATAAGACAGCAAAAATCCATGACCAGCAGACCAATGGGTCATGGCAACACAAAACCACCATTCAACACGATGGGGCGGTCAGATCAGCCACCTTCTGTGCCGATAGCCGCCATGTGGTGACCGCCAGCCATGACAACACTGCGAAAATCTATGGCCTGCTGGCCGATGGATCATGGGTAGAAAAAGCCACCATTTCTCACAAAGATTTGATCGAGTCAGTCACCTTCAGCGCCGATGGTTGCCTTGTGGTGACCGCCAGTTACGACAGTATGGCAAAAATTTATGGTCTGGGGGCCGATGGATCATGGCTGGAAAAAGCCACCATTCAACACAAGAAAGCAGTCCGGTCAGCCAACTTCAGCGCCGATGGCCAATTCGTGGTGACCACCAGTGAGGATGAAACGGCGAGAATCACTGAACTATGGAGCGGCGATTGAGGGTCGAACAGAACTCTTCTTTTTCATAGTGTCACCGAACTCAATGTTTTGAACTTTCATTAAAAAAACGACTCTAACAGACCGAATCAATTTCGAATGTCCTTTCTGACCGAGGATTAATAGTGACTTTCGCCCACTGCAGGAACCAGGCATGAACCCTCCGAACATCAATTACAACAATGATGGTTCACTCTCACCAACACTCAAGCAGCCTCGATTGAATGAAACCGCATCGGGTGTCAGTGCAGGCAGGGAGGTGAGTGTACAGGACAATATTGAACCTGCATTCTTCCATTTGCCCGAAGAGATACATGCCAGGATTATTCACCTTTTGGATTTTCGAGAGGTTACCCGTTTAGCAAAGGTCTGCAAATATCTTCACGATCTTGTTAAAAATGATAAAGCTCTGGAAAGAGCATGGTTTCGTCGGTTTCCTTCACCACACCAATATCAACTAAAGACCATCATTACTTCAAAAGATGATCAACAACTCCGTGATTGGTTGACACCGTTTGCCAATACGGACACTGTCGAGTCACTCATAAAAAAACGTGATAATGCATATTTTCCTGCTCTGATCCTTTTCACCAAAAGCAAAATGATGTCTCAGTGTGAACTATTTAAACTGGAGACAAAAGCCAAAATCACCCATCGTGAAGAAGTCAATACAGCCACCTTTAGCGCCGATAGCCGCCATGTGGTGACTACCAGTCTGGGTAATACGGTGAAAATCTGTGGTCAGAAAGCCAATGGATCGTGGGAAACAAAAGGCATCATCACCCATGCTGGCTGGCTCAGATCGGCCACCTTTAGTGCCGATAGCCGCCAGCTGGTGACAGCCAGCCGTGATCACACAGCGAAAATCTGTAGTCTGCAGGACGATGGAACATGGGAAGAAAAAGCCACCATTTTTCATACTTGTTTTGTCAACTCAGCCATCTTCAGCGCCGATGACCGCCATGTGGCGACCGCCAGCCATGACTACACAGCGAAAATCTGTAGTCAGGGGGACAATGGATTATGGGAGGTAAAGGCCACTATTCAACACAGTAATGGGGTCAGGTCAGCCATCTTTAGCGCCGATAGCCGTCATGTGGTGACTGCCAGTGATGATAAGACGGCAAAAATCTATAGCCTTATGAGCGATGGTTCATGGGAAGAAAAAGCCACCATTAACCATGAGGGTAGGGTCTTATCAGCCACCTTCAGCGCCGATAGCCGATTCGTGGTAACCGCCAGTGAAGACAGCACGGCGAAAATCTATGACCTGCAGGCTGATGAATCATGGAGAGAAATAGCGACGATTTCCCATGATGATGTGGTCTACTCAGCCAACTTCAGTGCCGATGGCCGTCATCTGGTGACCGCCAGTGAAGATAACACGGCAAAGATCCATGAGGAGACCAATGGGTCATGGGAAGAAAAAGCCACCATTAACCATGAGGGCTGGGTTCTATCAGCCACCTTCAGCGACGATGGCCGCCATGTGGTGACCGTCAGCGTTGACAAAACGGCGAAAATCTACGGCCTGCTGACCGATGGATCATGGGTAGAAAAAGCCACTATTGCTCACAAAGATTTGATCCGATCAGCCACCTTCAGCACCGATGGTTGCCTTGTGGTGACCGCCAGTCGCGACAAAACGGCAAAAATTTATGGTCTGGGGGCCAATGGATCATGGCTGGAAAAAGCCACCATTCGACACAAGAAAGCAGTCCGAGCAGCCACTTTCAGCGCCGATAGCCGATTCGTGATGACCGGCAGTGAGGATAAGACGGCAAGAATCACTGAACTATGGAAGTAAGATTGATGATCAGATGAGCGTATAACCGACTAAAACAACCTGCAATTAAGCGTGTTTTGATGATAGCCGATTTAAAAACAGCCTTATGTTGAGAACCTGACTACAACTTTTGCAGCGAGCTCTCAATGAAAAAGTTCTTTCTGTTATTTCCCCGGATCAGCCCTGTTTTTGCTTAGTTTTACTGACCTTATTGTTATGAACTTTCATTTTTAAACCAGTTCTAAATTTCGAACGTGCTTTCTGACTGAAGGTAAATACTGACTTTGCAGCTCTGAGGGAACAGACATGCAAACTACAAACAGCAATTCCAGAATTGACGGTCCACTCACGGGTACACGTAAGAAACCACGATTGGAGGAAGCTTCAACAGGTGTCAGTGTGGGCATGGACGTTACTATACAGAACAAAATTAAACCTGCATTCTTACATTTGCCCGAAGAAATACATGCCAAAATTATTCGCAATCTGGATTTTCGAGAGGTTACCCGTTTAGCCAGGGTCTGCAAATATCTTCGCGATCTTGTCAAAAACAATAACGCTCGGGAAAGAGCATGGTATCGCCGGTTTCCTTCACCATGCCAATATCAACTAAAGACCATCGCTATGACAAAAAACAGGCAACAACTCCGTGGTTGGTTGAAGCCGTTTGCGAGTAGGGATACTGTCGAGTCACTCCTGGAACAACGAAAATGTAATTATTTTCCAGCCCTGCTCCTTTTCACCAACAGTAAGCTGATGTCTCAATGTGAAACATTCAAGTTAGTGAAAAAAGCCAGAATGTCTCAAAAGCGCCACATCACCAAAGCCACCTTCAGCACCGATAGCTGCCACGTACTGACCCGCAATATGGGTCGAGAAGTGAAAATCTATGGCCAGAAGACCGGTGGATCATGGGAAGAAAAAACCACTATTTCCCATGACAAATACATCTCATCAGCCACCTTCAGTCCCGATAACCGTCATGTATTGACGGCCTGTTATGCTGGCAAAGCGAAAATTTGTGAGCTGGGGGACGATGGATCATGGGAAGTAAAAACCGCCATTTCCCATCGTTATTTGCTCAGGTCGGCTAATTTCAGTGCTGATGGCGACCATGTTGTGACCGCCAGTGACGATGGGGTGAAAATCTATGGCCATGAGACCGGTGGATCATGGGAAGAAAAAGCCACTGTTCACCATGATTGTTCGGTCTACTCGGCCAGCTTAAGCTCCGGCGGTCGTCATCTGTTGGTCATCGATCGAAATGACACTGCGACCATCTACGTTCAGGAGGACGATGGATCATGGACAGTAAAAGACACCTTTACCCATGGGGATACTATCACCTCTGCCACTTTCAGCAACGATGGCCGCCATCTGGTCACCGCCAGTAAAGATGGTACGGTAAAAATCTGCGATCTGCAGGACGATGAATCATGGAAAGAAATAGCCACGATTTCTCATGGTGATCCGGTCAACTCAGCCGAATTCAGCGCCGATAGCCTCCGTGTGGTGACCGCCAGTAGCAGTAACATGGCAAAAATCTATGGACAGAAGGCCCCTGGATCATGGGTAAAAGAAGCCACCATTGCACACAAGGAGATAGTCAACTCAGCCCACTTTAGCGCCGATGGTCGCCATGTGGTGACCGCCAGCAGAGATAACAAGGCGAAAATCTATGGCCAGAAGGCCCCCGGACTATGGGTAAAAAAAGCCACCATTACCCACAAAGGTTGGGTCCGTTCAGCCACCTTCAGTGTCGATGGTTGCCACGTGTTGACCGTCGGTCTCGACAAAACGGTGAAAATTTATGGCCTTGGGCCCGATGGGTCATGGGTAAAAAAAGCCGTTATTCGGCGCGAGCATGACATCGAATTAGCCACCATCAGCGCCGATGGCCGACAGGTGTTGACCGTCGATCAATTTAACGAGCTGAAAATCACTGAACTACGGAGGAAAGATTGATGCAGGGCCCTGTTGCCCGGGAGCCTGACCTGAATTTTGAACTTTCATACTAAATCCGGCTCTAACCTTTCAACGCATTTTAAATGCCCCCTCAAAACAAGGATAAATTCTGACTCGGAGCCATGGAGAAACAGGTATGCACTCTACAAAAAGCATTGGCAGCACTGGCGACATTAACGCTTCACCCTTGCCAACACCTAAGCGACCTCAATTGGAAGAGGCACCGACGGGTGTTAGTGCAGGCAGGGAGGTTGCTGTACATGAAAAAAATAAACCTTCATTCCTCAATTTGCCCTACGTAGCACAGTCCATGGTTATTCGCTGTTTGAGTTTTCGAGAGATTACCGCTTTAGCAAAGGTATGCAAACATCTACACGAGCTTGTAAAAAATGATAAAACGCTGGAAAAAGCATGGTATCGCCGGTTTCCTTCACCACACCAATATCAACTAAAGACCATCTTTACGGCAAAAGATAATCAACAACTCAGTGATTGGTTGAGGTCGTTCGCCAATGCGGACACTGCCAGGTCACTGGTAAAAAAACGAAATAACGTTTTTTTTCCTGCTCTGTCCTTTTTCACCAAAAGTAAACTGATGTCTCAATGTGAAAGATTTAAGTTAGAGACAAAAGTTGAAATTACCCATCCTGAAACCATCTGGAAAACCATTTTAAGCTCCGATGGTCGGCACCTGATGACCGTCAGTTGCGATAATACGGTGAAAATCTGTGACGAGGAGATCGATGGATCATGGAAAGAAAAAGCCACTATCGAACAGGGTGGTCGCGTCTGGTCGGTCAACCTCAGCTTCGATGGCCGTCATTGCTTGATCGCCGGTGGAAGTGACGGTAAGACTACAAGAATCTATGGTCAGGAGGACGATGGATCATGGAAAGAAAAAACCACCATTATCCATGCTAAATTCGTTAAATCAGCCACTTTCAATGCTGATGGCCGCACTGTGATGACCGCCAGTTACGATAACAGTGTGAAAATCTATGGCCTGCAGACCAATGGATCATGGGAAGAAAAAGTCACTATTAACCACAATGCGAAGATCTGCTTGGCCAGCCTAAGCCCCAGTGGCCGTCGTGTGGTGATCGCCGATGTTGCTAACACCATAAATATCTTCGTTCAGAGGGACAATGGATCATGGGAAGTAGAAGCCGCCATTATCCATGAGAGTTCGGTCATTTGGGCCAACTTCAGCTTCGATGGCCGTCATGTGGTGATCACCGGAGGAAATAACTCTGTGAAATTCTGTGGTCAGGAGGACGATGGGTCATGGGCAGTAAAAGGCACTATCACCCATGATAATTATGTCAGATCAGCCACCTTCAGCGGCGATTGCCACCATCTGGTAACCATGAGTGTTGATAATACAGTGAAAATATGTGACCTGCAGGACGATGGATCATGGCAAGAAATGGTCACCATTTCCCATGATGATTTCGTCCAGTCAGCCAAATTCAGTGCCGATGGCCGCCGTTTGGTGACCACCAGTAAAGATTGCACGATGAAAATCTATGGTCTGGAGGACGGTGGATCATGGGTAAGAAAAGCCAGCCTTCAACACGATGGAGCGGTCATCTCAGCCAACTTCAGTGCCGATGGCCGCCATTTCTTGACCGTCAGTCGTGATAAAAAGGCGACTATCTATACCCGGAAGGGCGATGGAGCATGGGTAACAAAGGCCACCATCACCCACCAGGATTCCATCCAATCAGCCACCTTCAGTCCCGATAGTTGCCTTGTGGTGACCGCAAGTGTAGACAAAACGGCGAAAATTTATGGTCTGTGGGACGATGGGTCATGGGTAGAAAAAGCCACCATTCAACACGAGAGTAAACTCATCTCAGCCGTTTTCAGCGCTGATGGCCGATATGTGTTGACCATCAGCGCAGATAACAAAGCGAGAATCACTGAATTAAGAAGGGAAGAAACGATTGATGATCGGATGAGCATAAAACCCGCTACAGGCGGAGAACCATCAGAAGCACTTTTTGCAGAAATGAATGCGCAAAGCGAGTAATCATTCTTTTGTACAATCTGTCCCTGAAACGACCTGTAATTAAGCGTGTTTTTGATGATAACCGATTTAAAAACAACCTTATATTGAGAACCTGATGGCAACTTTTGCAGTGGGCTGTCAATGAAAAAGTTTCTTCCTGTTATTTTTTCGGATCAGGACTTTTTTTCTTTGTTTGACTGACCGCAAATTTATGAACTTTTATTCTGAAATCGGTTCTAAGCTTCAATCCATTTTAAATGCTCTTTCTAACAGGCATAAATACTGACTATTGAGTTTTGAAGGAACAGACATGAACTCTTGTAACAGCAATGGCAGCATTGACACTTCACTCCCGCCAACACCTAAGCGACCTCGATTGGATGATGAGACATCAACGAGTGTCATTGCTGGCAGGGAGGTTACTGTACATAAAAAAAATAAACCTTCATTCCTCCATTTGCCCGACTTAACACAGTCCATGATTATTCGCTGTCTGAGCTTTCGGGAGATTACCGCTTTAGCAAAGGTGTGCAAACATCTGCACGAGCTTGTAAAAAAAGATAAAACGCTGGAAAGAGCATGGTATCGCCGGTTTCCTTCACCACACCAATATCAACTAAAGACCATTTTTACGGCAAAAGATGATCAACAACTCAGTGATTGGTTGAGGTCGTTTGCCAATGCGGACACTGCCAAGTCACTGGTAAAAAAACGAAATAATGCTTTTTTTCCTGCTCTGTCCTTTTTCACCAAAAGTAAACTGATGTCTCAATGTGAAAGATTTAAGTTAGAGACAAAAGTCGAAATTCCCCATCCTGAAATCATCGGGAGCACCATTTTAAGCACCGATAGCCGGCACCTGATGACCCTCAGTTTCGATAATACGGTGAAAATCTGTGGCGAGAGGACCGATGGATCATGGCAAGTAAAAACCACTATTAAACATCATGGTCTCATCGGTTCGACCGACCTCAGCTTCGATGGCCGTCATTTCTTGATCGTCGGTGGAGATAGCAGCAATACAGCAAAAATCTATGGTCAGGAGGACGATGGGTCGTGGAAAGAAAAAACCACCATTATCCATGCTAGTTTGGTTAAATCAGCCACCTTCAATGCTGATGGTCGTACTGTGATGACCGCCAGTTTCGATAACAGTGTGAAAATCTATGGCCTGCTGACCCATGGATCATGGGAAGAAAAAACCACTATTAAGCACAATGGGCAGATCTGGTTCGCCAGGCTCAGCCCCCATGGCCGTCGAGTGTTAGTCGCCGATGTTGATAACACCACAAAAATCTATGGTCAGAGGGACAATGGACCATGGGGAGTAGAAGCCGCCATTACCCACGAGAGTGCGGTCATTTGGGCCAACTTCAGCTTCGATGGCCGTCATGTGGTGATCACCGGAGGAAATAACTCTGTGAAATTCTGTGGTCAGGAGGACGATGGGTCATGGGCAGTGAAAGGCACTATTACCCATGATAATCATGTCAGATCAGCCACCTTCAGCCCCGATTGCCGACATCTGGTAACCATGAGTGCTGATAATACAGTGAAAATATGTGACCTGCAGGACGATGGATCATGGCAAGAAATGGTCACCATTTCCCATGATGATTTCGTCTACTCAGCCAAATTCAGTGCCGATGGCCGCCGTTTGGTGACCGCCAGTCGAGATAACACGGCGAAAATCTATGGCCTGGAGGACGGTGGATCATGGGTAAGAGAAGCCATCATTCAACACGATGGGGCGGTCATCTCAGCCAAGTTCAGCGCCGATGGCCGCCATTTGGTGAGCGCCAGTTATGATAAAACGGCGATTATCTATACCAGGAAGGGCGATGGATCATGGGTAAAAAAGGCCACCATCGCCCATCAGGATCAGCTCATATCAGCTACCTTCAGTCCCGATGGTAGCCTTGTGGTAACCGCCAGCAGAGATCACACGGCAAAAATTTATGGTCTTTGGATTGATGGATCATGGGTAGAAAAAACCACCATTCAACACAAGAGTGAAGTCACCTCAGCCGTCTTCAGTGCCGATGGCCGATATGTGTTGACCATCAGCGAAGATAACAAGGTGAGAATCACTGAACTAAGAAGGGAAGAAACAATTGATGATCGGATGAGCATAAAACCCGCTATAGGCGGAGAACCATCAGAAGCACTTTTTGCAGAAATGAATGCGCAAAGCGAGTAATCATTCTTTTGTACAATCTGCCCCTG
>NZ_JAGRPU010000015.1 GCF_024606225.1 Endozoicomonas sp. ISHI1 | reverse complement strand
CGATGGGGATAGCGGCGAAGCCAGTTTCACCGCAGAGACCATTACCGGCACCTACGGTTCTCTGACCATTGATGGCAGCGGTAACTGGAGTTATTCGGCAAGCAATAGCCAGTCAGCCATTCAGGCCCTGGGGGATGGTGACAGCCTGACCGAGACCGTTACCGTCAGGTCTCTGGATGGCACTACCCACGATATCGTTATTACCATTCACGGCACCAACGACGCGGCGTTGATCACCGGTACCGATACCGGCAGTGTTACCGAGGACGCTGGCATCACCCTGACGACCTCGGGCAGCCTGAGTGTCACCGATGGGGACAGCGGCGAAGCCAGTTTTACCGCAGAAACCATTACCGGCACCTACGGTTCTCTGACCATTGATGGCAGCGGTAACTGGAGCTATTCGGCCAGTAACAGCCAGTCAGCCATTCAGGCCTTGGGGGATGGTGACAGCCTGACTGAGACCCTGACGGTGAGGTCTCTTGATGGCACCACCCACGATATCGTTATTACCATTCACGGCACCAACGACGCGGCGTTGATCACCGGTACCGATACCGGCAGTGTTACCGAGGACGCTGGCAACACCCTGACGACCTCGGGCAGCCTGAGTGTCACCGATGGGGACAGCGGCGAAGCCAGTTTTACCGCAGAAACCATTACCGGCACCTACGGTTCTCTGACCATTGATAGCAGCGGTAACTGGAGCTATTCGGCGAGTAACAGCCAGTCAGCCATCCAGACACTGGGGGATGGTGACAGCCTGACTGAGACCCTGACGGTGAGGTCTCTGGATGGCACCACCCACGATATCGTTATTACCATTCACGGCACCAACGACGCGGCGTTGATCACCGGTACCGATACCGGCAGTGTTACCGAGGACGCTGGCATCACCCTGACGACCTCGGGCAGCCTGAGTGTCACCGATGGGGACAGCGGCGAAGCCAGTTTTACCGCAGAAACCATTACCGGCACCTACGGTTCTCTGACCATTGATGTCAGCGGTAACTGGAGCTATTCGGCGAGTAACAGCCAGTCAGCCATCCAGACCCTGGGGGATGGTGACAGCCTGACTGAGACCCTGACGGTGAGGTCTCTGGATGGCACCACCCACGATATCGTTATTACCATTCACGGCACCAACGATGCAGCGGTGATCACTGGCACTGACACTGGCAGCGTCACTGAGGACGCTGGCAACACCCTGACCACATCGGGCAGCTTGAGTGTCACCGATGGGGACAACGGCGAAGCCAGTTTTACCGCAGAAACCATTACCGGCACCTACGGTTCTCTGACCATTGATGTCAGCGGTAACTGGAGCTATTCGGCAAGTAACAGCCAGTCAGCCATCCAGACCCTGGGGGATGGTGACAGCCTGACTGAGACCGTTACCGTCAAGTCTCTGGATGGCACCACCCAGAACATCGTCATTACCATTAACGGCACCAATGACGGTCCGGCTATTGATGTGGGTATGGCCGATCAGTCTGCAACCGAAGAACAGGCATTCAGCTACCAGATCCCTTCAAACGCTTTTGCCGACATAGACGGTGACAACCTGATTTATTCCGCCACACTGAGTGATGGCAGCCCATTACCCCTATGGCTGTCATTCGATCCAGCCAATGGCACTTTTTCCGGCACACCCGATGACCCGGATCTTGGACAAATCATCGTCAAAGTGACTGCCAGCGACGGGATCCTCAGTGTTTCAGACCAATTCAAGATTAATGTTGCGGCAGTTAATGATGCACCCATTGCACCTTCGGCCGAAGTTGAAAAAATAGATTTTGTCTGGGGTGGAGCGTCCATTAACAACAAGTCTGCTGATTCTCTTAATTTGCCAAGTGGCTTTGAGCTGGGTGACTTTGTCTGGTTGACGAAAACAGACGGGAGTCACGGCAAAGGGGTCAAAATCCAGATCTCCGAGAATCAGGACGGTACTCTCAACTTCAAAGCCATTGAAGCCAAATACACCGATCTGGCCACCTGGAACAGCCTCAGTAGCGCACAGCAAGCTACCTACTTTGAAACATCCGGTACAGCGACATCCGTAGCGACGTCCAACAGCGATACAGGCTATGGCATCAGTGATATAGCTGTGAACAGTGGTAGTGCTGTCTCCGGATTCCTGGATACTGTTACGGGTAAAAACGTTGATCCTTTCTCTTCCGTTGAAAACAGCTCAAATGGCACCGTCGTCGGCTCTGTCACAGCAACCGACGTAGAGGGTGATAACCTGGTTTATAGCCTGACAAATGATGCCGGTGGCCGATTTGCTATCAATAGCGCTACCGGTCAGATTACTGTTGCCGATGGCAGTCTGCTGGATTATGAAGCATCCAGCAGCCACGTCATTACCGTTCAGGTTAGTGACGGTCAGCTAGCCTCACAGCAGAACTACACCATACAGCTAAGCGATACCAATGATGCTCCGGAACTGGTTGCCAGCATTAATAATCAGACTGTGGCGGAAGAATCTGCTTTCAGTTACACCATACCGGCCAACGCCTTTTCCGATGATGATGGTGATCCACTGAGGTACAGTGCCAGCCTGGCTAATGGCGATCCTCTGCCCGCATGGCTGGCTTTTGATGCTGCAACCCGAACCTTCAGCGGAACACCTGACGATAATGATGTTGGTAGCCTGTCAGTCAAGATTTCCGTTTCGGATAGTTATGAGACGACGGACGTTTACTGGTCATTGGATGTCACCGCTGTCAACGATGCCCCTGAATTATCGAGCAGTCCTCTCATCGAGGGAATTGAGGCAGCCTACAGTTTCGCAGATAACAAAGACCTATCAGGTAATGGTAACCATCTGACCCTTAGCGGTAATGCCTCACTGGGCAGCGGACGAAACGGTAGTAATGTCTTTGAAATGGTTGGTACCCACGGCAGTGGTGAAATCTCCGGGCTTGAATTGGGTGGAGCTATGACCATTTCTGCCTGGGTGAAATACGACAGCCTGAGCCAGAACTGGTCGAGGATAGTTGACTTTGGTGATGGTCCTGGCAGCAACAATATTCTCCTTACCCATGTCGGCACCAGTGAAACACTGGCGTTTGAAATCTATGACGGAGCCTCCCTGGAAGGACAGCTTCATATCAACAACTTTTTCACCGCAGGCGAGTGGGTTCATGTGACCGCCACCGTTGACGATACCGGGGCAATGCGGGTCTATAAAAACGGAGAGTTGGCCGGAGAGAATCTCAACGGGGCTTTGATTCCAGAGATTGTCAGATCAAACAACTACGTCGGCAAGAGTAATTGGAGCAATGATGGTGATCTGGACGGTTCCGTAGGTGAACTTGCTATTTTCAACACTGGCCTGGGTGCTCATCAGGTCAAAGCCCTCTATCAAGCTGACTCTGTAGAAAATCTCATTAACGATTCCTTCCATGTGGCTGAACAGACAGCTAACGGCATTGTTCTGGGTTCAGTAGCGGCAACGGATGTTGATAATGCCAGTCACCAACTGACTTACTCATTGATTAACGACGCCGGTGGCCGCTTCACCATTAACAGTGCAACCGGTGACATCTCCGTGGCTGACAGCACTCAGCTGGATCATGACAGCAACCCTTCTCACACAATTACGGTTCAGGTGAGTGATGGCCAGCTCAGCAGTACCCGCGACTACACGGTTTATGTCAACCAAAGCAAACTGTCTATCAATGAGGATACAAGTTATACCCTGACTCTGAACGATCTGAGCAGCAGCGACCAGGAAGCGGATGCCATGACCCAAATCAAGGTATCCACTTTACCTGACGAGGGAACCTTGAAGCTCAATGGCGTTGTAGTGACGGCAAACCAGGTCATCAGCAAAGCGGATATTGAAGCAGGCCTTCTGGTATTTGAGCCAGGCAGTAACGAAGCCGGTAATAACTACACGTCTATCGGCTTTAATGTACACGACGGTAGTAGTTATTCTGGTGAGCACACCCGAACATTTGATGTTGCAGCAGTGGTGGACAGCGTCACCATGAATGATCTCAGCACTGTAGTATTGAACAGTAACTTTGATGGCAACAACCCAGATGGCTGGCAACGAACTAACCCTAACGGCTTCAGCAGTTCACAATTTTTCAACAATCAACTGGTTAACTATCATTCGACTCAGTCCTACAGAAACATCGATACCAGTGACAGTTCAATACAGACCTACGAATTAACGTTCACTCTGCATCATGTAAGATATCAATACAATACCACCAATATCTGGGTAGAATGGAATGGACAGGTAGTCGCAACCTATACAGAACCGCCTGGTTCAAGCACTCATACATCGACCAAAACCATCCTTTTAAACGCTACGGGTAATCCCACTACAGAACTCAGATTCCGAGAGGATCATAACTACTTCATGCTGGATGATATCCAGATTAAGAAATTGATTACTGTAGATGAGGATACCACTTTCAGTTTACCGGACCTTGGCATTACTCAGGTCGACACCGACGGTTCTGAAACGCTAACCGTTTCCGCCGACGGAGTCCCTGCAGGAGCAGTGCTCACTGATGGCAGCCACTCGATAACAGCGGATGGCACCGCTGTTGACATTTCCGGCTGGGACTACGCCAACCTGCAGATAACACCACCGGCAGACAGCACAGATACCATGAATCTGATCTTCACAGCCACCACGACAGAGAGTAATGGTGACAGTTCGTCGGTCAGTGAAAACCTGTCCATCAGGGTCAACTCGGTAGACGACAAGCCTGTATCATCAGACAACAGTCTTTTATTAAAACAGACGGACAGTTACACCTTCAGTGCCCACGATTTCAGCTTCAGCGATGTGGACGCTGGTGACACCCTGCAATCCATTACCGTAACCTCTTTGCCTGCTTCCGGCACTTTAACGCTGAATGGCATGGCTGTGACAGCCGCTCAGGTCATTACCGCAGCAGACCTTGATAATCTGACTTACACAGCCCCGGCCACTGATCCGGATCTTGGCACCAGTTTTGGCTTTACGGTGAGCGATGGCAGCCTTTCCAGTGATCCACAGACATTCACCCTTAATGTGAGAGGCACCTACTCTCAAAACCTTCTGACCAACGGCAGTGGTCAGAATGGCACCTCTGACTGGAACATTATTGAAAACGGTGGTAACGGCTGGGCTTCAACAAACGACAGCCATGACGGCGACGGTAAGGGTTGGATTACTTCCCACCAATGGGCTAAAAAGTCACAAACGATAGATCTTCTGGCTAAAGGCTTCACCGAACAGTATCTGGATTCTGCTCCTGACATCGGTGTCAGTGACTGGTTTAAAGATACCCACCTCAATGATGATTATTACCTGAAAGTTGAGCTGCGGGACGCCAGCCATAATGTCATTGCCTCCTACGACACTGGAACACTGACCGCAAACGACAACTGGCAGGAAGCTGCCAACACTTTCAGTAATTATGGTGCCGGTGTCCGTTATGTTTATTTTGAGCACGGTGGTAATGATCAGGAAGACTGGGCTGGTCACTACGGGACCGTCATTGATGACTCAAAAGTGTTTCTAAAGGTTGGTGATGTTGATCTCGTGGGTACCGATTCCGGAGAAATGATTGATGGTACAGCGCAGTCCGACACGCTCAAAGGTGAGGGTGGCGCAGATACCCTTCTGGGTGATGCCGGGGATGACCTGATCTTTGGTGGTACGGGTGAAGATACGATCAAAGGCGGAGCAGGTGATGACATTCTCACGGGGGGGGATGACAGCGATACCTTTGTCTGGCTCTCGTCTGACCTCGGATCAGTTGCCACGCCTGCCGAGGATGTCATCAAGGATTTTAACACAGGCTCCGGCGGCGATATTATCGATCTGAGTGACGTTCTGGACGATGATTCAACGCCTCTGGACCAATACCTGAGCCTGAACTTCGATAATGGCGACACCACCATCGAAGTGATGCCAGACGCTGACGGCGATGTTACCCAGAAGATCAAGCTGGAAGGCGTTGATCTCTCAAGCTACGGAGGAGGCAGCACCGACTCGGAAATCTTGAGAAACCTGATCAGCGACGGCAATCTTCAAATCGATTGATCAGCCACTTATTCAATAGAAGTTTCTCCATCCAGACCTGTGTGGTTCATGGTCCAGGCTCCAAAGTCAGAATCCCGGATCATAACACCGACAAATGAGCTCCGATCAAACCGTGCATGACTGAACTCAGCCTGATCAATGGTAATGTGATCCAAACGACAGTGGTTAAATGATGGGCTTTCTTCCAGGCTATAGCACTCCCTAAACTGACCCTGCTCAAAAATCACCTCATTGAACTGGGTACCTTCCATTAGAGCTGAATCCATGTCGACCCGGGTAAAATAACTGTTTGAAATCCGCGTCTGGACCAGCTTGGGAACATTGAATTCGCAGTCTGTCATAACCACCTTGTTCAGAATACCACCGGAAAACACAGGCCCTTCCTGAAAGCTGTCACACCCTCTGAACTGACAATCTTCCATCAAAACATTATTGAACTGAGTGCTCGTCAGTGTACAATCCCTGAACTCCATATTCCTGAGCTGAGAACCGGTAAAGTTCGCGTCATCCAGAAAGCCATGAATAATCTGGCTGTTATGCATTTTTAAACCCATGCATGAGCTGCTATGAAAACTTTGAGCCCCCATATTGCAGCTATCAATCACAGCATTATCCAGACAACTCTGATCAAAATTAACAGCAAACAGATTGCAATCCACCAGACGCGCATCATCTAATCGGCAATGTCTCAGATCAGCAGCTTCCAGGGAAGAATCTTCGAAGATAGTACCGTTCAGATCTGCACCTCTGAAATCAGCCCCGGACAAATCACAGCCTTTAAATCGGGCTCCACGCAACTGAGCTTTTTTAAAGTTACAGCCTCTCAGGTTTGTCTGATTAAAACAAACCCTTTCGAGATCTTTGCCCTCCAGTACTGCACCTTTCAGTACCTGTCTGGAAGGTATGTTCATTCCGGGATGTAAAAGATCGGGAAGTTCACTCACCAAATCATCAGATGCCGAGGTATTAGTCACGACTCGAGCATCTCTGAATGGCTCGATAGCAATACGGTATTCACCCAAACCTTTCAGCAGGATGGCACTTTTTCTATTAAGACCTGAGGTTCTCATTCCCTCTGTAACCAGTACATCAAACCTGCCCAGCCCCTCACGGGCATTCTGACGGGTATCGTTATTTTTTCCTGAATCGGACACCACTGCGCCTCCCTGGCTGATATTTTTAGCGATCAAATATGGCAATCATCGCCATCAACGCAGGGATGATTATCTTCGCATTCGGCTGTCTATAAGAGTCGTCCGATGAACGGTAAAGTTTAGAATGCGGTCACCCAAAAATATTGATAACTGCACAGGTACGAAAGCTGCCGAGCCGCCATCAAACAGGGAGCGTTATGGCTCTTAGTCAGAAAACTCCAGAACATGACTGACAAGATCCAACACAACATGCCGTATATGATGGTCATCCAGCTCATACAGCACCTGCTTACCATGGCGGGAAGATTTGAGAATTCTGGCTTCTCTGAGCCCTCTGAGATGATGGCTGGTCAATGGTTGGGACATTCCTGATATTTCTGACAGGCAACAGACAGGCTGTGGAGTATCAATACAGGCCATAACCAATTTGAGGCGCCCTTCATCCCCCAGAAGCCTGAAAATAGAGGCTAGTCTGGCCAACTGTTCTGAAGAAATTTCTGGTAATTCAGCACGACAGGGCTGATGGGATTCAGTCATAAAGAGTTACATTTTAAAAAGTATATTGAGTGCAAATCGCCATGAACTAAAAGTATCAGCTCACGCTGGATTAATACAATAACTGCCATTGACTGATATTTCATATAGGAACCAAACGTCAGTTAACGATTGACGCGGACAAAATGCCAGAAGGTCACTCCCATACTTTTATACAGAGATAACATTCACATCAAACAATGTACGGACGAAATGGCAGAACCTTCAATCTCAAATTTGCTGCGTCTTTAACCTGTCTGAATAGGGTTTTATCGGTAATAAACTACGTACTGCTTTATGACAACAACGGATAAGAACAGATCCTGTAATAAGCACGCATGATTACTTCGGCTTTTCCTGTCTATTTAAGATATAGAGCAAGACTTATCCTTAGACCCACAAATCATGACAGTGATATGCACCCTTGCAAGCTGGTATAAAGTCCAAAATCCCGAGGTTGCCCATCATCACCCACACATTGCACGAAGTGTAGATAATTTCATTGTGGGTTTAACATCTGATGCACTCTCCAGAGCCATCACTGGAACGGAATAATGACCGACCTAGATTCCAACAGCGTTCATACCGGCCTTTCAGGTCGTATGCTTCTCGAAAACCCTTTGCTGAACAAGGGCACTGCCTTCACTTTTGAAGAGCGCAGCGAACTGGACCTCCATGGCCTGTTGCCGCCACGTGTTGAAACACTGGAAGAGCAATGCCGCCGCGCCTATAAATCATTTGCGATCAAGCCCACTCCTATTCTCAAGCATATTTACCTGCGCTCCCTGCAGGATACCAACGAAACGCTTTTCTACGCTCTGGTTCAGCGTCATCTCCAGGAAATGTTGCCAATCATCTACACCCCAGTGGTAGGTCAGGCCTGTCAGAGATACAGCGATCTTTATCGTCGACCTCGTGGCCTCTATATCTCTTACCCTGAACGCGCCCAGATTGACGCCATGCTGGCAAACTTCAAGCGCAACATTGAAGTCATTGTAGTGACTGATGGTGAGCGTATCCTGGGTCTGGGCGATCAGGGGATTGGTGGTATGGGTATCTGCATCGGAAAACTATCCCTCTACTCTGCCGTCGGTGGTATTACTCCCAACCTGACATTGCCCATTACTCTGGACTGTGGCACTAACAACAAGAAGCTGCTGGAAGACCCTAATTACCTGGGGTGGCGTCATGAGCGCATCGGTGAAGACGATTATTTCGAATTTGTCGAGATGTTTATCCAGGCACTTAAACGTCGCTGGCCAAGTGCTCTGCTGCAATTTGAAGACTTCGCCATTAATCACGCTACGCCTTTGCTGGAGAAGTACCGTGATGAACTCTGCACCTTTAACGATGACATTCAGGGTACTGCCGGTGTCACTGCTGCCACCCTGATGGCTGCAGCCAGAGCTGCCGGTAAATCTGTTGAAGATCTGAGCGTTGCTTTCCTGGGCGGGGGGTCTGCAGGCTGTGGGATTGCTGAACAGATTATCCGCCTGATGGTGGGTCGTGGATTGTCTGAAGAGGAAGCCCGCAAGCGCATTTATATGGTTGATCGCGACGGTCTGGTGCACGATCAGATGGAGGGTCTCCGTCCATTCCAGCAGAAGCTGGCTCACCGTTTTGTGGACATTGAGAACTGGTCAGCCGAGGGCAGTATTTCTCTGGCGGATGTCGTTCGTATTGCCAAGCCAGACGCGATCATTGGTGTTTCTGGCCAACCCGGCCTGTTCACCCGGGAAGTCATTGAGAACATGGCGGTCAACCACGAGCAGCCTATTATCTTCCCACTGTCGAATCCGATCAGTCAGGTAGAAGCCCTGCCTGAAGACATTATCAAATGGACCAACGGCACGGCGCTGATTGCAACAGGCAGCCCGTTTGAGCCGGTTCGGTTCAATGACCGCGCTTACCCGATTGCCCAGTGCAACAATATCTATATTTTCCCCGGTCTGGGTCTTGGCGTGCTGGCCTCTGGTGCTGGTCGCATCACTGACAAGATGCTCGATGTTGCTGTAGAAACGCTGGCATTGGCTTCTCCCGCTCTGGTGAACAGAGAAGCACCTCTTCTGCCTTTGTTGGATCGCATTCAGCATGTCACCAACGATATTGCTCTTGCCGTTGTTCTTCAGGCTCAAAAGGAAGGTCAGGCCCCCGTCACTGAGTTGACTGATCTGGAACAAAAGATCAGAGCAAAACGCTGGAGCCCTGAGTACCGGCGCATCCGTATGTCCTTCTGCTAGCAGCCTGTCGGACTTAAGGCTGTCCTACTGCGGTTGCAATAAATTGGTCTAAAAATTCCTGCTTCTTCGTCAAATAGCTCGCTATTCTCCTCAGAAGCAGAAATTTTTATCCTTAATTTCTTGCAATCCTCGCTACGGACGCTTAAGTCCGACAGGCTGCTAGAAATGCAAGTTCTTTTTTGCACGTCGGAAGACGTGCAAAAAGTCTCTCCTTATTCCATTGCTCTAATACTTTCCCGCCATCACGAACGATACTGCAGACTGACAGCTCCCAACCGATAAAATGCTTAAAAGGCTGGACACCCTTTTCAGAGTCCGGTCAGAACAGAGTTAACCGTGACTGAATAAAACTTAAAAAAGGCAGTTATATCCACTAAGCATCCAACATAAGTCAAGAAATAACGTTATAAGTGCCAGGCTATTATCGCTATATATCCTTTTATTGATCTAGGTCAAACCCGCTTGATGCCAAACGAACTTATGCTTCAGAGATCGGGGACGCTGGTTGAATTCTTTTGACCAGTGCAGCCCTGCCATAAAAAACCCGGCAGGCCAGACTAACTCCATAAGCGCCTCAAGAAATCGCTTGGGTTACTCAGCAATAACACATCCAAGAAAGTCTGATCTGACATGCACCCCGCATAACTCTCTCTCGCAACACAAGGACAAGCGAATAGCGAGAGGGTCATGTTTGGTAACATAGGAAATTAATATGAAGCAGTGGATTCGACTTTCCCTCACGGCCAAAGTGCTGATCGGCATGGTGGCAGGTCTGGCTCTGGGCCTGATAATGCGTCAGTTTACAGGTAATACTTTTATTGAGCATTACCTGGTAAATGGCGTATTTAACGTCATCGGTCAAATCTTTCTGACCGCCCTGAAAATGATTGTAGTACCTCTGGTATTCACTTCTATCGTATGCGGAACTTGTTCTCTGAAAGACGTCACAGTACTGGGCCGTCTGGGCGGTAAAACAGTCGCCTTCTACCTGTTTACGACGTGTATTGCCATCAGTCTGGCTATGGGACTGGCACTGCTGGTCAGCCCGGGTGAAGGTGCCAACCTGGAAAGCGCTTCTTCTTATGCCGCTTCTACCGCACCTTCGTTGTCTGAAGTCATCATTGGCATGTTCCCAGCCAACCCCATTGAAGCCATGGCCTCCGGTAACACACTGCAAATCATCGTATTTGCCCTGCTGTTCGGGATTGCCATTGCCGCCGCAGGTAAGCCCGCTGAGCCTATTGTAAAGATTTTTGTGGCTCTGAACGAAGTCATGATGAAGCTGACTACCTTGATCATGAACCTGGCACCCTACGGTGTGATGGGTCTGTTGGCCAAGCTGTTCTACACAATTGATCTGGGTGCTATCGGCAACCTGATTCAGTATTTCCTGGTCGTTCTGGGGGCTCTGGCTCTGCAGCTGTTCATCACTTACTGTGGTCTGCTGAAAATCACTACAGGCCTGAGTCCACGCATTTTTCTGAAAAAAATGCAGGATGCCTTCATGTTTGCCTTTACTACTGCCTCCAGTAACGCCACTATCCCGGTCACTCTGGAAGGCGTAACCCGTCGTATGGGTGTTAGCAACAAGGTTGCCTCTTTCACTATACCTCTGGGCAGTACCATCAACATGGACGGTACCGCTATCATGCAGGGCGCTGCGACGGTCTTTATCGCCCAGGCCTTTGGTATTGACCTGAGTATGGGTGACTATCTGATGGTGATTGTCACTGCCACTCTGGCTTCCGTCGGCACTGCGGGTGTACCCGGCGTGGGTCTGGTTATGCTGGCGATGGTTCTGCAGCAGGTAGGCCTGCCTCTGGAAGGTATTGCCCTGATCATGGGTGTAGATCGACTGCTGGACATGGTACGTACCGCTGTGAATATAACAGGCGACAGTGTTGTAAGCTGTATCGTTGCCAAGAGCGAAGGCGAGATGGATCTAAAGGTTTATAACGATCTTGAAGCCGGTGAAAGCGATGAAAACATCGACTTCCACCACATCGGTGAGCAGCAGGCCCGGACTGTCTGATTGATGACTGACTAATCATGACGGAGCGTAGCTTTTCGGCTACGCTCCTCCCTCCGCCCTGACGCACCCATCCTTACCTCAAAGTTCAGCCAGTCATACTGCTCTAATGATCCTAATCAACAAACCCGCTTACGGCGTCAGAAATTCAGAGCATGCAGCAACGTGTACATAGCAGTTGCCGGTCGGAGATAAGATGACGAAGGAATGAGAGTTTCAGCGGAGTGCTATTGAACATAAAAATAAGCGGATTGGTTTACGGGCTGTGTGGATAATTGCTTTATTATCCTTCCATGTATACCCGGATGCTTGCGTTGCTTTTGCAATTCTTCTCAGCTCCGGTTTCCCTGTTGGTTGCTACACCACAAAAAAACATCCTGTAAACCAATCCGCTTGTACGGTCACCGACTTTTATTATTGTTATTATCTGTCGGTTCACCTGCCTCGTTATTATTTTTATTTTCGGCAGATTTTCTTGCTTTCGACCCTAAATATACAATCGGCGTGCCAGTTTTTTGAAAAATGGATACAGCCCTTGGCATACGTACAACCCGACATATAGATACATGTTTTTAGGTACTTTCGTACAACCTTAATGTGTTACCTTTGGGAAGTTGTCGCGTAACAGTGGGATATTGAAGTAACGTTTACAAACTTTCATAAGCTCAGAGCGCCCCATTCAACAGAGAGTTAGACCCTCAGAGATTTAAATTCCTGAGATTGCCCATATAGTGTCTTTTAACTTCACTTCAAATTCATCAGGAAAAATCATGACTACAGATAACCATTTTGACTACCTGGTCATTGGTGGCGGTAGCGGCGGCATCGGTACTGCCAATCGTGCTGCCATGCACGGCGCAAAAGTTGGCCTTATTGAAGCCAAACACCTCGGCGGTACCTGTGTAAACGTTGGCTGCGTCCCCAAGAAAGCCATGTGGTTTGCAGGACAGATTTCCGATGCCATTCACTATGGCCCCGATTACGGCTTTGACCTGAACCGTGAGGAAATCCTGAAAAACTTCAGCTGGAGCAAACTGGTCGAAAGCCGTGAGGCCTATATAGGCCGTATTCACCAGTCCTATGACCGTGTACTGGGTAATAACAAAGTCACCGTCATAAAAGGTTACGGTCGTTTTGTGGATGCCAGAACCGTTGAAGTGGACGGTGTTCTCTTCACAGCTGATCACATTACCATCGCTACCGGTGGTGAGCCTGCTATCCCATCGATTCCTGGTGCAGAATACGGCATTGATTCTGATGGCTTTTTTGAACTCACCGAGCGCCCTGAGCGTGTTGCGGTTCTGGGTGCAGGGTATATTGCGGTTGAGCTGGCGGGTGTTCTTCATGCCCTGGGTAGTGAAACCCATCTGTTGGTTCGCAGACACAAACCACTGCGCAGCTTCGACGACATGCTCTCCGATACTCTGGTTGAGATTATGGAAGCTGAAGGTCCGACCCTTCACACTCACTCTGTGCCCGAAAAGATCACCAAAGAAAGTGATGGCAGCCTGACTATTCATCTGGAAAATGGTAACAGTCTGACAGTTGATACCGTTATCTGGGCTGCAGGTCGTAAGCCACACACCCACTCCATCAATCTGGAAGCAGCAGGCGTAGAAACCAACGAACGCGGCTACATTCCTGTGGATAAGTTCCAGAACACCAATGTATCGGGTATTTATGCGGTAGGCGACAACATTGGCAAGATCGAACTGACTCCTGTTGCGGTTGCTGCCGGACGTCGTCTGTCAGAGAGACTTTTTAACAATAAACCGGAAGAGCACCTGAACTACGACAATGTTGCGACTGTCGTCTTCAGTCACCCTACGATTGGCACAGTGGGTCTGAGCGAGAGCGAAGCCATTGAACGTCATGGCGAGGAAAACGTTAAGGTTTACACCAGTGGCTTTACTGCCATGTACAGTGCGCTGACCAGTCACCGTCAGCCAAGTCGCATGAAGCTGGTTACCGTGGGTAAAGAAGAGAAGATTGTTGGTATTCACAGCATAGGTCACGGCTCCGACGAAATGCTGCAGGGTTTTGCAGTGGCGCTAAAAATGGGTGCAACCAAAGCAGACTTTGATAACACAGTGGCTATCCATCCAACCTCTGCAGAAGAGTTCGTCACTATGAGATGATCCTTTTTCTGGAGAGTTAGAAAAGAAGTGACAAATTGAAAAATGCCTTGTCAGTCAAATCTGTGGGTCATTTCTGGTTCAGGCAGGTTGCCCGGTTCATGATTTCAACGCCTGCCTGAATGGTTCAGCTGCTCCAATACACCAGTACACATTCTGGTCAGCCCGTTCATTAACGAAATCAGTGGAAATGTGGAGTTATAGGCTCCAAGATTTAACTGATCATTCATATTTAAAAAATTTTTCTCGCTTAGACGCTTGCCAGCACCATATGGATAGAGTGTTTCACTGAGGCGTTTATTATTTTTTACATGATTCAGGTAGCAGTCGGCCTGGTCATATTCACTCCCGGTGAGCTGATCAAAGCCTGACTCACAAGGCTGTAGTGCCGTCCAGTAGAGCACCTCCTGCGCTACCCGGCCAAGCCATTCCCGGTACTCCTGATCTTCCCGACCCAGTAAGGATTGGAGGTGATTGAGTGTGGCAGGCAGAGGCATCAGTCCCGACAGGAATTGATTGCAGGCTGATTCAATAAATGTGGCCGTTTCCTTAAGTGCCTTAGGGTTTTTGTAGTGATAACCATCATCCCTTTGGCGTAAACGTGACCGCACCAGAATCGCCGATACTATGATCTCACAAATACTATTGGCCAGGGCAACACGCTGAGAAACTATGGGCGGATAACAGTGATTGAGGGTGTCTTTCTGCCGTAAACAGTTCTGGATATCGCCAAAGGTTTCATAATCACCCAAGTCACGCATGCCACAGTGCCCAAAATCAATCTTATCGGTCGCAAGAGTATTCCACGCCGCTAATTTGCCAGGGTGAATATTGTCATGCATTAGATTCATGGCCGCATGCAAGGCGACCCAGCCCCGACCGCGATCAGTATCATGCAGGCACTGCAGCATACTGGTCGGCACCAGCCCCATGCTGGTCATGTAACCGGCATCGTGACAGGCCTTAAGGATGCCCTGCTCCGGGCGCTCCCGGGGGCAGTCACTTTCTGCTTCTGGCGAATGGGCATACCGGGCATAGGCGGCAGGTGCTGTATAGGAAAAGACATTGATATACTGCTGGCCGTGTCTTTCGGTCATCTCCACACGATCATCAAACTGGCTAATCAAACACCGCAGACCTTCGCGCAGGGGGAGTTGCATAAAAGCCTGGCACTTTGGCAACTCGCTCTTGAATGCCAGCCTTGGGGTAGTAGCGATGAATTGATAAAGCAGCCCCTCCCTGGCCAATGTTTCAAGGGGTTCCCCGGCTCTCTGGAATTTAAAATATGTGGCCTGGCCACCGACCTTCAGACATTGAATTGTCCGTCCACCGACAATCCGGACTGCTGAGTCGTTTGCCGGACACAGTTCTTCAGGTATATCATGCAGCCCAAACGATGAAGGCATATTCCTGGCAATGTATCGGTTGATGCTCTCACCATCAGCGGCTTTGGGCAGCGCAAATCCGGTGACCTTGTGAGCAGTTGAAATCAGAGGTAACAAAAACAGATTGGTACACCTGAATTGCAAAGGAGACTTATGACAAACCAGTGGTGCCGCTAATACCTGTTCCGGGAAGGTGTAACCCGGAGCATCTAATGATTCAATTAACCTGAGTTTTTCTTCCAGCGTCGAATGCGTATTCGACAAAAACATCAACTGAACGTTGGTTGGTACATAAGGCATTTTGTTAAGCTTTATTAATCTTATCTGCCATTCTTCTATGTTTGCATCCACTGTATCCATCATCTCTTTTGTAACTGATGCTTTCAGGCAGCACTCAGTCAAATTCAGGTTTTCCACGGGAACATATTTCAATACCGACACATCATGTTTTAATGCCTCATGAAGGATTGCCCCCTTTCTTATGTATTTGGGCACAAACTCCAGCGCATCGGGTGACAGGCTCAGGGCTAAAGAATACAGCTCAAACGCTTTATCATCTTCGACAAATCGTGAAAGGTTAATGTGTGCGGCACAGGCAAGAGGGGTGTTTACATGTTCCTTGTTGGTAAAGACTGACTTGAGGAATTCTTCAGTAATAAACTGCTCTGGAATATCATCCAATACTGTTATGCCACAAGTACAGGCAGTGCGATATATTTCCGTTTGTTGTGCTTGTGTTAGACATTCGGGAAGCTTCTTACACGCGCGGCCACTTTTAGAGGCTGCCAGATACATTTCGAATGTTTTGACTGCTTCCGGGATGAATTCGAAGGCGTCGGCATCATTATCAACGGCCATTTGGCATAATGCTGCAGTTTTCAGTTTTTCAGGAACGTACTTTAATGCTAACCCATTGCGTCGACAGGCTAATTCACAAAGTTCTTCTGTTTTTTTATGGTCCGGATAATACTGCAGGGACCCGAAACGTTCGATTGCAATGGTTAACAGGTGATCACTAACAGGTTTATTTTTCGGGTAACTGCTCAGCGCAGTGGGCGATTTTCTGCAGGCTATTTCAAAACGGGCATCAGTTTTTGCTTCGCGGGGAATGTCCTGAATAACGTCATCATATTTTTCAAACAGCAAGTCAAAAAAACCATCATACAGCCATTGTCTTTTTATCTTCTCAGGCACATAGCTAAGCGCATCACATTCCTCAAGTGCCAGAGCCCGATAGAATTCATCGGTCTTAATCCTTTCAGGTACATACTGCAAATTCCCATAATGAAATTTCGTGCATGCCTGCACACACAAATCGGGTGTTAACTTTTCCTGGGGTACCTGCTCTATATAATAAGGATTTTCTTTAATTTTCAGAAGGTAATCTTCAGAATCAAGCTGATCAGGGTCAGCATCGGGCGGTAGCTTCCCGAAGTATTTGATAAATGCTTTATAGTCGCTGACCGGCAATGGTTTCTGCTTGTCCATGCACACGGCAAACCTCTTCAGGAACTCTTTTAATTCATGACCAAGATTGCCTTGTGGTAAGTCATGTGTGGAAGCGGGGTAAGCTTGTACAGAAGACCATTCCATAGGGGATTGTGTAACAGCAGAAGGATCAGACATATTTCTGACGGGTAAGCCGTCTTGTTCACGCCCCTGCAAAACTTCTTTAACAAGGTATTTGCCCCAGGATTGAGCTGTTGGGTAGCCGGAGTGATCCTTTTGGAAGGGAGGAACCTCCTGGGCATCTTGCGGATTTTGACCAACAGGAGGAAAAGATGGGCTCCCTGAAAGATTCATTTTGCTGAACTCCCTGTTAGAAATAGCTATAAATGAATGATTATTTTTGAAATGTTCATAATCTTACGGATTTGATTATAAAATCAGTGAAAAGTTCCAGACGTCCATCCTAATCCGTGCAGGTAAGTGGCAAAGTTGCCCTCGGGGCTCAGCCTTGCAAGCGATTTTTGTCCATCAGCTCGTTTGAGTCTTGTTTCCTCGCACAGCCTTTCGTGGGGCAGCATTAGTGCAGAAAAGGGACTTTTGCCGCATTACTATGAACAGCAGGTATTGAATGACTTTTTGAAATTTGCTCAAGGAGTACCCCTCCCCGACCTAAAATATCAATTATCAAAAGATCACAAATGAAAGCACAAAAAGGCATTTTATTAGAAAATTACTGCGAGATAAGGAAATACTTAGTATATATAAAAGTATGGTCGTATATTTAACAATCTTCCCCAAAATAAACATAACCACTTGTTTTTATTATAATAATAAAGCAGCAAAGTAATATTCTTCAGTGTGAACGCTTTTCTCAGCCCGAATAAAAGACACCACTATTCACGAAATAAATAACAAAAATAAAAATAACAGGATTGTCACAAATGTTCACAAATCACAGAATGCAGTCACCGGGTCGGCAAGACTCCAACAATGAAGACTGATCATCAAACCACACTGATGACGTCGCAAAATGGAAGGACTGATCATGTCAAACTACCTGAACGATATTGACGCAATTGCTTCACTCAAAGCTACTCAGGGCTCTTCCTGGGAAGCGATCAATCCTGAATACGCTGCTCGCATGAAAGCGCAGAACCGTTTCAAGACCGGTCTGGATATTGCCCGCTACACCGCCAGGATCATGCGTGAAGACATGGCGGCTTACGACGCTGACACAGCTAAGTACACCCAGTCTCTGGGCTGCTGGCATGGATTCATCGGTCAGCAGAAAATGATCTCCATCAAAAAACATTTCAACAACACGGATCGTCGCTACCTTTACCTGTCTGGGTGGATGGTTGCTGCACTGCGCTCTGAGTTTGGTCCTCTGCCTGACCAGTCCATGCATGAGAAAACGTCTGTAGCCGGCCTGATTGAAGAACTATACACATTCCTGCGTCAGGCTGACGCCCGTGAACTGGGTGGCCTGTTCCGTGAACTGGACTCTGCCCGCAAGGCTGGCGATACCGCTAAAGAAGCAGACCTTCAGAGCCAGATCGACAACCATCAGACACACATTGTGCCTATCATTGCCGACATCGACGCTGGTTTCGGTAACGAAGAAGCCACTTACCTGCTGGCCAAGAAAATGATTGAAGCCGGTGCCTGCTGTATCCAGATTGAAAACCAGGTTTCCGATGAGAAGCAATGTGGTCACCAGGACGGTAAGGTAACCGTTCCTCACGAAGACTTCCTGGCCAAAATCCGCGCGGTTCGCTACGCCTTCCTGGAGCTGGGTGTAGATGACGGGGTAATTGTTGCCCGTACTGACTCCCTGGGTGCTGGCTTGACCAAACAGCTGGCGGTAACCAATCAACCGGGTGACCTGGGTGACCAGTACAACAGCTTCCTGGATGTTGAAGAAGTGACTCCAGAGAACATGAACAACGGTGACGTGATCATTAACCGTAACGGCAAGCTGGTTCGTCCCAAGCGTCTGCCCAGCAACCTGTTCCAGTTCCGTCAGGGCACCGGTGTTGAGCGTGTAGTTCTGGATTGCATCACTTCCCTGCAGAACGGTGCCGACTTGCTGTGGATTGAAACCGAAAAACCTCATGTTGGCCAGATCGCCGAGATGGTTAACAAGATTCGTGAAACCTGCCCTAACGCCAAGCTGGTTTACAACAATTCACCGTCCTTCAACTGGACTCTGAATTTCCGCCAGCAGGTATTCGATGCCTGGAGCGAACAAGGTAAAGACGTTTCTGCCTACGACCGTGCTCAACTGATGAGTGCAGAGTACGACGCAACTGAACTGGCCCAGGCGGCTGATGAGAAGATCCGCACCTTCCAGGCTGACGCTGCCCGTGAAGCAGGTATCTTCCACCACCTGATTACTCTGCCAACTTACCACACCGCCGCGCTGTCCACTGACAATCTGGCTAAAGAGTACTTTGGTGATCAGGGCATGCTGGGGTATGTAGCTAACGTTCAGCGCAAAGAAATTCGTCAGGGTATTGCCTGTGTTAAACATCAGAACATGGCTGGCTCAGACATGGGTGATGACCACAAAGAATACTTCTCTGGTGATGCTGCACTGAAAGCGGCCGGTGAAGACAATACCATGAATCAGTTTGGCTAAAGAATTCGCCTCCCCCGCGTGAATTTCACGCACCCAGTCAGGGCAGCTTCTCGCTGCCCTGACTCATTCTGACCAAGCAAAGCCCCGATTCATTGAGTAGACTTAGGATCAGCTGATCCCGGGCAGTGTCCGTAGACACGGGACATTGAAATCAAACCTTAACACAACCTACCAAACTTTTACTCGCAATACCCCTTTAAAAAAGAGAATTTATTCATTATTAAGAATAAATTGTCATAATCTTCCACTTCAAAGCTATCCACGAGAATCTTTATACATATACAGAGAGACAGATATGACAGTACGTAAAAGCCGGAAATCGAAAAGTTATGCTAACGGAAAACATACTATTCATGTAGTTAATTACCCTTTTCACTTAAAATCACATACTATACGTGATCGGAATTCATACCCGAGTACCTCTCAGGGATGAAGTTCGGATTGAGCCGGATTAGGGAGGCCCAGGCCATGAAAAACAGGGTCAAAAAAACACAGTGTTCTGACAAGCATCGTCTCCCGTAAAGAAAGACAGCTTTAAGCCATCGTCGTGCTCTGTACTGATGCGATGAAAAACGACGGTGAAGGCACAACTACTGGTCGGCAGCCCACGTCTGCCAGAACATTTTATAGCGACACTTGATAGCTACACTAGGTGACCGATATGCGGATAGGGATCCCTGGAGAGATTCAGGAAAACGAAAACCGGGTAGCTGCTACGCCTGATACGATAGGCAAGCTGCAAAAGCTCGGTTATGACGTCATCATTGAGAGTGGAGCTGGTATTAAAGCCAGCTTTGATGATGCAGCTTTTATAGAGGCTGGCGCTCAAATAGCAGAACGCTCAGAAGTCTGGGGTTCCGATATCGTCCTGAAAGTCAATGCACCTACAGACGACGAAATATCTCTATTAAAAGACGGCGCCACCTTGGCCAGCTTTATCTGGCCCGGTCAAAATGAAGAGCTTATGAACAAGCTCAGTGAGCGCAACGTCAACGTGCTGGCTTTAGACAGCGTACCCCGGCTGTCCCGCTCCCAATCACTGGACGCCCTCAGCTCTATGGCTAATATTGGTGGCTATCGGGCTGTTGTCGAAGCTTCACATCACTTTGGCCGCTTCTTTAATGGCCAGATTACTGCTGCTGGTAAAATCCCACCTGCCAAAGTTATGGTTATTGGTGCCGGTGTTGCCGGTCTGGCCGCCCTGGGTGCTGCTGGCAGCATGGGAGCTATTGTCCGCGCTTTCGATACCCGTCCTGAAGTTAAGGAGCAGGTAGAAAGCATGGGGGCTGAATTCTTGGAGCTCGATTACGAAGAAGAACAGGACTCTTCCGACGGCTACGCCAAAGAGATGAGTCAGGCCTTTATTGACGCCGAGATGGCTCTGTTCATGGAACAGGCCAAAGAGGTCGACATCATTATCACCACCGCCCTGATTCCGGGTCGCCCGGCACCCAAGCTGATTCTGGAAGAGATGGTTAAAGCCATGAAGCCGGGCAGTGTTATTGTCGATCTGGCCGCACAGACCGGTGGTAACTGTGAGTGCACAGAAAAAGACAAGGTTGTGATCAGGCACGGTGTCACTGTCATCGGTTATACCGATCTACCCAGTCGGCTACCGACCCAGTCATCCCAGTTATACGGCACCAACCTGGTAAATATGCTGAAACTGATGACACCTGAGAAAGACGGCAACCTGGTCATCGACTTTGAGGACGAAGTAGTCCGTGGTCTCACCGTCGTGAAAGAGGGCAGTATCACCTGGCCTCCACCGCCTGTTAAAGTCAGTGCTGCTCAGGTAGCCAAACCGGCTCCAAAAGTTGATGAAGTCAAGAAAGATAAGCCTTCGCGCCCTTGGTTAAAGCCTGCCCTGATCGCTGCAGGTGCGGCCATCTTCGGATGGGTTGCCCATTCAGCTCCGGCCAGTTTTCTCGAGCACTTCACCGTATTTGTTCTGTCGTCCATCATTGGCTACTACGTCATCTGGAATGTTACTTCCGCCCTGCATACACCTCTGATGAGTGTGACCAACGCCATCAGCGGCATCATCGTTATTGGTGCCCTGATGCAAATGGGGAGTGACAACAATATTATTCTGGCTCTGTCGGGCATCGCCCTGTTGGTGGCGATGATCAATATTGTCGGTGGTTTCGCTGTGACCCAGCGGATGCTCAAGATGTTCATCAGAGATAATTAATCGCAGCGGGAGTTACAGGAATGTCACAAGGATTATTATCGTCCGCCTACCTGATAGCAGCACTGCTGTTTGTCATGAGTCTGGCAGGCCTCAGTCGTCAGGAGTCAGCCAAGAGCGGCAGTCTCTATGGCATGATCGGTATGGTCATCGCCGTGCTGGCCACTTTGGGATATGCGCACCTCGAAGGCTTCACTTATATCACCATTATGATGATTGTGGGCACAGCCACAGGTCTGTTCCTGGCCAGGAAAGTGGAAATGACCGAAATGCCACAGCTGGTTGCCATCCTCAATGGTTTTGGTGGTCTGGCGGCGGTATTGATCGGCTTTTCAAGCGCCATTGAATCTTCAGAATCAATGGCCAGGGCGGCTGCCAATCTGGTGTCGCCTGCTGATCAGCTGATTCACAGCATTGAAATTTTCATTGGCATTATCATTGGTGCAATCACCTTCAGCGGTTCGGTTGTTGCCTGCCTGAAACTGAATGGCAACATCAACAGCCGTCCAGTATCACTGCCCGGCGGCCACTGGACTAACCTGGGCCTGATTGTTCTGGCCATTCTTATGGGGGTCATATACGTACAGCAGGACAGTATTCTGGCACTCATTGTCATGACAGGTTTGGCCTTTGTTTTTGGTATCACTCTGGTTATGGGTATCGGTGGTGCAGATATGCCGGTAGTGGTTTCCATGCTGAATGCCTACTCAGGCCTGGCCGCTGCGGCTACTGGCTTCATGCTGGGAAACAATCTGCTGATCATCACAGGTGCCATGGTAGGCTCGTCAGGTGCCATACTCTCCTACCTGATGTGTGCTGCCATGAACAGATCCTTTATATCCGTTATTCTTGGTGGTTTTGGCACCGAAGGCGGCTCTGTAGCAGAAGGTGAGGAGCAAGGTGAATACACTGAGGTCAATGTGGAAGAAGTCGCTGAAATGCTGAAAAATGCTTCCAGTGTGATTATCACTCCCGGATACGGTATGGCCGTCGCCCAGGCTCAGCATCCCCTGAGAGAACTGGTCAATAAGTTGTTGGCTCAGAACACCAGGGTGCGCTTTGGCATTCACCCGGTTGCGGGTCGTCTGCCAGGCCATATGAACGTTTTGCTGGCTGAAGCAAAAGTGCCTTACGATATCGTTGAAGAGATGGATGAGATCAACGACGATTTTACCGAAACCGATGTCGTTCTGGTGATTGGTGCCAACGATACCGTAAACCCGGCAGCGGCAGAAGATCCAGGCAGTCCGATTGCGGGTATGCCGGTACTTCGTGTCTGGGAAGCAGAAAGGGTAGTGGTATTCAAACGATCCATGGCTACAGGCTATGCTGGCGTCCAGAACCCTCTTTTCTTTAAAGACAACTCTCGTATGCTTTTCGGAGACGCCCACGGCACCGTCGAAGGTATTCTTAAACAGTTCTGACATGAATACCCGGATAAAAGTCTTACTTCTATCCGGGTAAAGCAGTTGCTAGAAATTTGCTTCATGCAAGAAAGAGTATATTAAGCCTCATCACCTTGACGCTGCTGATTTTCTGGTACCGGATTTTCCGGTGCTGGGTTTTCAGGTACTGGATTCTCTGGCGATGGGTTTTCAGCTACTGGATTCTCTGGCGATGAGTTTTCAACTACTGGATTCTCTGGCGATGGGTTTTCAGGTACTGAGCCTCCCTCAGGTACTGGGTTTTCAGACACCGACAGCTTGCAGGCACCCGACAGCAAAACCGTGCTTTTTTCAGTTGATGAGCATTCTGGTAGCGGGCTTAAAGGTAGTGGCGACAGAACTATAGTGAGTCTGCTACTCTCCGCGAAGGGCACTGCATTAAAATAAGTAGGTGACCAGTTACTTTGAGGGTCTGTCACCACCGGACCGTATTCCCTGCCATCTACAGACAATGAAATCTGGTATGACTGCTCATCGGGATAATAAAATTTACCACCCGCAAATACGGTAAAAGTATAAGTAGGCCTATACACATCCGGACTGTCCAGAGACCAGCCTACACTTCCTTGAGGGTACTTGGCATCAGTCGGATGAGTATCATCATTCACATTCTGGAGACTGATATTGGTATTAATGGGAACGTAAACACCGGACTTTTCAACAGCATCCAGTGTGACCGACAAGCCACTCACCTTCCTGAAGTGCGTCAAAGCACTATATTCAAAGCCATCGGCCTTGGCACTGAAGCCGTAACCGATCCCCACCGTTTCGTCTCTGAATACCACATCTGCTGCGGACGCGAAACTGGAAAGAAATATACTAACGGGTAAAACCAGTAAAACTTTCATAACTAAAAAAAGCCTCTTCTGATGTTATAACCCTGAAAAATCATCAAGACGCATCAACCAGCATTAGGTTCGCTTCAACAATAACACCAATACCGGAGTCACCGTTTATTGATCTGCACGAAAATAAACGAACGTCACACGTCCACTTCTCGCCAACTCATTTGCGACCTACAACTAATTACGTCGGCCGAAATGCAGCAGAACAAGAAGCTCGACATTTAATGAAGTTTCCGGACTAAACCACCGCTCAATTATAGATACTCATTTCTATAACTGCTTTTTTTTACCGTGAAAAAAATTTACTCCGCCATTTTTTATTCTCAAGGGCATGACTTTCCTGATATCGGAATATCCGTTCTGATCCGGCGAGCCTGCTGTTTCAATTGGTGACACTCTTCATCCTTAAGAAGCTGTCACAAAGCTGCTGCACTTCTCAGATAGAGCGTTCAACAGTGAGTGCCTGATAATCAGAGGCCGCGAATATTTTCAGCTTCCAGCTCAGCAAAGTATTTCAGGGTCTTCACCCGCAATTCCATGGTGGCTTCTTCATCACAGACGATCATGGCTTTCGGGTGCATCTGCATGGCAGAAATAGTCCACAGATGGTTCACGGAACCTTCGACCGCAGCATGGAGGGCATAAGCCTTATCTGCACCGGTGACCAGAATCATGACTTCACGGGCATCCATCAATGTGCCCACGCCAATGGTCAGGGCCAGTTCGGGTACCTGATCGATGTCGTTTTCGAAGAAACGGGAATTGGCCTGACGGGTCTTGTCAGTCAGGGTCTTGATGCGGGTGCGTGAAGACAGGGAAGAACCTGGCTCGTTAAAGGCAATATGGCCATCGTGACCGACTCCACCCATGAACAGATCAATGCCACCACAAGATTTGATCTTGTCCTCATAGCGCTGACATTCAGCTTCCAGGTCTGCAGGATTGCCGTTGAGCAGATTGATGTTTTCTTGGGGGATGTCAACATGCTCAAAGAAATTCTTGAACATGAAGGTGCGGTAAGATTCCGGATGATTGGCGGGGATACCCACGTATTCATCCATGTTAAAGGTCACTACATGCTTAAAGCTCACTTCGCCGGCACGGTTCATCTCAATCAGGTTCTTGTAGGTAGCCAAAGGTGTGCTGCCTGTTGGCAGACCCAGAACAAAAGGGTTCTCTGCCGTTGGCTTGAACTCGTTGATCCGTCTGGCAATGTGCCTGGCGGCCCATTTGCCCACGTCGGGTTTAGCGGATAGAGGAATTAAGCGCATAGTTTATCCTTCTGGTTGCAGACTTTCAGAATTCTGTTTAGCCGGACGATGAACATTTGTCACCCTTTTTTCGGCGTGATGTAACCGGTCACATTATCACCCCTGCACATACCGGCCTATCTCACAGATCAATGTTTCGTGAAAAAGAGACGAATTTCTCTTATTCTCTACTATCCGCTCCTCTTTCTGGTTAATCCAAAATACATGCGCATTCTTCACACGTCTGACTGGCATCTTGGTCAACACTTTATGGGCAAGAGCCGAGAGCCTGAACATCAGGCATTTATCCGCTGGTTGCTAAAAACCGTCGACGAGAATTCTGTGGATGCCATTATTATCGCCGGTGATATTTTTGATACCGGAACACCTCCCAGCTATGCACGAACGCTCTACAACCGCTTCATTGTCGACCTCCAGAAAACCTGCTGCCAGCAGCTGATTATTGTCGGAGGCAACCATGACTCGGTCGCAACCTTAAATGAGTCCAGAGATTTATTGGCCTGCCTGAATACCCATGTGATCGGTGGCGTTACAGAAAACCCGCAGGACCAGATAGTGGTTTTAAAGAACCATCAGGGAGAGCCCGGCGCAGTCGTGTGTGCCATACCTTTTATCCGCCCCAGAGATGTTCTGGAAAGTCAGGCAGGTGACAGCGATACCGATAAGCAGCAAGCCCTGCAGAACGCAATCGCCAGGCACTATCAGGAAGTATTTAAACTGGCCTCCGATAAACATCTGCCAACCATAGCAACAGGGCACCTGACCACAGTGGGTGGACAAATGACTGAGTCGGTGCGGGACATTTATATAGGAACCTTGTCGGCTTTTCCGGCCAGTGCTTTCCCTCCGGCTGACTATATAGCCCTCGGACACCTGCACCGCGCCCAGAAAGTCTCGGATCAGGCACATATTCGCTACTCAGGCTCTCCCATTCCACTGAGCTTTGATGAGACATCCTGCCGCAAACAAGTTGTGCTGGTTGACCTTGAGTCCGGTGCTGCGCCAGACATCACAGAGCTGGAAGTGCCCACATTTCGTTGCCTCAAAAGCCTCAAAGGCAATTTGGACACCATTCAGGACGCGCTGGAAAAGATCGATGACGAATGCCCACTGACCACCTGGCTGGAATTGGAAGTCAGCACTGATGACTACCTCACTGATCTGCAAAAACCAATACAGATCATGCTGGAAGAGAGAAATCTGGAAGTATTAAGAGTGCGTCGAAAGCGCGAAATCAACCGTGCTGCTCTGCAAAGCGAGAGCAAAGAAACGCTTGACGAGCTTGATGTCTCTGAAGTATTTGCCCGTCGACTGGGCGACGAAGATATTGATGAGCAACGCGCAGCCACTCTCAGTCAGGCTTTTAATGAAATCCTTGCCACTCTGGATGAACCGGAAGAAGACCGCAACACCTCTGAGCCTGAGGACGAGAAGGAGTCAATGGTTTGAAAATCCTCAGTCTACGTCTGAAAAACATCAACTCGCTAAAAGGTGAGTGGAAAATTGATTTCACCGAAGATAACTTCCGCAACAACGGCTTTTTTGCCATCACCGGCCCAACGGGGGCGGGAAAAACCACGTTACTGGATGCCATCTGTCTGGCTCTTTATCATCAGACACCTCGACTGAGCAGCGTCTCAGCCAACGATAACGAGTTGATGACACGTCATACGTCAGAATCTCTGGCGGAAGTGGAATTTGAAGTTCGGGGACAGGGCTATCGTTCATTCTGGTCCCAGCGTCGGGCCAGAGGCAAAGCAGACGGTAAGTTGCAGAGTCCACAAGTGGAGCTGGCGAAACTGGATGGCGCCATTATGACCAGCCGCATCAACGACAAATTAAAAATCGTCAGTGACATCACCGGTCTGGACTTTGGTCGTTTCACCAAGTCCATGATGTTGGCCCAAGGGGGCTTTGCTGCTTTTCTGCAGGCCAGCGCCAATGACCGGGCCGGGCTTCTGGAAGAACTGACAGGCACGGATATCTACGGAGAAATTTCCCGCCGGGTGTTTGAGCGAGCACGATCAGAGCAGGAAACACTCAACCTTCTACAGGCCAGAACCGAAGGCGTTGAGCTGCTGGACGACAGTGTTATGGAAAATCTGGCTAAAGAGCAGACCGACCTGACGGAATCCAGCCGCAGGATACAGAGCCAGATTGATGAACTGAACAGACAACATACCTGGCTGGAAAAAAAAGCAGAGCTTGAGCAAGAAAAGCAAGCGTCCGAGCATTTACACCTGCAAAATGTGGAACAACAGGAAGCCCATCGTGAAACCCTGAAAAAACTGGACGAATCGATTCCTGCTCTGGAAATAAAGCCCGTCTATGATCAGCTATCGACCCTGAGGGCGGCGGCTGCTCATCGTCAGAAACAGTTGGATGATCTGTCAGAGAAAGAACAAACCCTCAAGGAAACCCTGACGGAAAAAGAACAGGCTAGCAAAAGTGCACAGGAAAACCTCAAGCAGGTCAAACAGCAGAAAGCAGAAACCGAGCAGTTGATAGCTGATCAGATCATTCCGCTGGATCTTCAAATCGCCGAAGCCCAACGCAGTCAGGCCGAGCTGTCTGAAGCACAGAAAGAACGTCAGAAAACATTTCAAAGTCTGGAAGAGCAGTACTCAACACAACAACAGAATCGCCAACAACTTCAGCACGCTCTAAAACAGGCCTCTGACTACCTGGCCCAACATGCTCAACATGAGAAGCTGGCAGAACAGCTGCCGCTCTGGCGTTCGCAGTTTGGTCAAAGAAAGTCTCTGGTCAAACAGATTCATCAGCTCAGACACTCGCTTCAAGAACAGCATAGCCGGATTGAGAAGGACAGCACCCGACACGAACAGTTGCTGGAACAGCAAAAAGTCAGCGAGGAAAGGTTAGCCCGGTCCCGTCAATGGTTGGAGCAACGGCAGACTCAACGCCAGCATTGGCTTCAGGGTCAGGAAGAGTCTTTAGTCAGGCGACAACAACACGCCATGATGGAAAAAGTGCCACTGTGCCAGCAGCTGAAAACGCTGGTTAAGCAGCATCTTGAAAACCACACCAGCCTGTGTGCAGAAAAAACGACACTGGATGAAAATAGCAGGCAACTCACCGCTGTTCGGGCAGAACTGACTCAGCAAAGGGAACTATACAGAAAAGAAACTCAGCACCTGAAAGATCTGGAAACCCTGCTGCTTCAAGAGAAAACGATTGCCAGCCTTAGTGAGCATCGTAATCAACTGAGAGATGGCGAAGCCTGTCCACTCTGTGGCTCAAAAACACACCCTGCTGTACAGAGTTATCAACAGGTAGACGTCGATTCCACTTTTTATCGACAGGAAGAAAAGAAGCAGCTTGTGGCAGAACTGGAGCAGCAGGGAACCCGGAAAAAGCAGCTGGAAACAGAACTCAAAACGCTGTGCACCACATCAGAAAAGCGCATTCTGGAATTACAGGATTGGCAGGCATCAACGCAGAAAGAGTGGCAGAAGCTTTGTCAGTCATTTCAGATTCAGCTGAATATCTCTGACACTGAACAGGTTCACACCTGGCTAAACAACACCAGAGAGCAGCTGTCAGCCATTAATGAGCGAGTCAAACAGCTGGATACGATCAACCAGCAACTGCAAAGCGCCCAACAGACGGCAACTCGGGAACAGCAGCAGCTTGATCAGAAACAGTCTCAATTGGCTCTGTTGCAACAACAGCTGAGTCAGGCTTCGGCACAAGTCGGAACAATGACTCAGCAGCTCTCAGGGCAGGAACAGGAACTGAGCCAGTTGGAGCTCGCCCTTCATCACTCTCTTGAAACCGCGCTTCCGGCACTTGAAAACCAGGACGGTTGGCTCATTGAACAAAAAGCGTTGAAAGATCGCTGGCAAACATGCCATCAGCAGAGTCTGGAGCAACAACAGGCACTGCAAACGCTTAATCATGAAATACAGATGCTTGAGCAGAATCTGCTTCAGTCCCGACAACAGGCTGATCAATTAAACCGGCAACTGGAACAGATCGAAAGAGAGCAGGCTGATCGCAAAGACATGAGATTCACACTGTTTGGCGAACTGAAGGTCAGCGAGGAACGCAGCAGGATCGAACAAGCTATAGTCACCGCTGAACAAAGCGTTAGTAGCGCAGATAAAGGGTTGCAGACAGCGTTGCGCGCTGTCAGCGAACTGTCCGGCTCTATCCGACAACACCTTAATGACCAAACAACTCATCAGTCAGAACTGGAGGGAAAAGAGGCACACTGGCAAAGCACTCTGGAAGACAGTCCTTTTGATTCCAGCGAACAGTTTGAGCAGTCCCTGCTTGCTCCTGAACAACGTACAGAACTGGAAGCACTGAAAAACACTCTGAACAAGGCCATTGCGCGCAGTACCGAACGTTGCAAACTGGCGGCTGCCTCGTTGGAAAAGCTATTGCAGGAAGCCCTGACTGAACAGGCCTCTGAAGAGATTCTGACTTGCCTGAAACAACAGACCGCAGAGCTGAGCCTGAACAATCAGCGACTGGGTGAAATCCGACAGGCACTCACTGAAGATCAGAAAAAGCGTCAGCAGTTGTCTGGCTGGGTAGATGAAATTAGCCGCCAGAAACAGCAGTTTGCCGTCTGGGAACATCTCAACAGCCTGATTGGTTCGGCAAAAGGCGACAAGTTTCGTAAGTTTGCCCAGGGACTGACCCTCGACCACCTCATTTACCTCGCCAACCAGCAGTTACAAAGGCTGCATGGTCGTTACCAGCTAAACAGAAAAGCAGGCGAAGCTCTCAGCATGGAAGTCATTGATACCTGGCAGGGTGATACTGCCCGGGATATCAAAACCCTCTCAGGAGGAGAGAGCTTTCTGGTCAGTCTGGCACTGGCACTGGCCTTGTCTGATCTGGTCAGTCACAAAACCAGTATTGATTCGCTCTTTCTGGACGAAGGCTTCGGCACACTGGATCAGGAGACACTGGAAGTAGCGCTGGATGCCCTGGACAACCTGAACGCTTCAGGAAAGATGGTAGGCGTTATCTCACATATTGAATCACTGAAAGAAAGGATTCCTACGCGTATTGAAGTGAGGAAAGAGACTGGGTTGGGATACAGTACTCTGGACAAGCGTTATGCTGTGGCCAAGTAGACGACATTGGTCTTTACTTCTCAAGGGAAACCGGCACTGTTCATCAGGTCTTATCAGGAAGATCCACTAAAAGATCCGAAAGAACTCTTGAAAGATAGCGTTATCTCTTTCGACGGCCAGAAGAACTCAGTATCAGATGACTGGGAGGTGCTGCAATGATTGCATCAGATCAGTCACCAGGTTCAGCTCAGTGAAAACTGTACGGTGAGAGCTAAGGACTCAACAGCAGCTTCACTGTTTCAGCCTTAACCTGCCCTGGCTCTCCGGTCTCCAGCAATCGTATGCTCTGAACGCTGAGTCCTCTGGCGTACATATCCGCAAACCCGTTCACAAAGGACGCCACCGAGCCTTTCCTGATGTAGATTTCAGCCTGCTGGGCATTGCCCTCTCTGACACCAATCCGCAAGCCGTTGTCGTCAGCTATCTGCTGCATCAGCATCTGCCAGTCTGCCAGATTAGTGGGCTCTGCTTTTGGCATGGCCATTTCTTCCGACTGAAGCTGGGCTCTTTCCAACAGTTGGGTCAGCTCCGGAGCGGGACTGACAGGCTTTTCAACCGGTTTAAACTTTAGATACAAGACAGTGGCTCCGGCCAGAACGAGAGCAAACAATAGAATTCTCATAAAGATTTTATTCATGGAATTTCCATTAACAGGAAGAATGACCCAGTCAACCAGGGTGGCTGATGCAAATTCAGGTTTAATGATAACCTTTCCTGTGATCTATAAACCCAAGTTCCTTCCTCTGTCAATAGTATCCATCTACCCGGCAGTTACTCTGAGTTCTCTTTGGTTTCTGGTCTACAATGGGCGATAGATATCCAGTACCCTTGAGTCACACCTGAAGACCCTGCTTCTTCACTTGCTGAAATACCAGTACCAAACTCAGGTTATCAACCCGGTCTTGCCTTCTCTCGACTTACCCGACTCTAAAGAGGCGGGGCTGCAGCCTTAATTTCGTTCAAAGATGGTGCTGAAGGAACTGGGTTATCTGTGAGGAATCCATGTGGCATGTTTTGAAAAAAACCTTTCTCCTTCAGGTAAGACAAACCCCTCTCCATCTTCAATAGTGTTAAAGTTTTGTTCGCCTGTATAAAACCAGTTTTTTACTGCATCAATAAGCAGGTCTTTTTCTATCTCTGTTAATATTTTGCTTCCGTCATGATAGTCGTCGTCCACGATATTCAAGCTTATGGAGTTAAATACCCACTCCTGACTATCAGGATTGTAAGAAAAACCACAACCAATAACAGAGCTATCTGGATATTCTCCAAAAACCGATTTATAAAGCTTTCCATGTATTTGTGACGGGAATGATGACTTGATACCTTTTATAGCCTGAGTCCTTTGAATAATAATGTAACCAGCCTTGCAATGAACTCCATTTTTTACCCAATCTAACTTGCCATCTGCGGAATAAAGCATGATGCCCGCTAAGCGTTCATTTCCATACAGGCTTTTAGGTTTGTAGGAATGACAGGATACGTGAAGAAACCTTAATGGTATTTGTTTGATGGGTTCTCCTCTCTCATAACGCGTAAGCAGTGAATTTATTTCCGCTTCTCCGTGATGCATAATGATGGTTCCTGAGCCACTGAATCTAAGCACGAGATGAATAGTGCTTTCATTTAAAATCTTATAATCAGAAAGGGTTTTGTTCGTTTCTCCTTCTAATTCGTTGCCACCAAAAACAAGTCTCATTTGATCAGGAGGGGTGCCCTCCTTATCGTGTATAAGTTCTTTTAAGTACTCAAGTCTTACATGGGGAGAAACGTAGAGTGTAATTATGTTTCCGTTAATGAATCTGCAGAAAATATATATTTTATCTGTTGCATTTAGATCTCTTAATCGTTCAGAAACTTCGTCAGAAAAATCATAATTTCCAATATAATTCGCCATGTACTCCATTATTTGATCAAGCTCTCTGTTTTTATAACAGGTTTCGAATGGATCTTCATAATCACCATACTTAACCATATGCTCAGCCAGTTTTTTTCGTTTGCGTAGCATAGCAACTATGGGCAGAGTCAAATACTGCCACTTTTCTTGCAGCATTACGGAAAGAAAAGAAGAACCCCCACTGCTAAGCTGATCATAATCTTTGAAAGACAATACACTGCCATAGCGGTTTAGGTAATCAACCACGGTTGGGTTTTCAATTATTTCTGACACTGGAGGAATGTCTGTATCGCCAGTTCGGTCAATATCTGTCAAAAGGACAGCAACACCATCAACCGTCTCTACCCAGGTTTTATAAGCTTTTTTCTCTTTTTTCCTGAGAACATCCAGCTTATCTAAATAAAAATGACGTCTACCCACTTTAAGCAAGTAATGGTGATGAGGTTCTGAAAAACTGGCATCTGCTTCCAACGGATCCTTTCCATCCTCTCCCTGCGGCGCTCCAGCTCCCTGTTTCTGAATACTACCACTCTTTGGCACTTTTGATGCGCTGGGCTGTGAATTGGTTGACTGACTGTTTGCTGACGCTTCACCAGATGGTGGTTGCTTTGATTGAGTACTCTGGCTTCCACCTAATTGATGAATCGCTGCTTCAGGAAGTAGGTTGTTGAGGGCATTTTGCAACGCGTCTATTTCAAAGTTTAAATCTAAATCCTGATGAGGTTGTTCCAAGATTGATGCAAGCTGCTCTTCAAGTGCGCCCTGCAAAGCCAGGCTGTATTCTCCCGACTGTCCGATTTCAAGCAGTGCATCTATAAATGCCTCAAGACCAGTGAGCCTTGGTTTTAGCCACAACATCAATTCTCTTGTACTACTCATATGTTTTAATAATTGCTGATATTGCAAGGGGCTGAGAAACAGGTCATCAGTAGGCTGACCATTTATGTTAATAAGTAATCTAACACCTGATTCGTCATCCCTGCTTCCAAAGAGCCAGCTTTTTACTCTCTCGCTCGGCAGTATCCTGTTCCAATCCCAGTCCAACCTCATGACAGGCAATATATCCATACTCCAGTCTGTACTGACTTGTTGTGGAATCCAACCCGGTCGCTTTTTCCGGTAGTCATCGTCAAACCAAAAACCGCCATCGCTGTCAGGTGAATAATTCAAATCTGATTTTGGTTCAAGCACTCCTCCAATGAGATCTGAACTGGAAGAAGAAAGGTGGTTTTTGCTCTTTTTCTTTTTTTGGCTGACCGCCATTATCGGTTGGTCAGAAAACAAATATTGCCCAATCTTGTAGGGGTATTGCTCTAAAGTCGCTGGGGGGCAGAGACAAGGATTTTTAAGTGTTAAATATGATTGTGGATTCTTAATGACCAAACTGAAAGTATTTATTGGGGGGAAGTGGCCTAATCGCATCATATCAACAGGGGCTTCACCGTCTATACTAATCTCTTCTGAACACGCAACAATGTGTTGATAGGGTTCGGCAAATAATGTTATCGAAATTTGGTCTGAAGATGATGCCCCCGGCTGAATTGATTTAACTTTTAAGCTGGATTTTACTTGATACTCCTGGTTTTCCAACAAAGGTGGAAGCCATTCAAGTGTCGTAACTTTTTCTGCATTAGCCAGGCTTGGAAAGATATAGACTCCCCACAATATCACACCCCATTCTATAATTGACCAAGTGAAGTTCTTTATTATTTTTCCCCCGTTGTTATTTGTTTGTGTTTCATAAAAAAAATTCATAATACAACACCCAACCCTTTTATGGCGTTCATAATCTCATCCCGCCGGGTACTGGAAAGCTCAGCCCGTATAAATCCTCTTAATTCCTTATTTTTGATATCCAGAGCATCCGCCAAAATACGAGCGTCATACCCCTGATGGACCAGCTGCGCCTCAGTGCTACTCAGGTCATAAGCCAGTACTGATTTAACCCGCTCTTCGGTAACAGGCTTGATTCCGGCATGAAGGCCTTCCGTCAGCACCAAACTCAGATACTGGTTGATTTGCAGTGGTGTCGCCAGTGCTTTTGCCAAGTATTCAACAGCTTCCGGTTTGATGATGCTTTCTGGCTTCGTCTTTGGTTGAAGGCATTGGGTGAATAGCCACTGAATGTAATCCTTTTTGTGCTTGTGAAAGCTGTCCAGGGTGAAAGTGGTGGCTCTCGTGCCTATCTCTTCCATCATCGGGCGTTTGAGGTCATTGCTGAGTTTGGGGTGTCCTGTCAATACAGTCACCAACTCATCCAGACCGGGGCGCTCTGACTTGGTACCACAAGCAACATCCCGAAAAATCCTATTACATCCAGCTTCTTCAAGGGCTTCGATCTGGGGAGTTAGATTCTGGTCACGTGTACTGACACGGGCATAACCGAGTTTCATGGCAATTGGGAGGAAACAGCAATGTTCGTATTAGTCAATAACTGCCTGAAAAATAGACGGCAGATTGGTTGACGTCAAAGATGGACTTCAGGTTTTCGCCATGCTCTGTGGATTGGCTGACAAGGGCTTTGAGTTATTTGCAACTAAGCGGAAAAATGTGTCAGGGGAGGCGCAGCCCAACAGCAGCGAGCTATAGCCAAATAGCACATAAAAGCTCACGTGCTCTTGTCATGGCAACATAATACTTGGATATTTCAGAATCTTTTGCTGTTTTTTCAGGGCTTTTCATATCAGTGATGATAATAACGTCGTTTTCAATGCTCTTGAAATGCCTGATCTCTGCAAAGGTAATGGTTTGATGCGGAAAGTATCGGACAGCGTATTCATCCAGTGGAGTGATGAAGTGATTTTGGCTGACGGTCGGATGTGCTGCCTGTGATTGTCGGTAAGCCAGTGGTGACAGGATGGTGATTGATGATGCAGAGACCCTTCCCGTGAAGACGCCATAAAATGTTTATTTTCCCCCGGTTGTTTAGCACTTCTCTGGTTTCGCTGTGTGTCGTTGCCAAGGTATCAGGCTTTTTGAAAACAACCTCTTCGCCACCATCTTCCGTAAGACAGCTTTTGACCCAGCCCTTGATATTGCGGTAATGACTCTTTCCTTCAGGTGCAAAGCTCCAGGCAGAATAATAAACCCGCAACGTAATTTTGTTACCCGTCAGGAAAAATGACATGCCTGCAGAACAGGGAGGCTGGTAACGCCTGGTTGAACGAATCGACTGGGCAGAATCAGGATCATCGTTATCAGGTGTATCTTCTTCAGCGTCTTCGTATTGGGACAGAGGAAACAAAATGCCGGTAAAATAACGGTCCAGAGGCGAGCTGCCCGTCAGTATTTCACCCTCGCCAAGGTCGCCGGTTAACTGGGAGCGAAGCCAGTTAACCAGCTTTTTTCTTTGGTACTGGTAATCCATAAGCGTTTTGCTTCCTACATATAAAACCCGCCGGGGCAGAACAGACATCCTGCCGGTACAGCCATCAGATTGTTCGAGAAGGGCAACACCCTGTCACCGTTATATACAATCACCCCCCGCCGGATACTTCCTGCCTCTATGAGCATTTCCTGAGCTGCAAACATCTCCCGCTTAATGGTCATGCCTGCCTTCACTTCAATGCCTGTCGCCTGGCCGTTGTTGCCGGACAGAATAAAATCCACCTCTCGTTTATTTTTATCCCGGTAGTGAAATAGCTGACACTCTTCTTCACTGACAGCAATAGCCTTTAACAGCTCGGTGCACACCCAGGTTTCCATCAACGACCCCATCAAGTTTCTATCTGCCTGAATTGCAGTTTCGTTAATGCCTCGTATGGCACAGAGCAATCCGGTATCGACAAAATGTATCTTGGGTTGCCTGATGGCCCGCTTCAGTTCATTGCGATGAAAACCCGGAATGCGCTTGACCAAATAAAGATTTTCCAGTGCCGACACGTATTTCTGAACCGATTTATTATCCATCTGCACTGCCTTGCCAAGACTGGCGTAGTTCAGGGATTCTGATGACAGCGCCGCCAACAGCTTGAGCAACTGCGCCATTGCATCCAGCTTCTGAAGCTGAAACACCTCTCCTATATCCCTTCGGACAATGGCATCTGCATAAGCCCGGTGCCAGCGGGTTCTGCGCCCCGGCGAACGCTGCTGAACCTCCGGATAACCGCCACAGACAATAGCTGAAATAACCTGATCGTATTCAAGAGGGTTTAAAGCGTCTGGGAGACAGTCCGGAGCCAGTAACTGGTGAATAATATCGCCGCTTTCTTGCTGTCCGGATGGGATTTGCTTTAGCTCTGCCTGGCTAAAAGGATACAGGGTGACAAACTCGGCACGTCCGGCCAGCGAGTCTGCCAGCGTCGGCAAGGTCATCAGATCCGCAGAGCCGGTCAGAATAAACGAACCGGGCTGACGATCCTCATCAACCAGCAATTTAATCGTGCGAATCAGCTCAGGTGCCCGCTGCACCTCATCAATCACCACTGGCCGGGACTGGCTACGCAGCAAACCGATGGGATCGTTACGGGCAATGGCAAGAATATTCTCATCATCCAGAGTCAGGTAGCTACTGGTCTCCTCATATTCAGGCCGGTTCAGAAAATGTCGGGCGAGGGTGGTTTTGCCCGATTGCCGAGGACCGGTAATCACGACCACCGGCGTATCAGCCAGACACGCCTGAAGATAAGGCTCGATACCTCTGGGGATATAGGACATGGTGAAATCATCCGTCCAAAATGGATTATTATTAAGACTTTTATGGATTTTAGCACAGACTTAAAAGGATTTTTTCCAAGACCAAATTGGATTTAATATTAGGTGGGTATTCTTATCCAATCGACCAGGCAGTGCATCAGTAACCTGACCGAAAGGACACCTGAAAATGATATAGAGTATGGCGTTCAGGTTTGCTACGACTGCTCGCACAGCAATCAAAGATGAACAATGGGATCTGATCAATGACACGCTGCCGGGCAAAGTCACTGATCCCGGGCCGACAGCTGACAACAGGTGATTTATTGAGGCGATTTTCTGGCTTGCTGGTACCGGGGGTTCCGTGGAAAGGCCTGCCTGAGGAGTTCAATGATTGGCACAAAAGCTTTCAGGCAGAATGCCCCTGAATATGCGGCCAGATCATTTTGAAAACTGCGAATTAAATTCGCCCTCTTAATGTTAAAGGATAGCGCCCCTGAGAATCCGGCCTTCCAAGAAATTGCATGCCGTCTTTCATGGTTTCTGGCAGGGCCTCACCTTCAGACACTTTCCCGTTCAACGAATAGCTGCCGTTAAGATTAAAGCTGAAAACGGCATCTGTTGTCAGAAATTCGGATGACTGGCGAATTTTACCTTGCAGAGTATTTCCCTTGCAGGTGAGATCAGCATCTGCTTTACCCAGTTTCACGTCACCCAGAGGACTGCTGATTCGCCCTCTTTCCCATGTCATGTGACCGTCCAGCTCGACACACAGACCTTTTTCATAAACCAGGGAGTTTGCCACCAGATTGATATTACCCTTGGCGGTTGCCGGAACCGGCATGGGAACAAGCTGCTGCAACCAGCCTGCCGTAGCGTCTGCTTGAAGATCTTCAATCGTCACACCCTGAGGACTGTAGGTCACTGTCGCCTGACCCACAACGGCAGAAAAATGATCACCGACCTCAACGTTCGCGCTGACCTTTCCGGTCAGCAGTGCAGAAGGCTGGAGATCCCAACTGACTTCCTGAAGCCCGATACCGTTGATGGTTAATTCCTGCGCTGAACCCGACCAGAGTGAGCCTGAGAGATCTTCGAGTTCAATCCCCGGCATTTTGGGTGCATGACGCCAGACAAAAGCGGCTGGTAGCTCTGCCAGCATAAAACCTGTGTAAGAAACTGCGGCCAGTGCGGCCAGAGTAATGATTCTCTTCATATGTCTTAACTCTCGCTGAAGGCTGTCTCACTGCTGAATGCTCTTTGTATTCTCAAAGCCTTAACGATCACATGACCGGGCTTTTCGGCAGCTTCTACCTCCAACTCCCTGATCTCAACTCCTCCCTGCTGTTGAAGATTGACTAGCCATGCCAGTAAACGATCAAAGCCCACTGTATCAAGATCGACCTGCAATGAATCACGAACAGTTCGCACCCCGGTGATGCGCAGATCAAAATCTTTTGCGGTTTTATTCACCATCTGGTCCAGAGGTAAAAGCAGATAGCGGCCCTTGTCTGGCTGACCCTGACGTAGCCTGACAATCTCACTGGCCTGTTCCTGTACAGAAGCCAACAACTTCTGACTGGCCACCAGCTTCCGTTCGGCAGCTAACTGACGTTCTGACAAAGGGTTTAAAATACCCTGCCAAATGCACCAGACAATAATAAATGCCCCTGCCACCATACAGAGTTGCTGCTCGCGCCGACTCAGGCCACGCCAGAAACTCTGAGCCTGTTGCCAGCGCTCATTGAAGCCTTCCATGATGTCATTCATGAATCACTCCCCCTGATGATTAGCGTACCATTGGCAATATCACCACTCTTCTCCAGTGTTTCAACCGTGATCACCAGTTGCTCACCCGACTCTTCCCGGAATGCCGTAAAAGTATCAAAATCCTTCGCAGTGGCTTCCACCCGCAGTGATTGCTGAGACTGGTTATACGACAAAGTAACAGTATTGAGTTGGGGATATTGTTTAAACAAGGGTGCAGTCTGATCGAGCAGTTTCAGCAGACCCGAGTCATCGCTGTTGTTACTTTTCAAGGCCATTAGCTTCTGCCTCATTTGCGACTGTAGACGCACAATCCGCTCACCGGGGAACATGTCACTGTAGATCTTATGCGCCTGCGCCTGAAGCTGATCAGCCTGTTGTTCCAACTGTACCGATTTCAATACTGCCTGAGCCATAAACAGAGTAATGGTAAAAGCCAGGAGTCCGGCAGCCAGCCTCCAGGGTTTCAGGCTCTTGATGATGGATGACTCAACTTGCCAGACACCCTGCAACAGGTTGGGGCTGTTCTTCTGTGAGTCAGCACTGACCGCACCCGCTGCCAATACTTCCAGAGCAGGGCCCGAAGCTTCCCGGTTCCATTCCCCCGTCAGGTTCTCAGGTAGTTCGCTGAAACTGTTCACTTTCAGAGGCGTCTCTTCCGAGTCGTCTGCTGCCAGATAGAAGCTCAGCCAGGATGGATCACAGGCAGCCCACTGCCAGCGGCTATCCCGCAGTATCCAACGTTCATCCATGGCCAGCGCCGAGCACTCTCCCTCGGTCCAGGGCAGAGCCAAAGCTTCGGGAATCATGGTTTTGACTTTAAGGCCGGACTGATTCATTGCTTCACACCAGAAAGCCATTTTCGAATGAGCGACCACGGACAGATAAACCTGAGCCCCTTCTCTCGCGATGACCGAAATATGAAGATCGTCTACGTCCTCAGCCAGATCATCTTCCAGACGAAAAGGCAGTGACTTTAATACCGCCTTGCTCAGCCTGCCTTCAACCTGAAGGCAGTGAACACTGACCAGCTCCGTGGGAACCAGGGCAATGGTTTTGGTATCCGGGAATGACTCCGTCAGTGTTCCCAGGTCTTCAACAGACGGCAGAATGCCAGAGGAGGCTTTTTCCCCATCTGCCGCCTGAATCACTGGCCCCTGCTCTACTGGATAGCGTTGCCAGTGAACGGGCTGGCCGGGATCTCCGGGCAGCCTGATGATAAGATGCTGGCTCACTCAAGCCCTCCAAACTCTCGGCGAATGACGCTGAACTTATTTTCTTCTTCCCGCCGCAGCAGGCTTTTTATTCGGACTTTGGAGTCCGCATAGGAAGCGGTTGCAGTCATCACAAAATACTGACTGTCCACCGACATCAATTCGTGGGTGCCTCCGGCACTGAAGTTGGAGAGAGACGGTTGCTGAATAAACTCATCCACACTCTTCCAGCCATCCTCCGGCCTCTGTTCCAATACCCCTTTTGCCTGCTCTAAGGGAAGCTCACCCAAATACAGGGCACTGAGCACCGGTGCATGATCTGGCGACAGAGTATTAATATTGATCTTCATCTCGGTGGCCGGCAATGCACAGATATAAGGCTTGACCCTTCTCATGATTTTGGCATTGACGCCCTTAACCGCTCTCAACTCCGAAACCGATCTCATAATGGTATTACTGGCCAGATAGGGCACTGGCAGAGACTGGTAATAACTGTCTTCCGCGCCGATGCCTGATGCCTGGGTGTTGTCATTGTCTACCCAGTCTCTGGTTGATTGTGCAATTATTTCGGCCTGATAGGACTCAATTTCCAGTGCTTCCATCAGGGATTGAAATACTTTGACTTCAACCGAAGTCTGCCCTTCTTTATCCGATGCCTGCAAAGCATTCAGGTTTAAACAAGCCTGAGCGTCGGAAATTTCTCCCTTGATTGCCCCACTATCCATCGGAAAAGTCACTTCCCCCGTGGCCCAGGTTTGGCCAAGATTCACGGTTTCATCGCTCTCATCAAACTCGTCCTGAAGCACCTTGATTGTCAGTTCTTCGGCTGACAGTGCATACCAGCGTGCCTGTTCTATTTGCTGCAGGGAGGCGGTCCGCCGCATTTGCAGGGAAAACCCGAAAGTCATCTCTGCCGCTATCAGTACCATAAGCGTCAATACGAACATAACAATCAGCAGTGCGACACCCGACTGCCGACGCTTAAAGGATGTACTATTCTTTTTATCCGAAATCAGGCTCCTCATGACTCCTGCTCCTGAACTTCCCAGTTCCCGGGAAGCACGTAGCGCCGCTCGATGATCCCCAAATCATTCAGCTCAAACCTAATCTTCAGGCCTTGGGGCAGGGTATTGCCGAGCGTTTCTACCCACAGGCCTTTAACGAAGTACTGAAACTTGAGTGAGCGGACATCGGTTAACAGATCCCTGACTACGGGTTCCGCATTTTCCTCCGGGTCCAGCACATAAAAGTGTTGACGCTCAAGCACGCCGTCCTTAAGCCGGTAGCTGACTTTCTGCAATTTGGAGCGGGGAAGTTTGTCTTGCGGATTACGCCAGCCCAAACGAATAAAGGCCGCTGCCTCGTCATCGGATTCCAGCATATCTTTACCGGCAAACAGACTTTGATTCGTCAGTTCACCATCGACCCGCACACCCCGGTCAATCATTTGCCGGAAGTCCTGTTCCATGACTATCATGGCGTAGTCAATTTCCTGAATACGACTCTGATGATCGCTGGCAACATCCCGGGCCCCCATAACCCCCTGTAGAATCTGCCAGGCACTCATACTGACCAGTGCAAAAATGGTCAGGGCCACCAACATTTCCAGCAAGGTAAAACCCTGTTGGGTCCAGCGTCGCACGGTGTTCAATGACTTCAAGACCGCTTCACCGTGTAAGTTTGCAGACTGGCCAGAGCGGCTTTCTTGTCATCACGGTCCAGTCGGACTTCGACCTGGATGGCTCGAAAATTTTCATCCGCCGTACGCACACTTCGGTATCGGACATGCCAGGTTTGGTCTGCCAGCTCACGGGTTTCTTTTTTCCAGGTCTGGGACGGCCATTGCTCCTTCAGGTAAAGATCGACCAGTTCATTGTCGGCCACCCAGCGAGCCATGGTTTTGTTCTTCAGGTACTGGCTGTTATCAAGGCTTTCACTGCTGGTTCTGAGCACTGTGATACCAGCGATGGCGAGAATAGTCATGGCCATCAGCACTTCTAACAAAGTGAAGCCCCTGGCCCGTCGGGAACAGCCTGCGTGACGTTTCATTTATCAGCCCCGGCCACTTGTCTTGTCGTACTCATCTGCACTGACCACGGTTACTTCTCCGGTTTCCCTGATCATCACGCTAAAAAAGCGACGACTGTCGCTGGCAGACTGAAACCGCACTTCAGCCGGGGTCACGTCGCCACTGGACCAAATATAGAGATCAGGTTTTTTCATGCTTTCTTCGTTTTCAAACAGCCCTGAGTCGGTGAAAAACGAGTCACTATCATGCTGCTCTTCAGCATCCAGAGCAGCCTGCCAGATCAGCTCGCCCGGCATAAAGTCCAGATTGATGGCTTCTGAAAGCTCTTTCTCTGTGAGCAATCGGTCACTCTGCATTAACTGCCATTGGTCTTCGTGCCACTCCATAAACTGATAGCCGTTGTCGGTCAACCTGACCCCAAGGTCTTTACCTTTGAGCAATGACTCTTCGTGGCCAGTTTTCACCAGAGCAGCAAATCGCTCTGCGTCCGTTTTTAAACGTGCAGAACTGTCTGCCGGTTCCAGAGTAGGCAATACGACAGCGGTAGCAATGCCCAGCAGTACCAGAACCAGCATAATTTCAAGCAGGGTGAAACCAGCGTGCTTCATCAGGAATTCATGTTCCAGTTGCCGATGTCATCGTCAGAACCCGCCTGTCCATCAGGTCCGGCAGAGAAGATATCGATATCACCAAATTCACCGGGAGACTGCATCAGGTAGTCATTACCCCACGGGTCTTGGGGTAGACGACGGATGTAGCCATTGTCACGGTAATTTCCGGGTTGAGGGCTGCCGGAAGGCTGTTCTACCAGAGCATTCAACCCTTGCTGAGTGGATGGGAAGTGATTATTGTCCAGCTTGTACATGTCCAGTGCGTTTTCCAGCGTCACTATGTCACTGACCGCCTTCTGCTGGTCTGCTTTTTTTTTGTTACCCAGAACATTCGGGGCCACCATACTGGCCAGAACGCCGAGAATCACGATCACCACCATGATCTCGATCAGGGTAAAACCCTGCTGTTTTTGTCGATCTACCTTTTTCGTAGTCATTGGTCATTAACTCCTAATCCACATGGTCCGATCTGTATCAGGCTCATGTTTTTTTCTGAAAAACGCTTAACTTAAACCCCCTGGTGCCTGTTAACCACCTGATACCAGTGAGTTAAGGTCCAGCATCGGGGTCAGAATCGCCATAACGATAAACAGCACCATGCCCGCCATGGAGACAATCAGCAATGGGCCAAAAACACCCAGGGCAATGTTCACCTGGTTTTCAAACTGTCGATCCTGGCTGTCCGCTGCCCGGCCCAACATCTGTTCCAGCTCACCCGACTTTTCACCACTGGCAATAATGTGAAGCATCATGGGCGGAAACAGTTGTGTCTGATCCAGCGCCACCCAGAGGCTGGAACCTTCCCTCACCCGCTCCGAAGCTTGCTCAAGGGATTTCCGGATAAAAGAGTTGGACATGACCTCGGCGGAGATTCTCATACCCTCCAGAAGCGGCACTGAACTACTACTGAGAATACTGAGTGTCCGCGCAAAACGGGAGGTATCAACACCGGCACCCACCTCGCCCATAACGGGCATTTTCAGCATCCATCGGTCATGGGTCAGTCTCCGTTCAGGATTAACCAGCAAGCGCTGCCTCAGGAATAAAAGCATGATAAGACCAGCTAATACACCGAAGCCGTAGTCCCGAACAAAATTACTCATGGCAATCAGAGCCAGGGTCATCGCTGGCAGATCCTGTCCGAGATCCGCAAACTGTTCCACTACGGTAGGTACCACGGTTGCCAGCAGAATGGCGATGACCGAGACCGCCACGATGGTGAGAATGGCGGGATAAATCATGGCCTGAATCAGCTTGCCCCGGATCACCTGACGCTGTTCGGTGTAGTCCGCCAGTCGCTCCAGAACCGTATCCAGGTGACCGGACTTTTCGCCAGCCGCCACCATGGAACAATAGAGTGTGTCAAAGGTTTTCGGGTAAATCGCCAGACTTTCTGCCAGCGTCCGTCCTTCCAGTACCTTCGCTCTTACGGTAGTGATCATGGCTTTCAGGTGGGATTTCTGAACCTGACGGGACAGAGCCTGAAGACACTCTTCCAGAGGAATGGCAGCCGCTACCAGAGTCGCTAGCTGACGAGTCAACATGGCGACTTCAGCCGGGCTGGCTTTCTTCTCGAACAGAGAAAACGACGCCCGTTCGCCACTGCTCTTTTGTTCGGATTCAGTAATGGCCACCGGAGCCAGACCTTCCAAACGCAACTGCTGACGAAGCTGGCGGGGGGAATCAGCCTCAAGCACCCCTTTGCGTTTTTTACCCTTTTTATCCAGGGCTTCATAAGCAAATACGCCCATTATTCCTCCCTGGTCACCCGCAGTACTTCTTCAATGGAAGTCATACCCGCAAGAACTTTACGAAAGCCATCTTTCTGGATACTGGGACTGGTCCTGCGAATCACATCTTCCAAAGCCTGTTCACCTACACCTTCATGAATCATACGGCGGACTTCATCGTTGACCAGAAATAATTCATGAATGCCGGTTCGGCCTTTGTAGCCACCACCATGACATTCGGAACAACCTTCAGGGCTGGCTTCGTGAACGGGTCTGCTGTCAGAGTCGTCTATTCCCAACAGCTTTCGCTCATGAGGCGTTGGCTCTCGCGCTACTTTGCAGGAAGGACAGAGGGTACGAACCAGACGCTGGGCCAAAACGCCCAAAAGACTGGATGACAGAAGGAAAGGTTCAATGCCCATATCCCTCAGGCGTGTGACAGCACCGATAGCCGTATTGGTGTGCAGGGTACTCAGCACCAGGTGACCGGTCAGGGAGGCCTGAATAGAAATTTCTGCGGTTTCGAGATCACGAATCTCACCCACCATCACCACGTCCGGGTCCTGACGCAGGATGGCACGCAGCCCCCGGGCAAAGGTCATATCGACCTTGGGGTTGACCTGTGTCTGACCCACGCCTTCGAGATCGTATTCCACAGGATCTTCAACAGTGAGAATATTACGTTCGGTGTCGTTGATTTCTGTCAGACCAGCGTACAGTGTCGTACTCTTACCGGAACCGGTCGGGCCTGTGACCAGCAGAATACCGTGAGGTTTATGCAGAGCTTCACTGATATGCTGATGAATATCGGGCGTCATACCTAAACTGGACATATCCATGCGGACACTGTTGCGATCCAGCAAACGCAATACGATTCGCTCACCATGACGAGAAGGCAGTGTCGATACCCGGACATCGACGGCACGACCACCCAGTCGCAGGGAAATACGACCATCCTGAGGAACCCGCTTCTCGGCAATATCCAGTTTGGCCATAACCTTGATACGGGATACCAGCAATGCCGCCAGCTTGCGCTGGGGTCGAAGGATTTCTCTCAAAACACCATCGACACGGAAGCGAATCACCAGACAGTTTTCGAAGGTTTCGATATGAATATCGGAGGCACCTTCCTTGATCGCCTCGCCCAACATGGCGTTGATCATTCGAATGATCGGGGCACCATCGTCGGCATCCAGAAGGTCTTCGTTGTCAGGCAATTCCTCTGCCAGAGAGTGAAGCTCTTCATCATTGCCAATATCATTCATCAGCTGACGGGCAGCCGATGAGTCTTTTTGATAATAGCTCGACAGTCTCGCCTCAAAGTCACCCTCAGACAGGGATTTGATGTCAATCGGGCCTGCAACAAAGCGACGAACTTCAGTAATAGCGGCTCTGGAAGATTGACCATTGACGTACAAACAGAAATTACCCTGCTGCTCTCTTTCCAGCAGGACACCGAAGTTACGGGCAAAGGCAAAGGGCAGCTCCAGAACACCCGCAGGGAGATCTTGTGCCGCTTCCTGAGCAGAGGCTTCGGTTTCCTGATCAGCTGTTATCGCCGGACTCTGCATCGCTCTTCTCCGACTGTTTACTGGCTACCTTGTCATCGTCTTTCTTGTCGTTTTTTTCTTTCTCTTTTTCTTTCTGATCGGCTTCATCCAGTTTCTGGCGCGCTCTGTTCATCAGATCGGAGTTAGAGGGGTATTCCGGCAGGACCGGGGTTCTTGCATCAGGCATCAGCTCAACGCCCTGATCACGACGATCCAGCTGTCGGGCACGCATATAGCTGTATTTCTTACCGCTGATACTGGTCAGGATGTTATCGTCACGAATGATGGTGGGCCTCAGGAAGACCATCAGGTTACGCTTTTTCACCTCGCTGGAGGTGGAGCGAAAGAGAGCACCTATGTAGGGAATGTCACCCAGCAGTGGCACTTTGGAAACACTTTCCTGCACGTCTTCATCCAGCAATCCGCCAATAACAATGGTGTCACCACTGCGTGCCATGATGGATGTTTTCACTTCACGTTTGGAGAAAGTGACATCGACGGATGTGGTACCATTAACACCAGACACTTCCTGAGTAATATCCAGCATCACCGAATCTCCCTCATTGATCTGGGGCTTAACAGTCATCTTCACACCTACTTCCTTACGCTCTACGGTCTGGAAAGGGTTGTCGTTGTTTGAACTGGAGGCAGAACCGGTGATAACAGGGACTTCGTCGCCCACTATGAAAGAAGACTCTTCGTTATCCAGCGTCATCAGGCTCGGAGTCGCCAGAACATTGGATTTTGTTGAGCTGGTAACAGCCTGCAAAAGGGCTGTCCAGTCGCCGGATGTGATACTGAAGGCCGCACCAGAAACACCGGCCAGAGCATCATATAATTTGGTGTAATCACCCGGCTGATCAGGATTGACAGTGACATTGCCATTTTCACTGATGACTGTTGAGCCTGGCTTATCTTCAGCATCTTTCAGACCGGCCATGATCTGGCCAATCGGAACCGTTCGGCCATCGTTAAACTGCATCATACTGCCGCTGTTAGCATTGGCTAGCTGGAAGGAGAGGTTAATGCCATCGCCATCCGCTACCTCAACGATAATGGCTTCGACCAGAACCTGGGCACGACGAATATCAAGCTGCTTGATGACACTTTCCAGACTTTTCATAATGTCTGGCTGAGCGGTGACCACCAGAGCGTTGGTTTGCTCATGAACATTGATACTGAACTTCTGGTTATTACGAACAACTGTCTTACCGCTGTCTTTTTCTGCCTGAACCGTTTGACCCACACCTTCCATGACTTCTTTCAGTTCTTCCGCCTTGGCATACCTCAAATAGAAGACGCGGGTATTGCCGGATGATTCCTGTTCGGCATCCAGTTGATAGACAATACGATTCACTTTTTGCAGTTGTCTTGTCTGGCCGGCAACAATCAGTCGATTGCTGCGATCATCAGCAACCACGGTCACCCGGGAAGTACTGCCCTTGCCGCCTTTTTCCTGCAGCAGGGAAGTGAGAATTCGCTGCATTTCAGAAGCAGAAGCGTACTCGAGCTGAATAACCGAGAAGTTTCGGTTGCCGGCCATATCCACTCGTCTGACAATCTCAACCAGACGCTTCACATTGGCTGCACGGCCGGTCATCAGAAGAATGTTGGAGGGGTCGTAGTGAACGACATTGCCCGCTGTATCATTCAGCTGGCGCAATAACGGAGACAGTTCTCTCACCGGCACGTTCTGAACCGGTAGCACCCAGGTAACAAACTCATCACCCTGCCCCGGCTTTTGCCTGTCAGCCAGTGCAATCGCCGACATTTTTGCGTTCTTGTCCTGAACAATTTTCAGGACATTATTCTCTTGTTCGATAACGGCAAAACCGTGGACTTCCAGAACGTTCAAAAAGAGCTGATAGTATTGTTCAGCATTGAGTTTGTCATAGGAACGGACCGTTACAGAGCCACGCACAGCGGGGTCCAGAATAATGGTTTTGTTCAGAGTGGCGCTGACTGTACTGGCAAATTCAGCAATATCGGCCTTTTCAAAACTGGCAGAATATTGCTGGAAATTGGCAGATGTCTGACCGGCAAAAAAAGATGTTGTAGCCAGTAAAATTCCTGCTGTCACTGAGCAGATCTGTCTGCGCAGCCGTCTCATAACATCCTGATTTACACATTTCCGGGCCATGGCCCCGCTAAGCGATTCAGGGAATAATATTAATAACCCTGTTTTTCCTCTAACACTCATAGTCTGACTTCTATTTCATAGAGACGACCATTTCTTTCAATGGTCATCGATAGCTGGGTGAGCTGCTTGATTTCCTGCAGCAGCTTCATGGTGTCGTTGCTGTCACTCAGGTCATATCCGTTAATAGACAGGGCGATATCATCAGGCTTCAGGCCTGACTCACGAAAAACGTCAGGAAGCTTGCCAGGGGTTAACTGATAGCCAACCAGCTGACCATCCTTCTGAGCCGCGTTGATCTGGACAAAATCCGTAAAAGAGGCTGGATCAGAGATCACTCGTTGACGTAATTCTGCCAAACGACTACTGTCTCTTTTTTCTACTTTTCGATCCGCTTCATCGGGGTAAAGCAACAAGGCTTCGAGCTTGCCCCTGTTGAATACAATCACCCGATCTTCATAAATATCTTTCACTTCAGCACTGGAACCCTGAAGCTTTTCACCAATTCGATAAGTGCGATCACGGCCACCGGAATGAATCACAGCGACGGAATCAGCAGGAACTGAACTGGCAACAATACCGGTTACTTTTGCAGACAGGCGGGACTTTGGAACGGCGTTGGGGTCGATATCGCTTTTATCCGTTTGTTTCAGCTTGACAGGCTCCTGACCAAACAGATGAAAGTCATTCAGCGCAGGGTAGGCATCCTGTTCCGATTGACGACCATTTACCACCGTTGATTGAGGCTGCCAAGAATGAATCGTGGCGCTGTCAGAACCTTCCAGGACTTGCCATGTAAGACGAGCCAGCTGCTGAGTCAGAAGAATGACCAGCAGCACTTCACAGCCAATAATCAGTCGCCGCACCCCGGTCTGTGACAACACACCGGCAATGTTAAAGTCAGGCGAGGACAGAGGGCCAGAGGCTTTTAGTCTGTTGAGCAGGGTTGGTGGCATGGTACAACTTATTCATCAATTCGTTTATCAGTCCAATGCCCATAAAACCGGCATTAAGATTCTTGTTTTCTCAGTTGCTACTATTAGTGGTACATAGGTACTAAAAATTAGCTATACGTGCAAATACTTATAATAACAACGAGTTCTTCAGCGCCTCCGGTGTACAAGGGCTAAAGCAAAACGGCCCTGATCTCGATCCAGGTAAAGTCGATCGATTTGATGATAATGGTTCACTGTTACACTCTCGTGAAGCCATCAGAATCAGCTCTTTGAATACGAATGATACTGACCATACCTGGCTTCATTAGCGGGTACTTCACGGATTCCTTCATTTCTTGAGTCATAAAAAGTCCAAAACCGGGTGAGATAACAGCCTCAATATCGACCTGACTTTGCTGAAAAACAACAAGGTTGGAAAAATCTGGTCTTATTCGTTGGCTCCCTGGTGTAAGTTAGTAGGAAGCCCCCTCCCACTGAGTGGCAAGGGTATTGCGAAGCAAACTTTGGTAGCGGGCTCAATAAATATTAAAAAACACAAGAGCATAAGGATCATGAGACTCAACAATGCAGCCTTTCTGTCGGCAGTACCTTTGGTGCTATCTGTTTTTTCAACGTCGGTCGTCGCACAACCTGAAAGTATTCATTTCAGCTACGGGCCCGATCTTTCCAGTAAAATAGAGGTTAAGGACACTCGTCTGGCCCTGAGATGGCATTTAAGTGACGAAGGACTTCTCGAAAACTTAGAATGGAATGACCGCTTTCTTCTCGATACCTCGGTTTCTTACTGGGATAATCAACTGGATGCAAGCCCTTCGCATAGCTCGAAAGGTGGCGATGATATCTATGGCTTTTTCATGACTCCGGTATGGCAATTCAAAAGTCCCGGCGGACGGTATTACTTCGATGCAGGTCTGGGCGTTGGCTGGATCAGCGACACCCAGATTCGTTACAAAGGCGACCAGCCTTTAGAAAAAAGCACTCATTTACAGTTTGAAACCATGCTGGGTGCCGGAGTTCTTCTGGGTTCCGAAAAAAGTTTCGATCTGGGCGCCAAGTTGCTTCACTACTCCAATGCTTATATCAAACGGCCCAATATGGATTTGAATGTTGTCCAGTTCTCGCTTGCGTATCATTTTTGAAATGGAATGCCCGGCAGTTGTCGGGCGTTTTGCTGACTGTCTGCTTGTAATTCCAGCTCGCAGGTAAAAGATCATTATTCAGCCGAGGTATAAGCCTGCTTGGGTGAATTAGGCTCAGCAGGATAAGCTCGCTCCAGCTGCCTGTTTTTCACCATCCTGTTCAAATGCCCTTGTCTCAGAGGATCAGGGGATCTGTTCAGTAACTCTGCCAGAACTTTAAGAGACAAATAGTGACCGCGACAGGCATCCAATATGGTTTTTTCCATTAATTCGGTAGCCAACTTCTTCTTTTCTCTAGCAGCCTGTCGGACTTAAGGCTGTCCTACTGCGGTTGCAATAAATTGGTCTAGAAATTCCTGCTTCTTCGTCAAATAGCTCACTATTCTCCTCAGAAGCAGAAATTTTTATCCTCAATTTCTTGCAATCCTCGCTACGGACGCTTAAGTCCGACAGGCTGCTAGAAATTTCAGTTAGTTGCAAAAGTTTTTGATGAAAATCGGGGACAATCGCCGTTAAGTCTGAAATGACCTGTTTCCCATCCTGATGACGATATGACAAGCTCAAACCATTGGAGCTTGGGGTCAAACCATCGGAGCTTGGGGCCAAACCATCGGAGCTCGGGGCCAAACTTGGGGACATGAATGCGTATGACTGATTTGCCATTCAACTCAATGACAGAGATATCCTGATTACTCAGCAGATTATCACTGACTTTGGCCGAGTTGAGCGTATTCTATAAGTCACTCATTATCTTGTCTGGCTTGGCAATACCGATAACTGAGAATACTCCGGCAGGCTTTTCTCTGATGCCCAGAAAAATATCACCTCCCTCAGTATTAGCCATGGCACTGTAGGTTTTCCAGACATCTTTTGGTACTTCTCCCCGACCCTCTTTCCCGGCAGCTAATTTGAACTCAACTTCCAAGCTTTCTTTCAGACTGATGATATCTTCGATAGCAGTAATGGAGCTGGTCATTAAGGCAAAATCCCTGGCTTGAAGGCGTTAGTGTTTAGAACTTGGCAGGAAGTTAAGAATCAGAATATCACGCCTGAAAAAATAGTGCAGAAACAGTTATGGTACCAATGTGCATAATATTTAACTGGAGCTAGCTGCGAATTATGGCATATCTTCTCTACCACTTCTTTACCTTCCAGTCAGGGTAAGGGTTATCCTGTGTACAGTTTCCCTCAAAATCAATCTCGTGGAGTAACATCATGAAATCTCTACAGATTCAGCTGGCCCTGTCCGGCGTCAACTGTGCCGGTTGTGTCGGCAAAATTGAAAAGTCTCTGAAAGGTGTGGCTGGTGTGAATACAGCCAGTGTTAACTTTGTAGACAAAACGGCCATGGTCGAAGGCAGTGCCGAACCTTCCTCCCTGATTTCAGCCTTGAAAAACGCTGGATTTGAAGCCGAAGTGATGCCTGGCGACTCTGAACGACAATTCTCTATACCAACGATTCACTGTGCCTCCTGCGTCAGCAAAATTGAGTCGGCTCTTCTGGAGGTTCCGGGCGTTGAGAGCGCGTCGGTCAATCTGGCCGATAAAATCTGCTCTGTTCAGGGTCGGCCTGAAGCTGGTGTCATTCTGAAGGCGTTGGAAAGTGCCGGGTATCCGGGTACCTTGCTGACACCTGACAGCGATATTCAACTTAGGCAGGAACAGGAAGACAAAAAACAGTATCGGCACCTGCTAAAACATACCGCCATTGCTCTGGGTCTGGGCATTCCCCTGATGTTATGGGGTGTCGTCACGGGGGAAATGAGCGTAAACACGCCCTTTCAGCAACTTGCCTGGGGGATTGTCGGCCTTGCCACTCTTTTTATTCTGGTGTTCTCCGGTAACCATTACTTTACCGGCATGTGGAAAGCCTTGAAACACGGCAACACCAATATGGATACCCTGATTGCCGTAGGTACAGGCATTGCCTGGCTTTACTCCATGGTTGTCGTGTTGTTTCCTCACCTACTACCGTTTGCCGCTCGCCATGGTTACTTTGAAGCCAGTGCCATGATCATTGGTCTTATCAATCTGGGCCATGCCCTGGAGTTAAGAGCGAAAGGAAAAACCAGTCAGGCAATAAAAAGACTACTTGGGCTTCAAGTCAAAACGGCCAGAGTCGTACGCAATGGACAGGAAATAGATATTCCCGCGGATCAGGTTTTAAAAGGCGACATCCTCAGGGTCAGACCCGGCGAGAAAATTGCTGTAGACGGCATCGTAACTGAAGGCACCAGTCTGGTGGATGAATCCATGCTCACAGGCGAACCATTGGCTGTGAAAAAAACACCCGACGACGAAGTATCAGCAGGCACCTTGAATAAAAATGGCAGTTTGCTATTCAAGGCAGAAAAGGTTGGCAGCGAAACCGCTCTGGCCCATATCATTGCCCTGGTAAAAAAAGCCCAAAGTTCAAAGATGCCCATTGCCCGGATGGCTGATCAGATATCATCCATATTTGTACCTGTTGTGATGGTTATTGCTCTTCTGGCAGCTTCGGTCTGGTTCTTTTTTGGACCCGCGCCGACATTGGCTCACGCGCTGGTGGTAGCCACCACGGTTCTGATTATCGCCTGCCCCTGTGCCCTGGGTCTGGCTACTCCCATGTCGGTCATGGCCGGTGTCGGCAAGGCAGCTGAGCTTGGAATGCTGATTCGCAAAGGAGACTCTTTGCAGCAGGCCAGTCAATTGACAACCATAGTGGTGGATAAAACAGGCACCATCACCGAAGGCGTTCCCAAGGTGATCGAACAGATCTGCATTACAGCGGACACCGAAGAAGAAAAGAACAGAATTCTGCAGATAGCCGCCAGTATTGAGAGTGCATCGGAACACCCTCTGGCTGACGCTATTGTTAATTCTGCCAAACAAAAATCGTTGTCACTTTCACCCGTATCCGATTTTCATGCGGTAACCGGACAAGGGGTGACCGGGCGTGTTCAAAAAAAGTCGGTACTGCTGGGTAATGAAAATCTCATGGCTGCCAATGGCATTGATGTCATGCTTCTGACCTCAACATCAGAGTCATTGGCTAATCAGGGTAAAACCCCCATTTTTCTGGCTGTTGATAACCAACTGGCGGGACTGATAGCGGTCGCCGACCCGGTAAAAAAAGACTCCAAAGCAGCTATCGACAGACTGCATAAGCTGGGCATCAAGGTCATAATGCTGACGGGTGATAACACACTGACTGCCGCAGCCGTCGCACAACAGGTAGGCATTGATGATTTCAGGGCCGAAGCCATGCCTGAAGACAAGGAAAGGTATATCAGAGAGTTGCAGGATCAAGGACACAGGGTCGGTATGACAGGTGACGGCATAAACGACGCCCCGGCCCTTGCCCGCGCTGACGTTGGCTTTGCCATTGGCACGGGTACTGATGTTGCCATTGAATCGGCAGATATCACCCTGATTCGCTCTTCACTCCATGGACTGGCCGATGCCGTCGAGCTCTCCAGGGCAACCCTCGGAAACATTAAACAGAACCTGTTCGGCGCCTTTGTTTATAACTCTCTTGGCATCCCGATTGCTGCCGGAGTGTTTTACCCTTTCACAGGGATGTTGCTTAACCCTGTCGTTGCAGGAGCAGCCATGGCTCTGTCATCCGTCACAGTCGTCAGTAACGCCAACCGTCTGAGACGGTTCAAGCCAACTGCCAGGGAGGTCTGAACCATGAATATTTCCAAAGCAGCACAGGCCACCGGGCTGACCGCCAAAACCATTCGCTACTATGAAAGTCTGAAGCTGATCTCACCGGCCCACCGTCTCGATAACGGTTACCGTAATTATAATGAATCCCATTTACGAGAACTGTCTTTTATCAGTCACGCCAGAGAGCTGGGCTTTACTCTGAAAGAGTGCTCGGACCTTCTGGATCTGTACAACGACAACCATCGTAAAAGTGCTGATGTAAAATCACTGGCTCTGAAAAAAATGGTCGATGTTGAGGCTAAGATCAGCCAACTGCAGGTGATTCGTGACAGCCTGCAACAGCTCACCCAATGCTGTCATGGGGATGATCTGCCGGATTGCCCTATCATTGATCGATTGATCAAGGGAAAAGAAACGAATCCTGATATAGATGGTGCATAAAGCTATCGGAGTTGAAGTCATGAGAATGTCGGTGTTTTATGTTCAGTTTGCACCGATCTCACAGAAGCGCCTGGTACCCACAGGGCATAAAAGCACGACCAGGACAATGGCAGGCGGGAGTTCCCACGAAGAGAGTGGGAACGAGAGGCTACTTACTTGCTGGCAAGGTTGTTGACGATCTGGATCAGCAGCTCTTCAACTTTGTCAAAACGCCTGCTATGGTCAGCTAATTCCTCCTTCATCCATTCTTGTTCCTTCAGAACCAAGGCCACTGTGCCTTCAAAGCCAGTAAGCACTTGATTCATGCCAGCAAGTACCTGATTCATGCCGGCAAGCACCTGATCTTGCTTACTGAAGCGACTGTCCATCTCTTTCTGCATGCCATTAAAGCGGCTGTCCATCTCTTTCTGCATGCCACTAAAGCGGCCGTCCATCTCTTTCTGCATCCCCTCCTGTTTCCTCAGAAGCAGGGAGATTTTGCCTTCCATGCCAGCGAGCACCTTGTCCGATTGCTCCCGATGTTCTTCCAATACCGTGACTCTTGCCTCAAGGCTCATACTACTTGTCCTGTCTGGTTTTTTGTTTGAGAGTTGAGAATAGCAGTTGAAAGGAGAGCTGAAACTCGCTCCTAAAGAAGCTCATGAAAGAGCTTCTTTGGATCGTGCCATGATTAATGAGTGGCAAATACACTCATCTTTCCATCACTACTGAAACCGATCACCTTATAAGGATCTTTGAGGTCTCCGTACTCCATGCCTGGCGACCCCATAGGCATACCCGGAACAGTCAGACCGTTCACACCATCAGGCTTTTCAGTCAGCAAGCGCTTGATGTCCGCAGCCGGGACATGACCTTCAAAGGCATAATCACCGATAAAGGCTGTGTGGCAAGACTCCATTCCTTTCGGAATTCCGGCCTTGGCACGATAGGTGGCTGTGCCCGGCACATCATGGGACATGACCTTAAAGCCATTTTCTTCCATATGTTTTGCCCACTCTGTGCAGCAGCCACAGGCTGGGGTTTTGTAGAGCATGACCGTCGGCAATGACTCCTCCGCCTTGGCCAGTATAGACGACATTAAAACAGCAGTTCCCAGGAACAGGGCTTTCAGCTTTTTCATTGTCTCACTCCCCTACTTTCGTAGTTTTTCAAAAATTCAACTTATTAAACGACGATGTTTAATAATAGCTATTCCAAAAAAGAGACATTGGCCAGATAGATCTCAGGTTGGGAGCGGTATACCGAAGATGGGGGCGCAGAAATCCAGTCCTGCAACGGTTCAGAGTCCAGCAAGATCAACTCTGCAACAATATAGAGAAGGGTAAAAGTCGGCTTACTGTCCGGGTGAGAAAACGGGATATAGTGATCCTCAGAGTCGCAGTCTGGACAGACCTGATTCGCTTTCTGCAGATGTTCTGCCGGGGAAGGAGTACAACAGTCATGATCCGCGGACAAATCGTCAGCCATGCCGACAACATCGGCTGACATCATCATGGACATGTCTGAGTGATCTGTAACCATAGCCTGTGACGACTCCATCAGGCAAACCTGCAACAGCAAAAACATTAGCAGGGCAATCATTGTCATACCAATGTTCTGCCTGTGTTTCAGGTTCAGGTGTAGGATGGACATAAGATTCAAGAGGTTATGGTTCAGCTTTTCAACTTAAACCATCCAGTAACTGGAAGGTCAATACATGAAAAGCTGAATAAGGAACGGTGTGAAACTGGCTGTGTACTTTAATCAGGCATTGTCTTCTTCTACTGCATCGTAGAGGCGCTCCAAAATATCAGGGACGGCAGACATCACCCGGTTCCAGCTGGGAATAAAGGGTCTTTCCATCGGATTTTCCAGAAAGTGTTGCCCAGCCGCCATGATATTTCTGGCAAAGAGCTCCACTGCTCGCTCTTCTGAATCACGATCGACGTGCAGGCCATTCATCATCGCATCATCGTAATAAGACTCAATGAAATCCAGTGCTACCCGGTAATAAGTTGCTTTGATCGTGCGGAAGGTTTCAGTATTGAACTGAACCCCATTGGTCGCCAACTTTCTGAAGACGGCCTTGATGATATCGTGGCTCATTTTGGAAAGACCGGAATTACGATCTTCTTCTGAGAGAGGCTGATGTTTATGATCATACACATCAGCAATATCTACCTGACACAGTCGTTTATTGGAATAGTTTCTCTTAACTTCTGAGAGTACTCCTATTTCCAGACCCCAGTCGCTGGGAATCCGGATGTCATTGAAAACACTGGTTCGCATGGAAAATTCACCGGCCAGGGGATAACGGAAACTGTCGAGGTATTCCAGGTATTCCATAGGGCCGAGAATTTTCTTCAGGGCACGCAGGAGTGGCGTTACCAGCAAACGGCTGACCCTGCCATTGAGTTTGTTGTCAGCTACTCTTGCGTAATAGCCCTTGCAAAAATCATAGCTAAACGCAGGATTGGCTACCGGGTAGAGCAGTCTGGCCAGCAGATCTCTCTGGTAGGTCACGATGTCACAGTCGTGCAGGGCTACGGCTTCTGATTTGGCTGAAGCCAGCACATAGCCATAGCAGTACCAGACGTTTCTTCCTTTTCCAGCCTCTTTAGGGGCTAACCCTTTACTTTCAAGCAGACGGTCAATGTCACGAAGTCTGGGACCATCCTGCCATAGAATACGGTGGTGTTGATTCAGCTGGGCAAAAAAGTCTCTTGAATAGGTATATTCTTTTTCGCTGGCCCTATCCAGGCCAATGACAATCTCGGAAAGATAAGGAACCTGACTGAGTTCCTGTACAATATTTTTCAGGGCTGGCCCCTGCAACTCGGAGAACAGCGAAGGTAAGACCAGAGACATAGGGCGCTGTCGAGAAAAGGCCTGCAGCTCCTGCTCCATATCCTCAACCGAACGTACTCTTAAATTATGGAAATTGGTGATAGTGCCATTCTGGTAAAAATCGCCCATAAATCGTTTCCCTTCTTCTCGTTATCGCTTTTGCACCTTGATCATACTCTGCAGCTGAGCTCAGACTTCTTGTAAAGAGCTGTCTTGTAAAGAGCTGTCTTGTTCGGAGCAGACCGGCTGATGACCTTCTTGAACAGAGTTCAGAATCTCCAATACCGCTTCATTCCAACCTTCAGGCCCCACTGATTTTGTGTATTTAATATCAGACAGATGTTCTATAGCGGGCTGTTTACTTTTTTCAGAACGCACAAGAACAGGAATATCCACTACTTCCAGCATGGGCAGGTCGTTGAAGCTGTCGCCCAGCCCCATGGATAACCACTGCCAGTCAGGGAAACTCTTCAGGTAATGTTTGAAAAGCTTCTTCGCCGCTGAACCTTTATCTCCCTTGCCGGATACATGATAGAAGCGCCCTCCCCGGGTCAGGTGCAGACCCTCTTTGGTAAGCTGCTTTTCAAACAGCTCTAATGCCTGAGCACTGTCTTCCCAGATCAGAGGTTCACTGGCTTTTCGGTCTGCAGCCAGTTTAGCCTCCTCCAGACTGAGCCCGGAGAGATCGGCAATTTCACTATGACTGCAGTCACCAAAGCCCCTGAACCGAAAGCCATAGTGTTCGCGAAACTGTTTCAACACCCTGCGGATCGCCCTATAGGGCTGTCCATGGAAGTAATGGGTATTCTTGTCAGTATCAGACGACTGAAAGTAGTTAGCCGGGATGGTGGTAATCATTCCATTTTCGGTAATAAATGGATGATCCAGAGCCATTTCCAATTGCAGAGGCAACACCTCACTGAGGGTTTTGCTGGTATTGAAAACAACCGGAATATTTTGCTTTTTCAAACGATCCAGGGCAGGTTTGGCCGCTGCCCAGCTGTAGCTGTCATGATCGAGCAGAGTGCCATCCAGATCGGAAAATATCACCAGCTTCTTCATCGCCTTTTTGCTGTTGAACATCGGCTTAAACTCTGTCCAGGCGTTTTTGGTAGATGGCATTGGTGGCCTCGACAAAACCACTGACGCTGCCACAATCAAAGCGTTCACCCTCAAACTTACAGGCGATGACACAGCCTTGTCTGGCCTGAGTCAGAATGGCGTCAGTCAACTGCACTTCACCGTTTATTCCGGGTTCAGTATGCTCAATGATGTCGAAAATATCCGGCGTCAGGACATATCGTCCAATCACTGCCAGATTACTGGGTGCTTCTGAAGGGTCTGGTTTTTCCACCATATCGGTTACACGGATCAGGTTATCACTCAGGGCTTCACCGGCAATCACTCCATACTTATCGACTTCGGATTCGGGCACTTCCTGAACAGCCACAATGGTGCAACGAAATTGTTTGTAGAGATTGACCAGCTGCGACATCACTAATGGACCACCGTCGTTAACACAAAGGTCGTCGGCCAGCACTACACCAAAAGGCTGGTCACCCATCAGGGTTCTTCCGCAGAGAATGGCATGTCCAAGACCCTGCATCTGATTCTGACGAGTATAGGAAAAAGTACAGGCCGCCATCACTTCGCGAATCGTCGAAAGTTTTTCTTCTTTGCCGCTGCCGGCTATTTCGGCTTCCAGCTCATAGTTGATATCAAAATGATCAGGAATCGCTCGCTTGTTTCTGCCATTCACAAACCCCAGGTCAGTCAGACCTGCCAGCATGGCTTCTTCCACGCCATATTGAATCAGGGGTTTATCAACAATAGGCAGCATCTCTTTGGGCATAGACTTGGTGGCAGGTAGAAAGCGGGTTCCATACCCTGCTACAGGAAACAGACACTTTTTAATCATATTATTGCTCGTCTTGTTGAGAAGTTTTCCATCTCGTCAGACTTGAAGCAGAAGTCGTGCCAACTCAGAAAACCACCCGCCGACCTCCCATAGTGGCATGACTCCTGCTGCAAAGAAGGCATAGCACTAAAAAACATTGCCAAAGGGGAAGATGTATCGTGCAAAGTTATCCTAAAGCCTTCGATGCTTTTCATCAGGCCATGACTCAGCTTTTGATTCTCCCTTACGGACAGGAAGCGGGCGAGATAGCCGCCAGAATTGTCCGTCGGGTTCAGCATCATCTCCATGAAAATCCTCCCCAAACAGTCTCAGGCTGGTCAGAACAGGATATCTTTCTGATCACCTATGGCGACACCCTCTATGACAACACTGGCCAGCCTCCTCTTCAGGTCTTGAAGCGATTTCTTGATGGCCATCTGAACGGGGTTATTAATACCCTTCATATTCTTCCCTACTTTCCCTTTAGCTCGGATGATGGTTTTTCTGTGATTGATTACCTGTCGGTCAACGAACAGCTGGGCAGCTGGCAGGATATTGAAGCCATCGCCGCTGACTATCAGCTGATGTCGGACCTGGTCATTAACCATGTATCCCGGGAAAGTCTCTGGTTTGCCGACTTTGTCAGTGGCCATCAGCCCGGCCGGGATTACTTTATTGAAGAAGATCCGGATACAGACCTCAGTGCAGTGACCCGCCCAAGGAACTCCCCCCTGCTGGTGCCTATTCATACAAGACGAGGGCTGAAGCACGTCTGGGCCACTTTCAGTGAAGATCAGATGGATCTGAATTTTAAAAATCCCGATGTGCTGATCCAGATGGTGGATATCCTGCTCTTTTATCTGGCCCGCGGCTCCAGAGTCATAAGGCTGGATGCCGTCGCTTTTCTGTGGAAGAAACCGGGCACTCATTGCATAAGCCTGCCCGAGACCCATGCTATCGTGAAACTGTTCCGACTGATCATGGAGAAAGCCTGCCCCGGCAGCACACTTCTGACCGAAACCAATGTCCCTCATGAAGAGAACATCAGTTATTTCGGGGAACAGGACGAGGCTCACATGGTGTATCAATTTGCTCTGCCGCCCCTGATACTGCACGCACTCAATCGGGGCACTGAGAAATACCTTGTGCAATGGGCCAGTGACCTGCCTGATTATCCAGAGAGTTGCACCGTCCTGAACTTTACTGCATCCCATGATGGCATAGGCCTGCGTCCGCTGAAGGGGTTGATCCCGGAGAATGAAGTTTCAGAGCTGATCGACAGCATGCACCGTTTTGGGGGGTTCGTCAGTATGCGCACCCTTTCAGACAATACGGAATCACCTTATGAGATCAATATTGCCCTGTTTGATGCCATGAAAGGGACCAGACGAGGCGAGGATCAGTGGCAGGTACAGCGATTTATTTGCTCTCAGCTCATCATGCTGGGGATGCGCGGAATACCTGCTATGTATATACACAGTCTGTTTGCCACGCCTAATGATCTGGCAGGCGTAGAGAGCAGCGGCAGAACCCGCTCTATCAATCGTCGCAGGTGGTTACTGGAAGAATTATTGCCAGACTTGGAAAGCCCTGTTTCAATACCGTCGCTGGTGTTCCAATCGCTGCTGAGTCATCTCAGAGTTCGTAAACAGGAACCCTGCTTTCATCCCAATGCCTCACAAACCATTCTGAATATGGAACCGGGCATTTTTGCATTCATGCGTACATCGCCCTGTGGCCGCCGGAAACTGGTGGCTATACACAACCTGACATCGGCTCATCAAACATTGAACCAGCCAGACTATGTCGGCTGGTTCGATTTACTGGGCGGTGCCGTGGTACAGGACCTTCAACTCAAGCCTTATCAGGTATTGTGGCTGGGAGGCTGAAAATGGCTATCTGAAAGAGCAATGATTTCACCTGTGCCGATGATTTGGATTGTGAAGTTTTCATGGGTACTGGTTATACAGCGGACGAGCCCCCTGACGAGAGCTGATAGCAATCATTGGACATTAGAACCCATAAGAAAAGGACGCTAATGGAATAATATTCACTAGCCAATCCAGTAGCACATGCTCACGGAACAAGTATGAATCAAACCCCCAGAAAACATCACCCGCGCTCGTTGTAAATTTAATTCCGTGAATAAAAATTCCGGAGCACTGATCCAGCCAATCAAATCTGTTACAAAAACTTATTTGCTGCTGACTCTGTATCGGATAATTGCCCCAGACCAGATAGGGTGGGCGAAAATATGTTGATGGTGCAAGAACTCCAAACACTGGTGGAATAAGAGTTACAAACATATCATGACCTTTGCCAGACGTGCACGATGCGTAACTAAACAGGCAGGCGATTCCAATTAGTCACCCAACAGGCTCCTGTTTCACAGTTTGTTGCTCGGGGAACAAGCGAGGGCGCCTAGCCGGGGACGCCCAGCCCTAAACTCCCCAAGTCTCATAGACTCCGCAGACCTAACATCACGTAAGCTCCAAGGTAAGTCTAAAAGAGACAGAGGAAAGGTAGTTCACGGGTTGGCTCTCCGCAAGCCTCGCTGACATCCCCCACCTGTTTTGGTGGGTCTTACGCGAATTGAGGATCAATGTAGGTGTCGAGTAATACCATTCAAAATTTCACCAGTTCCGCACACGTCTTATACCGGCTACGCTTTTTTTTGTTTAGCCCTGGCCTCAATAATGGCTGCAAATAGCATTCAAATGCCCATCGCCACCCCCTCACGACGGGGGTCAGCACCGCCCTCAAGGCCTTTTTCCGTGATCACAATGCCATGCAGGCCACTGTTGAGTTCCCGCACCTTGATGGAATAGCCGAGCTTTTCCAATGCAGGCTTCAGACGCTCTGCTTCGGTATCCTGCTCAAGCTCATAAACGCCAGACGGATTCAGCTTATGAGGCAGAGCAATGGCTTTCTGGATATCCATTCCCCAGTCAATATGGGCTATCAGGGTTTTGGCAACATAACTAATGATACGACTGCCGCCGGGTGAGCCAATCACCATATAAGGCTGACCCTTTTTATCCATAACAATCGTGGGGGCCATAGAAGACCTTGGTCTTTTACCAGGTTCAACACGATTGGCAATGGGCGTACCACCCTCATGACTGGCAAAAGAAAAGTCAGTCATTTCATTATTCAGCAGGAAACCGCCCACCATCAAACGGGAACCGAAACCGTTCTCAATCGTCGTCGTCATGGACAGCGCATTACCCTCGGCATCGACAATGGAAATATGGCTGGTAGAAGGCAGTTCAATGGACTGATCATCCGCCCTAAGTGAAGCATGCTGCCAGGTGGGTTTACCCGCTTTAACGGTCTTCAGGGCCTGATCTGACTGAAGCTGTTTAGCCCGGTCTGCCAGATATTGACTATTCAGAAGTCCCTGGACAGGCACGGGAACATAGTCACTGTCAGCCAGATAACGGGCCCTGTCGGCAAAAGCCAGTCTTGAAGCACCGGCAAACAGACGCCAGGACTCCGGATTATCCGACCCCAGGCTGGCCAGATCATAAGACTGCAGAATGCCCAGAATTTGTCCCACTGTGGTTGCGCCTGAGCTGGGCGGCCCCATGCCGCAGACAGAGTATTGGCGATAGGCTGAGCACACCGGCGCACGCTCTTTTACCTGATAGTTTTTCAGATCCTTCTTTGAAAGCGCTCCGGGATTTCCCCTGGCCTCTCTGACTGTTCTGACAATTCTTTCCGCCAACTCCCCCTTATAGAAGGCTTTTGAGCCCTTGCTGGCAATAAGCCTGAGTGTCCTGGCAAACTCGGGATTTTTTAGAACAGTACCCGACTGAAGTGGCTGTCCTTCTTTATCAAAAAAGTATTGGCGGGTACCCGGATAACGGCTGAGTCTTTTTTGATCTTTGGCAATCAGGCTGGCCAGTCTGGGAGAAACGATAAAGCCTTTCTCAGCCAGTTTAATGGCCGGTTGGAAAAGTTCAGACCATGGACGTTTACCATATCGCTGGTGCATCTCTTCCAGAAGCTTGACAGTACCTGGCGTACCTACCGAGCGCCCCCCCACCACGGCATCATAAAATTGCAACGGCTTGCCATTGCTGTCCAGAAATAAGGTCGGTGTCGCCTTCGCAGGGGCTGTTTCCCGGCCATCCAGAGTGATCAGACGGTTTTTTTGGGCATCGAAGTAGAGGGTAAAGGCGCCTCCGCCAATACCGGACGACTGCGGCTCAACCAGATTCAGCACCAGTTGAACAGCAATCGCCGCATCTGCTGCCGAACCGCCTCTTTTGAGGACTTCGTCACCTGCCTGAACAGCCAGCGGATTGGCCGCCACCACCATATGTTTGCTGGCTTTTACCAGACTCTTTTGTTGAAATCCTGTTGCAGCCTCCGGAGCAAGATCATCACTCATATTCGCGGCCATTGCCTGCACGTTAAAGCAAGCAACTAAAAGACTGGCGGTGATACCGCACCGTCTGAAAACTCCCCCAGACATAGCAAGACTTCCTTTAAATTAATTTTTATCAGGTCGGCCAATGGTTTCAGTGTTAGCTCAAATGTGCAATGGCTTTTGGAGTTGAAGGTTATAAAAAGGTGCTTACCTGACTTCACACTTAAAGAAAATAAAGTGAGGCGTTGTGGATAACCTTTTATAACTTTCAGCACAGAGAGACTTCATGCGCTCTGTCGGTTTTCCTTCTGACAGCTGAGTAACACAGAGACCCACTGAAGCCAGGCTCTCAAACCACTCTGTCAATGAACGACGGTAGAAGCTTACTTCGACAAGATGACCCACCGTATCCCACTCTTCCGTGACCAGCTCTTTTTGAAAGTAGTTGCCTGAAGGTGACACTTCTAAATCCACTACCGGGTGATGGGTAGAAAAAATAAATACGCCTCCCTGTTTCAGCAGGCGCTTAACGTCACCGAACAACAAGCTGACGTCTTCAATGTAATGCACAGTCAGAGGACAAATAATGATGTCATAGCTGGCATCTTTTTCTTGCGGCAGCCCCCGGGAGAGATCCTGCGGATAAGCTTGAACCTTATCACCCAACTTCTCTATGACGATCTTAATCATTTCCTGCGAGACATCAACTGCCGTCACCGATGCACCCTGATTGAGCAAATACTCTGCGTAGACACCCGGCCCACACCCCAGATCAAGAACATTTTTCCCGGCGAGTTCAGGCAACATAGCAATTAAAGACGGACGCTCCAGATTGCCATTGTAAATATTATCGACAATGGCTTTCTCGTAGTCCCTGGCGAACTGCTCGTACATTTTGCTCATCCTTACACCCTCTCAAATGTTTGTTTTCAGTGGTCAAAAGGGTATCAGGAAAAGCCATGCCAACTATCCGAAAAAACACCCATAAATGCTATTCGAACAGGCCATCCATCCAAAGCAGACGCTTAACACCCGCAGCTACTGCCAGAATTCCTACAAGTCACGGCTTTTGTCTTGCAGCAGTCCCCTTCTATGCAGCACTCTTCGAGATTAGAGGCGTTGCAATCCCCTCCCTGTTCACAGCGGCCCAGAAAGGTCTCCCCAGACAGATAAAAGCCTGTGAACTTTTCATCAAAGTCTTCGGCGACACTCTTTTCGGCCAGTCCGGTAGCCAGCAGACTTTTTTGCCATGCTTTAGTTTTGGGATAAAAAGTCAGGAAGTCATAGCCCGTGTTTTCTTGAATGAGATGAGCTCGATGCAACACGGGCAGCCACGCCAGATCGACCATGCTCAGTGAATCACTTTTGAAGAATAGGTGCTCACCCAAAACCTTCTCCACTTTGGCAAAGGCACTGGCGAGCTTCCCGGCGCGCTTGATCAGAGTCGGAGCATCCTGACTTCTCTGAGCAGCGCACTGGACCAGATACTGCTTACTGCCCAGGTAGCTCCAGGCGCGATTCAGTGCTTTCTGCTCTGCACTCAAGCCAGGCTGCAATGCGGGATAAGCTTCTTCCAGATATTCAGCGATGGCATCGGATTCAAACAGGGCCACGCCATTCTCAGTGACCAGTACGGGTACCTGACCGTTTGGAGAAATATCCACAAACCACTGGGGCTTTTCGCTCAGGCTGATGTACTCGATGTCATAGGGAATGTTCTTCGCTTCCAGTATTCCGGTAATGCGTTGCACGAATGGGCAGATTTTAAAGCTGATGACTTTCAACATGTTTTATACCTCGATCCAGCGATAGCCAGTCAGACCGGCCTGTTAGTTCGTCGTCGTTTATAAAGACGTGAGGTATGAAAAAAGGACGCAAAAAAATTAATTTTTTCTCTTAAACATGTTTTCTTCACTGTTGGTTGCTCTCAGCAATCTCCACAGCCGGTTTTTTTAGGCTGGTAGTCGGTCACACCGCCCCGGCCGATTTCAATATCGCAGCAGGCAGTGAAACGTTCTCTCAGCTGAACCCGGCCACGTTGGATTCGGCTCTTGGCACCGGACACTGACAAGCCCAGGGCTACTGCCACCTGTTTTTGGCTCATGCCTTCCAGCTCTGACATCCGCAAGGGAATCCGGTACTTCTCGGGCAGCTCATCCATAAGAGGCACCAGACAGCGGGCCAGTTCCTGATGACTCTTTTCTGCATCATCTTCTTCCGCGGCGGCAAGGTCGTCTGGCAACTCGTCCCAGGGCTTTTGCTGGCGGTAGTAATCCATGACGGCATTATGGGCAATCCGGTATAACCAGCCAGCCACTCTGTCTTCTGATTTCAGTGTCTGAATCTGGCTATGCGCTTTCAGATAGACGTTCTGCAGAATGTCATCCACTGCCGATGGTTCGCTCACTTCACGGGCTACATAGCGTTGCAGCTGAGCTTTATGCTCCTGCCAGTGACTTTGCATAACAGTCAGCTCCTGTTCAAAAGGTTGGTTTTTTATTCGATAACGCTTTGCGTGTCCGGAAAGCGGATAAAAACAAACATTTGCAGGAGCTATCAATAATCTTGGTTCCACTGACCTCAATATTTGAACTTCCGCTTTAAAGCCGAGTCTAACAGAACGGATCAATTTTGAATGTCCTTCCCAAGCAAGGATAAATACTGAATTTGGAGCCATGGAGGAATCGGGCATGGACCCTGTGAAAAGCAGTTCGAGCATAGACGTAGCACTCTTGCCAATACCTGTGCAAGCTCAACTGGAGGAAGCACCAACGGGTGTCAGTGCAGGTAGGGACGTTACTCCTTATTACAACAATAACGCTCCATTCTTCTACTTGCCCGAATTAATACATTTACAGATTATTCGCTGTTTGAGTTTTCGAGAGATTACCCGTTTAGCAAAGGTATGCAGCTATTTTCGCGATCTTGTTAAACAAGATAAAGCTCTGGAAAGAGCATGGATTCGCCGGTTTCCTTCGCCACAGCAATATCAACTAAAGACCATCCTTAAGACAAAAGATGAGCACCAACTCCGCGATTGGCTGAAGCCGTTTGCAAATGAGGACACCATCGTGTCGCTCATAAAACAACAAAAGAATATTCATTTTCCTGCTCAGTTATTTTTCACCAACGGTAAACTGATGTCTCTGTGTAAAAAATTTGAGTTAGTGGAAAAACTCGAAATTACCCATGGTGATAAAGTCTTAAATGCCACTTTCAGCAACGATGGCCAACATCTGGCAACCGCCAGTCACGATGGAACAGCGAAAATCTATGGTCGGAAGACCGATGGATCATGGCAAGAAAAAGCCGTCATTACCCATAATCATTGGGTCCATTCAGCCATCTTCAGCCCCGATGGCCGCTATCTGGTCACCGCCAGTCAGGATCACACAGCGAAAATCTATGGTCTGGAAGACGATGGCACATGGGAACAACAAGCCTGCATTTCCCATGATGGTGCGGTCAATTCAGCCACCTTCAGTGCTGATGGCCTTTATGTGGTGACCACCGATTACAATTATTCTGTGAAAATCACTCGTCGCGGGGACAATGGGTCATGGCAACAACCAGTGGACGTTATTCGTAAAGCCGGGTTCGTTTCTGCCAAGTTCAGCTGCGATGGCCTTCACCTGTTGCTCTGCGGTGGACGCTGCTCCGCAAAAATCTATGGCCAGGCGGCCGATGGATCATGGGTGCAAAAAGACACCATTCCACACAACCGTTGGGTGCTCTCTGCCAACTTTAGTGCCGATAGCCTCCATCTGGTAACGGCTAGTGGGGATCGCACGGCGAAAATCTGTGACCTTGAAGCCGATGGATCATGGGAAGAAATATTCGAGATTGATCATTATGATGAAGTCACCTCAGCTGATTTCAGTACCGATGGCCGCCATGTGGTGACCACAAGTTTTGATTTTACGGCGCAAATCTGTAGCCAGGCCGGTGCATCGTGGCAAGAAATAGCCCGCATTGACCACAAGGGGGTGGTCACCACAGCTAACTTCAGCGCCGATTGCCTCCATGTGGTAACCGCCAGTGAAGATAACACGGCGAAAATTTATGGTCTGCAGGCCGATGGATCATGGCTCGAAAAAGCCACCATCGAACACAAGAAAACGGTCAGGTCAGCCAGCTTCAGCCCTGATAGTCGAAATGTCTTGACCGCCAGTGATGATAAAACAGTGAGAATCACTGAATTAAGGAGTGGGCGGCTGATGATCGAATGAGCGTAAAGCCCGCTAACGACAGGTGACCATTAGCAGTGTTTTTTGCAGAAATGACCTTGGACAGCGGTTAGTGGTTTTTTGTAGGAACTGTTTCTCAAACGACTCTTCTTTTCCAGAGTTCCACTGACCTCAATGTTTTGAACTTCTCTGATAAAACCGACTCTAATAGAACTCATCAATTTTGAATGTCCTTTCCAAGCAAGGATACACATTGACTTTGCAGCCATAAAGGAATCAGGCATGGGACCAATGAACAACAATTCCAGCATTGACAATTTACTCCCGCCAACACCTGAACCACTTCAAATGGAGGAAGCACTAACGGGTGTTATTGCAGGCAGAGATGTGAGTGTCTATAACAACCATCAATGTTTATTACTCGATTTACCCGTTGAAGTAGAATCTACGCTTATTCGCTATTTGGGTTTTCGAGAGGTTACCCGTTTAGCCAGGGTATGCAGATATCTTCGCGATTTTATTAAAGAAGATAAAGCTCTGGAAAAAGCATGGATTCGCCGGTTTCCTTCTCCACACAAATATCAACTTAAGGCCACCATTAAGACAAAAGATGAGCAACAACTCCGTGATTGGTTAAAGCCGTTTGCGGATATGAGCACGATTGAGTCACTCATAAAACAACGAAAGACTGCTCATTTTCCTGCTCTGCTCCTTTTCACCAACAGTAAAATGATGTCTCAATGTGACACGTTCGAGTTAGTGCCAAAAGCAGAAATTAGCCATTCTAATCATATCAGCACCGCCACTTTCAGCGCCGATGGCCGCCATCTGGTAACCGCCAGTCGCAATAACATAGCGAAAATCTATGGTCAGGAGGACGATGGATCATGGAAATCACAAGGTGCCATTTCCCATAATAATTACGTCATATCAGCCAGCTTCAGTGCCGATGGCCGTCATCTTTTAACCGCCAGTCAAGATAACACAGCGAGAATCTATGGTCAGGAGGACGATGGATCATGGGCAGAAAAAACCATCATTTCCCATACTGGTCAGCTCAATTCTGCTACCTTCAGCGTTGATGGCCGCCGTGTGATGACGGCCAGTTTTTATACGGTGAAAATCTTTGTTCAGAGGGACGATGGGTCATGGGAGTCAGAGGAGATTATTAACCTTGTTAGTCCGGTCAATTCGGCCATGCTCAGCCTCAATGGCCATTTTCTGGCGCTCTGCGGTACAGATTATGCTGTAAAAATCTATGCTCAGGGGGTCGCTGGATCATGGGTAGAAAAATTCACCATTCAACACAAAAACGTAATCAACCGGGTCAGTTTCAGTGCTGATAGCTGCCACCTGTTAACCGCCAGTTTCGATAACACAGCGAAAATCTGTGACCTGCAGGCTGATGGATCATGTAAACAAATAATCTCGATTCATCATGTTGAGGCTTACTGCTCAGCCAACTTCAGCGCCGATTGTCGCCATGTGTTGACCGGCAGTTGGGATGGCAAGGCGAAAATCTATAGTCGGGAGGGCGCGTCATGGAAAGAAAAAGTCTGCATTTCCCACAACAGCGAACTCACCTCAGCCAACTTCAGTGCCAATTGCCATTATGTGGTGACCACCAGTGAAGATGACACGGCAAAAATCACTGGCCTGCAGGCCGATGGATCATGGCAGGAAGAAGCCAGCATTACCCATGAGCACATCGTCCTCTCAGCTAGCTTCAGTGCCGATAGTGGTCATATGGTCACCGCCAGTGTGGATGGTAAGGCGAAAATTTGTGGTCGGAAGGCCGATGGGTCATGGCTGGAAAAAGCCACCATTCAACACGATAGAGACGTCATTTCAGCTGCTTTCAGCGCCGATAGCCGACATGTGTTGACTGTCAGCGAAGATAACAAGGCGAGAATCACTGAGCTATTGAAGAGCAATGGATAATCGCAGGTTTTCTAACAGCTCTGAAGTTGATCGCATGCGTATCATGCTTACTCATACTTCTACCTTTCTGGTTTATTGTGTGTGCTACGTTGTCAGGAGTGCCTGGCCAGCAAGCCGGCCAGGGTAGAGATCAGTTTATGATTTTCCAGGAACCGTCTTCCTGCAGGCAGGCTTGTCCCCAAGCATCCTCGGTTTGACCGCCTACCGTAATGGACTGTTGGAACTCACGGCAAACCAGACCGCTGGAGGCACTTTTGCCTTCTTTGGTGGTCACAACATAGCCGGAGGAGTCGCCCTCATCCCAGATAATCTTTTCACCGACCGGAGCGGTAGTTGCTTTGATCTGGGCTTCTTCGTGAGCACGTTGCGCAGCTTCGTTGATGTTGTCGAGAATTTTGAGCGTGATGGCCGTAAACGCCAGCCATTTGTAAGCATCATTGTCGTCGTGGTAGTGGCCATAACCGTAGTAGGAATTACCATAGTTTCTAACTACGACAATATTGTTTCTGATCACCCTTTTTCTTGGGGCTACAACGACCAGATTGTTCTTGATGACCTTCGGTCCATCCCAGCGGTTATGACGGTGATCTTGACGATCGTCTTTTCTGTCTTCTCTGTTATCCTGACGATCGTCTCGACGTTCTTCACGATTGTCCTGACGGTCGTCATGACGTTCTTCACGATTGTCCTGACGGTCGTCATGACGCTCTTCACGATTATCCTGACGATCATCACGTCGCTCTTCACGGACTTCATCCCGATCATTATCGATCAAGCCGGCATGGACCATTGTTGAGACCGGTGAAAAGGTGGTGAGTAAAACTAAAATCGTAAACAGTCGTTTTTTCATCAGGCAGACTTACCCATGAGCAGAACACTGGCCTGAACGCGTCCGGTTCCATCAGTGTCGTAGTAGAATCTTACTTTTTCAATGGCCCTTGCTTTACCGGGCAGGTCAATGACGCGAGAGCTGCCGCCTTTCCTGACTTTGCTGCGGATGGCTATTTCACGGTTTTGACCGTTTTCGTAGTGCACGATGACTCTGTCGAAATCCACGTCAGCTCCTTTGACCTTGAATTGCAGACGCTTGAAAGCACCGTCTCTCAGACCAACACGGATGGTGTCTGCTTCTGCACGACGACTGACTTTCTTTTCGCCCAGCAGTTCCCAGCCAGCGGCGGAAGCAGTCTGTGTAAAGCCAGACATGATCATGCTCATCAGCAGAGTAAACATTGAAAGTGTGCGTGTCATAGTGATGGTTCTCCTGAGATTTTCTCTATTTGTCCTTGAGACCAGTCTTTGTTGAAAGGATCTGGCCAATGCCATGGCATATTATTATTGAGGCAACTATCTTAATTTGTTGCTCAATGCTATAGCGAAGAGAGGAGTACCTCTATAGGGAAAACTACCGAGGGGTTTAATAGTGATAATTATCTAAATTATTGATTTTAATTATTTTTTTAAATAATCAATATTGTCAGTGAAGAGTAAAATCTGGTCGGGTGTATGCATTAGCCGTTCTCAGGGCGAGAACGGCTAATGACATCAGCAACAGGGCTAAGACTGTTTGGCTTTTTCCAACTCGGCCACCTTCTTTTCAAGGGCTTCCAGTCTTTCACGGGTATGCTTAAGAACGGCGACCTGGGCATCAAACTCATCACGGGTGACCAGTTCAAATTTGGCCAGGGCACTGCCCACCAGAGCCTTCATGTTTTGCTCAATATCTTCCCGGGTCTGGCTTTTTTGCCCACCCAGTACCTGACCTGCTTTGCCGGCAATACTACCGATAAGGGAGGCTTTATCGATCATCGATGATTCCTGCAACTGCTGTGATTCAAAACCGGCGGGTATGATATCACAAGCAGTTATCTCAACGTGCTTGCTTTTATGTGCTAAATTGATAGTTGCTCGGTAAACATTGATTAAGTCAACTCATGGATTTGGCTTATGCCAAAGACTCTGACCATGCTTACATCCGCCCTCGGCTGGTTCTCTTTATTAGCGTGTTTTGTTATCCCTCAAAACATCCATGCTGCAGATAAGAATCACGATGCTTACTCTACACCAACCGAAGATTTTTCGGTGCATGCAATCAAAAACGGTTATAGCTTGTCCGAAGCAGAACGATTGCATGGTGAATGGAGCCTGAACAAATTTTTGAATATTACCGAGTCGGGTGCTTATTCTTATTTGCACTTGGGTGAGTTTTTGCCGCAAGCCATGATTCACCGGGATGGTGAGGTAGTCAAGCTTGAGACAAGTGCAAGGCAGTCAATCGGTGAAATTTCGCTCAAAAAAGACGGAAAATCCATAGCATTTGAACAGATGATTATGGATGAGAAGTCACCGGTTCAGGGCGTCATGGTGATCAAAAAGGGCGAAATTATTTACCAGCAATACCCTGGCATGAGGGAGAACGACCGCCATGTGTGGATGTCGAATTCAAAAGTGATCGCCGGCACGCTTATCGCTTTTCTGGAAGAAGAAGGGCGTATTGATCTACAGAAAACCGTGTCAAATTATCTGCCCAAAGCAAAAGGTACAGCTTGGGAGAACGTGAAAATATTCGATGTGTTGAACATGCAAACAGGGCTTGATTTGGAGGAAAACCCCACAACACGCAGTGGTGATACCCCTTATAACGCCTTTGTGAGAGCAGAGTTGGGTGTGCCCGCAAAAGACGGAAAAGTTTATACCCACAATGAGGCTTTGCTTGCCATTCCTTATTTGAAAAAGCCAGGTATGGCTTTTGAGTATTCATCCGCTAATACGCAGATGTTGGGTTTGATTATTGAGCAGATCACGCAAAAAAGGTTGGCAGAGGTGGTCAGTGAGCGAATTTGGTCAAAAGCAGGTATGGCAGGTGATGCAACCATCGGTTTAAGCCCACAGGGTAATGCCATTATTCATGGTCTGGTAAGTTCTCGTTTAGATGATATGGCGCGTTTTGGCATGTTGTTTACCCCGAGCTGGAACAAGCTTGGTGATAAACGCATTGTTTCGGAACAAGTGCTGAAGCGTATGCAAACCTCGGGAAAGCGGGAAAACTATTTGAAAGGTGCTCTTGGGCCCAGGTTGACGGAAGAATTCAGAGATGCACCATTATTTAATAGTTATCAGTGGGATGCTGTTTTTGCTGATGGTGATCTCTATAAAAGTGGCATGAATGGTCAGGGTATCTATGTATCCCCTTCCAGAGATAATGTGGTGGTTTGGTTTGCTACCGGCTTTACCGAAATACCGATGGAAGCCTTTAGCCGAAAAATCAGTCTTGACCTGGATTAGAGTATTTCAAAGGGCGGATGTCGTTTTGTTTAAGTTTCTGTCATTGTGTTTAAGCTTGATTGTTTGCCTGTCAGCTTATGCTGATGATGATGAATTGGCGAAAAAATTAACCAATCCTGTTGCTGATTTAATTAGTATGCCCGTGCAAGCCAATTATGATACGGGCTTTGGCCCTGACGATGGGCATCGTACAACTGTCAACGTGCAGCCTGTGATACCCATCGAGATGAATGACGATTGGAATATGGTTTCCAGAACCATTTTACCCTTGATTGAGCAAAATGATGTGGCGGGTAGCAGCGGTTCGCAATCGGGTACTGGTGATATTGTTCAAAGCCTTTTCTTTTCACCAAAACGGCCTACCAATAATGGCTGGATTTGGGGTGCGGGGCCGGTCTTTTTGCTACCAACAGCCAGCGACGAATTACTCGGTACAGAAAAGTGGGGACTAGGGCCTACTGCTGTATTGCTTAAAATGGAGCAGGGCTGGAGTTATGGCGCACTTGCCAATCATATCTGGGATATAGCCGGTGAAGATAAGCGTGATGATGTTAATGCTTCTTTTATTCAGCCCTTTCTCACCTACACCCACAAAGGTTGGACTTATACGTTACAAACCGAAAGCACTTACGACTGGAAAAACAGTCAATGGAATATTCCGATTAATGCTGTGCTGTCGAAAGTAATTCACATAGGTCGGCTGCCGGTGAGCTTTGCAGGAGGTGTGCGTTATTGGGCCGGAGCGCCAGAACAAGGTGCAGAAGGTTGGGGAGCACGCTTTGCGGTTACTGCAATGTTGCCCAGGTAGATAGTCGGGCTTTATCGTACAAGCGGATGATGGTCTATTGCACTAAAGAAGTGCGCGATTTGGGTGCAAGAAGCATGGTAGGCGTTCTTTTTTGGTGCGTGAGGTTTAATGAATGAACGGGAATAGAATTTTTTCAGTCTGCGAGCCTTGTTGACAGGTTGTTTTCAGAATTTGGCACAGTGCCTGCATATAAGCCACCAAACTCAGTTGGAAGTAAATCAGCTGAATACTTAAGGCTGGGGGCACGGGTCATAATGACAATGTCCGGAAATTCCCTGCTGGCCAACAGGATTCACTCAGGAGAGCTTTTATGAAGTTGGTATCAGCCATCATTAAGCCATTCAAATTGGACGACGTGCGAGAGGCTTTGTCCGAGATCGGTGTTCAGGGTATCACTGTCACTGAAGTTAAGGGGTTCGGTCGTCAAAAGGGGCATACTGAACTTTACCGTGGAGCTGAGTATGTGGTTGATTTTCTGCCCAAGGTCAAGTTGGAAGTTGGCATTGCGGATGACCTCCTGGATCAGGTGATTGAAGCCATTTCTACAGCGGCTAACACCGGAAAGATTGGTGACGGAAAGATCTTCGTCACCAATCTGGAGCAGGCGATTCGGATCAGAACCAACGAAACCGGCGAAGATGCCATCTGATGTACTCAGCGGCAAGAGACCATAGTCAGGAAGTTCATGGTTCTCAGGGTACACGTACAACAACAGACAAACTTTGTCGTCCGCTTCAGCTACATTAAGAGCGGAAGGTGACATTCGCAAAAAATAAAAATGGCTAATGCGGAAACAGCTCCTGAGTCAAGGTGACTGTTTCCAGGGCATGAATGCCCTAGCAGCCTGTCGGACTTAAGCGTCCGTAGCGAGGATTGCAAGAAATTGAGGATAAAAATTTCTGCTTCTGAGGAGAATAGCGAGCTATTTGACGAAGAAGCAGGAATTTTTAGACCAGTTTATTGCAACCGCAGTAGGACAGCCTTAAGTCCGACAGGCTGTTAGCAAAAGACTACTCATTCTGCTGAACTTTTTTGGGAGGAGCCCTGTGGAAAATCTGGCTCAAGTGTCGTACGCACTCGATACTTTCTACTTTCTGATGTCCGGTGCGCTGGTAATGTGGATGGCCGCCGGTTTTGCCATGCTCGAAGCTGGTCTGGTCCGTTCTAAAAACACGGTTGAGATTCTGACCAAAAACATCGCACTGTTTGCGATTGCCTGCACCATGTACCTGCTTTGTGGTTACGCTATTATGTACCCCGGGGCTAATGAGGGCGGTATCCTGCCGGTTCTGGGTTCGTTGATCGGTACTGAAAACACGGTTGAAGCCGTGACTGCAGGTGGCGATGATGCGCCATACTATTCTGCACGTTCAGACTTCTTCTTCCAGGTGGTCTTCGTTGCGACTGCAATGTCCATCGTTTCCGGTGCGGTTGCCGAGCGCATGAAGCTCTGGTCTTTCCTGCTGTTTGCGGTCTTTATGACTGGCTTCATCTATCCCGTACAAGGTTTCTGGAAATGGGGTGGTGGATTCCTGAACGAAGCAAACTTCCAGGACTTCGCAGGTTCCGGTGTTGTTCACATGGCCGGTGCTGCTGCGGCTCTGGCAGGTGTTCTGCTGCTGGGTGCCCGTAAAGGCAAATACGGTAAAGACGGTGCTGTTAACGCAATCCCGGGTGCCAATCTGCCTCTCGCTACTCTGGGTACCTTTATTCTGTGGCTGGGATGGTTCGGCTTCAATGGCGGTTCTCAGTTGAAGCTGTCTGACGTTGAAAACGCGAACGCTGTCGCCCAGATTTTTGTCAACACCAATGCTGGTGCTGCGGGTGGTGTCATTGCTGCCCTGATTGTAGCTCGCATCCTGTTCGGCAAGGCTGACCTGACTATGGCCCTGAACGGTGCTCTTGCCGGCCTGGTATCCATCACAGCTGAGCCCCTGACACCGACTGCAGTATCTGCCACTCTGATTGGTGGTGTCGGTGGTGCTTTGGTTGTCTTCGCCATTCTGGCTCTGGACAAGCTACGCATTGACGATCCAGTGGGTGCCATCTCTGTACACGGTGTTGTAGGAATCTGGGGTCTGCTGGCAGTACCTTTGACCAACGACGGTGCGACTTTCAGCGCTCAGCTGTTGGGCATTGCCTCCATCTTCGCCTGGGTATTCATCGCTTCCCTGATCGTCTGGGCTGTTATCAAGCAGATACTCGGTCTGCGTATCACTGAAGAAGAAGAGTATGAAGGTGCTGACCTGACGGAATGCGGCATGGAAGCTTACCCTGAGTTTATGGGTAAACAGTAACAAGAAGTAGGTGATTAAAAAGAGCTGTCGCCGCGTGCATGACCTGACATATAACTTTTAGCGATGACATAAAGCGACAACTCTTCCAAACGAGACCTCGGCAACAATACTTCAAGTTTTGTGTGACCGGGGTTTTTTTATGTGCCAAAGAACACTTGAGCTGAGACAGTAAAAAAGGGACGCCGGATTAAACGGCTTCTGTCTACTGATCTTTTTCAGAACTCACATACCCGTCAGAACTGTGTCGACGCGTCCGACTATAATCAATTTCAATATATTCAAACATCGCCTGATGCATCTGCTCCCCCGTTCATCATAGGCGTATAAACCTGTGTTTCTACTTTCAAAGAATGACAGCAGCTTTCAACTCGGGCATTAGTTCAGCAATCACCTTTACGACTCTTACTTTGCTCTCATTCATCTTTGCAGAGGATGTTTCTGAAGGTTTTTGAGCTATACCGGTTTCCTCGACCACGAAGTCAAGTGTCTAAAGACAGAACTCTGGAGAATGGCAATGGGCATTGCAAAGAGCTGGTCTATTGCGGGTTTGTTTACCTTATTGGCAGCAAGCTGTATGCAGACAGTAGCTCAAACGGCTGTTACTGCCCGGCCAACAATGCAACCTCCACTGATCCACGAGATTAATATAGATCCGAACATGTTGCCGGTAACGGTTGCTCCAACACCCACAGGAGGCGTTGCCCCACCAAGCCATTGTGGGCCCCACAGGGTTATGAGTGTCTCATGGAATATGAACAGTACGCTCATGGCTGTGGGAATGGGTTCCGGCAGTGGCACTTCCGGATGTCCTTTTTCAGGCCCCGTACAAATCTTTGATATGAGTGACCCGGTGAGGCCCAGACTCCTGCACACCTTTCACGATGCTAAAAACTGGGTGAGGAATGTTGCCTTCAATCACGACGGTACCCGACTGGCAGTCGGGGGGGATGAGAATGAGGTCAGGATTTATGACCCAGTGAACCTGTCCACTCCCCTTGCCACCCTGTCCGATGCGACAAGCCCGATACGCAGCGTTAAATATGATCACGGCGGCACTCAGCTGGCAGTCGGAGCACAAGATAATAAGCTCAGGATTTATGACCCAAGGAACCTGTCCATTAGTCCGACAATTCTGACCGACGCAGCAGGTTGGGTAATGGACATTGACTACAACCCCGACGACACCGAACTGGCAATAGTATCGAGAGACTACAGGCTCAGGGTTTATGAGCCGAGGGATCTGTCCAATGCCCCGCAAGCTGTGATCACTTATCTTGATCAAATGCGGAGCGTTAAATTCAACCACGACGGCACACTGCTGGCAACTGGGGGAAGAGATCTTAGATCCAGGGAAAACAGGGTTGTAGTTTATGACATAAATAACCTGGCCAGCACGAAATATACTCTGTTGGGTGCGACAAACACGGTCATGAGCATTGACTTCAATCACGACAGCACCCGACTCGCCGCTGGGTCGGCTGATCAGAAGGTTAGAATATATGACATGTTGAATCCACCCGGCGTTCTGTACACCCTCTCTGATGCGACAGATGTTGTACGGAGCGTTAACTACAACCACGACGGCACCCTGCTGGCAGTCGGGGCGGAGGATGGAAAGGTCAGGATTTATCGGGTCGCTGCAAGAGTGTCAGCGACAACATCGTCATCTGCACGTCTCTCAACCAGTCAACTCATCACTGCTTCGTCATCTGCACGTCTCTCAACCAGTCGACTCAACACTGCTTCGTCATCTGCACGTCTCTCAACCAGTCAACTCATCACTGCTTCGTCATCTGCACGTCTCTCAACCAGTCAAATCACCACTGCTTCTACAACCATTTTGAGATCTCCATCAGAAAATTCAACGCAGATCAGGCATTCATCGTCGTATACAACCCAGCCAACAACGTCTGCTACTGCTCAGCCGACAACGTCTGCTACTGCTCAGCCAACAACATCTGCTACTGCTCAGCCGACAACGTCTGCTACTGCTCAGCCGACAACGTCTGCTACTGCTCAGCCAACAACATCTGCTACTGCTCAGCCGACAACGTCTGCTATTGCTCAGCCAACAACGCCTGGTATCACAAACGTGCGCCCTCAATTGATCCATGTGATTAATATAGATCCTAACATGTTGCCGGCAACGGTCGCTCCAACACCCACAGGAGGCGTTGTTCCACCGAGACATTGTGGGCCCCATAGGGTTATGAGTGTCTCATGGAGTATAAACAGTATGCTTATGGCCGTGGGAATAGCTTCCGGCAGAGCAAATCCCGGATGCCCTCATTCAGGCTCCGTACAAATCTTTGATATGAGTGACCCGGAGAGTCCCAGACTCCTGCACACCCTGTTCGATTCGAAAAACTGGGTCAGGACTGTTGACTTCAACCACGACGGCACCCGGCTGGCAGTCGGGGGGCAAGATAAAAAGGTCAGGATTTATGACCCAGTGAACCCGTCCTCCCCCCTTGCAACCCTGTCTGATGCGACACGAGGGGTACGCAGCGTTAAATACAATCACGGCGGCACTCAGCTGGCAGTCGGAGCACAAGATAGCACGCTCAGGATTTATGACCCAAGGGATCTGTCCATTCGCCCGACAACTCTGACCAATCCATATGATTGGGTAATGGACATTGACTACAACCACGACGACACCTTGATGGCAGTGGCAGCGAGAGATGGTTGGCTCAGGGTTTATGAGAAGGATCTGTCCGTTGTCCCGCATGCTCTGCAGCATTGGAGAAGTCAGGTACGGAGTGTTAAATTCAGCCACGACGGCAAGCTGCTGTCAGCTGGGGGGTCTGATAGTAGCCCTGTGGGGGAAAGGGTTGCGGTTTATGACATAAAGAACCTGATCAGCCCGAAGTATACTCTGTGGGGTGCGAGAGACTGGATCATGAGCATTGATATCAATCGCGACAGCACCCGACTTGCCGCTGGGTCGGGTGATCGAAGGGTAAGGATATATGACATGTTGAATCTGCCTGGCGTTTTGTACACCCTCTCTGATGCGACAGATGATATACGGAGCGTTACCTACAACCACGATGGCACCCTGCTGGCAGTTGGGGCGGAAGATGGAAAGGTCAGGATTTATCAGGTCGGTATAAGAGCGTCAGCGACAACATCGTCATCTGCACGTCTCTCAACCAGTCAACTCACCACTGTTTCGTCGTCTGCACGTCTCTCAACCAGCAAACTCGGCACTGCCTTTACAACTATTTCGGGAGCTCCATCAGAAAACTCAACGCTGATCAGACCTTCATCGTCGTATACATCGCTGCCTCACGATACAAAAGGACCTGGCCTGTCGGGTAGCTGCCCGCCACCAGAAGGAATACCCCTGTTTCAAGCGTATGATGCGAAAAATGAGCAGATATACGTCGTCATTCAGCCTGAGTTGCATTCCAAAAAGGTTAATCTGGCACGTTATAAAGGCTCTGAACTGGATAAACAATTTGGTCTGTGTGGCATCGTGACTTACACAACCTCTGACAACCGTTTAAAAATGCTGGCCTCTTACCAGTCTCTGACTGGGCAGGTTATTCACGATACAGCAGGTTCTCACCTTGTCATTGTTGCAACGCCAGCGTCCGGAGAAACGGTTCTGGTGGAGTTCCCCTTAGTTGCCATCCAGGGGGGGCAGGCAGGATTTAGCGTACGTAAATTCCCTGGAGGGGTCCAAATTAATGATACTGCTCATCATCAGGGTGTCATGTATTTAACAGGAACAATCAATAACAAACTGTTGTTTAGCAGTTACCATGAACAACGACTCCAGTTGCCTAAAAAATGTTACAAGAATGATAAGGAACGAGGACTTCGTTTAAGGGTCTCCCCGGATGGCGAACAGTTCTATGTAACAGGCATAAGCGGTGATAAAGATGTCTCCTATCCTTTCTTTATCAGACAGTACGACAAAAAGGGACTAAACCCCACTGCCTCTTTTGGAGGCGATGGCAAAGGGATACTGATCGCCACAGACATGGGTATTGACAACATTCTGCAAGACATTCTGATTCAAAAGAACCATGTTTATGTTGCCGTATTCAACCCCGAGTCAGAGAAGCTTTCTATTCGCCGGTTCGCCACTGACAACGGACAGATGGATAGCGCTTTTATTATTGACGATACGATTCGTTTTTCTTCAGGCACATCGGGTACGTTTTTAACCGTTAGACTGGTGACTACGGAAAATTATGTGCACACCATTATTTACAACAGTAATGGGCAACTGTCTGTCGTTGCTTATGAAAATCAGGTCAATGCCCATCATTTTGACACCGCATTCAAGACCCCGGCAACAGGGTCAATGCGCCCGGTTTTTGTGGGCAATAAAGCCTATCTGGCCGTTGCAGACGCCGATATTGAGAAGGGTATCCGGCATGTCCGGATGCAGGTGATTTCTCTGGGTCTTGACAACCTGCCGCCTTTATTGCGCGCAGAATTCCCGGATTGGGGTATTGGGCTTATTACAGCGGGTGCTGTGGTCATGGTTGCTGCGGTTTCAGCTATCGTAGCCGTTAAGAAGTTCAAGAGGAAACTACCCATTCCATTGGGTGATGCCGCAGATGGGAACGAGGAGTTATGATCATTAATAACCATCAAACACTCTGGTAACCAGATCAACTCGCTGATGATCCTCTGGCTGGCTTGCTGCAACAACATCAACATGCCACCAGCCCAATACCCGGGAACCTCAACCACCTTGACTTGGTTGCCGCTGACCGACAGCGGCAGGCATCTCAAATCTTTCCCTGTTTTTTAACAGGACGGCAGTGAATTTTGTGTCCATTTTCACTGCCTCAGATCACCAGGTGAAGAATCCAAAGCCGGAATTCTGGAGAGTGGTTATGGGCATTGCAAAGGGCTGGTCTATTGCGGGTTTGGTTATCCTGTTGGCAGCAAGCTTTCTGCAGGCAGTTGCTCAAACGTCTGTTACTGCCCTGCCAACAACGTCTGGTAATGCGACCGTGGGCCCTCTATTGATCCATGTGATTAATATGGATCCGAACATGTTGCCGGTAACGGCCGCTCCAACACCCACAGGCGGCGTTGTCCCACCAAGACATTGTCGGCCCTACTGGGCTACGAGTGTCTCATGGAATATGAACAGTATGCTGATGGCTGTGGGAATGGCTTCCGGCAAAGGCAATTCCGGATGTCCTTTTTCAGGGCCCGTACAAATCTTTAATATGAGTGACCCGGCGAGGCCCAGACTCCTGCACACGCTGAACAATTCTAAAGATTGGGTGAGGACTGTTGCTTTCAACCACGACGGCACCTGGCTGGCAGTCGGGGGGGATGATAAAAAGGTCAGGCTTTATGACCCAGTGAACCCGTCTACCCCCCTTGCCACCCTGTCAGATGCGACAGGCTTGATCATGAGCATTGACTTCAATCGCGACGACACCTGGCACGCCGTTGGGTCGAGTGATGATCGGGTTAAGATATATGACGTGTTGAATCTACCTGGCGTTATGTACAACATCACCGATGCGACAAAAGCCATACGGAGCGTTGCCTACAACCACGATGGCACCCTGCTGGCAGTTGGGGCGGAAGATGAAAAGGTCAGGATTTATCGGGTCGGTATAAGAGTGTCAGCGACAACATCGTCATCTGCACGTCTCTCAACCAGTAAACTTACCACTGCTTCGTCATTTGCACGCCTCTCAACCAGTAAACTCGCCACTACTTCTACAACCATTTCGCGAGCTCCATCAGTAAATTCAACGCTGATCAAACATTCATCGTCGTATAAAGCCCTGCCTGACAATACAGAAGCGCCCAGCCTGTCGGGTAGCTGCCCGCCACCAGAAGGGATACCCCTGTTTCAAGCGTATGATGCGAAAAATGAGCAGATATACGTTGTCATTCAGCCTGAGTCGCATTCCAAAAAGGTTAATCTGGCACGTTATAAAGGCTCTGAACTGGATAAACAATTTGGTCTGTGTGGCATCGTGACTTACACAACCTCTGACAGCCGTTTAAAAATGCTGGCCTCCTACCAGTCTCTGACTGGGCAGGTTATTCACGATACAACAGGCTCTCAGCTTGTCATTGTTGCAACGGCAACGTCCGGAGAAACGGTTCTGGTGGAGTTCCCCTTAGTTGCTATCAAGGGGGGACGGGCAGGATTAAGCGTAAATCACAATGTATTCCCCGGAGGGGTCCAAATTAATGATACCGCTCATCATCAGGGTGTCATGTACTTTACAGGAACAATCAATAACAAACTGTTGTTTAGTAGTTACCATAAAAAACGACTCCGGTTTCCTAAAAAATATTACAAAAATGATGAGGAAACAGGACTTCGCATAAGGGTCTCCCCAGATGGCGAAAAGCTCTATGTGACAGGCATAAGCAGTGATAAAAATGTCTCCTATCCTTTCTTTATCAGACAGTACGAAAAAAAGGAACTAAACCCCGCTGCCTCTTTTGGAGACAATGGCAGAGGGATCCTGATCGCTACAGACATGGGCACTGACAACATTCTGCAAGACATTCTGATTCAAAAGAACCATGTTTATGTTGCCGTATTCAACCCTGAGTCAGAGAAGCTTTCTATTCGCCGGTTCGCCACTGACAATGGACAGATGGATGGCGCTTTTATTATTGACGATACGATTCGTTTTTCTTCAGGCACATCGGGTACGTTTTTAACCGTTAGACTGGTGACTGCGAAAAATTATTTGTACACCATTATTTACAACAGTAATGGGCAACTGTCTTTCGTTACTTATGAAAACCAGGCCAATGTCCATCAATTTGACGCTGCATTCAAGACCCCGGCGACAAGGTCAATGCGCCCGGTTTTTGTGGGCAATAAAGCCTATCTGGCAGTTGCAGACGCTGATGTTGAGAAGGGTATCCGGCATGTCCGGATGCAGGTGATTTTTCTGAATTTTGAATACCTGCCGCCTATATCCCATCCAGAATTCCCAGACTGGGGTATTGGGCTTATTACAGCGGGTGTTGTGGTCTTGATTGCCGTGGTTTCAGCTATCGTAGCCGTTAAGAAGTTCAAGAGGAAACCACCCGTTCCCGTAAGTGATGCCACGAATGCGTACCAAGGGTTATGATCATTAATAACCACCAAACATTCAGGCAACCAGATCAACCCGCTGATGATCCTCTGGGATTAACGAGAAGACACCTAATATTCCTGTGCAGCGTATTAAAGCCCGGTATCAGCAAATAGGGCCAGCAACGCTTCCACATGAAATCGTATATATTTATCCATACCGATAATGGTGGTTTTTTTGAAGAATGTGCTTACGAGGAGCCAGTAATCTCAGTGCAGCGGCATTAACATCAGGGAATGAATGGAATTTCAGGTTGCAATGCAGTGGCTACTCAGATGATCCTTGTGTTCAGTAGTTTGCTCATATCCATCGTCAGTGACATGAAATTTTCAGCCATGATCTTGTTCAGTCTTCAAGCGATGAATGAATGGATTGATAGCTAACTACCTGAAAGTCGTCGTAAGATGCAGCTTTTAGCGGCAGATGATGAAGAGCTGATTGAATCGCCAACACCCACTGAGACTCACGTCTATTGTTCCTGTTTTCTGAAATAACAGTCTCGACAACTGTTATTTTACCGCTGATCGACAGCGACAGGCATCTCGAATCTTTCCCTGTTTTTTAACCGGACGGCAGTGAATTTTGTGTCCATTTTCACTGCCTCAGATCACCAAGTGAAGAATCCAAAGCCAGAATTCTGGAGAGAGGTTATGGGCATTGCGAAGGGCTGGTCTATTGCGGGTTTGGTTATCCTGTTGGCAGCAAGCTTTCTGCAGGCAGTTGCTCAGACGTCTGTTACTGCCCAGCCAACAACGTCTGGTAATGCAACCGTGAACCTTCTGTTGATCCATGTGATTAATATGGATCCGAACATGTTACCGGTAACGGCTGCTCCAACACCTACAGGAGGCGTTGTCCCTCCAAGACATTGTCGGCCCTACTGGGCTACGAGTGTCTCATGGAATATGAACACTATGCTGATGGCCGTGGGAATGGGCTCCGGCGAAGGCTATTCCGGATGTCCTTTTTCAGGCCCTGTACAAATCTTTAATATGAGTGACCCGGCGAGGCCCAGACTCCTGCACACCCTGAACGTTTCTAAAGACTGGGTGAGGACTGTTGCTTTTAACCACGACGGCACCTGGCTGGCAGTCGGGGGCGATGATAACAAGGTCAGGCTTTATGACCCGGTGAACCCGTCCACCCCCCTTGCCACCCTGTCAGATGCAACAGGCTGGATCATGAGTATTGACTTCAATCGCGACGACACCCGGCTCGCCGTTGGGTCGAGTGATGATCAGGTCAGGATATATGACATGTTGAATCTACCTGGCGTTACCTACAATATCTCCAATGCGACAAGAGCCAAACGGAGCGTTGCCTACAACCACTATGGCACCCTGCTGGCAGTTGGGGGTGAAGATGAAAAGGTCAGGATTTATCGGATCGGTATAAGAGCGTCAGCGACAACATCGTCATCTGCACGTCCCTCAACCATTAAACTTGCCACTGCTTCTACAACCATTTCGAAATTTCCATCAGGAAATTCAACGCTGATCAGGCATTCATCGTCGTATACAACCCAGCCAATAACGTCTGCTACTGCTCAGCCAACAACGCCTGGTATTACAAACGTGCGTCCTCTATTGATCCATGTGATTAATATAGATCCGAACGTATTGCCGGTTACGACCGCTCCAACACCCACAGGAGGCTTTGTTCCACCGAGACATTGTGGGCCCCACAGGGTTATGAGTGTCTCATGGAATATAAACAGTATGCTTATGGCCGTTGGAATAGCTTCCGGCAGAGCAGATCCCGGATGCCCTCATTCAGGCTCCGTACAAATCTTTGATATGAGTGACCCGGAGAGTCCCAGACTCCTGCATACCCTGAACGATTCTAAAGACTGGGTGAGGACTGTTGACTTCAACCACGACGGGACCCGGCTGGCAGTCGGGGGGCAAGATAAAAAGGTCAGGATTTATGACCCGGTGAACCCGTCCACCCCCCTTGTGACCCTGTCTGATGCGGCACGAGCGGTACGCAGCGTTAAATACAATCACGGCGGCTCTCAGCTGGCAGTCGGAGCACAAGATAACACGGTCAGGATTTATGACCCAAGGGATCTGTACATTCTACTGACAAATCTGACCAATCCATATGGTTGGGTAATGGACATTGACTACAACCACGACGATACCTTGATGGCAGTGGCAGCGAGAGATGGTTGGCTCAGGGTTTATGAGAAGGATCTGTCCGTTGTCCCGCGAGCTCTGCACCATTGGAGAAGTCAGGTACGGAGTGTTAAATTCAGCCACGACGGCAAGCTGCTGTCAGCTGGGGGGTCTGATAGTAGCGCTTCGGGGGAAAGGGTTGCGGTTTATGACATAAAGAACCTGACCAGCCCGAAGTATACTCTGTGGGGTGCGAGAGACTGGATCATGAGCATTGATATCAATCGCGACAGCACCCGACTCGCCGCTGGGTCGGGTGATCGAAGGGTTAGGATATATGGCTTGTCGAATCTACCTGGCCTCCCGCCCACTAGACTGCCGCCGGTCACCCTGGCGCCCCGAGCGATAAATTTACCTCGCCTGCTGTACACTCTCTCCGATGCGAAAAAAGATGTACGGAGTGTTGAATACAACCACGACGGCACCCTGCTGGCAGCCGGGGCGGAAGATGGAAAGGTCAGGATTTATCGGGTCGGTATAAGAACGTCAGCTACAACATCGTCATCTACACGTCTCTCAACCAGTCAACTCACCACTGCTTCGTCGTCTGCACGTCTCTCAACCAGCAAACTCGCCACTACTTCTACAACCATTTCGGGAGCTCCATCAGTAAGTTCAACACTGATCAAACACTCATCGTCGTATAAATCCCTGCCTGATAATACAGAAGCGCCCAGCCTGCCGGGTAGCTGCCCGCCACCAGAAGGGATACCCCTGTTTCAAGCGTATGATGCGAAAAATGAGCAGATATACGTTGTCATTCAGCCTGAGTCGCATTCCAAAAAGGTTAATCTGGCACGTTATAAAGGCTCTGAACTGGATAAACAATTTGGTCTGTGTGGCATCGTGACTTACACAACCTCTGACAGTCGTTTAAAAATGCTGGCCTCCTACCAGTCTCTGACTGGGCAGGTTATTCACGATACAACAGGCTCTCAGCTTGTCATTGTTGCAACGGCAACGTCCGGAGAAACGGTTCTGGTGGAGTTCCCCTTGGTTGCTATCCGGGGGGGGCGGGCAGGATATAGCGTGCATAACAATGTATTCCCTGGAGGGGTCCAAATTAATGATACCGCTCACCATCAGGGTGTCATGTACTTTACAGGAACAATCAATAACAAACTGTTGTTTAGTAGTTACCACAAAAAACGACTCCGGTTTCCTAAAAAATATTACAAGAATGATGAGGAAAGAGGACTTCGTATAAGGGTCTCCCCTGATGGCGAAAAGCTCTATGTAACAGGCACAAGCAGTGATAAAAATGTCTCCTATCCTTTCTTTATCAGACAGTACGAAAAAGAGGAACTAAACCCCGCTGCCTCTTTTGGAGACGATGGCAAAGGGATACTGATCACCACAGACCCGGGCATTGACAACATTCTGCAAGACATTCTGATTCAAAAGAACCATGTTTATGTTGCCGTATTCAACCCTGAGTCAGAGAAGCTTTCTATTCGCCGGTTCGCCACTGACAATGGACAGATGGATGGCGCTTTTATTCTTGACGATACAGTTTGTTTTTCTTCAGGCACATCGGATAGGTTTTTAACTCTTAGACTGGTGACTGCGAAAAATTCTTTGCACACCATTATTTACAACAGTAATGGGCAATTGTCTGTCGTTACTTATGAAAACCAGGTCAATGTCCATCGTGTTGACACCGCATTCAAGGCTCCGGCACGTAGGTCAATGCGCCCGGTCTTTGTGGGCAATAAAGCCTATCTGGCAGTTGCAGACGCTGATGTTGAGAAGGGTGTCCGGCATGTGCGGATGCAAGTGATTTCTCTGGGTCTTGACAAACTGCCGCCTGTATTGAGTCCAAAATTTCCAGACTGGTGTATTGGGCTTATTACCGCGGGTGTTGTGGTCTTGGTTGCCGTGGTTTCAGCTATCGTAGCCGTTAAGAAGTTCAAGAGGAAACTACCCGTTCCATTAGGTGATGCCGCGGATGGGTATCAAGAGTTATGATCATTTCTGCTGCGACATAAAAGATTGGCATAGCCTGTTGGTAGCAGTCTTCGTGAGTGGCTTCATTTATCACTTAAAAGGCTTCTGGAAATGGGGCAGTGGATTCCTGAATGAAGCTAACTTCCGGAGCTTCGCAGGTTCCTGGAGCGAGATGGGACGTCTTCATAGCTTTCAGGTTAAAGGCTATTGCCTGACTCTTGATCATTACATGAATGGCTGGTGTAGAATCGGGCAGCCATTGGCAGGCTTAGCCGAAAGGCTTCATCTTCGAAGCTTCTGTCAAGATAATGTTTTTCGAACTCCTTGTTTTCGATAGAGCCTTCTTCCAGCTGCCGGACATGGACCAGTTCGTGAGCCATGGTGACTCTTATTTCGCTGGGTTCCAGGCCTTCTGCCAGGGCTATAAGGTACTTTTTCGGCCCGAGTTGTTGGGTAAAACCCTTTATCTCAGGCGTATCCATTTTTTGAGTCAGATGAATAATAACGACATCACTGACTCCCAGCTCCTCCATGTAAAAAGTCTGCATGTCGAGAAAATCACAACCAAACTTATTCAAATCGTTGGCGTAGGACGATGTGGCCAGAAAAGAGAGAAACAGTAAAAGATTGAGCCAATATCTCTGAATCATTAAGCAGGCCCGTTAAGCTGAGTAAAAGGCTTCAATGGCTCAATGCAGTTCGGCAAGACAGGAGAAGACTTTATATGGCCTGGTATCAGAAATTGATTCTACTATCGGAAAAAGACAGGGGCTTTCATCTTATAACTGATGAGTTAGAGTCAAAGCTTCCCGAGCTTTCGAAGTATCAGATGGGTTTGGCTCATATCTTTATTCAGCATACGTCCGCATCCCTCACTCTGAATGAGAATACAGATCCGGATGTTCGTCACGATATGGAAATGTTTTCCCTTCAAGCTATTCCGGATGATGCCGACTACTATCGCCATGTTCTTGGCGGGGCTGATGATATGCCGGCCCATATAAAGTCGAGCCTGTGGGGCGCTGGTGTCATGGTGCCCATCACTGAGGGCCGATTCAATCTGGGAACCCGGCAGGGGCTCTGGTTGGGAGAGCACAAAGAGCGCGGTGGAAAACGTCTATTGATTGTGACTTTACAAGGTAATCTATATAGGTAATTATAAATTCATTGATTTTTTTAATAGCAGTATATTGACGGAGGACTCAGACCGACTGGCGTTTTAACAACGCTGGACTATAACTTAAAAAAATCGGAACTAAAGTCTAAAAATATGGGTTGGAGCACAGATTGCTCCATTGACCAGTATCCAAGAGGAAATAGCTATGGCACGGAAAACGCCGAAAAAAGCTGCTGCTGGTTTTGACGGGGTTGATATCAGTTTTCTGGGGAGTCGAGACGAACCCGCTGATCAGCGCACAGTAGAGTCCCGGAAAAAACTCAGAGAGAGTCTCAACGCTCAGGTAGAGGCCTTTCTTGAATCCGGTGGTGAGATAGAAGAAGTCCCATCAAACGTTACCGCTGATCCGCCCAAAAAGCCTTCGAGCGAATACGGTAACCGTACAATCTAACCCAATTTTAAAGCCCGACACTTCCGTCGGGCTTTTTTTGGGCCGCTTAAATCTGAATCCTCACCAAAGGGCCTTGTGCATACTTTTCCAGCTCACCAATAGGCTCTAGTGAAAGGCCATACTGGCGGGTAAGGGTCAGAAACGCTTTTTCACTCTCTCTATCAACAGCTACCAGTAAGCCACCACTGGTCTGTGGGTCGCACAGGAGCTGTTTTTGCTCTTTTGTGACCGCCCCGGCCTTATGTCCATAACTGTCAAAATTGCGTAAAGTGCCCCCCGGAATGCAGTCTTGAAGTTGGTATTCACTGACGTGTGGGAGCAGTGGCAGACTGTTCATTTTGATAGTGGCCGCTACTTTGCTGCCTTCACAGACTTCAATCAGGTGACCCAGCAGGCCAAATCCTGTGACATCAGTTATGGCACTGATACCCGGTAATTGCGCCAGTTCTGCGCCAATCTTGTTAAGAGTACACATGGCGTCACGAGCCAGGTGGCGGTGTTCATCCTTGAGCAGCTTTTTCTTCTGAGCTGTAGTCAGAATGCCCACACCAAGAGGTTTGGTGAGGTAAAGCCTGCTCCCTGCCCGGGCCTGGTCATTGCGCTTGAGCTGCTCCAGCGGTACCTTGCCGGTGACCGCCAGTCCGAAAATGGGTTCGGGAGCATCAATGCTGTGTCCACCTGCCAGAGGAATGCGGGCATCTGCGCAGGCTTGGCGACCCCCATCTACAACTTTTGCGGCAATTTCAGGGTGCAGAATTTTCACTGGCCAGCCCAGTATGGCAATAGCCATCATCGGCGTACCTCCCATGGCATAGATATCACTGATCGCATTGGTGGCAGCAATTCGGCCAAAATCGAAGGGATCATCAACAATAGGCATGAAAAAGTCGGTGGTGCTGATCACTCCTTCACCATTTCCCATATCAAAAACAGCAGCATCATCCTTACTGGAATTGCCGACAATCAGCCCCGGGAAGTCAGGCAACTGAAGGTTAGTTTTCAGAATGCCGTCAAGAATCTGAGGCGATATCTTGCAGCCGCAACCTGCGCCACTGCTGTATTCAGTCAGCTTGATGTTGTTGATGTCTATAGAACTCATCGGGGTGCTCAAGAAAGATAAGCGAAAAAAATGCGCACTTTAGCACTAACAGAAGTAGAAGTAATTAGGGAATAATGGGGGTTCGGGGAGTTTAATGTCAGGCAACGGGTCACCAGGTTTATGTTGCTGCCATTGTTGACATTTTTAAATGCCCTGGGTTGTCTCTGCGGTGCAGAAAGTTTTTTAGGAAAGTGATGTCTCAACCATCGTTTTGACTAATAAGGGTATGATCTTATATTCGATTATATTGACATTGCTAATTTCTTTTTGGGGGAGGGAGGTCAAAGTCCCTTTTAGTTAATGCAGTAGATTTTATATGTTTTTGTTAATGGGTGGTTGGAATTACCGGCAGGATTTTGTTAATTCCATCGGGTTCAATATATCGAATGGATGAGTCTTGCTTAATAAGGGTTTCAGGATCCAACAGTGCATCGGACAGAAAAATAATTCCGCAGGAACCGAAGGGGCGCAACAGTGACAGCGTTGTCTCTGAAGAGAGGCCATTCAACTTTTCAATAAGACGTTGTGCATCGCAGCTGTTAACAAGGCCAGTGTCAAATACAGCAACCCAGCGATGAGTAAATTGACCGAATTCTGCGTATGAGAAGAACGACAGTGAAGCAGTGAAGAAAAACAGGAGTAGACGATGCATATTGTTCCTTCAAAAGTGTTAGATGGCAGGAAAAACTAAAGTACTAACCCCGCGTTTTCCAGACTAAGAAAGCCCTGTCTGTTTCTATTAAGTACTAGCAAATATTGTATACATAGCCGGAAATAAAAAGAAAGGAGCCTTTGGTTACGAATAACTCAAATCAGGCTCCGGTTCTCATTAGTAATACTGCATGTGTCACGTTAATGAAACAATCCTTCAGTCGTCAAGCTCAGAGGAAATCAGTTGTTTATAGGCAAAGACAATTTTGATGGAAGGTCTTTTCAGAATCTTTTGAATCCAGAAGCTGAACCACTGTTGTGCGTTCATACCCTCTTCATCACAGTCGAACACCATCGGCAGGTATTCAATCGGGTGGGCTCTATTTTCGTCATCAATGACTGAGAAAAGCAAACCAGGTGGGTTGGCTATACCGTCATTGCTTAACCAGGGCTGGCAGAAAAAGCTCATTTCAAGGTCTATCGACCAGAGCTTAAAGCTCTTACTGACGATCAGTTTGAAACGAGCCTTGTTTTTGGCTTTACCCTGGCTGGGTATATATTCAAGAGGCTCTGCACGAGCCGGCATTTTACGAACATTCAGGCCCTCTATGGGTTGAGTGCCGGACTCATACCAGCACCTGATATCAGTTGCCTTTTGATTCAGGAAGTCACTGGCGTTAACAGGGGATGCTGAGACGGTCATAAAATACGTTCCTTTATTATTGTGCGCGCACTAGTAGCACTCATCGCCTGGAAATGCTGTCAGGCTACACAGAAATGACGTTATCTTGCAATATTTTATGTAAGGAAAGTGATGCTTTTATGTAAGTGTATTTTATACTGGGCTCCTTTCGGAGCTGTTTTTGTCGAAGAAATCCAGTGGCGGTGATTTTTCTGCCTCAGCAATGAGCGATCATTCGGTAGTCTGTCGTTCATATTTTTCTAGCCAGATATCAGAAAATGTCAGAATAATATTAATAACTAGTGTTGCGAATATTGAAAGAATAGCCACTGCCTGCCATGTTGGCAGATGGGAGGTAACATAGGTGAACTGTAACAACAGGAAGTAATGTACTGCGGTCAAAATAATAACAAACAAGTTACCAGTCAGTCTGTTTTTACCAAGCCAATTGAGACTATGACGAATGGTCAACCCTAGCATTAGCCAGATACAAGCCAGCCATGAAGGAAGAATTCGACTCTCACCGGAAAACTGAAGAACACTTATATTGCTCATCACACTATCCAGGGCGCTACCCAGAATCAGGGTGATAACCAGAATCTCCCGCTCTTTTTTCCAGTAACCGGAGGTGGAGAAATGGATCATTAGAATGACTACCGTCGCGGCGACAGCCCAGCTTGACTGGGTCGTCATGCAGATCAGCCAGCCTGCTAAAGCCAGGACACCGTTAAACCAGGAAGTGTTCAATTGTTTCATCTAAAAAACCATTCAATAGGCTATTTAAAAGACAATGGGTCTTAAAACAGGGTTGGGTTCAGAGGCCAGCATTGCGCTGATAGTTTCCAGACCTCTTCTGAGTTGATCTCTTGATGATGGACTGCTGATGCAGATTCTGACGGCCTGAGGTGCAGCCGAGCTGCCAACCGCAAACACTTCAGAGTGCAGCACTTTAACATTTTTACTTTCCAGCTGTTGGACAAATGTTTCTGCCCGCCAGGGTTCCGGCAGCTTGAGCCAGGCATAAAAACTGTAAGGCTGTGACTGGATATCCAGATGCCCGATAGTTTCTTCCAAAATGTGCTGCCGGTACAGAATTTCTTCCCGCTGCCAGACTGTCAGTTGCCGGGCTTCTCCGGAGTCAATCCATTCTGTTACTACTTCTGACATCAGCGGGGGAGTGCTCCAGCAGTTGTTTTGCATGGCGATCCTGATTTTCTGGTTAAGGTCTTCCGGGCTGCAAATAAAACCGACTCTCAGCCCTCCTGCCAGAGATTTGGAAAAGCTCGTAGTATAAACCACCCGTTCCGGGGCAAGACTGTAGAGAGATGGTAACCGCTCTTCAGGCGGAATAAACTGCACATCGTCTTCCAGAATCACAAGATTATGCACAGCAGCAACGTCCAGAATTTCCTGACGTCTGGCCAGTGGCATCAAAGTGGCCGTTGGGTTCTGAAGGTTTGGCATCAGATAAAGAAGGCGCGGTTTGAATTGATGGCAACATTGGTCCAGCGACTGAGGCGTCAGACCATGCTGGTCCATGGCCAACCCGATATGGCGAAGCTGCCACTGTCTGGCAGCATTAATAAATCCGCGGTAGGTCAAATGTTCTGATGCGATAACATCTCCGGGCCTCAGCAGTCCCTGGAGAGTGAGCATATTGGCGTTCTGTCCACCGGATGTTATCAGAATGTTGTCTGATTCCGCTTCCATACCGTGATAGCGCATCCAGCGCACCATGGTTTCACGATGCCGGGAGATGCCCGTTTCCGGGTGGTAGTCCAGTAAAGATGAAAGTTGTTGCCATTTTTCGGCCACTGAACTCAGGCTATTGGCCAGAATCTGCTCTCGGCTGGCCGGGACAGGCAAACTGAGGCTGAGGTCGATCAGGTCGGATGGCCGGGGCTGCGGAATTGAGAAGTCTCTTTTATTCCAGACCTTACCAAGAACAAAAGTACCGCTTCCCACTCTTGCGGTAACAAGCCGTCGTCGTTCAGCTTCAGCGTAGCCACGTGTAATTGTCCCGACGGTGACGCCCAGTTGGTCAGACAGAGAGCGATGTGTGGGCAGTCGATCGCCACTATTCAGCTCTCCCCCTGTTATGGCCTCTTCTATGGCGTCAGCCAAAGCTTTGTATTTGGGTCCGGAAAATCGATCCAGATTTGGTTGCCAGTCGATCATAGATTTAGTTTTTTTGCATGATTGTCATGGTGACAATAAAAGAGTTGATCGATTCTAAGCACCCTCTACACTGCAATCAAATGGAAAAGTAAAATAAAAATAAAATTGTATGGTGACAATTTATGCGTGAATCATTGGAACTTTCAGCTATGCAGAAGCAAGCATACGACAATAATCGTTTAAAAAGGGTTGGTCAGGGCCGCCAACGTTGAAAGCAAAGGCAAGCAAAACAAGAGAGTGTAAATCGCTTTTCACCAGGCAACATAAGAAAGGAATGAACAATGAAAGTGCTTCCCATCTATCAGGTCGATGCTTTTACCAGTGAACTGTTCCGAGGTAATCCAGCTGCTATCTGCCCGGTCGAAGAGATGCTGTCTGATGAACTGATGCAAAGCATAGCTCTGGAAAATAACCTTTCAGAAACAGCCTTTATTGCTGGCGCGGATGGACGTTATTACATTCGCTGGTTCACACCGGGTGCAGAGGTCAGTCTGTGTGGGCATGCGACACTGGCAGCCAGTTATGTGATCCGACATGAGCTGGGAGATCAATCAGAAGAGTTATCTTTTGATAGTTTATCCGGCCTTTTAAACGTCAGATTCAAAGAAGACCTGATTGAACTGGATTTTCCGGCGGCTTCCTTTGCTCATGAGCCCATTCCAGAAGAAGTTGCAAAACAGCTTCCCTTTGAAGCGTTGGATTCCGGATTCAATAAAGATGATCTGTTAATTGTTGCTCCCAATGAAGAAACAGTAGCCAGTCTGAACCTGGACTTCACCGGCCTGAAGAACAGCAGGGTGCGCGGTGTGGTTATTTCTGCTCGTTCGGAAAGAGTGGGTGTGGATTTCGTCTCCCGCTGGTTTGGCGGACCTGAGGTCGCCATAAAAGAAGATCCGGTCACTGGATCAGCTCATACTATGCTAACTCCTTACTGGTCTGAACTATTGGGCAAAAGAACACTCAAAGCTGAACAAATTTCCCCGAGAACAGGGCAACTGGAGTGTGAATGGTGTGAGGACAGGGTTTTGCTGCGTGGTCGCGCTGTACTCTACCTGAAAGGCCTGATAAACGTTACAGGAGGCTTATGATGAGTGGTGAGTTAAGTGTTGTTTTGTGGCCCCTGCTGGCTTTTGCTTTTTCCAGTACGATTACCCCGGGACCCAATAATGTCATGATCATGACCTCAGGTATGAATTATGGTACCCGGCAGAGCATCCCTCACTTTTTAGGCATCTGTCTGGGCTTTCCTTTGATGGTGCTGTTTGTGGGGTTGGGGCTGGGGGCGGTGTTTGATCTTTTTCCGGTTCTGCACGATATCATCAAGGTTCTGGGTGTCGCTTATCTTCTGTACCTTGCCTGGCTCATTGCAAAGTCTTCACCTGTCGATCTCAATGGCGGCAGATCCAGACCACTGACTTTTATACAGTCAGCCCTGTTTCAATGGGTAAACCCGAAAGCATGGATTATGGCGACAGGTGCCGTGGCTGCTTACACAACGGTGTCCGGAGATGTGTTTCTGCAAGTGCTTGTCATTGCGCTGGCCTTTCTGGTCGCTGCGGTTCCCTGTGTAGGTGTATGGTTATTCTTCGGTGTTCGTCTGAATAAGATGTTGCAACAGTCGTCTTATCAAAGGGCGTTTAACATCGCTATGGCGCTTTTACTGGTGCTGTCTATTATTCCGGTTATTGGTGAGATGATCTTATGAGGGGTTGACAATGCATGCCTTCAAGACCGTTATGGTTGCCATCACCGGAAGCCATACCAGCGAACTCGAGTTAAGACAGGCCTTCAGGCTGGTAGCTGACAATAACGCCAGACTGATCATGGCCTTTTTTGATCAAAGCCTGGAAGTCATGCGCAAGCTTCAGTTTATCCCTCTGGAAGGCAAGCTTGAGGCCGTTATGAAAAAACAGCTGGAGCTGGATGCCGAAAAGCTCAGGCAGCTGGCATGGGAAGAAGGCATTGATGCTGAAGTTCATATTGTCGCTGGCAAGCCCAGACAGCTCATCGCGGGTTTGATTGAAGAGTTCGGTGTGGATTTGGTCATCAAACTCGCGGATCCTAGCGGGGCACTGGTTCGTAATCAGTTAACGGGTAATGATCTCGCATTGCTGAGAAAATGTCCGGTTCCCGTATTGATGATGGCCTGCAGGGATCAGTTACCTGATTTCACTGGTAGAATTCTGGTAGCGGTCGATGTTGGTGATCCGGACAGTGATGCATTGGCCCTCAATAGAAGTCTGCTCCTCCATGGCCATTACCTCAGCAGTCAGGAAGATGCGGAGCTGCATATAGTGTCGGTCTGGAATCTACCATTGAACCAACCTGCATTAAGGATGTTGGGTGACGAAGAGGTCTATGATCTTCAGGAGAGTACCCATCAGCGCTACCAGCAGAGACTGGATAAAACACTGCTGGACGCGGGCATTGATCCTGACTCTGACAAGGTAAAAGTACATCTCTTGAAAGGCAGCGCTGCCAGAGAAATACAGAATTTAGCCAATGAAATTAATGTGGATCTGATCGTAATGGGAACTCTGAGCCGTCATGCCCGGGGAATGCTGATGGGGAATACGGCTGAGAATATTCTGAACAATATCTACTGTTCAATTCTGGCAGTGAAGCCGGAGGGTTTCGTCAGTCCACTGGCCTGAAGGCCTGTGGACTGAAAGCCTGTCAGGGCTTGAGGCCACTCATATATTCGATAGCGTGGCTGATCTCTTCGTCGGAGCAATCCATGCAGGTTCCCTTTGGAGGCATGCTGCCGACACCCTTGATGGCGCTAGCCAGTAGTTTATTGAAATCACCCGCTGCAGACAGTTTGGTTTCCCAGGTAGCCTTGTCACCTTTTTTCGGAGCGCCAAGCAGACCGGAAGTATGACAGGCTGTACAGAACTGATTGAAGATCTGCTCACCGGAACGAGGACCACTGCTGGTGCTGGCAGAAGCGCCCACATTGGCAGCGCACTCTTCACCTTGTTGACACACTGAGCCAACAGGTGCAATTCGCTCGGCTACTTCTTTACGGGAAATTTCATCCAGTTCAGCAGGCTTGGCGAACGCCAGAATAGAAAACAGGCCACCGACCAAGGCCATTAACGTACGTACTTGAGTTACCCGAGACACTCACTTATCCCCTATATCGACAAAGGTCTGCGGCACCATGTAATTAGCCAGCGGCTACGGCAGACATCTCAACGCTTATGCTGTTTATGGTTACATCTTGTGGACCTGAATAAACCATTGCGATGATTTTATTGATTGTGTGCTCAGGGCACCGCCAGTAACCGAATTCTTTTTAAGCAACGCGGATTATAGAACAAAACGTTTGTTATATCAGCTAATTGTTTAACTAATTGATTTTATTGTATATTTTATATAAATATAAACATTGGTACTTAGAGTCGTTCGATACAGCTGGGTAAACGAACACCTCTTTGAGTCTCTGGAAGAGGTTCGGGAGTATGCAACCGAATGGCCCCTGGTTTTACAACAGAATAAAACGTTCAAATGCTGGTTGACTTTGAGCAGCATGAAACGACGGAGTCGGCCATTATAAAGTTAAAGATAAGTTACTATTGCTATAACACTTACAGAACATGCACTCAATAAAACCAGCTGTCATTGCGTCTCTGTCTCTGGCTCGTTTAGAAAATTCACGAGCTCTTCAAGACCTTTTTCATATTTCGATTTATCGGCTTCGCTTAACTCTGATAAACGCTGAAAAAACAAAGTAGATAATGTTTCGTATAATTCTCTGCCAGTATCGTCTCTTGCTGGGAAATCTTTTTGTGATTCTACGAATGGAGCAGCATAAACCAGTAATTTTGGACTTGCCGGCCCTTTTTGTAGTACAGCAATCATTGATGCCTGAGACTCTGGTCTGGTAAGTGCCTGTGACATAGGTTCTTGCTCAAAACAAATTCTATGATCTGCTGAACTTGCACCACGATGTACTCGGGATCGTTGCCTACAAACCGGGCATAATAGATCATGATGATGTGATCGTAATGTCTCTATGCAATCCTCATGAAAATCATGTCCGCAGCAAAGGCTGGTACTTTGCTGACCACTGTCAATTTCATGTAGACAAATTGGACACACGTCCGCGTAGCCTATGCTGATTGTTAAACTTAAGTTGAAAACTAAAGAAAGAAACAAGCGCATAAACGGCTACACCATTTTAATTTTAATCAAGAGAACAAGCATTACAAAAAACTCCAAAGGAATGCATCAACTTCGGAGTCCCTGACTTTGTTATTAAATGATGCTTTCAGATTTACGCATTATGTATAGAGGCCAGTGTCATGTTTGTCCAGATCAGATTTCATATTATCCTCAATTCGCGTAAGACACCCTCTTCAGGTGGGGAAAGATGTCAATTGGCTATATGGAAGCGCCACGCTTTCTTTGCAAACTCTTGCCACGGGAAAGGTTATTTGTTGACGAATCTGCCAAAAGCTGTTCAGCTTTAGATACCAGTGACTAAAACCCTGTTTGCGGCAAAAAGCCATAGACAGACAGGAAGCTGATCAGTAATATTGGCCTCCGCTGAAAGCACTGTAGTAAAGTGGTTTCAAGCAGCCGCAGCTCAGCTGGATAAGAACTCTAACCGCATTCAGCCCTGTCGAAGCTGCGTTAGTTAATGCTCTCGTGGTGTAACGGATAACACGCGGCCCTCCGGAGGCTGAGATTGGGGTTCGATTCCCTACGAGAGCGCCATTTCATTGATTGGCCATGGTTACACCGAATAGCGATCCTTTCAGGGCTCAGTCAACTCCGCCACTTCACATATCAAAGACTACAGACAAGATTATCCGGCTGACCTTGTAGTGCCTGCTGCTCCGTGGTTATGACAGAGAGAAATATTCATTTTTTTCTAACAAAAAACTGAGGAACTTTTTTATTGTACTTAAGTCCAATTAAATAATCACGAAACAAAATATTAAAGGAGGTAGGTTATGCAGGCAGCAGGAAGTGCAACCGTAGTAGAATGCATTTGCCCAGACCCAACGTCGCAAAGTGCCAGAAAACACGCGATTTGTGGTGGAGTTTTTACAGGCTTAGGAGCTGCGCTTGGTGGATTTTCAGGGAATTTGATTGCTCTCGCAACAACTAATACTTACACAGGATTGATTGCCGGTTTTCCTACTGGTTCTTGTGTTGGTTGCCTGGCTTACACCGCTTACAATGCATATCAGAACGATGGCTGCAGTATCCGTTGCCGTCGTATAACTGAGGCAAGTGTTGCCTTTCAGAGGCATTTGCCAGTTACGAACCAGCCCGTAAGTGCCCCCGTGCTTGAGGATTTACCAGGGGCTGATGAAAATTCCGGTAGCTGTAATTATTCGCCCATTATTTCAATGCAACCGCCACCCTATCGAGAAATAGACACGCTAACTGCACCTGCAGACCCTCCACCGCCTTATCGAAGGAATAATCCAGAGTCGGATGGGCAAGAGGAAACTTTTGTATGAAATTTAGTCTGAAAAAGCATCTAAAGCATTAACCCTGATTCACATGCTTTGGGTGTTCCCTGACCCTTTTAAGCCAATCCACATAAATCACTTCAGCCGGCATATCGCGTTCAGCAAAAAAGGCAAGCCAGCGCTTCTGGTTTTCCTGAAGCCGGTCGCCAGGGCCTTTTACTTCCACCCATCGGTATTCCTGAGATTCTGGCTTGAACAGAATCAGGTCAGGGAAGCCAGTACGATTATGGGCAAAGTCGAAAACCAGCTTTGCCAGCATCGCTTTCAGGTGAGTCCAGGGAATCAGGTCGCAGGCGAGAGTGATTAACTTTTCTGACAGTCGAGGCCAATAGACTAACCGGTTGGCGATGCCCTGCTTTTGTTCGTAAATTGTCAGAGCCTCCCGGGTCACATTGGACGCTTCCAGTTGTCTGAATCTGTTTTCAAACAAGGCTTGTCGTTTACGATAAAAGTCGGGGGTCGATAAGTCAGCAGGCGCACTTTGGAAAGGGTGGAAAAAGGCGTCTGGAATATCGGCAAACAGAATGTCCCAGAACAGCAGACCCGCTAATCCACAGATCAGTGTGTTTTCTACATAGAACGTTTCCCAGCCTTTATTCTGGAAGTGTTTTTGAACCTGAAGTTCAACCCTTTCACTGTTGTCCGAAAGGGAAAGGTGTTTTTCAGAAAACCGGGGTTGTTTTCGTGAGGCTCTGTCGCCCTTTAATTTTCTGATAAATCGTTTGGCAAACTCCAGCTCCATATCGCTGGCAGGGTTGTTCACAATAGTTGTGCAAATAGCTTTGCTGGCTTCTATCTCTCCAAGTTTGTGGCGGATGCGAGCCATTCTTTCGGTGGCTGGAGGCAGGTTTGATTGTGCAAACAGCCTCAGAGCTTCATCAAACTGCTCTGTTCGCTCCAAGGCTCTGGCGATTCGGTTGACCAGGCGACTGAACCGTCTTTTTAGAATGGGGCTGGCAGGTTGATCGGGTAGTTCATGTTGTAAATAGCAGAGGGCTTTAGAGTCTTTTTCAAACTCTGCCTCGTAAGCGAGAATGCCTAATTGTGATAGTTTTAAAGCGTCGTTCAATTCTGATCGGGTTTTGAAAAGTCGACTGTTTTTTTCCAAAGAATAATTTTCAAACTTATTGAGCCCCAGGTCCTGCAGCACAAATTCAGTCAAATCCTGATGGAGATTGCCAAAAAAAAGGAACTGTAGATTCTTAACTTGTTCTGCGAAAAGAGGCTCATAGATATCAAAAGGCAGAGTGGGTGACTGAGAGACTTCGGTCACAATCCGTTCAACGAGATCAGGTCTTTTCAGCTTTGAGGAAATGTCACTGACTGAGCTGAACCACTTTAAAAGCTCCGCTTTGGTGCCAAGCTTCACCATTTCTGAGACGTCAGTATCAGTATTGATGGCCATTAACCCCAGTTTCTCAAGTTCACGGGCCGCCGGGGTTATGTCCAATATCTCCGGATATTTCAATGTGTCTGAACGAAACAAAGGTCCCTTTCTGCAAATCAGACGGACGTAGAGACGCCGGGCAGGTTCAGAGGCATTACGGAAGTGGTTGATAAAAGTGCTCTCATCATCCACCAAAAGGTCTTCATATTGATAAGTAACGAAATCCAGCAGCGACTGAAAGTTGATCAAATAATAGTCTTCCCGTATCTCAATCACTTCAGTCATCGCCAAGCTGCCAATCAATGGGTTAAAACGCTAAGATTAACTAATTTGTTCGTTTGGAAAACCGTTATGAGTGATGATGATCTGGTCACCGAGGCCCATTTGCTGGAAATCGTTGAAAATCAGGTGACTGAGAATAACCCCACAAGAGTCAAGGAGACGCTACTCAGGCTGACTATGACGGGTATGGAGAGACAGGAAGCCATGGACTACATCGCCTGCGCGCTCTCTGTTGAAATTATCGATGTCATTCAAAATAATGCATCGTTTAATCTGAGGAGATATGAGCAGAATCTCGACAAACTGCCTGAGACTCCCTGGATGACAGCTTAAGCCGCTGCGCATCTATGAAGGGGGCACTAAACTCTGGGTCGGCGGGATTTCAACAAACGGATGTCTTTGACGCTGCGATTCTTAAAGAGCAGGGATGGAATCGTGACACCGACGGCCAGGGATAAAAGAATAAATATCGTATTCAGCCCATCACTGATGGTCTGCATTAAAAGATCGCTTGAGAACGTGGCGGTCTGACTCATTTCTATGAGCCCCATCATACTTCTGTAGGCGTAGACACCCGGCACCATCGGAATAACGGCAGGTGCCATGAACACAGTTGTGGGCGTGTGCACCCAATGTGCTAACTGAATAGACAGCAGCCCGATGGTGCACGACGCCAGCAGTGTGGATGTCAGCATATCGAGACCAAAATGCAGAGCTATGCCTCTCAGTCCGTATCCCAGGGCGGCCAGAAAAGCCGAAGCCCAGAATGCCCGAAGGGGCGAAGTGAACAGTGTGGCAAAGCCCATTGCAGCCAGAGCAGCCCAAACACACTTTTCTAACAGCAATCCGCTCATAGTTGATGAACCCCCAACAGTGCGGAGCTGATGACGATACCCATGGCAATAGCCAATGCGATAACGATGCCATGGGTGACTCGTGCTTGTCCGACAATGATATGACCATGCAGAAGATCAATAACACCGTTGATCAGGGGCACGCCCGGAATCAAAAAAAGAACGGAAGTGGCCACGGCTATTTCCGGCGAATGTCCCCAGTGAAACACCAGCCCCAGTCCACTGAGAGTACTGGCGACAAAAGCAGCAGAGGCGATGCTCAGGGCAAGGTTATAACCCCTGGCCAACATTTGATTACGGGTGGCAAAGCCAATGGCGGTTGCCGCACCTGCCAGCAACATGGCTTGAATTTCTCCACCGGCCAGTCGACAAAAGGCCATACCCATCAGAGTTACCATGGCCAGTAATACCATTTTTGGGTAATGAGGAATGCTTCGGATACGCTCTATTTCTGTGGCAATATCGGTCAGAGGCCAGTTTTCAAAGGAGACCTTCCAGCTCATTCGACTAATGGCGGATACCACACTGAGGTTGACTGCGTAATGGCCGACTCCTCGAAAAGCCGTGTGTTGAAGGTGGGGGCTTTTCTGGTCAGATAGAGTCAAAGTAATCCCGGCAAAGGAGAAGAACAGTTCAATGTCATAACCCAGAGCATGGGAGATTCTTCGTACATTGCGATCGACCCGGTCTGTATGAGCGCCGGATGACATCAGCAGGGCAGCAATATCCAGCAGCAGGCGGGACACGGTATGGTGATCGTACTCGGGGACAGAATTGGGTATAGCCATGAAAAGCAGATTCTGGGGCCAGGCAAAATTATTAAGAAATATAGCGTCTCAGGATGCGAAGTTCCCTGATTCAGACAGGATTTGAGCAAATAGCAGGGAGAGAGAAATACCTTCATTGGCTTATACCAGCGATGGTCCCTATATGGGCTGGTGGCTCAGATATGATATAAAGCCTCACAACTATGAGTGAAAAAGTAAATGCATCCTCCCTGATGAAAGACTTTTCCATAAACAGTAAGCGGTAAGATGAGCTGAAAAACATGCTGCAATTTTTAAAAGATGTAAAAAATATGCACTGGGCTCCAAGGCTGATTCTGGCCCTGGTCGTCTTGAAAATGATTGCCGACGTGGTTCGTGAACAGGCCATTTTTTAATCCTGAAACTGCTTTGATGGCTCGCCTCAAAAGGTCAGGGTAAAATAAACCGGAAAGCGCATAAAGCCGCTTTAGATTGAGAGAGTAGCAGAGCAAAAAGCTCGATACTCTATAAAATTTCCGGGTTAAAAATTGGGTCAATGGATTGGGAGCACGAAATGGTCTTTGTCATCCTGGGATTATTGATTCTTGTTCTGGTGTTTGGTCCTCAGATCTGGGTAAAGCGAACACTCAGATTGCACAGCGGTGATCGTCCGGATCTTCAGGGAACCGGTGGCGAGTTGGCTGAACATCTTGTAGAGCGCTTTGGTCTTGAGGGCGTGAAGGTCGTCAAAGGCATCCAGGGAGAAGATTTCTACAACCCGGAAGAATTTCTGATTTCGCTTTCTCCAGAAAACTATGATGGACGCTCAGTTTCCGCAGTCGCAGTCGCGGCCCATGAAACCGGTCACGCGCTTCAGCATCAGGAGAAACATGCCGGATTTATGCTGCGCCAGAGACGGATACGTCTTGCCATGACTATAGAGCGCTTCAGTGCCATGGCGCTCATGATTACTCCGTTGGTTTTTGCTCTGACCCGGGTTCCTCACAGCGTTTTGCTAACGATTCTGATCGGTGTTTCCGGCATGATTGCGGCTATCTGGGTGCAGCTGATTAACCTGCCTGTAGAGCTGGATGCCAGCTTTAAAAAAGCCCTGCCCATTCTGGCGGAGGGTTACCTTTCAGAAAAAGATATGCCCGCTGCCAGAGACGTTTTAAAAGCGGCAGCCATGACGTATGTTGCCGCAGCACTGGGCAGCCTGCTCAATCTTGGCCGCTGGGTTGCTATCCTCAGGCGTTAAGTTAATCCTGCAAAGGATGACCTTGCCTGAGTCCATGAGTCTCTGGTTCGGGCTGCCCCGCCGGGCCAGGGGGTGTTGGATTCGTTGAACTGATCTACTATGATTGCGAGCCTTTGTATACAGATCACCTTCGGATATCTTCATGAGTCCCTACACCTCTCCCATTTCTGAACTTCTCGGCCTGGGCTACTGCGACTGGCAGGATTGGACGGATTACAGCCGTTTTGAATTTAATGAGTCGCATATCCCGGAGCTTCTGAAGCTGGCTCAGGATTGGGCCTCGTTTGATCATGACGATGCCGAAACTGTCTGGTCACCCGTTCACGCCTGGAGGGTTCTGGGTATTCTTCAGGCAAAAGAAGCGGTGGAGCCCCTGCTGGATCTGTTCTACAAGGATGATGAACACTTTGTGATTGCAGAGTATCTGCCTTCTGCGGTCGGTCGTCTTGGCGAAGTGGCCACCGATCGGCTTTGGGGTATTGCCAGGAACAACGAGGACAATGAGGATGCCCGGGATCTTGCAATAGAGTCTCTGCGCTGGAATGCAACTTACCATGAAGCGGATCGTGAAAAGACAGTGGCGGGCCTTCAGAAGCTTCTGGAAGACAGGGAAGATGATGGAACCTATCTCAATACGGCTCTGGTCGGTGCTCTGATTGATCTGCACGGTAAAGAAGCGGTTAAAGTCATTCGCGATGCCTTTGAGCGTGGTAAAGTCGATCGCGAGATTCATGGTGATATTGAAGACATAGAGATTGAGCTGGGTCTGAGACAGACTCGCTCCTTTATTCCTGACTGGCGTTTTGACGATGCCCAGAAAGACATGCTGGAGGCTATGCTGTCTGAGTATGGTCGCATGTCTTGTCAGGAAGTGGAAGGTTTCCTCTTTGGTATCTGGGGGTCACCTCAGCAAGTTCCACCCAATCGCTGGCTTAAAAAAATCTTTGGCGAAGTACCGGCTTTTAAGGATGAACAGCAGGAAAAAGACATTCATCGTATATTGTTCAATCTATACGACACCATTGAGCGTGCTGTTGAAATGGGGCTGGATATTATTCCTGAAGACTGTCTGTCAGAAACGCCAGAAGATGAACGGTTCCCGAATCTGCAACAGTGGTCCAAAGGTTTTGGTGAAGCCAATGCCATGCTGGTGAACTTCTGGGAGGAAGTCTTCCAGCACAAGGCTATGAAAGAGCTGGAAGAATCCTGGACAGCCTGCACCATTCTCCTGAGCGTCTGGTCTAACCCTGAACAGCTGCTGGAGAAAGCTAAAAAATCGGGTGGGCCGAACATCGAGAAGATGCTCTCTGCCGTGCCTTCTGTGGCTAGAGAACTGGCTTCCCTTGGTTCGGGAATACGCACCCGCTGGGATGCCATTATGGAAACGCCCGATCCGGTTTCTGTCACCAAAATTGGTCGGAACGACCCTTGTCCCTGTGGCAGTGGTAAGAAATATAAGAAGTGTTGTGGTGCTTGATTCTGGCAAATTTGTCATCCATTAAAAATCATCGCACTCTGGAAACGGGATCTGATTGAGATCCCGTTGTGGTATCTGAAACCACCTTCACTCGGAATCAGCTACCAATCCTGCCGCCCGGCACAGTGACTCTTCAATCTCATTCCATGCCAGAGGTTCATTGTGAATCACCTCAATACGGCTGTGCTCGCATTCTTCCAGCTCCATGATGCTGACAACGCCATCCTGGGCATTAAATGCCCGGGGTCCCAGGCTGGTATGAACCACAGCTTTCAGACGTTTGGCGGGTATGCTGTTGAACAGATGAAACAGTGCATCGAAAGAAAACACCAGCATTGAACTGTACAGCCAGCCACAGCTGAAATGGCCCTGCCCCTTGTTCTCCCGTCGGATAAACAGTTCGCCATCAGGCAGTTGCAGGGGAACCGTTTCCGGCATGGCGCTGTGAGAGTGGTGCGCATCAGGATGCAGAGCGACCTGATGACCTCTGGGCAGATCCAGCCATTGGTGCTCCAATGCACCATGAGCTACCCAGGCTGTCTTGAACGCTTTGTTTTTCATGGAGCGGCAGAATTCGTCAAAACGCGCCTTGTCGGAATCCTCACAACAGTCGGTTTTATTGGCCACGATGACATCTGCCAGGGCCATCTGGTCCTGAAAATTTTCGTTATCCAGGTAACGCTGGTCTTTCAGGTTCCTGGGGTCTACCAGACAGATAGTGGCTTTCAGATCCAGTACTTCTGAATAGTGCTCACCTGAAAGCGTTTGCAGGATTTGCTCAGGATGGCCCAGTCCGGTGGGTTCAATCAGAATACGGTCTGGCTTGCTGCGGGCAATCAGCATGTTCAACCCGATCTGCATCGGCAGTCCGGCAACACAGCACATGCAGCCACCGGGAACTTCCCGGACAACGGCTCCTTTGCCCGACATCATGGCGCCGTCGATGCCGATTTCGCCAAACTCATTCACCAGCACACCCCAAGTCTCGTCACTGGGCTTGTTGGCCAGCAGGTGAAGGATGGCAGTGGTTTTACCGGATCCCAGGAAACCGGTAATCAGGTTAGTGGGGATTGCTTTGATCATGACATCTGAAACTGATTGGATTTGTTACAATATAACGTTTTTGGGGAGAGTATGGGAGAAGAATTTCCATAGACTCCCTCTATTAATGGAAGAAACTGGAAAATTGTCGATAGTTAGATGTAAGCGATTTTCTGCTCTCAGGGAGGATAGTGAGCAATGGCTGGACCAATAAATTTTCTAAAAGGCTTGGTTGGGGCATCATCTTCACAGAGTCCAGAGAGTGTCAAAAGCGAAAGGGTTGGGCGATATAATCATCGTACTGCTGAGGCTCTGGATGGCAAACCCATCCTGAGGAAATCAAAAGAATACTATATCGCTGAAGCTAACAAGCTGAAAAAGCAGGCTGGGGAGTACAGATCGAGGTATGCGAAAGACAATGCACTTCAAAGAGCTCAAGAGGCAGAAAACCATGCCAAAAGTGCCAAAACCAATGCTGAGCTCCATGCTAAGCTCGATGCTGAGCTTGAGCAAGACATAAGGTTAGCTGAAAGCAGGAGAAAAAAGCATACGGTCCCTCTGGATCGGGTCAAAAGCAAGCAGGCTAAGGATGCAGGTGGCAGACCCATCCTTGAGGGCTCAAGAGAACAAATTATGGCTGAGGCTAAAAGGTGTGAAGAGCGGGCTGCAAAGTGTGTAACCCAGATGGAGAAAGACGTGGAGCTCATGAAGGCTCGCAGTCTGAAAATCGACGCTAGAAACGCTAAAACCAATGCTGAGCTCCATATTGAAAATAAGCTTGAGGAAGCCGAAAAACAAATGGCTGAAATGAGGAGAAAAAGGCATAGGAGTCCTCTGGATCAAATTAAAAAAGCGATGGGTAAGACTGTTGATACAGTCAAACATGAAGCAGAAGATTTTCTAGACGATTTGTCACAGGCTAAACGTTTGCATGATCGGAAAATTAAAATATCCAACGAAGAAGGTGTATTGAAGAATTTGATCAAACAAAGAGACACACTGAAGTGGTATAAGAACCCTAAAGAAAGCTTCAATCTGTGGCTGGATATTGGGACGAAGGAAGCCACTATCGCCGCTCTTAAGAAGGAAAATCATCAACATGGAATGCGTTCATAGGAAAGTTTTTTTATTGACATCCCTTAGCCCTTCAATGTGACTCCCCAGCCGCCAGATAATGAATAACCCTGCCAATGTGGCGGCTGATTCATAAATAAGTTCTGACTGTTCCATCGGCGCCAACGCCAATATTAAAAAGACCGGAAGGCAGAATACCAAGGTTCTCATGGTGACGACCCAACCTATTGAAATCAGTCGAGTCCAGAACTGTTCTCCCTGACGACCCCCGTTGCAAAGCCAGGCATAAAAGATAGCAATAAAGGGAATAGAGAGTTCTATTACTTCGAGCCAGCCCGAATGGGAAAAGCTGTCATTAATGTTTTCAGGAAAAAAAAACAAGGTTAGAAACACCAGCCAACATAACAGGTACAGGTAGGTTTCTTGACCAGAGAGAGGCTTCTGCCTCAGTCGCTCTTTTAACCAGTTAATATTCCAAAACACTACGAACTGCATAATCTTACCCTCCAAACAGCTTATATACCTTAGAGGCTCTGGGGAATGAATAGTTCCCCGAGCCTGTAAGGTGCCAGAAGATTAGATCAACAGAAAACCAATGCTTGCAAACAGGGGAACCATCCAGGCAATGGGCAGCTTCCAGACTGCCAGAAGCAGGTAAGCCATTAATGCCAGGGCAACGTCTTGGGCATCCTTGATGGCCAGAGTAATGACCGGGTTGTAAAAGGCTGCCAGAAGCAGGCCCACCACCGCGGCATTAATGCCATTGATAGCGGCTCTCAGCTTTGGCATCGACTTTAGACGATTCCAGAAAGGCCAGGCTGCTGCCAGCAGAAGGAAAGAGGGGGCAAAAATACCAAAAAGAGCGGCCAGTGCATGGGAAATATTGTAGGTGCCACCGTATACACCGCCCAGAAAAGGAGCCAGGGCAAACATAGGGCCGGGTACTGCCTGAGCGGCGCTGTAACCTACCAGGAAAGCATCTGGAGTAACACCGCCAGCATGCACAACTTCAGCCTGAAGCATTGGCAGAACGACATGGCCGCCGCCAAATACCAGGGCGCCGGCCCGATAGAAACTGTCAAAGAGGTTCAGGCTGGTTGAGTTTGCCATACCTGTTATGAAAGGCAGTAAGAGCAAACCGGCAAGGAACAGAACAAAGGCAGCACATGCCTGCCGTTTGCTGCCTTTCACCCGGGCGTGTTCGTCATCCACTGACTGATCTTTATAGATGATGAACCCAAAGGCTGCCGCCAAAACAATGACCCCAATCTGGGTGAATACATGGGGAAGCAGTAACATGGCTCCTGCTGACAGCACCGCTATCGTCACCCTGGGACGATCCGGACATAATGATTTGCCCATTTTGATAAGGGCATCAGCCACCACAGCGACGGCAAACAGCTTAATGCCCTGAAGCATTCCCATAGCGGCAGGGATGCCGGATATTTCGCTGTAGCCCAGTGCCAGCAGGATCATAATCAGGGCAGAAGGAAGGGTGAAACCCAGAAATGCAGCGATAGCACCCGGCAAGCCGGCACGTTCAAAGCCTATACTCATCCCTACCTGACTGCTGGCCGGTCCGGGCAGCATCTGGCAGAGGGCTACGGTGTCTGCGTAATCTCTTTCGCCAAGCCACTTGCGACGTTCTACAAACTCTTTATGAAAGTAGCCGATGTGGGCTGTGGGTCCTCCGAAGGAGTAGCAACCCAGCATCAGGAAACGCCAGAAGATCTCAAGAATTGAATGTCTCATAAGCCATCCTTATAAATATTGCCCGTTATTGTAAGGTTGGACATATCATTAATCGAATGAAATTGGTGATTGGAAAACCTCTGCGGTAGGGTTCTGTGCAGGTATGATGCCTGTTTTTTCGCAAATGGCGGCTGTCCCATTGAATCTACTGATTGTGAGCAGGGGTTGCAGTTGAGTATGCTTCATAGGGATTAACCATCGGAGTGAACAACAATGGGTCTTGGTGGAATCAGTATCTGGCAGCTATTAATTATTCTGTTGATTGTCGTAATGCTGTTCGGTACGAAAAAGCTGAAGAGTCTGGGCGCCGACCTGGGGGGAGCATTGAAAAGCTTCAAGCAGGCGTTGACCGAAGAAGAGAACGACGCCGCTGTAAAAAAGGCCGCACAGAACGACAGTGCTCAAAAAGAAGTTTCCCATAAAGCCTGATTGTGAGTCTAACTGGTCAGGCACTTGTGAACATATTTCAGCAGGGTTTGTCAGGATTATAAACAAATGTCATCTACCACCGAGAGCAATGACGAGCAGCAGTCGTTGGTTCAACATCTGCTTGAGCTGAGAACCCGTATCCTGCGCAGCATGGTTGTTGTGCTGATTATTTTTGCCGGGCTTTTCTATTTCTCCAGTTCGCTTTATGAATTCTTTTCAGAACCTCTGAGAGTGTTCCTGCCGGAAAACAGCACCATGATCGCAACGGATGTTGCCTCGCCTTTTCTGGCGCCATTCAAACTGACCATGGTATTGGCACTGTTTGCCTCTGTTCCATTTATTCTGCACCAGATATGGGGTTTTATTGCACCAGGGCTATACCAGCATGAGAAAAGGCTGGCAATACCGCTGCTGGTTGCCAGTGTCGTATTGTTTTATACCGGAGTTGCGTTTGCCTACTTCGTGGTCTTTCCGTTGATCTTTGGGTTCTTTACCAGTACCGGCCCTGAGAGTGTCACGGTGATGACCGATATAAACAGTTACCTGAATTTTATTCTGAAACTGTTTTTTGCCTTCGGTATGGCGTTTGAGATTCCTGTCGCCACATTGCTTCTGATCTGGTCTGGAATCTCAACCGTCGAGTCTATGTCCGGTAAGCGTCCTTATATTGTCGTAGGTTGCTTTGTTCTGGGCATGTTGCTTACACCTCCGGATGTGATTTCCCAGACTCTGCTGGCGGTCCCGATGTGGTTGCTCTTTGAGGTGGGCATTCTGTTTGCTCGTCTGACTTGTCGAAAATCAAAGAAAGTAGAAACGAAGTCGTGAATCCGGGGCTCTCTATGACAGAAGTGATTTAATCACTCGGCAGGGCGCACCCACTGCCACGCTGTTTGCCGGGATGTCACGAGTCACCACACTGCCCGCTCCAATCACAGAGTTATCGCCAACTGTGACTCCCGGATTGACGCTTACATTGGCTCCCAGCCAGACGTTATCACCCAGGGTGATGGGTTTGCAGAACTCCAGTCCTGTGTTTCGGGTGATTGCATCCAGAGGGTGTCCTGCAGTGCTAAGGGTGACATTGGGGCCAAACAGCACATTATTACCAATGGTGACTTTAGCGCCGTCGAGAATCGTGCAGTGATGATTGGCGTAGAAGTTCTCTCCCAGATGGATGTTATAACCATAATCACAATAAAAAAGGGGCTCTATCCAGACACCTGAAAGGGTGCCCAGAAGTTCATTGAGGATTTCTGCCTGTTGTGTCTTGTCGTCCGGTGAAACTTGATTAAAGCGGTGACACAGTCTCTTGGCCTCCAGGCGATCCTGAGTGAGTTCAGAATCAAATGCGAGGTAATCCAGTCCTGCGAGCATTTTCTCTTTTTCGGTCATGTGGCTACTCAAGGTTAAGCTTTTTTCTCAACGGTGGTGTTATATTGTGGGTGCTAATAGTAGGTCATCGGGCTGGCGAAAGCAGCCAATATCCCACATCTTCGCAGGCAATGGGTATAATCGACTGAGGATAGACGATTGCAGGGTTTTCTGAATGCCACAAGGTCACCGCTTCGGTCATTTCTCAAGCTAAGCCTGCTACCCCCCTTGAATATTGTATGGATGCTGATTGTGGGAATGATCTTTAAAACAACAATGGGCTGGCTGGCGTGGGTCGCTCTGATTTTTCTCTATCTACTCTCTGTTGCGCCTGTTGCTAACCTCTTGGCCAGGGGGCTGGAGATATATCCTCCTGTTGATATAGGTGTTTGTAAAAAGGCCGACGCCATGGTGCTACTGGGGGCTGGAAGGCCCAGAAGCTCTCCTGAACTGGAGGGCTATCAGCCCACCCCTCTGTCACTTGAACGCATTCGATATACTGCCTTGCTGCACCGGCAGTGTGAAGTCCCCATTCTGGTCGCTGGAGGAGGGAAACGACCTGAATCGGAAGTGATGGTCAGGGTTCTGAAGAATGACTACAACGTTGATGTGACATGGATAGAAACTCAGAGCACGTCAACCCGGCAAAATGCCCGAAACAGTCAAAAACTACTGAGCAAAGAGCTAAGGGGTAAAAAGCTACCGGGTAAAGAGCAGGTTGTCGTTGTCCTGATCACTCATGCCTGGCATATGCCCAGGTCAGTATTGAGTTTTGAAAGGGTTGGCTTCAAAGTGATTCCGGCTCCCATGTCATTTGCCTCGAAAGAGATTACCTGGCAGAAGGGGACTTACTGGATACCAAGGGTTCGAAATCTCAGGGTGAGTGAATTGGCCCTGCACGAATATCTGGGGCTTATCTGGTACCGGCTGACCAACCGTTAGAAAGAGTATCGAAGGACAGAGCTATTTGGCAACGCCGCCTTTGGTAGCCCGTCCCGGGTCCAGAATCTTCTTCAAAGCCTCTTCTGACATGCCGGTTTTTTCTTTAGCGACTTCGATGACCGGGCGTTTTTCACGATACGCCTGTTTGGCAATTTCTGCCGCCCTCATGTAGCCAATCAAGGGGTTCAACGCTGTCACCAGCACCGGATTGCGGCTCAGGGTCTCTTTGATATGAGCTTCTCTGACGGTAAAATTGGCTATAGCCTTATCGGCGAGAATCAGGCTGCTATTGCTGGCCAGGGTAATGCTATTGATCAGGTTGTTGGCGATCAGTGGCAGCATAACATTGAGCTGAAAATTACCAGATTGGGCTGCAATAACAATGGCTGCATCCAGTCCTGTGATTTGGGCGGCCGCCATAGTAACTGATTCACAGATAACCGGATTCACCTTACCTGGCATGATACTGGAGCCAGGCTGCAAGGTAGGCAGTTCAATTTCACCGAGCCCCGCCAAAGGTCCACTGTTCATCAGGCGCAGATCATTGGCGATCTTCATCAGTGACACCGCTACACTGCGAAGGTCAGAAGACAGTTCAAGTGCTGTGGCCGGCAGGCTTTGGGCAGCAAAGAAGTTACTGGCAGGCTTGAAAAGCAGGCCGGTATCCTGACTCAGCTGTTTGCTGACTTTTTTTGCAAAGTCTTCATGGGTGTTGGTTCCGGTTCCCACAGCGGTTCCACCCAGGGTGAGTTGAGAGAGACGCTCCAGGGTCTGCCTGATTCGCTGTCTGTCATTGTTGAGCAGCGCTATCCAACCACTGATTTCCTGACCAAAAGTCACTGGCATGGCATCCATCATATGGGTTCGGCCGGTTTTCACAGTATTCTCAAGCTCTATCCGACGCTTTTCCATGACCTTCAGAAGATGATCCAAAGCGGGCAGCAATTGATTATGAATCAGCAATGCAGACGATACATGAATAGCAGAAGGAATCACGTCGTTACTACTTTGGCCCATATTGACGTGATCATTGGGCGAGATTTTTAATCCGGAAGAACGATTGACCAGATTACTGATCACTTCGTTCACATTCATATTGCTGCTCGTTCCAGAACCAGTCTGAAAGACATCGATAGGAAACTGATCAGCGTATTTTCCTTCAATAAGAATGTCTGCCGCTTCAATAATGGCCAGAGCATTGTCATCAGCCAGTAACTCAAGTGACTGATTGGTTCGGGCTGCGGCTTTTTTGATGCGGACAATGGCTTCAATGAAAGGGTGAGGCAATGACTGGCCACTGACAGGAAAATTCTCAACCGCTCGCTGGGTCTGGGCACCGTACAGGGCATCCCTGGGAACAGTCACTTCTCCCAGACTATCTCGTTCAATTCGCACCCCGGATAGGGGTTCTGTAGAGCTGTACATGGCTGTCGACTGTCCCATTAGTAGTGCCAGAGTCAAATGTCGCCAGGGCTTTAGCATGAAGTTGGAGTTTTTCATTGAATCGGAACTCAATCCAGTCCGGAATTCGGACGCGAACGCCAATATCATAGATCCTTATAGCCTATCGGCGGTTGTTGAGAATAAAAAATCAATCTTTTGTATAAAGCCGGTTAAATGCCTTTATTGCTACGTAAAGCTTGTTCTTTTCTTTTACTAAACGATAATACTTCGTCACTTTTTTTCACCGGATATCAAGTTAATGGACGTTCAGGTAGTCGACTATACGGCCACAGATGCGGCTCAAAAATTTGTCGAATCGCTCCGCGAAACCGGTTTTGCGGTTTTAACCAATCACCCCCTGAGTCAGGATCTGGTTCAGTCAATTTACGATAACTGGTTGAATTTCTTTAATTCTCCGGCCAAACAGGATTTTCTGTTTGATGCCGTGAAACAGGACGGCTATTTCCCGCCAGAAGTGTCTGAAGTGGCCAAGGGGCATCAGAAGAAAGATATTAAAGAGTATTACCATATTTACCCTTGGGGAAGGATTCCTGCTGATCTGAAATCAGACATTACAGATTATTATGAGAAAGCCTCTGGTCTGGCGGGTGAGCTGCTGGGCTGGGTTGAAAGTAATGCACCTTCTGAAGTGTCTGAAGGCTTTTCCGAGCCGCTCTCCCGTATGATTGAGGATACGCCTAATACGCTGTTGAGAATACTTCACTATCCTCCGCTCACTGGCGAAGAAGAACCTGGAGCTATCCGCGCAGCGGCTCATGAAGACATCAATCTGCTGACTATTTTGCCAGCCGCCAGTGAGCCTGGCTTGCAGGTCAAGCTGAAAGATGGCCGCTGGGTCGATGTTCCTTCAAAGTTCGGCTACCTGATTATCAATACAGGGGATATGTTGCAGGAAGCTTCCGGTGGTTATTTCCCTTCCACCAGTCACAGGGTGATCAACCCTACTGGTGGTAAGAGTGGTAAATCCAGAATGTCCCTGCCTCTGTTCCTGCATCCACGCGATGAGGTGGTTTTGTCTGAGCGTCATACCCATCGCAGCTACCTGATGGAACGACTGAAAGAATTGGGTGTTGTTTAATGTTTTTTTAAATCAGAAGAGGGGCGGCTGACGGACCATTCTTATTGCTTTGAATCAGAGCCCGATCTTCTTGCGCACAGACCTGCCACTGCAATCATTAACAAACACAGGAATAAAACAGGCCAGGATCCCAATAACATGAATGGCGTACTGCCTGTCATGACTTCAGCAGTACCTCTCAGTACTCCGGGTTTGAAACGTTCGATACTTTCAACAACCTGACCCTTATCGTCTATCAGAGCACTGATGCCGTCGTTGGTCGCGCGAATCATGTATCGACCCGTTTCCAGTGAGCGCATACGGGCCATCTGGAAGTGTTGCTCAGGGCCAATGGATTTGCCAAACCAAGTGTCATTACTGATAGTAATTAACAACCCACTGTCTTTTGCCTGCTGGGCAGCAAAGTCAGGGTAGACCACCTCATAACAAATATAGGTGGTAATCACAGCGTTGGGGACTTGCAGTTTTTCCTGTTTGCTATGTCCCGGACTGAATGCCGACATAGGAAGGTCAAAGAAGCTGATCAGGCCACGCAGGGCTGAATCGAAAGGAACGTACTCCCCAAAGGGAACCAGCTTCTGCTTATAGTATCGACCTTCTCCCAGACCCATAGCGATGATGCCGTTGTAATATTTTTCTTCGAATAAAGATGGCGTGTCTTCAGATCGTTCATCAATAGGTAACCCGAGAATCAAGGCACTGCTGTGTTCAGCTGCCTTACGATTGAGCCGGTTGAGCACGGATCTGGCCTGACTGTAGAAAAGAGGTATGGCATTTTCAGGCCATATGATCAGCTCTTGGTCCCACTCGGCTTTAGACAGTCCATAGTAAGTATTGATTGTTTCCTCAACATAGCCAGGATCCCACTTCAAGAGCTGAGGGATGTTCCCCTGAACAGCACTGAAGTTAATCTCTCCTACGGGACGAGTCCACTGTACTTTACCCAGTGGAACCGATGCAAACCAGAGCGCTAAAGTGATTGACAGGGCGATCAGAGGTGGGTTCCGATCCGCGCGATCTGTGACCAGTGTCGCAGTAATCAGGGCAGCGGCGGTTGCCATGAGCAGGCTCAAGCCAAAAACACCTACGACAGGTGCCCACGACTGAACAGGTGTGTCAAGCAACGCGTAGCCTTCAAGAAGCCAGGGAAAGCCGGTAAGCAGCCAGCTGCGAACCCATTCAAACAGTGTCCATAATCCGGCAAAAAGCAGGGCCTGTCGCCAGGGTGCCCGAATATTGAATCGGTGTCTGAGTCTGGCATAGAGATAGAACAGCGGCATGACCATTAAGGCAGCCAGCATCATCACGAAAAGGGCTGTGAGCAGACTGGCCAGAGGCGCTGAGGCAGCACCAAAACGATGGATACTGACATAAACCCATGAAGTCCCTGTGCCGAAGAGGCCCAGTCCAAACAAAAAGCCTCGGACTGTGGTCGTTTTTACAGTTTCTGTACGTGTATAAGCAAAGCCTGCTGCTGTGGCAACGATCAGAACAGGCCAGATGTTAAAGGGACTAAAGCCCAGTGGAAACAAGCTTCCGGCCAAGAGCGTGGCAAAGTGACCGAAGTAAAGCGTTTTTTTGTTCATAAATGGAATACGGGAAAGTCAGTTTCCTCAGCAATGACTGGCCAAGAGAGTGTCTGAGTATTAAAGCCAGTCATCATGAGTCCTCTTGGCCAGTTTGCCAGAACTAGGCGGAGCTGACTCGCAACAGTCGAATTCGACGACCGTCAGAATTCAGAACATCAAATCGGAAGCCGTTAATTTCCACGAACTCATTCCTTTTAGGCATATGTCCAAACTCTCGCAGGACAATCCCACCAATGGTATCGAACTCTTCGTCGCTGAAGCTGGATTCAAAGTGTTCGTTGAAGTCTTCTATGGGGGTCAGGGCTTTGACTATAAAAGTACGGGACTGTTCCTCAACCGGTTTGATGAAACTGTCTTCTTCCACATCGTGTTCGTCTTCTATGTCCCCAACTATTTGCTCGAGAACGTCTTCAATCGTCACCAGACCGGCTACACCACCAAACTCATCAATGACGATAGCCATGTGATTACGGTTGGTCCGGAACTCTTTCAGGAGCACATTGAGACGTTTGCTTTCAGGGATGAAAGTGGCAGGACGAAGGTGGTCCTTGATATTGAATTTGCCATTCTGAAGAATCAGCGGAAGCAGATCCTTGGCCAGCAGAATACCGATAATCTCGTCTTTGGTATCGCCGATGACGGGAAAGCGGGAGTGGGCTGATTCGATCACTTTCGGCAGGAAGTCCCGGGGCGCCTGATCTTCATCAACGCAGACCATCTGCGAGCGTGGGATCATGATCTCCCTGGCCTGCATATCGGCTACCTGAACAGCTCCCTCGATAATACTGAGAGCTTCATGGTCAATAATGCCCCTGAGTCCGGCATCATTGAGCAGAGTCAGCAACTCATTCCGGTTTTGAGGGTCCTGAGTGAACAGAGCCGCCAGTTTGTCTTTCCATGTCGGGGCGGGCGAGTCGCCCGGAGCAGTGTCGTCGTTCATTACCTTGTATTACCGTGAAGGCCTTCTCATGGCAACATCTTCATGATTCGGCCAGCCTCTCCTATGATGATGATCCGCTCTTTTCAGACTGGTACGGATCAGGAAAACCCAGGCTCTCGAGAATCGCTGTTTCCAGAGATTCCATTGCCTCGGCTTCGTCTTCTTGAATGTGGTCATAACCCAGCAGGTGCAGTGTGCCATGAACCATCATGTGAGCCCAGTGTGCCTGAAGGGTTTTGTTCTGTTCCCTTGCTTCACGTTCAACGACGGGTGTGCAGATGACCAGATCGCCCAAAAGAGGCAGATTGAGTGCTTTCGGCAGGTCAGAGGGAAAAGACAGAACGTTGGTAGGCCCGTCTTTCTGACGCCATTGTCGATTGAGTTCTGCACCTTCGTCGCTGTCAACAATTCGCAGGCTGATTTCGGCTTCTTTGCGATGATCACCGATAGCCGCCGCTGCCCATTTATGCAGATCAGCTTCTGAGGGGAGCCTGGGGCTCTCGCTGGCTATTTGAATGTCGACATGGACGTTTGCAGACATTACTGCACCCCTGCAACAGACTTGTTCTGATTCGCCTGATCAAAGCGATCATAAGCCTGCACAATTCTCTGGACAATCGGGTGACGAACAACGTCTTTAGCGCTAAACCAGGTGAAACCGATACCGTCCACACCTTTGAGAACATCGATGGCATGAGCCAGACCAGAGCGGGTACCTCTGGGCAGGTCGACCTGGGTAATGTCACCGGTAATCACGGCCGTTGAGCCAAAGCCGATACGGGTCAGGAACATTTTCATCTGTTCCGGCGTCGTGTTCTGGGCTTCATCAAGAATAATGTATGAGTTGTTAAGGGTGCGACCACGCATGTAAGCGAGGGGTGCAACCTCGATCACATTTTTCTCGATCAGCTTGTCTACTCGTTCAAAGCCAAGCATTTCATAGAGTGCATCGTAGAGAGGGCGCAGATAAGGATCGATCTTTTGAGACAGGTCACCCGGCAGGAAACCCAGCTTTTCACCGGCTTCGACAGCAGGCCTGACCAACAGGATTCGACGTATTTCTTCGTCTTCCAGGGCCTGGACGGCGGCTGCAACAGCCAGATAGGTCTTGCCGGTGCCCGCCGGACCAATACCGAAATTGATATCGTGAGTAAGAATGGAGCGAACATATTTCTGCTGGTTCTCACCCCTTGGGGTGACTGTACCCTTGCGGGTTCGCAGAGCGATCAGGTTGTCGGACCTGGGTTCGTGGATCCATTCAACCGCAGACTCTTGGAGGTAGAGGTGCACTGTCTCAGCCGTCAGGTGTCCCGTTTTTCCGGTCTCCCTGTAGAGACGCTTGAGAATCTCAGAAGCCGCCTGGGCATTTCGATCTTCACCCCTGACCGTGAACTGGTTGCCACGATAACGAATATCAACGCCAAGGCGCTGTTCTATTTGTTTCAGGTGCTGATTGAATTGTCCGCAGAGCTCTGCGAATCGACGTGGATCGTCCGGTTCTAGGAGAAACTGGCAGGTCCTACCTGCATTTTTTGTCGGTGTTGCCTGGATCTGGGTATTCAAGTCGAGAGTTCAGCTCTTACTGCGATTCATATAGGGTAAGCATATACTGCAGTCCGATTCTTGCCGCATTTTATTCGCCATGGTTGTTTATTCGCTATGGCTGTCTTTTGCAGGATACTCATAGCGGGCATAAAGCGTGAATCAGACTGCCGACAAGTCTGATTTTACCGAAGGTTTTGATAATGTCATCTGTTAATCACTTCATTCTTTCTGATCAGAGAATATGTTCCAGCCCATAAACCAATTCAGCCTTGTCATGAATGTACTCACTGGCCATAAGAATGCCAGGCATATAGCTCGTGCGTTCAATGGAATCATGACGGATGGTCAGATATTGACCACTGTCGCCCAGGATCACTTCCTGAGACGCTACAAAGCCCGGCATACGTATAGCGTGAAGTTTTATTCCCTTGTAATCACCGCCTCGTGAGCCTTCAATGTTGGCAACCTGATCATGAGTTCCACTATTGAATTTCTCGCGCTCTTCGCTCATCAGTTCGGCTGTTTTTACGGCCGTGCCCGATGGAAAGTCCACTTTTTGCTGGTGGTGGTATTCAATGATCTCAGCGTATTCGTAATAACGAGCAGCCTGTTTGGCAAACTGCTGCATGAGTACGTTACCCACGATGAAATTAGGCGCAATAAAGCAGCCCTTGCCGGTTTCCCTGACCCAGCCACGAATAGTTTCCAGATCGTCAGGCGTAAAGCCGGTGGTGCCCACTACGGCAGAAGCACCAGAGAACAAGGTGTTCTTCACGGTTTCCATACGAATTTCCGGACGGGTGAAGTCAACCACAATATCGGCGGCGTTGTTTTTCACTTCCGCGGCCAGATCGTCGCCCAGATCGATAGTAGCGGCCAGTTCCAGACGGCTGTGTTTTTGAACAAACTCAACCACTGTTTGTCCCATTTTGCCCTTGGCTCCGTTCACAGCGACTCTCAAAACTGACATGGTATGCTCCGCAATATTGTCTGATGTCATGGGAATGCCGCCCGAGGGGCGTCAGGTGGCATGCAGGTGGAGTGAGGACACTGTAGCGGATCAGGTGAAACTGTCAATGGTCGACCGGATAGCCTGTAAGAAAAGAAAATAAGTTTCAACGCAATGTACTATTCTTTGAGCCTGTCAATGTCCCGGTTACTGATTAACCAGTAATGTTAAACAGTGGGTGGTGGATGTTTAATATGCCTCGCTATTCAAAGAAACGTAAATCTGCTGTTTTACAGAAGCTTCTATCCGCTTTGTAACGCCTGTACAACGGCACGAGAAAAGGGATCAAAAGATTCTTGAGCATCGGGACCGGGTTTACAGCATAGCTCGAGAAGCGAACCCTTCACGGTGGTCAGGGCAAACCAGTAACTGGCAACCTGCAGGAGCGGTAGCATTGAACCCGGAGAGAATTCCGGAGTCGGAGGCACGCTTGAAACAGGCGGCCTAAAATTCAGTTTGCGGGACAACTATCTTGAAAAACACCGACAGTCATAACATCATCAGTCCCAACCAAACAAGTGGCAATATTAATAATGCCAGAGGTACCAATAAAAGTTGCCCCAATAAGAGCAGAGCCAACAGCACCAATAAAAGCATAGGTAGCAATTTGAGATAATTTTCTGGTTACCCGTTCACGCAATGATCGAGGCATGTTCTCAAGAATATATGACGGCACTGCAGACCTACAACTAGGACAAGTCTCAGATTGGTCAAACCATTTAGCAATACATTTTCTTCCAAAAACATGAGATTCATGGCACGGAAGAATCACTTTTTTATTATCACATCGAAGATCTTCATTATCTTTTTCATTAAAAGAACCGAAACAGATTTGACATGCATCCGCAACACTCATTGTCATAAAATAAACTCCATTTCTGTTCATTAGTAAATAATGAGATAAAAAACTGGCAGAAAAGTTCCCCAATTTTTATGACTTACCCTGTGAAAAGCCATGACGATGCCAGGCGGAAGAACTGATGCCTCGTCATCGTCATTCCCGCCTTCATTCTCGTCATTCCCGCCTTCATTCTCGTCATTCCCGCCTTCATTCTCGTCATTCCCGCGAAGTAGGGCTTTTGCAACGCCCTCCTTCGCGGGAATGACGACCTCAGAGCATGGTAACGAGCTGTTGGAGTTTTGCGACACCCTCGATAGGGCGGGGAGTGTCAGAAAGCCATCAACTAAATCATGCTGTTTTATGAACGCGATAATCCCCTTTAGAACTCTGGAGTCAGAACATGGTAAATCAGACCACTTTACTTCGACACACCAGCAAGGTTTTTGAGTTGCAAGATTTAACCAAACTATATCAACTTCACCTGCCTTCTAACGAGCATAGTGTAAGTTTTCTATATCGGTATTATGTACCCACTGACTGAAGATTGCGGTTTCTGTCAGGGCCCCATTGCTTCATGGCTTTCCTCAACAGGACCAAAAAGAGCTGCCCTCATTGAAGGATTTGTAAGATATACCTTTAATGTCAAGAGATTGATCCTGGTTCGATTTTGGAGGGCTGACGCCTGCTTTAGCCATGCCGCCCAGGCACGGAACCGGAGGCATTTGGTCCGGCATGAGCATGAACTCATGGGGTGGAAGTCCCCCGTAGGTAAACCAGTATTCGATCTTGCGCCATCCTTCATCATTTTGTTGGGTCTAATGGACATTCTAACGGCCGACACATGAAATTCGTTGGTGTGCTGGCGAGTTTTTTCCCGGTTTTTGTAAGCAGGCATGAGTTGACCGTTTCAGTTAGGTTTGAGTGTCTGTTAAAACGGAGGAGGTTCACAGTCCCTGAAAAATTCTGTTAGGTGTTTTAACCATATGGTTAGGTTATCCGGGAAACTAACAAGCTACCCAACAATCTAAATGTCATGATATGAGAATTAAAGAAGGAGGAATGCAGTATGTTTGGAGCAATTGGTCAAAGTGTTGGTATGCAACAGTACTCTCATTGTGGGCTTGGAAGAGCAGACCTTCTATTAATGAGTATTGGTCCTGAGCGATACTCCTTAGAAAGATGGGAAGAAGTTTTGAAAAATATTAAGCCTGATATTTCTGATGCTGTTGGGATCAGTCCATTGCAGTATGTGATCCGTTCAATAGATTATTGCTCTACGGATAACGTACCTTCCGAAAAGCTGGTAAGCATTATTAAACTTTTGATTAGCTATGGGGCGGATTGCAATTATTCAAATGGCTCTCTTCATTCTCCTTTACACATGCTTTGCTCAAATAGATGGGATGATTTACCACACCTCAGAGAACTTGCTTTTGAACAAGTAAGAAATAATGGAATTGAACCTGACTCTCTTATGTCTGATGGCGAACCTCTACTTTTAGCTATGTCACATCATCCAGATCGGTGTTCTTTAATGGCTTGGGAAGCTGTATTGAATAAAGGGCTAAGTCCTAATGTTTCTGGTTATTTTGGAGAGACCCCATTGATTAAAGTAATACAAAGTAGCACTAAGTACGATGTTCCTTTTAAAGAACTAGCACCTATTATTGAACTTTTGATTAAGCGTGGAGCAGATTGCAATCAACTTAATAACACTGGTGATACTGTTCTACAAATACTCTGTTCAAAAGAATGGGGTAATTTTCCAAAGCTCATAGAACTTGCGTTTGAACAAGTAAGAAATAATGGAATTGAACCTGATTCTCTTATGTTTGATGACAAACCTCTACTTTTTGCTATGTCAATTCATCCAGATCGGTATTCTTTAACGGCTTGGGAAACTGTATTGAACAATGGGATAAATCCTAATATTTCTTATTGTGAAGAGATCCCATTGATTGAAGTAATACAAAGTAGCACTAATGAAAATGTTCCTTTTGAAGAACTAGTACCTATTATTGAGCTTTTGATTAAGCATGGAGCAGATTGCAATCAAGCAAATTACAATGGCGATACTGCTCTACAAATACTTTTCTCAAAAAAATGGGATGAATTTCCAAAGCTCAGAGAACTTGCGCTTGAACAAAAAAGAAATAATGGAATTGAATCTGACTCTCTTATGTCTAATGGCGAACGTCTACTTTTAGGTATGTCAATTTATCCAGATCGGTATTCTTTAATGACTTGGGAAACTGTGTTGCATAAAGGGCTAAATCCTAATATTTCTGATAGATTCGGAATCAGTCCATTGAGGTATGTGATCTATTCAATGGATCGTAACCCTATGGATGACGAACGTTCCCAAAAGCTGGAAAGCATTATTAAACTTTTGATTAAGTGTGGAGCAGATTGCAATGAAGCAAATGGCGCTGGTGATACTGCTCTAGAAAGTCTTTGCTTACAAAAATGGGATGATTTTCCAAAGCTCAGAGAACTTGCGTTTGAACAAATAAGGAATAATGGAATTGAGCCTGACTCTCTTATGGGTCATGGCAAACCTCTACTTACAGCTATGTCAGAGTATCCAGAGCAGCATTCTAAGTTAGGTCTCAGAAGCATTATTAGATATGGAGTTCTTCCTGTTTTGAAAGAAGATGCATCTGAAGAATCTGCAGCAGAAAAACCAAACTTGGACTGTGACTTTAACGATGAGTTAGAAAAACACAAAGCCTATTTTTGTGCTCGCCCTCTTGAATATCGCTGCATTTGTGCTGTAGATAGAAATTCAAGGGGACAGGAACTGACAATGCTTCCCAGACAAATGCAGAAAAATATTAAACACTTATTTTATTCATAAGTTTATTTTTTACGGAAACACCTGACAAGTCTGTAGAAAAACCACCCCAAACGGCATTTTAGGACATCCGCCTTGCCATTAGTTCAGTAAGACGGGAAAAGACAATTGATGGCTGACCCGGTGAGTTTGAGACCAGCCATCCTGACAAAGTATCAGGCCACGACACCCAATTCAGAATCAACCAGGCTGCCACGCAAACTGTGAGGGAAAGCCTCAACAATCTCAACCTCGGCAAATCGACCAATCAGTCGAGGCTCTGCACACTTGAAGTTAACGACACGATTACACTCTGTGCGGCCACTCAGTTCACCAGGGTCTTTCTTGGAGTAGCCCGTTACCAGAATTTTCTGAGTGCTGCCTACCAAACGACGACTGATTTGCATGGCTTGTTGATTGATTCGCTCCTGCAGAATTTGCAGTCGCTGCTTTTTGGTGGACTCAGGAACGTCATCGGACATATCCGATGCTGGTGTCCCCGGACGTTTGCTGTAGATGAAACTGAACGACGCATCGAAACCGATCTCGTTGATCAGGTTCATGGTGTCTTCAAAGTCTTCATCGGTTTCACCCGGGAAGCCTACGATAAAGTCTGAAGAGAGACTCAGGTCAGGACGGTGTTCACGCAACTGACGAATCTTGTCCCGGTATATCTCAACTTCGTGGTTACGTTTCATCAGGGAGAGAATCCGGTCAGATCCGGCCTGAACAGGAAGGTGCAGGTGGCTGACAAGCTCGGGCACTTCAGCGTAAACATCGATCAGGCTCTGGGAGAACTCTTTCGGATGAGACGTGGTGAAACGAATGCGATCTATGCCATCTATTGCCGCAACAATGGTGATCAGTTCAGCCAGATCACAAACAGTACCATCGTCTTTTTCGCCACGATAAGCGTTCACATTCTGACCCAGCAGATTGATTTCGCGAACCCCTTTCCCGGCCAGACCCACGCATTCGGCAATCACGTCATCCATGGGGCGGCTGACTTCTTCACCACGGGTGTAGGGGACGATACAGAATGTACAGTACTTGCTGCACCCTTCCATGATAGAAACGAAAGCGGTTGGTCCTTCCACAGAAGGCTCCGGAAGCCGGTCAAACTTTTCAATTTCCGGAAAGGTGACATCGACCACGGGAATATGATTGCTCTGGGTCGCATCAATCATTTCTGGCAGGCGATGCAGGGTTTGTGGTCCGAAGACAACGTCTACCTGTGGCGCACGCTTGCGGATGGCTTCCCCTTCCTGGCTGGCTACGCAGCCTCCCACTCCAATCACCAGGTCGGGATTGGCTTCTTTCAGTTTTTTCCAGCGACCCAACTGATGGAAGAGCTTTTCCTGGGCTTTTTCCCTGACAGAGCAGGTGTTAACCAGCACAACATCGGCTTCTTCCGGATTGTCTGTCAACTCCAGGGTGTGGGTTTCTCCGAGCAGATCAGCCATTCGGGCTGAGTCGTACTCGTTCATCTGGCAACCGTGGGTCTTGATATAAAGCTTTTTTGTTGCGCTCATGGTTTCGCTTTCTGGGCTCACGTCTGTTGTGATTTTTTCAGACGCCAAAACCGGATTCCTGTCTGCTGTGTAACGGGCCTGAGACCTTGAAGCTGCTATATTCAGGCATCAGGTGACTCAGGATAGCAAAACCAGTGATGACTGATCTGGCTGTTGAAAGCTGGCCATTATAGCGGCAGTGAGCACCGGAAGGTAGTGAGCAATATCTCTGACACTCCATGAAGGGATTACGTGATAAGCACCCGATTACAGTTCGTCATTTAATCCTGTTTTGGGGGTGTAGACAGGCATCAGTGTCATTTTTACTATCCCGGTGTTCATAATGACATAACTTTGTACGTTGGTTCTTTGCAGGCGAACGGTATCCAGAAGGTCGTCTGCATTCGTCCTGTCCAGGGCATCGTAGAAGTCTGTTTCTTCTGCTGAAGAGCGATTACTGAGGGTGCCAAGGGCATTCTGGATATGGTCTATTTCAGGATAACTGGCGCTGGCCATCTGCATTCCGATGGCTACAGCCTTGCTGAGAATTTTGCCGATCAGTCTGAAGGGGATTTCCCAGTCATTTTCCATCAGAGTCAGTTGCACAGAGTCTGCATCTAACCAGATAATCAGCTCTGTTTTGCCTTTATTGACGCCTTTTTCTTTTGCCCAGGGGATTTCAATCGTATCTTCACGAATTGGCTGGTCGCCATTGTAATAGGTCAGATGCATGTAGATCTCAGGCTTAGTGAAATATTCGCCGACCTTCCGGAGGTTCAGCTCCAGAAGATAAGCACGTTCAGGCAGGCGTTCTGTGGCGGTGGTATTGGGGTCGACAATAGGTTTTGTATGGACCACCGGAGTACTGAGTCGGGCAGGGCGATAAACCAGCAGGATGACATCTTTATCCAGGTCATCGACATTCTTTATGGTGAAGTCGCAGTGTTTATCCTGGCAGGATGAAGCACTGGCTACTTTCGCTTTGCGGGGCTGATCCCGCTCCTTTGGTAACAGAAAGCCAATATAGGGGCTACCGGTTTCCCTGACTCTGCGGTAACGCAGTTTCATCAGAGAGTCTTTGCTTCGTTTACCGAGGTGGAAACAGTCTGCCACTCTGTCGAGTTCTTCTATCTGCTCAGTGATATCTTCCTGAACGGTTTTGGGCACTTCCGGATAATTTTTTTGAATGATGTCAGGGATGCTCTGCAGGGTAAGATCCCCTGCTTCATCCAGTTGCGAGAGCTTGGTGGTCTCTTCACGAATATGATCCAGATGTTTCCATGGCTTGAGGGTGCCGATAAAGCGCTCTTTCATATCAGTCAACCTTTGCTCCTTCTCCTTCAGGCCCAGAGTGTTAATGTCAGAACATTCTTTGTCGGCAGAAGCATGAGCGACAGAAAGTGACAAAAATAAAGCAATAAACAGTGAGAGTCGTGTATTCATGGCGAGCCTAAAGAGGGTTTGAGAAATGAACACGCAAGGTGTTGAGAGGAAAACGGAACAGATAGAGTAATTAGGTTAGATTGTCGGATCTGTCAAATTCCGCCGTTGAATATCGGATTCAGTCTTAACACCAGTGTATTTCATCCATGCAGACTCGCTTTTCATTAGCTCATGACTGCCCTGTCTGTGACATGCCAGCTGCCTTTTTTATGCACGACAGATTTTCCAGGGTAAACTCAGGAGGGTTATCGACCCTTTTAATGGTCAATAATGATTTTCCCGAAAACAGGGCGCTTGCCAGTGGCTGTCGTGTTAAATGCTCTGTGGCAGGCTAAGGGGTGGTTTTTGAAGATTTCTTCTGGACCGATGAAGACTACCGCAGCGTGTTTTCTCAATCGGGTCTCAAGGTACTGGCCTGGCATCAGCCTCTGGGGAAACCTGAAGATGGTATGCCCTGGAAGGATGAGCTGCATTCACCTTTGTTCAGTATTTACATTTTGGGACGTTGACTGGCTCATGCAATACGGCTATTGGTGATCCTCGGGCTCAATAAACTCCTGTTGCTACCTGCATACGGGGCATTTCCATCTGGGCAGATCAATGGTGATTTCAAGTTTCGTTCCGCATTCGGGGCATTCGGACGTTTGAGGTTTGTTGAATTTTTTAAAACACGCACCACACAAGTAGTGAAAGCAACTGGTAATCTTGACAACACTGCTTTTGGTAAACTTGTCCAGGCAAACAGGGCAGCGATGTGAAAGATCGTCATTCCGGGTGTCAGGCCGAATACCAACAAAGTGATTATCCCTGAGTAGAAGTCCCAGATATACCGTTTCCTCTGAGGTATTGATAGCCGATGCTTGTGAGACTACGTGGACTTCAACATCACCAGAAGTGGCGTAGGTGAAAACCTGATCCTGAGTCAAGCCACTGGCCTGCAGATTGACAACGACAAATGTTTTCTTGAACAGGTAGCTCAGCAGTGGCAATAAAATATCGAAGTCTGGCCATTTATTTTCGAGGAGTTGTTGCCTGACCAGTTGGACCTTTTCCAAGCCCTTTGCCGTTACCCAGCCTGATAGAAAATCTGAAAGTTCAGTGTCCGGTTCCTGCTGATCATCATTTAAAGAATGGTTAATCATGACTTTGAGTATTTGAATCAGTGAGGAGACGCTTCGACCTCCGGATAAATGGATGGCATGTAGCCAGCAAAAGTTATCTTTGGGAGTGTGCATAATATGGAATCCCTCAAGATAATGGTTTAACAGCTGTTGAGGGTCGTCTTTTGTCAATTCGGGTTCAGAGCCGACTTGTTGGAGCTTTTGTATTTTAGCAGGTGGTTCCGGATCCTGAGTTGTGCTGTCAGCTTCTGCGATAACAGACCGACCTTCACCGGAGCGTTTGCGTTTGCGTCCTTTCGGAGCGCCTTGTGTTTTCTTCTGCGATGGGGGGTTGGTGTTTGCATAGGTTATGCCTGATCTGGTCGTTACGCTGGTGACTATTTTGGACAGAACCTCCCGGCAGGCTTCCATGGTGGTTGCCAGGCACAAGTCAGTATCAATAAGATGAAGTTGTTCCATAACAGAGCGGTCTGACTGGGTGTGAGAATCTTCACGGCGTCGTTTATATTCCTCCTCAATGTCTTTTTGCTCCCTGACGGAGATTCCCTCGGTTTTTGCAATGTGCATCCTTCGGGAACTGTCGTCGTCTATTACTTCTCCGGCGATCTTTATCTTCAGCCTGTTTGTGGGCATTTTTTTGATAGTAATTTTAAGAATTCGTTCTCTTTCAGCTTGCTGCTTTTTAAAAAAAGTTCGGTAATCGGAGAGGTTGTATTCCGGAAATAACAGCTCGGATCCATGGTTGTAGTGCAGGACAATACTCTGGTGAGGATCGGTTTTCAGGTAAAGAGGCTCTCCGGTGTCGAGCGCCACGCTGGTGATGGACTCCAGGCCAGAGCATTGCCAGGTTCTGTTCTCAGGAGTGTCTATAGGCTGACAAAGGGTATGCGGGTCGGCCACAGGTTTTGAGCCAGTGATAATAAAAGGATAATCCGATGAAACCTGAAGAAGCGGGTGATTGCCTGACTTCAGCCCGGTAGCCTTTTGCGGATCCAAGGGAAGTGGCTGCCTACCGTCTGCCAGAACAAACCTCCACTCTCACAGAATCTCTGGTGACACTGGGCCTACTGGCCATCAGGCAGCATGCCTGGCAGCCGCTCTCGCTTAATCCAGAAAAGGATGCCGGGCCTCAGCAGCCTGGCAATAACAAGTTCCTTCACGTTTCATCTACTTGTGGAATTGTTTTTCGTGGCCCTTTTTGCAAAAGTGGCAGCATAGTATTGATTCGCATCGCGCTCAGGATATTGCTTATGCTCGCAAGGACACGGTATTGGGCATAAATGTAATGATAATCAGCAGCGAGGTATCGCTTGCGTGCTTCAAACAGCTCGTTCTGAGTATCAAGTAAATCCAATAAAGTGCGCTGACCAGCCTTAAACTGCGCCAGATATAACTTCACACTCTCTTTAGATTGCTCAACATAATCACGCAAATGGACGCGTGATTGCTTCAGTGTTTCGAAAGCGTCCCACGATGACTGCGCATTGGCCTGCACCTCTCGATAAACCCTATTCGAAAGCATCCGAGAGGCTTCCTCCCGGTAAAGAGCACGACGATAACGAGAGCTGCTTTGTCCCCCGGAGTAGAGGTTCCAGTTCATTTCTACAAGCATTCGCCATTCGTCTTCCCGACCATCAAAACCAGACACATTATCTTTCCAACTACGATCTGCGACTAAGTCAAAGCTGGGATAGTTTTCAGAACGAACCCCCTTGACATTGGCTGCTGAAGCATTCACATCAAGTTTGCTGGCGATGAGCAGCTGATTATTCTGAAGTGCTAATTCAACGGCTCGATCATGGCTTTCAGGTAAGTAAGACTGATTAACCTCTGGACGGATAAAGTTGCCAGGTTGGTTACCAGTGAGCTGCTTGTATAAGGTTTCTGCATCGGACAGGTTGTTGTGGGCTGCAAGTAAATTAGCTCTGACTCTGGCAATGCGACCTTTAATTTGTGTAAGGTCGGATTTATCGGATATGCCCTGTCGCTTGCGTGCAGCCACCATATCGTAAGTTTCGAGATGTTGCTTCAGGTTTTCTTGCGACAAACGCAGCACCTCTTGAGCATTCATTACATTGGTATAGGCTTGCGCCACCTGTAAAGCGAGTGATTCAGCCTGTGCCAGTGTCTGATAATAATGAGCCCGCATGTTGAAGTCAGCGCGCGAGTATTCACTGGTATTGGCAAAGCCACGAAACAGCGGGAGTGAGAATTTCAGTCTGGCCTGCTTGCGAGTTTGATCGGTTTCTCCAACATTAGCCCGGTCCAGATCTTCCCGCCCACCATCAGCACTCAAATCAATACTTGGCAGGAACCTGCCCTCGGCAATGTCAAGTTCAGCCTGCGATGCGTAGTAAGCCTGTAACGTTGCAGCCATATCCGGATTGGTCTGTATGGCATCATTAACCGTTTGCTCCAGGCTTTGTGCACAAGTGTTGTTCCACCAGAACATACCAAGAACGATAAGCGTGGTGCGTAATGTTGGCTTCATTGTTATCAGCTCCGAATATAAACATATAATCGCCACTGCGTTAGATGGTCATCACTGTAAAGCTCTCAATAGTGGCTTCATGATGTACTGCAATACGCTGCGTTCTGCTACGCTAATGTCGACAGTTGCTTGCATGCCAGGAATGATATTCAGGTGGCTGTTACCCTCTCCAAAGTATGCTTTTTCGACTCTGACTTTGACTATGTAATAACTATTGCCATGCTGGTCAGTAATTGAGTCAGCGGAAATGGTCTGTACTCTGCCATCGAGACCACCATAAACCGCAAAATCAAACGCCGAAATTTTCACTTTTGCATGCTGGCCGTGCTGCACAAAACCAATATCTTTCGGTTTTACCTTGACCTCAACCATTAGCTCATCATCCACTGGCACAATATCAATAAGCTCAGCCCCTGGCTTTGCGACACCGCCAATCGTTGTGACATACAATTTTTGAATCACCCCATCAACCGGCGAATGCAGTTCGGTGTTTTGAACGCTTGCCTCATTGACGGTTTTTTTACCACGGGCAATACCAAGACGCGTTCGTACTTCAGATAGCTGTTCCTGAGCTTCTGCCCGGAAGCCTGACAAAGTACTGCCTTCTTCTTTCTTGAGACGCTGAATCTCTGCTTTCAGCTTTGGGATCTGATTGTTTGTTTTATTAACCTCTGATTGTGCTTGACTGAGTCGTTGTTTAATATCAATCACAGCAGACTCAGACACCGCACCCATTTTAAGTAAGGGCTCGTTCATTTTGAGCTGCTGCCGGATCAAATCAACCTGGCGCTGCTGGTCTTCCGCCTGCTGTTGAGCTGAGACAAGTTCCTGGCGAGCCTTACTTGTTTTCAGATAGATATTATCAAGCTGCATATGAAGCTCATCCTGTCTCACTTTATAAAGCTTTAACTGCGTGTCGATAAAAGTGTTGTGGGTGGCAACTTGTTCAGGGGCGAATTCAGGGCGAGTGCCTGCGACTTCTGCCGCAAGGCGAGTTTCTTCTGCAAGCAACGATGAAGTCTCCACGACCGATTGTGTCAATGAACCACTCGCTACCGTTGGATCAAGCTCCATGAGCAACTCCCCCTGCATAACAGACTGTCCTTCACGCACGTGGATTGCTTTAATTGTACCGCCTTCGAGGTTTTGAATGACTTGTGTACGGCTAATCGGGATCGCTTTACCCTGGCCGCGAACGATCTCATTGATGTTGGCGAAATAGGCCCAAAGGAGCAAAAACAACACCATGGCAAACAATATCCAGAGCGTCACTCTGGCTGCAGACGGTGTCCGCATTAACTCGCCTTGGGAGGCGTCCGTAATAAAATCGAGATCGGCTTGAGTGAATGATTTGCCTTTTAGCCTTGATAAACTCATACAGCTCTCTTCTGGCCGGGAGGCTCACCCGCAAGCTGATCAAGAATTTCTTGTTTCGTGCCTTTCATCAGTATCTCGCCATCATCCATAACTGCGATGGAATCGAGTAAACTCAATATGGCAAGCCGTTGTGTAAAAACAATGATGGTTTTATCAGGTGCCAGCCGGTTAAGGCGCTGTATAAGTTTCCTTTCCGAGTCTTGATCAAGTGCGCTGGTTGGCTCGTCAAAGATCAGAATTTTTGGATCTCGGAGCAAAGCGCGAGCGAGAGCCACGCACTGTCGTTGTCCTCCGGAAAGCATTCTGCCTTGCTCACCGCACTCCCGGTTCAAGCCCTCCGGGTGAGTTGCTGTAAATTCGACGACGCCCGCCATCTCAGCGGCTTTAAGAATCTGTGCGTCGGTAGCGTAGGGTGTACCCGTGGCGATGTTGTCACGAATCGTTCCAGAGAATAGGGTAGGTTGCTGCTCAACACAGCCTGTCATTTTGCGCAGGTCACTTGGATCAAGCTGACGAATATCGATACCATCAAGCTTAATGACACCTTCGGTAGGCGTATAAAGTCCCATTAAAAGCCTGAGCAGAGTGGTTTTTCCACAGCCAATACGACCGATTACCGCCAATCGACTTCCTGCGGGAATATTTATTGACACCGATTTGATCACAGGAACGGTATGCTCAGGAAACGTTAACGAAACATTTTCAAGCTGAAAATGGCCCTCAGTAAGGTCACACTGAAGGTACTGTTTTTCATCTTCGCGCTCGACAGGCATTGCCATAATACCGGCAATGCCGTTGTATGCTTCTTTGGTTTGTCCCCATCGTGCGATTAAGCCTGCTACCTGCGTCATTGGAGAAATTACACGCCCTGTTAACATGCTTACTGCAATCAACCCGCCCATGGTCAGGTCATGGTTCGCAATTTCATAGACACCCACAATAAGTAAGGCAACTGTCGTCATTTGCTGGATAAAGCCAGACGTGCTTGTACCAAACGTTGAATAAAGCCGGGAACGGTTGCTCCAGTATGAAGCTTCGCCAACATTCTGTTCCCACTTTCGCTGATTTAACCCCTCCATTCGGTTACTTTTAACAGTTTCCAGGCCATTAAGGGTCTCAATCAGCAAACCATTCTTTAGCGCGGATGCACCATAGCTATGGGAGATAGCCTCATCAACAGGTCGGCGGATCAACAGAGTGATGACTAAAATAATAAAAATTGAAACCACCGGAACAATAGCGAGGTAGCCACTGAATATATAAATGGCGATCAGGAAAATAATTACAAAAGGTATATCAACCAATGTAGTCAGTGTTGCAGAAGTGATAAAATCTCGAATACTCTCAAATTCGCTCACCCTTTTAGCAAATGAACCCACTGATCTGGGTCGGTGTTCTAATTTCAAAGCCTGAACATGAGCAAAAATCCTGGAAGAAAGAATGACGTCCGACTTCCTTCCCGCAACATCCAGGAAAAAGGTTCGGATCAATTTAAGCAAAAGATCGAAGGAAAAAATAATGGCTATCCCAATTGAAAATGCCCATAAGGTATCAAAGGCTGAGTTAGGGACGACCCGATCATAAATATTTCGGACATAAAAGGGGGTAGAGAGTACAAATAAATTAATAACAACAGAAGCAATGAGCACATCACGATAAATTGGGAAAGACAATCGCAAGGTGTCCCAAAACCAATGCTTGCCTGCTTCACCGGTCATCAGACGACGGTCTTTATCAAACTTGTAATCACGTTTAATGAAAAAACTGAAGCCGGTGTACAACACACGCAGATCATCAAGGTCCATTTCAGACATACCAAAGCCAGCTTCCGGGCGAATAATTGTGGCCTTATTCGCTGTAATGTCGAGCTTGGTCAGCACACAGGCATTGCCATTATGAAGCAACAAAATAGCAGGCAAGACTTCGGGAAGTATTGCATCGAGTTCGCGATTTAATAAGCGCGCAGATAAACTGGCCCGCTCTGCCGCCCGTGGCAGCAGGGCGGGGGTGAGCTTATTCTCAATCAAAGGCAAGCCAGCGCTCAAGGCAGTCACCGTACTTGGTCTATCATATAACTTGGTCACGATAACCAAACTGTCGAGCAAGGCATCAAAGTGTGTCGGCTCCGGAGATCCCGTATCCCATCGATCAGTGACCACATTGCTGTTCTGATCTGCCATTTATTCTCCAAAGTTTGAGTGTGGGAACTGTTCTTATCTGCGATCAACGTCTGCAACGATTGTCAGTTGTGCCGTTAAATCAGTGGTAAGGAGTCATCAGTGGGCTTTGGTACCAAACTATCTATGTGCGAGCCTGAGCTTCCTATGGTTGCATCACCATGGTCAGTATCTGCAGTTCTGCTTGCCAAAAGCTTTTCATCAGTCGACGGTGATGATTCGCCTTTTATCTCATTCGAAACGCTTTGTTCATCACTCTTCTTGCTTTGTTTTTCATTGAGATGTTGCTCAACCTGACGCAGTAAGGAGCCCCCGGCTTCATTTTCGGAAGCTCCGCTAAGGACGAACCCGGCATTTACAAGCTGAGCTCTGTCGATATCACCTGAGGCCAGAGCATGGGGTTGATTTTGATCACGCAGTGACTCCAGATTGATTTGAGGTTCTTTATCGGAAAGGCTACCTTCATGTGCCCGTATATCAAGTTGGTCGGTAACGTCAGAGCTTCTAATGTCTGGAGCCTGATCATGGTTCGAAATCGGGGGGGCTGGCAAGGGCTGAGTCGGGTCCATTATCAGCGGTGCAGAATGTTCACTCACAGCATCACCTCCTGCACCGGTGGTTGTTACGACTAGCCGGATATCCATATTTTGTGCATTCCCACCGGGTAACTGTGCTGTCACGCTGGTGGTCGTCCAGTTTTGAACATCGATATGTTCTGTCATTCGGCTAACAGTATGAGTGTGACCACGGCCATCACTTAATACCGTTCCGACATCAAAACCTGTGAGTTCAATCTTACTGATATGGTCTTGCGGATCAGCAGGTGGTGTTATCATTGGCTGTAAATGCAATAGTGCTGAGCTATTTGGAGTAGCGATATTGGTATCGACTAATACTTTCTGTTCGGTCAATGCTCCGGCCTGAGACAACTGATGGTGACCCGTTACATCGACGGGTGTGCCAGCCTGATCTGCTTGTATATCAAAAACCAGGCCTGCACTTTTTGATATAACTTTGCCAAGGGGAGAATGAGCCAACAGAGTTTTGTCAACATCGACATTAGCAGCCATCGCTGCGCTGAATATCTGACCATGATAGGCATCATTAGGGTTAAATCCATGGTTCCCTGTGGCAGCGGGCCCCGACTCTTCTGCATAATGATCCTGATCCTGGGCAAGAGCAAAAACGCCATGCCCCGGGATCTGATACCCTGTTGCGACGTTGTCATGACTATACGCGCTTTGGCCATCGACAAGAAGATCCAGGTGACCAGTCACTGAGTCCCATAATATTGAGTAGCGATGGCTATTTCCGTCAGTTGTATCGATGCCGGTAGCGTACTCATGGTGGCCTATTCCAAGGGTCAGGTTATCTGGTCTCCAGACAAAAAACTCATTTGGATCTGCGGGGACGGCATAACTTAGAAACGTAGCCCCATGATGAGCACTTGTGGCAACTTGCTGACTACCGATAACGTCAAACTCAACGGCCAACTTTGTAATATGATCTGGTGTATCAAGCTGACCCTGGTTCAAAACCCCCCCGGTTCCCGCATTGCCAAAGGTCATAACTTTTTGCTCAGCGGTAAAATTTAAATCAACTGACGCTGCATCGGTTACCGGGTTGGCCGTGACCGAAACAGCTTGGGGAGGAGAGGTAACAGATTGGCTGCCATCACTTGTCGTTGCACTGACGTATAACGGCATGGAGCCCTGATAATTCACCGGAGGTGTTAAAGTCAATGATGAGACATCGCCCGCATTTACCACCCACCCACCGGAACCATCGCTATGACCTGATGAAAACTGAGTACCTGCTAAAAAACCTTTGAGGGTAATGCTTTCCGGGGTATCACCGTGTGATGCAACAATCAGGTTTAGTGCGATGGCCTTATCTTCATCTCCTGCAGGTGGGGCACTTGTCGAAATGTCAGCGGCATCAACAATACTCGAAACACTGATGTTGCCGGTAGCAACGGCTGAATCTGCCGTACCATCGTTAACGGTATAAGCAAAATGCACATCGCCGTGAAAATTGGCGACCGGGGTGAATACTAAGTTGGGGATATCACCGGTCACTATATTCTGTCCGGCAGTGACATCTGCACCATTTAACTGGAGTTTGCCCTCATTGGCGTCAGGCAGCCGGGTGATGGTGAGATGGTCCAAAACTGCACCTGCGTCCACATCCTGAAAGCCAAAGTCACCGGCACTGAAGGTATAAGGTATGTCTTCAGTACCACTTAGAGCAACCGTCGCAATCGTGGGCGCATCATTAGTACCCGTGATGGTGATATTAACGGTTTGAGCATTGCCATCACTGGCCGTAAATGTATAAGAGTCTGTGACCTGGCGCTTGCTGGCATCCGCAGCAGACGGGTTTAGATCCTGCACCTTGCTCTGGTCAAGCAGATAGGTCCACAAGCCATTAACCATGGTGAAATGACCATAGGTCGTTGCCGTGGGCGACACATTCGGGAAAACGGGATTATCACCAACATCAACATCACTAATAGTGAGCATGCCTCTAACATTATTGATATCACCAATGTCACCTTCAGCAACGGTGGCAACAGTATTTCCGGATATAATCGAAAGATGATCAACAGCCGCCAGATTCATAGAAGCCGTTTGGGCAACAGAGGCTTGATGCTCGTCCTGCACTTCATAGCTAAATTGCACCGGGCCGTTGTAATTTGTAGTCGGGGTGAAGGTGTATGTGCCGTTACGGTTATCAGTAATCCGACCATGGTCTGCTGACAGGTTGTGAATACTAAGTCGGGCACGATGATCCACATCAGTCGCGTGAGCCAGAAGGTCTGACGCCTGTAGGGTAACCAACTGATCTTCTGTACCTGCGGGCAAAACGACTGTTGAAGAGACTGTTGGTGCGTCGTTGGTACCACTAACCGCCATCATCAAGGCTTTGGTATCAGAAGCGCCACTACCGTCAGTCACCGTGACCGGGATCACGATTCTTTGCGTATCGCCATGAGCCAAGCCATCGTAGGCCGGATCGGCCGGGTCGAAAGAGTAAGTGCCATCGGCATTCAACGTAAACCCTGCCACTTTCGTTGTGGTGGTGTAGCTTGCGGTGTCGCCCGTATCGACATCGGTGGAGGTAATGCTGCCAGTGATCAGCTGGCTGGCTCCCTCTGTTGCAGAGGCGGTGGAAATGGCGTTCAGTACCGGGCCATCGTTAGAACCGTTAATGGTGATAACAATATTATGCGTTGTGCCATCCGCACTCTGAATCCGGATTGTATCGGTCAGGCTGTTGGTGGTCGTTGCGCCAGCCCCCAGTGCCTGAACGTCGGCATGGGTGTTATCCAGGTTGTAAGCCCAGTGACCATCAGCATTAAGGTGTAAGGAGCCATGGGTCGCGTTGTAATTACCCGACTGGAAATGATCCTGCCCCGCATCCTTATCAGTGATACTCAGGATACCAGTGGCCTGTAATGAAGCATCCTCGGTGACGCTACCGGAGTCTGCTCCGGAAATCACCGCAGCATTAGGTTGACCGTGTACAGTAATAACCAGATTCCGGGTATCGGTGGCACCATGTTGATCGGTAACCGTAATGGGGATAGTCACCGTTTTATCCTGACCGGCCGCAAGGAACTGGTACGCGGCATGGCCCGGATCAAAAGTATATTGACCATTCTTGTTAAGCGTGAATCCATCAACCGGGGTAGTGATTGAATAAGCGACGGATGCATGGTTATCCGGGTCTTTTGAAGTGACCTGCCCGCTAAGTTGGCTGCCATTTTCTGTCGCGCTTTGTGCCTGTATCTGATCAAGCACGGGTGCGTCGTTGGTACCGCTAACCGCCATCACCAAGGCTTTAGTATCAGTAGCACCACTACCGTCAGTCACCGTGACCGGGATCACGATTCTTTGCGTATCGCCCTGAGCCAGGCCATCGTAGACCGGATCGGCCGGGTCGAAAGAGTAAGTGCCATCGGCATTCAACGTAAATCCTGCCACTGTCGCTGTGGTGGAGTAGGTTGCAGTGTCGCCGGTATCGACATCGCCAGAACCAATGCTTCCTGTGGTCGGCTGGCTGGCACCTTCTATTGCAGAGGCAGCGGAAATGGCGTTCAGCACCGGGCCATCGTTAGAACCGTTAATGGTGATAACAATATTATGCGTTGTGCCATCCGCACTCTGAATCCGGATCGTATCGGTCACGCTGTTGGTGGTCGTTGCGCCAGCCCCCAGCGCCTGAACGTCGGCATGGGCGTTATCCAGGTTGTAAGTCCAGTGACCATTAGCATTAAGGTGTAAGTTGCCATGGGTTGCTGTGAAGTTACCTGCCCGGAAGTGATCCTGCCCTGCATCTTTATCGCTGATACTCAGGGTACCAGTGACTTGTAATGAAGAATCCTCAGTGACGCTTCCGGAGTCTGCTCCGGCAATCACTGCAACATCCGATTGACCCTGAAGAGTAATGACCAGATTTTGCGTGTCTGTGGCTCCATGTTGATCAGTAACCGTAATGGGGATAGTCACTGTTTTATCCTGACCGGCCGCAATGGACTGGTAAGTGGCATGGCTCGGATCAAAAGTATATTGACCATCCCTGTTGAGTGTGAAGCCATCCACAGGAGTAGCGATTGAATAAGTGACGGATGCATGGTTATCCGGATCTTGTGAAGTGACCCGCCCGCTAAGTTGGCTGCCATCTTCCGTCGCGCTTTGCGCCTGTATCTGATCAAGCACGGGTGCGTCGTTGGTACCGCTAACCGCCACCACCAAAGCTTTAGTGTCAGAAGCGCCACTACCGTCAGTCACCGTGACCGGGATCACGATTCTTTGCGTATCGCCCAGAGCCAAGCCATCGTAAGCCGGATCGGCCGGGTCGAAAGAGTAAGTGCCATCGGCATTCAATGCGAACCCTGCAATTGTCGCCGTGGTGGAGTAAGTTGCAGTGTCGCCCTTATCGACATCGGCGGAAGTAATACTTCCCGTGGTCAACTGGCTGGCACCTTCTGTTGCAGAAGCGGCGGAAATGGCGTTTAGTACCGGGCCATCGTTAGAGCCGTTAATGGTGATAACAACATCATGCGTTGTGCCATCCGCACTCTGAATCTGAATGGTATCGGTCAGGCTGTTGCTGGTCGTTGCGCCAG
>NZ_JAGRPU010000014.1 GCF_024606225.1 Endozoicomonas sp. ISHI1 | reverse complement strand
TCATCTTCTGGATAATGGACTCTTTCATTTCTTTGGAGTAGCGAGTCATAACAGCCTCTTTTTGTATGCTCTCAATTATTGAGAGTCATGAATCAAAAGAGGCGACATCTATCCTGACACAGCGGGTAACCGCCACCTGACAAATGCAGTCAAAGGGACGGTGAAGAAGTTTTGCTACATGGTAAAAGAATTACATTCTTAGAAAATGATTCTAAAGATCAACAATATATCAGACAGGAATCTGAAGCAGATAAATTTGCACAGACAACATTAATTCTTGAAAGTGAATGCTCTGCTTTCTTGAAAGAAGGGGTTTTCACTAAAGCTGCTATCAGCCAACTCTCTCAAGCAATAGGCATGTTTCCCGGTATTATTTCCTGTCGTTATCACTACGATTCCTGATGTGAAAGACCGTCTGAAATACCCTCTGTAACCGAAATATCCAAGCTTTGAATTCATGAAGATTCCGCCCACTTATGGGCCACTTACAATATGCACATTCCTTTTTTGATGTCGTCCAGCTGGACACTGACGGAATCCTATAATGACACGCCGGTTGGCAATGCTGTCTCTACGCTCGAAAGCACTTTTGCCATGACAGGTGTTGAAATTACCCGGGATATCATCAGTTCCATGTGCCGTACCGAAATTGGTGGTAAAGGCTACTACCTGAAACGGTATACCGGAGGCGGGAAAAATCTTCGCCGGTACATTGGCAGAAGCCGTATCCGGGGGGAATGGGAAAGCATGCTGTTTTTCCGTGAACACGGTATTCCTGCCGCCAAAGTGGTCGCCTATGGGCAGGAAATTCAATGGGGCATTATGACGCGCGGCGCACTGGTGACCGAAGAGGCACCCAATACTCTGGATCTTCGCCAGATGGTCAGAGACAGTATTCATTGGCTGAAAGATCGGACCTGGATGGCCAAAGTTATTGAGCAGTTAGCTCCAGCGGTCAGAACCATGCATAACCAGAGCTTCATCCACACTGATCTCAAGTGGCGAAATATTCTGGTTTCACAGAATGAAAATCCTGAAATCTGTTTCATTGATTGTCCTGCTGGCCAGAAGGTTCTTCCCTTTTTCCTGGAGCGAGGGATTACCAAAGATCTGGCCTGCCTTGATAAGATGGGCAAGCAGCATCTTTCACGCACTCAACGGCTAAAGTTTTATCAACTCTATTGTGGAGGCCGACTCAAAGCGAGCGACAAGGTTCGAATCCGAAAAATCCTGAACTTTTTCGAAGGAAGGGAGTAATATGCCTGACCCATTCCTTCAGAAGTGGCATACACTGAGTTCTGATTCTCAAAAGTCTGAATTTATTTATCAGGCTCTGTTGGCTAATGAACGCCCTGAACATTTTGCACAACTACCACCCAAGTTTGATCGCCTTCTTGAGGCGCACAACGCTCCGCCAGAGCTATTGAACGAAGTACAGCGCATCCGCAAGCAGAAAGAATTAAAGCTACAAGAATGTCTGAAACCCAGGACAGGATTTAGTTATCAGAAGTCCTGGTTTCAATTGGCTATTACCGATCAGAGAGATGAATGCCCGGAGCTTTCAAACCTTCTTACTGAGCCCGACGCCTTTATCAGACAGGGACATATCATCAAGACAGGAAAAGCCACGACCGTTGCTGTTGCGACATCCGGTAAAAAACAGTATTTCATCAAAAGGTACAATTCCAGAGGCTTTCTCTACAGTCTGACTCGTAGCCTGATTCCCTCAAGAGCTGCGGTCACCTGGTATGCAGCCCAGCTGCTGGAAAGCATTGGTGTCCCGACAGCACGACCCGTTGCCTTGCTGGAGAAGCGCTGGGGGCCTTTGAAACAGACCAGCTTCGTTATTCATGAATATGTCGTAAGTATTCATGCTATGAAATATTTTGCTGAAGGCGCTGAGCCTCAGCCCGAGTGGCCCGTCGTTGCTAAGGAAATAGATGACATCCTTTACACCTTGAAGCGATCTCTGATTATTCATGGAGATTTGAAAGGACAGAATTTCATTATTCAGAACCACCGGCCTTTGTTGATAGATCTGGACTCTTTGGCCAGCTACCCGTGTTCGTCTACCTATCTAAGGCAATACCCTAAGGATCTTGCACGTTTCGCCCGGAACTGGAGAGATGAACCTCAAGCCAGTCCCTTCTTTACACCTGTTATCAACCAACTCAGCAAAGATATTGTTGATCCTTCTTCATTATGACTGCCCCTTTATTCAGTATTGTCATCCCCTGCTATAACTACGCCCATACTCTAAAACGCTCTGTAAAGTCAGTCTTAGCACAGAAATGCAAGGATTATGAGCTGCTGGTTATTAATGATGGCTCACAAGATGATACGGAAGTGGTCATCAGCGAGTTGACAGCACAATACCCAGGCACTTTTCGGGCCATTACTCAACCTAATAAAGGTTTAGCTGCTACCAGAAACCGCGGCGTTTTGGAGACTTCTGGTCAGTATTTAATGTTTCTTGATGCCGATGATGAGTTGGTCGAACATTCTCTTGGGAGTCTGAGTCAAGCCATTCATTCATACCCTGAGGTAAGTATGGTGATTGGCGCTCATATTTCTGTGGAACCTGATGGCAGGGAACGCTTCCGGCCCAGACCGAAAGTTCCCAACGATAATACAGCCCTATTCAAAATGTATCTTTTGAAGGATGAACTGCCTATTGCCAACGGTGCAACGGCCATGCACAGGGAGATCTTTGACGGGTATCAGTATCCTGTTCACTTTAGATGCGTTGAAGACATCCCCATGTTTGCTTATGTGCTGGCTAACTATCAATGCATCACACTCAACAAGCCTGTCGCCAAAATACATAAACACGATGACAGCATGAGAAACAACGTGAAGCTTGATCTATCTGTTGGTTTGGACCTCATCGATGAGGTCTTCAGCCCGACGAGACTTCCTTGCAAGTTTATGTCACTGAAGTCAAAGTATGAAACCAGACGACTGCTCTCTATTTTCAGATCTCTGTATGTTGCCGGTGAATACCAACACGCCTTGGAGTACTATTGCCAGGCAGTCAGGCAATCGCCTTCTACTTTCTTTAAATCCAGCTATTCTAGAAAAGCATTGAGGGCAATGCTATTCAGCTGGAGAAGATCATCAAAGCGTTAATAGAAAAATAACTCATTGGATCTGACCGCCTTTCGGAAAAACTCATCTTCAAAAAAATCTGGCTGATCACGTTTGATCAGAGCTTTTTGCAGACGCTTTCTTAGCCACGTTTTGAATCGGAGAGGTCTTCGCAAGTAATGGTTCATCTCTATGGCCATTATTTTATTTTTTTGCTCTGAGTCATTCAGGGTGTATGAGAATGCACCGGTCAGTTTCACTGCATCGCCGGTGACAGGGGGCAGAGATGCAATGGAACCTGAAGGGCCAAACGGGTGCACAGAGCCAGCTAGTGCATAGATACATACTTGCAGCTAATGCAACCAGCACTGCAACAATACCCAAAAGTTTCAGGGCTTCTGAATAATGATTTCATATTTCAATGTATCCAGTTTTTTTATTGTGTATAGCTAAGCTGTTCTGGTCAGCATCTCATCCATCAGATTGCGATAGGACTCTCGAAAATCATTAATATTATGTCTTGTGCAAAGCACCTCATAGAGATGGCGACCTTCCTCTGCCCTTGCAGCAGCTGGCAGTGAAAGATAATACTCCATGGCCTGAGCCAAACTCTCTGAATCACCCGCTTTACAAACCTGGCCCAGCCCTTCTATGTAAGGCTTTATGGTATCTATATCTGACCCAATGACAGGTAATGCTCCTGACATGCCTTCCAGTAACGCAAGGGGCAGACCTTCGGTGAAGGAAGGCAGAGTAAAGACATCAAACGCCTTAACATATTTAATAGCCTCTGCTCTTTTTCCCAGCAGAAAAACACTGTTTTGCAAACCAAGGTCACTGATCTTTTGCCTGAGGTTTTGCTCTTCTTCACCGTAACCAATGATGGCTACTGCTGCTGTCGGGTATTTCCTGTTAACCTGAGCCAGAGCATCAATCATTACAGCATGACCTTTGATCTCGACCAATCGACCTATTGTGCCAAAAATAAAGCGATCATCAGGCAGTCCCAGTTCCTGCCTCGCCTGCTCCTGGCTTAGCTGAATAGAAACGGCCTGCTCAATGTCAATAGCATTGCTGATCGCTGCCGTATTATTCTCATTTAAGCGATTTATAGTGCTCATAAGATAGTCCTGAACAGGCCTGGATACCCCTACAAAGCACCAGCGGTCATCAGCCAGCCTGTTAACCAGCTTTTGCCGATAAGAGCGGTCATAATCACCAAAACCATGGGCGATACTGATAAAAGCTTTTGTGTTCAGCTTCCTGGCCAGATTGAGCATGATGTGAGTCGGTTTGAAGCGATGGCAAATGATGCCATCAAAATGATGATCCCGACAAAATCGTAATACTTGTCGTATAGCAAACCAGCGTCGAATTCCTTTTAGCTGCTTGCTACTAAAATCAAAATAGACAGATTTACCGGCAGCACTGACAGGCTGCCCTGCTTCTGGCTTTCCTTTTAGAAAGGCTGTTGTAATTTCATATTGATCAGCTGGCAGTGCCTTGATGATTTGTTCTGCCAAGTCCGATGACATGACATTAAAACTGTTCTGAAGCTGTAAAATCTGCTTCTTGTTACTCACCGTAGGTACCTCTGGGCCGGGTAGCCTGACTGATAGGTTATTTTGCAAACAGAAGTTTAAAAATCCCCCTCAATGTCTTGGCTCGATAGGCATTGAGAGGAATCATTGAAAGAATCTTTTTGGCCAACGGCTTATCTGACTTTACTGCCATCAACAAATAACTGTGCAAAGTTCGCAGCCTCATCTGCTCATATTTGGGGTGATCTGAAAAGCACTTGTAGGTAGCCAGCACTGCATTCAACATCAACTCCAGATTCTTATAAGTATTGGTGTCGTGAATACGATAATAGGCAAGCACATCATTAAGCACACCTATCTGATAGCCCATTGAGGTAATCTTGAATTCAATGTAAAGGTCTTCTAGACGAATCTCAGGATCAAAGCCTCCCGCTTCAAGCAATACATCCTTGCGAAGCATAAGGGTAGGCGCAGGTACTCCTTTCTTGCGATTCCTGTAAATATCGTCAAATTCCAACACTCGCTCTGGATATATTTTTTGGGCTCTGTGGAGCTGCCCCTGTCCATCTATGCATAATATATTTCCTCCACTGATAGCCAGGTGAGGATTCTGTTTCATATAGGATACTTGTTTTTCGACTCTATCCAGCATCATGATATCGTCCGACCCAAAGGGAATGATAAACTCACCTGATGTCAGGACCAGGGCCCTGTTGAGAGTTTTTGCCAGTCCCATGTTTTCTTGTACAATAAACTGAAAATCATGCTTATCTTGTAAAGTCTGGATAATTTTGACACTTTCATCCGTCGAGCCATCATCAATCACGATCAGTTCATAATCTTGGAAGGTCTGCCGAACAACACTCTCAATGGATCGAGCTACGTATTGAGCATGATTAAAGGAGGCAATGATGACAGATACTGAAGGCATTTTCTGGTTAACTTAAAATTCGATGTATCATCATTGTATCATATTGTCTTACCTTCCATAGAATGACTATGTACAAAAGTACCTCTAAAACTTCTGGATAAACTTGGACCCTGCATTCATGTTCGAAGCTTACATTTTTTTACCTGTCACCCGATACTATACTTTCGCGCTTGTTTGAGTATTAACACCTTCTAATGACCGTTTCACGAATTGACAATAACCTAGTAAAGTTCATACTCCCACTCGGGCTGGCTGTCCAGATATCGGGCATTCACTGGCTTGGTCGAGGGGCGGATGTCAGCCAAACCTACACTTGGCTTCTGTTTCCAGCCCTAATTTGTTTCCTCCTCAACTTCAACCGATGGAAAGACTGGCGACCAGACAGGCAAGAAATGTGCATCGCTGGCTTTCTGCTTCTGGCTATTGCTTCTTGGTGGTGGGGTAGCTCCCAAAAGCCCTGGATTGATGTATTGAAAAAATGTCTATATATATCTATGTACCTTTATGCAATCGTCAGGCTCTCTCAAAAAGGGCACTTGCTTGAAAAAGCATTGCTTGCATCTGCCGCAATTGCCGTATTAGGTGCCGCTGTGGCACTGACCAATCAATATCTGATACAGGGTCATAGTTTCCAATATCGATCATACAGAATATTCAGCATGGGTATTGCCGGGCTGGGAGATTTTAACAACCCCATTCCCTCAGGTATTTATTTTGGCGCGATCGCAACATTGCTTTTTAGCTGGACCTGTACAACTCTGCTAAAGCCATGGCAATTGATTCTGTCCGCACTGGGTGTATGCACCCTACTTCTATATGTACTCATGACAGGCTCTCGAGGACCACAGCTGGCAACAGCCATAGCCTTGCTTTCGGCATGTTTGATCATCAGGAGCAAACAAACCAAATTTTTTCTGATGCTGGGTATCTTAATAGCCATCATCGGTATGTATCTTTTTCAGGATACATTTTTCGATATTAACAATGACTCCACTCTGAATGGCCGAGTGCCAATCTGGCTAGCCAGCCTGAAGCACATCTCGGAAAGTGTATGGCTCGGTCGTGGCGTGGATTATAAGATGACCATTCCCTGGAAAGGAACTTACTTTCTCTACGCTCATAATTACTACCTCCAATCCATAGTGAATTACGGACTTACGGGTTTTTCCTTGTTTGCTGGAATCGTTGGCTCAACCATCATACTTATCAAGAAACATTGGCAAAACAGGCTTGTAAAAGTCAGTTTCTTCCTTCTTGTTTATGGAATGAGTTGCATGTTGACAGAAGTATCACGCCTTATCATCATTCCAGATGAAGTCTGGCTGATTTTCTGGCTGCCAGTCGGTTTGGTGATTGGAGCAAAATACAAATCATACCCCTCTGAGGATAAGGCTTCAGGCAAATGAACATCGTGATCACCGGAGGTGCCGGTTTCATGGGTGAGGCACTGGTGAGATATATCATCAGCCAGACAGATCACCATGTCATCAACGTAGATAAACTTGCCTATGCTGTTACCCTTGACCCTTTGACCGAAACAATGGATCACCTCCGCCATCACTTTCAAAAGGTTGATATTTGCCACGCTCAAGCCATTGAAGAATTACTGGCTCACTATCAACCCGATGCTATTATGCATTTGGCTGCTGAAACTCACGTTGACTGCTCTATCGATGACTCTGCCGACTTTATTCAAAACAACATAGTAGGTGCATTCTCTCTACTGAAGTCAACCAGAAAAAATTGGCTCGGATTATCGATAGAATCCAGACAGAGGTTCAGGTTTAACCATATTTCTACTGACGAGGTTTATGGTGGTTTGGGTGAAACAGAAGTTCGCTACGCTATTGATGTCGGCAATATTGCCAGAGAACTGGGGTGGGTCCCGGAAGTGACCTTTGAGTCAGGCATCAAAAACACAACACTCTGGTATCTCGAGAATCACCCCTGGTGCCAAGCCGTCCAGTCCGGCAACTACCAGAGACAGCGCCTGAGTATAGAGAGCAAATAGTACTATGAAAGGGATTATTCTTGCCGGTGGGTCTGGCAAACGACTCTATCCAGTCACTCAAGCTGTATCCAAACAGTTAACCCCTGTGTATGACAAACCAATGATCTATTACCCACTCAGCACACTCATGCTGGCGGGCATCAGAGAGATTCTTGTCATAACGACACCTGAGGATCAAAAGCAATTCCAGCGTCTTCTTGGAAGCGGCCGACAGTGGGGATGCTCTATCCATTACGAGGTGCAACCTTCCCCAGATGGACTGGCACAAGCTTTTATCATTGGCTCGAGATTTCTTGGCAATGATCCTTGCGCACTGGTTCTGGGAGACAATCTGTTTTTCGGCGACAAGCTAGCCAGCATGATGCAGCAGGCGGTTCTTCGAAGCAATGACTGCGCCACCGTTTTTGCCTACCCTGTTCAAGACCCCAAACGCTATGGTGTCGTTGAATTTGACGATGATGGAACAGCAATATCAATCCAGGAAAAGCCCACTGCACCCAAGTCACGCCACGCTGTAACAGGGCTGTATTTTTACGATAACCAAGTCATTGATATTGCCAAAGAGGTTCGACCATCCGAAAGGGGTGAGCTGGAGATAACGACCGTCAATCAGATCTACCTTGAGCTGCGAAAACTTAAGGTTGAAGTGATGGGCAGAGGCATGGCCTGGCTGGATACAGGTACTCACGATGCACTTCTTGAAGCCAGCCACTTCGTACAAACAATAGAGAAACGTCAGGGCTTGAAAATTGCGGCTCTGGAAGAAATTGCCTGGAGGAATGGCTGGATTAATGACTTAGAGTTTCAAGAACTGGCAACAGGTCTCCTGAAGAGTGGTTATGGGCGCTATTTGCTGTCCTTGATGAACTGAGCAGAACGCAGCAAACACACCAACACCACCAGCTTGATACTAACCCTGAAACTCTATAGAGTTGCCCCTCTGATTTATTTGCACAGTCTGTTCAAGGGCCGGACTCCAGATCGGCAGTACCAGGAAACATAAATGGCACACATTGACGAACTCAAAACGATACTGGCGGAAGTGCTGGAGGTCGAGACCCAGACCTTTGACGAAGAGACCCAACTTCTGGGTGCTCTTCCTGAGTTTGACTCCATGGCCGTAGTGGGGGTGATTACCGCTATGGAAGAGTCTTTTGGCATCAACATAGCCGATGATGATATTGATGCGACCATCTTCGAAACAGTTGGTAGCTTGTTGAGCTATATTAACCGAGCTTCCTGAGTCGTTTTTTGTCCCGAAATCAGCCCAATGTGTCAGGCTTTTTGAGATTTTGGAGTGATGCCAAAACCCAGAGCCTGCATAACGCTCAGGATGGTTTTTAATGTTGGGTTTCCGTCTTCGCTAAATGAGCGATACAGTTGCTCACGGGAAAGGCCGGTTTGTCTGGCAACGTTGCTCATACCCTCAGCCCGGGCAACAACCCCCAGAGCCTTGGCAATATAAGAAGCGTCACCAGTCTCAAAAGCATCAGTAATAAACACCTCTCTGGCTTCCGGGCTGTACAGTGCTTCTGCGGGATCGTAATCGTATACGGGTTCAGTCATCATTTTTTCCTCCATTGTTTTGCCAGCTGTTTTGCAAGTTCTATATCTTTGCTCTGCGTGCTCTTGTTCCCTCCACACAGCAGAAGAATGATCTCGCCTCCTTGTTGGCGGAAGTACACTCGGTATCCGGGGCCATAATGAACTCTCAGCTCGCTGACCCCCTGACCAACTGGGGAAACATCACCAGGAAGGCCGTTAGCCAAGCGAAATATTCGAGCTGCTATGGTGGCTTTTGCCCGGGCATCCTTTAACTTGCGCTCCCAATTACGATAGGTTTCAGTTTCTCTAATGGTGATCATATAATAAATTGTAGTTTATAAACTACGAAATAAAAAGGCTATATGTTGTGGCCAACAGCCAAGCTGTTATGTCCCATAACGTTCGCCCTGAGCAACAAAAACAGCACTACAGGGTGTCGCCAACACCACTAAACCTGAGTAACTGGCATTCACTTTGTCTGCCGAAATACTGCCTCTGTACTGCTTCTGCTGAGAAAAAAATTTCAAACGAGACAGCAACAATCGTTTTCCCGCGAGCCACCGCTCATCGGCCTGTAATGCCCTGACACTCATTGCTTTACAGATAGGCCAACATAACTGGCTGGCAATCACCACAATGTCTTCAATTCTCTTACCGCAGTAAGTTTACTATCACATGTTACCAAATATGCCTGGTAGTAGATCGCGGTGGCACCAATGAAACGATCAGCAGGATCCTTATGGCTAAAACAAGAGCTGATAGAGAGTTTTGCAATCTCTGGTGATATAGGAAGTACAGTAAGCCTGTTAGCACTAATAACATCTTTAAGAAAGCTACTAATATCCACACTAAGGGTCAAACGCTTTTTTGCTAACAGCATAGAAATTTCCCACATAGAAATATCACAGCATGCGAGTTCGAGTTCGCCTTTCTCTCTTCCTGCTTCGAGAGTTTTGTGCGCTTTAGCTGACAATTTGTCTGGGGCGATAGCATCAAATATCAGCACATGCGTATCCAGGATGATCACTTCTCGGCATCCCAGCTTTCGCCGAGCGATGAAATAACATCTCCTATCTGGCATTGAGAAGCCATTTTGTTTAGCCTGTTTCTGGCCTCACTCTCCCCATCTGGCTCAGGGATAATACGTGCGATAATTTTACCATGTCTGGATAGGGCCAAGCTTTCTCCATTGCTGACCCGTGCAAGCCAGACCTGCAAGTTTTCTCGAAAGTCAGATACTTTCACCTGAACAGTTTCCATACTCTCTCACCCGTTTTATTCGTATGTAAAGATTCGTACAATAATGCGTACAAAATGTGTAGACCATAGCCATTACCTTCGCAAACCTGTCGATACCGACTGACCTGTCTCAAACCAGAAGCTCTTTCACTTCAGGATGACTCAGGAACTTCTGCGGACTGGCCGTAGCTCCGTAAGCACCCGACTGAAACACAACAACCAGATCACCCACATCTGCCACAGGCAACTCCAGCTTGGCCCCAACAATATCCAGGGGGGTGCATAATGGTCCAACGATCTCAACGGTTTCTTTCTCTTCCGATGCGATGCGATTAGCAATCAGAACAGGGTAGTTTTTACGGATAACCTGCCCAAAATTTCCCGAGTTTGACAGGTGATGATGCAGCCCGCCATCGGTCATCAGGAAAGTCTGACCTCTGGATGCTTTTTTATCCGTAACCTGGCAGAAGTAGTAACCCGCTTCTGCGACCAGGTATCGACCTAACTCCATAACCAGCTCAGCATTTTTTAATCGGCCCGTACGAGCCTCCATCAGCTTTTGAAGATGTTCAGCAATGGGGATAATTTCCAGTGCCTGCTCACCCGGAAAATAAGGAATCCCCAGACCACCACCAATGTTGATATGCCGAACCGGGACAGGAGCCAACTCACAGAGTCGTGCAGCCAGCTCAAATGTTTTCCCATGAGCATCAATCAACGCATCTGCATTCAGATTCTGTGATCCGGAAAAAATATGAAAACCATAGAAGTCCACTTTTCCGGTATCCAGCTCAGATAACATTTCAGGCATTAATTCAGCATCAATACCAAACTGCTTTGGGCCGCCAGCCATTTTCATGCCAGACGACTTAAGCTCAAAGTCTGGATTGACGCGAAAAGCTACTTTGGGCTTCAACTGCAGTTCAGAGGAAAGCTGATAAAGCCTTTCCAGTTCCAGGCTGGATTCGACATTAATCACTATGCTCGCAGCGACAGCCGCCCTGAGTTCTTCTACTTTTTTTGCTGGCCCGGCAAAGCTAATCGATTCAGGATCAACACCCGAACCGATAGCAACCATCATCTCCCTCTGGGAGGCCACATCCAGGCCATCCACCAGACCTGCCATATGATGAACAACGGCGGGCATTGGGTTGGCTTTGATCGCATAATGCATCTTTAAGTCAGAAGGCATCACCGTACGCAGAGACCGAACACGCTCAGTGAGAGACTTTCTGTCGTATATGTAACAAGGTGTTCCGCCCGCCATGGCAACCAGCTGATCAGCAGGACGACCTGCGACCTGAAGACGATTATTCTTAACTGAAATTCTCTGCAGACGATCGTGCTGCTTGCTCATTTATTTTCTCCGGATACAAACAGATTTTCGTACTCTGCAGCTAAGGTTTTTCGGTCAATTTTGCCGTTTGGATTTCTGGCTAAAGCACTTTGAGTAATCACCCGCAAAGGCACCATGTAGGTTGGCACGTGTTTTTGGAAATGTTTGATAACCGCTTTCTCTTCAACAGGCCCATCTGTCGCAGATACCACGACTAGCACGATAGCCTGACCCAGCCGGTGATGGGAAACACCAATAGCCGCTGCTTCAGCCACCATCCCGGATGTGTACATTAGCTCCTCAAGCTCACTGGGACTCACCCGGTAGCCCGACGTCTTGATCATGTCATCCTTGCGGCCAACAAAATGCAAATAACCGTCTTCATCCCGGGTGACAATATCACCCGACCAGACAGCCAGCTCAGGGGTTGGGATTTCCTGAATAGACAAAGGTACAGGTTTGAAACGCTCTCTGGTTCGTTCAGGGTCATTCCAATAACCGAGCGCCACCAGACTTCCCCGGTGAACCAGCTCACCCGGCTCATGGGGTTTACAGGGTAGCCCACTCTCATTGATGACCAGTAATTCAGCATTGGGAATAGCCCTGCCCATAGAACCTGGACGATGATCCACGTCTTCAGGTGGCAAATAGCTCGATCGAAAAGCTTCCGTCAAGCCATACATTAAATAAGGTGAAGCCTGTGGCATTTTATTTCTAAGCGCATCCAGTATTGACGATGGCATAGCCCCACCCGAATTCGTGAAATACCTCAGACTCACTGCCGCTTCTTCAGGCCAGCTCATTTCAGAAAGCTGCACCCAAAGAGGAGGCACCAGAGCCAGGCCGGTAATCTTCTGCTGAGCCACCTGTTTGATGATATCTCCGGGCAGCAGATACTCCAGCAGGTAGCAGCTGGCACCGGAGGCAAAGGCAGTGGTTAATTGGCTGAAACCATAGTCAAAACTAAATGGCAGTACACATAAAAGTCGATCCTGATCGGTATTCCCGAGATATTCAGAGACACTATACGCCCCGGCCACCATATTACGATGAGAAAGCACGACCCCCTTGGGCTTACCGGTACTTCCGGAGGTGTAGAGAATGGCCGCCATATCCATATCAATAGTGAGCGGTTGAGACCACGTGCCCTCTTCCTTCAGGAAGTCTGGCCAGGCAATAACCCGAACACGACTTTCTTCCTCAGAGAACCCATCCACCAGAATGACATGACTCAGATCGTGGCAATCAGTCAGGCTGGCCTCCATCTGCCTGAAGCGAGCCTTATTCGTGATCAGAACTCTGGCTTTACAATCCGTCAGAATATGCCGCACCTGAGGCGCTTTTAACACAGGATTGACCGGAACCATGACCCCACCGGCTGCCGTTGCTCCAAAATAACTGAAAACAGCCTCAGCGGTTTTTGGCAGATAAACAGCCACCCTCTCATGTCTGGATAGTCCCAGTCTCTGCAAGCCTGAGGCTACACTTTTTACGTGCAAGGCAACCGAAGCATAATCATACCACTGAGATTTCACCCCCAGAGCCTCATGCAGAGGTGCTTTTTCAGCCTGATCAAAGAGTAATTGATGTAACAGCTGGCTCATTCAGGAATCCGTAATACCTTTTCTGATCAGCTATTGTAACAAACAAGGATTTTGAAAAGCACGATGCAGAAAAGTAACCTTCGGCAACCGATCTGAGAGCTTGTCTCTATAGCTGACTTTCCCAAATCGATAATGATCACTGACCAATATTCAGGAACAAGTCAACCAGAGGCTCGTTAATATAATAATTGCTTCGCCCCATTTTCTGCTTAAGCAAAAAGCCCTTGCTGCACAGCTGATTCAGGTATTTGGTGGCGGTCAGTCGGCTAACATTCAGCTCTTTTTCAATAAACTCGATTTTCGTGTAAGGATGGCAGAACAAATGATTGAGCAGATCCTGACTGTAAATTTTAGGTAGTTCTTCACGCATTCTATGCTTTACAGCCTGCATCCGGGTTTTTATTTCATCAATCAGGGTTGTGGTCTCTTTTGACGTTTCTGATACGGCTTCAAGCATGAACAGTAACCAGCCTTCCCAATCCTGAAGGTCTCTCACTGCCTGTAACCGTGAGTAGTACTGAGCCTTGTTTCGAATAATATAACGGCTTAAATAGAGCACTGGCAGGTCCAGCAACTGCTGAGTGACCAGATAAAGTATATTGATGATTCGACCTGTTCGGCCATTCCCATCGTAAAATGGGTGAATACTTTCAAACTGGAAGTGAATAACCGCCATTTTCACCAACGGATCATTGTCTGAAAGCCCATGATCATTGAGATAAGCCACCAGGTTTGTCATAAGTGACTCAACCCTTTCCGGGTTTTGAGGAGGGGTATAAATAACTTCACCCGTGGAGGTGTTTTTTAGCTCGGTACCGGGCAATTTGCGTAAGCCTGCCCGGTTTTCTTCCAGTGTTTGCTGAATATCGAGAATATCCTGAAAGCGAAGCATTCCTGTTTTTCTGACGGTATCGAAGCCACGGCTCAGTGCCCTGGAGTAGCTTTTAACTTCTTTGGTTGCCGGGCTGTAGGGTAGCACTGTCAGGTTGTTTTTAAACAGTTCATCATGAGTTGTGACAATATTCTCCACCTCTGAGCTGTCTTTGGCTTCCTGAAGCGTCAGGGTGCTGATCAAAATGGTTTCGTTGGGAATAGAGCGTACTACTCCTTTAAGTTCTGCCAGATGCCGGTGGGCTAAAGCCAGTTTTTTTAATACTCGCCGTGTTTCCAGCTCATTTTCCCGGGGCAGGGGTAGATCAGTTGGTTGGTAAGGGGTCACAGTGACTCACAACATGTATAGGAAAGTGCCATTTTCTATACAGGTTATCAGAACATGTATAGAAAACCGATATTTACTATACACATTCGTTGAATCCATATAGAGGAACAGCACTTCTCATTATGTCATAAAATAAATGACAATAGCGTAAACAACCGCATTACAGAAATTACAGTTTACCCGATGTTCGACCCAGGCGTTCCGGAAACAGGATTCATGCTTTGCCTGACCATTTTTTCAAGCCGGTTAAGCTCACTCACAATATCAGGTTCCCCTTTATTCTGATCCCTGAGTTCAGCAATTTTATGGAAGGGATTGACGCCTGCGAACTGCGGATCAACCAGATTCTCGCTGATCTGATTACCGGACTGATGGCCATAGGCAAGCTTCAGTTTATTAACCAGTTCCCTGACCTTCGGGGCCTTATAATCCTCCAGCTCCAAGCCAGCAATGACAGCAGAAAATCCTTCCGCTTCCCGATAGATAACCGACACCGGCAAATGGTCAGATAACCCGCTTTCCAGATCATTATTAACATCGAGCCCCAGTTGACGTATTTCTGTATGGGATGCCCATTTTTTTTCAGTGTCCCCATGAACCATCTGGAAGTCATAAATACACTGCCTTGCCACCTCGGGATGATCTTTCCAACGCCTGCTACCCCATGGTTGATGCATTCTGTTCCCGGCGCCAAGATACCATGTTCCATCGGGCTCCCGACGATCTTCCGGCTCGATGGTTGCCTGGTCGCTGTTGACAAAAAATGACTCACTGCGGTCAACCAGCCGGGTATCATTTTCTTCATCATGGGTATCGTAGTAACTGTTAGAGAAACCTGTTCCCAGTGCCATCATGGCATTTTCGAACTCTGAGTTTTTACTCACCCTACCCTGCTCGTCTGACCGGGCACTGTTCAGATCTCCCATCAGGAAGGTGCCATGGTGGTGTATGTTATTACGCCTGTCGTTATTGCTATCCTCCTGAACCCAAGCTCTTATCTGAAGCAGCTCGTTATAGCGAATCGCCTCATAGGTTTGACCATCCTTGGCCTGAAGGTGGGTATTATAAACAACGGCCGTTTTATCGTTGCCGAGATCCAGCACGATCCGCAGCAAGCCTTTATTGGCCAGCTGGTCTTCTGCTGCCAGATCAGAGAAAGGCCGGAATGTTGCCTCCTTTACGGGATATTTGCTGGCAATGGCCAGACCACTGCTCAATCCGGTTTCCCGGGGCGCAACACTGTGAACAATATGGTGGTAGTGGCCACTGAGATCCTTACAGAGCTGCTTCGTCGCCTGCTGGTCAAACGCCTCCTGGAAGCAGACAACATCCGGAGTAGCATCAGGATTTCGGGTTAATGCTTCGGCAATCTCATGACTACGCTGCTGTGATGAGCGCAGGTCGTTCAGGTTACGGATAAACGACGGCATCAGGCCAGTGTTATAGGTCATCAAATGCAGGCCCCGCTCAGGATTATAAATTGCGGGTGGAACTGAAGACTGAATCAGGGAAATTTCGTTCCTGAACAGATTGCCGATCATGCGCAGGGAGAACCCCAATGCTCCCAATGCCAATGAGGGTACCAGAAATAGCGTAACGGCAGTCGCCCGGGCTACCTTCCTGGCCCACAGTGGTACATTTTGCTTCCGTTTCTCACCTTCGGCAGGCGTGTTGCTTTTGCCTGGCCGGTCATGGGCGAACAGCTTTGTTGCCGAATTGGCGACCAGTGAAACCGGTCGGGACAGAAACCGACCAACGTAGTGGCAACCACGACCAAAGCGGTTGTGAGAATAAACATAGTCATTATCTCTGGGCAGATAATGGGTCTGTGCTTTAGATGGTTGAACTGCAGGCATACAGTTTCCTCTGGTTTGTCTGCTGCTTATATCGGCATCGACAATTACTCTTATCACTTAAAGGCTTTCGCACCGTTTTTTTCTGTGAGCTGCTTGCGCCAACTAAAAAATGCCACTCCCGGGTATTTTTTAAACCAGAGACAATGAGACGGGAATTACATGACGATCAGCACTGATTTTTGCGACTGGGTTGTGACTTGAATATGATCCGGCCCAGCGGAAGCTGCAGAATAAATCACTCCTCAGATCAATGATCTATCTGTTATACTCTCGCTCCATCAGATTGTCTGAGCCAGTGAGCAAAAAAACCGTTCTATGCAGCCTGACTTTGAGCACGATGTTTCCCAACTTGAAAACAATATCCTTCCTGACAACTGGGAGTGGATCAGCTGTTCCAAACAGGCCAGAATGGCACGCTATATCGGCACTCCTGGCTGCTACTTCAAAGAGTTCATACCCAAGAGCAACCTGGAAATTCTTAAGTCCAAAATCAGGGGCACTCGTTGTGAAGTTTGGGTGAAACAGGCCAGAATTGCAGTGGATGCGGGGTTTGAAATTCCGGAAATATTGGCATCCGGAGTGCTCAAAAATAAGAATCACTACTTAATTACTGCAGCGGGTCCTAATGGCTCTGCCTCTGAATATCTGGTCAAAAAACCTGAAAATGATGAGCCCATGCGTCAAGCATGGATCAAGGCTTTTGGCCACTATATTGGTCAGATGCACAAAGCAGGTATTGTTCATGGAGACCTGCGCGCAGGCAATATTTTGATGGAACCGAGCCTGCCTCCACGTTTCGTTATGATCGATATTGAACGCAACAGTTTCCACTCAGAAGTGCCTCTTTCACTGGTGAAAAAGAATCTGGTCCAGTTGATTAAGAGAATATCCTTCAAACATTTTACCGCTAAGGATAGAGTGCTTTTTTTCAGGCACTATAACCTTGCTTATAAGCGATTTGATAAAAAGGCTCAGAAGGCACTCGCCTTTGAAGTGATCAGGCTTGTGAAAAAACAAAATCTTTGGGGCGGTGGCAGGAATGCATAGAAGTATATGCCTTCCGTCCTTGAGAAACTGGTTTATCATTCTGACTGTTACTTTGGAGCCTGTGTTAACTCCACTTTGAAATGCAATAACTCCGGCCAAACCAAGCCGGAGAATCCCCTGGATCTTGCTATTCCAGATCGCTCGACAATCGTGAACCTTCGTCATCTGTCTAGAAAGCATCATCTCGAACAAAACATCTACGCACACATGCAAGTAAAAACACCAAAAACCAAAGATAATACCGACGACTCTGGCATTGTTTACACAGCCTCTACCAATCGAAATTACATTAATACCTATTGAAGCCAAAAATGCAGCATATATAATTCTGCCATGGCATCTCGTGCGGTAGCCACGTCGAAATTCCGAAAAAACCAGACGAAATCACGGAGAAATCATGAAAGCCCGTGAATCCAGTAATCTGTAGCTTATATTTGTTTTCTTACTCATACGTCTGTCACCTTATGCCTGTAACATCAGGATATGACCTCAGCACGAGTGCTCAGGATTTGATTTCAAAAATCTCTATTATTAGTCTCCCATATCAAGCAGGGAATATGTCGCATCAGGAATAAACTTCACTGGAAGCTTGATATTTCGATGAGAAAAGATGAGTGTCAAATTAGAAGAAATGATGATGCAGAAGTCTTGGCAGGATTTGATCAAATTGCAGTCATACTGCTAAACAATACGGAAACCTTCAAAAGAGTCCTGAAGAGTACACAAGACAGCCAATGTGTACACGCTACCTTACTAAAGCCCATGCCAGGCCAACACTTTCATGATTTTGCCGTGATCTCAAATGAGATGTTGCAATCTCACGGTTGTAAAAAAGTCAGAGACTCTCAACTTGCCTTTTATTCCTGGTGTTGCCACACCTTCTGAAATTGAAACCGCACATGAAAAAGGTTACAAGCTGCTTAAGCTTTTCCCTGCCAAGGTTCTCGGGGGAGAAACACAGATTACTATAGCTTATATATTCATTTTCATAAGAAAAAACCAATTAATGAAGCTAATCAGCCTCCCCAATCTCTTTATTAAAAATGATCCAATCCATAGACAGAATTGATCCACCATGAAAGCAAAGAACTCATCAATCAATATCTTCTTCATTAACTCATCATTCCAGTTAGTTAGTTCAATACTGATTTCCAAAGACACTGATTCTTTTTTCTTCTGTTTTAAGAAGCAGAATTACGAAGCAGCAAAAGACTATGGTTTAAAAAATGTTTTTCTTCTCAAATATCGAGAATCTTCAATATTTGCAAGAAAGCTATCTACCCGAGAAAACATTAAATTCATTTTTTCAATAATTAAAAGCAACAACCCAGAATCTATAAATTTTCATTCAACTTCAATATCCAGCACAAGATACAATTATTTCATTGCTGCCTCAAAGAAGCACTTTCCAGAAAAGAAAGTCACGTTTAATATAATACCTGACGGAACTCTTAACCTGATAATTCACCCTCTTTCAAAAAACAAGTTAGAACGAGTAAGCAAAAGAAAGAAATCTCTTATTGATAAAGCGATCGGTCTAAAGTACACGCCTTTTAAAGAAGACAGACATGGGATGCTGAGCAACAAGGTATCCCATATTTATACCATTCCGGGAACCTCAGAAAACTTACCAGCAGAGAAGACAAAAGACCTCCCACCCTTTACAACAGAATTTTCAATATCACGCAACAATCAAGAAACTAAGTCTGCACTCATCATCGGTCAACCTCTAACCAACTCGGGCATTACAGATGAAGCTGCCTCAAAAGCTATTAACCAGAACCTTCTTAGTTATCTATGCTCGGAAAATATAAAAGATATACTATTTATCCCGCACCCAACAAACAGGCATGATAAAAAAATAGAGTTTTGTTCCAAAAGTTTTAAAATATACTCAGGTTCATCACCCATTGAGTTGCTAATGATAAAAAATCAATATGATTATATCATTGGTTTTTCCAGCACAGCCTTGATCACAGCCAAACTTATTTATGGAAATAGCAACAAAATAATCAGTATTGGAAATGATTTATTTAACTACAAAGAACACCCCATGCTTAAAAAAATAGTTTCTCATTTTCAAGAGATAGGCGTGGACTGTATGCCTTTAACTCATTAGTGTTAAGTGAGGAGTACTCTAGAGATAGTTTATTCCTCACTCTGTGGCCAACGTCAACACATCAAACCCATCCTCCCTAATGGAGTCTGAGAAAATTGTTATCACATGCAGACTCATCTCTGACAAGTCCTTATTCTGCTCAATGACATAGGGCACTACTTTGCCGGCTACCTCGCGAGCCTCTGCAGGGGACAATTTCGAGACAAAGCTTGATAAGAAAAGGTTAATAGGTGTCCGATAGCAGGTATTCTGCAAGCCCATTAACTCATCGTGCAACACACTCATTCACTGGCAAAGCACCTCAAAACCTCTCTTGGCTGGCATCAATCCCGTATTTACCTCGTTGTGCTGGTTATTTTTGGCCTCATCCAGATGGGCTCAGTCAACCTGTCCCGTATTGCCCGAACTATGGGGCGCGGTACCGAGATCGACTCCAGGCGTAAACGTCCCTTCTGCAAAAGTTCCTGGTGCTCCAAACCTTTATAAAATCAAACTAAGGCAACTTGGTTTAAGACTTGTTTATTCCGTTTCAGACAAATCCATCACCGTTTCTGTTGAATTAGCAACACAAACCGGACAAGAGCTGATCTTACTCCAGCTCTCATCACACTACACTGGCGTGCGCGCCCGCAAAGGACGCTGGTTTGCAATAGCCTCGTCAAGGCTCAAGGCGGGAAGGATCAGGGAGCGTTATCATTGGCGAGCTTTCGGGCCTGTTTTACAGCCAACCTCACCTGCCCCGGCGCAGTGCCGCCAATATGATCCCTCGCAGCAACAGATCCCTCCAGCGTCAACACATCAAACACATCTTCCTTAATGGTGTCTGAGAAGACGGTCAGTTCTTCCAGGCTCATCTCTGACAAGTCCTTGTTCTGCTCAATGCCGTAGGCCACTGCTTTGCCAACCACTTCATGGGCATTGCGAAATGGCATGCCTTGTCTGACCAGGTAGTCTGCCAGATCGGTTGCGGTGCTGAATCCACGGCGAGCGGCTTCTGACATGTTTGCTTTCTTTGACTGAATATGTGGAACCATATCAGCAAAGGCTCGCAGGCAGTCTTTGAGGGTATCTACTGTATCAAACAGGGGTTCCTTATCTTCCTGATTGTCCTTGTTGTAGGCCAATGGTTGAGATTTCATCAATGTCAGCAGGCTGATCAGGTGACCATTAACCCTTCCTGTCTTACCTCTCACCAGTTCGGGTACATCCGGATTTTTCTTCTGGGGCATGATGGATGAACCGGTACAGAAGCGATCAGGTAAATCGATAAAATCAAACTGGGCCGATGTCCAAAGCACCAGTTCTTCCGACATACGCGACAGGTGCGTCATCAGCAGTGCGCCCACTGAGCAAAACTCTATGGCGAAGTCCCTGTCGCTGACAGAATCCAATGAGTTCCTGGATGGGCGATCAAAACCTAACACCTTTGCAGTAAACTCACGATCAATCGGATAAGTTGTACCTGCCAGAGCAGCCGCTCCCAAGGGCGACACGTTGACGCGTTTTCTGCAGTCTTGTAAACGTTCACTGTCTCTTACCAGCATTTCATACCAGGCCATCAGGTGATGTCCAAATGTCACCGGTTGTGCCGTTTGCAGATGAGTGAAGCCCGGCATAATAGTGTCAGCTTCCTGCTCTGCCAGATTGACCAGACCTGTCTGCAACCGTTTCAGCTCATTACTTATATGGTCAATTTCTTCTCTGAGCCATAGACGAATATCGGTTGCCACCTGATCGTTTCTGGAGCGCCCGGTGTGCAGTTTCTTACCCGCATCACCAATTCTGTCTGTCAGTCTGGCTTCAATATTCATATGAATATCTTCCAGCTCGATAGACCAGTCGATGTTGTTGTTTTCGATGTCTTCCAGGATACCTTCGAGCCCACTCAGAATGGCAGACAGTTCTTCCTGGCTCAGAATGCCTGTTCTTTGCAACATTCGAGCGTGAGCCATCGAGCCTTCAATATCATGACGATAAAGGCGACGATCAAAATCAATAGAGGCAGTGAATCGAGCAACAAATGCATCCACGCCTTCGCTGAACCTTCCACCCCACTGCTGATTGCTGCTATCGGACATTTTCTACCTCTTTCTTTAATGAGCTCATGCCTGTTTCCGGCTCATGGCTGTTTCCGGCTCATGGCTGTTTCGCATTCTGCAGGCCAACTTCCTGATGCCCGCAACGTCAATCTGCTGATTTTTATAGCCAGACTGTGGATGACTGAAGCTGGCTCCGGCATTATAGAGGTAACTGGGTGATTTTAGATAGCGCGCCCAATCCAAAAAGAATAATTATTCTATTTTTACGAATTATTATAAATCTAAAGACACCAGAGACAGGATGCTCCCTCTTGCTATTTAAAGCCAACAGAATTCAGGACGATGACGACTTTTTCCTGCCGGATTTATGCTCCCCCGGTGCCGTCTTTATGCTGGTTCTGGTGTCTGAGCTTTTTGTCCTGATCCAGGTACTCACTCTGCCCGCCCCGGACGACCTGGACTGGAATCGTCTGGCCATGACTTCCCTATTTGTCCAGTGGATATCTCTGGTATCAGGCGCTGTTCTATGCCGGCTCAGGCCAGTTCTGAAGCGTCAGAAACTGACGGTTATCATCAGCAGCTGCCTTGGTGTCGTGGGCATCATCACTCTGGTATTCACTCTCGCGGCGCAGTGGTTTCTATGGCGGGATGCTTTTATTGATATCTATCCGGAATGGAACCAGCTGGTCAGGCATGTCACCGTCGCTCTGATCATTACAGCCATGCTTCTGCGCTATTTCTACGTCCAACAGGAAGCCAGGAAAGAGCAGAAAGCCAGCCATGCCGCTCGCTTTGAGGCTTTGCAGGCTCGGATTCGCCCTCACTTTCTTTTTAACTCGATGAACATCATCGCCAGCCTGATTCATATTGACCAGGACAAGGCAGAGCAGGCCGTTGAAGATTTGTCGGATCTCTTTCGCTCCAGCCTTCAGGAGCATGGCAAGAGCATTGCCTTGAGTCGAGAGATCGAGCTTTGTCGGCGCTATTTGAGAATTGAACAGCACAGACTGGGACGCCGTCTGCAAACCCGGTGGAATATTGAGTTAATCCCTGAGGACGTTCTCATTCCCCCCCTCACATTGCAGCCCATTGTTGAAAATGCGGTTTATCACGGCATCCAGCCACTGGAAAAAGGTGGCACTGTGAGTGTAGATATTGGCAGGAGCAACGATAACATCACTATCAGAGTCAGAAACCCGGTTCAGAGTAACCCTTCCAGCTTTGCCAAAGGGGCTCAGGGAAATCAGTTGGCTCTGGCCAATATCCGCTCCCGACTGAATATGCTTTTTGGTAACAAAGCCAGTGTAAAAGCTCAGCTGTTTGAGGGTGAGAGTGGAGATACTCAGGAGTTTGAAACATTGATCACTTACCCTTACGGTGGCAATAACCATGAACATACTGATCACCGATGATGAACCGCTGGCAAGAGACCGCCTGCGACACCTGTTAGGACGTTTAGAGGGCTTTCAGGCTCTGGAGTACGATGCAGGTAATGGCATAGAAGCTCTGGAGCTTTGTCGTAAATACCAGCCAGATATTGTCTTAATGGATATTCGTATGCCTGTTATGGGAGGTCTGGAAGCAGCCGCTCATATCAGCAAGCTGGAGCGTCCGCCCGCTGTCATTTTCTGTACCGCTTATGATACTCACGCCATTGAAGCTTTTCAGGTTCAGGCGGTTGGCTATCTGTTGAAACCAGTAAAGATCGAAGATCTGCAACAAGCGCTGATTGGCGCTGCTAAAGTTAATCGACTGCAGCTGGCGAGCCTTAAAGAAGACCTGAATGATAATGCCCGCAGCCACATCGCGGCCAAAACGCTCAGAGGGATAGAGCTGGTGCCTCTGGATGATATCTACTATTTTATGGCAGACAGCAAATACATCACGGTTTATCACAAGAACGGGGAAGTGCTCATTGATGACCCACTGAAAGATCTGGAGTCCGAGTTTAGTTCCAGATTTGTTAGAGTCCACAGGAATGCTCTGGTGGCCAGAAAGGCCATAGAAAGGATGATTCGTGACGAGCAGGGCCACTTCTTTATCCAACTCAGTGGCGTCGACAAGCCTCTTTCAGTAAGCCGCAGACATGTGCCACTGATGAAGAAGTTCATGCAATCGCTTTGAAGCCCGTGAGTGCCGGGCTTAACTGAGTCTGGCTTCGGGCAAAAAGTCTTCACCCATAACCTGCTCAAGGCTCCACGGACAATCTTCAGGAAAATCTTTCGATGTAAAATGTCTCGAATCAACATAACTGTTCAAGCCCTTGGCAGCCAGTATTCGGGCCTGTTGATAGGCTTCAAGGTAAATAGCCTGTTGTTTTGACTGCAGGTTGGGATTATCTGCCAGGACTGCTGCTGCGGCATACCTCTAAATTTGAATCGTATCCACCCAGCTGCGAAACCAATGATCCATATTCCTGAGGTCATTGACCTGATTCTGCTGAAAGTCCCATTTTAACAAGTGGCTCAGTAACTGAATAAGATGTCTCTTGAAAGCCCTTGGCTCACTTTTTCCCATATCTGCTAATTCTTCCAGCAAATTTTCAAGGTCAAGTTCATCAAAACGTCTGGCAGCCAGCAGCTTTTTTTGCTCTTCCACCCAGAGCATATAGTCGGTTCTATAAAGGTCTGTCATAAACTCCTCCGCTGGATTAACAACCTAGTGGTTATTTTCTCTTCCATCAACCGCTTGGTAAGAAAGTAAATGTTGGTCACAACTAAAGACTATCGTATTATCCCAAACACTGAATCTCTTCAATGATGAGTGAACCTGTATACTGGCCATAACCCGTTACCGAGTAGACCATTCCGCAGGCTTTAAAGCGCCATTCAGCCATCGTTGTCCTTTTTATTGATTGAAAGTCTCTTCATGAAAACCATCCGCATCGCTACAAGAAAAAGCGCCCTGGCCCTCTGGCAGGCTGAATACGTCAAAGAGCGTCTGGAGCACTTTCATCCGGGTATCCGGGTGGAGTTGGTCAAAATGACCAGCAAGGGTGATCGAATTCTGGATGCACCTCTGGCCAAAGTCGGTGGCAAAGGCCTGTTTGTAAAAGAATTGGAAACAGCTATGCTGGAGAACAGGGCCGATATCGCCGTGCACTCCATGAAAGATGTTCCTATGGAGCTTCCGGAGGGGCTTGGACTGGCCGCTATCTGTCCTCGTGAAAACCCACTGGATGCGTTTGTTTCCAACACTTATAACCAGCTGGACGAGCTGCCTGAAGGCGCAATCGTGGGCACATCCAGTCTGCGCCGCCAATGCCAGATTCTGGCAAAAAGACCGGATCTGAAGATTGAATTCCTGCGAGGCAACGTCAACACACGCCTGAACAAGCTTGACGATGGTCAGTATGACGCCATTATTCTTGCGGCAGCGGGGTTAATCAGACTGGGAATGGAAGACCGGATCAAAACGGCGCTTCCCCCTGAACTGAGTCTGCCAGCGGCAGGCCAGGGTGCAGTGGGTATTGAGATTCGTTCAAACGATGAAGCGGTGAAACACTTTCTGGCCCCACTGCATCATGAAGAAACAGCCACACGAGTGCTTGCGGAAAGAGCCATGAACCGAAAATTAAATGGCGGCTGTCAGGTACCTATTGGTTGCTATTCTGAACTCATCAACGATCAGCTCTTCATCCGGGGTCTGGTGGGTCAGCCGGACGGCAAAGTCATATTGAGCGCAGAAGTCTATTGTGCACCTTCCGATGGGGAGAAAGGCGGTGTCCAGCTGGCAGAATCCTTGCTGGAGCAAGGTGCAGACCGCATTCTCGCAGAGTTGCTGCATTAATGTGAGCCATGTCATGATAAACAATCGTGAGATCAGAGCATTGGTCACTCGCCCCAGGGAGCAGGCTGAACCACTGGTTGCCATGATTCAGAATCAGGGGGCCATGGCATGGTCTTTGCCGATGATCCATATTCAGCCGGTGGCAGAGAGTCAGGCACTGCGAGACCGAATATTACAGCTGGATCAATACGGTAAAATCATTGCCATCAGCCAGAATGCCGCCAGACTGGGCCTGGAGCACATAGAGAATTACTGGCCACAAATGCCCCTGAAGATCGACTGGTATGCCGTCGGCCCAAAAACACGACAATGGCTAAATAGCAACAACATTGAGGCCGCCTGCCCGGAAGTACGACAAAAGCCCGGAGACAGCGAAGCCCTGCTGCAACTGGAGAGTCTTCAGCAGGTCAGCGGAGAAAAGATACTCATTCTGAAAGGCAAAGGCGGCAGAGAGCTGCTGGAGACTACCCTCAGTAATCGGGGAGCCCGGGTGGATTGCCTGGAAGTTTATGAACGCCAGAAGCCGGACTACCCGAAAGATTATCTGAACAGACTGATCAAAGATCATGCTATTAATGTCATACTGACCAGCAGTGGTGAGATTCTGGCCAATACCACAGACTACCTTTCTCCTGCTTTAAGTCAGGAGTGCTGTCTGGTGGTTCCCAGCGAAAGAATTGCCAGAATGCCAGAGGCTCAAGCATTCAAACGGGTTTATACCGCTCAGGGTGCCAACAATCACGCCATGGTCTCGGTACTGAACCTGATTAACAGCGAAGGGTTAACGTGAGCAAGAAAGATCAGAACGCCAGAAAACTCGAGCAAGCTGAACCGACACATCGGGCCAGGTCTGGAGAGCCTTCAAAAAAACAGGTTAGCAAGTCGACATCGACAGGCTCCGGAAAACAGCCTCAACAATCAGCATCAAAACCAGGAGGTAAACTATCTATCCTGGCCTTGCTGATTGCGGTTATTGCACTGGGTTTAAGTGGCAGTATTGGCTGGCGGTTCATGCAATGGGAGCAGCAGCAACCCGCTCTGATAGCAGGACAGGAACAGCAACAAACCCAGATTGCACGGGTTCAGGCCAGACTCACTGAAATAAACGGTGAACTCACGCCCATCAAAACCGGACTCGACGAACAGCAAAGTCAAAGTGAACGCCTGCTGAAGCGCACCGACAGTCTGACCAGAAGCCTTCAGGAACTCACCGGCAACAGTCAGGATGGCTGGAAGCTGGCAGAAGTAGAATACCTGCTCAGACTGGCCAATCAGCGCCTGCTCATGACATCTGATACCCACTCAGCCAAGGCTCTCCTTAACAGTGCTGATCAAATGCTGCTTGAGCTGGACAACTACAATTTGTATCCCGTGAGGGAAGCTCTGGCAGAAGATATTGCTTCTCTTAACAGCCTCCCGGATTTTGATCAGGAAGGTCTTTACCTGAAGCTTGAAGCGCTCACCCAGAAGATTGACGAACTGCCCCTGATGGAAAAAGAGCCCCTGAAATCAGCTTCAATCTCGGTATCAAAGCCCTCTGAGACGCCATCCACAGGCGCTCCATCTACTCCATCTTCAGAGACCACCGACTGGCAGACTGTCGCCCTCTCAATGCTGAACAATACCCGGGAGAGCTTTGTCCGGCTGTTCAGATTCACCCCGGATCGTGATCAAAAAATCACGTCACTGTTGTCACCCGAAGAGAATATTTTGATTCGCCAAAACCTTCAGCTAATCCTGGAACAGGCCAAGTTGTCAGTTCTCTCCAGAGAGCAGGCGATCTACAACAGTAGTCTGCAACAGGCTTCAGACTGGATAGAAAAATACTTCTCGCTGTCAGGGGCTCAGGCCACCGCAATGCTGGACGAGCTGAAGGCTCTGGACAAAGTCACCGTAAAACCTGTCACCGTCAATATCAGCCGTGCTTTGAACTTGCTGAAATCCAGCCTGATAACTGAGACCCCGCAGAATGAAAAAAACACCTCGGGGCAAACTGAATCCTCAGAGAGTGCACAGACTGTTCAGAACAGCTCAATCGAAAAAACACCTGAAGGGATTGATCAGACAGCCACTGAAAACCAGTCAGAATATTCTCAGCCCCCGCAAGCACCTGCTGACTCTTCAGAGGAGCCAGAAACATGAAGGGTTTTATCATCTTCCTGGCGATTCTGGGCATTACTTTTGGCTTGGCAAACGTCATGATCCATGACAGCGGCTATGTGCTTATCTCGTACAACAAGACAACGTTCGAAAGCACATTGTGGGGACTTTTTCTGTTGATTGGGCTTGCCATAGGTGCATTCTGGCTGGTCTGGATCATCCTGAGGCTCATTTTCGACGTCACAGGTTTTATCTATCCAATGACGTCCAGTGCCAAAGAAAGACGAGCCCGTAAACTGACAACCCGGGGCTTTGTCGAGTTCACTCAGGGGCATTGGAAGAAAGCTGAGCGACTGCTTTCGCAGGCTGCTGACTATGGCTCCTCACCTTTACTGAATTATCTTGCCGCAGCTCGTGCAGCTCATGAAAACGGTGACCTTGAAGCCTCTGCCGAATACCTCCGTCAGGCCGATCACAAGGAGCCCGGTGCAGAGTTGGCTATTGGCATTACCCAAGCTCAGCTTCAGCTCTCATCAGGTCAACTGGAGCAGGCACTGGCCACCCTGACCAAGCTGCACAAGCAAGTCCCACGACATGCCTATGTTCTGAAAATGCTGAAACAGACCTATACCCGCCTCAATGACTGGCAATCTCTCGCGGCTCTTTTACCCAAGCTGAAAAAGCAAAAAGTCGTTTCCGATGAAGAGTATCGGACCATTGAGCTTCAGTGCTTTGAAGCTCTATTCAATCAGGCCTTTAATAATGGACGAAGTTTTACCTCTTTGGATCAGAAAATAAAACCTGCAACCCAAATCTGGAACAGTCTGTCGTCCAACCAGAAGCATAATTCCGCCATGATTTACCGGTATGGAAAGTGCCTGACGGATCTGGGAGCAGAAGAAAAAGCAGAAGTTCTGCTTAGGGACAATCTGAAGAAACACTACAGCGGTGACATGGCTCTGCTTTATGGAAAAATCAAGGGCAAGGATGTGAGTAAGCAGCTGCATTTTGCCGAAACCATGCTCAATGAAAGACCCAACGACGCCGATCTTCTACTCACTCTGGGTCGCCTGTCTCTCCGTAATGAACTCTGGGGTAAAGCCAGAGAGTACTTTGAAGCCAGCCTGAGACTGAGTAAACGGATCGATACCTATAACGAGCTGGGACGTCTTTTGGCTCACATGGATGATCATGAAAAAAGCTCTCTGTACTTTCAGGAAGGATTGAGACTCGCAGCGGGCAGTGTTGTTGATCTGTTGCCTTCAAAAGTTACGGACAAAAAATGACTCGACGCTACCTGTTGTCCGGCGCCCTCTGCGGTCTAATCTCTGTGGCTCTGGGCGCATTTGGTGCTCATGCCCTGAAAACGCAACTTTCCGAACGTTATATAGAAGTATGGGCAACAGCGACTGATTACCAGTTCTACCACAGTCTGGCTCTGATTCTGGTAGCCGTTCTAGCCATCCACTTCAAAGATTCCGGAAAACTGAAATGGTGCGCCAGACTCTTTCTGGCAGGTATCATCCTCTTTTCCGGCAGTCTTTATATTCTTGCCCTCACAGAAATCAGCTGGTTGGGTGCGATCACTCCTCTGGGTGGCGTCTCATTAATGCTGGGCTGGCTTTTTCTGGCAATCTTTGCTGTTACTGAAGGCTCGGATTGAAGTTTTTCAACGGTCATCTGCATGATGACTCATTGTGGTCTATACATACGGATGGTAATACGAGTATTTATTATCATTTGCAGTAATGCCTCAATGAATAAAAACCTGATAAAAGACCAAAATCGGCAAAGCCTGATTATCAACAAAAAGCCACCTGCATTGATACTGTCACTTGTCGTATGTTTTCCAAACTGGAACAATTGGGCCAGTACTATTGGGTTAGATAATAATAATTTCAATCAATATCTGAATGCCGACCATCCGGTGGAAGGTCGCTATCGGTTAATGAGTGATATTGAACTGAGCCGATTCATTCCCTGGAAACCCGTCGGCAATACCTCCAATCCGTTCTCTGTCATTCTGCTTGGCAACGGCCACGTTATTTCCGGCCTCGAAGTTTCAACGTTATCAGATAATACTCCCTCAGGCCTGTTCGGGTCCTTACAGAACAGCACTATCAGGCAGATCCTGTTTAAACAGCCAAAAGTCACCAGCTACGGAAATACAAGCCCGGCCGGTGCACTTGTGGGCATGTTAAAACGCAGCAGGATTGAAGAGGTGGTCAATTATGCCGGAACCATCAAAACAACCGGTTTTCGCAGTCATGCCGGAGGTATAGCGGGCAGTGTTTCTGATAGCGTCATACATGATAGTGTGAACACCGGCACCGTTTTCACAACCGGATCCGCCAGCACAGGCGGCATTGCAGGATTGGGCGATCAGATATCTTCCCTGTCAAATGATCTGAATACAGGAAAAATAGTCTCCAGAAATTTACATTCCTCGCCCGCCGGTGGCATCGTCGGAACCCTGAAAAGCGACAGCATTGCTAACAACAATCTTAATACCGGTGAAGTTAATGTTGGCTTTACCGAATATTCCGGGGGCGTTGTAGGAAAAGCAGAAGCTGCGAAGGCATTATATAACCTCAACACCGGAAAAATTGCCTCGGATTACTCCAGAGCCTTCTGTAGGCTAGGTGGAAGCAGTGGCGGAATAGTGGGGCATGCCTCCAGGCAAAGCCTGGTCAGCAAAAATCTCAATACGGGTAGCATTTTTACAAGGGATTGGCGTACCTATGGAGGAGGAATAGCAGGGGATGTAGTCAACACTACTGTTGTTCAAAATGTTAATGCCGGAACGGTCACTACTCACGACTTTCAGTCATCTGCCGGAGGGATTACCGGAGAAGCTGAAGGTTCAGGCATTCGGGACAACCTGAATGTCGGAGCAATCATGACAAAAGATGCTGGCGGTCACTTAGGGGCTATTACCGGAGCTGCCACTCTTTCAACCTCAGTGTACAACAATGTCAATACAGGTTCGGTTGAAGCCCGGGACAGCCACTGCTACGTAAGCGGGGTAGCTGGCAGAGTTTGGAAGGCAGGTGCCATTGAGCATAACCTGGATACTTTCACAAAGTATCAATGGACCAGTGAGAGAGGTAGTGGGCGTAATATAGGTATCATAAGACTATCGAAAAGTACCCTCAAATCAAACGTAACCCTGTTAGACAGCACGCTCTGGAATGCCGGTGATGCATCACAGCTGCCGATGCTCAAGGGCATTAATACTCCCTACCGTGAACTTGCCCGAATAAATGGTACCAAACAGACAAACAATCAGTTCCCGTCGGCCCTGAATGAGTTTGCGGATCCCGGTGGTGCTGCAAATGCCACCTCTTTTGATCGTACTGTCTGGAACAGTCGGGATGGCTCTTTACCGTTTCTAAACATTTTCCCCAAACCACAAACATTACTGGCTGGGATTGACTGCACAAAAGGGGGGTTTGATTGCAGCGAGGATAAAACTCCGTCAGCTATGCAGCCCTATGAAACCCATTCACCCAGCCTGCCAGCTAACTGCCCGCCACCAGAAGGCACGCCCCTGTTTCAAGCGTATGACCCGGCAAACCAGCAGGTATACGTCGTCATTCAACCTGAATCGTTTTCTAAAGAAATTATTCTGGCTCGCTACAAAGGCCGTGAACTGGATAAACAATTTGGTCTGTGCGGCATTGTGACCTATACAACCTCTACCAAACACTCCGGAATGCTGGCTTCTTACCAGTCTCTGACAGGGCAGGTTGTTTACGAAACCGAAGGCTCTCAGCTCGGCTCTTCCCTCAATATTGTTGCAATGTCAAAGTCAGGAAAAGCGACGCTGTTCGAGTTCCCGTTGAGTGATATCCAAAGATACCGGGCACGATTCAGTGTCATTAAAAACGTATTTCCAGAGAATATTCAAATTAATGATATTGCTCATCATCAGGGTGCCATGTATTTAACAGGGAAAATCAATAACAACTTATTTGTTGGCCGCTATCACCAACGAAAATTCTTTTTTTCTGAAAAGTATTCTGCAAACTTTGGCCAATATGATGAGCAACAAGGACTCAATCTAAAGCTCTCCCCAGATGGCGAACGCCTCTATGTAACAGGCAAAAGTGATGACGATGTGCCCTATCCTCTGTTTATCAGACAGTACGACAGTCAACAACTAACCCCCGTCGCCTCTTTTGGCAACAATGGTAGAGAGGCAATGACCATCAATGACTTTGACACGGCCAACAGTCAGCAGGACATCCTGATACAAAAAGACCAGATCTACGTTGCCGTATTCAGCCCTGAGAGAGAGAAACTTTCTATCCGCCGATTTGCCACCGACAATGGACAGATTGATAGTGCTTTTATTATTGACGACAAGATTGATTTTTCTCCCCTCACACCGGGTTCGTTTGTAACCGTCAGGCTGATGATAACGGGAGCTCATTTGCACGCCATTATATACAACAGTGATGGACAACTGTCCGTGTTTACTTATAAAGATCAGGTCAAAGTCCATCGTTTCGACACCACATTTAAACCTGCGACAGCGGAGTCTATGCGTCTGGTTTTTTTGGGTAATAAAGCCTATCTGGCGGTTGAAGTTGCTGATATTGAGGAGGGTAGCAGGCAGGTACGGATGCAGGAAGTTTTTCTGGGTCTTGAAAACTTGAGTCCTCAAGAATTCCCTGCCACTTTATCGTCTGGGGTAAATACTCGATTTATAACGGGTTTTTTTGCAGGGTGTACTTTACTGCTTGGAACGGTTGCATTTTACGAACTCGCCAAGAGCTGGTTCAAAAAAGAACTAATTCAACAGGATGTGGAAACCCAATAATGTCTATTCTCAGGAACCGGCGAATGAGCCCCTGGAATGTCCAATCATCTCAGCCAAAAACAAACCAGGAAATTCCCCCTGATACCCCCTACTCAAACAGAAGCTTTCTCACGGTTCTCTGCATCTTTCTGCATGATGACATCACATGGTCTATATAGACGGGTACGATTATTTATTATCATTATCTCTACGGTAGTTCTTCAATGAATAAAAGTCTGATAAGAAATCAGAATCGGCTACTGACTATCAACAAAAAGTCGTCTGTACTATTGCTGTTACTTGTCGTTTGTATTCCAAACTGGGAAAGCTGGGCCGACACTATCGAGCTGGACAATAATAATTTCAATCAATATCTGAATGCCGACCACCCGGTCGAAGGTGACTATCGGTTGATCAGTGATATCAACCTGAGCTTCACTCCCTGGGAACCCGTTGGCAATGTCTCCGTTCCGTTTTCTCTCAATCTGGATGGCGGCGGCCATGTTATTTCTGGCCTTGAGGTTTCAACGTCAGCCTATAAAACTGCAACCGGCTTGTTCGGGTCATTACAAAACAGCATCATCAGGCGGATCCTGTTAAAACAACCAAAAGTGACCGGTGCCGGGTTTAGGAGCCCGACAGGTGCACTTGTGGGAGAGTTGAAAGGCAGCAGGATTGAAGAGGTGGTCAATTATGACGGAACCGTCAAAACGAAGTTTTCTAACAGTCATGCCGGAGGTCTGGCAGGCAGTGTTTCAGACAGCGTCATACACGACAGTGTAAACACCGGCACTGTAGTCACAGCATCAAGCGCCAGCACAGGTGGTATCGCTGGATTGGCCGATCAGACATCTACCATTTCAAATAACCTGAATACCGGAGCGATCATCTCCGGGGGTGCAGGTTCCTCGCCTGCCGGTGGCATTGTCGGAACACTGAAAAGAAGCGCTGCTCTCAATAATATGAATGTCGGCGACGTCACTGTTAGCCATACCGAAAGTTCCGGGGGGATTGCAGGAGAGGCAGCAGCAGCCAGAGTATCAAATAACCTGAACACTGGAAAAATGTCATCCACAGATGATCCGGGTATCGTCTACGTTAAACATGCAGGAAACAGGGGTGGAATAGTGGGGAGGGCATCCGGGCAAACCTTGGTCAGCAAAAACCTCAATACAGGCAGCATTTTCAACAACTATGATCGTACACACGCCGGTGGAATAGCGGGGCAAGTATACAATGCTACTGTTGTTCAAAATGTAAATACCGGAACTGTCAATACTGATAGCTGGTCATCATATGCCGGAGGTATTGCAGGAGGCGTTGAGGTCGGGAGCATTCAGGATAACCTTAATGCCGGAGCGGTCATTTCGAAAGATTATGATTACGTCGGTGGCGTTTCCGGAGTTGCTGACGCGCCTGTCAATCCGGTCTTGGTTTACAACAATGTCAATACCGGGTCACTTGAAGCTAAGAGGAGAGGCTATTACGGCACAAGCGGAGCAGTGGCAAAAGTTTGGATGAGAGAGCGTATTAAGAATAATCTGGATACATTCACAAAGTTTCATCGTACTTTTGGTGGTCAGGAAGGATATAATGTAGGTGTCGTAAGAGTATCGAAAAACGCTCTCAAATCAAACCTGACCGGTTTGAGCAGCACACTCTGGAATGCCGGTGATGCATCGCAGCTGCCAATGCTTAAAGGCATTAACACCCCCTACCGTGAACTTGCCCGAATAAATGGCACCAAACAGACAAACAACCGGTTTCCTACAGTACTGAATGAGTTTGCAGACCCCGGTGGTTCCAATAATGCTACCTCTTTCAATCGTGCTGTCTGGAACGGTCAGGATGGCTATCTACCGTTTCCAAAAGCATTCTCCAAACCACAAACATTGTTGGCCGGAGTTGATTGCACACAGGGCGGATTTGACTGCAGCGAGGAAAAGAGCATCATGTCAGCCCCGTCAACTTCGTCAGTTCCGCCATCTACAAATCCTTCGTCGTATAAGGACTTGACTCACAGTAAATCCAGTACATCCTCCACAGCTTATTTAAGCGACTCCGAGCCTATCTGCCCGTCACTGGAGGGCAAACCTCTCTTCCAGGTGTATGACCCCGAAACCCAGCGAATTTACGTTGTCATTAAGCCTAAGTCGCGCTGGAAAGAACCTCGTCAAGAAATTATCCTGGTTCGTTATAAAGGCTCTGAACCGGATCACGGATTTGGTTGGTGCGGTATTGTGAGATACCTCCCCGTCCAGTCCCGTTTCAGAAATATGCTGGTGGGCTACCAGCCTCTGGCAGGGCAGGTTGTTCATGAAACCAAAGGCTCTCACCTTGACCTTATCTCAACAACACCTTCAGAAAAAACGATCTTGTTCAGGTTAGATGTCACTGACAGACACAGATCCAGAAGAGGAGTCAGAATACATAGCGACGAATTCCCTGAGAATCTTCAAATAAGTGATACCGCTTTTCATCAGGGTGCTATGTATTTAACGGGAACCATCGATAACAGCCTGTTTGTCGGACGTTACCGCCAGGGAGAGCGCATGCTTTCCAGAAAGTATCCTGAAAACAGTGGGCGGCTTGATAAGGAGCAAGCGCTTAATCTGGAGCTCTCACCCGATGGCGAACACTTTTATGTGTTAGGCATAAGTGATGAACATGCCAACCATCCCCTGTTTATCAGACAGTACGACAGTAAACAGCTAACCCCCTCTGCCTCTTTTGGCAATAATGGCGAAGAAAGAATCAACGCCATTGACGATGATATTGACTCAGTCAACAGCCAGCAGGACATCCTGATCAAAAAAAACCACGCCTACGTTGCCCTATACAACCCTGGGGAAGGGAGACTGTCTATTCGCCGGTTTGCCACTGACAATGGACAGATGGATAGCGCTTTTATTATTGAAGATGAGATTGATTTTTCTTCCCGCACACCAGACTCATTTGCAGCCGTGAAGCTGACGACAACGAAAGATTATTTGCACGCCATTATTTACAACAGCGATGGACGATTATCAGTGCTTACTTATAAAAATCAAGTCAACATCCATCGTTTCGCCACCACATTTAAACCTGCACCAACAAAGTCTCTGCGCCCGATTTTTGTGGGTAATAAGGCTTATCTGGCCACTGAAAACGATGAGATTAGGGAGGATGGCCGGAAGACGGAGGTACGAATGCAAGAAATTTCTCTGGGCCTTGAATTCTTCAATCACCAAAAAGCCCCTACTGCTCTGGCTGCTGCGGGGTCAGCTTCGCAATCAGCCTCAACATCAGCTTCAGGATCGGCAGAGGATACACCCTGGGGAACTGTGGCTGCTGCAGGAGGCACTGCAGTTGTTGTGATTGCAACCATCGCAGTCTATCTGGCGATCAAGAAGTTCAAAAGACAACCGACGGTATCAGAAATGGAGCCGAACGAATTGCAGCCATTACGCAATCTGCAGACAAGTTCTATAGGCTTGTGATATTCCTACCAAAGAAGTCTATAAGACTCGTTTTATGAGATTGCTCCAATGCATCGCGGTTGTCTTCCCCCCTTTTATAACGGATCAGCTGAAAAACAGAAGTTGCCTGACTTGCTTGCACAAGGTGACTCCTGTTTCTTTCTCCTGACCAGCTTAATACCCGCTTTTGCCAGAAGCTGCCGGTACTCGTGAGGTTTCAACCAGACAATGCGCCTCAGATCTTCCTCGCTCAGAATCTCATTAAGTGCCTCTCTCATCCGCGCTGTCTGCCCCAGCGGAAACTCTCCCACCATAATCAGAGGCAGATTAGCACCATCTTTATCCTTACCAATACCCTGTTCGCTCAGCCCCTCTACCACTCTTTTGATGGCTGGAATAAAGGTAGTCTTGGCACATTGGGTTAGCGTATCCTGACCGGCATACCAGTCTTTTTCAGTGACACCCTCTGGCACTTTATTCTGCTGCAACACCCAGAAGCCCAGATAGCCGGCTTCATTTTTCCTATCTTTCAAGCGAACAAACAGGTGATTAAATTTTCTGGTAGGCAGTGTAGTATTCAACCGCGCCTGTTCCGCTTTGCTATAGCCCAGATCAGGGTAGGCGAGGTATTCACCCTTAGGTGCGTGTCTATAAACATCAACGGTTGGCATAGCATTCATGGCTTTCAGAACCGGTACATGCCTCAGATCCAGTGTGTCAAAATCACTGGCTGTACAGGCTGCTGGCAGTTGATCAAGGAAGAATACCTGGATAGCTACGCCATATTCATAATCCCCGCCCTCACTGTCATAGGTCACCCGATCATGTCGCATTACACCATCCCGAATTCTGTAACCGATGGCATAGGTAGTCAGTTGAATAAAATCCAGATCCCTTAACTCGACGTCTTCACCCGCTTTCTGTTTGGCCAGTTTGGCCATCAGACGGGTATCTGAATCCATTTGTAACTGCTTATCGGGGGACATTTGGAAATGACGGAGCTTCAAAACCTCTTCCATGTTCTCGCGAATGTACTGCTCTTTGAAGACGACTCGGTCACCCACCACAAGGGCTTTTTTGTGATGGTCTTTATACCCGGCAATACCGACGAAAACGGCGTCAAGCTTGATTGTGTCATCATCCTTCAGATCAAGCCAATGGAAGCGGGCTGATTTCCTGAGATTATCAAGAGCATTAGCAAACAGAATCGTTTCTGAATCACGAAATACCAGATTGCCCGGATGACCCATACCGGTGAGTGAAGCCTCATAATAGTCTTCCTCATCCTTTGACCGACTGTAAGTGACATGAACCGGAGAGGCCACCGAGCTGGCCAGTACCTTCTCGGGATTGTCTGCCGAGGCCAGCACCATATTAACCTCAGCATTACTTTCATAGACCACCAGCACCAGATTGTCTGAATAGGTCTTGGCTAAAGCCAGTGAGCAGAACACACTGAGCAAGAACAAGACGACACTGTTTACGAGCCTGAGTCTCATCGGATCAACCCTTTTTCATAGAACCCTTAGCAAAGATTCTGTCCGATCGGACAGTAACCACCCATCCAGTTGTTAAGAAAAAAGTACTTGATCTTCAAAATAGTCAATGAAATGAAACCCGGAAGCATAATTCATTAGACAGAAAGGTTATAAAATATGCACCAGGTCCATTTGCACCAGACTCAGAGCCATGCTGAACATAATCAGACAGATCACCAGATCAATGATTTTCCATGCCAACGGGCGGGATAACAGAGGAGCCAGCTTCACAGCACCGAACCCAAGCCCATAGAACCAGATGAGTGATGCGGTGACAGCCCCTAGTACAAAATAACCACGCTGTTCACCGTACTGAGCACCAATACTGCCTAATAAAATGACCGTATCAAGGTAAACGTGCGGGTTAAGCAGGGTGACCGCCAGAGTTGAAAGCACAATAGCCCGAACCGATTTTTGCACCTGCCCTTCAGCCTTGAGCTGCTCAGTTTTGAAACTGCGCCGCAGTGAGATCAGGCCAAATCCGGTCAAATAAACAACGCCTGCCCAGCGGGCTAGTTCAAGCAGTGTATTACTACTCTGAATAAGAGTACCAAGACCCATAACACCAGCCAGTATTAGCAGGGCATCACAAACTGCACATAGGGTGGCAATCAGAACAGGAGACTCTCGACGTAAGCCGTGAGCCAGTAAAAAAGCATTCTGACTGCCAATGGCTATGATCAAACCACCGCTTAATAACATTCCGTTCAGATAAATCTCCAGCATTGTCTAACTTTCTCTTTTTTTTCACTATTTTTATCAAGTGACGAACGCCCGTTATTCTCTAACAGCAGGCTTTCACAATAAGTTTTGAGGCATGCTGCTCAATATTCATCTAGGAGCCTGACCGAGAATGGCGCCCGTAGCGAGGACGGCAGAAAATTGAGGATGAAAATTCGGTTTTGTGAGGAGAATAGCGAGCTATTTGACGAACAAAAGCGGATTTTCAGACCAATTTGCTGCCGCCGCAGTAGGGCAGCTATTCTCGGTCAGGCTCCTAGCAGCCTGTCGGACTTAAGCGTCCGTAGCGAGGATTGCAAGAAATTGAGGATAAAAATTTCTGCTTCTGAGGAGAATAGCGAGTTATTTGACGAAGAAGCAGGAATTTTTAGACCAATTTATTGCAACCGCAGTAGAACAGCCTTAAGTCCGACAGGCTGCTAGAAACGACCACTGACTTTTAACATCTTGCAGTTAACCCTTCTTTGTGCGAAATTCTCCAACGTTTAACAAAAAAGCAACGATAGCTATAGCTCAAGAAGAGCAGTTTGTGATGGTAAACCCATGACTGACTGTTTTAGATCATGAGACTACTGCAATAATAATTAATACAATGTGGAGCTCTGAAGAAAATGGTTGGCTCAAAACCCGATGCAATCAGCCTTTTATTAGCGGTGTTTACAATCGCTGTATTAACAACAGCAGCGACTTCGATCCTGATCTGACAAGCTGACAGTGTAAGCCAGGGACTGGCTTACTGACTTTTTTCACCGTATAACTGTTTTTCTGTTGCCACACCTTTCATGGGAATATCCCAGTCTGCCACAGGAATTGCACTGACTTTCTGACACTCATGTGCTAACCCTATCAGTATCGGTTTACTGCGTTTTCCCAGAAATGCAAAAGTCCGGTCGTAATAACCCGCTCCCATACCGAGGCGATTGCCCTCTTCATCAAAACCAGTGAGTGGCATGAGTACCAGATCCAGAGCTTCCGCCTTAACGGTTTTCTCAAGATCCAGTTCCGGTTCAGCAATTCCGTAACGGTTCTCTACCATTCGGGTATTAGGTCTGTAGAGCTGGAAATACATCTTGTCAGGGTCTTCCTGATCCAGAACCGGAAGATAGCAGAATTTATCTTGCTCCCAGATCGTCCGGGCAATAAATCCGGGATCAATTTCACCATCATTAGCCAGATACAGCGCGATATGCTGACTGTGTCGAAAAACCTCACTGCTACATACGACAGAGGATAGTTTCCTTGCAGCAGCAAGCTGCTGTTCAGCCGACAGGGATTGACGATTGTTACGTAACTGCTTGCGCAGGCTGGCTCGATCCATCTGAGATGACACCCGACATTGTTCTATTCGATTAATATTGTCCACTGCTGGAAGAGAATAAACAATGAGAGAAATGGACAAAGTCTTTAAGAAATCGGCGATTTCTTCCCCAGATAATCAAAAGGCCGCTGATTTCAGCGGCCTTTTGCAATACCCGGTTCCTGCTTAGAACGGAATATCATCATCAAAGTCGTCAAAGCCACCAGCCGTTGCAGCCTGAGGCTGTTGCTGAGGCTGCTGTTGTTGAGCAGGACGCTGTTGAGGCTGATGTTGTAGAGGTTGATGTTGTTGCTGTGGTGCCGCTGCGGGCGCTTGCTGTTGCATCGGCTGTTGGGGTGCACTGTATTGCTGCGGTGCGGGCTGCTGAGAGGCTGGCTGTTGTGTAGCCCTTGGCTGAAACTCACCACCACTGGCAGGCATCCCCATTCCGTCCTGGCGGCTATCCAGCATTTGGAGCTGGCCACTGAAGCCATCAACAACAACCTCTGTCGTGTACTTATCCTGACCGGACTGGTCCTGCCACTTACGGGTTTGCAGCTTACCTTCGATGTAAACCTTGGAACCCTTGCGCAGGTATTGCTGAGCAATTTCAGCCAGCTTTCCGAAAATGACCACCCTGTGCCATTCGGTTTTTTCCTGAGGCTGGCCGGTGTTACGATCTTTCCAGGACTCACTGGTCGCCACGCTCAGGTTAGCTACAGCGCTGCCATTTGGGGTAAAACGGACATCCGGATCATTGCCCAGGTTGCCGATCAGAATGACCTTATTAACACCACGTGCCATCAGTTTCTCCAGTAATTTTTAACATAAACCGTTTTCACTCCCAACAGGAATAAAAACAGGTTTCTGGTTGTAGCTTTCTCATTCATTTATGTCAACACTCACCGTATTGGCGCAGCGCGGCCATATCCACTATTTTTCTGTCCACCTTCAGATAGGCGGTTCTCTCACTATCCAGGACGGTCACTTCCTCAACCCCGGGAATAATGGCCAGCTCCCTGCCAATGGCACGGGCATCCAGGCTCATGGACGAGTCGAGGGCCATCACCATACTGCTGACATAAGGAGGTTGTTTCATGGTAACAGACAATAACCACCAGAGTGCAGTAGGGATTGCACAAACCATCATGACACCAGTCGCACCCCAGTACTGAAACGCCAACCCACCAAGACTGCCGCCCAGGGCCGCCCCCAGAAACTGGCTGGTTGAGTATACGCCCATAGAGGTTCCCCGAGTGCCTGCGGACGACAATTTACTGACCAGAGAAGGTAGTGTAGCTTCCAGAAAATTAAATGCCGCAAAAAACAGGAATATTCCCAGCAGTACACTTTCGACACGCCACATGCCGGCAATGGCTGCCAGCAACACAGTGACCGCACCTACAAAGCACTGTTTCAGGCGACGTTTGGCTTCACTGAAAATAATCACCGGTACGATCATGACAAAGGAGACCGAGAGTGCCACTACGTATATCCAACCGTGTTTTTCCCGGGCCATCCCCAGGATATCTTCCAACATTTGAGGCAAAAACACGAACAGGGCCATCAGGGTGAAATGCAGGGTAAAGATACCGGCCATCAACCTGAGCATTTCCGGATTGCCTACGACATTGCCTACGTCTTTTATACTGACTTTGGTGTTCAGATCAGTACGGGTCACCACTGGAGTTGGTACCATAAACAATAGAATTAGAATGCTTAAGCCCGCCATCACAGCATTACTGCCAAACAACCCCTCCAGCCCCCACCAGCTGGCGAATAGAGGGCCTAATAGCATCGCGATGCAGAATGAGAATCCGATACTGATACCAAATACCGCCATGGCCCGGGTACGGTATTGCTCGCGGGTCAAATCGGCCAGAAGTGCCGTGACGGCTCCGGATACCGCACCAGAACCTTGAAGAATCCGGCCAAAAATGACTCCGTAAATAGAGTCCGCCTGAGCGGCGACGAGACTACCCAGCATAAAGATCATCATACCGGCTATAATCACCGGCTTGCGCCCGAACCGGTCTGACATCCAGCCAAAGGGGATTTGCAGTGCTGCCTGGGTTAATCCATAAGCACCGATAGCAAAACCGGCCAGAGCCGGGGTGGCCCCTTGCAGGTCTTCGGAATAAAGGACCAGAACAGGCAGTACCATAAAGAGGCCAAACATCCTGAATACAAACACCAAAGACAGTGAGACCGTTGATTTCAGTTCCTGCGGAGACATTCCTGACTTCTTATATAACATTGCAAGCGGCTTATATTATCAGGAAAAGCTGTTGAAGTAAGGCACCGTGGGAAGACATTATGCCCGCTGGACTTGCGCCAAAAAAACCTTCCATATACCAACACTTTCCGGCCAATCAGCTATTTTTATTCCTTCCAGAGTAATCATGAAAAAGAAGTTTGCCTATCCCGGGGCAGGCGCATAATTACCCCAGGGAATAAACACAGAGGATTGATCAGCATGACATATCCTGTCCGATACGCCACTTATGTGAGGCTTTTCATGGTGGCAGTGCTTGCCACCACACTCGTGACTCCCACGTCGTCAGAAGCCCATTATGACCGTTATCACCGCCATCGTGATTGTGACCGCTCCGTATTTATTTCCGGTACAGTGCTTTTTGTGGGAGCTTTACTCTTGTATATCGAAATTTCGTCCTGGAATCGTTCAGGCAATACAGAGGATGCTGATACTCAGGAACACACATTGCAATTACCCGTCATCACCTACAAAAAAGAGGCAGCGTTAAAAAACCTTCACTCCGTAGGTATCAGGCTTGCTCCTGCGATAGACCGGAAATGCAAAATACTCGAATTAAAAGGTACCCGCAAGCAACTGAATACCCAAATCGAAGCAGTTATCTGTGACCCCATCTCACGAGTCAAAGGCGTGAATCGGGCTCTTTTAAGTGATATCCAAAAACAATGCCACGTCTGGTTCAGCAGAAACAGAATGGTATTTCCCCATGAAGTCAGTGGTTTTGATCTTAAAGAAGCCTTTAATGTTGTGCTTCCTGAACTGGTATACCGAGCTAAAATTCTGACCCTGTCCACCTATCAGGTATCACTGAATAACGATCATAAAAAGGACGCCACAGAAGATATGAGTTACTTCAGCATAACTATGAGCGGCTTCCAACCCAACGAGCACTTTAAAACCTGTTATCACTATCCAAGGAGTGCCGGAATGAACCCTCCCATGATGGACTCTAATGGCGAACTGGTTTTTAAACTGCCAAAACAGGGCGTTACTCATCTGCATCAGGACGGACACGCCGAGTACATCCTGGCAACCCACCTGTCGGTCAACCAGGCTAACATCGCTTACGCCTGGAAGCTGGGCGCTCCCTGGCCACCGCTGCCCGCGCCGGTCAGATTAACAGCAGCAGCCGGGGAGATTATGCCCATTCACGTTATTGATCAAGAACAAACAAACGAAAGTACCCGTCTTCAGGTTAAGGGAGAGAGGAGTATCACTGGTGACTGAACTCATCGCGGTCGATAGCAAATGGAGACCAGGCCTGACGTGTTGGCATCACCTCAACACGGTTAATGTTGATGTGCTCCGGCAAAGTTGCAATATAAAACATTTGCCCGGCAATATCTTCGGCGCTCAGAGGTGTGGTGCCACGGTATAAGTTATCTGATGCCTCCTGGTTTCCTTTGGTGCGCACCAGTGTGAATTCCGTCTCTGCAATGCCTGGCGATAGATCAGTAACACGTACCCCCGTCCCCTGCAGATCGCACCTCAGGTTGTAGCTGAATTGCTTAACAAATGCCTTACTGGCACCATAAACATGGCTTCCCGGATAAGGCCATTGACCTGCTATTGAGCCCACATTGATGATGGTAGCACCGGCCCCGGTCCTGATTAAGGCAGGCAAGAGTGCGTGTGTGACATTGACCAAACCGGTAACGTTGGTATCTATCATGGTGTGCCAGTCATCAAGATCAACCTCGGGGGCGCCCTGAGGCGCCAGTGCCAGACCTGCATTGTTAACCAGGGCTGTAACCTCTGAAAATTCTTCTGGCAAGGACTCTACTGCTTTAATCACGGCTTCTGAATCCCGCACATCCAGTTGCATCACATGCACTGGAACACCCAGAGTCTCTCTGAGATCCAAAAGCCTTTCTAAACGACGTCCCGATAAAACCAGCGACCACCCCTCTTTTGCGAATTTTTGTGCGGCAGCTTTACCAAAACCGGAGGTTGCGCCGGTAATAAATGCAACTTTCTTCATAATGATTTCCTTGTTAAATCATAATTGTGAGCAGTGCCAACATCATCAAAATGGGCGCTACCGTGTTTTTAGGTGATGAACCCGGGTATAAATCGAACAATTTTTTTCCCAACAGACTGCCCAGCATGGCAACGGGAAAGAGAAGCAAGCTGAACTGAATAGACTGGGCCGAGACAGCATCGACGAAGAGCAATCCCAGCAGAGATACCGCCGAACTCAAGATAAAAAACAGTATCGCCGTAGCTCTTATTTCATTTGCGTTTAACGATAGGTTTAAGAGATACAACACCAGTGGCGGGCCACCCGCTGAAGCCGTGGTCATCCCAAACCCTGACACTGCACCGGCGAGCAAGGCGTAGCGATGGTTAAGCCATGTCAACCGCAGATCAAACAGGATCAAAGCACCGGCAATCAATGAGAAACCTGCAATCATCATCTTTAGTTCATCTGCCGAGATGGCGGAGATAAACAAAAGCGAAACAGGTATTGCACCTAACATGCCCAATGTGAGCATGGTCAGCAGACGTCGATTAACCTGCGTCCTGATTCCTGATAACAGACAGAGACTACTGAGCAGATCAAGTGTCAGAGCAATCGCAATTGCATCAAATGGGGAATACACAAGGCTTAGACACAAGGCAGCAATAATGGCAAAGCCAAAGCCACTGTAGCCCCTTACTAATCCGGCAAAAAAAACAAATACCGTTGCTAAGCCCATTATCCATTCCATTACGTACTGCGAGTTGATGCCATCAATGTAATGAGCCCGGAGCCTATCCTATAGAGCCAGTTTTTCAGATTGTCTGAGTCAGTAGCGCCACCCCGTACCCTGACACAAGGCTTTTTTTAAACTGTCCCTACATCCTCTTTCATGTTTCTCGCCAAGATAGCGGCAAAACACAAACGAAGGCTCAATACTCCGCAGGAGAATGAAAATGGATGTATTTGAAACAAATGTATCAAATCAGCACGTCATAGACTTGGATAAACACGTATTCCATTCCTGGTCTGTACAAGATTCAGCAGCACCAATAGCTATTGCCGGTGCACAAGGATGTAACCTGTGGGACTTCGAAGGGAAGCAGTATCTGGATTTTAGTAGCCAGTTAGTCAACACCAATATTGGCCACCAACACCCAAAAGTTATTGATGCCATCAAGGCACAGGCTGAGTCCCTGGTGACCATAGCGCCAGCAACAGCTAACCTTGCCCGGGGTGAAGCAGCCAAACGCATACTGGATAAAGCACCCGGTAATTTTAACAAGGTGTTTTTTACCAATGCAGGCGCTGATGCCAATGAAAATGCGATTCGCATGGCAAGACAATTTACCGGTCGTGACAAGGTGCTCTCTGCCTACCGCTCATACCACGGCAATACCGGCTCAGCTATCGCTGCCACAGGCGACTTTCGCCGCGTACCTAATGAATACAGCCGCGGGCATGTGCACTTTTTTAACCCTTATTTCTACCGCACTGAGTTCAACGCAAAGACTCAGGAAGAAGAGTGTAAACGAGCCCTGCAGCACCTTAAACGAGTGATTGAATGTGAAGGACCCGATTCCATTGCGGCTATTCTTCTGGAGACAATCCCCGGCACAGCCGGTTTCCTGCTGCCACCGGAAGGCTACTTGAAAGGGGTTAGAGACCTGGCCACCGAGCATGGTATACAGCTGATCTTCGACGAAGTAATGGTTGGATTCGGTCGCACTGGCCGTTGGTTTGCCTTTGAGCACTTTAACGTTATCCCGGATCTGGTCACCTTCGCTAAAGGGGTTAACTCAGGCTATGTCCCTGCTGGCGGCGTTGTCGTAAGCGAGCCGATCTCGGAGTATTTCAAGAGCAACTTCTTTATGGGCGGCCTCACTTATTCGGGCCATCCACTGGCAATGTCTGCTATTGTCGCAACCCTGGATGCGATGGAAGAAGAAGGCATTGTTCGCTACGCCGATGAGGTAGGAAACACGGTTCTGGGACCCGCACTGATCGATCTGATGGAAAAGCACAATAGCATAGGAGACATTCGCGGCAAGGGCATGTTCTGGGCCCTGGAGCTGGTCGAGGACAGAACAACACGAGAGCCTTTAAGTAATGAGAAAATGGCTTCCCTTAAAGCCAAACTAACCGACAAGGGCCTTCTTTCTTTTATAGTGAACAACCGTATTCACGTAGCACCACCTCTTATTGTTAAACCCAATGAGATTGCTCAGGGTGTAGCCATTATTAGCCAGGTACTCTCGGATTTTGATTAAACATTAGTAATAAAGACGCCAGGGCAGTTGTCCTGGCGTTGGTGCCTCCAAAGATCGAAAATGTTAGCCCTCCAGAGCTCTTGCCAGTTGTTCAACCCCTGGGGTAATAAGCGCTTTATCAATGGCATGAAAGCCGAGTCTGAAAAAAGTATTGATTTCGGGGTTGGCTTGTTGCTGCCCCATAAAATGTGAATATCCTGTCTCTATCAGAACCCCGCGTTGAGAAGCTCTGGACGCCAGTCGTTGACTGCTTATTTGGTTGGGTGTTTCTAACCACAAGGCATTGCAATAATTGCCCATGGCCAGTCGCTTACAATCCGGAAGATAGTGCTCAACCGCTTGATTAATCTCGTGCCAGCGTTGGCGGGTGTTGTCTTTGAAGCGCCGCAGGAAGCTGTCGTAGTAGCCCTGTGAAATAAAGTGCGCCATTTCCATTTGCACCCGGCTGGGCGGGTGGCGATACATTAAGCGACGCAGTGTGCGCAACTCATAGATCAACTCTTCCGGGGCAACGATATAACCGAGGCGAAGCCCGGGTGCCAATGTCTTGGAAAAACTACTGACGTAGACAACACGGTTGTTCTTATCCAATGCTTTCAGTGCAGGTAAGGGGTCCCACTCAGAGTTGCTGTCTGAGTCGTAATCATCCTCAATAATGATGGCGTCGTTTTTTTGCGCTAAATGTAAAAGGTCACACCGGCGTTGTTTACTCATAGTCACCCCCGTTGGAGCCTGATGACTCGGTGTAACATAGAAATAATCACAGATGGATGACAGTTCGTTCAGCACCAGTCCGTCCTGATCGACGGTGTGCGGATGAAGCTGAGCCCGGGCCAAACTAAAAATATTGTTTGCTTCTTTATAACCAGGGTTTTCCACCCCTACTCGAGTGTGTTTATCCATCAACATCTTGGAGAGCAAATACAGGGCGTTCTGCGAGCCAACCGTAATTAGAATCTCATCGCTCTTGGCGTGAATACCTCGCTGAGGAAGTACCCGGGTCCGGATCTGCTCTACCAATAGCTCCACATCCTTATCGACTTTGTCACACAGCCAACTATGATCTTTCGGGTCCGCAATCACCTTACGAGTAGATTCCCGCCATTGCGCCAGAGGGAAATCATTAATGCTCGGTTGCCCATAAATAAAAGGATATTGATAACAGCTCCAGTGTGAGGGTTTCACTATACGAGGGAAAGCGTCAGTAGAAACCTTGAGTCGTCGGCTCCAGTTTGCTGCATTAGCGGGGTTATCTGCCTCAAAATGGTTCAACTCTTGTTCCACCTCTTCAAGTCTGGAGGAGTATTTTTCCGACAGATAATAACCACTTCTTGGCTTACTTATAAGATAACCGTCGTCTGATAAGCCTTCATAGACCAGTGACACGGTATTGCGTGAGACCTTCAATTGACTTGAAAGCTTGCGGCAGGAAGGTAGCGCCTCATCAGCAGAGAAGACACCTTCAAGTATTGCCTTAACCAGGTACTCTCTTACCTGCTCCTGCAAACTTCTCTTCGAATCAAACTCAATGAAACAGCTGTAATTTATCCCCATGGAGTAAACCTTTTGGATATTTTTATTCATTGCATTCGATTGACTCCAGCAAGAAGCAAGCCAATATACTAAATTAGTCGTATTAACTTTATTTTCTACCAGCTGTCCCAATCAGCCCGGTAAATTGGCTCTAACCCATTCATCTTTCTCATCTCTAAAGTGAAGGCGTTCACAAATCACAGCAAGTAACAAATTATGAGACATGGAATAAAACTTAGAAAATGGGTAGCCGTTGCCGCAGCAACGATGTCTTTAGGCATGTCCAGTGTGATTGTTGCCGATGAGTCGCCATCTTTCGCCAGCAAGGGGATAAAGGTAGCGACAGAGGATAACTATTCTCCGTTCAACTTTATCGATAAAGGCAAGCCGACCGGAATCAATAAAGATCTTCTGGATGAACTTCGCGACTACTCTGACTTCAAAGTAAAACAAGAGATTCTGCCCTGGACAGGCCTTCTGGCATCCGTTTCGGCAGGTCAGTATGACCTTGCCCTCACGGGTGCCATCATCACTGACGCTCGTCTGAAAGTATTCGATTTCACTCCACCCATCGCCTCCGCACAGCACTATTTCGTTGCCCGCGCAAAAGACGACAGCATCAATACCATCGCGGATCTGGATGGGAAAAGAGTTGGCTTGCAGGCAGGCAGTGCCCTGTTGGAAAGACTTCCTGAGTTAAAAACCATGCTTGAAGCACAAGGCAAGAAACTGGGTAAAGTGGTTGAATATCAATCCTACCCTGAAGCCTACGCCGATCTGGCTAATGGTCGCATCGATTACGTGATTAACAGTATCGTGAATATAAATGAGCTGGTAAAAACCAAGCCCGGGGTATTCAAGAAAGGTGAAGCTGTATCCGGCCCTGGCTTTGTCAGTTGGCCTGTCCCGAAAGACAGTCCTGAACTGCTGGCCTACCTGACCGACTTCTTTGCACACCTGAAAGAGACTGGTCGCATGGCTGAATTGCAAGAGAAATGGTTCGGTGAATCCTTTGATGAACTGCCAGCCAACGCCATCGTCTCCGTTGAACAGTATCAAAAATTGACTGCAGTACAATAAACCACTCGTCATAGTTCAGTGACGGCCAGGACTCAAATACGACTACTCCCGGGAGCCTGGTCTTACCTAAAAAACAACGTTAATACTACTGCAGACAGGTAGGTGTATATGGATTACTACGGATGGATGCAATTGCTTCAGGGAGCATGGACCACTGCATGGATATCAATGGTATCCATCGCACTCGGAGTGGTTATCGGACTCGTGATAGCGCTCATTCGAATGGCAAAATTACCGATTATCGATCAGATATTAGGTGTCTATGTCAGTTGGGCCAGAGCCACACCACTGGTCACATTAGCCTTGTTCATCTTCCTCTCTTTCCCATCGTTTGGCATCAATCTCGATAAACACTTCTCGGCCATCCTGTGTTTAACACTGAATACTTCGGCATTTAATGCCGAGATCTGGAGAAATGCATTCCTCAACTTCTCTAGCGGACAGAAAGAGGCTGCCGAAGCCCTGGGTATGCGACGAATGACCTACTTCAGACGCATCATGTTCCCTCAAATGGTGGTCATGAGCCTGCCCGCACTGGTCAACGAGATGTCTTTCCTGATCAAAGGCAGCCCGGCGATTGCCGTCATTGGCGTGGTTGACCTGACTCGCGTTACCAACCGAATCGCAGCAGTCACTTATGAACCTCTCCTTCCTATCCTCTGCGCTGGCATTCTTTACATGTGCATCATAGGCGTGCTGATCAAATTACAACAGATGGCCGAGAGAAAGGCTAACTATCTGGCTGGCTGACAATAAGGAGTAGTTATGACTGAATGGGAAATAATCTGGCAGCAAAGAGAGATCTTTATCTCGGGTTTTGGTAATACCTTTGCACTATTTTTTGCCGGGTCAATCGCAAGTTTCATTCTGGGTGTGACCCTGCTCTACACTCTCGAAAATGGCTCGAAAGGTGTTAAAGGTAGCGTGATTCTGGTCATCAACATGATGCGCACCCTGCCCTTCCTGATTCTGGCTTACCTGTTGTACTATGGTTTACCCCAGGCCGGTATCCGCATGGATGCCTTTACCGCGGGCCTGATCTCCCTGAGCCTTTATCATGGCACCTATTTTTGTGAGATTTTCAGAGGCATTCGCAAGGGATTAGACTCAGGCCAGATGGAAGCGGCCCAGGCTTGTGGCTTCTCCAGGTTCAAGACCTTTACCCGCATCATCATACCCAATGTGTTGTTGAGATCCTTGCCGCTCATTGCCAATCAGCTGATCATCTGCCTGAAAGACACTGCCTTTCTATGCATTATTACTGTCGGCGAGATCACAGCGGCAGCTAACAGTATTCAATCAACCTACTTCATCCCGCTTAACGCATTTATTGTGGCTATCGCTCTGTATTGGATTATCAGTATCGCCATTGAACAGGTCAGCAAAATCACACTTAATAAAGTTCAGGATAGAGGGCTAAGCCATGCTTAATGAAAAGATTCACACCGGGCCAGTTGAAACCCCGAAAACCGTTCAAGAAACGGCACCTGTTGTAGAACTGCCTGTCCAATATCCAAAATCAGAATCGAATGCCCAGGATATTGTCAAGGTGGTGAACCTATCCAAACAGTTTGACGGAATCGAGGTGCTCAGAGACATTAATCTCACGATCAAAAAGGGAGACGTTGTCAGTATCCTGGGCTCTTCCGGCTCAGGTAAGTCCACTTTGCTCCGTTGTATGAACTGGCTTGAACAACCAGAACGGGGCAGCATCCATTTAGGTGATGAACGTATTGGTATCAATCCTGCTACCAGAAAACCACTAAAATACAAAGAGCTCGCCAAGATTCGCGAGCGTATCGGCATGGTATTTCAAAGCTTCAACCTCTGGCCCCATCTCACTGTGCTCAGGAATGTAATGGAAGCCCTGTTGCACGTTAAGAAGATGCCAAAAGTTGAGGCGGAAAAGATTGCCAGAGCGCAATTAGAAAAGGTTGGTATGTCTCATAAACTCGACAGCTACCCAAGCATGTTATCGGGCGGTCAAAAACAGAGGGTCGCTATCGCCCGCGCCCTGGCTATGGAGCCAGAGGTGTTACTGTTTGATGAACCCACCTCAGCCCTTGACCCTGAACTGGTTGATGAGGTTCTGACCGTGATGCAGTCCTTATCGAAAGAGGGTTACACCATGGTGGTGGTAACACACGAAATGGAGTTTGCCAGAAACGTCTCAAGTCAGGTGGTGTTCCTGGAAAAAGGCATCCTGATTGAAAAATGCCCACCAGAAAAGTTCTTCACTCATCCGGATTCACCTCGGGTAAGACAGTTTTTGAAGCTGGATGGTGCCTGACTTCAAAATCAAAACTGGGAACATAAAGCTCTGGATTGCAGGGCTTTTAGCCGTTTTGCTGAGTGTTTTTCTTTTCAAGCAACGCAAAACTGCTGGTCAGCGACTCTGCCAAGTTAATATTTTTTTCTTCCATAAGTGCTTCCAGCGCAGGATAAAGAGCACCCAGTTGCTTTTCGAGCGTGTCTCTAATGGTGTCGACGATCACCTGCGTGCTTCGCTCAATTTCAATGTTGGCCCAATCACCTGCTTTTTTATCACTAAATGTTGTGACTCTTCGGGTCTCGGGAATCAACCAGACTTCAAAACAATCGTTCTTCTTGTCGACATCAGATAAAGTTAAGCTGCAACCATTAATCGCTATATAGCCCTTAGGGAAAATGTATTGTCCCCACTCATGGTCGTAGACAAACCGCACCCGACAGTTGCCCTCGATTTCTTCTAGTGCAAGAATTTGGGCTCGGAAGTCGATGTGTCCGGATAAAGGGTGTCCGCCAATTTCTGCTCCGTCGATGGCTGCGCGTTCAACATTCACGCTCTGGCCACTGACATAACCCCCTAATGTCGTTACCTGCAAGCTTTGTAAAATGACATCAAATCTGGCCCGAGTCGGGCTGACAATGTCTGTTACCGTCAGGCAAACACCGTCAACCGCAACACTGGCTCCTATATTCAACCCCTGACAAAAGTTTTCTGGAAACTCAATGTCAAAGGTTCTGATACTATCGTGATCATCCACACGGTCAATCTTTGCCGTACCTTGAACAATGCCTGTAAACATTCTATTAGCTCCATCACTTTTGATTCACCAGCAGGGTATACGTATAGGACTGTTAGCAGGATCTTCGACAGTGTTTCTTAAGGCGGTCAATAGAAACTGTAATTTAATGTCTGCACCAAAAATATTACACGACTATTGCTTAAAGTGCTTTAATTCTCTCCAGCTTGCTGTCGGACAGCTATTAACATGGGTTTGCGTGAGTAAAGTCTATATAATTGCTCCTTTGCCTGACAGATGGTACTGAGGGACTGGCTTTGGACACGATCACCGTACGGGGTGCAAGAACCCATAACCTGAAGAACATCGATCTGGATATGCCCCGGGACAGCCTGATTGTCATCACCGGTCTGTCCGGATCAGGAAAGTCGTCACTGGCCTTCGATACCCTTTACGCCGAGGGTCAGCGTCGCTATGTGGAATCGCTGTCAGCCTATGCACGCCAGTTTCTCTCGATGATGGAAAAGCCGGATGTCGACCACATTGAAGGTTTGTCACCCGCCATCTCCATTGAACAAAAGTCCACCAGTCATAACCCACGCTCAACCGTTGGCACCATCACTGAAATATACGACTACCTGCGTTTATTGTTTGCCAGAACCGGCACACCCCGATGCCCTGAGCATCACTTACCGCTGGAAGCCCAGACTGTCAGCCAGATGGTGGACCAGGTACTGGCGTTGCCAGAGGGTACTAAACTGATGCTGCTGGCCCCCGTAGTCAGGGATCGAAAAGGTGAACACCTCCATGTTTTCAGTGAACTGAGGGCCCAGGGTTTTATTCGCGCCCGGATTGATGGCATTGTCACCGACCTCGACAATCCACCCGAGCTGGACAAGAAGAAAAAACACACCATTGAAGTAGTGGTTGATCGCTTCAAGGTGAGAGAAGACCTGCAGTTGCGTCTGGCAGAATCTTTTGAAACAGCTCTGGAGCTCACCGACGGGCTTGCAGCGGTCAGCTTTATGGACGGTGAGCAGCATGACATTGTTTATTCTGCCCGCTTTGCCTGCCCGTCCTGTGGCTATAGCATCAATGAACTGGAGCCTCGCATGTTCTCGTTCAACAACCCGGCGGGAGCCTGCCCCAGTTGTGATGGGCTGGGGGTCAAGCAGTTTTTTGATGAAGATCGTATTGTCCAGCACCCGGAGTTAACCCTGGCAGAAGGCGCTATTCGTGGCTGGGATCGCCGCAGCGTCTATTACTTTCACCTGTTGAAGTCGCTGGCTGCTCACTTCGGCTTTGACATTGATACCGCTTTTGATGATCTTACTGCGGAACAACAGACCATTATTCTTCATGGCTCCGGCGAAGAGCAGATTGATTTTAGTTACGTCAACGATCGGGGCGATGTTTACAAAAAGCGCCATCGCTTTGAAGGCATTATCCCCAACTTTGAACGCCGCTTCCGGGAGACGGAATCCCAGTCTGTGCGTGAAGAGCTTTCCAAGTACCTCAGCACCCAGCACTGTCCAGGTTGTAAAGGCACTCGTCTTCGCCAGGAATCAAGACATGTCTTTATCGAAGATGAAACACTGCCCGATTTGGTGAGACTCCCGGTAGAACGTGCACTTGCATATTTCGAACAACTTAGTTTGCCCGGTCAGAAAGGGGAGATTGCTGAAAAAATCCTGAAAGAGATCTGCGATCGTCTAAGCTTCCTGGTGAATGTGGGCCTTAACTACCTGACACTTGATCGAAGTGCGGATACCCTGTCCGGGGGTGAAGCCCAGCGGATTCGACTGGCCAGTCAGATTGGTGCTGGTCTGGTGGGTGTTATGTATATTCTGGACGAGCCGAGTATTGGATTGCACCAGCGGGATAACGAACGCCTTTTGAATACACTGACCCGTCTTCGCGATCTGGGCAATACGGTGATTGTCGTAGAACATGACGAAGACGCTATTCGAACTGCCGACCACGTTATCGATATCGGTCCGGGTGCCGGGGTTCATGGCGGTGAAATTATTGCCCAAGGCACGCCTGCCCAAATTATGGATCATGAAAAGTCAGTCACCGGCCAGTACCTGAATGGCACGAAAGCCATTGCGATTCCTGAAAAACGTACAAGAGCGGATAAAAATAAGCGGATTAAACTCACGGGCTGCTCCGGCAATAACCTGAAGAATGTCACACTGGAAATCCCGGTGGGGCTGATGACCTGTGTCACCGGCGTTTCCGGTTCAGGAAAGTCTACCCTCATCAACAATACCTTGTACCCTATTGCTGCCCAAGTCCTGAATAGTGCCACCACTTTAACAGCATCAAAACACAAGAAGATCAGCGGCCTGAATCACTTCGACAAATGCATTGATATTGATCAAAGCCCTATTGGTCGCACGCCAAGATCCAATCCTGCAACCTACACAGGCATTTTTACCGCCATTCGTGAACTGTTTGCCGGAACCCAGGAAGCCCGCTCCCGTGGCTATAAACCCGGTCGTTTCAGCTTTAACGTTAAGGGTGGTCGATGTGAAGCCTGTCAGGGCGACGGTGTCATTAAGGTAGAGATGCATTTTCTGCCGGATATTTACGTACCCTGTGACGTCTGCAAGGGCAAACGATACAACCGTGAAACCCTGGACGTTAAATACAAGGGCAAGAATATTCATGAAGTCCTGGAGATGACCGTCGAAGAAGCTCTGGAATACTTTGAACCCATTCCTGCCGTTAAACGCAAACTGCAAACCCTTATGGATGTTGGTCTGTCGTATATCCATCTGGGGCAGAACGCTACCACGCTCTCCGGAGGTGAGGCACAACGGGTGAAGCTGGCTAAGGAACTTTCCAAGCGGGATACCGGAAAAACCCTTTATATTCTTGATGAACCCACCACAGGGCTGCACTTCCACGATATTGAACAGCTACTGGCAGTTCTGCACAGGCTACGAGATCGCGGTAATACCGTGGTAGTGATTGAGCACAATCTGGATGTGATCAAAACAGCAGACTGGATCGTTGATCTGGGACCCGAGGGAGGTGACGGCGGGGGCCAAATCATTGCCGGGGGTCCACCTGAAGTGGTGGCCGAAAGCACAGCCTCCCATACCGGCCGCTTCCTGAAGCCGATGCTAAAGTAAACTGATCCATAACCCGGCTCTGAGATGCAAACAGAGCCCACCCTATACAGCCAGTGCCAGGGCGCTCATTAGTTGCTTTTATGCATTGAAGCTGACAGCTCAATGGAGGATGATTCTTCCCTTGAAATTGCACCTTGAGAAAGGGGTCTGACCCACTGTATTCAGTCAACAGGACGCATACCACTTTTTCTTTCGCTCTAGGTATCTCGGCTTAAGCACTTTAAGGAGTCCACTATGTGGGGCAAGAACAGCTCAGAAAACAGTTTGATCAGCAGCACCAGAAATGATGACACTATCACGCTGATTGCTGCAGGCACTGAAGTTGAAGGCGATATCCGTTTCCGTGGCACCGTTCATGTTGAAGGTAAAATCAAGGGCAATGTCAGTTCCAATGATGGCAAACTGCAGCTGATCGCCGGCAGCCGTGTAGAAGGCAATATGACTGCTGCCCATATAGTCATCAATGGTCGTGTCACTGGCGACGTTTTCGCCACTGACAAGCTGGAGCTTTCAGCCGATGCCCATGTAGAAGGCAACGTATATTACGATGTGATGGAAATCGCGGCCGGGGCTGCCATCAATGGCAAGATGGAGCGTATGCACAAAAGCGGAGAACTGTTGCTCAATACCTCTGAGGAGGAGGAAGAAGCCAAGATCAAGCAACTCGAGTCTACCTGATCCTCTGAGAGGAAACTCGAGGCCATTTTTATGGAAATACACTTACTCAAAAAGCAAAACATTGATCCAGATCAATTCCTGGATAGGCGTAAATACTTATAGTACAAACCACAGGAGTGAGAGCAAATAGACAATAAGAACAATTTCACAATAAAAAATAATACATGGAACCAAGAATAAAAATCATAACACCTTGATGTAACCAGACCATAAAAAGCCAGATTCGATAAGGGTCTGGCTTTTTATTTTATTATCTGTGAAACCAGAAACCCTGCCAGCACAATTACACCAAAAATCACCACCAAAAAATCGTTCCCGGGGTTTCGGTACCGTCTGAGTACATTGGACTTATAAAGCCCTACGACCGGAACAAAGAAAAGGATAATCGCCATCATGGGAGCCACTATGGCATCCATGATCAACAGAATACTCCAGTCACCGACGCCGGCAATCCAGCACCCCAGGGCTACCAGAAAAAGACTCAAGCCTCTGGAGCTGCCAGAAGGAAGCGTCAACTCACTGGGCCTGAGCTTCTCTAACCCCACACTGAACAAGCTATCAATGACTTCAATAGTGCCAAGAAAGAAACCAAAGAAAGAGGTTAAAATCGCCACAAAGGCGATAACAGGTGCCAGACTCGAGAAAATAAAGTTGCCAGGTTGATTAGCCAGGATGGAGAGAGTCGGGAGATTTTGAGCTTTCGCAAGCTCTATCTGTTCTGGCGTCAGAGCCAATATACATGAAAGTACAAAAAATAATGTAATAAGCAGTAAAAGCAGAGAACTTTTGAAGTGAATCTGGTCGGTCTTGGCGATGCACTGGTGAAGCTCAGGGATTTGACGCCGGTATGATTGAGCAAAGGATGAACAAACAGGTGCATGATAGAAAGAAAACACCAGCACAGGCAAAGTCAGAAGAAAGGTTGTTACGATGTCCGTCATAGGTACTTCCTGTCGGAGAAAATCCATTCGCCACTGAGGGATCAAATACAAACCTATACACAACAATGTGAGTGCCAGAGGAAACACCAGACTGCTGATAAGTGTCAAAAGCTTCTGCTCTGAACCACAAAAAAGGGAAATCATACCAACGACCAGCAAAAACACGAGCAAAGGTCTGTTTACTTCACCCGCCCATTCAAGCTGATTGATCAGAAAGCTCTCGGTAACGTTTGAAATGCCAATCGTGTAGAGCAGTAAAACAGGAAACATCGACAAAAAGCAGATCAGCATCAACCACTGGCCGACTTTATTGCCAAATCTCTCTCTTACAACACTGCTGATATCACTATCAGGTTTTCGGGAAGACAAAAAGAATCGGGTTAACCCTCTATGGGTAAGAAATATCATGGGGCCACTGACCAGAGCCATGAACAGAAGAGGCCATATACCACCACTGCCTGCCGCTATGGGAAGGTAAAGAAGCCCTGCACCAATACCTGTACCTACGTGACTGAACATCCAGCCTGTATCCCTGGCAGTCCATTCTGATTTGGAGTATTTTCCGATAGAACGTTTGACTTCAACACCCTGATTTGACATAGACCCTCGAACAGCAGAACAGCAATGCTTATGCAGTATAGACAGTGGAAAGACGGTTCGAGTTCCCCTGTCATTGTCAGCTGGGTCAATTCAGGAAAGGCTTCACTTGCCTGACTGAGTTTCAAGTTTCAAAAAAAACCGGACACAAGGTCCGGTTTTTTTTTGAAAGAGTAAAACTTACTCTTCAGTAGCTTCCGCTTCAGCCACTGGACGATCCAGCAACTCAACAATAGCCATAGGCGCATTGTCACCCTTACGGAATCCGCACTTCAGGATACGGATATAACCGCCCGGGCGCTCTTTGAAACGAGGGCCCAGTTCGGAGAACAGCTTACCAACAGTCTCTTTGTTACGGAGACGATCAAACGCCAGACGACGGTTGGCTACGCTGTCTTCCTTGGCCAGGGTGATCAGCGGTTCAGCAACACGGCGCAGCTCTTTAGCTTTCGGCAGTGTCGTTTTGATTACTTCATGCTCTACCAGGGAAGCAGTCATGTTCTTGAACATCGCCTTGCGATGTGAACTGTTCCGGTTGAGCTTGCGGCCACTCTTACGATGACGCATGGCACAAACTTCCTCATTCTACCATCTGCCCTGCACCCACTCTGTTGGAGTGAGTGAAAAAGCCAATGGCTGCTTAAGCAGAAATCTTGTCGTCGCCCTTCAGGCTGGCCGGTGGCCAGTTGTCGAGACGCATACCCAGGCTCAGACCACGGGAGGCCAGAACGTCCTTGATCTCGGTCAGGGACTTCTTACCCAGGTTCGGGGTCTTGAGCAGTTCAACCTCAGTGCGCTGAATCAGGTCACCAATGTAGTAGATGTTTTCTGCCTTCAGGCAGTTAGCACTACGTACGGTCAGTTCGAGATCATCCACAGGGCGCAGCAGAATAGGATCAACTTCATCCTCTTCCTTAACTGGCTCTGGTTCAGGCTCGCCTTCCAAATCAACGAATACAGCCAGCTGCTGTTGCAGAATGGTTGCAGCACGACGGATAGCTTCATCCGGGTCCAGAGTACCGTCGGTTTCCAGATCAAGAACCAGCTTGTCCAGATCGGTACGCTGCTCAACACGAGCGCTTTCAACGACATAGGAGACGCGGTAAACAGGGCTATAGGTGGCATCCAGTTGCAGACGGCCAATAGCACGAGTCTCTTCTTCATCCTGATGACGGCTGTCAGCAGACTCATAACCGCGGCCACGCGCTATTCTTAGCTGCATGTTCAAGTCGCCTTTCTCATTCAGATTGGCGATCACATGATCCGGGTTTACGATTTCAACATCGTGGTCCAACTGGATATCCGCAGCAGTCACAGGGCCGGAACCTTTTTTGGTCAGACTCAGTGTTGCTTCGTCACGGCCGGTCATGCGAATGGCAAGACCTTTGAGGTTCAGCAGGATGTCAATAACATCTTCCTGAACACCTTCAATCGCACTGTATTCATGCTGTACACCATCAATCTCAACTTCAGTCACGGCACAGCCGGGCATGGAAGAAAGAAGGATACGACGCAAAGCATTGCCCAAGGTATGTCCAAAACCACGCTCAAGCGGTTCCAGAGTTACCTTAGCGCGCGTCAGGCTAATTTCCTCGACATCAATGTGTCTAGGAGTAAGAAATTCAGTAACCGAATTCTGCATGGATGTTACACCCCACCTAACTGTCTATCCCTTACTTGGAGTACAGCTCGACGATCAAGTTTTCGTTGATGTCGGCTGACAGGTCACTCCGCTCGGGCAGCACCTTGAAGGTACCTTCCTTTTTGCTGGCATCAACTTCAACCCAGGTAGAAAACCCACGCTGAGCGGCCAGTTCAAGGGCTGCATTAATACGCAGCTGGTTTTTAGCCTTTTCGCGGATGGCGACAACATCGCCAGGCTGAACCTGATAGGAAGGAATGTTTACTGTCTTTCCATTTACCAGGATGGCTTTGTGGCTTACCAGCTGACGTGCTTCGGCACGGGTGGAACCGAATCCCATGCGGTAAACTACATTATCAAGGCGAGACTCAAGCAGTTGCAAGAGGTTTGCACCAGTTGCACCTTTCTTGCGATCAGCGGCCTTATAGTAGTTACGGAACTGCTTCTCCAGTACGCCATAGATACGACGAACTTTCTGCTTTTCACGAAGCTGTACACCGTAGTCAGAAAGACGGCCACGACGCTGACCGTGCTGACCTGGAGCTATTTCTGCTTTGCACTTTGACTCGAGTGCACGGACGCCGCTCTTCAGAAAAAGATCAGTGCCTTCACGACGAGACAGTTTGCACTTTGGACCAATATATCTAGCCATTTATACCGACTCCTGCTTATACACGACGCTTTTTAGGCGGACGACAACCGTTGTGGGGGATCGGGGTAACATCAGTGATGTTAGTGATCTTGTAACCACAAGCGTTCAATGCGCGTACAGCGGATTCGCGGCCAGGACCAGGTCCTTTCACGCAGACATCCAGATTCTTCAGACCGTATTCAGCGGCAGCCTGACCTGCACGCTCGGCAGCAACCTGGGCTGCAAACGGCGTGCTCTTACGAGAACCACGAAAACCGGAACCGCCGGCTGTGGCCCAGGCCAGAGCATTGCCCTGACGATCGGTAATAGTCACGATAGTGTTGTTAAAAGAAGCGTGGATGTGAGCTACTCCGTCAACAACCTGCTTTTTAACCTTCTTACGTGAACGAGTACCTGGCTTTGCCATATCAGAATAAATCCTGTTTCATAAGAACGGTATTACCATTCTTAATTGATACTTACTTACGAATAGGCTTGCGAGGACCCTTACGGGTGCGAGCATTCGTCTTGGAACGCTGACCACGAACCGGCAGACTGCGACGGTGGCGGATACCACGGTAGCAACCCAGATCCATGAGGCGTTTAATGTTCATGCTGATTTCACGACGCAGATCACCTTCAACATCCAGCTTGGCGATTTCGCCACGCAGGGATTCCAGTTGATCTTCGCTCAGATCAGCGATTTTGGCTTCTGGCTTAACGCCAGTGGATTCGCACAGCTTTTTGGCTGTGGTCTTGCCGATGCCGAATATGTAGGTCAACGAGATAACAGCATGTTTGTTATCCGGAATGTTGACGCCAGCAATACGGGCCATTCAATCGTCTCCGTTTGTTTTCTCCGTGAGTTCATCCTTGTCTTTAAAGACAGGGACATTTTGAGTTCACGGTTATTTTCGCCTGTAGACTTACTTGACCAACTTTACAGCCAGCCATGCGACATTTATCGACTTCGCAATCTATAGGCAGATAACACGGACCGGAGCAGCACCTGAAGATACTGTTGAGAATGCGACGAAGCACGCCCATCCAGTCCATTGTTAGATGCTTACACAACTAACAGGTCGAAAGGCGGAAATTTTAATCCCACCTACGACAAAATACAACCGCTCATGATGCTCATGAGCGGTTGTATTTATCTGTAGCCTTGTGAGGTCAGACCATAACAGCCCGGGCTAACCCGAAAGACCTCATACACAATCAGCCTTGACGCTGTTTGTGTCGCGGCTCAACGCAGATCACACGAACAGTGCCCTTGCGCTTGATAATCTTGCAGTTACGGCAGATTTTCTTGACCGATGCACGTACTTTCATTATTCACTCCACCATTTCAGAGCTAGCGGCATTCGTTGCAGAACCGGTGTTAGCGGATCAGGCCACCACCACCATAGCCCTTAAGATTGGATTTCTTCAGCAGTGACTCGTACTGATGTGACATCAGGTGAGACTGCACCTGAGCCATCGTATCCATGACGACCACTACTACGATCAGCAGACTGGTACCACCCAGATAGAAAGGCACGTTAGCCGAAACTACCAGGAACTGTGGCAGCAGACATACCGCTGTCATGTAAATAGCGCCAAACATGGTTAAACGAGTCAGGACACCATCGATGTAACGGGCAGACTGTTCACCAGGACGAATACCCGGAATGAATGCCCCTGACTTCTTCAGGTTGTCCGCAACGTCCTTCGGGTTGAAGACCAGTGCAGTGTAGAAGAAGCAGAAAAAGATGATCCCTGCCGAGAACAGAACTATGTTCAGCGGCTGACCCGGACCCAGCGCCAGTGCGATATCCTGAAGCCATTCCCAACCTTCACCCTGTCCAAACCATTGTGCAATGGATGCAGGAAAGAGCAGAAGACTGGAAGCAAAGATAGCTGGAATAACACCGGCCATATTGACTTTCAGAGGCAAATGGCTGCTCTGTGCCGCGAATACTTTACGACCTTGCTGACGTTTGGCGTAATTGACAGTAATACGGCGTTGACCACGCTCAATGAATACAACGAACGCGATAATTGCAATGGCCAGCAGGGCGATTGCGAGCAGCGCCAGGATATTGATGTCACCCTGACGGGCTGACTCGAAAGACCGCCCAATCGCGCCAGGCAGACCAGCGACAATACCTGCAAAAATCAGGATAGAGATGCCGTTACCAATCCCGCGTTCAGTCACCTGCTCGCCCAGCCACATCATAAAGACGGCGCCGGTTACGAAGGTGACTACAGCGACCACGTAGAAGCTGATATCAGGATTGAATGCTACGCCCTGGTTGGCAAGACCTACGGTCATGCCGGTACCCTGAACGAACGCCAGCACCACTGTCAGGTAGCGGGTATACTGGCTGATCTTGCGTCGGCCCGATTCACCTTCCTTCTTTAGCTGTTCCAACTGCGGGCTGACCACCGTCATCAACTGAATGATGATGGACGCCGATATGTAGGGCATGATTCCCAGCGCCAGTACCGACATACGCTCCAGAGCACCACCAGAGAACATGTTGAACAGGCCAAGAATGGTCCCTTCATTTTGTTGAAACATCCGGGCCAGGGCATCAGGGTTGATGCCGGGCACAGGAATATGAGCACCGATCCGATATACAAGGATCGCCAGAAATACGAATTTGAGGCGAGAAATTAACTCGCCCAAACCGCTTTGATTCCCAACAGGTAGTGTCTTAGCCATTTAGTCCTCGATCTTACCACCAGCAGCTTCGATCGCGGCGCGTGCGCCCTTGGTAGCTGCCACACCTTTCAGTGTTACGGCCTTGTTCAGTTCGCCGGACAGTATCACTTTCGCACGCAGGATGCTACCGTTGATAAGGTCTGCAGCCTTCAGAGCAGCCAGATCGATCACGTCGGATTCAACCTTGGCCAGCTCGTGCAAACGAATTTCAGCAGTAAAACGCGCCTTGCGGGAAGTAAAACCGTACTTGGGCAGACGACGTTGCAGTGGCTGCTGTCCGCCTTCAAAACCAGGTCTTACTGAACCACCGGAACGAGACTTCTGACCTTTGTGACCACGGCCACCGGTCTTACCCAAACCGGAACCGATGCCACGGCCAACGCGCTTACGCTCTTTACGACTGCCTTCAGCAGGACTCAGAGTATTCAGACGCATGTTATTCTCCTTCGACCTTAACGAGGTAAGATACCTTGTTGATCATGCCGCGAACGGAAGGAGTATCTTCCACTTCAACCGTGTGGTTGATGCGACGCAGACCCAGGCCACGGACGCAAGCCTTGTGGCTTTCGAGGCGACCGTTAGTGCTCTTTACGAGCGTCACTTTGATCTTCTCAGCCATGACTTACCCCAGAATGTCTTCAACAGACTTGCCACGCTTGGCAGCAATGTCATCAGGAGAACGCATGTCGCGCAGACCCTTGAAGGTTGCGTTAACAACGTTCACAGGGTTGGTGGAACCGTAGCACTTGGCCAGTACGTTATGTACGCCAGCCACTTCCAGAACAGCACGCATAGCACCACCGGCAATAACACCAGTACCCGCAGAAGCAGGCTGCATGTAGACCTTGGAAGCACCGTGACGGGCTTTAACAGGGTACTGCAGAGTGTCGCCGTTCAGGTCGACCTGGATCATGTTGCGACGGGCAGCTTCCATAGCCTTCTGGATAGCAACTGGCACTTCACGCGCCTTGCCACGACCGAAGCCCACTTTGCCTTTACCATCACCAACAACGGTCAGGGCTGTGAAACCGAAGATACGACCACCCTTCACCACTTTGGCTACACGGTTAACCTGTACCAGCTTTTCGATCAGACCTTCGTCATTGTTTTGCGGTTTACGCTCATCTTTCGCCATGATGCCTACCCTCAGAATTCCAGACCGGCTTCACGGGCTGCATCGGCGAGAGCCTTAACACGACCGTGATACTTAAAACCGGAGCGGTCGAAAGCGACCTTGGCAACACCAGCAGCTTTAGCACGCTCAGCAATCAGAGCACCTACTTTTTTAGCAGCTTCAACGTTACCGGTAGCTTCGCCACGCAGCTCCTTCTCTACGGTGGAGGCAGAGGCCAGCACCTTGTCACCCTCAGGGGCAACCACCTGCGCATAGATATGACGCGGTGTGCGATGAACGCTCAGACGGTTGGCGCCCAGTTCACGCATCTTCATCCGTGCACGGCGGGCACGACGCAGGCGAGCAGAATTTTTATCAATCATGATCACCCTACCTTACTTTTTCTTGGCTTCTTTACGACGAACGTGTTCGTCGGCGTAGCGGACACCCTTGCCTTTGTAGGGCTCCGGGCGACGGAATTCGCGGATTTCCGCTGCAACCTGTCCAACCAGCTGTTTGTCGATACCCTTGATCAGGATCTCGGTCTGGCTTGGAGTTTCCGCAGTAACGCCTTCCGGCAGACTGTAGTCAACCGGGTGAGAGAAACCGAGGTTCAGATTCAGGCTCTTGCCCTTGGCCTGCGCACGATAACCTACACCAACCAACTGCAGTTTCTTTTCGAAACCAGCGGTCACACCGGTCACCATGTTGTTAACCAGTGCACGGGTAGTACCAGCCAGTGCACGAGAGTGCTTGGCACCATCACGGGCTTCGAAAGTCAGGACGTTTTCTTCCTGCTTTACTTCAACGTTGGAGTGAATGCTCAGCTCCAGTTGACCTTTACCACCCTTGATGGAGATGTGCTGACCGTTCAACTTGATCTCAACACCGGCAGGGATTTCCACAGGGCTTTTTGCTACTCGAGACATCTGACCCCTCCCTTAGAATACGGTGCAAAGAATTTCGCCACCAACACCGGCTGCACGTGCAGCACGATCGGTCATTACACCTTTGTTGGTAGAAACGATGGCAATACCGAGACCGCCTTTCACTTTTGGCAGACTTTCCTTACCTGCGTAAGAACGAAGACCCGGACGGCTGGCGCGCTTCAGGTTTTCGATGACAGGTTTGCCTTCATAGTATTTCAGGTCGATGATCAGAGTTTTCTGTACTTCGCCTTCAACACGTGCATCGGTAATGTAACCTTCTTCCTTCAGGACTTTGGCTACAGCAGCCTTTACCTTGGAAGAGGGCATTTCGACAGATGCATGTTCTGCCATTTGGGCATTACGGATACGAGTTAGCATATCTGCTAACGGGTCCTGCATACTCATTATCTATCTCTCCAGAAGATCAATCGCGCTTACCAGCTGGCCTTAACCAGACCTGGAACGTCACCACGCATGGCTGCTTCACGCAGTTTGATGCGGCTCAGACCGAATTTACGCAGGTAGCCGTGAGGGCGACCTGTTACACGGCAGCGGTTACGCAGACGAGATGAGCTGGCATCACGTGGCTGCTTCTGCAGTGCTATCTGAGCGTCCCACTTCTCGTCTTCAGAGCTGTTAGGACTGACGATGATCGCTTTCAGCGCAGCGCGCTTCTCTGCGAACTTGGCAACGGTGCGCTGACGCTTCAACTCCCGCTGCTTCATGGATACTTTTGCCATGGGCTCGTACCTTAATCAGTTACGGAATGGGAAGTTGAAGGCTTTCAGCAGTGCACGGCCTTCGTCGTCAGTCTTGGCTGTGGTAGTCAGGGTAATATCCAGACCACGCAAAGCGTCGACTTTATCGTAATCGATTTCCGGGAAGATGATCTGCTCTTTAACACCCATACTGTAGTTGCCACGGCCGTCGAAAGACTTCGGGCTGATACCACGGAAGTCACGAACACGAGGCAGGGCGATGTCAACCAGACGCTCCAGGAATTCGTACATACGTTCGTCACGCAGGGTCACTTTAACACCGATTGGCCAGCCTTCACGAACCTTGAAGCCTGCAACGGATTTACGTGCCTTGGTAACGACTGCTTTCTGACCGGCGATTTTTTCCATGTCAGCAACAGCGTTTTCGATGACTTTCTTATCACCGATCGCTTCACCCACACCCATGTTCAGAGTGATTTTGGTGATACGAGGAACTTCGTGAACATTGCTCACGCCCAGCTCTTCTCTGAGCTTGGGCAGGATCTCTTCACGATATTTAGTCTTGAAGTTTGCCATTATGCCACCCCTTACGCGTCAACCGGTTGACCGGTAGACTTGAACACGCGTTGTTTCTTGCCATCTTCAGAGATAGCAATGCCAACACGATCAGCCTTGTCGGTTTCTGTGTTCAGGATTGCAACGTTGGAAGCCTGAATAGGCGCTTCTTTTTCAACGATGCCACCAGGGGTGCCCAATGTCGGGTTTGGCTTCTGATGCTTCTTGATCATGTTGATACCAGAAACGATCAGCTTGCCATCGGCACGAACGGTTTGCACTTTGCCGCGCTTACCTTTGTCCTTGCCTGCAATGACGATAACTTCGTCGTCACGACGGATCTTTTTCATTTCCTGCTCCCTTACAGTACTTCTGGTGCCAGGGAAATGATCTTCATAAACTGCTCACCACGCAGTTCACGAGTCACTGGCCCAAAGATACGGGTACCGATTGGCTGATTGCTTGCGTTCAGCAGAACGGCAGCATTGCCATCGAAGCGGATTACGGAACCGTCTGGACGACGAACGCCTTTTTTAGTACGCACTACAACTGCGTTCATCACCTGGCCTTTCTTGACCTTACCGCGTGGAATTGCTTCCTTAACGGTGACTTTGATGATGTCGCCGATGTGGGCGTAGCGGCGATGGGATCCACCCAACACCTTGATACACTGTACTCGACGAGCGCCGGAGTTATCGGCTACTTCGAGTTGAGATTCTGTCTGGATCATGCTTATTCTCCAAGCCCAAACTGCAGACGGGTACCCGCCAGTCGTTGTACAACAGGCTGGCCACAAGACCAGCCACTTCTACTCAGACCCAGGGCACCGTGGCCTTATATTTGAGTAGCACGCTCATCAATGGAAACCAGTTCAAATGTCTTGGACTTAGACAAAGGACGTGTTTCCTTGATTGTGACAATATCACCCATACGGCAATCATTGTTTTCGTCGTGAGCGTGCAACTTGGTGGACCGCTTAACGATCTTACCGTAGAGCGGATGTTTAACACGGCGCTCAATAAGAACGGTGACGGTCTTGTCCATCTTGTCACTCACAACCTTACCGGTCAGAGTACGGACTTTCTTGTCTTCAGCCATTGTTAAATACCTGCCTTCTCATTCAACGCCGTCTTAATACGGGCGATGTCGCGTCGGGTCTGCTTCAGCAGATGAGTCTGACTCAGCTGACCCGTCGCTTTCTGCATACGGTAGTTAAATTGGTCCCGCAGCAGTGTGACCAGCTCTTCGTTGAGCTGTTCAACCGTTTTTTCACGCAATTCAGCAGCTTTCATCACATCACGCTCCGCTTAACGAAGGCAGTTTCCACTGGCAGCTTAGCGGCAGCAAGGGCAAACGCCTCGCGAGCCAGCTCTTCGGACACACCTTCCATTTCGTACAGGACACGACCCGGCTGGATCTGTGCTACCCAGTACTCGACACTACCCTTACCTTTACCCATACGAACCTCGAGGGGTTTTTTGGAGATCGGTTTGTCAGGGAAGACGCGAATCCAGATTTTACCACCACGCTTGATGTGACGGGTCATGGCACGACGTGCTGCTTCGATCTGACGAGCAGTTATGCGTCCACGGCCTGTTGCTTTCAATGCGTATTCACCGAAGCTAACAGTGGAGCCGCGGTGTGCCAGGCCGCGATTGCGACCCTTTTGCTGCTTACGAAATTTCGTACGCTTTGGCTGTAACATTACCGCGCTCCTTACTTCTTAGCCTGTCTCTTCTTAGGACGTTTGGCTGGTTCTTTAGGCTGCTTTTCAGTTTCAGCTGCCATTCCGCCAATCACTTCGCCTTTGAAGATCCATACTTTAACGCCCAGGATACCGTAGGTAGTCAGAGCTTCATAAGTTGCGTAATCGATGTCTGCACGCAGAGTGTGCAGAGGTACGCGACCCTCACGGTACCATTCGGTACGAGCAATTTCAGCGCCGCCAAGACGACCACTGATTTGCACTTTGATGCCCTTCGCGCCCAGACGCATAGCATTCTGTACAGAACGCTTCATGGCACGACGGAACATGACACGACGCTCCAGCTGACCCGCGATAGACTGTGCAACCAGCATTGCGTCCAGTTCGGGTTTGCGAACTTCTTCAATGTTGATGTGAACAGGTACGCCCATCATTTTGGTAACAGCCTGGCGCAGCTTCTCAACGTCTTCGCCTTTTTTACCGATCACAATGCCTGGACGGGCAGTGAAGATGGTAACGCGAGCGCTTTGAGCCGGACGCTGGATGTCGATACGGCTTACGGAAGCATTTTTCAGCTTCTTCTGCAGGAAATCACGAACTTCCAGATCGGTAATCAGCTTATCAGCGTATTGCTGACCTTCAGCAAACCATACAGATCTGTGGGGCTTTACGATGCCCAGTCGGATCCCATTTGGATGTACTTTCTGACCCATGTGATCGCTCCTTAGACCTCTGCAACCTTAACCGTGATATGGCAAGACCGCTTCAGAATGCGATCAGCACGGCCCTTGGCACGTGGACGAATGCGCTTCATGGTCATACCTTCGTCAACGAAGATAGCAGACACTGTCAGCTCATCGATATCCATGCCTTCGTTGTTCTCTGCGTTTGCAATCGCAGATTCCAACACTTTTTTGACCAGCTCTGCAGCCTTTTTAGGGCTGAATGCCAGCAGGTCCAGGGCTTCACCAACAGCTTTGCCTCGGATCTGGTCAGCAACCAGGCGCGCTTTCTGGGCAGAAATGCGAGCGCCTTTATGTATAGCAGCTACTTCTTTCATTTCTTACCCTCTTAGCGCTTCTTGGCCTTCTTATCTGCAGCGTGACCGCGGTAGGTGCGGGTAGCAGCAAATTCACCCAGCTTGAGGCCTACCATGTCTTCGCTGACGAAAACAGGCACATGCTGGCGACCGTTATGAACGGCGATGGTCAGACCTACCATGTTTGGCAGGATCATTGAGCGGCGTGACCAGGTCTTGATCGGACGCTTGTTGCCGCTTTCAACCGCATCTTCGACTTTCTTCAGCAGGTGAAGGTCGATAAATGGGCCTTTTTTCAAAGAACGTGGCACTGTCGTATCCTCTCTCTAGGCTTACTTCGCGCTGCGACGACGTACGATCATTTTATCCGTACGCTTGTTGGAACGAGTCTTACGACCCTTGGTCGGAACACCCCATGGTGTCACTGGGTGACGACCACCGGAAGTACGACCTTCACCACCACCGTGTGGGTGATCAACCGGGTTCATGGCAACACCACGAACGGTTGGACGCACGCCTCTCCAACGCTTGGCACCCGCCTTACCCAGAGAGCGCAGATTGTGCTCACTGTTAGAGGCTTCGCCCAGAGTTGCACGACAGTCAGCCAATACTTTACGCATTTCACCGGAACGCAGACGCAGGGTTACGTAAGCACCATCACGCGCTACGACCTGAGCGGAAGTACCGGCACTGCGCATCATCTGCGCACCTTTACCTGGTTTGAGCTCAACACAGTGAACTACAGAGCCCTGCGGAATATTACGCAGAGGCAGCGTGTTGCCTGGTTTGATAGGAGCATCAACACCAGAGTACAGCTCGTCACCGGCTTTCACACCTTTAGGTGCAATAATGTAACGACGCTCACCGTCCATGTACTTCAGCAGGGCGATGTGAGCGGTACGATTCGGATCGTATTCCAGACGCTCAACGATAGCCGGAATGCCATCTTTGTTGCGACGAAAGTCTACGATACGGTAGTGCTGCTTGTGACCACCACCGCGATGACGGGTAGTGATGCGACCAGCGTTGTTACGACCACCAGACTTGCTTTTCTTTTCCACCAGAGGCGCGTGAGGGCGACCCTTGTGGAGGTCAGGGTTTACCACCTTGACGACAAAGCGACGACCCGGAGAAGTCGGCTTGCACTTAATTACGGCCATCCTGTAACTCCTTATTCCGCGTCGGCAAAGTCAATCTCTTGACCCTGCGCCAGACTGACGTACGCTTTTTTCCAGTCTGAGCGCTTGCCCATACCGAAACGAGTACGTTTGGTCTTACCTTTAACAACCGCTGTACGAACAGCATCAACGCTGACTTCGAACAGTTGCTCTACCGCTTTTTTGATTTCAAGCTTGGTTGCGTCCTTGGCTACCTTGAAGACGTACTGGCCATGCTCTTCAGCCACCACTGTCGCCTTCTCGGAAATGTGCGGACCAAGCAGAACTTTATAAATACGTTCCTGGTTCATCCCAGCATCTCCTCGAATTTCTTGATGGCTGCAACAGTCATCACGACTTTCTCATGAGCGATCAGGCTGACAGGGTCAACGCCTTGTACGTCACGTGCATCCACATGGGGAATGTTGCGTGTAGCCAGATACAGGTTCTGATCCACTTCATCAGAAACAATCAGACCGCGCTCGACATTCAGCTCTTTCAGCTTGGCTACCATCAGTTTGGTCTTTGGCGTTTCAGCACCGAGGCTTTCAACCACCACCAGACGCTCCTGACGAACCAGCTCAGACAAGATAGAACGCAGAGCACCACGATACATTTTCTTGTTCAGTTTTTGAGCGTGATCCTGTGGTTTAGCAGCAAAAGACTTGCCGCCCCCGCGCCACAGTGGGCTACGGATTGTACCGGCGCGTGCACGGCCAGTACCTTTTTGACGCCAGGGTTTGCGTCCACCGCCGCTTACTTCGCTGCGGGTTTTCTGAGCACGGGTACCTTGACGAGCACCGGCCATGAAAGCAACGACAGTCTGGTGAACCAGGCTTTCGTTGAATTCAGTACCGAAGGTCACGTCAGAGACTTGAACCGTACCAGCACCTGTTACATTCAATTCCATCGTCTAATCCCCTCAGGCGCGCGCTTTAACTGCAGCTTTAACGATAACGTCAGCACCAGTTGCACCAGGTACTGCACCCTTTATCAGCAGCAGGTTACGTTCAGCATCAATGCGAACGATTTCCAGGGACTGAACAGTCACTTTCTCAGCACCCATGTGTCCAGCCATCTTCTTACCCTTGAAGACACGACCCGGGGTCTGACACTGACCGATGGAACCAGGAGCACGGTGAGACAGAGAGTTACCGTGTGTAGCGTCCTGCATATGGAAGTTCCAACGCTTTACACCACCCTGGAAGCCCTTACCTTTGGACTGACCAGTTACGTCTACTTTCTGACCCTGCTCGAACAGGTCAACTCCGATCAACTGACCCAGCTCGTAAGAACCAGAATCGTCAACACGGAATTCCCAAAGACCATGACCAGCCTCTACCTTTGCTTTCGCAAAGTGACCAGCCTCTGGCTTGCGAACACGGCTGCTTTTTTTAGCACCAGTAGTCACCTGAATTGCGTTGTACCCGTCAACATCCAGGCTTTTAACCTGAGTGATACGGTTAGGATCAACCTCAATTACAGTGACTGGCACAGAAGCACCGTCTTCTGTGAAGATACGGGTCATACCGCACTTCTTACCGACTAATCCAATAGTCATTTCAACCTCTCTCGTGTACGGGGCTTTCACCCACTATGGCCGCTCATTCCAGAGCGTTACACAAAAGTTTTGTGCACACTGAATGGCTGCCCGTGCCGCAATTAACCGAGACTGATTTGCACTTCAACGCCAGCTGCCAAGTCTAGCTTCATCAGCGCATCAACGGTCTTTTCGGTGGGCTCAATAATGTCGAGAAGACGTTTATGAGTACGAATCTCATACTGATCACGCGCATCTTTGTTTACGTGAGGAGAGATCAGAACCGTAAAACGTTCTTTTCGGGTTGGCAGAGGGATCGGACCACGCACCTGAGCACCAGTTCGCTTCGCAGTATCAACAATTTCCTGCGTGGACTGGTCAATCAGACGATGATCAAAAGCCTTCAAACGAATGCGAATCTGCTGAGCTTGACTCATCTTGTTGTAACCATCTATCAATAAAGAACTAAGTCCGGTGAGCAATGCCACCTGGACAAAAGAGGACGCGGAATTCTACTAAGCACAAAACTTAAAGTCAACACAAGTGCTGGACGAAAAATATTTCGACACTTGCTTCAGCCACCGCACGCGTAGTTAAGACGAGATGATAACCTAATTAAACGAGTAATGAGATAAGGAAAACTGCTAAGGAGTGTTGAGCAGGTTGCCCATCCAACCTTTATGATCACGCTAAAAAAGTGTACGACAACACTAAAGTGCTAAAGTTATACCGGACGTTAGAACTTAGCTTGGCGCTAGCTGTCCGGTTTATGCGGTTCACTATACACAACGCGTCAGCCAACACCCGTCTCGAGATATCACAAAGCTGATTCCACGAATCTGTAAGGAAACATCCAAGGCCAACCCGTTAACATCTGTTCTCGACAAGCAGGGTGAGTCTCCCCCATCTCGAACGATTACACGAGGATTACATATACTGCCTTATACCAATGATACTTCAGGAGCTGACTACAACACCCTCTTCCTTTACAGTTTTCCTGGTGCTGCTAAAGATATAATATGCAGTCAAAAACAAGGTAACTGTCATCATTGTTGCTGCTTTCAGATCGAAATTTGAACCGAGCGAGATCTCAGAAATGTAAGACAAGAGAGGGATTAGCGATAAGCACAAAATAGTGATAACGGGCTTAGTTTTCTCCATACCCATTTGCAACAAGAGCATTGGCAAAAGAAACCCAAGCAAAGACAAGACTGAAGCTTTGAGCAAGAAATAAACATCAAAATCCCAACCCCCAGTAGTATATAGCAAGAAAGCAGAGCCTATTGCAGATCCATAAAACCTATAAGCGAGAATTTTTTCTCGCGAAAGATTATTCATACTTCCTTGATTCGATATAGTCGCAATATATGCGGCTCCAGCTCCAGCAAGAATACTCAGCGATATGCCTGTAAAAATATTGATATTAAAACTTTCAACTGAAAAGCTAAGCGTCACTAGACCGAACAAAAAAATAAGGACTAATAGTGGAATATTATTCTCAAGCTTTTTTATGTAAATATAAGTGACAAATAAAAGCCAAGAAAAGCAAAGCTGGTTGCAATATTCAGCCTGAATAGTTCATGTATTTCTTTTGCTTCTAAACAAAGATTCCCTTTTTTATATAAAACCATTGAAAAAACTAAACCGCACAAAAGAAATGAAATCAATGAATACTGTATAATTTCACCGGGATCAAATTCTTTCGAAACGTAAGCAAACGAAAAAGCCTGAATTGATACAGATATCAATATAAATAATACAGGATGCACTTGCAATTCCTCAAGAGCAGGCTTTAAAAAGGCCTGAGCTTTCTAAACCATGAAGCTTTTCAAGTGAGGCATAGTAAGCGGTTTCTCTTCATGAAACAAATTTTTTTCACCCTGATTCCATATTGCACTCTTCAAATGTTAGTAACTCTGACAATTATGTAATTGAATGGTTTCATATTGAGCAATATCATTCAGTACATAAGTTCATCCACGGAAGAACTACCCCAGAGTAACAATTAATAAATCGATGCTAATGGAGGTGCAATATGATTTATACCCATACCGACCAACGTGTTGCAACGGATCAATATCGCCCGACATCTGAAGTCACTTTTTCAGAAAAAAATGAAGCAAGCCTTTCTGGCAAACGGGTAGCTATCGCTGCGCACTCCAATGAAGGCCCACACATGACTGAAGGGAGCAGCAGATATGAGGGGCAGCCACTGAAAACCCGAAAAACCAATCGCGTCCTGGCCTCATTGTCAGCGATCGCGACAGGCGTTGCATCAGCGTTATACATCATACCAAATGCCACTGCCGTTGGAGCTTTTGCTACGGGCTCCATGGGTGCACTGCTTGGATCGATAGCAGGGCCAGCAGGCCTGTTTACCGGTGGCGTTATTGGTACCTGTGTTGGGGCTTTCGTCGGATTTAGCGTGACAGCCTACTTTACCCCCTATTGTATGGCAAAGGCTTATAATAGGGTTCTGGAAGCGACCAATGACAATGGCTTCGAACGATCAAAGCTTGCTGACAGGATTGTGGCTTATTATGAGGGGGCAGCTTCAACATCAAGAGCATAAAGCCAATACAATCAAAACTATAAGCCGAAAATCACTGCGACCACCGCAGTGATTTTTTTATCCCTCGTTTTCACAGTTCCTCGTTTTTCCAGTTTTCTTTTGATTGGTGCGCTTTATTACCTTAAGCACTTTTGTTTCAGACTAATCCCGAAACGCAGCCGGGTTGAGCCCAAGACCCATAGCAGCCAATATGCTATCGGGAGCAGACATCTCAGTGATCATCAAACACTCTTCAGTCAGCTTCAGGTAGTAATCCAGATCAGGATGCTCCAGCTCTGCTTGCTTGCCCATATCATCATAAACCCGAACTCGCATAGCTTCCTTGTAATAAGGTTCCGCTTCAAAAGCCGCGACTTCCTGATCACTCATCAAACCACCTTGTATAGCAAGAGACTCCCGCGAAGCCTCGGTAAGTTTGTCGTAATAGGCAGGCTTAAGTGTGCACATGTATCGCTTTGCCTGAACATGTAGACGAATACAATCTGTGACCAGTGTTGGCAGATAGCCTTTTAAACAGCGTTCACCAATATCTTCATGAAAGCCATCGATGCCATGATCGGAAATATCCTCAGGGAGACCATGCAACAAATGGCCAATATCATGAAGGAAAGCAGCAACCACTACTTCCTTTGAGCTGCCACCCTGTTCAGCGTAAAAGGCTGACTGCAACATATGATTGGTCATTGAGATATGCTCACCATAAGCAACATGACCATTCTTGATATATTGTTTGCGGATAAAGTCAATAACTCTCATTTCAATAATCTTTTCTTCTGGATCAATTCATTCGCTTAAGTTCACTGCGCAGGGAATCAATATCCGCATAAGCCCCCTGAAGATGTCGTTTACCCCGGGCTGGCATTTCACGACCATGCAGAACCCGCTGATTGTTGAACATCATCAATTCACCCGGAGCCAGCTTACAGGCATATTTACAGGCTTCACTGTGAAGAAGATTCATAAAAAACTGATAGGCTTCGTAGAAGTCTCTGGTTTCTTCAAATGGCAGTCGCACCGGCTGGACCGAGCGGTTGTTAATACGAATACCGATGATTTCACCCTCGCAGCCCAACTCTATCACCGGGCCAGTGCTCGACAAACTGGCGCTATCACTGCTGAAGTTGTAATGCAGGGTGGTTGTCGAAAGCAGAGCGAAGTATTCAGGATACTGCTGTCTCAGCAACTGTGCCGCATAAAAACCATCCGCCAGAGCGGTGATGCCACCCTCCGGGGCAGCCTCAAGGCAATGCAGCAATTGCAGTGTTGGCACCGGATGACGGTAAGGATTATCCGTGTGAAGGCTCAGCGGCCTGGGCGTAAAGGCGAGATTTTCCGGCTCTTCTTTGCTTATTACTTCAAAATAACGGCCATAGTTGGTTTCACGGACATAGCCAAAATGATCGACAACCTTGAGCACCTGACCTACCTGAGCTGGCACATTGTAGAGAAATGACAGACCGTGGGTCTCAATGGCTTTCAACCACTGTCGTTTAACCTCAGGATCGTCTATAGCGTTGTAGTCAAAACGAATACTGTCAGCCTGCAAGCCCCCTCCCCACAAACTTGGTGCTTCAGGGACAAACGCCTCAGCGATGAGCAAACTTGCCGGATAGATTGACCGGTGACCATCCTGCCAGAGAATCTGCAAGCTTTTATCAACACCAATATCAACGACAGTTGCCGTTTCTGGCCTGATATCCATAGACACGTCCATTACCTCAATCAGCCTTTGCCCCGACTCATGTCGGCATTGATGACAAGGACAGTTATCGCGAAGCCAGAAGTAATGAAATGGCTTATCGTGGAAAAACAGATGATCATTGAAGAGCTCAAGCATGGCATCCCCCTTAAACCCACGGCTTCAGTTTTATTAAGTGTTTTGGCGACGGGTATTATTGTTCTGACTTAAACTCAAACTTAGCGGACCATTCTTTAAGAACAGCATCGCGCTCATTGGCCATTCGACCAAAATCAACGTCAGCCATGACAGCTTCAACATCGGGGTAATTTTTGACTTCGCCTTTCACATCCTTGTGAGCGACAACCGGGTAAACCGTGTTGTAAAGCTCATTGGCTTCTTCAGAAACCGACCAGTCAGCCAGTGCTTTTGCTGCATCGGACTTTATATTGACCAGACCAACTGCCTCTAAATCCCAGCCAACACCCTGAGGCATCACAAGATCTATTGGTGCACCCTGAGTTTTCAATTTAGCGCCACGCAGGGCAAATGAAATACCAATCACCGTTTCTCCTTGCGCTGCTTCAACACAGGGCTTGGAGCCAGAGTGAGTATATTTGGCAATATTTTTATCCAGAGCCTCCATATATGACCAGCCATTTTCTTCACCCATGGTTTGCAGCCAGGCAGCCACCTGAGTGTAACCCGTACCGGAAGAGGCTGGATTAGGCATGACAATATGCCCTTTGTAGACCGGATTCAGAAGGTCTTCCCATTTTTCAGGTTTTGGCAGAGCCAGTTTTTCAGCCTCTACGCTGTTGAAACAGATCGCATTAAAAAAAGCATCATGTCCGTACCAGGCTTTATCGCTTTCCGGATCCACCATGCCGGATTTAAGCTCGGAGACACCTTCCGGGGTATAGGCTTTAATAATGCCCTGATTTTTCAGCAGCACCTGGGATGAAGCAGCCAGCCCCCACACCACATCAGCAGGAGTTCCTTTTCCTTCTGCAAGTATTCTGGCAGTGATTACCCCGGTAGAATCACGAACCCAGTTGATTGTGATATTCGGATGCTCTTTCTCAAAAGCCTCTTCGAATGTTGATAGCAGATCTGTTTCAAAAGCCGTGTAAACAGTCAGTTCCTCAGGCGAATTAGCCCAAGAAGAAGCGCTAGCAACAGATACTGATACCAGAGCTAGACCAGTCATCCATTTTTTCATAGGGTCATCTCCAATCACAAGCGACCTGAACCAAACTACATATTCTGGCACCACCGTACACTGGCTATGTTTCAATCAAATGAAACCCTTTTATCTATGCCTTATCAATTACTCCCGGAGTTGGAAATATGATGTCGTTTAAATACTTACAGACAAAAAAAACCCCGGAAAAAATCCGGGGTTTTTATAGGGTGGTCTAGATTACCAGTGATTCAGTATCACTCGATGATCTTGGCAACAACACCAGCACCTACAGTACGACCACCTTCACGGATAGCGAAGCGCAGACCGTCTTCCATCGCTACTGGAGCGATCAGGGTAGCTACGAAGTTAATGTTGTCACCTGGCATCACCATTTCAACGCCTTCTGGCAGTTCTACAGCACCGGTCACGTCAGTGGTACGGAAGTAGAACTGAGGACGATAGCCCTTGAAGAATGGAGTGTGACGACCACCTTCGTCCTTGGACAGAATGTAAACTTCTGCTTCGAACTTGGTGTGAGGCGTTACAGTTCCTGGCTTGATCAGACACTGACCACGCTCAACTTCTTCACGCTTGGTACCACGCAGCAGCGCACCAATGTTCTCACCTGCACGACCTTCGTCCAGCAGCTTACGGAACATTTCAACACCGGTAACAGTCGTCTTGGTAGTCTCTTTGATACCAATGATTTCAACTTCTTCACCAACAGTGATGATACCACGCTCAACACGACCAGTGACTACAGTACCACGACCAGCGATAGAGAATACGTCCTCGATAGGCATCAGGAACGGCTGATCGATAGCACGCTCTGGCTCGGGGATGTATTCGTCCAGGGTTTCAACCAGCTTCTTAACGGCGGAAGTACCCATTTCGTTGTCGTCTTTACCTTCCAGAGCCATCAGGGCAGAACCAGTGATGATTGGAGTGTCGTCACCTGGGAACTCGTAAGTGTCCAGCAGCTCACGAACTTCCATTTCAACCAGTTCCAGCAGCTCTTCGTCGTCTACCATGTCAGCTTTGTTCAGGAATACCACGATGTAAGGTACGCCAACCTGACGAGACAGCAGGATGTGCTCACGAGTCTGAGGCATGGGGCCGTCAGCAGCGGAACATACCAGGATAGCGCCGTCCATCTGGGCAGCACCGGTGATCATGTTCTTAACGTAGTCGGCGTGTCCTGGGCAGTCTACGTGAGCGTAGTGACGGCTAGGAGAGTCGTACTCTACGTGAGCAGTAGAGATGGTAATACCACGCTCACGCTCTTCAGGAGCGTTATCGATCTGAGAGAAGTCTTTAGCTTCGCCACCCCATACTTCTGCACATACGCGAGTCAGTGCAGCCGTCAGAGTAGTTTTACCGTGGTCAACGTGACCGATGGTGCCGACATTTACGTGCGGCTTCGAACGTTCAAATTTTTCCTTAGCCATTTCTCTTGACCCTTAGATAGATATCAATGGTTCGGGGGGTAGTGATTCTCGGTACAGCATTCTAACAGCCCTTTATGTCTGTTAGAACACCGCACATACACTATTAACCCTGATTTTTAATGACCGCTTCAGCAATGCTGGCGGGAGCTTCGGCATACTCGCTGAATTCCATCGAGTATGTAGCACGCCCCTGAGTTGCTGAACGCAGATCTGTGGCGTAGCCGAACATTTCACCCAGTGGCACCTGAGCGTTAATGACCTTACCGGAAGGTGTGTCTTCCATACCCTGAACAATACCGCGACGACGGTTCAGGTCACCCATAACGTCACCCATGTAGTCTTCAGGTGTCACCACCTCAACTTTCATCATGGGCTCCATCAGAACAGGGTTAGCCTGTGGCGCGTATTTCTTCAGACATTGAGAAGCAGCGATTTTAAACGCCATTTCGTTGGAGTCAACATCGTGGTAAGAACCATCATACAGACGAGCTTTCAGACCCAGCAGAGGGTAGCCGGCGATAACACCGTTCTGCATCTGCTCTTCCAGACCCTTCTGAACAGCCGGGATGTATTCCTTGGGAATAACACCACCAACAATCTCGTTGACGAACTGAAGACCTTCTTCACCTTCTTCAGCCGGAGAGAACTCGATCACAACGTGACCGTACTGACCACGACCACCAGACTGCTTGGCAAATTTGTGGTTAGCGTCAACGGTGGCTTTCAGCTTCTCACGATAAGCAACCTGAGGCTTACCAATGTTAGCTTCAACCTTGAACTCGCGACGCATACGGTCAACGATGATGTCCAGATGCAGCTCACCCATACCGGAGATGATGGTCTGACCACTCTCTTCGTCGGTGTGAACACGGAAAGAAGGATCTTCCTGAGCCAGTTTACCCAGAGCGATACCCATCTTCTCCTGGTCGGCCTTGGTCTTAGGCTCAACCGCAACAGAGATTACCGGTTCCGGGAACTCCATGCGCTCCAGAGTAATAACGCTGTCCATGGCGCACAGAGTGTCACCCGTGGTTACGTCCTTCATGCCGATCAGAGCAACGATATCACCCGCCAGACACTCTTTGAGTTCTTCACGGTTATTAGAGTGCATCTGAACCATACGACCCACACGCTCACGCTTGCCCTTGACAGGGTTGTAAACGGTGTCGCCGGAATTCAGGGTACCGGAGTAGCTACGAATGAAGGTCAGGGTGCCCACGAATGGGTCGGTAGCAATTTTGAACGCCAACGCAGAAAACGGAGCATTGTCGTCAGCTTCACGGGTTTCAACCGTGTCTTTACCGTCGTCCAGGATACCTTCAATGGCCTTAACTTCTTTCGGAGAAGGCATGTATTCGATGACGGCATCCAGAACGGCCTGTACACCCTTGTTCTTGAATGCGGAACCGCCGAATACCGGAATAATTTCGTTAGCCAGGGTGCGAGCACGGATACCGGCCTTGATTTCTTCCTCAGAGAGTTCACCTTCTTCCAGGTACTTCTCCATCAGCTCTTCAGTAGCCTCGGCAGCGGCTTCGACCATGTACTCGTGCATTTCGGCACACACATCGGCCATCTCAGCAGGAATGTCTTCGTAGGCGAAGGTCATGCCCTGGTCCGCTTCGTTCCAGATGATCGCCTTCATCTTAACCAGATCGACAACACCCTTGAACTCGTCTTCAGAACCAATGGTCATCTGCATGGGAACGGCATTAGCGTTCAGACGATCACGCAGCTGGTCGACTACCATCTGGTAGTTAGCACCGGTACGGTCCATCTTGTTGACGAAGACCATGCGCGGTACTTCGTACTTGTCAGCCTGGCGCCATACAGTTTCAGTCTGAGGCTGAACACCGGAGGAACCACACAGAACAACAACAGCGCCATCCAGTACCCGCAGGGAACGCTCAACTTCGATGGTGAAGTCAACGTGTCCGGGGGTGTCGATGATGTTGACACGATGCTCATCAAACTGAGCATCCATACCACGCCAGAAGCAGGTGGTAGCCGCAGAAGTGATGGTAATACCACGCTCCTGCTCCTGCTCCATCCAGTCCATGGTAGCCGCACCATCGTGCACCTCACCAATTTTGTGGCTCAGACCAGTGTAGAACAGGACACGCTCAGTGGTCGTTGTCTTACCCGCGTCAACATGGGCACAAATACCAATATTGCGATAGCGGTCAATAGGGGTTTTACGGGCCACGACTCAATCCTCTGATACTTAGAAACGGTAGTGAGAGAACGCTTTGTTAGCTTCAGCCATGCGATGCACGTCTTCACGCTTCTTGACAGCAGCACCCTTGTTCTCGGCAGCATCCATCAGTTCGCCGGCCAGGCGAAGATCCATGGACTTCTCACCACGCTTGCGCGCAGCGTCTACCAGCCAACGCATAGCCAGGGCCGTGCGACGGCTTGGACGAACTTCTACAGGTACCTGATAGGTAGCACCACCGACACGGCGGGACTTAACTTCTACCACAGGAGCGATGGACTCGAGCGCTTTTTCAAACTGCTCCAGAGGGTCCTTGCTGGTACGCTCCTGAACTTTGTCCAGTGCGCCATAGACGATTTTCTCGGCAACAGATTTCTTACCGGAAACCATCACATGGTTAATGAATTTTGCCAGCGTCTTGTTATGAAACTTTGGATCTGGCAGTACTTCGCGCTTGGCGACTACGCGTCTTCTTGGCATTGATAAGCCCTCTTTTCGGCCTTCAGGTAGCTCAGGAAAACTCCTGACCTTACTCTTATCAACCTACTGTTTAAATGCTTGCTCTAATGAGCGTTCTCAAGTCTAGTCTCTAGACACTAGTTTCAAGCTACTAGTTCAAGACTTAGGCTTTTTGGTACCGTACTTGGAACGGCCCTGCTTACGGTCGTTAACACCCTGGGTATCCAGGCTACCGCGAACGGTGTGGTAACGAACACCTGGCAAGTCTTTTACCCGACCGCCACGGATCAGAACAACACTGTGCTCTTGCAGGTTATGACCTTCACCACCGATGTAGGAAGTCACTTCGAAGCCGTTGGTCAGACGCACACGACAAACTTTACGCAGCGCAGAGTTTGGCTTCTTGGGAGTAGTAGTGTAAACACGGGTGCATACACCGCGACGCTGTGGGCAGGCCTGCAGCGCAGGAACGTCGGTCTTTTTGACCTTACGCTTACGAGGCTTGCGAACCAGCTGGTTAATTGTTGCCATTGGCGAACTCCAGTCGTTTCTAAGTGAGTAAGAATCTGCTGCGTCAGAGGAGTGCGCAGAAGATTCTTTGCTTCAACGGCAAAAGCCGGCGTAAAAACCGGCATCTACCAACCCCTGAAAATACAGCTAGGGGCAATATAAAGCGGCGAAATTTTACGGAATGCAGGAAATGGCGTCAAGCCTGTGGATAACACAATTCGAATAAAAGAGAAAACTCGCGGGGGTAAAATCTTGCCTGTTGCGGTTCACTCTGGGTCACCGAGTTGTGCTAAAGTCCCGCCCATACCCTAGATCACTTTCAGGATTAACATGAAACGCGAACTGGCGATTGAATTCTCACGTGTGACCGAAGCGGCAGCACTGGCTGGCTATAAATGGCTTGGCAGAGGCGATAAGAATGCGGCGGACGGCGCAGCGGTTGAGGCTATGAGAGCCATGCTCAACAAGGTTGAGATAGATGGCGAGATTGTCATTGGTGAAGGCGAAATCGACGAAGCCCCCATGCTTTATATCGGCGAAAAAGTTGGCAGAGGTCAGGGCGAGAGCATTGATATTGCCGTTGATCCTATTGAAGGTACCCGCATGACCGCAATGGGACAGAACAATGCCGTGGCTGTTCTGGCCGCCGGCGAGAAAGGCTCTTTCCTGAAAGCACCCGACATGTACATGGAAAAACTGGTTGCAGGCCCCGGTGCAAAAAACGCCATCGACCTGAAGCTGGGTCTTAAAGAGAACATCCACAATGTCGCCAAAGCGCTGCACAAACCCATAGAAAACCTGACCGTGATCACTCTGTCCAAGCCTCGTCACGACAGTGCTATTGCGATGATGCAAAAAATGGGTGTAAAAGTTTTTGCCATTCCCGACGGTGACGTAGCCGCTTCTATCCTGACCTGTATGCCTGACAGTGAAGTCGACATGATGTACTGCATCGGCGGTGCACCAGAAGGTGTTGTATCGGCAGCCGTGATTCGTGCATTGGGTGGCGACATGCAGGGTCGCCTGATGACTCGTGATCAAGCCAAGGGCGATACACCTGAGAATAAGGCTGCCGGTGACATTGAGCGCAGCCGTTGTAAAGAGATGGGCATTGAGCCCGGCAACCTGTTGCGTCTGGATGATATGGCCAGCTCTGACAACGTGGTGTTTTCAGCCACCGGCATTACCAAGGGTGATCTGTTGGAAGGTATTGCCCGCAAAGGCAACATTGCGGAAACAGAAACACTGGTGATTCGTGGAAAATCCCGTACGATCCGTCGTATAAAATCTATCCACTACCTGGATCGCAAAGACGACGACATCAAGGGTGTCATCTTTTAACCCTATTTTCCTCCGCGCCATTGTTTCCAAGCTATTGTTTCCAAGCCATTGTTGAAAACAGGCAATGGCTCTTCCCTTGATGTTTTATTTCGAGGGGATAGTCAGGGGTGTATGCCCGAAAATAGCTCGGCAAAACATTCTTTAATCGTTTCTTACGAGATAATTACCAGCAGCGTTGGCAGTAGTCCCGACAATAGACACGGCAGCCATAGAAACAGCTTCGAAATTTCCCAAAGCAAAACCGATAGCAGCACCGCTGGCAACACCGCTAGCGAAACCGTCCGTCTTTTTACAAAAGTGGGCACCCCAGACAACCGTTACAACAGATAAAGACAGCACTCTAACGAGGGACCCAGCAGCTAACCCGGCACCAGCAACTCCGGCACCAGCAACTCCGGTAGCTCCGGCAGCAAACCCTGCAAAAGTCGAAGGAGCAAACGAGGGAGCATAAGTACAAACAACCTGACAGATAAACTTAATAGTTTTTTTCGAAATAGTTACCACGCGTTCCTGCAATGGAATTTTTTTTATCTCTTTTATATCATCATCATTCAGTTGCTTTCGACAGAGATGGCAGTTTGTTTGGTTATATTTTTCCAAACTTACCCGCATGCATGATCTACCATAAGCATGTCCACAATGTAGAGTGATGCTTTCACATCTACCTGAATCTTGACATAGTGTGCATTCAACACCATTAACACCGTTAAGACTGTCCATATCGAAGGTCTCCTATTATATTTTCCGTTACTTACAACCTTAGATATTTATATTTGGTTTTAGTTCCCTATGAATACTTAGACTTTTAACTCACTCTACCACCAGTACGCTTTCGGGCGAGCATGTAAAATACCGCATCATACGCAGCATCAACCACGACAGTGATTGAGGAATCAGCTAGTAGAATATGCCTCAAAATAGCTCAGCAAATCATTTTAATGATTTTTTACAAGATAATTGGCAGCAACTCCGACAACAGACACGGCGCCTAAACAGAGAGCTCCGGTGCTTCCGATAAAGGCACAAATAGCAAGACCAGTAGCAGCACCAGTAGCAATACCTGTAGCAACACTGACACTCATTTCACGCATCTGAGTAGCCATGAAAACGCCGACAGCACCACCACCCAAGAGAGCAGCGCGAGGCTCAGCATAGCCTTCATCTGCAACGACTGCAGTTGCAACTGCGGCAGCCCCGCCAGCAGCCCCAATAAGAAACGAGGGAATTGAGTGAGCAAACGTGTAAGCAGTCTGAGAAATAAATTTAATAGTGTTTTTCGAAATAGTTACCACGCGTTCCTGCAATGGAATTTTTTCTACCTCTATATCCTCATCAGATAATTGTTCTCGACAGAGATGGCAGTTTATTTGATTATGTTCTTCCAGCCCTCCCTGCATGCATGGTCGACCAAAAGCATGTCCACAATTTAGAGTGATGCTTTCACAACGATTTGTATCTTGACATATTGCGCTTTTAACACCGTTAAGACTGTTCATATTAAAGGTCTCCTATTATATTTTCCGTTACTTACAACCTTAGATATTTATATTTGGTTTTAGTTCCCTATGAATACTTAGACTTTTAACTCACTCTACCACCAGTACGCTTTCGGGCGAGCATGTAAAATACCGCATCATACGCAGCATCAACCACGACAGTGATTGAGGAATCAGCTAGTAGAATATGCCTCAAAATAGCTCAGCAAATCATTTTAATGATTTTTTACAAGATAATTGGCAGCAACTCCGACAACAGACACGGCACCTAAACTGAAAGCTGCGGAGCTTCCCACAAAGGCACAAGTAGCAAGACCAGCAGCAATACCAGCAGCAATACCACTAGCAAAACCAGTATAAGCACTGACAGTCAATTCACGCATCTGAGTAGCAATGAAAACGCCGACAGCACCACCACCCAAGAGAGCAGCGCGAGGCTCAGCATAGCCTTCATCTGCAACGACTGCAGTTGCAACTGCGGTAGCCCCGCCAGCAGCCCCAATAAGAAACGAGGGAATTGAGTGAGCAAACGTGTAAGCAGTCTGAGAAATAAATTTAATAGTGTTTTTCGAAATAGTTACCACGCGTTCCTGCATTGGAATTTTTTCTACCTCTATATCATCATCAGATAATTGTTCTCGACAGAGATGGCAGTTTATTTGGTTATGTTCTTCCAGCCCTCCCTGCATGCATGGTCGACCAAAAGCATGTCCACAATTTAGAGTGATGCTTTCACAACGATTTGTATCTTGACATATTGCGCTTTTAACACCGTTAAGACTGTTCATATTAAAGGTCTCCTATTATATTTTCCGTTACTTACAACCTTAGATATTTATATTTGGTTTTAGTTCCCTATGAATACTTAGACTTCTGACACTTCCAGCCTTGTCGAGGCTTCAACCTAAAAGGCTACAGCCAGCCTATTGCGAGCGGACATACGCAGAAGCTATGCATAGCCCAGGGATCAAATAAGTGTTGCAGCGAGCTGTTGTCACAGGTAGCGTTGAAACATTGACTCAAAGGATTGAGCACATGTTATCGACCCTGCTTCGTCTTCTTGCGATTCTTTCATCTCATCTGCTTAGCAATCATTCCTGGGCATCGGAACCCGAGCTCTGGTATCAGAAGGTCTGGTGCGAAGGTAAAGGTGGCGAAGTTGAAGTCAGGCTGGATGATGGGAGACGTGTTGATTGCATGACTGAAAGTCATGCCATTGAAATGGATTTTGCCAACAAATGGCCTGAAGCCATCGGCCAGTCCCTGGCCTATGGAATGCTGACCAGAAAACAGGCGGGAATTGTGTTGATTCTGAGAAAACCATCCGACCATGAATACTGGGATCGCTTACAGCAGGTTTTGGAGCACTATCAACTTCCGGTTACGACTTGGAAACTCGGTCCCTGAAACCGCCGTTTTTTCTTTTATGAAAAAAGTTTAATGATTCACTCATCTTCCGGTTACCTGCCTTCGATTATGCTACGCCCATCTTTTAAACAGATACCTATATCGATAGAAAACCGGAGACTCAAACCATGAATCCAACACTGTCTGCTTTCCTTGCTGCTTCAACGATTGCTCTGACCACTGGCAACGCAATGGCTGAATACACCGGCCCCAATAGCACACCCACCATCAATGATATTGCCACCATCATCGAAAACCCGGTTGATGACTCCCGGGTAGAACTGACCGGTTACCTGACCAATAAAATCGACGATGAGACCTACACCTTTTCAGATGGTAAAGACAGCATTCAGGTAGAGATTGAGTCCAGAGACATGCCTGACGTGCAGATTAATGAAAAGACCAAAGTTAACATTCTGGGTGAAGTCGAAAGCGGTGCTTTTGAAACCACCGAAATTGAGGTCGAAAAAATTTCTGTCATTTAAACAGACCTTCCGTTTGAAAAAGGGTTGCCAGAAATCCTACGGCAACCCTCAGTCCGTTTAAAACAAAGCCAAAAATAGTCGACTGAAAGGAACATCTAATCAATCGATCTGGTAAACCAGCGTAGAACCAGAGACTTCATGACCGATAATCAATAAAGGCTTTCCAGTTGGACTTTCAGAAGCCTCGACAAACTTCATCCCTTCGGGAGACACATCGCCTGCTTTTTCTGGCTCTTTGTCAGTATCAACAGAAAAGTCACGGTTGTAGACATAGCGGACAAACTCAGCTTCTGCTGGATCAGTCACGTCGTACATCAGGACACCACCGGTTCGCTCCAGGCCAATAAACGCATATTGACGTCCATCAATCTCACCCACGGCCAGTGCCTCTGGCTCAGGGCCTTTATCATCACTGCGGTTATCGCCTTTGGTTTCCTCGTCATTATTGTTGAAATGTTTACCCAGTACGGCTGCTGTCACTTCTTCAAAGTCACTACCCGAGTCATAAACCAGCTCACCCGCTTCGTTCCAGATAGAAAATGAGCGAGCGCCATAGGAGTAAAGTTCTTCAAACTGGCCATCGTTATCCGTATCACCCAGTGTGTTGGTAATTTTCAGGCGAGCAAGCTTTTTCTTATCTTTGGCTGCCTCAGCATTAGGATGCTCCCGGGCGACCTCAACCTTCTTGGTACGAACCTCTTCTGTGAACCCCAGGCAACCGTCTTCGTTATCGTATTTCAAACCACCTGAAGCCAGGCACTGATCTTCAGAAGCAGTTGTGTACCAATAATCTCTGGCATCACCTTCGTTGGCTGTCACAACATAGGTTTTACCTTCGACCGAATAGGTAGCAATGGTATCTGGCTGATACATACCGTAGACACCGCTCCATTTCTGAAGATTCACACCACCATCTTTATTGCTGGCATCCATCGCAAATTGGCCATAATCCTTATAGCCAAGGGGAACAATAGAATCAATTCGCGCATTGGCAATATCAACGAGTGCCAGGGCATTGTTTTCCTGCAGAGAAACGTAAGCAGTTCCGGAATCAGCAGAAACGGCTATGTACTCAGGCTCAAGGTCCTGAGCCACAGAGGCATCACGACCAAAAACCCTGACATCTTTCGGCAATTCACTGTTTCTGGAGTAGCCTTTGTTGAAAGCAGTGAAAGTAGCATGACGTGGTTCTTCCAGTTTGCCTTCAGAAGTCACCTTGACAACGCTGACCGAACCTTCCGGGTCATCTTTGTAATCTGATGAAGGTTCACCTTCGTTTGCTGTCAGCAGGTATTTTCCATCCGGTGTAAAGGTCACCATATCAGGCAGCGCCCCTACCAATTTATAATCACTGAATACGGCACCACCTTCGGTATCGAGCTTATAAACAATGACAACGCCTTTCTTTTGTTTGTCGCTATTTTCAACAGCAACAGCCAAAAGATCGCCATGAACAGAAACGCTGTTAGCGGTGCCCAGCTTCATGCCATCAATACTGGACTCAAGATTGATCTTGCCAATTTTGAGAATATTGGAATCCATGGTCGGATTAGCAAGTGGCTGCCCCTTGAGGGATTTGCCACTGAGAATATCTATGGTTTTATCAAGGGCGTTGACAACATAGATAGACTGACTGGCTTTATGCCAGGCCACAATCTCTGCGGCACCTTTATGGTAACTGCCAGAAGCATATCGACCGATCGGCTCCATGGTGGGATGGGAAACTTCAGCATTTTCCTGAACCATTGAACAGCCAGCCAAAATAAAGGGAGCTGCCAGAGTGATAGCGTTGCGAGTAAGTTTCAGTTCCATTGAGGTTCCTGATTTTATTCAATTTGATCAGGGCTTTTTATAACGGTTGCAAATGACTGTTTAATGACAACTATGACATAGAGACAAAGTTGTCTCGCACCAACACTCTGAGGCTGCGCCAAAAGTGCGGCATTCTCTGTTTTGACAGCCTCCTCGACATGAGAACGAGAATGAGCAGAAAAGCTAACCAAAATCACAAACCCGGAGCAAGCTCCGGGTTATTAATATTCAGAGATGAATAATCTGAGCTTAAGCCTGCTCAACAGTATTCTTTTCAACGGCCTTGGGAGAAGCTTTAGTCAAACAGATAAAGCCAGCAATACCGGCTATCAGGGACGCAATCAGAACCCCTGCTTTGGCCAGTACTAAATCATTGGGGCTGCCAGCAAATGCCAGTTCTGATATGAAGATCGACATGGTGAAACCGATTCCGCCCAGAAAGGCAACGCCCACAATATGCAGGAAGTTACATTCATGAGGCAAGTCACCCCATCCCAGCTTCCAGCCTATCCAGGTGGCACCTGCAATACCAATTAACTTACCTAACACCAGACCCAGAGTGACACCCAAGGTGACGTTATTGAAAATCTCGGTATCCCCGGAAAAAACATCAAAGGGAATACCGGCATTGGCCAGGGCAAAAATGGGAATGACGATATAAGTCACCGGTAAGTGCAGGCTGGTTTCGATTCTCTGCAGTGGAGCTTCTGCCAGGCGAGTACCATTTCCAAGCGCCCGGACGTAAGCACGCATTTTTTCATTACGCAAAACGTCCTCACCAGGACGGTAACTACCATCAAATCGCCGAATCAGATTTTTTATCTGGTCACTGAATGCAACAGGATCGTATTTGGGTTTAGCCGGAATGGCAAAAGCGGTAATAACGCCAGCCAATGTCGCATGAATACCGGCTTCGTACAGCTGCAACCAGAGGCCACCACCCACCAGGAGATAAGGCAGTGGATTACGAATACCAAAAGCATTCATCACCCACAAAAAGGCAGTGAATCCAGCAGCCCACAGCAAAGCCACCTGATTGATTTCGTTGGTGTAGAAAACAGCAATGATCGCAATAGCTCCCAGGTCATCCACAATGGCCAAAGCCACGAGGAAGGTAATCAGACTTTTAGGAACACGGCCACCCAGAAGTGCACAGGTACCAACAGCAAAGGCAATATCCGTTGCCATCGGAATGCCCCAACCGTCTGCGGCAACACCTGTCGGGTTGATGCTGGCATAGATCAGTGCGGGCACTACCATACCCCCAATCGCAGCCATGATAGGCAATACGGCATGTTTGAGGTCGGAAAGCTCACCGACAAGAAACTCACGTTTGAGTTCGAGACCGACGTGGAAAAAGAAAAAAGCCATCAGACCATCATTGACCCAATGGTGAATAGACATCTTCAGGCCGCCTTCACCGATAGAAATACCGGCATAGGTTTTCAGAATCTGTTCATAGAGGGGAGACAGATTACTGTTCGCGATCACCAAAGCGATGACAGCGCAGATCATCAGAAGGATGCCGCTGGTCGTTTGACGATGGATAAATTCTTCAAAAGGCGTGAGGATACGGTCAAATGCCGCCTCCCAGCGAGCGTTATAAACCCTGCCTTTCCGACCAATAAATTTTGTAAAATTATTTCCCGCCACAGCAACTCCTCAAGAGCATCAAGCTTGACACCGTAGACTACATCATGCGTTTGTTGATGTCTCTTAAATGTTCAGCGAGTCTTTCAGTTGCCTTTAGTCAGTTATCTATCGGAGGTTATACCCCCATGAACCTGCTTACGAACTTCCGCTTCAAGACTTTGGAGTAAAAGGCTGGACATCCATCAATAGACGGCTCTCGTCTTTGTGCCGTCTTTTGTTGGTACAAAGCGGCTGCAAACAAAGGGGAATTCTTTTGTGGAAGTGTTAGGGTCAGGGATCCTTCGTAAGGCCAGCCCGCGATTTTTCACTAAAGGCGATACCTTTTTGTTATATTTCTCAAAATAAATGCTACCTTGACTTGACACAATTTGATACAAGATGAAGGCAGTTTACGATGAAAGAGTTAAGAATATCGCTTTTTCTTTACTTGATAACATCCGTATCAGTGGTAAATGCAAACCCTGAAATAATTCAAGCAGCTGAGAAATTTATACTTTTGAGTAACCAATTAGCGTTAAAAGTTATGCCTCCAGGAAGTCAAAGCCATGAAATATTTAGATCTATTAGTTTTAGCACTGGTTTGAATATAATGATTGACGATATCAGGGTACTTCTTTCTGAATTACAACACAGAACTACCAGAAAAGATTTAAGCGTAAAATCTTTGTTTGTTATGAATATGCCTAAATTGGTATTTCCTGTTTTTCCAACAACTTTTTACGAGTCTACTGCCGATTTTAGTTTGCAACAATTACGAGCATTGACATCCTCCCACAGCTAAAGCAGTGGGATTCCTCCAGCGAGACGGCTATGCCCAGCCGCAAGAATGTTCTTTGCTGCATTTAAATCACGCAGGTGTCCAGCTCCGCACTCTGAACAAGTCCATTCTCTTATTCGCAAACCTGTTCTACCTTTCGGACTGCTGGACGGAATAGTGCCACAGCTCGAACACGTTTGGGTGGAGTGGGATTCGTTGACGACCTCGAACACAACTGACTGCGCCATCGCTTTGTACTTCAGTTGATCTTTCAGTATTCCCCAACCAGCATCCAGAACAGACTTAGCCATTTTCGTTTTTGCCAGTTTGGTACTGCTTACATCGCCTACGAATATAGCGGCGTGGTTGTTTACCAGCCGTGTCGTAAATTTATGAATCTGGTCTTTTCTGCGATTTTTAATTTTCGCATGAATAGCCTTAACTCTTTGCTTCTTGTTGGCTCTTTGAGCCGTACCAAGCCTTTCTTCCAGCTCACGATAAAACTGCTTTGATTCAAGCTGATCGCCGTTACTGCAAGTAGCTACATCTTTCAGCCCAAGATCAATTCCTATAGCGGTTTTGCCTTCGGTAACAGGTTTTGATTCGGTTTGCACCGCCACATTGAAGTACCAGCGCCCACGACTATCTTCTGAAAAACTGCCTGCAAGAAATTGATACTTTGAAAGACCGTAACTATCCCAGACGTTAAAGCTTTTTCTGGCAAACCTTACCTGTCCGTTAGACCACTTTGCAGAGCCTTTTTTGAAAGGTATCCAACCAAGAGAGCGCTTGCTTCCAGAGCTGATGCGCCAACGTAGCTTTGCTTTCTTGAATTGATTTCTAGCTTGATGGTGCTTTGCACAGACTTCCTGAGCCGTGTGAGACGGAATTAAGTACTTTTGCTCTTTCCTGAAAACAAGAACGGGCTTCTGGACATCATAAGCAGACAACCAAACAGGCTTAACCGGCCCATAGTCGCTCGTACGACCATTGGCTTTCATGGTTAGCTCGTTAGCCAGATTAAAGACTTGATTGACCTCATAAGCCATTTCACGCAGTACCTTTGCGTGTTTGTCTTTCACTCTGACTGACAGTGTTTTGGTCTGAATATCCATAATGATTTATTATATAGACCATAATGGCTATTTACAAGGTTGGTCTAATGGAATTAAGAAAGGGTAGAAGATGCGTTTTTATGCTTCATGCACACATGATTTTTATCACAAAGTACAGAGGCAAAGTATTTACAGACAGACATCTGAAAACACTTGAAAAAATATTCCGAAGCGTATGTTCTGATTTTGAAGTAGAACTGGAAGAATTTAATGGCGGGCAAGATCACGTACACATTCTGGTAAACTATCCACCAAAAGTAGCAGTATCAAAACTGGTAAACAGTCTGAAAGGTGTTTCAAGCCGAAGACTGAAACAATATCATCCAGAGCTGATAAAGCCTGCATATATGAAGAATGCTCTATGGAGTCCGAGCTACTTTGCGGGTTCCGTAGGTGGTGCGCCGATTGAAGTTCTTAAGCAATACATCGAACAGCAGGATAGACCGCATTAGGAGTCCTATCGGACTCCGGGCTATCCTTCCCAGCACTAGAAGTACTGGGCTTGACGCTCTTTCCGGTCAGGTTTTAGTCTGGTGTTAATCATCACAGTTTCCAGACACCAAAAAATGAGAAAGGCCACCCGAAGGCAGCCTTTCTGTTTAGCTCACTGTATAAAAACAGGCGTCAGCCTATTGTTACACCTCGCCGAAGTTAAGAGCTTCAGACAGAGCCGCTTCAACTTCAGAAGCAGAGACCTTGCTTGGTACTTCAAACTCAGGCTCTTCGCGACCCTTACGACGTTCTTCGTGATAGGTCAGACCTGTACCCGCAGGAATCAGGCGACCGACGACCACGTTTTCCTTCAGTCCACGCAGGTAGTCACGCTTACCGGTCACTGCTGCTTCGGTCAGTACTCTTGTAGTTTCCTGGAAGGAAGCCGCAGAGATGAAGGACTCGGTCGCCAAAGATGCCTTGGTGATACCCAGCAGTACCCTGTCGTATTTGGCAGGGATCTGATCCTTGTCACCCAGCTTCTCGTTCTCTTCCAGAACGGACGTCAACTCTAGCTGATCACCACGGATCAGCGAAGAATCACCCGTGTCAGTGACTTCAACCTTACGCAGCATCTGACGCAGAATGGTTTCGATGTGCTTATCGTTAATCTTAACGCCCTGCAGACGGTATACGTCCTGGATTTCGTTAACGATGTAACGGGCCAGCTCACCGACACCCAGCAGACGCAGAATGTCGTGGGGGTTGGTAGGACCGTCAGAGATAACTTCACCCTTGGTCACCTGTTCACCTTCGAACACGTTCAGGTGACGCCACTTGGGAATCAGCTCTTCATACGGATCGCTGCCGTCGTTCGGAGTGATGACCAGACGCTTCTTACCTTTGGTCTCTTTACCAAAGCCGATGGTACCGGTGATTTCCGCAAGAATAGAGTGTTCTTTTGGCTTACGGGCTTCAAACAGGTCGGCCACTCGTGGCAGACCACCGGTGATGTCCTTGTTACCGCCGGACTGCTGTGGAATACGGGCAACAACGTCACCGATTTCTACCGTCGTGCCATCGGCCAGGTTCACCAGAGCGTTTGCAGGCAGGAAGTACTGAGCTGCTACGTCAGTGTTAGGCAGCTTCAGCTCCTTGCCATTGGCATCCAGCAGCTGGATAGCAGGACGAATATCCTTACCGGCAGAAGGACGATCCTTCGGATCCAGAACTTCGATGTTGGACAGACCGGTCAGTTCATCCGTCTGAGTCTTGACGGTAATGCCCTCTTCCATGCCCAGGAACTTAACGGTACCGGACAGTTCGGTCACAATGGGGTGAGTGTGCGGATCCCACTTGGCAACTATCTGACCGGCTTCTACATCAACACCGTCCTTAACAGACAGAACCGCACCGTATGGTAGCTTGTAACGCTCACGCTCACGACCGAATTCATCAGCAATGGCCAGCTGACCGGAACGGCTCACTGCCACCAAAGCACCGTCTTTACGTTCAACGTGCTTCAAGTTCAGCAGACGGGCAGTACCCTTGTTCTTAACAGAGATGTTGTCCTGTGCAGAAGCACGGGATGCAGCACCACCGATGTGGAAGGTACGCATGGTCAGCTGAGTACCGGGCTCACCGATGGACTGGGCAGCGATAACGCCGACTGCTTCACCTTTGTTAACGAGATGTCCACGACCCAGGTCACGACCGTAACATTTGGAGCAGATGCCGTAGCGGGTTTCACAGGTAATTGGAGAACGAACCTTGACTTCGTCAACGTTCATCAGCTCCAGACGCTTAACCCAGGCTTCGTCGATGAGGGTGCCGGCGGGCACAGCGATTTCATTCTCTGCACCCGGTTTGAGTACATCTTCAGCCACCACACGACCGAGGATACGCTCACCCAGAGGTTCGACAACTTCACCCCCTTCGATGTGCGGAGTCATCTGCAGGCCACGTACTGTGCCACAGTCGTCTTCAGTCACCACCAGATCCTGGGCGACGTCTACCAGACGACGGGTCAGGTAACCGGAGTTCGCTGTCTTCAGAGCAGTATCTGCCAGACCTTTACGGGCACCGTGAGTAGAGATGAAGTACTGAAGTACGTTCAGACCTTCACGGAAGTTCGCCGTAATAGGCGTTTCGATGATGGAGCCATCTGGCTTGGCCATCAGACCACGCATACCGGCCAGCTGACGAATCTGTGCAGCACTACCACGGGCACCGGAGTCAGCCATCATATAAACGCTGTTGAAGGATTCCTGCTCTTCCTCTTCACCCTGACGATTAATCACGGTGTCGGACTTCAGGTTGTCCATCATGCGCTTGGCCAGCAGTTCGTTGGCACGGGACCAGATATCGATCACCTTGTTGTACTTCTCACCCTGGGTCACCAGACCGGAAGCAAACTGGTTTTCAATCTCACGCACTTCTTCATTTGCGTCATTAATGATACGGCTCTTGTCGCCCGGGATAACGAAGTCGTTAACACCGATAGAAGAACCGGAGATGGTCGCGTAATGGAAGCCCATGTACAGCATCTGGTCAGCAAAGATAACCGTTTCTTTGAGGCCCACGTTTCGGTAGCAGGTATTCAGCAGGCGGGATATCGCCTTCTTCTTCATGGTCTGGTTAACCAGTTCGAAGGGCAGCCCCTCTGGTACGATTTCCCATAACAGGATACGACCAATGGTGGTATCGGCCAGGAAGGCATTGCTGTGCTCTACGCCATCGTCGTCTTTGTATTTTTCAGAAACACGTACCTTGATACGGGCATGCAGATCAGCATGACCGGTACGGTAGGCACGCAGGGCTTCGTTGACGTCAACGAAAGCCATGCCTTCACCCTTGGCGTTAATACGGTCACGGGTGATGTAGTAAAGACCCAGTACCACGTCCTGGGAAGGTACAATGATAGGCTCGCCACTTGCAGGTGCCAGGATGTTGTTGGTGGACATCATCAGGGCACGGGCTTCGAGCTGGGCTTCCAGAGTCAGTGGTACGTGTACCGCCATCTGGTCACCGTCGAAGTCAGCGTTATAAGCCGCACACACCAGTGGGTGCAGTTGAATCGCCTTACCTTCGATCAGAACCGGCTCGAACGCCTGGATACCAAGACGGTGCAGAGTGGGTGCACGGTTCAGCATCACCGGGTGTTCACGGATGACGTCAGCCAGAACGTCCCAAACCTCAGGGGTTTCACGCTCTACCATCTTCTTGGCAGCTTTGATGGTGGTCGCCAGACCTTTGGCTTCCAGCTTGCCGAAGATGAATGGTTTAAACAGTTCCAGAGCCATTTTCTTGGGCAGACCGCACTGATGCAGACGCAGGGTAGGACCTACGGTGATAACAGAACGGCCAGAGTAGTCAACACGCTTACCAAGCAGGTTCTGACGGAAGCGGCCCTGTTTACCCTTGATCATGTCGGCCAGGGATTTCAGAGGACGCTTGTTGGAACCGGTGATAGCACGACCGCGGCGGCCATTATCCAGCAGCGCATCTACCGATTCCTGCAGCATACGCTTTTCATTGCGGACAATGATGTCAGGAGCGTTAAGGTCGAGCAAACGCTTCAGACGGTTGTTACGGTTGATCACGCGGCGGTAAAGGTCATTCAGGTCGGACGTCGCAAAACGACCACCGTCCAGCGGTACCAAAGGACGCAGATCAGGTGGTAGAACTGGCAGAACGGTCAGAATCATCCACTCAGGGTTGTTACCTGACTTGTGGAAAGCTTCCAGGAGTTTCAGACGCTTGCTCAGTTTCTTCAGTTTGGTTTCAGAGTTGGTCTGCGGAATTTCTTCTCGCAGCATGTCCACTTCCTCACCCAGCTCGATGTCTGCCAGCAGAGCCTTGATGGCCTCTGCACCCATACGGGCGTCAAAGTCGTCGCCAAACTCTTCCAGAGCTTCGTAGTACTGTTCATCGTTGAGCAGCTGGTTTTTCTCCAGCGTCGTCATACCCGGATCAATAACAACGTATGACTCAAAGTACAGTACTCGCTCAATATCACGCAGGGTCATATCCAATAACAGACCGATACGGGATGGCAGGGATTTCAGGAACCAGATGTGGGCAACAGGGCTGGCCAGTTCGATGTGGCCCATACGGTCACGACGAACTTTCGCCAGGGCGACTTCTACGCCACATTTTTCGCAGATAACACCACGGTGCTTCAGTCGCTTGTACTTTCCGCACAGGCACTCGTAGTCTTTAACCGGGCCAAAGATTTTGGCACAGAAAAGGCCGTCACGTTCAGGCTTGAACGTACGGTAGTTGATTGTTTCCGGCTTTTTAACTTCACCGTAAGACCAGGAACGTACCATTTCTGGGGAAGCCAGACCGATACGAATCGAGTCAAACTCTTCTGTTTGGCCCTGGGTCTTGAGTAGATTCAGTAAGTCTTTCAAGATCGCATCTCCTCGATCCATCCGGTGGCCGGGCTATGCCCAACCAGCGGATTTCACGTATTCGTTATTCGGTGTCCAGCTCAATGTCGATACCCAGAGAGCGAATCTCTTTCAACAGTACGTTGAAGGATTCGGGCATCCCGGCTTCCATTCGATGATCACCATCGACGATGTTCTTGTACATCTTGGTACGACCGGTCACATCATCAGACTTAACAGTCAGCATCTCCTGCAGAGTGTAGGCAGCACCGTAGGCTTCCAGTGCCCATACCTCCATCTCCCCGAAACGCTGACCACCGAACTGGGCCTTACCACCGAGTGGCTGCTGGGTAACCAGAGAGTAAGAACCTGTGGAACGTGCGTGCATCTTGTCATCAACCAGGTGGTTGAGCTTCAGCATGTACATGTAGCCCACAGTGACAGGACGGTCGAAGGAATCACCGGTACGTCCGTCGTGCAGTCTTACCTGACCCGTGTCGCTGAGATCTGCCAGACGCAGCAACTCCTTCACTTCAGATTCTTTGGCACCATCGAATACCGAAGTAGCCATAGGTACGCCGCCGCGCAGGTTATGGGCCAGCTCCATGACTTCTTCGTCAGTGAACTTGTCCAGTTCCTCAACACGTCCGCCACCGACTCCGTTGTAAACCTGGTCGAGGAATTCACGGATTTCAGCCACTCTCTTCTGGGACTCGATCATGCGGTTGATCTTGTGGCCCAGACCACGTGCCGCAGCACCCAGGTGAGTTTCCAGAACCTGTCCTACGTTCATCCGGGACGGCACACCCAGAGGGTTCAGCACAATATCAACCGGGTTGCCTTCTTCATCGTAGGGCATGTCTTCGACAGGCATTATGATGGAGATAACACCCTTGTTACCGTGGCGACCCGCCATCTTGTCACCCGGCTGGATACGACGTTTGATCGCCAGATAAACTTTGACTATTTTCAGCACGCCAGGCGCCATGTCGTCCCCGGTCTGCAGCTTTTTCTTCTTGTCTTCGAAACGCTCGTCGAGCTGTGCGCGACGCTCTTTCAGCTGTTCTTTCGCCAGATCCAGCTGTTCGTTCAGAGTTTCATCAGACATGGACAGACGGAACCACTGTTCGTGTTCCAGACCATTCAGGAACTCGTCCGTGATGGTGTTGCCCTTGCTCAGGCCAGGACCACGGTCAACAGGCTGACCACGCAGAGCTTCACGCAGACGGTCAAAGGTATCTTCTTCAACGATACGGAATTCTTCGTTCAAGTCCTTGCGATATTCGTCCAAAGCCGCCTTTTCGATGCCCTGGGCACGGCTGTCTTTTTCAACGCCGTCGCGGGTGAATACCTGTACGTCGATGACGGTACCCTTGACAGAAGTCGGTACACGCAGAGAAGTATCCTTAACGTCGGATGCCTTCTCACCGAAGATTGCACGCAGCAGTTTTTCTTCTGGTGTCAGCTGAGTTTCACCTTTAGGGGTTACCTTACCCACCAGAATGTCGCCAGCACCGACTTCAGCACCGACATGAACAATGCCGGCTTCATCCAGTTTGTTCAGTGCAGACTCACCGACATTAGGAATATCAGAAGTAATTTCTTCCGGTCCGAGCTTGGTATCACGAGCCACACAGGTCAGTTCCTGAATGTGAATCGTAGTGAAGCGGTCTTCCTGTACAACACGTTCGGAGATGAGGATTGAGTCCTCAAAGTTGTAACCGTTCCAGGGCATGAACGCTACGCGCATGTTCTGCCCCAGGGCCAGCTCACCCATGTCTACGGATGGACCATCAGCCAGAATATCGCCACGAGCGATGGTCTCGCCGGCACGGACCAGAGAACGCTGGTTAATGCAGGTATTCTGGTTAGAACGGGTGTACTTGGTCAGGTTGTAGATATCGACACCGGCTTCACCAGGCTGAAGTTCGTCGTTGTTGACACGAACAACAATCTTCGCTGCGTCAACAGTATCAATCACACCACCACGCTGCGCCACCACACAAACACCGGAATCAGAAGCTACGTTACGCTCCATACCGGTGCCCACCAGAGGCTTGTCGGCACGCAGGGTTGGCACGGCCTGACGTTGCATGTTCGATCCCATCAAGGCACGGTTAGCATCGTCGTGCTCGAGGAATGGAATCAGGGAGGCTGCAACGGAAACCACCTGCTTGGTTGAAACGTCCATGTACTGGACTTTTTCAGGCCCCATCAGGGTAAATTCGTTACGGTGACGAACGTTAACCAGCTCTTCAGTCAGGTTATTGCCGTCGTCCATCTTCGCAGAAGCCTGAGCGATAACGTACTCACCTTCTTCGATAGCAGACAGGTAATCGATCTCATCCGTCACTTTGCCATCCACGACCTTGCGGTATGGAGACTCCAGGAAACCGTAGTCGTTGGTACGAGCATAGGTCGCAAGAGAGTTGATCAGACCAATGTTGGGCCCTTCAGGCGTTTCGATAGGACATACACGACCGTAATGAGTCGGGTGTACGTCCCGAACTTCAAAACCGGCACGCTCACGGGTCAAGCCACCCGGGCCAAGTGCAGATACACGACGCTTGTGAGTCACCTCGGACAGTGGATTGTTCTGGTCCATAAACTGGGACAGCTGGCTGGAACCGAAGAATTCCTTGATGGCCGCTGCAACCGGTTTGGCGTTGATCAGATCCTGAGGCATGAGGCCTTCGGACTCTGCCAGGCTCAGGCGTTCCTTCACGGCACGCTCGACACGAACCAGACCGACACGGAACTGGTTTTCAGCCATTTCACCGACCGAACGAACACGACGGTTACCCAGATGGTCGATATCGTCACAGATGCCCTGACCATTACGTATGTCGACCAGTGTCTTCAGAACATCAACGATGTCAGCGTTATCCAGGACACCAGAACCGACGTCGTCTTCGCGACCCAGACGACGGTTGAATTTCATGCGACCAACTGCGGACAGGTCATAACGCTCTGCAGAGAAGAACAGGTTGCCAAACAGGGTTTCTGCTGCTTCTTGTGTCGGCGGTTCACCGGGACGCATCATGCGGTAGATTTCTACCAGAGCTTCCAGACGGTTTGTCGTGGTGTCACTGCGCAGAGTGTCAGAAATATATGAACCGCAGTCCAGCTCATTAATGTACAGGGTTTCAACCTGTTTGATTCCGGCTTCCAGCAGTTTTTCGTAAACTTCCGGAGTAATTTCAGTGTTGCAGTCAACAATGATTTCACCGGTGGCAGCATGTACAACGGTCTTGGCCAGGACCTTCCCGTAAATATACTCTACCGGAGCCTCCAGCTGTTCAATATTGGCTTTCTTCAGCTGACGGATGTGACGCGCCGTCACACGACGACCCTGTTCAACCAGAACATTGCCGTCGCCGTCTTTAATGTCAAAGCTTGCAGCTTCACCACGCAGGCGCTCAGCGGCAAACTCAGTATTGACATTTTCAGAGCCGATCTTGAAGTCTACGGTATCGAAGAAGTCATTCAGGATCTCTTCATTACTCATGCCCAGGGCACGCAGAAGAATCGTAGCAGGCAGCTTACGACGACGGTCGATACGTACGTAAAGCATGTCCTTCGGATCGAACTCGAAGTCCAGCCATGAGCCACGGTAAGGAATCACACGGGCAGAATACAGCAGTTTGCCTGAAGAGTGTGTCTTGCCACGGTCGTGGTCAAAGAATACACCAGGAGAACGATGAAGCTGAGATACGATAACACGTTCAGTACCATTGATTACAAATGTACCGTTCTCAGTCATGAGCGGAATTTCGCCCATGTAAACTTCCTGTTCCTTGATATCTTTGATTGCCTTGTTGGCAGAGTCTTTGTCATAAATGATCAGGCGCACTTTTACACGCAGAGGTACCGCGTAAGTCACACCACGAAGTTGACATTCCTTGACATCAAACGCTGGAGTACCGAGCCTGTAACTCACGTATTCCAGCGCTGCATTTCCAGAGTAACTTACGATTGGAAATACGGATTTGAATGCAGCATGAAGACCAATGTCCTCACGTGCGGTCGGCTCTCTTCCGGATTGCAGCAGCTTATGATAAGAATCAAGCTGAATCGCCAGAAGATAGGGCACATTCATGACATGCGGCAGTTTGCCGAAGTCTTTGCGGATGCGTTTTTTCTCTGTATACGAGTATGCCATCAGCGTTCCCCAGCTTGGTCACCTGGTTCTGGCTTCAGACCGTCTGGTCTGGCCATCTAGGTTTATTGAGGGCGGGTGGCCCCCTTTTGATACCCAATTAAAAAACGGTGATTTCAACCGTTACCGTTGCATGAGCTTTAGCGTCCAGAACGAAAGTCAGACTTTCATTCCGGGAATCTGATCGGGAATTATGCTCTGCCGGACTTTTGTCCGAGCTGTCAATTTCCGGTCAGGCTCCCACTCTGCCAATGACACTGCAACTTTCTCAGATTGAAGGAGATAGATCCCTGCGGTAAAACACAGTCAGCCTGAGCCTTTAACGATCTGAACTCCATCAATTAATTGAACCATCGAACGTTGCCATCCGGCATAGAACGATATAGCTCATACAACGGAAAAAGGCCGGTGCCATAAAGGCACCAGCCACCTGAGACTATTATGCAATAGGCTCTGGATATTTCAACGCTGTCGTAGAATTACTTAACTTCTACGGAAGCGCCAGCTTCTTCCAGCTGCTTCTTCAGGTCTTCAGCTTCTTCTTTGCTCACACCTTCTTTCAGAGGAGCAGGAGCGCCGTCTACAACAGCTTTAGCTTCTTTCAGACCCAGGCCAGTCGCGCCGCGAACAACCTTGATTACGTTTACTTTCTTGTCGCCAGCAGAAGTCAGAATGACGTCAAATTCAGTCTGTTCAGCAGCAGCAGCGCCAGCGTCGCTAGCAGCAGCAGGAGCAGCAGCAACTGCAGCAGCAGCAGAAACGCCGAACTTCTCTTCCATAGCTTCAACCAGCTCAACAACATCCATTACAGACATTTCAGCGATTGCATTCAGGATATCTTCTTTAGACAGAGCCATTGTATGTCTCCAAAAATCTTTTTTGGGGTAAAACCCCGGAATTCATTAAATAAGAGAGAAAAACCAGCCAGCAGGTCACTTCCACACCAAGGACTTCCTTTGCAGTGAACTTCATGCCTGCCAAAGGGCTTATGCGGCTTTTTTCTTCTCGTCGGCAACAGCTGCCATTACACGTGTAATGCTGCCTGGGAACTCGTTCAGAGTTCTTGCCAGCTTGGTCACAGGTGCAATCATCACACTCATCAGCATCGCGCGAGCCTGATCCAGAGTAGGCATCTTGGCCAGAACATCAATTTGCTCTGCACCCAGAACCTGTCCAGAGATGGACAGAGCCTTAACTTCCAGAGCATCGTTCTCTTTAGCGAAGTCCTTCATCAGACGCGCTGCCGCGCCCGGGTCTTCCTGAGAGAAGGCCAGCACAGTTGGACCAACCAGAGAGTCTTGCAGGCACTCGAAATCAGTGCCTTCAACAGCGCGCTTGGCCAAGGTGTTACGTACAACCTTCAGGTATACGTTACCTTCACGAGCCTGCTTACGCAGTTGCGTCATCTGGTCAACCGTGAGACCACGGTAGTCCGCGATTACAGCCGACAGAGCGCTTTGTGCAGCCTCGCTGACTTCGGCGACAATCGCCTTCTTGTCTTCGAGTCCTAACGCCATTGGCTTTACTCCAAATTATGAAGTTAACACCCAGCTCTTCAGCCACTGAAAAGCCGGGCAATTACAATACGGTGAAGGGTTAATAGCAAAACACTGTAACAGTCTTTTGTATTGCTCACCGTCTACGCAGGAAATTAAGCGTCGATCTTTTTGTCAGACCTCTGGCCCAACCCCGATTAAACAGGCACAGATCTTCACACCTACGATCTTTGACGACCTCCGAAAACCGGAGACCCCAAAGTCTTTCGGATACTGCAGACATGCTGCCTGCAGCTTTCCGCTATTCATTTACCAGCTCAAGGCTGTTTATCAGCTCAAGGCTGCTTTAAGCAAATCCGTGAATACTAGATATTCAGTGAGTTCATGTCGATGGTCAGTCCCGGGCCCATAGTAGAAGACAGGGTGACTTTCTTCATGTAAATACCCTTGCTGGAAGAAGGCTTCAGCTTCTTCAGTTCAGCCAGTAGTGCTTCAGCGTTCTCTTGCAGTGAACCCGCTTCAAAATCGATCTTGCCGATACCCGCGTGGATGATACCGTTCTTATCAGTACGAAAACGTACCTGACCGGCTTTAGCGTTTTTAACGGCTTCAGCAACGTTTGGAGTAACAGTACCCACTTTAGGGTTAGGCATCAGGCCACGTGGACCCAGAATCTGGCCCAGCTGACCTACAACGCGCATCGCATCGGGAGAAGCGATAACAACGTCAAAGTTCATTTCGCCAGCTTTAACCTGAGCAGCAAGATCGTCCATACCAACGATGTCAGCACCGGCTTCTTTGGCCGCTTCAGCGTTAGCACCTTGTGTAAACACAGCAACACGGACGTCTTTTCCGGTACCTGCAGGCAGAACGGTAGAACCACGAACAACCTGATCAGATTTACGAGGATCCACACCCAGGTTGACTGAAATTTCAACAGATTCCTTGAACTTGACGCTGGATACTTCTTTCAGGACGTTAGCCGCTTCTTCAAAGGAATAAGCCTTTTCAGCTACAACCTTCTCAGCAATCATTTTGGCGCGCTTGGACATCTTAGCCATTATTCCACACCCTCCACGTTGACACCCATGGAACGAGCGGAACCAGCGATGGTGCGGATTGCCGCATCTTCGTCTGCTGCAGTCAGATCAGGTTCTTTAATCCTGGCCACTTCCAGCAACTGCTCACGAGTAGCAGTACCTACTTTTTCTGTATTTGGACGACCGGAACCTTTCTTGAGCTTCAGAACTTTCTTCAGCAGAACGGATGCAGGTGGAGTCTTGGTCTCAAAAGTGAAACTACGATCGCCGTATACGGTAATGATTACCGGAATCGGCATACCAGCGTCCATCTCCTGAGTCTTGGCGTTGAACGCCTTGCAGAACTCCATGATGTTCACACCGTGCTGACCCAGAGCGGGACCAACAGGTGGTGAAGGGTTAGCTTTACCTGCAGGAACCTGCAGCTTGATGTAAGCTTCGACTTTCTTAGCCATATCAACCTCAACAATGGGTCACCGCATCAACAGCGTCTACCGGTTTTCACCAGAAGTACCTGTTTCAGCTACCCGTTCCGGGCTTTCGCCCCTCAGATAAAAACCCTGCGCCATTCACACAGCACAGGGTCTTAAACTCTTATAGTGTCTGCTATCCCTAAAGACACGCTCAAGACAGATCAGACTTTTTCGACCTGAGCAAACTCGAGCTCAACCGGTGTAGAGCGACCGAAAATCATTACCGCCACATGCAGACGACTCTTCTCGTAGTTCACTTCCTCTACTACGCCGTTGAAGTCCGCAAACGGCCCATCAATAACCCGAACCATCTCACCAGGTTCGAACAACGTCTTGGGACGAGGTTTCTCAACACCTTCCTGAACACGCTGCAGTATCGCATCGGCCTCTTTTTCAGTGATAGGTGCCGGCTTATCCGCGGTACCACCAATAAAGCCCATCACTCGAGGAGTATCTTTAATAAGATGCCAACTATCTTCATTCATTTCCATCTGGACTAATACATATCCAGGGAAGAATTTACGCTCACTTTTGCGCTTCTGGCCGTTCCTGATTTCAACCACTTCCTCGGTAGGCACCAAAATCTCACCAAAGAGATCCTCCATACCATGAAGTTTTACGCGCTCAATCAGCGAACGCATCACCTGCTTCTCATAGCCGGAGTAGGCATGAACCACATACCAACGTTTCGCCATTATTTATCCCTATCCAATCAGGCTACTGATGATCCAGCCTAGCAGAGAATCAAGCGCCCATAAAATGAGCCCCATAATAACAACCACCGCCACAACAATCAGCGTGGTCTGAACAGTTTCCTGACGAGTCGGCCAGACTACTTTTCGAATCTCAACCTTTGCTTCTTTGACCAATGTCCAAAAAGCATCACCCTTTACGGTTTGAAGCGCAATAAACCCGGCCACTACAGCCAGAGCCACCAACGCCAACGCTCTATAGAGAACAGAATACTCACCAAAGTACACATTCCCGCCAACACCAGCAACTAACAGAACCGCCACCAGAGCCCACATGAGCCCGTCCAGTCGTCCTTTAGATGCTACTTCAGGTTTTCCACTCATTGGTTGACTATCTCTACTCGGATAAGCTTTGTCAGAACAAAACGCTGACATAAAATAGAAATGGCAGGCCAGGAGGGAATCGAACCCCCAACCCCCGGTTTTGGAGACCGGTGCTCTACCAATTGAACTACTGGCCTGTATCTTTGAGCAGTCTTGTTATACCCACCCCGATACAAGGACCGATCAATTATAATCGACCCCAATCAAGCTGAAAAGTCTTATTCTTTTTTAAACCTCTTTTAACAGAGGCCAGAAACAGGAGTAAACTACCGTATTTCTATCATATGGAGCTCTTGAGCAGATTTGAACTGCCGACCTCACCCTTACCAAGGGTGCGCTCTACCAACTGAGCTACAAGAGCACTTAAATCAGAATCAATGGAGCGGGTAGCGGGGATCGAACCCGCATCATCAGCTTGGAAGGCTGAGGTTCTACCATTGAACTATACCCGCGAAGCAGGACCACATCATGCAGTATGCCCACTTATCAAGCCAACTTACAACAAAAGAAGACCTGGCAATCTGGTGGTGGGGGCTGGATTCGAACCAGCGAAGCTTTCGCGTCAGATTTACAGTCTGATCCCTTTGGCCGCTCGGGAACCCCACCAAGTGCTGCGCTATTTTATTCAGGAGCTTTTCAATGTCAAGTTTGTTTCCCTGCAAACGATACAGAAAGCCTGCTTTATTTAACCGCCCCGAAGCGCAGGCGTATATTAGTGAATCGAATCATCGGATGCAACGCTTTTGCAGTTTTTTTCCAGCATTTTCAGATCATTGTATTCGTCGGCCTGTCTCTCCCAAAAACCAGCACTTAACTTTTTTGCTTCTGAATCCGTCATCTCCAGCCAGAAAGTTTCAGGCTCACGGGGCAACTTTTTAATAGCGGGTTCATAACCCGCTTCTTGTACACGACGACTGACTTCATTTGCCGAAACCTCTTTACTGAATAACCCCAGAGATATGCCATTGGCCAGTTCTCCCTGTGTAATCACAAAACTGTCTATCCCCTGCCCCTGCAATTCTCTTAACAATCTTATTGCCGCCTGACGATTACTTCGGGGCGGAATATGCACCCAGTAGTCTGCAAGCATTACCTCATTGTCAGAGCGTTCTCTACTCGAAACACCCACTGAAAAGAGTTTTTGCTGCAGACTGTCTGCTTTTGCTGAGGATTCAAAAGGTCCCACTACAAGACACTGAGCTTCAGCGATTCCCTTGGTTTCTTTTTTCTTCAGTGTTTGCTCAGGAAGTGTTGACGCCATTTCAGAGAGCAGCATCAATCTTTTACCTGCCTGTACAGGCACTTCGGTGTCGACTTTTATTGCCCGATAAGGCTTATGAGACTGGTGATAATAGCCCCAAACAAAGTAGCCGACATTGGACAAGAGAAGTATTAGAACGATCCAGCGCATACTAAAAACCGAATTTTGAAAGTTACACCCTATAAAGAACCTCTTTAAAAAGTATGACTTCCCGTTAATTGTTAATCAGAGTGATCAATTAACATTATTGTCTTTCAGAGGCAATCGAGAGTCCATCCAAAACCAGCTCTTCAATCAGAACCTGCTCTATTTCTTCCTTTATATAGGCTTGCAACAAAGAGGCATCACCTCCGGTTAAAAACAAACGGGCTCCCGGCCATTTGAGACAAGTCTCATTAATGAGAGATACTGCCATGGCCAGAACACCATGATTAATGCATTCTGAAGTGACAGTGCCCAGTGCCGTCGCCTCTGCAGGATGCTCAATGTTGTCGAGATTGGCTGTATTGACCGCCAGAGCTTTCTTCATCAGACGGATACCCGGAACAATGAAGCCCCCCTGATGATCTCCCTGACCATCAATTACATCCACTGTAATAGCTGTACCACAACTAACAACGACTTTGGTGTCGTCGAGTGGATGAGCATGTGCCGCTAGCATGGCCAGCCAACGATCTACACCCAACCTCTCTACTTCTTTATAGATAACCGTGAGACCAGCAAAGGTTTTTTGGGTTTTGGCAATAAATGGCTCTATGCCGGTAGCTTCTGACAATATGCGCAACAACTGACCTAATCTTGCGTTTCCAGAGACTGTCGAAATAGCAATGGAATGAAGAGTACCCCATTGTTCCAGCAGCAGAGACAAGATAATCTGCCAGTCAGCATCATTATTAATGAAGCCTGACTGAACGGCAGCTCTACCCGCCATCAGACGCCATTTGAGCCGCGTATTTCCTGCATCCAGCTGCAGCTGACTACCCGTGAGTTTGTTCATGACTGACGTAATGACACTTCACCACCATTAAACACATGAAGACCAGAAGCTGTCTCAAGCAGCAGTCCACCCTGATCATCCACTCCCATGTAACGCCCTGTTACGGATCGGGTAGAAGCCATTATTGTAACTTCCCTGCCATGAAAGGCATCGTATTCATACCATTGTTCCCTGTACAGTTTAAAGCCACCTTGTCCGAACCCATCGAGTAAATGTGTCAGAGTATTGATCAACTGACCTGCGACCGCGTTTCGACTCACCGCTCTGCCACACACCCGGAAAAGGTCGATAGCAGGCTGACCCACTGACGCCAACTGCTCATCACTTAAACGGACATTAATGCCTATCCCAATCACCACTTCACACTCTCCCGTGGGATCTCCATGAACTTCCAGTAACACACCGCAGAGTTTTTTACCCTGCCAAAGAACGTCATTGGGCCATTTAAGCTTTAACTCTCTGGCTCCCAGTGTTTCCAATGCTTTCGCAACACCCAGACCGACCGCAAGACTGAGCCCTTCCAGCGAAGCCGTTCCCTCACCGCTCTGCCACAAGGCTGATAAACACACTGTTGAACCAAAAGGACTGCTCCATACACGACCCCGTCGCCCCCGCCCTTTTAACTGATGCTCAGCCAGACAAAAACGGATGACCCCTTCGGAAACCGGTCCAAGGGCACGAACCAGATCATTGGTTGACTTTGTAATAACGCAGGTATGAACTTCAGATTTATTACGAACGTCAGGATCTATAAAGCTTTCAATCTTTTTGTGATCAAGAAGCTCAACACCACCGCCGAGGCGGTAACCCTTACCTCGCACAGAATCCAGTGCCAGGCCAAGCTCTTCAACCGCTTTCAGTTTTTTCCAGACAGCTGCCCGGCTAATCCCAAGATGCTCACCCAGTTCTTCACCGGAATGGAATTGTCCATCTGCCAACAAGCCCAGTAATTTATCCATCAACCACTCCCAACAACTGAGAGCAAATAATATGCGCTTCATTCCAGCTGCTCAAATCATTCAGACATTCAGTCTGATTCAGCAGATGCCAGAAGAAGCGGTTACAAGAGGCGTTACAGAAGTGCATAATGCTTCGCTGCGTACAACCTTCTTAAGTCACATTGTTCACAGCGGTTCTTCAAGGAACGATATTGCAGTGGGTCTTTTAGTTTTCTTTCACCCGGACCGAGCTTATACTCAACCTCAAGCGATCAGTCCGGATGCTCTCTTTTGCAACTCTGCGTGAGAGAGAGGTTTTTCATCCAAGATACTGAAAGTACTGAAAGCGCTCCTGTCATGAAGAAGTCTCAACTCTCTATCTTCACTGTTTTTTGTCATAGCCACGCCGGCTCCGGAAACTTTCCGAATGATTCAAAGCCGGAACTCTGGAGGAAGGTAATGAACTTTGGAAAGGGTCTGACTATCGCAAGTCTGCTTATCTCTCTGCCATTAAACCTTACAAAAGCTCAATCAGGCTTTAATCAGCGAGCACAAATACCTCCTCAATTATTCTATGAAATTAACACAGATCCGAACCAGCCACAGGCAATACCCACTTCAACGCCCACTGTCGCACAGCCAGCACCTTGTGGACCCCACAGTGCTTTGAGTATTGCATGGAATAAAAACAGTACGCTCATGGCTGTGGGAGTCGGTTCCGGCGCTATTCGCTGCGGCCTTGCAGGATCCTTGCAAATCTTTAATGTGAGTTCAGGGATCCCCAGACTTCTGCGTACCATACACGCAACAAACTGGATAAAAAGCGTTACTTTCAGCCCCGACGGCACTCAGCTTGTAACGGGAGGGGATGATAATACGGTCAATGTTTATGAAGGGGTGAGCCCGTTCAACCACCTGCAAACCCTGACCGAAGCGGGAAGCGATGTAAATACTGTTGCCTTTAACTCCAACGGCACCCTGCTGGCAGCCGGGGGGGAAGATTCAGAGGTCAGGCTTTATATTAAAAACGTGAGAAATCTGTTCACCCTCGTGAAAACCCTGTCCGATGCAAGAGGCCATATAAAAGGCGTTGACTTCCACCCCATCAACGGCCAGCTGGCAGTCGCTGAGCAACGCAGCAGGTTAAGAATTTATAGCGGGATCAGCCCGTATAACCGCCTGGAAAACTTGTTCGTTTCAGGCAGCTTTTTGTTGACTGTTGCCTACAACTCCGACGGCACCCTGCTGGCATGTGCGGATACTAGAAAAACAGTCAGGCTTTATAATGGGACGAATCCGGACGAAAACAGCCCTCTGCAAACCCTCGTGTTACCGCAACGGATAGAAAGCATTGTCTTCAACCAAGAAGGTACCCAGCTGCTAATTGGTTATGTAAATGGAGGCGTCGATGTTTATGGGGAACTCAAGTCGTCACCCCGCTTGACAATTATTCCGATAGCAATGCCATTATCGCCAGCATACGCCCTTGCATTCAGCCCTGACGGCAAATGGCTGTCAATTGGTAGATTGGATCGTGCCCTGATGTATAGGGTCGATGGTGTAAGATTACCTACAGCTCAAGCCAGCACAACTGAAGCGATTACAACAGCAGTCGCTGCAACAGCGGTCAATACAACAGCAGTCAATACAACAGCAGTCAATACAACAGCAGTCAATACAACAGCAGTTAATACAACAGACGCCAGTACCGGAACCACCACAGAAATAGATAATTCTTCGACGCTTAAAGCCCTTTCGCTAATCGTACTATTAACAGCAGTTCTCCAGGACATCGTACTGCAATGACATTTCCGGAAAACTATCTGGCCAATTCAGACACGGTCATGGATGATCTTTTGGGTTGATCCGACCTTCCAGAAAACAAATAACAGACTCATGTTATTAAGCCTGCCCACGGCTGCTCATGTGACTTTCCTTGTCTTGCCCGACGAGCTTTGCATACACTGGCACCCTGGAAGAACAAGCAGGAATGTTTGTCATGAGTATTTTCAAATCCCACATTGTCCAAATGGGAGCTTATACCCCACCTCTGGAAGGCCGGGACTCTCATGACCACCTGCTGCTGGACTTTAATGAGCGAACCCTGCCAGTTTGTCCTTCAGTAAAACAGGCGATGATTACCAACGGCTCCGACCAGGGTATTGACCTGATCATCCGCTCAGCCTGCCATCAAGGTGAAGAAGCCATCATTCCCGACCCCTCATTCGCCATGTATCACCAGCTGGCCAAGGCAGAAAACCTCAACATATTTTCACCGTTTTTTGTCATGGCCACGCTGGCTCTGGGAACTATCTGAGTCATTCAAAGCCGAAATTCTGGAGGAAAATAATGAACTTTGGAAAAGGTCTGGCTATTGCAAGTCTGATTATGTCTCTGACAGGAAGCCTTACACAGGCTCAAATGTCAGGCTCGAATCAGCGAGCACAAATACCTCCTCAATTATTCTATAAAATTGCTATAGATCCGAACCAGCCACAGGCAATACCCACTTCAACGCCCACTGCCACCCTGCCAGCACGTTGTGGACCTCACAGGGCTCTCAGTATTGCATGGAATAAAAACAGTACGCTCATGGCTGTGGGAGTGGGTTCCGGCCTTTTTCTCTGCGGTCGTACAGGAGCCCTGCAAATCTTTGATATGAGTTCAGGAATCCCCAGACTTCTGCGTACCATACACGCAACAGAATGGGTAGAAAGCGTTGCTTTCAGCCCCGACGGCACTCGGCTTGTAGCCGGAGGGGATGATGATACGGTCAATGTTTATGAAGGGGTGAGCCCGTTCAACCACCTGCAAACCCTGACTGAAGGGGCAAGCGATATAGAGACTGTTGCCATTAACTACAATGGCACCCTGCTGGCAGTCGGGGGGGAGGATACAGAAGTCAGGCTTTATCTTAAAAACAGGAGAAGTCTGTTCACCCACGTGCAAACCCTGTCCGATGCAGGAAGTTATATAGTAGGCGTTGACTTCCACCCCATCAACGGCCAGCTGGCAGTCGGCGAGGAAAGCCATAGGGTAAGAATTTACAGCGGGATCAGCCCGTATAACCGCCTGAAAGAGTTGTTCGTTTCACGCAGCCAGGTATTGGCTGTTGCCTACAACCCCAATGGCACCGTGCTGGCAACTGCGGATAATCAAAAAACGATCAGGCTTTATAATGGGACGGATCCGGACGAAAGCAATCCCCTGCAAACCTTTACGGTAGCGGAACGGATATCGAGCATTGCCTTCAACCGAGAAGGTACCCGGCTGCTAGTTGGGTTTACAAATGGAAGGGTCGATATTTTTGAGGGAATCAGTTCGTTAGTCGCCCTGGGCTCCCTGCCGTACGTAATGCCACCGTGGTCAGCATTCGCCCTTGCATTCAGCCCCGACGGCAAATGGCTGTCAATCGGTAGAGAAGATATCCTGATGTTTAGGGTCGATGGTGTAAGAGCACCTACACCTACAACTCCAGCCAGCTCGACTGAAGCGATTACAACAGCAATCGCTGCAACAGCAGTCAATACAACAGCAGTCAATACAACAGCAGTCAATACAACAGCAGTCAATACAACAGCAGTCAATATGACAGTAGTCAATACAACAGACGCCAGTACTGAAGCCAGCACAAAAATGGATAATTCTTCGACGCTTAAAGCCCTTTCCCTAATCACTCTATTAACAGCAGTTCTTCATAGCATCGTAATGCAATGATATTTTCGGAAAACTATCTGGCCAATTCAGACTCATGAGAGAACTGAATAGGCCAAATGGCTCTCCGAATTCTGTACTTTTTTAATGACTTATCACCCCGCTCCTGCAATACCGATCTTATACACCTTGATCTATCCATCATGTCCTCCGGAAAGTGGACCCAGTTGGTGCCGGTGGCAATCTATCGCTACCAGAGTGGCAGTCACCGCAGAGGTTCGTTCATCAGGTATTACAACAATGCCTTTTACAGCATCGTCACACACTACAGTCAGCTCGGGATTCAGGCGGGCTGGCAGCCATAATTGGAGTGTTCCAACCTAAACATGAGAATTATTACTATTTGTATTTGCGAGGTGGTGTGCAATTGATACGGATCAACAGATTACCGGTGAAAAGTTCTGATGAACAGCACTGGATCCAGGAGGCTGTCCGAGAATGGACTGCCCTACTGCGGTTGTTGAAAAACAGAGTTCTGGAGAAGGGTAATGAACATTGAGAAGATTCTCGCTACTGCTAGCTTGGCTATCTTTCTGGCATTAAGCTGTTTACAAGCGCAGGTCCAAAAGCCTCAATTAATCCATGAAATTGATGTAGATCCAAACCAGTTACCGCCCCCCCTGTCAAAACATTGCCCGCCCCACAGGGTTTTAAGTATTTCATGGGATAAAGATAATAGGCTGATGGCAGTAGGAATTGGTTCCGGCGGAGGCGGATGCTCTTTTTCAGGCGCTGTACAATTTTTTGATATGACTGCCCAGGGAGAACCCAGACTCATGAAAACCCTGCACTTGACAGACTGGGCAGGAAGCGTTGCCTTCAACCCAAAACGGACTGAACTGGCAATCGGCGGGCATGATAAAAAGGTCTACATCATAAATGGTACAAGCCCTTTCAACGTTCTGAAGATCCTGCCCGAAGCGACAGACAGAATACAGTCTGTTACTTTCAACCCCAATGGCACCCAACTGGCAGCCGGGGGATATGATACAGAGGTCAGGCTTTATAACGTGACAAATAGGTTCAGACTTATGAAAGTGCTGTCCGAATCGAGAGGCCGAATAACAGATATTGACTACCATCCCAGCCTTGCCGAGCTGGCCGTTTCGTCGGAAGATCACAGACTAAGAAAATACAGCGGGATACCCCCATTTACCCTGAAACAAGAGTTGAACGATTTAAATACCGAGTTACAGGCCGTTGCATACAACCCCGACGGAACCCAGCTGACTATTGGAGGCAATAGTACATTTGTCATGATTTATGATTTATTGCAGCAGCACTTCTACTCATACTCGTTTTCCGTGCCAGACTCGGTAACGAGCATTTCTTACAACAAAAGCGGTATCGAGATGGCCATTGGGTTTCTGAACGGAGAGATCATGGTTTATAAAAAAGAGGAGGATATTCCAACTCCCATCAACATTTACAGCCTTTACGGTGGATCAACAAGAACGATATACAGCCCTGATGGAAAATTGCTGGCAACCTGGGGGAGTGATGACAAGATCATGATGTATCAGATCGTTTCAAGAACGGTTACAGGAGCAGTTACCAAAACAGTTACCGAAGCAGTTACCACAACAGTTACCGAAGCAGGCTCAGAAGTCAGCACTGAGTCTGGCACTGAAGTAAAAAATGCTTCGACTCTTGTAGCCCTTACTTTTGCTGCCTCATTAACTGCTGCTCTCGAAGGCATCATATTCCAATGATGATGCAGCAGCTATAGTCAAACGGTTTAAGGAAATGGCCGGAGTTTGCTAATTGCTTCGCAAAAGGATGGGGAACCTCGCGCTTTAAGTTGGCTTGTCTGCCACGCTCTGCATATACTTGCGCTGCTAATCAGGACTACAAGAGCAAGCAGGCACGTTGATCATGAGTATTTTTAAATCCCACATTGCCCAAATAGGAGCTTATACCCCACCTCTGGAAGGCCGGGCCCCTCATGACCACCTGCTGCTGGACTTTAATGAGCGTACCCTGCCAGTCTGCCCTTCAGTAAAGCAGGCGTTGATTGATTTCATTCAGGATGATCGTCTGCAGTGCTACCCATCCTACGGGAACATTACTACAAAGATTGCCAGATACTGCAATGTTGATGCCGCACAGGTGATGATCACCAACGGCTCCGATCAGGGTATTGATCTGATCATCCGCTCAGCTTGCAGTGAAGGTGAAGAAGCCATTATTCCCGGCCCCTCATTCGCCATGTATCAACAGGTCGCCAAGGTAGAAAACCTTAAAATCATTGAGCCTTCGTATTCTGTAGACCAAGGCTTTCCCAAGCAGGCTGTACTTGATGCCATTTCCGACAAAACCCGGCTTATAGTGATGGCCAATCCCAACAATCCAACGGGTACTGGTGTGGCCAGAGAAGAGATTCTTGAAATTGCAGCCGCAGCACCCAAAGCCGCCATTCTTGTGGATGAATGTTATTTTGAATACACACAGGAAACGGTAGCAGATGTCGTTGAGCAGTACCCAAACCTGGTGATTACCCGCACCTTCTCAAAAACCTGGGGATTGCCTTCTGTTCGTCTCGGTTATGTCATCAGTAATAGCGGGAATATACGAGCACTGCTGAATGTTCGTGGCCCTTACGACGTTAATCAGCTGGCGGTGGTTGCAATTGATGCAGCACTTTCCAACCCGGGCTACACCGAACTGTATGTTAAAGAAGTGATGGAGGTCTCCAAACCCATGTTTGAAGATTTTCTGAACAGGAAAGGGATTGATTACTGGCCCAGTGTCGCCAACTTTATCTGGACATTCCCAAATAATCCGGATGAGATCGAAAAACACCTCAGGGCTCACCATATTCTGGTTCGACCAAAAGCCGATGAAAGCGGCAGAGTCGGTTTAAGAATTAATCTGGGCAATAAGGCTCAAACCGAGTCTCTTATCCAAACCTTGTCCCAGATAGTCTGATTATTTAACACCAATCACTGGTCTCCCCAAATGCCGGGGAGGCTGGTAGTCTCTGGGTAATTTATAGTTTCGCCAGTCAAAACTGGCGTTGAACACTTTCAAACTATCAAACTTACCTCTCATTAGAGGCGATTCGTTTATATAGATCGCTTTCAATTCTTCAGAATTCCAACCCTTATCATCGGACAGCACCTGCAACTCAGTAAATCGCTCAAAACTGATATCAGGACCTTCTCCATCTTCAGACATGAACGTGTCTTTAATAGCAGCAAAATCCACCCTGTAGGTCATCGGTTTAGCGCCATAAAAGTGGAATGTTGTATAGGGTATGCCACGTTGATCAGCGGCCTTTTCAACAGAATCCAACATGCCCTGCACGTCGTCTACCATAACGACGTGCTGTGCCGGGTGCCCGGATGTGTCGAGGTAGTGATGCAGGCCCTGACCCTTGGTTTTCAGTGGCCCCGTTTGGACTTTGATCGTGATTGCATCATCAAACAGATGTCTGTCGAGTTGCGTTTTTTCAAGTTTTTCTCTCAAAGAGTCTTCTTCATTGGCGGTAAGCAGGATAATTTTGGCATTACCCGGACCCGCCTTTGTTCGAATGTCCTGAATGATTTTGGCCGTATCAGGATTGACCATACGCCTCTCTTGACGACCACCAGCCACTATATCTTTGGCGATGAGCGTTTCATCCAAATCAAAGCAGACCACAACAGGTTCGCCAGGCTTGATGTGCGCCAGCACTTCCCCAATGTTTTCTGATTTCTCCAATCTTTTTGACTCGCGAACCAGCACAGGTTCTGGTACGGCCTGCACTGCTTCCGGTGCTTTGGCTTCAACTACTGGCCCCTGCACATCTTGCCCCCAGGTCATGACCTGACGACCACGATCCATCAGGTTCAGCTTGATATCGTCTTTGACTTCTCTAGCCCTCCCCCTGAGAGCACGATTTTGTATTTTCCAGTCATCACCCGGGAATGCCCGTTTCAAGTTTCTTTCGATCTCTTCAGCTCCAAGACCTAAATCGCGTCGTATCTCAGCCAGTTCCTGCGAGGCAAGCTTTATATCTCTGGCAGCACGATCAGAAAGCCTTAACACCTCAACCATCAATGCTTTCATTTCATTGGGTCTGGAGACTTTCGCTTCGTCCATTCTCATCTGCAGAGAACTCATCTGGCTGCGCTTCAGGTTCAACCCTCCCCAGAGGAAATCCCAACCCGCTTCAGAGAAACATCTGGATAGATTCGCTTCTACCTCCACCGGACTCAATTGGAGTTCAGGTCGAATCTGTACCAGTTCCTGAGCAGCCTGCTTTCGACTTTGTGATGCAGCTGGAGATAACTTCCATAAGTCATCCATTAGTTGTTTCATTGCAGCCGGTTTACTAATCGGTTGAGCATTGATCACCTGTTGCTCAGCCCTGTCAATATTAGCCTTTACATTCATATCTATATCAGGACCACAGAACTCATCCCACTCCCGCTCTGTCGGAAACGCAGCATTAAAGTTGGTTTCCTGAACATCTTTCATCGCCTGATCAATCTGTGTATCGCTGTTTCTGAGTTGTTGAAACGTTTCATAAGCCGTTCGACGTGTACTTCTTTGCTCAGCGGTCAGACGCCCCAGATTCTTGATCAGATAGCGACACCAGTCTTGCCCTTTCTTTGGATCGAAGACGTCAAAACGTTGCTTCAAAGGCTCGACTTCACTGGGTCTTTTGAGCTGATAGGTCCCATCCCACAGCGAAGACCATAGCTCACGCCCGGGAGCTTTTTCCAACCCTTTGATAATTTCATCTCTGGCAGGTGCTCCGTTCACATTTGTGGATAACCAGTCAGCGGCCTCTTCAATACTTTTCTGGCATTGTTCAGGCACTCTTTCCAGATGCTCAAAGACCCCGATCAGATGGCCATAATTTCGATCATTAGCCAGACAGAGGTTAGTGCTGTCAATCTCCCTGTCATAGTGCTCATCACTCAAAAACTCTGGGGAGTACGCCTGGACGGAGACATTGTTGAAGTACGCCCTGGCTTCATCCGTCGGTGTGCCATCGGGATTGAGTACAGGAAACATCTGCCTGTTTTGCGCATCCACTACGATAAATCGCCCGGATGACTTCAGTCTTTGCACAAAGGTATAGTGGCCTGCACCACCACTGGTACCCGATTTAAGGACAACGTATCGGTCACTATCAAAAGCCTCGGCTAATGGTCTTTTGGCCGCACCTGGCTGTCTTTGCTGACCCTTTTTGATGGCTTCGAAAAATTCACCCACACGATTCTGAAACTCATGGTGATGCTGCTTTTCCTCAAGACCATCAACCTGAACCCAACCCACAATAGGTGTCGTCTGACTGGCATCAAAAGCAAGCTCTATCGGCGTTGAAATGCCATGAACCTGGTTATAACCCCTGCCTCTGGCAAAGTGCTCCAGAGAGTTGGCAAAGCCCTGACAATTTGAGTTACCCGCAGCCTGTCTTTTATACAGTTCAGACACAACGCTGTTAAGCAGTTCAAATTCAACTTCTTCATCGGCTGAAATCAGCGTCTGCTTATGAGGTGTCAGTCTATCCAGCTCGGCAAGGTGACCTGCTCTTTCACCGCCAAAACTTCTTTCGGTTATCTGCCGTTTGGCTTCATCCTTATCAATCCGTCCGAACTGGTATTCAAGTTTAATTCTGGAGCAGTTATGAGCCCGATCCATATCTTCCTTGATCAGGTCAAATGTTTCTGCGTCCATATTCTGTTGCATCTCATTTAGCAACTGTCGATGCTGTTCTTCCAGATCACTTTCAGCATTCTCAAAGGAGCCTGCATTAACCGGATGCTGATTAAACTGCTCACTAACAAGCCGGTCGGGTTGCTGGCGGGATGGCTGCAGACTATCCCACCGGGCCTTCATAGTCAGGAATTGTTGTTGAGTGTCGTCCATTCCCGACAATGGCCATGAAGCCTGCTCTAATGGCATAGCGATCGCAGCAGAAGCTACGGACGGTTTTTCCGGAATGGCAGGAGGTGTCATTGCTGTCTGCTGAGCTGTCTGCTGAGCTGCCTGCTCAGCGACAGAGGCTCCTTCCATTGATGGAACCCCGGTTTTGGCCGTTACCACAATTAACCCGGAAAACTCACGGATGTAATCCTGCCGAAGAGGACTTCTATTCAGAACTCCACGTGCCAGCTCTTCATCGGTATTTAAAAGATCAACAGCCACCGCAAGGTCTGCATCTTTTACATCCGGGTTGAATGCCTGAGCTTTTTTAAAGGCTTCAAGCTGCTCTGCTGTTGCTGCTGCTACCGGTAGCTGTGGGCCAACAAAGTCATCGCTCACATCGCTCAATGAGCTCTGGCACGTTTGCCAATCTTCATCATCCGACTCGTTGCTGTCGTCAGTAGATTCCGAAGACTCCCTCAAGAACTGCAGTAAGTCTTCAAGATTGGTAAAGACAGGTGTAGAGTCAACGTCATCTGTGGCAAAAGCTCCGTACATTAACTTGCCTTCCTGAACCAAACGCCCCAGTTCGTTGAGTTGAGGATCATCAAACTGCATATTATCCAGACAGGCGTTGACCATTTCATCGGTCATCACTTTATCCCGATAAGCCTGTTTCATGTCCTGAACGGTCAAACCGTATTGTCTGTCTCCGATAATCGCTACAAATAACTGGCAGGCTTCGTCGATCAGCTTCTCTTTTAATTTCGGTGGCGTATTTGGAGACAATCGTTGAGGCTGCTTGACATTATCAAGTGCATGACTAAAGCCGGCTTGCTTCCGATCCTGTCTGGTATGTTGAACGCCTCTGGGTGGGTTTGCCTTGAAATAATCAATAGCACGATCCATCATGCCAAAATGCAGGTCCAGATCACCCGTATGCGGTGAGGTGAAGACTCTTTTCCCTGATGCATTCGCTCTTGCGTGGGGCAAGGCCAGGTCATAAGGCTTCTCTTCATCAGGAGCCCGGTGTCTTGCACATTGAATCCGGATATCCACTTTCTCGGATTCCATAAAGTCCCTTAAATGGGCTTCCCAGTCACCCCCGTCTCTGCTTTTAGTGGTCAAACAGAACATTGTTATCAGGTTTTCAACTGCTGCCTGTATTTCATCCTCTGGCGCTTTGTTCAGGAGCAACTGAACCAACTCAACCTCAGCCTCATGCAACACCGTCAGACTCGCCTGATTTACCGCTATAAACTCATCATTCCACTCACTGGCTTTTCTTGGCGTGGCCGGATTTGTGATTGACACATCTCTTTTGAACAGCGGGGTTGCAGACCCGGTGGCCGTTTGTACTATACGACTAACACCCTGCAACTCCGGCTTATCCATGAGTTCGTTCTCTCGCTCGTAATAAATTTTTACGGAGCGACAAAAAGCAGTGTACTTATCAGACGGCCCCCGAACCCAACCGACTTTTTCCGATGACAATTGCCCCCTATCAAGGATGGGGTACTGGCCTGCAGCGTCTTTACGGGATTGAAAGAAACTCAGAAATGATTGAGGAGAAAACGGAACCACTATGACCTCCTGGATTGAGCAAAGCACTCCCAAAAGATTAGCAAGCAGTGGTGACGTCATATATTCGACAGGTCAGAAGGAGTCAGCCAGACGACTGACTCCCAGCGTTTATTTTCAGGCAGTTTCTTCCAGTTCGCGAACATCCTGAGTCATCCGCATGGGACAGAAATCAGGTCCGCACATGGAGCAGAACTCTGACTCCTTCGCACCTTCCTGAGGTAATGTCTCATCGTGATAGGCTTTTGCCGTATCGGGGTCCAGAGCCAGGTTAAACTGATCCAGCCAGCGGAATTCAAAGCGCGCCTTGGACAAAGCATTATCACGAATCTGGGCACCGGGATGACCTTTGGCCAAATCAGCAGCATGAGCGGCAATTTTATAGGCAATCAGACCTGCTTTTACATCATCTCTATCAGGCAGACCGAGATGCTCTTTGGGTGTGACATAACAAAGCATCGCACAGCCATACCAGCCGATCATGGCAGCTCCGATACCTGAAGTAATGTGGTCATAGCCCGGTGCCACATCAGTCGTCAGAGGCCCAAGGGTATAGAAAGGCGCTTCATGACAGTGCTCCAGTTGCATCTCCATGTTTTCCTTAATGAGGTGCATGGGCACATGGCCCGGTCCCTCAATCATGACCTGAACATCGTATTCCCAGGCAATCTTTGTCAGTTCCCCAAGGGTTTTCAGTTCGCCAAATTGCGCTTCATCGTTGGCATCGGCGATACAACCAGGTCGCAAACCATCACCCAGAGACAGGCTGATATCGTACGCCTGACAGATCTGACACAGCTCACGGAAATTGTCGTAAAGGAAATTCTCGGCATCATGCATCTCTGCCCACTGCCCCAGAATACCTCCCCCCCGGGAAACAATACCTGTCACCCGGTTTCTGGTTTTAGCAACATGTTCCCTGAGGACACCGGCATGGATCGTCATGTAATCCACGCCCTGTTCTGCCTGCTCGATGATGGTGTCCTTCATGACTTCCCAGTTCAGGTCTTTCACCTTGCCTTTGACCTTTTCCAGAGCCTGATAGATAGGCACCGTACCGATAGGCACTGGCGAGTTCCTGATAATCCACTCACGGGTTTCATGGATGTTCTTGCCTGTGGATAAGTCCATCACCGTATCGCCACCCCAGCGAACAGACCAGAGCATCTTTTCAACTTCTTCTTCAATGGAAGAGGTCACCGCAGAATTACCAATATTGGCATTGATCTTCACCAAAAAGTTACGCCCGATAATCATGGGCTCGGACTCAGGGTGATTAATGTTGGCCGGGATAATGGCCCGCCCTTCAGCGACTTCCTTTCTGACAAACTCTGGAGTGATGTGAGAGCCTTCGGTACGCCCCATATTCTCACGAATCGCAATAAACTCCATTTCAGGAGTGATTATCCCCTGTCTGGCGTAATACAGCTGTGAGACATTTTGGCCCGCCCTGGCTCTGCGGGGCGTTCTCAGTGCTTTGAAGCGAATCTCCTGCAGACGCAGATCAAACTGACGGGAGCGGGCAAATTCTGAGGACCGATCGTTGAGCAGCTCAGTATCAGCTCTTTCTTCAATCCACTTTGAGCGCAAACCCGGCAAGCCCTCATTCAAATCATGAGGAACACCACTCTCCGTGTAGCTGCCCGACGTATCATAAATCCGAACCGGTTCATTCTTGCCGCCACCAAAACGCTCAGGGGTATCGTGCAGATGAACTTCTCTCATACCGACACGAATGTCTTCGCGACTGCCTGTTACATAGGTTTTTTGGGAGTTGGGAAAGGGGCGACAGGCGTCCATCAGTAACTGCCGGTCAAAACCGGACGCATTTTTCTCGCAAGCCATCGTTTCAGTATCCTTCACGTTGAGTTCATGACTGTTTTCCAGTTCAAGACTGTTTTCCAGTTCACGACTGTTTCGAAATAGCTTGCCGGATAGGCCATCTTGTTCCCTTCGCAGGTATTAACCTGAGCAGGTTCTACGGATTCCGAAAAAAAAACTTTCGGTCTCAGCCCGTGGCGCTCCGACAAGATTGCCGGAAAGTATAAGCAGATTGCTAAGAGGTTAATAGTACAAAGATACAAAAAAAACCAAGACTTTATTTAGCTGTAGTCGCCTGAAAGCTCCTTACACAGCTGAGTTCGGAAGGACTGCAAAAAGTCGCTGTGACGAACTGCCATGTTGCGCCCGGGCTCTGTTTTCATGGTCTTCTGAATCTGCAAGAGCTTGATTTCAAAATGATCCAGTGAGTACTGACGATCGTTCAGTGTCCTGTTTTTCCCCATAGGGTCTTCGGGATCAAACAGTTTCTGGCCCAGCTTGCCACCCGTATAAAAACAACGGGCAATGCCAATCGCCCCAAGGGCTTCCATCCTGTCCGCATCCTGAACCACTTCAGCTTCCAAAGTTTCAGGGGGGATGTTAGCGGAATAACTGTGAGTTTTTACTGCATGACACACGGCAGCGATCAGGTCTTCAGGAAACGCCAGAGATTTCAGGCAAACTTCAGTCTCTTCAGCCGAAAGGGTGGAAGCTTTCGAGCGCTCCGGATGGTTTTTTGGCAACACAACAATATCGTGAAAATAACAGGCAGCAAGAACCACCAGCCGGTTAATGTCAAAATGGCCTTCATCCATCAGCTGTTGTGCCGTTTTCCAGACCCGCTGAAAGTGGGAAATGTCGTGAGAGGCATCCTCGCAATCCCGGTCTTGCAGAAATTCTACAAAACGTTTTTCCCAGTTTTTCAGAAGTGCAGGTTCATTAAATTTCATAATTCAGGGTCCAGAGGCTTTTGATAGCGCTGACAGGCTCTGCTGTTAATAGTGGGAGAATCATGCAAAAAATTGTGAGTGTGGACAACCAGTCTGTCGGGATGAATATCTACCAGGTTATAAACCGGAGGCTCTGGCGAAACAGAGTCAGGCTTGGGGTTATCAAAATTAAAAGGTGTCTGATGAACCAGAGAAGGTGGGCATGAAAAGCTGATTCCCTGCCAATGACCCGAAACAGAGCGGTGCAAATGACCGAAAAACAAATGCCTGATCCATTCTTTGTGGGGCTGAATCATTGACCTGAGTGCTTCTGAATTGACCAGATTGTCCCTGTCCATGCTTGCCAATCCCGTTTCAAATGGAGGATGGTGCATAAACAGACAAACCGGTTTGTTTGCAGCTTCCAGTTCATGCTTCAGCCATGCCAGTCTTTGCTCGCAGAGAACCCCACTGCGTTTTCTGTCATCCAGCGTATCCAGACAGATCAGGTTGACCAGTTCTGTCTCAACCGTAAATTGGATAAAGCCCTCCTGCTGCCTTGGATGGTTTGGGAAAACATCCAGAAAATTTTGTCTGTGATCATGATTGCCCATCAGGCAGTAAACCGGGAAAGACAACCTGTCGAGTTCTTCTTTCAAGGCTTTATAGGCCTCTTTTTCGCCCCAGTGAGTCAGGTCACCTGTGATGATGCAAGCGCTGGATTCCGGCACTTGCTGCAAAAGTGTGTCGACGCAGTGCTTCAACCTTGCCTGTGGGTCAATGTCATAATTCAACATTCCCGCCGGAACTAACTGGGGATCAGAGAAGTGTACAAATCGATAGGTCATGTAATGCAACTCCGTTATTGTTCTCAGCTTGAATGATCGTTCGGAAAAGTGCTCGCTTTAGGGGAAGCCCGTTTACAACGGGTTCCCAGACTGGCGAGACTGCCAACCAATACACGAGAGATATCTCCGATCCGGAAGCAATCCTAATGGTGGGGACTGAGAGCTTCTGCCGAACTCAGAGTAAACCGGGCAACCGTTACATTACACCAGCCTTCATACCCCGCCAGACTCATGCCCAATGATTCAATCACATCAAGGGCAAATTCATTCTGAGGTGAAGCAAAAGAGATGATTTCCTTGAAGCCCAATCTTCTGAACCCCAGGTCGGTCACTGCTTCAGCCGCTTCAATCACCAGCCCGCGGCCACGATACTCCTGACTGAATCGCCAGCTCATTTCGACAGTATCGCCATAGGCTGAAAATCCACAGCTGCCAATCAGCTGGTAAGTCTCTTTAAGCACAACCGCCCAACGAGACCAGCCCCTCTGGTCAAGTTCGATTTGAAAACGCCAGAGGTCGGTTTCTGCTTCAGAGGCGGGGGAGTGAGCACCATAACGCGGTTCTTTTTGAACCGATCCCGTGATATCGGCATACGGCTTTAAATCGGCTTCTTGCCAGGTTCGAAGGATCAGTCGGGGGGTTTCGGCAACAATCAGCACATGAGACTCCAGAAACTTCATGATCAGGCAAGATAATGTTTAGCCGATTTTTTGGCTTTAACCAGAACCTGTACCCAATAAATAAATGTTTACTGCTCTCTTCGACCCTGAAGGAACAAAAAAAGTTCGCCAGATCGAATCTTTTTTCCACAAAAACGATAGACTGACTACAAAATGAATACCGGCTTGTATTCTATCAATAACCGCCGATGACACTGAAATGAACTCCAGCAACCAAGAGGCTTGGCATTGAATCCTGAATTTCTGGACTTCCTGAATAGAGAAGATGACAACTTCAGCTGGCGCTGCCTTGAAACCTGTTATTCTGACGAGTTTCCAGCCGTCACAATGAGTCACTTAGAACTTATTTCCCAGACCTGGCAGGAGGGCATTCGCTTTGGTCTCCGTCAACCCGAATGGCAACACCGCCTGACGCTCTATTGGCCTGAAGAAGGTTCAGACAACCCCTGTCTGCTAATGATTCATGGAGGATCGAGGCACGATCCATCCCTTGAACTCACACCCTCACATAACGTCGATGGTGCACGATTATGCCAACTCACTAAAGCCCCGGTAGCCGTCCTCAGAGACGTGCCCAACCAGCCTCTGACCTTTCAGGATGGTGTTCCCAGGTCGGAAGATGATCTTGTTGCTTTTTCCTGGCAAGCCTTTCTGGAAGATCCTGAAAACAACGGCTTTATGCCCGTCCAGTGGCCCATGGTTAAGAGTGTAATCCGAACCATGGATGCCCTGTGTGAGTTCAGTAAAAAGTTCAGTGAAAAAGGGTCCACCCGAATAGATGATTTCATTATCGCCGGGGCTTCCAAACGGGGCTGGATTTCATGGTTGACGGCAGCTGCTGATCAGAGGGTCATGGCTCTTATTCCAATGGTGATTGATGCACTGAACATACAAGCCTGTATGCATCATCATCTGAATGTTTACGGCGGCTTTGCCAGTGCCATTCGCGATTATGCCGACAATGATCATGACATTCTGTCAAAGCTGGACTCTCCGGGTATGCAGCAATTGCTCAATGATATCGACCCTTTTGTTTATAGAAATCAGCTCTTCCTGCCCACGTTTATTGTTAACGCCAGTTGCGATGAGTTCTTTCCACCGGACTCTGCCCGTTTCTATTATCCGAAATTATCTGAATTAACCTGGCTCAGGTACTTGCCGAATGCCAGCCATTATCTGGGCCGGGATAGTGCTGTGAACATCGATGAGATTATGGCTTCTGTCTTTGGTGCGCTGATTTCGGAGCAGGACATGCCCGCCATGAACTGGCGACTGCTGGATGACGGTGGCCTGGAAATCAGAACCAGCCTTGAACCTAAGCTTGCGCGTGTCTGGGTTTGCCATAACCCCGACGCCAGAGACTTCCGAAAAGATGTACTGCAACAAGCTGGTATACGTTTTCAGGCAACTCACATAACGCCTGTCCACTCAAGACCCTGGACCTATCAATTCTGCCCCCAAGCCCCTGAAAATGGATGGACTGCATTCTTCATTGAGCTGGCTTTTGACAATGCGTCTTATCCGGATCTGATCTTAACGTCAGGCGTTCGGGTGACTCCTGACGTTTATCCTTGAACATCTATTCAGACTTTTTCTGACCGCGGTATTCTTTCAGCCTATCCCGCATTTCCTTACGAAGTTCCCGATAGGTTTGCATCTGCTGATCGTTCAATACCGTCGCGAGTCTCTTATTGGTTTCATCCCTGTTTTTACGGAGCGCCCTGGCTTTACTTAGCCGATTCTCGTCGGAGGCCCGAATCTCTTTAATAACCGCCCTGCTCTCCTTCAGGATGGCTTCTACCTTGGGCTTTTGTTCGTCGGTGAGATTCAGTTTTTGCTCCAACTGGCCGTAGGCTTCATCCATATCCATGAGCGCTTCAGTCGAAGCCGCTTTTACTCCGACCGTGCAAAATACCAGCAGCACAAAAACCAGCCATAGGCTGGAAATTATGCTCCGTGATGACGAATAGTTGTCTGGAGGATAAAAAGGTGTCCCGGGTTTCATAGCAGCGCCTCCCAGTGAGTCTGTGAATCAGTGTGCCATACATAAAACGAAAGTTGCCTGCCATGCCAATATGGAAGACCCAAACTACTCCGGAAAGCCTGAACCAGATACCGAGTATTTCGATATCTGCTTAAGGTCTGATGTCGTTTTTTTCTGAAAGCATTACAGCCTGGATTCAACCAGTCGCTCCAACTTCACCTGATCCCTGGCAAAGTTACGAATACCCTCGGCCAGTTTTTCCGTGGCCATAGCATCCTCGTTCATAGCCCAGCGGAACGCCTGTTCGTTCAGTATCACTTTTTTATGACTGGAGGTTGCGTTCTCCGGAGACAGTTTCTGAACAACAGTCACTTCTGTTTTCTCCAGCTCATCCAGCAGGCCCGGGCCAATAGTCAGACAATCACAACCCGCCAGTTCAATAATCTCACCCGTGTTACGGAAGCTGGCACCCATGACCACCGTGTTATAGCCATGCTGCTTGTAGTAGTTGTATATGCGGGTCACAGAAACAACACCCGGATCTTCAGCCGCTTTAAAGTCACGACCTTCTGTTTTTTTGTGCCAGTCGAGAATACGGCCAACGAATGGAGAAATCAGGAATACACCGGCCTCAGCACTGGCCTGTGCCTGGGCAAAGCTGAACAGCAGAGTCAGATTGCAACGGATGCCTTCCTGTTCAAGTACCTTTGCAGCTTCAATACCTTCCCAGGTAGAGGCGATCTTGATCAGCAGACGCTCAGGGTCAGCGCCTTGCTCACGGTATAAGGCAACCAGCTCAAGAGCTTTGGCAATGGTCGCATCTTTATCAAAGGATAAACGAGCATCGACTTCTGTTGAGACAACACCCGGTACGACCTGCTGGACTTCCTTACCAATCGCTACGGCCAACCAATCACAGGCATGCCTGACTTGTGCCATTTTATCATCAGATTTGGATCTGCCGTGCTCCAGGGCATGGTTAAAAAGTGGCTCATAGGCAGGCAGCTCTGCCGCTTTCAGAATAAGGGATGGATTAGTCGTAGCATCCACGGGCCGGTATCGACGAATGGCTTCGATATCGCCGGTGTCTGCCACTACTTTTGTCATACCCTTGAGTTGCTCTAACTGATTCATTGGCCTCTCGATCCTCACTTTTTATTCTGGCAATCATTTTTCTTACAATAGTCAGGAACTATTCATCAGGAACTACTCAGGATTGTATCTGTATTCATGACTGTCTGAATGAAAAAACTTATAGTCCGGATTTACAGCGTTGATTTAACAGACTGACGTTCAACCAATGTTGAACGCAGCGTTTTTACCTCAGGCTTTTGACCCGGGTTTTCTATACGTGCAATCAGTGTATCCGCAGCCAGCCTGCCCAGCTCAGCCTTAGGCTGATGAATCGTGGTCAATGGCGGCGATGTATACGACGCAAGTTCAATATCATCATACCCTATCACGGATATATCATCCGGAATCCTGTAACCCCGGGTCTGAAGTGCACATATTACCCCCATGGCCATCAGATCATTGCCGACAAACAGGGCCGATGGTGGCTGCTGGCCAGCATCCAGGTCATCCAGCAGACGATTGGCTGCCAAAAAACCACTCTCTGCTGTCAAACGCCCTTCAACAACCCAGCCACTCCCGGCCGGTATCCCAAACTCTTCCAACGCCCTATGATAACCTGCCAGTCGCTGTGAACTCGGCGATAACTTTGTCGGACCACTAATACAGGCAATAGAGCGATGCCCTTTTTCCAGAAGGTGACGGGTTGCTTCGTAACCGCCCTGCTCCGGATCTTCCATAATGACATCGGCTTCCAGACCCGGAGCCGGAGAGTCCAGGATAAGCAGAGGCCATTGGCAACGCTCACTCAGCATTTCAAAAAAACCCGGGGCACTGTGAGCGGACATCACCAGCAGGCCATCAATGCGCTTTTCTTCCAGAGTCCGCAAATAAGATGCCTGTTTATCCAGATTGTCGTCGGAGTTACACAGAACCAGATGATAGCCCCGCTCATAACAGGTGGCTTCAACACCATGAATCACTTCGGCAAAAAACGGGTTGGCATTGGATCCCGTGAGCATACCGATGGTGTAGGTTTTATTCGTTTTTAAACTGCGGGCAACAGCACTGGGCTTATAGTTCAATGCTATAACCGCCTTTCTGACCCGGAATGCCTTATCTTCACTGACAAACCGGGTACCGTTCAGAACATGAGAGACCGTTGAGATGGAAACTCCTGCCTGCTTTGCAACATCCTTGATCGTTGCCATAGCGCCGTTCTCTTACCGTTCTGCCACAATCTGTTGTACTTCTGAGCAATGCGCAATGCGTTCTGCCAGAAGTTGTTCTACTTCATCCCTTCCCGGGATAGATGTCTGCGCACCACTGCGAGTCACAGAAATGCCTGCTGCGGCGTTGGCAAAAAGTGCAGCACTGTCTATATCCAATCCTTCAGCCAGCTTCACTAGCAGTGCACCATTAAACGTATCGCCTGCAGCGGTGGTGTCGGTTGCTGATACTTCAAAACCGGGAACCATTCGGGCACCCGTCTGATCAGAAATCAGCGCACCCATTCTTCCCATAGTGATAACAACCGTTGAAATTCCCTTGTCATGGAGCACTGAGGCAGCCTGACAGGCACTTTCCGGATCATTGACAGCGACACCTGTCAGCAGTTCTGCTTCTGTCTGATTGGGCGTGATTGTATCAACGTTGGCCAACAGTTCATCAGACAATGGACGTGCGGGTGCCGGGTTGATAACAACAGTAACACCGTTGCTGCGCGCCACTTTTGCAGCCTCGAGAATAGAAGCTTGCGGGGTTTCCAACTGCATGAGCAGGTAGTCAGCACCGGCAATCCCGGCTTTCTTATCCAGAACCCGCTCAGGGGTTAATGCTGCATTAGCTTCAGCAGCAATACCAATGCAATTTTCTGCACGCCCATCGACAAAAATCAAGGCGACACCGGTATTTAAGCCTTCCACCTGTTCAATCAGGGAAGTATCAATACCATCTTCTGCGAACTTGTCGACAATTTCATGACCAAAAGCATCTTGTCCTACACAGGCAAGAAAGCGGGTGTTGCCGCCCAGTCTGGCACTCGCTACTGCCTGATTGGCACCTTTACCACCGGGAATAACATCGTAGCGACTGCCAGTGACAGTTTCACCGGGACGGGGAAAAGACTCTACTTTCAGTACATGGTCTGCATTCACACTGCCAAGAACAAGAATCTGTTTGGTCATGAATCTATCTCTATCTTCGCTTCTATGATCAGTCCAAAGGTCTGGTCATACTCATTATCGGCTCAGGGCTGCTTAGTAATCAGTTTCAGCTCAACCGGTGTATAGACTGCCACCTCTTCGCCCTTGATAGCTTTATCCGCAGTTTCCACACCCATTTCACCAATCATGGATGCCTGCTGGGCAATAGTGGTAGCCAGACCACCGTCCTGAACAGACTGGATCCCTTCATCCGTACCATCAAAACCTACGACGATGACGTCTTTTTTCGCAGCTTGTACGGCCTTCAGGGCACCCAATGCCATTTCATCGTTCTGGGCAAAAATGGCTTTAACATCCGGATGAGCCTGTAGCAGGTTTTCGGTAACGTTCAGAGCTTTGGTACGGTCGAAGTTGGCTGGCTGACTGGCCACCAGCTCCAGGTTAGTGCCCTTGATGGCTTTCATGAAACCTTCACCACGCTCACGAGCAGCGGACGTGCCCGGTACACCTTCCAGCTGAATCACCTGACCCTCTCCGCCTAGCTTACTGGCAATAAATTCACCGGCCATCTCACCACCGGCAATGTTGTCGGAAGCCACATGAGACACCACATTGCCGCCATTAGCCCCACGATCGAGAGTAACTACCGGAATTTCAGCACGGTTGGCAGCACGCACAGAGTTAGCTGCAGCGTCTGAATCAGTAGGGTTCAGAAGGATGGCATCAACACCACGCACCGTCAGATCTTCAGTATTGGTCATTTCCTTTGCAGAATCATTCTGGGAATCCAGAATCACCAAGTCATAGCCCAGCTCCTGAGCTTTTTTCTCAACCCCTTCTTTCAGGGTGACAAAGAAAGGGTTGTTCAGGGTAGACACCACCAGCGCCATCGATTTCTGACCGGAAGCGTCAGAGGATTCAGTACCCGTAGTGCCTTCTTCAGGCTTGCTGCAACCTGTCAGAGCCAGACCTGCAGCCAGGGCAATGGCTAATGTTTTTTTCATGGAGAAAATCATGGAGAACAACCTCGTGGTCGATTGTTTGGCCGGTTTATTCCGGCCTTATATTGGCAGACGGCCACTTCCACGACGGAAAGTAGCGTTGTTCTTAAGACTGTCTGGAGGAACGAGTGTCTACCAGGACAGCCAGAAGGATAACGAGAGCCTTGGCAATCAACTGGTAGTAGGAAGAAACATTGAGCAGGTTCAGGGCGTTGTTCAGGATACCGATGATCAGCACACCAACCAGAGTACCGGTGATCCGTCCCTTACCACCTGTCAGGCTGGTTCCACCCAGCACTACCGCAGCAATTGCATCCAGCTCGTAACTATTACCCGCTGTAGGCTGAGCCGAAGCCAGACGACTGGTGACAATCAATCCTGCCAGGGCGGAGAGACCGCCAGAAATGGAGTAAACAGCCAGTTTGATACGATCGACGTTGATACCGGACAGACGAGTAGCAGCTTCGTTACCACCCAGAGCATAGACGTAACGACCCAGTCGTGTGTGATTTAACACGAACCATGCTGCTAAAAAGGTGAATGCCATCAGGTAAATCGGGAAAGGAATAGCAAACAAGTAGCCACTGCCGATAAATGAGAACGCATCAGAAGCAGCACCGCTGCTGGCAGAGATGGGACGACCGTCGGTGAATACCATTGTGGCACCACGGAGCAGAGTCATTGTCGCCAGTGTTGCTATAAACGCCTGAACCCTTCCCTTGGCAATTATCAAACCACTCATGGCTCCCATGGCAGCACCAGCTGCGAGAGTCAGGGTCACCACCAGCATAATGTTGAAGTCCATGCCAATCAGGGTTGCCGCCAGAGCACCACTCAGTGCCAGAATGGAGCCAACGGCCAGGTCGATACCACTGGTCAGGATGACGAAGGTCATACCCACCGCAATGATGGCGTTAATAGAAGTCTGTCGCAGGATATTCAGCATATTGTTAGTGCTGAAAAAGCTGTCACTGATCATGGAGACCGCCACCATGAAGATCAGTAGGGCAATAACAGATTTGTACTCGAACAGAAAATCTTTATTGATGCGGAACTTACTAACGCTGCTCTTTACATGCTCAGGGCTGCCTGTAAGCCCAGGGCTGAGTGCACCTGACCGTAAGGTTTTTTCAGTCATAATATTTCCTCTTACGCTGCCTTACCAACGGCACAACGCATCAATTTTTCCTGGGTGGCTTCCTGACGATCAAATTCACCGGTAATTTTTCCTTCATGCATCACCAGAACCCGGTCACTCATGCCAAGAACCTCCGGCATGTCAGACGACACCAGCAAAATACTCATGCCCTTATTCTTGAATTCGTTGATTAACTGGTAGATTTCTTTCTTGGCACCAACATCAACGCCACGGGTAGGCTCGTCCAGGATCAGCACTCTTGGATTGATCATCAAACCCTTAGCGATGGCCACTTTTTGCTGGTTACCACCGCTGAGATTCTTGATCAGCTGTTTAGCCGAAGGGGTTTTGATATTGAAGGCTTTAATGAAGTGTTGAACCGAGTCCATCTCGCGGCTGCGATTAATCTTCCCGATAGCACTCTGGAATCGTTTCAGGCTGCAGAGACTCATGTTTTCAGACACCGAAAGCTCCAGCACCAGACCATCCCCTTTACGGTCTTCAGAGATATAGACAATCCCTGACTGCAAAGCTTCAGCCGGCGTTTTAATTTGCTTTGCTTCACCCGCTACCCGGATTTCGCCAGACTGGGCGGCATTCGCACCGTAAAGAGCTTTCATCAGTTCAGTTCGTCCTGCGCCCATCAGGCCTGAGATTCCAAGGATCTCACCTTCTTTCAGCTGGAAACTGATACCTTTAACACCCGGGGCAGAAAGATTTTTCACCTCCAGCGCCAGGGCACCGGTTTCTACTTCAATGCGGGGATACTGTTCTTCAAGGGAGCGACCTACCATCTGTTCGATGATGTCGTCCTCAGTCAGCTGATATACCGGCGTTTCAGCAATAAAACGACCATCCCTCATGACGGTAGCGTCATCACAGATCTGGAAAATTTCCTGCAGACGGTGGGAGATATAAACGATGCCCTTACCTTCACTGCGCAGCTGGCGAATCACTTTGAACAGACTTTCAGTCTCTTTATCGGTTAGAGCATCTGTCGGCTCGTCCATTACAATCACCTGCGATGAAAACGACAGCGCCTTGGCAATTTCTACCATCTGCTGAACACCAATACTCAGCTTGCCCACTGGTGTTGAGGGATCAAACGGCACATCCAGCAGATCGAGCAGTTTCTGCGCTTCCTCACGCATGGTTTTCCAGTCAATTCTGCCGAATCGCCCCATAGGTTCACGACTCAGAAAAATATTCTCGGCAATAGACAATTCAGGAATCAGGTTCAGCTCCTGATGGATAATGCTGACACCGCGCTCCCGGGAATCTCTGGAACTCCTGAAAACCACGTCATCACCGTGGTACTTCAGCTGGCCTTCATCACACCTGTGGATACCCGTCATGACTTTCATGAGAGTTGACTTGCCGGCACCGTTTTCTCCCAAGAGTGCCATTACCCGGCCAGGATAAATATTTAAGCAGGCGCCATCCAGAGCCCGAACACCGGGAAATATCTTGATGACATCTTTCATCTGGAAAACAGGTTCAGATTTTGACTGGGTACTCACCACATCCTCCTAAAGACTGCTCACAACGACAATGCCATTTTCAGAGGTATGAAAGCGACGGCATTTCATGTTCATGCTCTTAATCGGCTCAAGGCTGTTAATCAGCTCAAGGCTGTTTTAAAAAGCAACGCCAGATTTCAGAATAACATTGGCATAGGGTGTGCATTCCCCGGTACGAACCACTGCCTTACTGAGGTCGGACTGGGCCTTGAAGGACTCATGAGTCGCCTGAACAACTTTCACAGGAGCCCCCTGTTCTTCTCCCAACCGTCGAATACGCTCAGCGAATTGTTGATACAACTCCGGACTGACCTGGGCAAACTCTTTGGCAATGATGATTTCTTCTACGACAGTTTCAGAAAAAACTACATCCAGAGTATCCAGAAAACCCGGAACACCATGGGTCAAAGCCAGATCAATTCGCTCAACACTGTCACCAATGGGCAGACCGCAATCGCAGACAGTCAACCCTTGCCCATGGCCCAGACTGGCAATGGCTCCGGAGAGCTGTGAATTGAGAAGTCTGGTCTTTTTCATGGTGGCCACCGTTCGTTGCATTAGCGAGCTTTTCTTCGCAGAAAGCTCATGGCTATCGGATATATATTGCTTGCCGATGATCAGGATGCAGAAAAACGTTTGCGCAAACGTTTTTCTCGCCGCCACTATAACGATTCGAATGTGGATTAAAATTGACATAGATCAATCAGAAACAAACCCTCACAGACAAAAACACGAATGGGTTATGGGAAATACTGATTCGATAGGACATGAACAGGCACGAAAACAGCGGTTATCAGAAAGGAAAAACACTTAAACAACTGTATTGGTTAAAGAGCAAATCGATTTTCTTTCAGGCCACTGATTTCAATCTCTATAGCAAAAATGGAGCCCGACTCAGGATACAACTCCAGCTCCTCATCAGAACAGGCCTGACGGCAACTGGTGATGTACAATGTTGAATAATCATCACCACCAAAAGCGACCATGGTTGGATATTTAACGGGTAAGCTTATGGTCTCCAAAAGGACCCCGCCGGGCGATAATCTGACAACTGCTCCGCCAGCGAAGAGTGCTGTCCAGTAACAACCTTCTTCATCGACAGCACAACCATCCGGACGTCCCTTTCCAGCGGGGAATCGATGAAACACCCTGCGATTGCTCAACTCAGCTCTTTCAAGATCAAAGTCGCAGGCGTAAATAATCTGCTCAGGTGAATCCGCATAGTAGATCGTTCGATTATCCGGACTGAAAGCGATGCCGTTACTGGTTAAAAATGGCCCTGCCTTTCTTTGGCAATCCAGCTGATTATTCAGCATGTAGATCCAGGCATCCGACTTGTCTTTCGGTGGATAAACAGATCCCACCCAGAACCTCCCCAAAGCATCGCAACGACCATCATTCAAGCGATTGTGAGGTTTATCAGACTCCGGGTCACAAATAGGAGTTATTCGACCCGACTCAATGGAATCCAGAAATACAAAGCCGGAACGCAAGGCCGCTACCAGCCCATGAGACGCCCTGAACACAAAACAGCCTATTTCTTCAGGCAGACTCAACGACTGCCGGGCGCCGGATTCTGGTTGCCAGCTGTTGAGAGACTTTCCGGTGATATCAACCCAGTAGAGGGTAGACGTGGGCTCATGCCAGCGGGGACATTCCCCTAAAAGAGTACCGGCATCAAGCACATTTTTGACGATTTTCATCGGAGTGAATAGTGAACCCGGTACCCAGAGCTTGCAAGTGAATTTACAAGAAATTTCAGGGATTCCGGGAGGTGTTCTGATGCATCATCTGGTTAACCCTGAGCTCCTGCAACAACAGTTCAATTTGAAATTGTTCCGCTTCAATCAGGGTTTTATAACGGACTACAACCGCATTCATCTGATCAGACAGGGTTCCCCTGGTATCCAGCTCAACATTGTCTGCAATAGACTTCAGTTGAGTATTGAGCTCTTTTTCCTGAACACTGTTGCGGGGCAGGCTCTTGTTCTCCAGGGTCTTTTTATTGATTTTTCCCTGAAGTTTTTTCAGCTCGCTCTGCATACGATTACGATAGGTCCGAATCCGCTTCTGCCTCAGAGCAATGCGATCTTCGATCATCTGGACGCGTAACTTTTCGTCCATCCCCCGCAACTTATCGATATCAAATGGCTCAAGCGGTGCCGCCAACCCCTTGAGCTCAATTGGTTTGGCATTGCTGTCACACTTCTCTTCTGTAAAGACCACATCGCCATTAACCTGACACTTGTAAATTGGCTTTGCGTATCCTGCAATCGGAATCAGCAAAATAGCGGCGCCAAGTACCCATTTTCTCAACTCCATGATAATGCCCTGACTTATTACTTCCCTTTACTATAGTCAGAGCCCTGATCAGGAACTGGCTACCAGAACGACCTGTTCCCCTCTTCTTAGAGGGTGTCGCTAAAGTAGCGAGCAAAGCTGTGACAAGGCAAAAAGTGGCGAAAAAGCGCAGTTTACAGCGAGTAAATGAGCATTTTGAGCCACTTTTTAACGCGGTATCAGCGAAGCGCAGCACTTTTGCGACACCCTCCTTGGCCGTGGCATGTTTTTGAAGGTCATTGTTACATTGACTCACTGTTGTTGATATCTGCGCATCAGTATCCAAAGATAAATGCTCACCGCCAGAGCAATCAGCCCCAACAACACTTTCAGAAAAACCTGAGGAACCAGCCAGACTGAAATCCCTATGCCCAGCCACAGGAGCGCCAGAGCCCGACACCCTATTTTGGGTGAGAGCGCCCTGTCATGCAGGTACTCTTTCAGGGCCGGACCAAACCTTGGATGCTCCAGCAACCACCGATTCAATTTGGGTGAAGACCGAACGCTGAGCCACACTGCCAGCAACAGAAACACGGTCGTTGGCATGAGGGGCAGCACGGCACCAATGATGCCGAGAACAATGCAAAGCAATGCCAATCCCTGATAGAAGATTCGCAATAACGGGTTTCTGACCAGAAGATTTTCTTCTTCTGTTGCCAGCTGACCAGCCAAATTGGGCCCTTTACACTTACTCAAACGTCGCTTCCTGAATAATCTTTACATAATCCAGCTCTGCCAGTTTTCTCAGAACTTCATAAAAATCCAGCTGATGGGTGTCACCAACTGCCAGATACTCTGCTGATCGGCACTGTATTTTTCCCGGCGACGCCCGGTAAACAACCAGCGTTGGATCAATCGCCATGACCTGATCAACGTACTCAATCTTGTCCGGAATACAGAATTCATAAGACACCGCTGTCAAGTTATCACCTGAGCCTCGCAGACCCTCCTTGTTGAGTTCATTGAGATCAAACTTAATTTTGGCCATATGCCCCGCTTTCCAGCCCAGCGTGGAGCAACCACCCAGTAACAGAACCAGCAGGAGTATAGCAGGGGCTTTTAATGTCATAAGCGAAACCTTGGAAGATAACTTGCGTGGCTATAGTAACTCTTTTTTCTGCTTCATGGTGGCTAATCAGGAAAGGATGCACACAGCTACAAGCAGACCTCACCCGAATCAGAAATGAGCACTTAAAATATATCTATACTGTAATCCTCAACAGTGACTATTGATCAATTATGACTTCAGATATTCTTCTTCGATTTGCTCTGGTGATGATGCTCTTAACTGCCAACACCAGTTTTTCATCCTCTGAGTATGAGATTTCCGGGTTTACCAAGGGCCATAAGCGAACCAGTGATTTCATGGAGAGTATTCGTAACAACCGTCCGGAACTTCAGGCGTTTATGAATCGACTGCCCAAAGGCGGCGATCTCCATCATCACCTGATGGGGGCCATCGAGCCCGAAGAAATCATTGATATCGCGATAGAACGAAAGTTTTGCATTTATAAGGACCATCACATGGCCCCGTGTGATTGCTGTGCACAGTCCGTGAGCGCATACGTCAGTAATGAAGAAAACCGTGCAGCTCTGATCAGGCAGCTAACGCTTGCCGACAGCAACGATACGCTTGAGATCCGTGACAAGCATTTCTTCGACTACTTTGCTATCGTGAAAGCCTTATTCGATGGAATAGATGCCCGTTTCATTTCACTTATACGTAAAAAGGCCGCTGTTGATGGACTTTCTTACATTGAATCAACTATCTACTGGAATGAAGCGAACGGGCCTGACAAGTTGTTTTCCCTCATCACCAACCTGCCCGCACCGGACCCGGACAGTTCCAAAAGTCTGGAAGACTTTCGTACCAGACTGAGTGCCCAGCCCGATTTTCAAACCCAGTTAAAGGCAGCTGCCAAAGAGGTAGCCGATGCCTTGAAAGATTCTGACGACCACTTGAACTGCTCTCATAGCCCCTCTCAACCTGCCTGTTCTGTCACCGTTCGGTTTCTACACGAAATTCACCGGACCGATCCCCTGCCCCGGGTTTACGCCCAGATGATCTTTGCCTTTGAACTGGCTCAATTGAGTCTCTCTGGCAGCGATCCTCAAGTGCTGGGCATCAACATAGACGGCGCTGAAAATAATGATACGGCACTGAACGATTACCTCAGCCATATGAAAATGCTGAGTTTTCTTAAAAACCACAAAAAATACCCTCTGGTGAAAGAGCATATTAGCCTGCATGCAGGAGAACTGGTCAAAGCCACAGTCGAAGATTTTTACTACCGAACCACCTTGGCAGACGCTATTAATATCGTTCAGCCCAAACGCATAGGCCACGGGATCAGCCTAATGGCACAGGACTGCCTGAAGCAGTCCAGCTCCGGCAATGAAGAATACGTCAACTGCAGTGCTGAGCTGCTCAAAACCATGCTGGATAATGACATTGCTGTTGAAATTCCTTTCACCAGCGACCAGCGATTGAATGATATCGGGCCCAACAGCGGACACCCCTTTCCTGTTTATGTCAATAGCAATGTTGCAGTGGCGCTGGCTACTGACGATCCGGGGATTCTAAAAGTCGATTTGACCAGTCAGTTTGTAGAAGCCGTCTATGGCTTCAGCCCTAATCAATCCAGCGACGGCGCTCTCCTGTCCTTTGATCAGATTATTGAGTTCGCACGCAACAGTCTGGAGTACAGTTTTCTGCCCGGTCAGAGCCTTTGGGTAAAGGCTGAAGACCACACTCGATATCAAAAAAGAGTTTCGGCCTGCCTGAATCTTGATTCAGAAGCCTGCAATAAGTTTGTCGGCAGTAATACCAAGGCGAGACTCCAGAGAGATCATGAATTAAAGCTGAAAGACTTCATGTTAACGCTGGCAGCAGGAAGCCCTGATTTAACACCCCTGTGAACTGCCATGAAATTGCAAAAAAAAGAGTAACAAAATGGCAAAAGAACAAGAATTCGTCTCCAGTTTTCAGGCTGGCTTACTGGCATTGTTCTGCTTATGCCTGATGCTTCTGAAGCATCAGGCTCATGCCAGAGATCACCTGAAAGTCTCTCCTGACAACTGTAACCCCTCTTACCTTGGCAAACACTTTCGTGACGTACTGCCCTGTTACCTGAAACAAGAAGATAAGAATTATCAATGGAGTGCTGCAGCTGCGACTGAAGAGCGCGTCGAGCTGGATGGAAAGAAGCTGAAGGTCAAAGTCTACCCTGTCCGTATGAAGTCTCTGCGCTGGACTATCGGAGAACAGGATAAAGTCTCTGATCCGGTCTGGGAGCATCGGATCAAGGTGTATATACCGGAAAAAGTCAGCTCCACCACTGCTCTACTCTTTATCAATGGCGGCATCATCCATTGGCCCGAAGATCAGCCCGATAGAAACAAGAGGAGCACTGATGCCCTGCAATTTTCTCATATAGCCGCCAGAACCCGGTCGATCGTCGTTGATCTGAAAGACATTCCAAACCAGTTCTTGCGATTTGGTGATGGCAAACCGCTCAAGGAAGATGGCCTGATGGCCTATAGCTGGCAAAAGTTCATTGATAACCCGGGGAAAAACTATAACTGGCCACTCCGATTACCCATGGTCAGGGCTTCCATTCGGGCCATGGATACGATTCAGGCACTGATGAAAGAGAAGCACATTAAAATTGAGCATTTTGTATTAGCCGGAGGATCAAAACGAGGCTGGACAGTCTGGCTGACCGCAGCAATGGATAACAGAGTGTCAGCCATCATACCCATGGTCATCGATGTTCTTAATCTGCAAGAGAGTATGCGACACCACTTCAATAGTTACCAACGCTGGGCTCCGGCTGTCAAAGACTATTACTCTCTGATGCACACAATCGGCACCCAGCCTATGACTCAGCTAATGGAGGTGGTCGACCCCTATTCCTACCTCCCTCTGCTAACCATGCCGAAGTACATCATTAATGCCACCGGCGATGATTTTTTCTTACCCGACTCCAGCCGCTTTTACTTCGATGACCTGAAAGGCGAAAAATGGCTGAGATTCCTTCCAGACCTGAGGCATTACATTCTCAGAATGGATCAAACACTGGTGAGTGAAAGCATCGAATCCTTTTACGGAGCCATCATTAAAGATCGCCCCATGCCCAAGATCAGCTGGGATGTCTCTAAACTAAACCTGAAAGTCGAAGCCTCAATGCCTCCCAAAGCCATGAAACTGTGGACTGCAACAAATCCTGAAGCCAGAGATTTCCGAACCACTTCAGACAACCCAAAGGTCAGCCAGTTTAAATCTGAAACACTCACATTCCGTTGTCGTGAAAGCTGTCGGGCAGATGTCGCATTGAAAGCCCCCGAAAAAGGTTGGAAAGCCAGCTTTGTCGAGCTGATCTACCCTAACCCGCCCTATCGTGACCTGTCATTCACGACCCGGGTGTTTGTCACCCCAGATGTTTATCCCGAGGACAATCGCACTCCATCTCATGGCCAAAGCTCAGAGGATATAACGCACCGGATTGTCCGGGCACTGCTCAAGCCCGCACTCAAAGAAAATTGAAACGATATTAGCCACAGTCAGGAACACCAGAAGCGCAAAGGCAAAATGGGAAAACCATCTGATTTCGGGGTTTTTCGCTTCTGAGACTTCGTCCTCATAAGCGTGCAATTCAAACTGTCTGGAATAACCTATGACCAGTGCGATATATACGATTAAAGCAGAGCACAGAATATACAACCAAGTATACATATGCAGTCCCAGCAAAGCCGAACCATATCCTTGAGGATTGTTCACATGCAGTGCAATTTGCCTCAGAGCAATAAAGCTAGTCAAGACAGCCGCTAGCAGCGACAAACTGTAATGACCGGGTCGAACGTGGTACCTCATATTGAGCAGGAACCCTGAGGCTATCACTAAAATTCCCTGCCGCTGCAATATGCAGAGAGGACAGGGTAATTCGCCCATCACAAACTGAAACCAGAAAGCAGCAACCAGAAGAAGACAGATGACTATCAATTCAAAAACACTGGCAAACTTCACAAAATCATTGATCTCTCTGCATGAGTTCATGATTAGACCCGCCAAACTTCTAAAGATAAATTTCCAAGTGCTCAGAAATATGATGAATAAAAACCAATGCAATCAGAACAAGAGAAATGCTGAAGCAAACGATTCCCCACTTTCGATTGAACCAGGCAACCATCAACGCAAATAATATGAAGATAAAAGATAGCAAAGTGTAAGGCATTACCTGTACTCCCCAGCCTAACGAGATTGTTTCACAAACTTTTGCGACAACCCCCGACCATGAAAGCTTCATTAGAGCATAGCGTTAACATGTTTTATTTACAGGTTATTGACATCCTCCCCCACTGATTCAAGAAATCAGTGGGGGATTCCCATGGGGGCGCCTAGCCCAGGCTGCTACTTTCTCACGATTTCGCAGCGGTTCCTGCTTCGTCACAGGTTCCAACGAACCCGCTCCACAGGCTAACACGCCATGTCCTGACGCTAAGATATTCTTGGCAGCGTTAATGTCGGCATTTTCGGCATGACCACAAGCAACACATTTAA
>NZ_JAGRPU010000144.1 GCF_024606225.1 Endozoicomonas sp. ISHI1 | reverse complement strand
TGTGATCCGACAGGGCTTTCGCGTTTGGCAGGGTCTTCTGGCACTCAGGGCAGGTTTGCTCTCCGGTGTGATATTGACTTTTGTGATTCGTAAGGGCATGAGCGTTTGCCAGGGTCTTCTGACACTCAGCGCAGGTCTGCTCTGAGGTATGATCTTTTCTTTTGTGAACCGACAGGGCTTTCAAGTTTGGCAGGGTCTTCTGGCACTCAGGGCAGATTTGCTCTCCGCTGTGATATTCACTTTTGTGAACCGACAGGGCTTTCGCGTTTGGCAGGGTCTTCTGGCACTCAGGGCAGGTTTGCTCTGGGGTGTGATCTTTTCTTTTGTGCTCCGACAACGCTTGAGCGTTTGGCAGAGTCTTCCGGCACTCAGGGCAGGTTTGCTCTGAGGTGTGATCTTTTCTTTTGTGATCCGACAGAGCTTGAGCGTTTCGCAGAGTCTTCTGGCACTCAGGGCAGGTTTGCGCTGGAGTGTGATCTTTTCTTATGTGATCTGACAGGGCTTTCGCGTTTGGCAGAATCTTCTGGCACTGAGGGCAGGTTTGCTCTGGGGTGTGTTCTTTTCTTTTGTGATACAACAGGGCTTGAGCGTTTGGCAGAGTCTTCTGGCACTCAGGGCAGGTTTGCTCTGGGGTGTGATCTTTTTTTTTGTGAGCCGACAGGGCATTCACGTTTGGCAGGGTCCTCTGGCACTCAGGGCAGGTTTGCTCTCCGGTGTGATATTGACTTTTGTGATTCGTAAGGGCATAAGCGTTTGGCAGGGTCTTCTGACACTCAGGGCAGGTTTGCTCTGGGGTGTGATCTTTTCTTTTGTGAGCCGACAGGGCATTCACGTTTGGCAGGGTCTTCTGGCACTCAGGGCAGGTTTGTTCTCCGGTGTGGTATTGACTTTTGTGATTCGATAGCGCTTTAGCATTTGGCAGGGTCTTCTGGCACTCAGGGCAGGTTTGCTCCGGGGTGTGATATTTATTTTTGTGATCCTTCAGGGCTTGAGCGTTTAGCAGGATCTTCTGGCACTCAGGGCAGGTTTGCTCTCCGGTGTGATATTG
>NZ_JAGRPU010000143.1 GCF_024606225.1 Endozoicomonas sp. ISHI1 | reverse complement strand
TTGCGGCCACCGATCGGTTCATTTCATCAATTTTCTTTCTGAGGAGTCTGGCTTGTTCTTCCAGTGACCAGGTATCATCCCAGTCATTCATACCCAGTACTGCCGCCGCATGAGCGTTGCGAGCTTTTGCGGCATCTGCGGTATTAACCTGTGTCCTGTGGTCTTTAAATTGTTTCCAGAGATCATAGTGGCTTTCCACAAAGGCAATATCGGTGGGATTCTGTTTCTGACGACGGAAAACAATCATTTCCCCCGAAACCTGATCCACTTCCAGCTTTGGATAACCCGCAGGCAGAGGATAAATCTGTGTCTCATCCCCGACGTGAACAACATAGCCGACGGGTTTATGACAGGACAACAGCTCGTTCAGAGCTTTCTGTTGTAAATCGTCTTTCAGAATATGAACCTGCGTATAGGCAGAGGTGGCTGCCGCCAGAAGCGCTTCATCATTGATAAAGAGTGATTGACCAAGACGCTGTAACTCGGGAGGCTCATCGGCAGCAGCGACAAGACGCATGAAGGTGCGCCCATTCACTTCAACTTCGTCTACTGAAACGGTGGCAAGGGCGACATAGTTATCAACTTCACCAAGGTTTCCTGCTCTTTCATTGGCACCCTTCAGTAATCCGGCCAGTTGTTCGGGTCTGGCGATTTTTGTTAACGGATCTAATGGTTGGATGTCACCAGATTGATTTCGAATAGCCTCAATGGAATCCTGATCGGTCATTCCGTCTCTGACTTCAATGACCAGTTTTTTTTCTGCAAGGTTATGGGTGAACCTGAAGATCCCTTCATTACCGACTTTCAGGACTTTGGTGTACTTCCGGGCAAAGTCATTGTCGTCGGTTTCAAACAGATCAACACTGGAAACGCCACCCTTGATGCCAGAAAGAATGTCTGTAAAGCCTTCCGAAGGAACGCCATAGTCTGCTCTGACTTGAGTACGATCAGGGTAAGTGGTTGTAAAAGATTTCGGTATTGGCTGCTGGTCATCACCTAAAGTTGGCTGAACCATGACCTCACTCGAGGTAAACTCCACATGTTTATTGCCCTGAATATCGAAAGACTTTGTCTGTAGCCTGCGATCCGCCAGAGCCTGAGTA
>NZ_JAGRPU010000142.1 GCF_024606225.1 Endozoicomonas sp. ISHI1 | reverse complement strand
GACCGACAAAACAACAAGCCGATTATCTTGATAGGGCTTGTGGTTCTCGTCGTCATGCGTTCAATCAACTGTTAGCCCATTTCAGTCAAGAAGGCGTTAAATGGTCAAAGAAGGCTGCGAATGAAAAATACAAAGAACTCAGGCTTGAGTTTCCCTGGTATGCCGAAGTCAGTCAGCGTGTAACCAGGAACACAATCGACGATCTTGATGATGCCTTTGCTCGCTTCTTTCGTGGGGTGGAGAAAGGAGAAAAAGCCGGTTATCCAAGATTCAAGAAGCGAGGACTACACGACAGGTTTTCTCTCAGAGAAAAACCCAAGTTCGATGTTGATGGCAGAACACTTCGCATTGAGAAACTGAAAACCCGCATCAATATGCGCCAAGAGCTGAGATTCACAGGAACACCCTGTCAGGTGACGATCAGTAAACGAGCCGGAAAGTATTTCGCTTCTATTTTGGTAGACACTCAGGATTACAACCCAAAAGCACAAACCAATGAGTCTGTAGGCGTTGATTTTGGCATCAAAGATTTAGCTATTTGCTCGAATGGCAAAACCTTTGCTGCTAATCAGAAACTGAAATGCTCTCTGAAACGCCTGAACAGGAAACAGAAGGCGTTAAGCCGCAAAACAAAGGGAAGCAACCGCTATGCGAAAGCCAAGCGAGCGGTGGCCAAACTGCATTACCGGATAAGTAACCAGCGATCAGCCGTACTGCATGAGGTAAGTGATTATCTGACTTCAAGATTCAAAATAATCACCATCGAAAATCTGAATGTAAAAGGCATGGTGAAAAACCGCAAACTGGCAAGAGCAATCAGTGACGCAGGTTTCGGTAAGCTGAGAGAACTTGTTGAATACAAGGCAGAGCTGAGAGGATGTCAGGTTGTGATTGCAGATCGGTTCTTTCCCAGCTCGAAGAAATGTGCGGTTCATACTTGCGACTACATAAATGACAATCTCACTCTGTCTGACCGTGAGTGGCGGTGTCCAAAATGTAAAACTCTGCATGACAGAGATTACAGTGCGAGTTTGAACCTTGATAATTATGGTCGAGACACGTTACAGCTCGACGTTAAACCCTACGCAAGAGTGGAGTTAGACACGATTCGTCGTGCATCC
>NZ_JAGRPU010000141.1 GCF_024606225.1 Endozoicomonas sp. ISHI1 | reverse complement strand
GAAGGTCAACCGGGAGGTGGGCTGGAGGTATCAGAAGTGCGAATGCTGACATGAGTAACGATAAAGGGAGTGAGAGGCTCCCTCGCCGGAAGACCAAGGGTTCCTGCGCAACGCTAATCGGCGCAGGGTGAGTCGGCCCCTAAGGTGAGGTCGAAAGACGTAATCGATGGGAAACAGGTTAATATTCCTGTACCCCTTTTGACTGCGATGGAGTGACGGAGAAGGCTAGGTCAGCCCGGTGTTGGTTATCCGGGTTTAAGGTCGTAGGCGGTGGAATCAGGCAAATCCGGTTCCTCTCTAATAGAGAACGCCGAGAACTGATGACGAACTGACCAAGGTCAGGAAGTGATTGATGCCAGGCTTCCGGGAAAAACTTCTAAGCGTCAGGTCAAAAGGGACCGTACCCGAAACCGACACAGGTGGTCAGGTAGAGAATACCAAGGCGCTTGAGAGAACCTGGGTGAAGGAACTAGGCAAAATGGCACCGTAACTTCGGGAGAAGGTGCGCCGGCTTTGGTGATCGGACTTGCTCCGTAAGCTGAGGCTGGTCGAAGATACCAGGTGGCTGCGACTGTTTATTAAAAACACAGCACTGTGCTAACACGTAAGTGGACGTATACGGTGTGACGCCTGCCCGGTGCCGGAAGGTTAATTGATGGGGTTATCTTCGGAGAAGCTCTTGATCGAAGCCCCGGTAAACGGCGGCCGTAACTATAACGGTCCTAAGGTAGCGAAATTCCTTGTCGGGTAAGTTCCGACCTGCACGAATGGCGTAACGATGGCCACGCTGTCTCCACCCGGGACTCAGTGAAATTGAAATCGCTGTTAAGATGCAGTGTATCCGCGGCTAGACGGAAAGACCCCGTGAACCTTTACTACAGCTTCACAGTGGATCTTGATGTTGCTTGTGTAGGATAGGTGGGAGGCTTTGAAGTGTGGACGCCAGTCTGCATGGAGCCAACCTTGAAATACCACCCTGGCAATATTGAGGTTCTAACCCAGGTCCTTTATCAGGATCGGGGACATTGTGTGGTGGGTAGTTTGACTGGGGCGGTCTCCTCCCAAAGAGTAACGGAGGAGCACGAAGGTTGGCTAAGCACGGTCGGACATCGTGCGGTTAGTGTAATGGTACAAGCCAGCTTGACTGCGAGACG
>NZ_JAGRPU010000140.1 GCF_024606225.1 Endozoicomonas sp. ISHI1 | reverse complement strand
ATGGCAGCGGTAACTGGAGTTATTCGGCAAGCAATAGCCAGTCAGCCATTCAGGCCCTGGGGGATGGTGACAGCCTGACCGAGACCGTTACCGTCAGGTCTCTGGATGGCACTACCCACGATATCGTCATAACCATTAACGGCACCAACGATGCAGCGGTGATCACCGGCACCGACACCGGCAGTGTCACCGAGGACGCTGGCATCAACCTCTCCACCTCGGGCAGCCTGAGTGTCAGCGATGGGGACAGCGGCGAAGCCAGTTTTACCGCAGAAACCATTACCGGCACCTACGGTTCTCTGACCATTGATAGCAGTGGTAACTGGAGCTATTCGGCCAGTAACAACCATTCAGCTATTCAGGCCTTGGGGGATGGTGACAGCCTGACTGAGACCGTTACCGTCAGGTCTCTGGATGGCACTACCCACGACATCGTCATTACCATTAACGGCACCAACGATGCAGCGGTGATCACTGGCACTGACACTGGCAGCGTCACTGAGGACGCTGGCAACACCCTGATGACCTCGGGCAGCCTGAGTGTCACCGATGGGGACAGCGGCGAAGCCAGTTTTACCGCAGAAACCATTACCGGCACCTACGGTTCTCTGACCATTGATGGCAGCGGTAACTGGAGCTATTCGGCAAGCAATAGCCAGTCAGCCATTCAGGCCTTGGGGGATGGTGACAGCCTGACCGAGACCGTTACCGTCAGGTCTCTGGATGGCACTACCCACGATATCGTTATTACCATTAACGGCACCAACGATGCAGCGGTGATCACCGGCACCGACACCGGCAGTGTTACCGAGGACGCTGGCATCAACCTCTCCACCTCGGGCAGCCTGAGTGTCAGCGATGGGGATAGCGGCGAAGCCAGTTTCACTGCAGAGACCATTACCGGCACCTACGGTTCTCTGACCATTGATGGCAGCGGTAACTGGAGTTATTCGGCAAGCAATAGCCAGTCAGCCATTCAGGCCTTGGGGGATGGTGACAGCCTGACCGAGACCCTGACGGTGAGGTCTCTGGATGGCACTACCCACAATATCGTTATTACCATTAACGGCACCAACGATGCAGCGGTGATCACCGGCACCGACACCGGCAGTGTTACCGAGGACGCTGGCATCAACCTCTCCACCTCGGGCAGCCTGAGTGTCAGCGATGGGGATAGCGGCGAAG
>NZ_JAGRPU010000013.1 GCF_024606225.1 Endozoicomonas sp. ISHI1 | reverse complement strand
AGATAAGTGATCTGACGAGCCAACAGCTTGAAGATGATATTAACGAAGCGTCTGCGGTTGGCAATGATATTAACGAAGCGTCTGCGGTTGGCAATGATATTAACGAAGCGTCTGCGATTGGCAATGATATTATCGAAGCGTCTGCGATTGACAATGATAAGTCTCCTGAACAACGTCGCCTGAAAATCGGCTCGAAACTGGCTGAGGCATTGAAGCGGAGAAAAAGCCATAAAGGCCCGGTGAGCAAAAAACCTCTCAGAAACCAGCCTGATCACCCGGCATTGAATCGAAAAACGAACGATAACGGCCCGCTGAGCAGCACTCCTCCAACCAGCCAGCCTGATCACCCGGCATTAAACCGAAAAACGAACTATAACGATCCGCTGAGCAGCACTCCTCCAACCAGCCAGCCTGATCACCCGGCATTAAACCGAAAAACGAACTATAACGATCCGCTGAGCAGCACTCCTCCAACCAGCCAGCCTGATACTCAGGTATTGGACCGGAGAACGAACTATGAGGGTCTGCCACTGAAAGAAGTTGAGGATCATAAAATTTTTGAAACCAAGAACCATTCTTCCGGTATGTATCGCGTGATAGCAAAGGATATTAATGTGGATCGCAGGGGTAATGTCGAACTGACCGCTCTTGATAATCAATACATTGAAGGGGTCGAAACCCTCATACCGGATCCGTTACCAGAGAGTGACCAGGAAATGACTCTGGCCAGCGATCAAACGCTGGCAAATTTTACGACGTACTCGAAGAAGAATGATCTACATCTTTTGCCAAGCCTGTCGTTTAACGACTATATCGTTGCCCTGCGTATTAAACCCGGTTTGTCATATAAACTCTTCAGGGATCGATATACCGGACTGCACACATTGTTGATTCCGGAGGCCAAAGCCGACCAAATCATTGAAATTGCTTATGTCGTAGAACCCAGAGAACCAGGCAGAAAAACACCTCCTGAAGAAGCCCGGCCAGAACGATTAACAAGCCTTGACGCGCGGTGTTCAGAAGGTATGAAAACCGTACTGGACGAACTGTTTAATAGCATTAAAGAACAACCGACCAAAATACAGAAGCCTTTACAGAAAATAAAAAACGCCAAAGAGCTGGAGCAACGAATTAAGGCGATCGCGGACTATTGCCGAGAGTTTTCCGGTAAAGCTAAACCAGCGAGCCATAAGAATTTCTTTAAATTTCTAGTCAAACAACGGCAAGGAAGCTGTCGTCATCGTGCGCCTGTTTTTGTTGCTGTTTGTCGTTATTTCGGGATTCCATCCCGGGTAGTGAATAGCTTTATCCACAGCTTTGCTGAATATTACGACGATAAAGACCAAACCTGGAAGTCAGTCGATCTCGGCGGTGCGCCCACCAACAGAAGAAAAATAGAATTTGACGGCCAGTACACCACAAATGTCAGTAGTTCCAGCACTGATTTAAAGAAGCATAAGGCTTTCCTGAAAGATCTCATGAAAGGTGCTGATTTGCCGCAACAGAAAACTCTGGCTAAGGCCTGTAACATGAGCCTCGGGGAACTGAACAAAGCCCTTGAGAAAAACAGCGCATTGCCAGATACCAGGCTAATTATTTCCAAAATAGTCAAGAACCTATGGGAGGAAAAAGATTTAGCCAGTTTTTCCATGGCCGTCTCAATAATCGTGTCGCTGGGGAAAGAAGCATCGGGCTATGACAAGGAGCCACTTGAACCGATATCGGAAGCGGTGAAGCAAATATTGTCCGACAGTGATGGAGAGCAGGTTACTGAGCAACTCAAGTTACTCCATCCAAAAATGACTGGTCAGAGCGACTCAGCTGCTAACCGATGGTTGCGTTTAATGGCAGAAATACTGGAAGGGAGTGATCCCAAACCTTCGGTTATTCGCTTTGCCCTCGAAGTTCTGGAATCGGGTTGGCTGGATCCACTGCTGTGCTATCGGGAGCCTACAATGGAGGTCGAAAGACATCATCAGCTATTGGTGCGTCTTGAAAGCTTCGATGAACTCAAGATTGAAGCCGCTCATTGCTTGAAAAAGTGGTACAAGCAGTTCTTTTCCAGGGAAAACAATAGTCATTTGTGGCAGAAGTCTTATGATAGCTTCCAGAAGAAAGAAGGTAATACCTTCTTCGTCAGTGACTGTCATGATGGGTTTTCATCATCCCTTGAATATAAAATGGCCAGTCGATCCTTACAGATCGGCTGGACGGACGAACCTGAGGGCATTCCGAATATAGAACGATTGTTGACGCACCAACCCGCGTTTCCGAGGTCAATCACGGGAGAAGAGAACCACCGTCCGGTGATTATCATGGGGAGACCTTGCTGGGATGAAAAACTGCTTCAGAAAAAGGCCGAAGACCTGTTTCAACGAAAAGTTGAGAGCAGCCCTAAGTGGATTGAGATATCAAAAAGTGACCATCCCTATGAGTTAGAGAAGAATCCACCCCCGGGTTATTGGGAAAAGTCAGATTCAGAGAGACAACGCTACGTATGTGACAATATACTTGCTTTGGATGGTTTAAGACACAAATGCAAGCAGGCGATTCAGCAGGCCTTCAGTCATTACCTGTATAGATTGACACACTCGAAAGGCGGTTGCTTGACGTATTGTTGGGCCGATGCTGCTATCAAGGGGGTCTGGGGTTTAGACCATTACGGCGCTCATGACCCATCCTCACCGGAAGAGCTGTATGCCATGATGTCTGCAATTAATAGCTCTTCCCATTTTCAGGAATCTGTTAAGGATGACTACTTACGGGTGACACTGAACGCCAGTAATGCTCTGGTACTCAGCTCCAGTGAGCTGACAACTATTGCCGGAGAGTTTCTGAGCAGTGTGAATTTGAATTCGATTTATGACTCATTGGATACATGATAACCACTTGTTCGTGATGAGTTCTTCGAGATGGGTAACTTCCTTCCATGGTTACGGATAACCAATCAAATAGAACTTTCCTCCTGTCTGAAGGTCATATTATTTATAAGTTTCAATTGAGTCCTTCAAACGGCAGTAGGGATAATTATCATGGATGGTCAGATTGGTGGAAAAATAAACAAACCCGTTCGTAACAACGGCGTACCTGATAGTAGCATTCCAATCAGGCGAGCAAAGCTGGACGAACCGATTGCAAAAGTCTGCTCTGATGTAACGGCCAAACTCAATCTATCGTCATCTCCGATGATGTTGCCTGACAGGGCGAGAAACGTATCGTCAGCGGATTCCCCTCTCCAAAAGCCCCCTCATACCTTCGATTTTCGTTTTGTCACCAGTGATGATGAGGTTCGACAGCTTTTGGTTGACCAGACCTGCGATAAACAACGCGATGTCACTATTATTTCCCACCCCGATGACCTCTCAAAGGCCAACCTGGTGAGCCGGCTGAGCATTTCCGGCGATGGTCGCCACACTCTGCGTTCGGGCAAGCTGTTTGAAGGTTCACAGCCACTCACTCTGGTGATGGATATCCGCAAACTCACCAGCGAGGATCTACCCAGATTTAACGATTTACTGGACCCGGATAACCCTTGTCTGTACGACAAAGTCAGCCAGCAGAAACGACCTCTGGGCGAGCATGTTGCTCTGCTGGTCGTGGCAGATCCTGCACAGTTGGCAGCGATTGGCAGGCATGACGACGCTCCGGGAGCCGCCGCTCCGGGCGCTGATTTCTGGCGGCGGATTAATCGACCGGGTAATACCTGGCAGTTCGATGCACAGACCGATGATGATTCAACGATGGACATCAATGAGGTTCCTCCGCTATTGCCGGAACTCCCCGGTAACGAGAGTGCTGTGGATGACGACAATACCGTTTTAGTTGACTGCCACCTGCACAATAACTGGCGACAACTGCTGCTAGGCGGCCCCGGAGTGGATAAACAGGGACGAATCCAGCACATACCCGGCAGGCTTGAGCTACTGACGCCCGGACAACGGGTGATTCTGAAAGGAGCCGACTGGGAAGATCTGGCCTTTGAACAAACGATGCGACAGATGCTGACGCAAAAGTGTTTTGAGAGCAACGGGAAGGTCTGTCCGTTACCCGACAATGTTCAATTTTGTCGGATGCCGGTGGGGAATGACGAGCTTCATTCACTGTTTCAAACCCTGTCTCGCTCTTGCGATAAAAAAGGCGAAAAAGAACTTCACAAAGAGCAGGCACCACGAAACCCGATCATCATTAACCAGAGTAATATCAGGGAATGGCTAAGCTCGATTGCCATTACCCCGGAAGGCTATGCAGTCCCTAACACCCGTTTGTTGGAACAAGTTCGGGCGGGTGGTGAAGTCACCATAACCTCTCCCCTCACTGAGGCACTTTGGTTTCGTTTGCTGGGTTCACTACAGACGATTCGCGAGACAACCGATTTGGAGCCCCGACTCCGGGTGGCCCATACCAAACGGCAGCCGAAAGCCCTGGGATTGGCAGAAAACGATGAGCACTCAATGAGAGATCACGTTGCCTTCAAGACCGCCACGTATCAGCAAAACGCTCAGGCAAGTCATTGGCTCAAACAGCAGCCGGAAAACCCTTTGGTCATTCAGATCAATGACCAGACCAGCCTTAGCCAGCTGTTTGATAATATCTATATCACCTCGGAACAAAAGGCGCATTTTGGGCGACGTGAGACTGAGTTGCAGGAGGCATTAACCTCTGGTAAGCCGGTTGTATTGCAGGGACTGGAGAGTAATCCAACACTTCAGGCGCTTCTGGAACCTCTGGCTGTTGGGCAACCTCTGTTGGTGAATGGTCAATTACAGGCCTACCCTGAAGCTGATGTCACCTTACTCTGGCCTGAGTCTGAGAAGAGCCCGTCTTTAGTATTTAATTCCATGGTTGCCACGGGTAAACCCTGTCCTGAGGTCGATCTCTGGGAGATCAATGCTATCAAGCATGAGATCCCCCGGACTGAACTGCCAGAACAAGCGCTTAATGAACTTTACAAAGCCTTTAAAACTGTACCCGCCGACCTTTGCAACCCGCTACCTGAAATGACCGAAGGGTTATTGAATAACCTGATACTGGCTGCTCTTCGAGCACAACAGGTTGACCAGTCCCCACAGCTTTTGCCCCGGCACTGGCGCAAGGCCATCAATAGCGTCATCACCCATGGTACCCGGCAGCATCCGACTGTGCGTGATTTTATGAAAGTGGCTTGCTGGCAGTTATTGCCAGATGCTAATAAAAAAACGGATGCCGATAAGGATCAAGCCGCCTCCGTAGACCCGGATCACTTAAATGAGATCGTTAATAATACGATGCAGTTGGATAGAGCGTTTGTGGAAAAAAACCTGTGGTCACTGGCCAGAGCCTTTGACCCGGCAGTCTTTGATGGAGAATTACAGCTGTCCTATGAAAATCCATTTCCAGAATGGGATGAAGAAGCGGTCCCGGACAGTCTCTGTGCCATGATCGTGGCCCATGTCCCTGAAGAACAACGACAGGCTATGGCGTATCAGTTGGCAGTCGATCCGGCGACAGCAGAGCCCTGGCAATCTTTAGCCATCAGGCCAACAAGACAGATTAAACGTTTGCAAGACGCACTGGCCTCTGGCTGGAAGTTGCCTTTACCCTCAGGGCAGACGCGATCCGATGCCATTCAGGCTCTGGCCTCCGATTGTTTTAAGATGGCCAGAACAGCGCATTCTGAGACAGAAGGCATTGAACGTATAGAACAACGACTGTCTGAATCACTGGAATGGCAGGGTTCCGTTGACGGGCCTTTGTCACTACTGGCCCAGGATCTTTATAACGGCGAAATGAGTCAGAAGGATCGTGAAAGCCGTCGATTATCCCGACTCCATGATCGTTTTGCGGACTCTCCCGTTATATTCCTGCAGGGGGAAACCGGCACCGGGAAAAGTTACTTTTCCGCCAGAATGGCACAGGCTTCGGGACAAGCTTCAGTGATCTCCCTTGGGCCTTCTGACAGCGAACAGACCCTGATGAAACGCTGGCAGTGGCAAGAACACGCCGACGGCGACCGCTCTATGGCGCAGCAAAACCGGGCACTGATGGAATGGGCCAATACACCCTCCGACAAAAACGGACACTATGTCACCCTGGTTCTGGATGAAGCCAACCTCACCAACGCCGGATTGCTGGCTTCATTAAACGGCTTATGGGAGCCGGAACCCTGCATTTATGTGAATGGTCATCCTGTCAAGGTCGGCCTGAAACACCGGGTCATTCTCACCGGTAACCCGGATGATTACGCCGGGCGCCAGCTGGACCCGGCCCTGAAAGAGAAACTCCCCAGAGCCTACTACCCACGCCTGGATCGGGCTTTCCTTCGGGACAGGGTGGTGGAACCGGCTCTGATCAATCAGTTACAACGGCATATGCCGGAGCCTGAAATAAATAGTGTTGCACAGAGCGCCACCGAGAGTGTCATGGCACTGTGGCAATATTATCAGGAACTGTTGCCAGAGCATGAGTTCACCCCCAGGGATTTAACGGATATCTGCAGTTGGGTGGGTTGGTATCTGGATCGTGCACTGCCCGCAGGTGGCCGTGTTACCCCCGAGCAAATGAACGGTTTGGTCGGGCAAAGTTTTCGCGACCTACTGGGTCCTGAAATCAGCGAGACTCACCGGGATGCCCAGTTAGCACTGGAAATCTGGTTTGCTGCCCGTTACGAACCGGACAACACCCTGAGCGACAAGGTTCGCAACCAGACCCTGCTGGATATACAGCAGACCTTTGTCACAGTCACCAGGCAAACCCGACCAGACTTTGATACCTCGGGATCGGCAGTCAGTGAACTGGTGCAACGGCTTGGACAGGATTTAAGCCGCTGTCAGCAGGCTTATCATCTCAACAGGAAACAGGGCGGCCGTCAGGCGACGCTGATTGAAGGCCCTGCCGGGCGGGGTAAGGATGCCACGCTAAACCTGGTGATTAAAAGTTTTAAACAACAGGCTGAACAACGGCAAGAATCCATGCCAGAGGTCTTTTCCCTGAATGCCTGTGATTGCTCATGGAAAAAAGTGTGTGAAAAGATCCAGACGGCAAAAGTCCACGGCGGCATCGTGGTTATTTCGGAAATGAATCTGATCGACAGCCAGCATCTGGAAGGTGAGTTGAACGATATTCTGGCCGGTGACGCTCATCCGGGGTTCCATCTGTTTGCCACCATCAACCCACCGGAGTACAGCGGGCGAAAACCGTTATCACCGGCGCTGAAAGGGCGTTTTCGACATTTGCCTATCAGGCAGTACAGCCAGGCAGAATTACGGGCCATTGCCGGTAAAGTGTTGCCGCAAACCCAACAAGGGAAAATTCTGGCTGAACAACTGACTAAGCAACATTGTCGTTTGAGGGCTTACCTTCAAGAGAAAAAACTGCCGTTGCAACCGACCAGCCTTGATTTACAGAATGTCGCCAAAGCGGTTCTCAGAGGAGGCGATTTTACTGAAAAAGGGCTTCATCAATGCCTCAGTCAGCACTACCGGCTTTACCTGATGGCTGCCAAAAGAACACTGGAGAAACTGCCCGGGCCATCGGCTATTGCCGTAGCTACAGGAGAGCCCGATGCTGAACTTTGCGATTGGTTCAACCGCACGATACCGGGCATTAATCGCCCGTGGTTAATACGACGCAGTGACCTCAACAGTATTGATGAACAAAACCACGAAATTTGTATTAACACTCATCAGACCGAAGAAGAGATCAAAACCGAAATCATCAAGAGGGTGGTTCAGGCCAGGTGGCAGGCATCCGGTCTTCCCCTGAAGCCGAATGAGTCGGATGATTTTCTCATCGGGGCACTTTACCGACACTGGCAGCAAGGCTGGTTTAATCATCAATTCAGCCGCACGGGCGTAGAAGCCAATAGCGTACTCCCCATGACGGAAGAACAGCAACAAACACTGACATTATCGGCTAATCAGCCCTACCTTCAGGAGGCTGACCGGCGCATAAGTGCATGGAATTCCAATACGGTTCAATTGTGGCCAGCGTTTTGGCATCAGCTGAGTGATCTGCCGAGCCATCTGTTTGACGATTATATTGACGAAGAGCGGGCTGCAAAAGTCCGGGAGGGACAGGCTCCGGCATTGGATCAGAGCACGTGCCATGAGCCACAATCGATTAAGGAAGCGTTAACTACCGGCGATGGTAACGCTCCTGAAAAATACAATCCGGAAGACCACGAGGAAGAGGCTCCGGCATTGGACCGGAGAACACGCTATGAGCACCGGGGTAAGCCACAAGCTGACAGTTATATAATTTTTGAGAGGCCGGGCCTTCCTTCCGGGATGTATCGTTGGTGGGCAAAGGATGTTTATGTGTCTCCTGAGGGTGATGTCAAACTCATCGATATTAATGATCAACACATGCAGGGGGCCGAAGTTCTCTCACCGGCCCGGTTATCAGGGCCTGATCAGGAAGTAACATTAGCGAGCGATCAAACACTGGCGACCTTTGACTGGGCATCAGACAATGGTCGATATGCATTGCCCAGCCTGACGCCTGACGACTATATCGTGGCCCTGCGCATGAAGCCCGATTTGCCATACACTCTGATCAGAGATCGATATACCGGACTTCACACGCTGTATGTTGCAGAGGCCGAAGACAACCAGAATATTCAATTTGCTTATGTCGTAGAACAGCGGAAACCGCGCGAAAAAACATCTGTTGAAGAAGCCTGGTCAGAAGCATCAAACCGTTTTGACGCCCGCTGCTCCGAAGGTATGAAAACAGTATTGGAGAAACTGTTCAGGCGCTTTAGGCACATCGACGAACTGTCGTGTGAAGTAAAGCAACTTTTAGAGACAATAGAAAACGCTAAAGACCCAGAGCAACGAATTAATGCAATCGAGCACTATTGCCAACAGTTCTCCGGTAATGCTGCACCAGAGTACGGTGCAAATTTATTTCACTTCCTGGTAACACGGCGGCAAGGTAGCTGCCGTCATCGTGCGCCTGTTTTTGTTGCTTTTTGTCGTTATTTTGGGATTCCATGTCGGCAAATTATTAACCGTGATCATGCCTTTGCAGAGTGTTCCGTTGACGGAGGCCAAACCTGGAAGTTCGTGGATTTGGGCGGGGCACCTGTCGAGGCAACAGAAATCCTGTCCAAGTTCCAACCCACCAAGCGGGTCAGTGGTTCTGGCGGCGAATCAAAGAGGATTAAGAAACTCTTTAAAGGGGCTGATTCAGCACAACAGCAAGCTCTGGCTGAAGCCTGTGGCATTAGCCTTGAGGAACTGAACACAGCCCTTGAAACAGGCGGTGCATTACCCGTCACCGATGATCTGAGTAACTCCGGAATAGTAAGGAATCTCTGGGACAGAAAAGATGTAACCGGTTTTGCAACCGGTGTCTCAATGTTAGAGTCGCTGGAGACAGACACATTGAGTTCTGACGAGAAGGCATTAGTCGGTAATGTGCGTTACGGCCGTTATTATAATACCCGTATCTACAAACCGATGTCGGAGGCAGTACAGCAAATATTAGCCGACGGTGACGAAGTTCAGGTCACTGAACTGCTCAAGCCATTGCATTCAAAAATGATTGTTCAGGGCGGAGCAAACCCTCAACAGTGGTTGAATTCAATGGTGGATATGTTGTCAAAGAGTGACCTGGAGACCCCCCCGGTTATTCGCCTTGCCGATGAAGCCCTGACATTGGGTTGGCTGGACCCACTGCCGACCTGCGATGACCGTATTGAGAATCCCGAAGAACATTGGCAGCTTTTGTGGGCTCTTGAAAGCATCGATGAACTGAAGGCTAAAGCCACCCACTGCCTGAAAATGTGGTACAGGAAATTTTTGTCCAGGGAAAAAAATAGCCAGGTATGGCAGTTAGCCTACGAAAACTTCCAAAAGAAAAAAAATGACACCTTCTTCATCACTCATTGTCATGATGGGAGTTCGCCACTCCTTGAAAATGACATTGTCGATCCATCCATACAGATCGTCTGGACGGACGAACCTGAGGGCGTTCCGAATATAGAACGAATGTTGGTGCATGATCCGGCGTTTGAGCAGTTAAACTCGGGTAAGATGAACCGGCGTCCGGTGATTATCGTGGGGGGGCCTGACTGGAACGCCCGAGCGATAAAGGAAAAGCACGAAACCCTGTTTCAACGAAAAGTTAACACCAGCCCTGACTTGAAGCAGTTATTGGAAAATACCGAAGTGAATTCCTTTTTTGTGTCACAGGTGAGAAAGAAGCTGAGGCATAGATGTTGGCAAGCGATTCAGCAGGCTTTCACTCATTACCTGTATGACGTGACCCTCTCAAAGGGTGGTCGTTTAATGTATTGCTGGGGCCATGCATCCTTCAGGACTTCGTCGGAGCTTTGCAGCTATGGCTCTCATGACCCATCCTCACGAAAAGAGCTGTATGCCATGATGACTCAAATTAATAGTTCTTACGTTTTTGAGCACTCGCGTAAGGATGCCTGCTTTTTAAAGCAGGCTCAAAACGCCAGTAATGCTCTGGTGCTCAAACCCTATGAGCTGAAAAAAATTGCCAGGGAGTTTGTGAACAGCGTGAATTTGAATTCGCTTTGTGACGCATTGGATAACCAATCTCTGTGGACTGACTGGGAATAGTCTGCCCTACACGGCCATTGCTCCTGCATCCACGCAGTTGTGCGGCGACAGCCAATGGGTCTTTTTTCGAGATCGCTGACTTCCTTCAAGGGATTGCAGGTAACCATTCAAATAGAACTTTCTTCCTATCCGAAGGTCAAACAATCAAACAGTTTCAATGCAGTCCTTCAGATTTAAGGAGAAAGGTTGACTATGGATGGCCGGATTGTTGGGGAAGTAAAGAAACCCGTTTCTGGTAATAGCGTACCAGCCAAGGTAGCAAAGCTGGAGTTATCGTCAGAAAAGACTGTCGAAGCCTGCATTGACGTAACGCCCGAACTCAATAGATCGTCCCCTCCGGTAACGATGCCTGAGAAAGCGAGAACCGTATCGTCAATGGACTGCTCGCTCCAACAAGCCCCTCAGTCCTTCGACTTTCGTTTTGTCGGCAGTGATGATGAGGTTCGACAGCTTTTAGACGCCCGGACCGGCGATGGACATCAGGATGTCATTCTTGTTTCCCATCCTGATGACCTCTCACAGGCTAACCTGGTGAGCCGATTGAGTATTGCCGCCGATGGTCGACACAGCCTGCGTTCAGGCAAGTTGTTTGAAGGGTCACAGCCGCTCACTCTGGTGATGGACATCCGCAAGCTCACCAGCGACGATCTGCCAAAATTTAACGATCTGCTGGACCCCGATAACCCCTGTTTGTTCGACAAAGTCAGTCAGAAGAAACGTCCTCTGGGAGAGCATGTTGCTCTGGTGGTTCTGGCAGCCCCTGAACAGTTGGCACCAGTTGGTCAGGCCAGTGGTGCTCCGGGCGCTGATTTCTGGCGGCGAATTAATCGACCGGGAAATATCTGGCAGTTCGATCCACAGACCGGTGATGATTCAACGATGGACCTCAATGAGGTTCCTCCGCTATTGCCCGAGCTTCCCGGTAGCGAAAGTGCTATGGATGACGACAATACCGTTTTAATTGACTGCCATATACACAGTAACTGGCGACAGTTGCTGCTGGGCGGCCCCGGAGTGGATCAACAGGGGCGAATTCAGCACATCCCCGGCAGGTTTGAGTCATTGAGGGCCGGACAAAAGGTGATCCTGAAAGGAGCCGACTGGCAGGATCTGGCCTTTGAACAGACCATTCGACAGATGCTGGCGCAAAAGCGCTTTGAGAGCAATGGGGGGATCTGCCAGTTACCCGACGATGTTCAGTTTTATCAGATGCCGGTGGAGAATACCGAGCTTCATTCACTGTTCCAAAGCCTGTCCTGCTTTTGCGACAAAGAAGGTGATAAAGAGCACGCAGCACAAAAAACAATCATCATTAACCAGAGTAATATCAGGGATTGGCTGGGCCCGATTGCTATTGCCCCGGAAGGCCATGCCGTCCCTAACACCCGTCTGTTGGAACAAGTTCTGGCGGGCGGTGTCGTCACCGTAACGTCTCCCCTCACTGAGGCACTCTGGTTTTGTTTGCTGGGTTCACTGCAGACGATTCGCGAGACGACCGGCCTGAAGCCCCGACTTCAGGTGGCTCAGACAAAACGGCAGCCAAAACCCCTGGGATTGAGAGAAAGCGATGAGTACTCAATGAGAGATCAGGCCGTTTTTAATACCGTCACGTATCAGCAACAAGCTCAGGCCAGCCACTGGATCAATCATTATCAGAAAGCCCCCCTGGTCATTCAGGTCAATGAACAGACCCGTCTCAGCCAGCTGTTTGATAACCTCCGTATTACCTCGGAACAAAAGGCACATTTTGGACGGCATCAGAGTGGCTTACAGGAAGCATTAACCTCTGGCAAGCCGGTCGTCATGCGGGGACTGGAGAGTAATCCAACGCTTCAGGAGCTTCTGGAACCTCTGGTTATCGGGCAACCTCTGTTGGTGAATGGTCAATTACAGGCGTACCCACAAGCCCAGGTCACCGTTGTCTGGCCTGAGTCTGCAAAAAGCCCATCTTCAGTATGGCGTTCGATGATCACCACGGGCAAACCGTGTCCTGAGGTGGATATCTGGGATATCAATGGGGACCGGCACGATATCCCCCGAACCGAGCTGCCCGAACAGGCACTTCACCAACTTTACGATGCGTTTAAAACCGTACCTGCCCACCTCTGTAACCCACTGCCTGAAATGACCGAAGGGTTGCTGAATAACCTGATACTGACTGCCCGGCGAGCACAGCAGGTTGACCACTCCCCAAAACTCCTGCCCCGCCACTGGCGCAAGGCCATTAACAGCGTCATCACCCATGGCACCCGACAGAATCCGGTAGTGCGGGATTTTATGAAAGTGGCTTGTTGGTGGATACTGCCGGATGCTTGTAAAAAGCCGGATGAGCATCCCCCTCCCTCGGTGGACCCGGATCAGTTAACTGCCATCATCAACGGTTCCCTGCGGCTGGACAGAACGTTTGTGAAGCAAAACCTATGGCCACTGGCCCGAGTTTTTGACCCGCGGTTATTTAAGGACTGCCCATTTCAACTGTCTTATGAAAAACCATTTTCAAAGTGTGATGAAAAAGAAGTTCTGGGCAGGTTCTGTGCCATGATCGTGGCTCATGCGCCTGAACAACAACGTCAGGCAATGGCGCATCAGTTGCAGGTCGATCCGGCAGCAGCGCCCCGTCTACGGTTAGCCATCAGGCCATCAAGACAGATCAAACGTTTGCAAGATGCACTGGCTTCTGGTTGGCAGTTACCTTTGTCACCAGGGCAGACGCGGTCCGATGCCATTCTCGCTCTGGCCACTGATTGTTTTCACATGGCCAGAAGAGAACATGACGCAGAGAACCCTGACGAAGAACGCATTGAGCGAATTGAATACATAGAAAACCGACTGTCTCAATCACTGGAATGGCAAGGTTCTGCCGATCAGCCCATGTCAGCGCTGGCGGACGATCTTTATCACGGCTCGACTAATCAGAAGGATCGTGAAAGTCGTCGATTATCACGACTCCATGACCGGTTAGCAGACTCTCCCGTTATATTCGTGCAAGGAGAAACCGGCACCGGGAAAAGTTACTTTTCTGCCAGAATGGCAGAGGCTTCGGGAGAGGCTTCAGTGCTGTCCCTTGGGCCTTCTGACAGCGAACAGACCCTGATGCAACGCTGGCAGTGGCAAGAACACCCCGATGGTGACCGCTCTACGGAACAGCAAAACCGGATGCTGATGGAATGGGCCAGGACACCCGACAAAGACGGACACTATCTCACTCTGGTACTCGATGAAGCGAACCTGGCCAAAACCGGATTGCTGGCGTCATTAAACGGCTTATGGGAACCGGAACCCTGTATCTATGTGAATGGCCACCCTGTCAAGGTTAGCTCAAAACACCGGGTCATTCTCACCGGTAACCCGGATCATTATGCCGGACGCCAGCTGGATCCGACCCTGAAAGAGAAACTGCCTATGGCTTATTACCCACCTTTGGACCAGGCTTTCCTTCGGGACAGGGTGGTGGAACCGGCTCTGGTTAAGCAATTACAACGGCACCTGCCGGACTCTCAAATAAACGACATTGCACACATTACCAGTGAGAGCGTGATGACTCTTTGGCAATATTATCAGGAACTGTTGCCAGAGCATGCCTTTACCCCGAGAGATTTAACGGATATATGCAGTTGGGTGGGTTGGTATCTTGATCGTGCGCTACCCGTAAACGACAGTGTTACCTACAAACAAATCAACGGTTTGATCCGGCAAAGTTTTCGGGATGTACTGGGTCCCGAAATCGGCGAAGCGCATCAGGATGCCCTGACAGCACTGGAAATCTGGTTTGCTGTCCGTTACGACCCGGACAACACCCTGAGCAGCAAAGTTCATAATCAGACTACCCTGCACCATATACAGCAGTCCTTCAAAACATTCACCGAACAAAACCGGCCTGATTTTGATACCTCCGGATCGGCAGTCCATGAGCTGGTGCAGCGGCTTGGACAGGATCTAAGTCGGTGTCAGCAGGCTTATCATCTCGGCAAAAAACACGACGGTCGTCAGGCGACGCTGATTGAAGGTCCGGCTGGACGGGGCAAGGATGCCATCCTGAACCTGATGATTCAAAGCGTCAAACAGCAGACTGAGCAACGGAGAGAATCCATGCCGAAGGTCTTTCCCCTGAACGCCTGTGATTGTTCCTGGGACAAAGTGTGTGAAAAGATCCAGACGGCTAAAGTGCATGGCGGCATTGTGGTCATCTCGGAAATGAATCTGATTGACAGCCAGCATCTGGAAGGAGAGTTAAACGATATTCTGGCCGGTGACGCTCATCCCGGTTTCCACCTGTTCGCCACCATCAACCCACCCGAGTACAGCGGGCGAAAACCATTATCACCGGCGCTGAAAGGGCGTTTCCGGCATTTGCCTATTCGGCAGTACAGTCCGGCAGAATTGCAAACCATTGCCGAGAAAGTGTTGCCAAAGAACCCGCAGGGGAAAATTCTGGCTGAACAGCTGACTAAGGAACATTGTCGTTTGAGGGCTTACCTGCAACGGAAAAAACTGCCGTTGCAGCCGACCAGCCTTGATTTACAGAATGTGGCCAGGGCCGTCATCCGGGGAGGCGATTTTAGCGAAAACGGACTTCATCAATGCCTCAATCAGCACTATCGGCTTTACCTGATGGCCGCAAAAACATCGCTGGAAGTACTGCCAGAGTCATCAACTCTTGTCGTGAATAACAGTGCGCTTGATTCTGGACTTTGCGAATGGTTCAACCAAACGGTATCGGGCATTGATCGTCCGTGGTTGGTACGCCGCAGTGATTTCAACAGTATCGATGAAAAACGCCATGAAATTCGTGTTAAGGCGGATCTGAATGAAGAGGAAGCCAGAACAGAAATTATCAAGAGAGTGGCTGAGGCCAGATGGCAGGCGTCGGGTCTTTCCCTGAATCCGGACGAGTCGGACGATATTCTCACCCAGGCACTTTACCGACACTGGCAGCAACGCTGGTTTGATCATGAATTTGGCCAGGTGGGCATGGACGCTAATGGCTTATTCTCCCTGACGAAAGAACAGAAACTAACGTTGAAAATGCCAGCTTCCCAACCTTATCTTCGGGAGGCTGATAAGCGCATAGAAGCATGGAACGCCCATGGCGCTAAATGGTGGACTGCGTTCTGGCATCAGATGAATGATCTGCTGAACCATTGGGTTGACGAGTCTGGAGAATACACCCCACAAGTCCAAGAAAAACAGGCCATGACATTGGATTGGGAAACGAACTACGAGAACGAGGAGACGCCACAAGTTAGCGCTTATAAAATTTTTGAGACCCGGAACCATCCATCCCATATGCATCGCCAGTGGGCCAGGGATATTGATGTCTCTGCTGAGGGTAGTGTCGAACTGATCGATTTGGTAGATCAACACATTCATGGAGTCGAAAGCCTCATGCCCACCCGGCTACCAGAACATGGACAGGAGCTGACATTAGCCAGCGATCAAACGCTGGCAACCTTGGACATCTCATCGGACGATGGCCAATATGCATTGCCCAGCCTGACGGCTAACGACTACATCGTGGCCCTGCGTATAGAACCCGATTTGGCATTTACGCTGATCAGGGATCGATATACCGGGCTTCACACACTGTCTGTTCCGGCAGCTGACGCTGAACAGAGTATTCGGTGTGTTTATGTCCTGGAAACCAGAAAACCGGGCAAAAAAACGCCTGCTAAAGAAGCCCGGCCAAAACGATCAACGCATCCTGACACCCGTTGTTCAGAAGGTATGAAAACAGTTTTGAACAGCCTGTTTGACAACATTGCCGAACAACCATCATCCAAAGTACGGAGGTTTTTGCGGGCCTTAAAAAAGGCGCGAGGCACGACGCAACGAATTGAGACGATCACGAACTATTGCCGGAAGTTCACCGGCAAGGCTAAACCAGAGAAGCATAAGAATTTCTTCAAATTCCTCGTAACACAAAGGCAAGGGAGCTGTCGCCATCGCGTGCCTGTTTTCATTGCTTTTTGTCGTTATTTCGGGATTTCATGTCGGCAAATTGATAACGCTGGACACTGCTTTGCCGAGTATTCTGTGGATGGAGGCCAAACCTGGGAGTCAGTAGATTTGGACGGAGCACCAGTACGGAAAACAGAAATTACACCCGAATTCCAGCCTACCAAAATGGTCAGTGCTTCCAGTACTGAGACGAGAAAGATTAAGACTCTCCTGAAAGGGGCTGATTCATTACAACAGCAAACCCTGGCCAAAGCCTGTGATGTGAGTCCTGAGGAACTGAAAAAAGCCCTTGAGACAAATAGCGCATTGCCGGAAACCCATTTAAGTATTGCCGAAATGGTAAGGAACCTTTGGCTGCAAAAAGATTTAACCAGTTTTGCCATGGGTGTCTCAATCATAGAGTTGCTGGAGACAAAAGCATTGGGCAAGGATGTGATGGCATTGGTCGGCGCTGTAATCATTGAAGACGATTGTCGTATTGTTAAACCCATGTCAGAGGCAGTAAGAAAAATATTATACGAAAGTGACGAAGATCGGGTCACAGAACAGCTCAAGTTACTCCATTCAAAACTGGTTGTTGAGGCCGGAGCAAGCCCTCTCGAGTGGTTGCGCTCAATGCAAAATATACTTAAATACCGTAACTTAGCCATACCTTCGGTTATTCACTTTGCCATTGAAGCTCTGGAATCGGGTTGGCTGGATCCACTGGCGACCTACAAGAGCCACATTATGGAGGCTGATGAACATCATAGTCTATTGGTGCGTCTGACCCGTGTCGATGAACTGAAGGATAAAGCCGCCCATTGTCTGAAAAAATGGTACAGGGAATTCTTCTCCAAAGAAAAAAATAGCCAGGTGTGGCAGTTGGCGTATAAAGACTTCCAAAAGAGAAAAGGCGACACTTTGTTCGTCACTCATGGTCATGATGGGTTTTCGTCATTCCTTGAAGGTAGTATGACCATCTCATCTATACAGAACACCTGGACGGACCAACCCGGAGGCATTCCGAATATAGAACGAATGCTGGTGCATCAACCTGCGTTTCCAAAGTTAAACTCGGGCAAAGCGAACCAGCGTCCGGTGATTATCCTGGGGCAACCTTCCTGGCGCCACACAGCGTTTAATGAAAAGGTCGAAGCCCTGTATCAACGAAAAGTTGAGAGCAGCCCGCACTTACAGTATTTATTGGAAAAAAGCGAACAATATAACAAGGCTGTAGATGAACTTCACTGCGCCCTGGATGATCTGAAGAGTGAGTTCCATCATACAATCTATGGAAAATCAATGCGTTCCAATCAGGAATATCAAGCTCAGCAGACAGACTATGAGAACAAAAAACTTGATATTGAAAACGAGCACAGAGCCATTTTAAAACCCCTTAAATTGTCACGGGAGGATACAAAGCCTTTGCATAATTTAAGAGACAAATGCAGGCAAGCGATTCGGCAGGCCTTCAGTCATTACCTGTATGAAGTGACACACTCTAAAGCCGGTCACTTAACCTTCTGTTGGGCCAGAGCTACCATCGGGGAGGACACGAGCATTAAAAACAACTATGGCGCTCATAATCCATCCTCGCCAGAAGAACTGTATGCCATGATATCCGAAATTGATACCTCTAGTGATTTTGGGAAGTCTGTTGACAATGTTTTCTTGCAGCAGACACTCAACGTCAGTAACGCTCTGGTACTCAAATCCGATGAGCTGACAAAAATTGCCGGAGAATTTTTGAGCAGCGTGAATTTGAATTCGATTTATGAATCATTGGACGCTTAATAACCGTTTGCTCATGATGAGCTTTCCGGGCCGCTGATGTCGACCACTGGTTACGGGTAACCATCCAAATAGAACTTTTCTTCTGTCTTAAGGTCGAATCATTAAACAATTTCAGTAACGTCCTCCGCATGACAGAAGGGAGATTAGCTATGGATGGTCTGATTGGCAGAAAAATAAACGAACCCGCTCCTGATACTGGCGCGCCAGCCAACAGAGCAAAGCAAGATGCACCGTCAAACATTGCAGAGGTCTCTGATGTCATTCCCAAACTCAGTTCATTGTCAATTGCGGTTACTGTGCCTGACAAGACGAGAACCGTATCTTCAACGGATTCAGCAACGGCGATGACTTGCCACGTCCTCCCTTGGGCTGACCTGCCCCAGGAAGCGCTTGAGATAATCGCCAGCTATTTATCCATCGAAGATCTCAATAATTTTGGGCAAACATCGCCGACAATGAGCGAACGCCTGAGGTCATGCGGTCTGGAAGAGGTCCATCACTTCCTCTCCCAGACCAAACAAAGGCAGACTTCGTGCCGGGCAATCATTCAGTCCAGTCATCTACTCCTTGAGTACCTCAGGACATTGTCTATATTTTCTGTTCGTCATTTCCCTGCACAACAGGGCCCGGCCTTTTACTCCTGCTATGCCAGCCATTTGCGCCAGCAGATTCTTGATGGGGCCGCACTGACACTTATACCCAGTGGCATTTTAAATGTTCGCCACAACCATCATCTGCGTGATCATATTCCCATTGTCATTGAGGGGAAGGCGGATAACTACAGCGATATCCTGACTCCGGGTCCTGATGGTCAATGGGTCAGGGAAGCTGAGATCAAACACGATTCCCCGGTCAAATATGGTCATCAGCAGGCCGACCATATTTTATTTGTCGAGCAACCCTCTGCGTTGAGCATTGGGGGAGTACCGTTTCGTTACAATTACACTGGCAAAGAGCATTTTCTGTCTGTCTATGAACGCAAAAATAATTCGTGGGTTGAGCAACAACTGACATCGGGTGAGATTTTTCCTGAATGTAAGGATAGGCATATCATTGGCATGTACCTGTCACCTGATGCCAGATCACTGGTCTGTATTAACATGAACTACGCTGTTGCTATTCTCGGTCGGGGGGCTGATGGGCAGTGGATCAATAAAGGCAACATTAATACAATACTTCGTCATAGGCTGTTCAGTGCCGACAGCAATCATTTTGTGCTTTATAGTGGACCACGCATCAAGGTGATGAGCCGGGCAGACGATGGTTCCTGGTCACAAACGGGTGACATTGTTGTTACCGACCCTCCTGATGATCTGAAAGAAACGCCCAGCGGCGAAAAAGTGAGCAACTTTGAGTTTGATCTTGACGTGGTATTCAGTCCGGATAACCGCCATTTTGCTACATGGTTTGAGGAGGTCGGCAATGATTCACATCACAATGATATTCAACAGCGTTATTTATTTGTCGTCATTTTTGCCCGTGACCCGCAAGGGCAGTGGCGTGAAAAAAAGAGAATCATTGAATGCTGTAACCGGCCAACCCGATATTTCGCTCTTAAACCTCAATTCAACCTGGATGGTCGGCTTCTGATTATCACCACTCCGGAAAGTATTGATATCTGGGAATTAACCGACGACCAATGGCACAAAGCTGCACAGAAGGAGCCCTGGAGCGGCGGCGGTGATATTCAATTTTCTTTGGACCCTTGTGAATTCATCAGAAGTTGCAATCAAAGCGTAACGATCTGGCGTAAGGCAGCGTCGGGAATGTGGGGCGAGACACAAACATTTCCGGCTGAGTCCCTGGTAGTCAAAAGTCCCAGCGGTGAAACCATTGTTTGTAACGATCCTGCCGGACACACTGATCTCTATCAACGTAAGCCTTTTGCTGAACCTTTCGGTCAGCCATTCGGTGAAACTGCCGCCGTTGAGTGGGTTAATCAACGCATTGAGTTTTCCATCATAGGTGCAGATTTCAATGGGGAAGGTTGCCTTTTGGCTGTGGTTCCCAAGACGGCTACGCACAGCCTGATTCTGTTCGGGTTGACGGCAGACGGTAGCTGGCTGGAAAGGGCCCGTTTGCAAACAGAAGGCAGGATTTACAAATTTCGCTTCAGCCCTTGCAGCCGCAACCTTCAAGTCCACAGTTTGAGCCCTGCCAGCGGCTATGCCAGAGGGCGAGAGTTTTTTTCGCTCTGGCAGATCATGCCCGATAAAGTCACCCGGACAGCTGACGGGGAATGACGACCTCCTACTTAGCGACCATCATGTTGTTGATTTTGAGCTGGCCAAAGTTAAGGGGAAGCTGCACCTGATATAAGAAAAGATGATCCTGTCTCTAGCAGCCCCTGCAGTGTTCAAAGTCTGCTCAATCCTTTTGATACTTTATCCAGGAAGCTATGATAGTCGTCAGGATTCAGTCCCAGTTTCCGCAAGTATTGAATAGTATGATGAACAACTTCTTCAGTAGTATAATCTTGGCTGGCTTTAACATCATCAGGCACAGCCTCAATCGGCTCATTTCTCATTCGACGGTCATGGATATATTCGAACCAGGCTTGTAAAAACTGATTGATCAGTTTTAATTCCTGCATATTTTCAGGACAACGGAAAAACCGAAACTCCATTGTGGAATATGGATCGATCACCTCAGTTCCTGGAATATGCAACAAAGATATGGCCATATATTTGTCTATCATCACATCAGCAATTTCACCAAACATTTGTTGCAAGGGGGCCATCTGCACAAAATGACTATATATTTTTGAAAACTGTTTAAGCTTATCCAATTTTTCTGAATCCGTTAACCAGTCACCATTCGCTTCTTCATAATTGGAACCAGCTAACTTTTCATTATACGTAGCAATCATCCAATTGATCCGTTCAATGGCTAACCCTCTCATGTCAGAATAATCAGAAAACAATTTATACCATTGACTCTCATTATTTTTAACAATTCGGTCATTATTACCGAATGCCCTGATTAGATAAGGATTGCTCTCAATTTCCCTCTGTAATTCCAGTAGAGCTCCGGGATTACCATGCGTAGCGGAGAGCGCATCGACATGCTTGTGACCGGAGGCATAACCTATGAGCCCATCTTTAATCATTAAGTCAACCAGTTCAAATACTTTTTCTAAACAATTATTCGCACCGGCGTCACCATCGTGGTAAGGCGTACAATTAAACTCAAGCCATCTCCTAAAGTCTACAAAAGGAGTTACATAGAATTGACCGTCAAAAGTGAAACTTTCAGGATCATAACCTGTCTTATTTGCTCCTAATCTTTTCATATGTTTATTGACTTTATTAAGATAATAGTAACTTGACCCGCCCCCTTGTTCATCTTCAGAAATCAAATCATATTCCAACTCTTCACCAAATTTGAGATCAATACGCTTGTCGAGTGGAATACCCTGTCCAGCTGTATCTGGCTTTTTTTCAGACATATCATTAAGAGCATCTAACCAGCGTCTTCTAAATTTCGAACCCATGACTTCTTCATTAAAAGTCATTCTAAGCTTATGATTACTTCTCAGGGCAGCAATAATGGAATTCTTGCACTTTATACATCCAACGGTTTCCTTCCTTATCTCATCAATAAGTTCTCGCTTGTAGCGAACACTAAATCTCATAAAATGGTCATATTCTGAAAAATAGCCATCCCCAAAAAGCATCCTTTCAAAGAATTGAAATGTCTCATGCCCAACAAATTGATAGCCCCTACTATCATCAGAGCCCTTGAAATTTTCATAAAGGTAATCAGGTAATAACTGACCAAGATAATAATATTGACGATATCTATCTGACATCTCAATTTGTCGCTGAGCAAACATTTCTGACAATATTGAATCTATTATTTCGATTCGTTTATGACTAATTGTTTGATTGGAACGATACTTATCAGCATCGTTACTATAAATAAACTTCTGATCTCTTAACAATCCTTCCGTGAACAATATAAAATCCACAAATATTTCTTTAACATTCTCTTTGGTAGTAACATAATCAGTACTATCAAAACGCAAATAACCATTTGTCTTCCATTTTTTATGCCCGATGACTCTTTCGATGGATAAACCATGCTCCTCAGCCAGTTTATTAACAGTATTTAACAAATGCCCGGCTGCCTCCCGGGGTGACAACAGTACATCAACGTTAAGCTCTTTTCCTCTCTTGCGCTTTCCCGGTTTCATTTCCGATGATGCTTGTTGGCTTTCCGCCCTGGTCTGCTCTCTATTTTTTTCAGGTACCCGATCACCTTTGTCACTCGCTGTTCCCTCTTTATTTGAGTTACCGAGGCTGATTATTCCGTTTATGTCACTTATATTAACTTTCAAAAAAAAATTGTCAGCAGTACCAAGTAATAAAGGTAAAAAAACATTCAAGACATTTGCGCCATTGCTACCCTCATTTTTTCCATGGGCTAGCTGGTAGAAATCATCCTTTTCTTTTTTAGAAAAACCTGTATTCTTTTTGTAATCGAGTTCCTGAAACTCTTTTGTCACTTTGTATGTTATGCTTGTAAGATAGGGGTCTTTCCAGCCTTTCAGATCTTCTATTTTTTCTTCCTTAAAAGCATCAACTAACATTTTGTCAGTACTGTTTTTTTCAATGGGAGGTTTACTGAAAAAAAGCTTCCCATTCAGTGCCGGAGTTAAAACATTCTGATAGTCAAAAGAAAGCGAACCAAAAGCTAGCACGTGGGAAACATTCAGGAATGAACAGAAAAAAAATATAAATAATTTCATAGTAACAAAGTTCAGTTTTTAACCATATTTCTTGATTATGATAATTCGAATAATCTCTGTTGAGTAACCCCTGGTGCTATACCTGTGAAAGGACACGCTCAATACCTACCATTAAATACTCTGAGCAAGTACTTCTGTACATGAAAAAGTACTAAGAATTCTATTCACAAGGATCACCACAGTGCTCTCTAATTATTCTAATATTCAATTAACTTCGCAAAAAGGTAGTAACAGACTAGTTATTAATCAAGTGTGCCGGGGAAATATTCTTTCGCCAATAACGAAGTTTATGTGTCGTTGTCCGATTTCTCACCAAGGCTCTGGAGACTGACTTACTCATTCAAGCCTATAAGTATCCAACCAACCGACCAGAAACATATCTCCAAATTGAACTTTCATCCTATCTGAAGGTTATATCTGCCTTTCACCGCACCGACTGATATTTACCTAATATCTGTCGTCAGTAACGATGTCTTTATGGCGACCCGTTTCAAAACGTCGGCAAAAGAATTTACCACCGTCTTTGTATACAGCAGTTCCCGCCAATCATTGACAAATGTCCGAATCAATAGGTTATTCCATAAGTCAAATCCTAAGATGATGAAAGAACACCCGGTTCCGCATCATTGCATCTTTTAACACCTTATCCCAACTGACTACTTCAGTGTAGAGATTAAGACTATCATGCCAACGGAAGTACCCCTGTCGATCTGGAAGGGGCTTGAAATCTTTTTCTTCTTCCAACCAAGTCTTCACCTTTTTGTTTAAGTCACAGATAACATAGCCATAGAACGGGGTGTTGGTGTTAATCTGTATCTCCCTGCCCTGGGGTGTGGTGAACTCGCCATCACGTAGCTTGCGAACATAGCGAATAATTTGCTGCACAGGATCTTCCTTAGAAGATGGGTTGGCAAAATCATCTCGCTGTGGCCTCTTGAACTCGAATATAGTTACAGGATTGCTGGCTTCATTCTCACCTCGAAAAACCATTCGGTGATCAAATGCCAGAATATCTGGCCTGCCTGACTTTCCTTCCAAAGGGATATCAGAGGAGAGGTACTCGGTAAAATTGAGGCGTTCATCAATTAACCAAAGGTTATGATCCTCAAAAGGTGTTTGGTCACTGTCGCCTTTTCTGGGGAAAATAATGTCATGCACTACACCCTCAGAAGAGTACTTACCATCATCACCGGTTTGCAGGCTTTTTTCAAAAATGTCAATAACACTGCGACGCATGGAAATATAATGAGCCAGGTAACGATGTCTTTATGACGACCCATTTCAAACCGTCGGCAAAAAAATTCCTTACCTTCTTTGTAAACGCTCTTGACATTAAACGTTAGAAAATATTTTAAGCAGGTAAACCGACCGAACCCCTTGCCGCCCTGAGTGATTTTGTGGTCTGAGTAGAGTGTATCGAAAGAGTTTCGATTTTCAGTATCGAACCCTACACCATTGTCAATAACAGTAAAGCCACAAACAGCAGGCATGGAATTTTCTAACAGATCGTCTTGTTGTTCACGATGAACAACAATCTGTACAAGGCCACTATCATTGCCAGTGCATTCAATGGACTGAATCGCATTGACCATCAATTCAATAATGGGGGTGTAGACGTTGACACCAGAGCCTGCCGGAATATGATCGACTGCACGTTGTATGTTGACGTTACTCATACTCTCTCAGATCCTTGCAGTGTAAAAGGCTGCTATGTCCATGGATCAAGATTCTGGTTCTATCGTCTTTTTCTGCTGACCATGAACTCATTTAACGAAACTCGAGAAATTCTCCATCCATAGCCTCTCATTGGAAGCGTAGCGTCGGGGGCGCCTGGCTGGGGGCGCCACACGAACCCCGAAGGCTTAACATTCCTCCAGCCTGGAGGCAGGTCTGCAAGAGACGCAAGGAAAGATAGTTTATGGGCTTGCTCCAAGCAAGCCGAGCTTACATCCCCCCACCTGGTTCGGTGGCGGTCCTGCGCTGAAGTTCGAAATTGTCTCCTACAGAGCCATCCAAATAGAACTTTTCTCCTGTCTGAAGGTCGAACCATAAAAGAATTTCAACAGAGTCCTCCGGATGACAGAAGGGAGATTAACAACTATGGATGGCCTTACTGGCAGGAAGATAAACGAACCCGTTCCTGATATTGGCGCGCCAGCCAATCCAGCCAATAGAGCAAAGCAAGATGCACCGTCAAACATTGTAGAGGTCTCGGATGTCATTCCCAAACTCAGCTCATTGTCAATTGCGGTTACTGTGCCTGACAAGACGAGGATCGTATCTTCAACGGATTCAGCGACGGCGATGACTTGCTACGACCTGCGGTGGGCTGCCCTGCCCCGGGAAGTGCTTGAGATAATCGCCAGCTATTTGTCCATCGAAGATCTCAATAATTTTGGGCAAACATCGACGACAATGAGCGATCGCCTGAGTTCATGCGGTCTGGAAGAAGTCCATCACTTCCTCTCTCTGAGCAGACAAAGGCAGACTTCGTGCCGGACAATCATTCAGTCCAGTCATCTACTCCTTGAGTACCTCAGGACATTGTCCATATTTTCTGTTCGTCATTTCCCTGTACAACAGGGCCCGGCCTTTTACTCCTTTTACGCCAGCCATTTGCGCCAGCAGATTCTCGATGGGGCCACACTGAGCCTTATACCCAGTGGCGTTTTAGAGGTTCGCCAAAAACATCATCTGCGTGATCATATTCCCTTTGTCATTGAGAAGAAGTCGGATAACTACAGCGATATTCTGGCTCCGGGTCCTGATGGTCAATGGGTCAGGGAAGCTGAGATCACACACGATTACCTGGTCGAATATCATCATCAGCAGGCCGACCATATTTTATTTGTCGAGCAACCCTTTGCGTTGAGAGAAGGACCGTTTCCTTACAATTACAGTGGCAAAGAGCATTTTCTATCTGTCTATGAACGCAAGAATGATGCGTGGGTTGAGCAACAACTGACATCGGGTGAGATTTTTCCTGAATGTCAGGATAAGCAAATCTTTAGGATACGCCTGTCACCTGATGCCAAGTCAGCGGTCTGTATTAACATGAGCGACGGTGTTGCTATTCTCGGTCGGGGGGCTGATGGGCAGTGGATCAACAGAGGCAACATTAATACAAGTCTTTATCCCCGGCTGTTCAGTCCTGACAGCAATCATCTTGCGCTTTATGATGGACCATGCATCAAGGTGATGAGCCGGGCAAAAGATGATTCCTGGTCACAAACGGGTGACATTGTTGTTACCAACCCTGCTGATGATCTGAAAGAAACACCCAGCGGCGAAACAGTGAGCGACTTTGATTATCTACGCGTGGTATTCAGTCCGGATAACCGCCATTTTGCTACATGGTTTGAGGAGGCCGGCCATGATTCACATCACAATGATATTCAACGGCGTTATTTCTTTGTCGTCATTTTTGCCCGTGACCCGCAAGGGCAGTGGCGTGAAAAAGAGAGAATCGTTGAATCCTGTAACCGGGCAACCCGATATTTCACTCTTAAACCTGAATTCAGCCTGGATGGTCGGCTTCTGATTATCACCACTCGGGAAAGTATTGATATCTGGGAATTAACTGACGACCAATGGCACAAATCTGCACAGAAGAAGCCCCGGAGCGGCGGTGGTGAAATTCAATTTTCTGTGGACCCTTGTGAATTCATCAGAAGTTGCAATCAAAGCGTAACGATCTGGCGCAAGGCAGCGTCGGGAATCTGGGGCGAGACACAAACATTTCCGGCTGAGTCCCTGGTAGAAACCAGCCCCAACGGTGAAACCATTGTTTGTAACGATCGTGCCGGACATACTGATATTTATCAACGTAAGCCTTTTGCTGAAACTTTGGGACAGCCATTCGTTGAACCCGCCGCCGTTGAATGGGTCAATCAACGCATTGGGTTTTCCATCATAGGTGCAGGTTTCAATCAGGAAGGTTGTCTTCTGGCTGTGATTCCCAAGACGGGAACGCACAGCCTGATTCTGTTCGGTTTGACGGCAGAAGGGAGCTGGCTGGAAAGGGCCCGTTTGCAAACAGAAGGCAGAATTTTCAAATTTTGCTTCAGCCCTTGCAGTCGCACCCTTCAAGTCCGCAGTTTGTGCCCTCCCACCGGCTCTACCAGAGGACGAGAGTTTTTTTCGCTTTGGCAGATCATGCCCGACAAGGTCACCCAAATGCCTGAACCGGGCACCTCCATTTGACAATGAACTAAATTATTTTCTCATTGTCCAAATAATTAAGACGATGGTGTCAGAATCATATCATTCGCACATCCTTTTGAGATTAACTGAACGACTGTCAGGCAGGATTGAACATGCTGACTATATGAGCTGACTACAAGAACGGTATTAACAGCAAGCATAAGTGAATGGAGGATAAGAAATATGGATACCAGACTTGCAGGCTTTCAACCCGGCACATATCTCCAGCCTGGAGCAGTCGCTTTTGAATCTTCTGAAACAGCGCTTGACGAAAGCCCCACCACAAAATTTTCGGTTAACCCCTCAAGGCTTGTATCATCTTTGCCATCAGATTCTATAGGTGATTTAGAACCTTTATGCGCAACCGATATCGAGTTCGAAAAGGAACCGATGGATACATCTATTTCGTCCAGGTATGTGTCATCTTTGATATCAGACGATAAGATGAAATCAGTTTTAAATACTGCCAAGGACTACGATACTATTGTTTTCAACGATCATATTAACTCTATACGCCAGATAAAACCCGCTTACAAACCCTTCCCGAAAAGTCTCAGCACTAAGCCCGTGGCTGAGCAGTTCACCGAAAATACAATTCACTGGCTCCAGCTCATTAACACACCTTACGCTGAACGGCACTCAGTCAGGACAAGTTTTTATCTCCAAGGGAGAAATCTTAAATCAGAAGAAGATAAACGTCTGGGTATTTTTTATAGTGAGGATTATCAGGCCCTCGAACTTCCCGATCTGTCAAAAAGTCACTACCTCGGGTTGCACTCACTACCGGAATATTTTGACACCATGAACAGGTGTAGCTTTGTATCAACGGATAAAGGGCATAAACCCAGTAAGTGTCTGAATGCTTTTTTCCATGGCCCAACCTGTGCAGACTGTGCAACGACTCTTTTGGCCTGTCAGTATCGGGCCATTGAAACCATCATTGGTACCGACGAATTCGACCGCATCTTTGGCGCCCCGGTCTCAAAGTTCAGAATTTCTGCCGACCTTTTCGGCCACATCAGCGAGAGTCCTGAATTCTTAACAAAAAAAGGTGAAACTGAAAATCTGATCCATTTCAGCAACCCTCTCTATCATCTGTTTGATTACCTTGATTTTGACAAAGGTTCAGGGAGCGATGGGCCGTCAGAACGGGATATAAGAAAAGGTGATATCCTCTATATTAAGGGCGTAAAACACTACGCTTTGAAGCACGTAACCGGTGCTGCTGTCGGTTTCAATCTGGTATGCACCGGGCAAAACAGCAGTGGACAGAATCTCTATCAGGGGTTTGGTCCAGGTAAATTTGATGAACCGAAAACCTACGACCAAGTCAAAAAAATACTGATTGATGGTTACAATAAACCACAGAGTCCTGAGACACTCCTTGTCATTAAAGAAGGGAAAACGAGCTATACAGAGCTGGCCAGCGATGTTCTGCCCTATGACCACCCTATTGGCGGTATTGTTATTTCGGCTCGCTTTAATACTGGCGTCTGGGAACATTTTTTGTCCCGGTGCGATCAAGTCTGGCATCGTCAACCGCTTTTGTCTGTCACTCCGACTATAGAGCCAAAACCGGTGCATCATGGATCACAGTTCCACACTGAAAATCTTGATGCTGATTTAGATCAATTCAAACCCCACTCAACACAGCAGGAACTAATACATGAGACGGCCCTGAAGTTCACCCATGCGGTGATTAATAATCAGGGTGAAGCCCTGCATAAAAAGCCCATGGGACTGTTCCTGACCGGATCACCCGGACAAGGAAAGACACATCTTTGTGTAGCGGTTGCCAGAAAAGCAGCCGACTATGGTGTCAACACCCTGTATATAGACGCAGACAAGGCAGGGGAACTGTATCAGTGCTTCCAGGGTAATGAATGGGATAGCAAGATCGGGGAATTACTTGCCGGTAAAGATTTGGTGGTCATCGATGATGCCAACGGCGGTTATTTCAGCGACCAACTGCTGGCAAAAACAATGAAACATGTGATGACTGAGAATAAAGCTATCATGGTCAGTTCAAATCATCATATTCCTGTCAAAGCTGCATGCCCTGGCGATATTGAACCCTTGACGGCGTGCGCCCATAATTTTCTTTACCTGAACGATTTGCAGGGAGATGGTTACCGTTCCTACTGGTGGCACAGCCCTGAAGTACAGGCTGCTGATGCAATATCGCAACTGGGTCAGTATCAAGGTCGCAATGCGGCAGCAGTGATCACTGAGCATGCGGTATCAATAGACGAAATGGCCAGAGTACTCAGTATTCCAGCCGAACAGATCCGCCGGGTGGGCTCCCCCTATTTACCCGGAGAAAATCTTGTAAGCCCGGATTTCCATTTCAGCCATTTATCTAAGACAGAGCATCAGGCTGTTTTTATGGAGTGTGATGCTACCCGTGATAGTACTCGAATCAGGCAGTTCTTAAATGTTATTCAGAAAGTACACAACGAAGGCTTGAAGCTGGTGGTCAAAACCAATGACCGCTCATTATTGTCAAAAGCTGTACTGGATTATTTAAATTTTCTTCAACCTGAAAAGGAGGATGTCCGTACCAAAGAGCGGCTAGAGCATATGTTCCCGGACTTTGCGTCAGTAAAAAATCCCTGAATGACTGTTTATGATACTGAACCCCCACTCTCTGGCACGTCTGCTCTGACCGGGTAGATGATGCCATCAATCATGACACCGGAGCGCAGACAGCGAACCATCAGGTTTAAGTTCGCAATTTGGTAGATCATGGTTCAAATTCCTCAACTTTTGGCAATGAACTAAATCATTTTCTCGTTGTCAAAAATATTAAGACGATAGTGTCAGAATCATATAATTCGAACGTTCTCTTGAGATCACCTGAAATACTGTCAGGCAGGATTGAACATGCTGACTATATGAGCTGACTACAAGAACGGTATTAACAGCAAGCATAAGTGAATGGAGGATAAGAACTATGGATACCAGCCTTACAAACTTTCAACCCGGCACATATCTCCAGCCCGGAGCAGTTGATTTTGAATTTTCTGAAACAGCTCCTGACGAAAGCTCCACCACAAAATTTTCAGTTAACCCCTCAAGGTCTGTATCGTCTTTGCCATTAGGTTCTACAGATGATTTAAAACCCTTAAGCGCAACCGTTATCGGGCTCGAAAAGAAACCGATGCATACATCTATTTCGTCCAGGTGTGTATCATCTTTGCCATCAGGCGATGAGACGAAATCAGTTTTAACTGATGTCCCGGACACTATTCTTTTAAACGATCATCTCAGCGCTATGCGCAAGATAACCCCCTCTTACAAACCCTTCCCGAAAAGTCTCAGCACCAAGCCCGTGGCTGAGCAGTTCGCCGAAAATACAATTCACTGGCTCCAGCTCATTAATACACCGTACGCGGAACGGGACAAAGTCAAGACACGCTTTTGTCGTCAAGAGAGAGATCTTTGGCTAGTGAGATGTGTTGAAGTAGAAGAAAAAAAACGTCTGGGTATTTTTTATCGTGAGGATTATCGGGCCCACGAACTTCCAGGTCTGTCAAAAAGTCACGACCTCGGGTTGCACTCACTACCGGAATATTTTGACATCAAGAGCAAGCGTAGCTTTCTGGCAACGGATAAAGGGCATAAACCCAGTGAGTGTCTGAATGCTTTTTTTCATGGCCCAACCTGTGCAGACTGTGCAACGACCCTTTTGGCCTGTCAGTATCGGGCCATTGAAACCATCATTGGTACCGACGAATTCGACCGCATCTTTGGCGCACCGATCTCAAAGTTCAGAATTTCCGCCAATCTTTTCGCTCACATCAGCCAGAGTTCTGAATTCTTCGCAAAACAATATGAATATGTAAATCTGATACATTACAGCAACCCTCTCTATTATCTGTTTGATTATCATCATTTTGACAAAGGTTCAGGGAGCGATGGGCCGTCAGAACTGGATATAAGAAAAGGTGATATCCTCTATATTCAGGGCATAAAATACTACGGTTTAAAGCACGCAAGCGGTTCTGCTGTCGGTTTCAATCTGGTATGCACCGGGCAAAACAGCAGTGGACAGAATCTCTATCTGGGGTTTGGTCCGGGTAAATTTGATGAACCGAAAACCTACGACCAAGTCAAAAAAATGCTGATTGATGGTTACAATAAACCACAGAGTCCCGAGACACTCCTTGCCATTAAAGAAGGGAAAACGAACCACAAAGTGCTGGCCAGCGATGTTCTGCCCTATGACCACCCTATTGGCGGTATTGTTATTTCGGCTCGCTTTAATACTGGCGTCTGGGAACATCTTTTGTCCCGGTGCGATCAAGTCTGGCATCGTCAACCGCTTTTGTCTGTCACTCCGACTATGGAGCCAAAGCCGGTGCATCATGGGTCACAGTTCCACACTGAAAATCTTGATGCTGATTTAGACCAATTCAAACCCCACTCAACACAGCAGGAACTGATGCACAGGACGGCCCTGAAGTTCACCCATGCTGTGATTAATAATCAGGGTGAAGCCCTGCATAAAAAGCCCATGGGACTGTTCCTGACCGGATCACCCGGACTAGGAAAGACACATCTTTGTGTAGCGGTTGCCAGAAAAGCAGCCGACTATGGTGTCAACACCCTGTATATAGACGCAGACAAGGCAGGGGAACTGTATCAGTGCTTCCAGGGTAATGAATGGGATAGCAAGATCGGGGAATTACTTGCCGGTAAAGATTTGGTGGTCATCGATGATGCCAACGGCGGTTATTTCAGCGACCAACTGCTGGCAAAAACAATGAAACATGTGATGACTGAGAATAAAGCTATCATGGTCAGTTCAAATCATCATATTCCTGTCAAAGCTGCATGCCATGACGATATTGACCCCTTAACTGCGTACGCCCATAACTTTCTTTACCTGAACGATTTGCAGGGAGATGGTTACCGTTCCCACTGGTGGCACAGCCCTGAAGTACAGGCTGCTGATGCAATATCGCAACTGGGTCAGTATCAAGGTCGCAATGCGGCAGCAGTGATCACTGAGCACGCGGTATCAATAGACGAAATGGCCAGAGCACTCAATATTCCAGCCGAACAGATCCGCCGGGTGGGGCCCCCCTTATTACCCGGAAGGCAAGTTGTAAGCCCGGATTACCATTTCAGCCATTTATCCAAAACAGAGCATCAGGCTGTTTTTATGGAGTGTGATGTTACTGATAGTAGCGCTTATACCACGCAGTTCTTAAGAGTTATTCGGAAAGTACACGACGAAGGCCTGAAGCTCGTAGTGAAAACCAAAGACCGCTCATTATTGTTAAATGAGGTACTGGATTATTTAAATCTTCTTAAACTTGAAAAGAATGATGTCCGTACCAAAGAGCGGCTAGCGCATATGTTCCGGGACTTTGCGTCAGAAAAAAATCGCTGAATAACTGTTTATGATACGGAACTCCCACTCGTTGGCACGTCTGCTCTGACCGGGCAGACGATGCCTTCAATCGTGACACCAAAGCGCAGACAGCGACCAATCAGATTCAAACTTCTGAACCGGGCACCTCTATCTGGCAGTTAACGCAATCACTTCCTTGTTGGCCAAGATATTAAGACGAAAGTATCAGAATCAAATCGTTTGCACGTCGTCTTGAGATGACCTGATGTTAGGTCTGACAGGCTCCTGGCTATTAAAACGAAACTTTCATCCTGTCTGAAGGTCATAGAATTAAACAGTTTCAATGCAGTCATTCAGATTACAGGAGAGAGGTTGACTATGGATGGTCGGATTGATGGGGAAGTAAAGAAACCCGTTCATGGCAGCGGCGTGCCAGCCGATGCAGCAAAGCTGGAGTTATCGTCAAAAAAGAATGTCAAAACCTGCCCTGATGTCACTCCCGAACTCAATAGATCATCACCTTCGATGACGTTGCCCGAGAAGGAGAGAACCGTATCCTCAGGAGATTCCTTGCCCCCCGGGGCTTCTTATTCCTTCGATTTTCGTTTTGTCGCCAGTGATGATGAAGTTCGACAGCTTTTAGTGGCCCAGACCGGCGATGCACATAGGGATGTCGTGCTTATCTCCCATCCCGATGACCTCTCACAGGCTAATCTGGTGAGCCAGTTAAGCATTTCTGACGATGGTCACCACGTTCTGCGTTCAGGCAAGTTGTTTGAAGGCCGACAGCCACTCACCCTGGTGATGGATATCCGCAAGCTCACCAGTGAGGAGCTGCCAAAATTTAACGATCTACTGGACCCGGACAACCCCAGTCTGTTCGACAAAGTCAGCCAGAAGAAACGCCCTCTGGGAGAACATGTTGCTCTGCTGGTTTTGGCAGGCCCCGCACAGTTGACATCGGTTGGCCGCGTTGATGGCGCTCCGGGCGCTGATTTTTGGCGGCGAATTAATCGACCGGAAAATACCTGGCAGTTCGACGCACAGACCGGCCATGACCAGGCGATGAACATCAACGTGGTCCCTCCGCTATTGGCTGAACTCCCCTGTACCCAAAGTGCTACGGATGACGACCATACCCTTCTTATTGACTGTCACTTGCACAGTAGCTGGCGACACTTGCTGCTGGGCGGCCCCGGAGTGGATAAGCAAGGACGAATCCAGCATATCCCCGGCAGGCTTGAAACATTGAGGGCCGGACAACGGGTGATTCTGAAAGGAGCCAACTGGCAGGATCTGGCCTTTGAGCAGGCGATTCGACAAATGCTGGAGCAAAAGAACTTTGAGAGCAATGGGAAGATCTGTCAGTTGCCAGACGATGTTCAGTTTTACCAGATACCGGTAAGGAACGACGAGCTTCATGCACTGTTCCAAACCCTGTCCCACTTGAGTAATAAAGAAGCTGATAAGGAAGCTGATAAAGAGCAGGCACCGGGAACGCCGATCATTATTAACCAAAGTAATATTTCCCAATGGCTAAACCCGATTGCCATTGCCCCGGAAGGCTCCGCAGTCCCTAATATCCGCCTGTTGGAGCAAATTCGGTCGGGTGGTGTCGTCACCGTAACGTCTCCCCTCACTGAGCCACTCTGGTTTTGTTTACTGGGTACACTGCGGACGATTCACGAGACCACAGGCCTGGCGCCCCGACTTCAGGTGGCTCACACAAAACAGCAGCCGAAAGCCCTGGGGTTGGCAGAAAACCGTGGGCACTCAATAAAAGATCAGGCCGCCTTTAATACCATCACGTATCAGCAACAAGCCCGGGCCAGTCATTGGATCAATCATCAGGCAGCGCCTTTGGTCATTCAGGTCAATGAACAGACCAGCCTTAGCCAGCTGTTTGATAATATCTATATCACCTCGGAACAAAAGGCTCATTTTGGACGATGTCAGACTGATTTACAGAAAGCATTAACCACTGGCCAACTGGTTGTATTGCGTGGACTGGAAACCAATCCGACACTACAGCAGCTTCTGGAACCCCTGGCTGTTGGGCGACCTCTGTTGGTTAATGGCCAATTACAAGCCTACCCACAAGCTCATGTCACCGTACTCTGGCCTGAGTCTGTGAAAAGTCCATCTTTGATATTCAGCTCAATGGTTGCCACGGCTAAACCCTGTCCTGAGGTGGATATCTGGGAGATCAATGGGGCCAAGCATGATATCCCCCGGACTGGGTTACCAGAACGAGCACTTCACTCACTTTACGAAGCGTTTAAAACAGTACCAACCCACCTTTGTAGTCCTCTGCCTGAACTGACCGAAGGGTTGTTGAATAACCTGATACTGGCTGCCCGGCGAGCACAGCAGGTTGACCAGTCGCCAAAGCTCTTGACTCGCCACTGGCGTAAAGCCATCAATAGCGTCATCACTCATGGCACCCGTCAGAATCCGTCAGTGCGAGATTTTATGAAAGTGGCTTGTTGGCAGTTATTGCCGGATGCTCATAAATTGCCGGATGCTCATAAAAAGCCCGATGAGGATCAAACCGCCTCGGTAGACCCGGATCGGTTAAATGCCATCATCACCAGTGCTACACGGCTGGATCGAGAATTTGTCAAACAGAACCTGTGGCCACTGGCCAGAGCCTTTGACCCGGCAATCTTTAAGGACACCCAACTTGAAGGTTTGCAACTGTACTATGAAAGTCCCTGGCCATCGGGGGCTGAAGAAAGATATCTGGACAGGCTCTGTGCGATGATCGTCGCCCATGCTCCTGAAGAACAAAGAGAGGCAATAGCTTGTCAGTTGGAAGTTGATCCGGCGGCAGCGGAGCCCTATCAACGGTTAGCCATCAGACCGGCAAGACAGATCAAACGTTTGCAAGATGCCCTGGCTTCTGGCTGGCAGCTACTTTTGCCATCAGGGCAGACCCGATTCGATACCATTCACGCTCTGGTCAGCGATTGTTATCACATGGCCAAAAGAGAACTTGACTCAGAGAATCCTGACAAAGAACGCATAGAATACATAAAAAACCGACTGTCTCAATCACTGGCATGGCAAGGTTCTGCCGACCAGCCGCTGTCGGCACTGGCTGACGACCTTTATCACGGCTCGACTCATCAGAAGGATCGTGAAAGCCGTCGATTGTCCCGACTCCATGACCGACTTACGGACTCTCCCGTCATATTCCTGCAAGGAGAAACCGGCACCGGGAAAAGCTACTTTTCCGCTAAAATGGCGAAGGCTTCAGGGCAGGCTGCAGTCATTTCTCTTGGACCTTCTGACAGCGAACAGACCCTGATGAAACGGTGGCAATGGCAACACCACACCGATGGCGACCGTTCTATGGCACAGCAAAACCGGGCATTGATGGAATGGGCCAATACCGAATCCGACAAAGACGGAGAATACATTACCCTGGTGCTGGATGAGGCTAACCTGGCCCAGGCCGGATTGCTGGCATCATTGAACGGCTTGTGGGAACCCAAACCCTGCATCTATGTGAACGGTCATCCTGTCAAGGTCAGCGCAAAACATCGGGTGATTCTCACCGGTAACCCGGATCATTACACAGGCCGCCAACTGGACCCGGCGCTGAAGGAGAAACTGCCCAGAGCATATTACCCCCGCCTGGATCAGGCATTTCTTCGAGACAGAGTGGTGGAACCGGCTCTGTTCAAACAGCTACAACGGCATCTGCCGAGACCTCAAATAAACGACATTGCACACAGTGCCACCGAAATTGTGATGACACTCTGGCAATATTATCAGGAACTGTTGCCGGAGCATGAGTTTACCCCCAGAGATTTAACCGATATCTGCAGTTGGGTGGGTTGGTATCTGGATCGTGCCCTACCCGTAAACGACACTGTTACCGGTAAGCAAATAAACGGTTTAATCCAGCAAAGTTTTCGGGATGTACTGGGTTCCGAAATCAGCGAGACTCATCAGGATGCCCTGTCAGCACTGGAAATCTGGTTTGCTGCCCGTTACGAACCGGACAACAGCCTGAGCAACAAAGTTCATAACCAAACCACCCTGCTGCATATACAGCAGGCCTTCAAAGAATTCACCCAACAAACCCGACCTGACTTTGATACCTCCGGATCAGCAGTCCATGAACTGGTGCAACGGCTGGGACAGGATTTAAGCCGCTGTCAGCAGGCTTATCATCTCAAAATAAAACACGACGGTCGTCAGGCGACACTGATTGAAGGTCCGGCTGGGCGGGGTAAAGATGCCACTCTGAATCTGGTGATTGAAAGCGTCAAACGACAGGCTCAGCAACGGGGAGAATCCATGCCAGAGGTCTTTCTCCTGAATGCCTGTGATTGTTCCTGGGACAGAGTGTGTGAAAAGATCCAGACGGCAAAAGTGCATGGCGGCATCGTGGTTATTTCAGAAATGAATCTGATCCACAGCCAGCACCTGGAAGGTGAGTTGAACGATATTCTGGCCGGTGACGCCCATCCGGGGTTCCATCTGTTTGCCACCATTAACCCACCCGAGTACAGCGGGCGAAAACCATTATCACCGGCGCTGAAAGGTCGTTTCCGGCATTTACCCATCCGCCAGTACAACCCGGCAGAACTAATGACTGTTGCTGAGAAAGTGTTGCCAGAGACCCTGCAGGGAAAAATCATCGCTGTACAACTGACTGAGCAACATTGTCGTTTAAGGGCTTACCTGCAACTGAACAAAATACCGTTGCAGCCGACCAGCCTTGATTTACAGAATGTGGCCAGAGCCGTCATCCGGGGAGGCGATTTTAGCGAAAACGGACTTTATCAATGCCTCAATCAACACTACCGGCTTTACCTTATGGCCGCCAAAATATCACTGGAGGAACTGCCTGAGCCAGCGACTGTTGCCGTGAGTAAGAGTGCGTTTGATTCTGAACTTTGCGAATGGTTCAACCAAACGGTATCGGGCATTGATCGTCCATGGTTGATACGCCGCAGTGATTTCAACAGTATCGATGAAAAATGCCATGAAATTCGTGTTAAGACTGAACAGGGTGAAGAGGAAGCCAAAACGGAAATTACCAAGAGGGTAGCTCAAACCCGGTGGCGGGCATCCGGTCTTTCCCTGAAGCCGAATCACTCGGATGATATTCTCACCCAGGCATTGTACCGACACTGGCAGCAACGCTGGTTTGATCATAATTTTGGCCAGACGGGCGTGGGCGTTGATAGCGTATTTCCCCTCACGATAGAACAGGGACTAACGCTGAATTTATCAGCTAACCGACCTTATCTTCTGGAGGCTGATCGGCGGATAAGTGACTGGAACTCCAAGGCAGTTCGATTGTGGCCTGCGTTCTGGCATCAGATAAGTGCACTGCCGAACCATTGGGTTGACGATTATATTGATGAAGCGTTAGCTGTTAACGGTGACAACGCTGCTGAACAACACCTGCCACAAGCTCACGAGAAACAGGCTCCGGCGTTCGATCAGAGAACGAATCATGAGCCACAACCCGTGACCGAAGCGTTGACCATTGGCAGTGATAACGTTCCTCAAAAATACATTCCAGAAAATGTCGGACAAATAGTTCCGGCATTGGACCAGATAACAGACTATGAGAACCAGGAGACGCAGCAACTTGACGATTATATAGTTTTCGACAAGCAGGACCATTTCCCCGGGATTTACCGTTGGTGGGCAGAGGATGTTTATGTGTCTGCTGAGGGTTATATCAAAGAGATCGATATTAGCAATAAGTACATGCAGGGGGCCGAATTCCTCATACCTGATCGGTTACCAGGGCGTGATCAGGACGTGACATTAACCAGTGACCAAACGCTGGCAACCTTTGACTGGACATCGAACGATGGTCAATATGCATTGCCCAGCCTGACGGTTAACGACTATATCGTGGCCCTGCGTATAGAACCCGATTTGCCATTTATCCTGTTAAGAGATCGATATACCGGAATTCACACACTGTCTGTTCCGGGGGCCAAACCCCACCAGAGTATTCGCTTTGCTTATGTCGTAGAACAACGGGAACCGGGCAAAAAAACACGTACCGGAAGAGCCCGGCAAGCACAATCAACAGGTTTTGACGCCCGCTGTTGCGAAGGCATGGAAACAGTACTGAAGGAAGTGTTTACCAACATTAACGAACAACCACAGAAAGTACGGGAGCCTTTGCGGACAATACAAAACGCTAAAAACACGACGCAACGCATTGAGGCGATCAAGGACTATTGCCATCATTTTTCCGGTGATGCTAGACCAAAGCGCACACAAAATTTCTTTGAATTCCTGGTAACACAGCGACAAGGGAGCTGTCGTCATCGTGTGCCTGTTTTTATTGCTTTTTGTCGTTATTTTGGCATTCCATGTCGGCAAATTGCTAACCGCACCCACGCCTTTGCAGAGTGTTCCGCAGATGGAGGCCAAACCTGGATGTCAGTGGATTTGGGTGGGGCACCTGTCGAGGCAACAGAAATTCTGCCTGACTTCCAGCCCACCAGGAAGGTCAGTGCTTCCGGTACTAAGTCCAGGCAGAGTAGACAACTCCTGAGTGATGTCCTGAAAGGGGCTGATTTAGCACAACAGCAAGCTCTGGCAAAAGCCTGTGGCATGAGTTTTGAGGGACTGAAAAAAACGCTGGAGACAAACGGTGCATTGCCAAAAATCAATCTGAGTACTCTCGAAATTGTAAGGAACCTATGGCAGAGACTGGATTTACCCGGTTTTTCCATGGGTGTCTCAATGTTACTGGAGATAGAAACATTGAGTGAAGACGAAAAGACATTGATCGGCGATCTGCCTCCCAACGTGAAATGTTGCTATAAACCGATATCGTTGGCATTAAGAGAAATATTGCCCAACAGTGATGCAAACCAGGTCATTGAACTGCTCAAGTCATTGCACTCAAAAATGGTTGTTCAGAGCGGAGCAAGCCCACAGCAGTGGTTGAGTTCAATGTTGTACATTCTGAAATACAGCAACTTAGCCGAGCCTTCGGTTATTCGCTTTGCCCATGAAGCTCTGACTTCGGGCTGGCTGGATCCACAGCCGATGTATGAGAGTTATATTGCAGATGCCCTTCAGCACCATGAGCTATTGATGCGTCTGAAAGATGTCGATGAACTGGAGGTTGAAGCCGCTCATTCTCTGAAAAAGTGGTATCAGGCATTGCTGTCCGGGGAAAAAAATAGCCAGGAATGGCGGTTGGCTTATAAAGTCATTCAGGAGAAAGAAGTCGGTGCCTTTTTCGTCACTCATTGTCATGAAGGGTTTTCGCCCTTCTTTGAAGAGAACATTGCCAATCCATCTTTAAAGGACGTCTGGACGGACCAACCTGAGGGCGTCCCGAATATAGAACGAATGCTGGTGCGCCATCCTGCGTTTGCAAAGTTAAACTCGGCCAAGGCGAACCACCGTCCGGTGATTATCTTGGGTAAACCTTTCTGGGAAAACACATTAATTAATAAAAAAGTCGAGGCCCTGTATCAACTAAAAGTCGAGAAGAGCCCGAATCTAAAGCAGTTATTGGCAAGATACAGAGAGTCTCGTGCGACGGAAAATCAACGCAACAGGGAGCTGAATGCATTGACCAGACACATCAGTGATCTGAAAAAAAACAATCGTCAAAAAAGAAGTTACTACCGACGTCACAACCAGGATGCTTCTCTGGATCGGCTGTTTCGAGCTGAAGAAAAAGAATATGAAGAACAAAAGCGTGCTATCGACGAAAAGTACCGACCTATTCTGAGGGCCAGTGAGCTTTCACCCGAGGACAGAGACCTTTTTAGCAATTTGAAAACCAAATGCAAACAAGCGATTCTTCAGGCCTTCAGTCATTACCTGTATGGGTTGACACACTCGAAGGGTGGTCGTTTAACGCTTTGTTGGGCCAATGCAACCACCGGGTTTAACCATCATTCGAACAACTATGGCGCTCACGACCCATCTTCACCAGAAGAGCTCTCTGCCATGATGTCTGAAATCAATAGATCCTGGTGTTTTGAGGGCTCTCTCAGGAAAACCTACTTAAAGCAGGCACTTAAGGCCAGTGACGCTCTGGTGCTTAAATCCGCTGAGCTGACAACCATTGCCGAAGAGTTTTTGAGCAGCGTGAATTTGAATTCATTGTCTGACTCATTGGATAAGTGATACGCCACTGGAACTTTCATCCTGTCTGAAGGTCATATAAGCAAACAATTTAAATGCAGTCCTTCAGATCACAGGAGAGAGGTTGACGATGGATGGTCGGATTGGTGGGGAAGTAAAGAAACCCGTTCCTGGCAGCGGCGTGCCAGCCGATGCAGCAAAGCTGGAGTTATCGTCAAAAAAGAATGTCAAAACCTGCCCTGATGTCACTCCCGAACTCAATAGATCATCACCTTCGATGACGTTGCCTGAGAAGGAGAGAACCGTATCCTCAGGAGATTTCCTGTCCCCCGGGGCTTCTTGTTCCTTCGATTTTCGTTTTGTTGCCAATGACGATGAGGTTCGACAGCTTTTAGTGGCCCAAACCACCGATGCACATCGGGATGTCACCCTTATTTCTCATCCCGATGACCTCTCACAGGCTAATCTGGTGAGCCGGTTAAGCATTTCCGACGATGGTCACCACGTTCTGCGTTCAGGCAAGTTGTTTGAAGGCCCACAGCCACTCACCCTGGTGATGGATATCCGCAAGCTCACCAGTGAGGAGCTGCCAAAATTTAACGATCTGCTGGACCCGGATAACCCCTGTCTGTACGACGAAGTCAGCCAGAAGAGACGCCCCCTGGGGGAGCATGTTGCATTGCTGGTGTTGGCAGATCGTGCACAATTGGCATCGGTTGGCCAGTGTGACGACGCGCCGGGCGCTGATTTCTGGCGGCGAATTAATCGACCGGAAAATACCTGGCAGTTCGACCCACAGACCGGCAATAACCCGTCGACGGAGATCAGCGAGGTTCCACCGGTATTGGTTGAACTCCCCAGCGCCGAAAATGCTTCAGACGAAGGCCATACCGTTGTTATCGACTGTCACTTGCACAGTAACTGGCGACAGTTGTTGTTGGGCGGCCCCGGCATGGATAAACAGGGGCGAATTCGGCACATCCCCGGCAGGCTTGAAACATTGAGTGCCGGGCAAAGGGTGATTCTGAGAGGGGCTAACTGGCGAGATCTGGCATTCGAACAGGCGATTCGACAGATGCTCGCTCAAAAGTGCTACGAGAGTAATGGGAAGATCTGTCAGTTATCCGACAATGTTCAGTTTTATCGAATGCCGGCAGAGAAGGACGAGCTTCATTCAATGTTCCTAAGCTTGTCGTACTCCGGTAAAGCATCAGGAAACCCAATCATCATTAACCAGAGCAATATTACCCAATGGCTGAACCCGATTGCCATTGCCCCGGAAGGCTATGCAGTCCCTAACACCCGTCTGTTGGAACAAGTTCGGGCGGGTGGTGTCTTCACCGTAACGTCTCCCCTCACTGAGGCGCTCTGGTTTTGTTTACTGGGTTCAATGCAGACGATTCGCGAGACCACCGGCCTGGAGCCCCGACTTCAGGTGACTCACACAAAACAGCAGCCGAAAGCCCTGGGGTTGACAAAAAACGATGTGCACTCAATGAGAGATCACAGCGTCTTTAATACCGTGACTTATCGGCAACCTGCCCAGGCCAGTCATTGGATCAATCATCAGGAAGCCTCTCTGGTGATTCAGGTCAATGAACTGACCAGCTTCAGTCAGCTGTTTGATAATATCCATATCACCTCGGAAAAAAAGGCATATTTTGGCCGGCGTCAGAGTGAGTTGCAGAAGGCATTAAGCTCTGGCAAGCCTGTTATATTGCGGGGACTGGAAAGTAATTCAGCGCTTCAGGAGCTTCTGGAACCTCTGGCTGTCGGGCAACCTCTGTTGGTAAATGGCCAATTACAAGCCTACCCACAAGCTCATGTCACCGTACTCTGGCCCGAGTCTGTGAAAAGCCCATCTTCGATATTCAGCTCAATGGTTGCCACGGCTAAACCCTGTCCTGAGGTGGATATCTGGGAGATCAGTGCGGTCAAGCATGATATCCCCCGGACTGAGCTGCCCGAACAGGCACTTCGGCAACTTTACGCAGCCTTTAAAACCGTACCTGCCCACCTTTGTAACCGTCTGCCTGAACGGACCGAAGGGTTGTTGAATAACCTGATACTGGCTGCCCGTCGAGCACAGCAGGTTGACCAGTCGCCACAACTACTGCCCAGCCACTGGCGCAAGGCCATCAATAGCGTCATCACCCATGGCACCCGGCAGACCTCGTCAGTGCGGGATTTTATGAAAGTGGCTTGTTGGCAGTTTTTGCCAGATACCCATAAAAAACCGGATGAGAATCAAACTGCCTCGGTAGACCCGGATCGTTTAAATGACATCATTAATAGTGCCCTGCGGCTGGATAGAGCGTTTGTGAAGCAGAACCTGTGGCCACTGGCCAGAGCCTTTGACCCGGCTGTCTTCAGGGACACTGAATTTGAAGCGTTACAACTGTCCTATGAAAGTCCATTTTCAGGGGAAACTGAAAAAGAATCTCTGGACAGGCTCTGTGCCATGATCGTGGCTCATGCGCCTGAACATCAACGAGAGGCAATGGCGTATCAGTTGGCAGTCGATCCACTGGCAGCAAAGCCATATAAAAGGTTAGCCATCAGACCATCAAGGCAGATTAAACGTTTGCAAGATGCGCTGACCTCTGGATGGCTGCTCCATGTGCCACCAGGGCAGACCCGATCCGATGCTATTCAGGCTTTGGCCACCGATTGTTTTCACATTGCCCGGGGAGAATATGTAACGGAGAATTCTGAAGATGAACGCATTGAACGCATCGAAAACCGACTGTCCCAATCACTGACGAGGCACGGTTCTGCTGATCAGCCATTGTCGGTACTGGCCCGGGATCTTTATCACGGCTCGATGAATCAGAGGGATCGTGAAAGCCGTCGCTTATCCCGACTCCATGACCGGCTTGTGGACTCACCCGTTATATTCCTGCAGGGGGAAACCGGTACCGGGAAAAGTTATTTTTCTGCAAGAATGGCGAAGGCTTCAGGACAGGCTTCGGTCATTTCCCTCGGACCTTCTGACAGCGAACAGACCCTGATGAAACGCTGGCAGTGGCAAGACCACGCCGATGGCGACCGCTCTATGGTGCTGCAAAACCGGATGCTGATGGAATGGGCCAATACCCCAGACGACAAAGACGGAGAATACATAACACTGATTCTGGATGAAGCCAACCTCGCCAAAACGGGGTTGCTGGCGTCATTAAATGGCTTATGGGAGCCGAAACCCTGCATCTATGTGAATGGCCACTCCATCAAGGTCAGCTCAAAACACCGGGTGATTCTCACCGGTAATCCGGATGATTACGCCGGGCGCCAGCTGGACCCGGCCCTGAAAGAGAAACTGCCCAAGGCTTATTATCCTCGCTTAGGCCGCGCTTTCCTTCGCGACAGAGTGGTGGAACCGGCCCTGGTCAAACAGCTACAACGGCACCTGCCGGGATCTAAAATAAACAACATTGCACACAGTGCCTCCGAGAGTGTGGTGACACTCTGGCAATATTATCAGGAACTATTGCCAGAACATGAGTTTACCCCCAGGGATTTAACGGATATCTGCAGTTGGGTGGGTTGGTATCTGGATTGTGCGCAACCCATAAACGACAATGTTACCCTTAGACAAATGAACGGTTTGATCCAGCAAAGTTTTCGGGATGTATTGGCTCCCGAAATCAGCGAGACTTATCAGGATGCCCTGTCAGCACTGGAAATCTGGTTTGCTGCCCGTTACAAACCGGACAAAACCCTGGGCAACAAAGTTCATAACCAGACCCAGCTGGATATAGAGCAGACCTTCAGAACGTTCACCGAACAAACCCGACCTGACTTTGATACTTCCGGATCGGCAGTCCATGAGCTGGTGCAACGACTTGGACAGGATTTAAGCCGCTGTCAGCAGGCTTATCATTTCAACAGGAAACACGACGGTCGTCAGGCGACGCTGATTGAAGGCCCCGCCGGACGGGGTAAGGATGCCACGCTGAACCTGGTGATTGAAAGCATCAAATGGCAGGCTGAACAACAGGAAGAATACATGCCGGAGGTCTTTCCCCTGAATGCCTGTGATTGTTCCTGGGACAAAGTGTGTGAAAAGATCCAGACGGCAAAAGTACATGGCGGCATCGTAGTGATTTCAGAAATGAATTTGATCGACAGTCAGCATCTGGAAGGTGAGTTAAACGACATTCTGGCCGGTGACGCCCACCCGGGCTTCCACCTGTTTGCCACCATCAACCCACCGCAGTACAGCGGGCGAAAACCGTTATCACCGGCGCTGAAAGGACGTTTTCGTCATTTGCCCATCCGGCAGTACAGTCCGTCAGAATTGCAGGCCATTGCCAGGAAAGTGTTGCCAGAGACCCAACAGGGGAAAATCATCGCTGAACAACTGACTATGCAACATTGTCGTTTGAGGGCTTATCTGCAACAGAAAAACCTGCCGTTGCAGCCGACCAGTCTCGATTTACAGAATGTCGCCAGGGCTGTTATCAGAGGGGGTGATTTTACCGAAGAAGGACTACAGCAATGCCTCAATCAGCACTACCGGCTTTACCTCATGGCCGCCAGGAAATCACTGGAGGAACTACCAGAGTCATCGGCTCTTACCGTCAACAACGGTGAGCTTGATTCCGGACTCTGCCATTGGTTCAACCAGACGGTATCGGGCATTGATCGTCCGTGGTTGATACGACGCGATGATTTCAACAGTCTGGATGAAAAACGCCATAAAATTTGTATCAAGGCTGATCTGAATGAAGAGGAAGCCAGAACCGAAATCATCAAGAGACTGGCTCAGGGCCGTTGGCAGGCATCCGGTCTTTCCCTCAAACCGGATCAGTCAGACAACATTCTCACTCAGGCACTTTACCGACACTGGCAGCAACGCTGGTTTGATCGTGAGTTTGGCCCGATGAGCGTGGATGCTAATAGCGTGTTTCCCCTGACGAAAGAACAGGAACAAACACTGAAATTAACCGCTTCCCAGCCTTATCTTCAGAAGACTGATCAGCGGATAGACGCATGGAATGCCCGTGACGTTCAACTATGGCCTGCGTTTTGGCATCAGATTTGTCATCAGATAAGTGCTCTGGAGAACCATCGGGTTGACAGTAGTATTAACAAAGGGTCAGCTGCTGGCGGTGATAACGCTCCTGAACCATACGATCCGGAAGTCCACGAGAAAGAGGCTCCGGCATTGGACCAGAGTACGGACTATGAATGCCGGGAGAAGCTACAACTTAACGATTATAAAATTTTTGATACTCAGGACTTTTCTTCCCATATGTATCGATGGTGGGCAAAGGATATTTATGTGTCTGCCAGGGGCGATATCAAACAGATCGATCTTAGTGATAAAAACATTGATGGGGTCGAAACCCTCATACCGGCCGTGTTACCAAGGCAGGATCAGCCAGTGCCACTAGCCAGCGATCAAACGCTGGCGACCTTTAGCTGGTCATCAAACAATGGCCAGTATGCATTGCCCAGCCTGAGACCGAACGACTATATCGTGGCACTGCGCATAGAACCCGATGTGCCATTTACCCTGATCAGGAACCAATATACCGGGCTTCACACACTGTTGATTAAGGAGGTCCGGGACAACCAGCGCATTCACGTGACTTATGTCGTAGAACCGAGAGAACCGGTCAAAAAAATACCTGCTAAAGAAGCCCGGCCAGAAGGATCAAAACATTTTGACAACCGCTGCTCAGAGGGTATGAAAACAGTACTGGACAAACTGTTTAAGACCTTTGACCACGATGACCAACACTCACCCGAAGTAAAGATGCTTTTGCAGTCAATAAAACAACCTGAAAGCGTGGAGCAACGAATTAAGGCGATCACAGAATATTGCAAACACTTTTCCGGTGGGACACAACCAGAGCGCAATAAAAATTTCTTTGCATTCCTCGTAACAAAGCGGCAGGGTAGCTGTCGTCATCGTGTGCCTGTTTTTATTGCTTTTTGTCGTTATTTTGGGATTCCCTCTCGAGAAATTGGCAACGCTATCCACAGCTTTGCCGAGTATTCCCCGGATGGAGGCCAAACCTGGAAATCAGTGGATTTAGGTGGGGCGCCTATAGAGAAAACAAAAATCACATCTAATTTCCGGCCCACCAGAAAGGTCGCTGGTTCCAGCAGTGACTCCAAGAAGATTAAGGCTCTCCTGAAGGCTCTTCTGAAAGGGGCTGACTTGGCAGAGCAGCAAACTCTGGCTAAAGCCTGTGGCATGAGCCTGGAGGAACTGAACAAAACCCTTGAGAAAAACAGTGCATTACCAGAGACGAATCTAAGTATTTCCGAAATGGTCAGGAACCTTTGGAAGGAAAACAATTTAACCAGTTTTCACATGGGAACCTCAATCATAGAGGCATTGGGAACAAAAGCATTGACCGACCTCAAGATAGATTTTGAACAGATGTCGCTGGCAGTAAATCAAATATTGTCCGACGGTGATGAATATCAGGTCATTAAACTACTCAAGTCACTCCGTTCAAAAATAAATGATCAGGCCGAAGCAAACGCTGACAAGTGGCTGCTTTCAACGGTGGACATACTGCAAGACATTGACTTGGCCAAGCCTTCGGTTATCCGCTTTGCCCTTAATGCCATGGAATTGGGTTGGCTGGATCCAGTGCAGAACTATCAGTGCCAAATGATGGGATTCGATAAACTTCATCAGCTATTGGTGCGCCTGGAAGGGGTCTGTGAACTGAAGGTTAAAGCCGCTGATTGCCTGAAAAACTGTTATACGAAATTATTTTCCAGGGAAAAAAATAATTGTGTATGGAAGTTGGCTAGTAGAAACTTCCAAAAGACTAAAGGTAGTTCCATACTCGTCACTCATTGTCATGATGGGTTTTCGCAATTCTTTGAAGATAAAATTGTCAATCGATCTTTACAGAACACCTGGACGTTCGATCCTGAGGGCATTCCGAATATAGAACGAATGCTGGCACACCACCCTGCGTTTCCGAAGTTAGTCTCGGGCAAGGCAAGCCACCGTCCGGTCATTATCCTTGGGCAAGTTTCCTGGGACACCACAGTGATTAATAAAAAGGTCGATGCTCTGTTGCAAATAAATGCTGATTATGACCTGTTTTTGAAGGATTTATTGGAAAAGTCCTTTCGGGCGTCAGAGCAGGATCTTCAGCTTTTAAATGCTTTAATAGACAGATACGAGCAAGCGCTTCAGCGGGCCTTCTGTCATTACCTGTATGAAGTGACGCATTCGAAAGGCGGTTGCTTAACGTATTGTTGGGCCGACGCTAACATCAGGACTACTGGCTATTACTTCACTAACAACTTTGGGGCTCGTCACCCATCCTCACCGGAACAGCTGTATGACATGATGTATTTAATTGATAGCCCTTCCTGGTTTCAGGAATGCGTTAATGGTGCTTACTTAAGACAGGCACACAACGCCACTAATGCTCTGGTGCTCAAATCCGCTGAGCTGACAAAAATTGCCGAAGAGTTTTTGAACAGCGTGAATTTGAATTCGCTTTATGAGTCGTTTTTTGCGTGATTCTTTCAACGGCTACGGGTATCAATCCAAATGAAACTTTCATCCTGTCTGAAGGTCATATAATCAAGCACTTTCAATGCAGTTCTTCAGATGACAGGAGAGAAGTTGACAATGGATGGTCGGATTGACAGAGAAGTAAAGAAACCCGTTCCTGACACTGGCGTATCAGCCACGGTAGCGAAACTGGAGTTATCGTCAAAAAAGAATGTTATAACCTGCTCTGACGTGACTCCCGAAATCAATAGATCAAGACGTCCGATGACGTTGCCTGACAAGGAGAGAACGGTATCCTCAGGAAATTCCTCGCTCCGCAGGGCTTCTTGTTCCTTTGATTTTCGTTTTGTCGCCAGTGATGATGAAATTCGACGGCTTTTAGTGGCCCAGACCGGCGATGGACACCGGGATGTCACCCTTATTTCCCACCCCGATGACCTCTCACAGGCTAATCTGGTCAGCCGGTTGAGCATTTCTGAAGAGGGGTGCCATGTTCTGCGTTCAGGCAAGCTGTTTGAAGGGCCACAGCCACTCACTCTGGTGATGGATATACGCAAGCTCACCAGTGAGGAGCTGCCAAAATTTAACGATCTACTGGACCCGAACAACCCCTCTCTGTACGACAAAGTCAGCCAGAAGAAACGTCCCCTGGGTGAGCATGTCACGCTGCTGGTTTTGGCAAACCCGGCACAGTTGACATCCGTTGACCGGAGTGACGACGCGCCGGGTGCTGATTTCTGGCGCCGAATTAATCGACCCGGAAATACCTGGCAGTTCGACCCACAGACCGGCGATGACCCATTGATGGACATCAACAAGGTTCCCCGGGTATTGGCTGAACTCCCCAGTGCCGCCAGTGCTACCGGGAGTGCTACGGATGATGACAATACCGTTGTTATTGACTGCCACTTGCACAGTAACTGGCGACAATTGCTGCTGGGCGGCCCCGGAGTGGATAAGCAGGGGCGAATCCAGCATATCCCCGGCAGGCTCGAGTCATTAAGGGCCGGACAACGGGTGATTCTGAAAGGAGCCAACTGGCAGGATCTGGCCTTTGAACAGGCGATTCGACTGATGCTGGCGCAAAAGTGTTTTGAGAGCAATGGCAAGATCTGTCGGTTAGCCGACGATGTTCAGTTTTATCAAATGCCGGTAGGGAAGGACGAGCTTCATTCAATGTTCCAAAGCCTGTCCCACTCCTTATCCCACTCTGGTAACGCATCAGGAAACCCGATCATCATTAACCAGAGTAATATCAGTGAATGGCTGAATCCGATTGCCATTGCCCCGGAAGGTTATGCAGTCCCAAACACCTGTCTGTTGGAACAAGTTCGGGCGGGTGGTGAAGTCACTGTGACATCTCCCCTCACCGAGGCGCTCTGGTTTTGTTTACTGGGTTCACTGCAGACAATTCGCGAGACCACAGGTCTGGAGTCCCGACTTCGGGTTGCCCATACCAATCAGCAGCCGGAAGCCCTGGGATTGGCAGAAAACGATGAGCACTCAATTGGAATTCACGCCGACTTTATTACCGTCACGTATCAGCAAACCGCTCAGGCCAGTCATTGGATCAATCGCCAGCAAGCACCTTTGGTGATTCAGGTCAATGAACAGACCAGCCTCAGTCAGCTATTTGATAATATCCATATCATCTCAGAACAAAAGGCACATTTTGAACGACGTCAGAGTCAGTTGCAGAAAGCATTAACCTCTGGCAAGCCGGTTGTACTGAGGGGGCTGGAAAGTAACCCAATACTTCAGCAGCTTCTGGAACCTCTGGCTGTCGGGCAACCACTGTTGGTCAATGGTCAATTACAGACCTACCCGAAAGCTCATGTCACCCTACTCTGGCCAGAGTCTGCAAAAAGCCCGTCTTCGGTATGGAGTTCGATGATCGCCACGGGTAAGCCGTGTCCTGCGATTGATATCTGGGATATCAGTGGGGACAGGCATGATATCCCCCGGACTGAGCTGCCAGAACAAGCACTTCACATACTGTACGAAGCGTTTAAAACGGTACCTCCCCACCTTTGTAACCCTCTGCCTGAAATGACCGAAGGGTTGTTAAATAACCTGATACTCGCTGCCCGGCGAGCACAGCAGGTTGACCAGTCCCCACAGCTCCTGCCCCGTCACTGGCGCAAGGGCATCAACAGCGTCATCACCCATGGTACCCGGCAGAATCAGTCAGTGCGGGATTTTATGAAAGTGGCCTGTTGGCAGTTAATGCCCGATGATGTTCAAACCGCCTCGGCAGACCCGGATCGGTTAAATGCCATCATCAATAGTGCCCTGCGGTTGGATAGAGAATTTGTGAAGCAGAACCTTTGGCCACTGGCCAGAGCCTTTGAGCCATCATTATTTAATGAAGAATTACAACTGTCTTATGCAAGTCCATTTTCACGGGCGACTGAAAAAGAATCTCTGGACAGACTCTGTGCCATGATCGTGGCCCAAGCGCCTGAACAGCAACGAGCGGCAATAGCGTATCAGTTGGCAGTCGATCCGGCAGCAACAGAGCCATATCAACATTTAGCTATCAGGCCATCAGGACAGATTAAACGTGTGGAAGATGCACTGACTTCTGGCTGGCACTTACCTTTGCCATCAGGGCAAACCCGATCCGATACTATTCTCGCTCTGACCACCGATTGTTTTTATATTGCCAGAACAGCAAATTCTGAAGCAGCAGGCATTGAATACATAGCAAATCGACTGTCTGAATCACTGGAATGGACGGGCTCCACCGATAAACCCTTGTTAGCACTGGCTCGGGATCTTTATCACGGCGAGATGAGTCAGCAGGATCGTGAAAGCCGTCGATTATCCCGACTCCATGATCGACTTGTGGACTCTCCCGTTATATTCCTGCAGGGGGAAACCGGCACCGGGAAAAGTTATTTTTCTGCCAGAATGGCGAAGGCTTCAGGACAGGCTTCGGTGATTTCCCTTGGGCCTTCTGACAGCGAACAGACTCTGATGAAACGCTGGCAATGGCATAAACATGGTGATAGCGATCGCTCTATGGAACTGCAAAACCGGGCGCTGATGGAATGGGCCAGGACATCACACGACAATGACGGAGAATATGTCACCCTGATTCTGGATGAAGCCAACCTGGCCAAAACCGGACTGCTGGCGTCTTTGAACGGCTTATGGGAACCGAAAGAACCCTGCATTTATGTCAGTGGGCACCCTGTCAAGGTCAGCTCTAAACACCGGGTGATTCTCACCGGCAATCCGGATTATTACGCCGGACGCCAGCTGGACCCGGCCCTGAAAGAGAAACTGCCCAGAGCTTATTATCCCCGCCTAGACCGTGCTTTCCTTAGCGACAGAGTGGTAGAACCGGCTCTGGCCAGGCAGTTACAACGGCATTTGCCGGAGCCTCAAATAAACGACATTGCACACAGTGCCACCGAATGTGTGATGACGCTGTGGCAATATTATCAGGAACTGTTGCCAGAGCACGAGTTTACCCCCAGGGATTTGACCGATATCTGCAGTTGGTTGGGTTGGTATCTGGATCGTGCGCTGCGCGTAAACGACACTGTTACGGGTAGACAAATAAACGGTTTGATCCAGCAAAGTTTTCAGGATGTGCTGGGTCCCGAAATCAGCGAAACTTATCAGGATGCCCTGACAGCTCTGGAGATCTGGTTTGCTGCTCGTTACGAACCGGACAACACACTGAGCGACAAAGTTCGTAACCAGACCACCCTGTACCCTATAAAGCAGGCCTTCAAAGAATTCACCGAAAAAACCCGACCTGACTTTGATACTTCCGGATCAGCAGTCCATCAGCTGGTGCAAAGACTTGGACAGGATTTGAGCCGCTGTCAGCAGGCTTACCATCTTGACAGGAAACACGACGGCCGTCAGGCGACGCTGATTGAAGGCCCGGCTGGACGGGGTAAGGATGCCACTCTGAATCTGGTGATTGAAAGCGTCAAACGGCAGGCTGAGCAACGGGGAGAATCCATGCCAGAGGTCTTTCTCCTGAATGCCTGTGATTGCTCCTGGGACAAAGTGTGTGAAAAGATCCAGACGGCAAAAGTGCATGGCGTAATCGTGGTCATCTCAGAAATGAATCTGATCGACAGCCAGCACCTGGAAGGTGAGTTGAATGATATTCTGGCCGGTGATGCTCATCCCGGATTTCACCTGTTTGCCACCATCAACCCACCCAAGTACAGCGGGCGAAAACCCTTATCACCGGCGCTCAAAGGCCGTTTCCGGCATTTACCCATCCGGCAGTACAACCCGGCAGAGTTGCAGGCCATTGCAGAGAAAGTGTTGCCAGACAACCCGCAGGGGAAAATCCTGGCTGAACAGCTGACTAAAAAACATTGTCTTTTGAGGGCCTGCCTGCAGCAGAAAAAACTGCCGTTGCAGCCGACCAGTCTTGATTTACAGAATGTGGCCAGGGCCGTCATCCGAGGGGGCGATTTTACCGAAGAAGGGCTTCATCAATGCCTCAATCAGCACTACCGGCTTTATCTGATGGCTGCAAAGATATCGTTGGAGAAACTGCCCGAGTCATCGGCTCTTGCCGTGAGTAAAGACGAGCTTGATTCTGGACTTTGCAAGTGGTTCAGCCAAACGGTATCGGGCAAGGATCGTCCATGGTTAATACGACGCAGTGATCTCAACAGTATCGATGAAAAACGACATGAAATTCGTATCAACACTCGTCTGAGTGACGAGGAAGCCAGAACAGAAATTATCAAGAGGGTGGCTCAAGCCAGGTGGCAGGCATCCGGTCTTTCCCTGAAGCCGGATCTGTCGGACGATATACTTACCCAGGCACTTTACCGACACTGGCAGCAGCGCTGGTTTGATCATGAGTTCGGCCAGACGGGAGTCGAAGCCAGTGACGTATTTTTCCTGACGGAAGAAGAGGAAGAAACGCTGAAAATATCAGCTAACCAGACTTATCTCCGGGAGGCTGATGCGCGAATAAGTGCATGGAACTTCGGCGCGGTTCAATTGTGGCCTGCGTTCTGGCATCAGCTGAGTGATCTGCTGAACCATCTGGTTGACGATTATATTAACGAAGCGTCAGCGGTTGACACTGATAACGCCCCTGAACAATACATCCCCGAAGTCCTCGAGAAAGAGGCTCCGGCATTGGACCAGGAAACCGGCTATGAGAGCGAGGAAAAACCAAAAATTAACGACTATGTAATTTTTGATTGGCCGAACCATTTTCCCGGGATTTATCGGTGGTGGGCAGAGGATGTTTATGTGTCTGCTGAGGGCCATATCAAACTGATCAATATTAATGATCGATACATGCTGGGGGCGGAAGTCCTCGTACCTGCCCAGTTGCCAGGACGTGACCAGGAACTGACATTAGCCAGAGATCAAACGCTGGCGACCCTGAATATCTCATCCCACAATGGTCAATATACATTGCCCAGCCTGACGGCTAACGACTATATCGTGGCCCTGCGCATAGAATCCGGTTTATCATTTACCTTGGTCAGGGATCGCTATACCGGGCTACACACACTGTCTATTCCAGAAGCCAGACCCCAACAGTGTATTCAGGTTGCTTATGTCGTAGAACCCGCAGATGCGGACAAAAAAACACCTGCCAGAGAAGTCCGACCAGCACATACAACACGTTTTGACGCCCGCTGTTCGGAAGGTACGAAAGCAGTACTGAAGAGTCTGTTTGAGACCATTGGCCAACAACCAACTGAGCTACAGGTGCCTTTGGAGGCAATACAAAACGCTAAAAACACGGTGCAACGCATTAAGGCGATCGCGAACTATTGCCGAACGTTTTCTGGTAATGCTCAACCAGAGAGTAGTGGCAATTTCTTTAAATTCCTCGTCACACAGCGGCAAGGGAGCTGCCGCCATCGTGTACCTGTGTTTATCGCTTTTTGCCGTTATTTTGGCATTCCATGTCGGCAAATTTCTAACCGTACCCACGCCTTTGCAGAGTGTTCTGTGGATAGAGGCCAAACCTGGGTGTCAGTCGATTTGGGCGGTGCCCCTGTCGAGGCAACAGAAATTCTATCTGACTTCCAGCTCTCCAGAAGGGTCAGTGGCTCCGGCACCCAGTCAAAGAAGATCAGGGATCTCCTGAAAGGGGCTGATTTAGCACAACAGCAAGCTCTGGCTGAGGCCAGTGGTATCAGCCTTGAGGAATTGAACAACGCGCTTGAGACAGACAGCTCATTGCCAAAAATCAAACCAAGTACTTACCTGATGATAAGGAGACTGTGGGAGAGAGGAGATTTACCCGGTTTTTCCGTGGGTGTCTCAATGTTACTGGAGGCAGAAACATTGAGCTATCGTGAGAAGCAATTGATCGGTACTGTGCTTGAGCGTAACAGCCCTGTCTGTAGACCGATGTCGAAGGTAGTAACACAAATACTGGCCAATAGTGATGAAGACCAGGTTACTGAACCACTTAAGTCATTGCATTCAAAAAGGGTTGTCCAAAGCGGAGAAAGAAACAGTGCTCTGCATTGGTTGAGTTCAATAGAGGATATATTGACAGAGAGTGACTTGACCAGGCCCTCGGTTATTCGCTTTGCCCATAAAGCCCTGGAATCGGGTTGGCTGGATCCACTGCCGACTTATCAAAGGCTTATCATTGAGGCCATTCAACACCATGAGCTGTTGTCGCGTCTGGAAAGCATTGATGAACTGAAGGTTAAAGCCACCCATTGCCTGAAAATGTGGTACACGGGACTATTGTCCAAGGAAAAAAATAGCCAGATATGGCGATCAGCTTATCGGCGCTACCAATGGGAAATAAGTAATGCCTTTTTCGTCACTCATTGTCATGATGGGTTTTCGACACTCCTTGAAGATAAAATGCTCCGCTCCTCTTTGCAGAGCACCTGGACAGACGAACCTGAGGGTATTCCCAATATAGAGCGAATGTTAGTGCACCATCCCGCGTTTGTGCAGTCAAACTCGGGCAAGGCGAACCACCGTCCGGTGATTATCCTGGGGCCACCTTTCTGGTTCTGCAGAGAAATGAATGAAAAGGTCGAAGCTCTGCTTAAAAGAAAAGTTGAGGATAGCCCGTCTCTGAAGCCGTTATTGGAAAAAATCAAACCAGAGTCCCTCGAAGCATCCGATGAGGACAAAAGACTTTTAGATAGTTTAAAACAGAAATGCGAGAAAGCGATTCAGCAGGCCTTCTGTCATTACCTGTATGAAGTGACACACTCGAAAGGCGGTTGTTTAACGTATTGTTGGGGCGATGTTGACGTATACAAGTATGGCGCCCACGATCCATCCTCAGCAGGTGAGCTGTATACCATGATGTTTGAAATTTGTAGCTCTCCCCGTTTTCAGAACTCATTTAACGATGACTACTTAAGGGAGGCACAAAACGCCAGTGACGCTCTCATACTGACATCCAATGATTTGACAATGATTGTCGAAGAGTTTTTGAACAGCATGAATTTGAATTCGTTGTGTGAGTCGTTGGATACTTGACTTCCCTTAATAGTGACGGCTCACTGTCCAAACGGAACTTCTGTCCTACCTGAAGGTCAAATCATTCAAGAGTTTCAATGCAGTACTTCAGATCACAGAAGGGAGATTGACTATGGATGGTCGGATTAGTGAGCAATCAAGTGGGCCTGTGCTTAATACGGGTGTGTCGGCAGCAAGGGAAGCAAAGCTGGCTCCACCGGCAAAGATTGAAGCTATCTGCTCTGGTGTCACTTCCAAACTCAATAGATCGTCGCTTACGATGACGTTGCCTGACAGGGCGAGAACCGTATCCTCGACGGATTCCTCGCTTCCCGGAGCCTCTCATTCTTTCGATTTTCGTTTTGTCGCCAGTGATGATGAAGTTCGGCAGCTTTTAGTAGCCCAAACCGGTGCTGAACATCGGGATGTCACCCTTATTTCCCACCCTGACGACCTCTCACAGGCTAATCTGGTGAGCCGGTTGAGCATTTCTGAAGATGGTTGCCACACTCTGCGTTCAGGGAAGCTGTTTGAAGGGTCACAGCCACTCACTTTGGTAATGGATATCCGCAAGCTCACCAGTGAGGAGCTGCCAAAATTTAACGATCTGCTGGACCCTGACAACCCCTCTCTGTACGACAAAGTCAGCCAGAAGAAACGCCCCCTGGGAGAGCATGTTGCTCTGCTGGTTCTGGCAAACCCTGCACAGTTGGCATCGGTTGGCCAGACTGATAACGCTCCGGGCGCTGATTTCTGGCGGCGAATCAATCGACCGGGAAATAGCTGGCAGTTCGACTCACAGACCGGCAATAGCCAGGCGATGAACATCAACAAGGTTCCTCAGGTATTGGCTGAACTCCCCAGTGCCGGGAGTGCTTCGGATGACGACAATACCGTTGTTATTGACTGTCACTTGCACAGTAACTGGCGACAGCTGCTACTGGGCGGCCCCGGAGTGGATAAACAGGGGCGAATTCGGCACATTCCCGGCAGGCTTGAGTCGTTAAAGGCCGGGCAACGGGTGATTCTGAAAGGCGCCAACTGGCAGGATCTGGCCTTTGAACAGGCGATTCGACAGATGCTGGCGCAAAAGAGCTTTGAGAGCAATGGCAAACTCTGTCAGTTACCCGACGATGTTCAGTTTTATCAAATGCCGGTAGGGAAGGACGAGCTTCATTCAATGTTCCAAAGCCTGTCCCACTCCTTATCCCACTCTGGTAACGCATCAGGCAACCCGATTATCATTAACGAGAGTAATATTTCCCAATGGCTGAACCCGATTGCCATTACCCCGGAAGGCTATGCAGTCCCTAACACCTGTCTGTTGGAACAAGTTCGGGCGGGTGGTGCTGTCACAATAACGTCTCCTCTCACCGAGGCACACTGGTTTTGTTTACTGGGTTCACTGCAGACGATGCGCGAGACCACAGGCCTGAAGCCCCGACTTCAGGTGGCTCACTCAAAACAGCAGCCGAAAGCCCTGGGACTGGCAGAAAACGATGAGCACTCAGTGAGAGATCAGGCCGTCTTTAAGACCATCACGTATCAGCAACAAGCTCAGGCCAGTCATTGGATCAATGATCTGGAATCACCTTTGGTGATTCAGGTCAATGAACAAACCAGCCTCAGTCAGCTATTTGATAATATCCATGTCACCTCAGAACAAAAGGCGCACTTTGGCCGGAGTCAGAGTGAGTTGCAAGAGGCATTAGCCTCTGGCAAGCCGGTTGTATTGCGGGGTCTCGAAAGTAATCCAACACTTCAACAACTTCTGGAACCCCTGGCTATTGGGCAACCTTTGTTGGTCAATGGTCACCTACAGGCCTACCCAAAAGCCCATGTCACCCTGCTTTTGCCTGAGTCTGCGAAAAGCCCATCTAGCGTATTCAGTTCGATGGTCGCCACGGGCACCCCATGTCCTGAGGTAGATATCTGGGGTATCAATGGAGTCAGGTACGATATCCCCCGGGCCGGGCTGCCAGAAAAGGCACTTCACAAACTATACAAAGCGTTTGAAACTGTACCCGGCGACCTTTGCAACCCTCTGCCTGAACTGAACGAAGGGTTACTGAATAACCTGATACTGGCCGCCCGGCGAGCACAGCAGGTTGACCAGTCCCCACAGCTCCTGCCCCGCCACTGGCGTAAGGCCATCAATAGCGTCATCACCCATGGCACCCGGCAGAATCCGTCAGTGCGTGATTTTATGAAAGTAGCCTGTTGGCAGTTACTGCCGGATGCTGATAAAAAGCCGGATGAGGAGCAAACTGCCTCAGTGGACCCGGATCGGTTAAATGACATCATTAATAGTACCCCGCAGTTGGACAGAGCGTTTGTGCAGCAGAACCCATGGCCACTGGCCAGAGCCTTTGACCCGGCAGCCTTTAACGAGACTCAATTCAGAGTATTAAAACTGTCCTATGAAAAACCCTTTCCATTTTTGTCGACTGAAAAATCTCTGGATGAGCTCTGTGCCGCGATCGTTGCCCACTCGCCGGAACGACAACGACAGGCAATAGCGCATCAGTTGGCAGTTGATCCAGCGGCAGCAGAACAATATCAAACGTTAGCCATCAGACCATCAAGACAGATCAAACGTATACAAGATGCACTGGCTTCTGGCTGGCATTTACCTCTGTCATCAGGGCAGACCCGATCCGATGCCATTCAATCTCTGGCCACCGATTGTTTTCACATGGCCAAAACAGGGAATTCCGACGCAGAATGCATTGAACGCATAGAAAACCGACTGTCTCAATCACTGGAATGGCAGGGTTCCGCTGATAAGCCACTGTCAGCATTGGCCCATGATCTTTATTACGGCGAGATGAGTCAGAAGGATCGTGAAAACCGTCGATTGTCCCGACTCCATGACCGGTTGGCGGACTCTCCCGTTCTATTCCTGCAGGGGGAAACCGGCACTGGAAAAAGTTACTTTTCTGCCAGAATGGCGAAGGCCTCAGGACAGGCTGTGGTGATATCCCTTGGACCTTCTGACAGCGAACAAACCCTCATGAAACGCTGGCAGTGGCAAGAGCACACCAGTGGCGACCGCTCTATGAAACAGCAAAACCGGGCCCTGATGGAATGGGCTAGTACCCCGTCCGACATAGACGGCGAGTACGTTACCCTGGTGCTGGATGAAGCCAATCTCGCCAAAACCGGATTGCTGGCGTCATTAAACGGCTTATGGGAACCGAAACCCTATATCTATGTGAATGGCCACCCTGTCAAGGTCAGCTCAAAACACCGGGTGATTCTCACCGGTAACCCGGATCATTATGCCGGGCGCCATCTGGACCCGGCCCTGAAAGAGAAACTGCCCAGGGCTTACTACCCACCTTTAGACCGGGCCTTCCTTCGGGACAGGGTAGTAGAACCGGCTCTGGTCAAGCAGTTACAGCGGCATCTTCCAGACCGCCAAATAGACACCCTTGCACAAAGCACCACCGAAAGTGTAATGACACTCTGGCAGTATTATCAGGAACTGTTGCCAGAGCATGAGTTCACTCCCAGGGATTTAACGGATATCTGCAGTTGGGTAGGTTGGTATCTGGATCGTGCGCTAACGGTAAGCGACAGTGTTACCTATAAGCAAATGAACGGTTTGATCCAGCAAAGTTTCCGGGATGTGCTGGAGCCCGAAATCAGCGAAACTCACCAAGATGCCCTGATAGCATTGGAAATCTGGTTTGCTGCCCGTTACCACTCGGACAGCACCCTGAGCGACAGAGTTCATAACCAGACCACCCTGCACCCTATGCAGCAGGCCTTCAAAGAATTCACCGAACGAACCCGACCTGAATTTGACACCTCCGGATCGGCAGTCACTGAGCTGGTGCAACGGCTTGGACAGGATTTAAGCCGGTGTCAGCAGGCTTATCATCTCGGCAGGAAACACGACGGTCGTCAGGCGACGCTGATTGAAGGCCCCGCCGGACGGGGTAAAGATGCCACTCTGAATCTGATGATTGAAAGTGTCAAACGACAGGCCGGGCAACAAGGAGAATCCATGCCAGAGGTCTTTGCCCTGAATGCCTGTGATTGCTCCTGGGACAAAGTGTGTGAAAAAATTCAGACGGCAAAAGCGGATGGCGGCATCGTGGTCATCTCGGAAATGAATCTGATCGACAGTCAGCACCTGGAAGGTGAGTTGAACGATATTCTGGCCGGTGACGCTCATCCGGGATTCCACCTGTTTGCCACCATCAACCCACCGGAGTATAGCGGGCGAAAACCGTTATCACCGGCACTGAAAGGGCGTTTTCGACATATACCCATCCGGCAGTACAACCCGGCAGAATTGCGTGCCATTGCTGAGAAAGTGTTGCCACAGACCTGGCACGGGAAAATCGTGGCTGAATGGCTGACTGAGCAACATTGTCGTTTGAGGGCCTGCCTGCAAAGGCAAAACTTACCATTGCAGCCAACCAGTCTTGATCTACAAAATGCGGCCCGGGCCATCGTCCAAGGGGGCGATTTTACCAAAGACGGACTTCATCAGTGCCTCAATCAACATTACCGGCTTTATCTGATGGCCGCCGGGATCTCTCTGGGGGCACTACCAAAGTCATCGGCACTTGCCACGAGTAAAAGCGCTTTTGATTATCAACTTTGGGATTGGTTCAACCACATGGTATCGGACATTGAGCGTCCGTGGGTGATACGACGCAGTGATCTCAACAGTATTGATGAGAAACGCCATGAAATTCGTGTCGAGACTCGTCTGACTGAAGAAGAAGCCAGAACGGAAATAATCAGGATGGTAGCTCAGGCCAGATGGCAGGCATCCGGCCTTTCCCTGAAGCCGGATCAGTCGGATGATATGCTCACCAGGGCACTCTACGGACACTGGCAGCGACGATGGTTTGATCATGAGTTTGGCCATACGGGAGTGGACGTTAATAGCGTGTTTCCACTGACGAAAGAGCAGGAGCAAACGCTGAAAATATCGACTTATCAGCCCTGCCTTCAGGAGGCTGATCAGCGGATAAGCGCAAGGAGCTCCGGGGCGCTTCCACTAAGGCCCGCGTTCTGGTATCAGATAATTGGTCAGTCGAACCCTGTTAACAGAGCGTCAACTATTGCCACTGATAACGCTGCTGAACAATACGATCCGGAAGTCCACGAGAAACAGGCTCCGGCATTGAACCGGACAACGAACTATGAATACCAGGAGAAGTCACAGCTTGACGATTATAAAATTTTTGATTGCTACCATTCTTCTCGTCTGTATCGCCACTTGGCACGGGATATTTATGTGACTGCCAAAGGCGATGTCAAAGAGATCGATCTCAATGATAAAGACATTGATGGAGTTGAAACCCTCATACCGGAACGGTTACCAGGGCAGGACCAACCAGTGCTATTAACCAGCGATCAAGCGCTGGCGACTTTTAGCTGTTCATCAAAAAACGGCCAATATGCCTTGCCCAGCCTGAACCCTGACGACCATATCGTGGCCCTGCGTATAGAACCTGATATGGCATTTACCCTGGTCCGGGATCGATATACCGGGCTTCACACACTGTCTGTCCCTGAGGCCAAAGCTAACCAGAGTATCCAAGTGACTTATGTCGTGCAATCCAGAGTAGCGAGTAAAAAAACATTTACTAAAGAAGCCCTGCAAGAACGATCAACATGGTTTGACACCCACTGTTCAGAAGGCATGAAAAACGTACTGGACAAACTGTTTAAGACCATTGGCCGACAACTACCCGAAGTACAGGCGCCATTGCAGGCAATAAAAAACGCCAAAGACAAGACACAACTCATTCGGGCGATCACGGACTATTGCACACAGTTTTCCGGTGAGATTCAACCAGAGAGTCATGAGAATTTTTTTGAATTCCTCGTAACAAAACGACAGGGTAGCTGCCATCATCGTGTGACTGTTTTTATTGCTTTTTGTCGTTATTTCGGGATTCCATGTCGGCTAATCGATAACTTTATCCACTGCTTTGCTGAGTATTCCGAGGATGGAGGCCAAACCTGGAAATCGGTCGATTTGGACGGGGGACCCGCACAGGTAACAACAATCACACCTGCCTTCCAGCCGAATACGAAAGGAACTGTTTCCAGCACTGAGTTAAAGAAGACTCTGGGTCTCCTGAAGGAATTCCTTAAAGGCGCTGATTTAACACAACAGCAAACTCTGGCTAAAGCTTGTGGCATGAGCCTGATGGAACTGAACAACGCTTTAGCGACAAAGAGTGCATTACCAAAAACCCATCTAAGTATTTTCGAAATAGTCCGTAACCTTTGGAAGGAAAAAAACTTAACCGGTTTTGTCATGGGCGTCTCAATGCTGGAGTCACTGGAGACAGAAACACCGAGTGGTTACGGGGTAATATGGAGCGTTTTTTTGGCTTACAACGAAGACAATTTGAGTAAACCAATGTCGGAGGCAATAAAAGAAATCTTGTCCAACAGCGATGAAGATCAGGTCACAGAACAACTCAAGTCACTCCATTCAAAAATGATTGTTCAGGGCGGAGCAAACCCTCTGCAATGGTTTCATTTAATTCTGGACATACTGAAGCACATTGACTTAACCAGACCTTCGGTTATTCAATTTGTCCGTAAAACCCTGAAATCGGGTTGGCTGGACCAACCGCCAATCAACGACTTCTATACAGGGCTTGCTGATATACACCATGAGACTTTGGTACGTCTGGAAGCCGTCGATGAAGTGAAGTTTGAAGCCGCCCATGCTCTGAAAATATGGTACCGGAAGTTATTTTCCAGAGAAAAAAATAGCCAGACATGGCGGTTGGTTTACAAAAGCTTCCAAAGTAGAAACGGTGAAGCCTGGTTCGTGACTCATTGTCATGATGGGTTTTCGTCATTCCTTACGTATAAAATTATTCAGTCGTCTTTACAGATCGCCTGGACGGACGACCCCGAGGGAGTTCCGAATATAGAACGAATGCTGGTGCACCACCCCGCGTTTGCAAAGTTGAGCTCTGGCAAGGCGAACCACCGTCCAGTGATTATCCTCGGGGAACCTTCCTGGGGAAAGACCGTGATTGCGGAAAAAGTCAGAGTCCTGTTTCATCGAAAAGTTGAGAGCAGCCCGGACTTGAAGCAGATAACGGAAAAAATCAAACTCAATCCCTATGGGTTAGCAGTTGAGGATTATAGGCTTTGGAATGGTTTAAGGTACAAATACCGGCAAGCGATTCAGCAAGCCTTCAGTTATTACCTGTATGAAATGACGCACTCAAAAGCCGGTGGCTTAACGTATTGCTGGGCCAAAGCTACTATGATTGATCACATCACACCAAAGGACTATCTGGACATCTATGGCGCTCATGAGCCATCCTCACCAGAAGAGCTGTATGCCATGATGTATAAAATTGATAGCTCTGACCCATTTGCGAAATCTCTCAGGGATACTCACTTACGGCAGGCACTCAACGCCGGTAACGCTCTGGTGCTCAGATCCGATGAGCTGACAAAAATTGCCGAAGAGTTTTTGAACAGTGTAAATTTGAATTCGATTTACGACTCATTGATGTAAAACCAGGCAGATTTTTTTCCTGATTACCCGAATGAGCGGAAAGCCACTTACTTCTGGGGGGTGTCAGCTCTGTAGGGAACTTCCATCCAATTTCAAGGTCAAACCACCAAACAGTTTTAACCTGGTCCTGCAAATGACTGCGTGGAGGTATTGGCTATGGATGGTCGTATTGATGAGAAAACAAACAAACCCGTTCTCGAGAGTGGCGTGCCGACCGGGAGCGTGAAGCCGGACTCCCCGCCAAATGAAAAGGGTGTAGAAATCTGCCCTGATGTAACGTGCAAACTAAAGACATCGTTACCTGCGGTGACGTTTTCTGACAAAGCGAGAGCTGTATCCCCAGCAAAGTCCTCGCTCGATAAGCCTCCTCATGCCTTCGATTTTCGTTTTGTTGCCAGTGATGATCAGGTTCGACAGCTCTTAGTGGCCCATACTGATGATGAACATCGGGATTTCACCCTTATTTCCCACCCTGACGACCTCTCACAGGCTAATCTGGTGACCCGGTTAAGCATTGCCGACGATGGTCGCCACTCTCTGCGTTCAGGCAAGCTCTTTGAAGGTCCACAGCCACTCACCCTGGTGATGGATATCCGCAAGCTCACCAGTGAGGAGCTGCCGAAATTTAACGATTTACTGGACCCGGATACCCCCTGTCTCTACGACAAAGTCAGTCAGATGAAACGCCCCCTGGGAGAGCATGTTGCTCTGCTGGTTCTGGCAAACCTTGCACAGTTGACATCGGTTGGCCAGGCCGACGGTGCACCAGGTGCTGATTTCTGGCGGCGAATTAATCGACCGGGAAATACCTGGCAGTTCCACCCGCAGACCGGCAATGACCGGGCGAATGAAATCAACAAGGTTCCAGGGGTATTGGCTGAATTTCCCGGCTTCGAAAGTTCAGTGGAAAAAAAAATAGACGACAATGACATTATTATTAACTGTCACTTGCACAGTAATTGGCGACACTTACTGCTGGGCGGCCCCGGATTGGATAAACAGGGGCGAATCCGGCACATTCCCGGCAGGCTTGAGTCATTAAAGGCCGGACAACGTGTGATTCTGAAAGGAGCCAACTGGCAGGACCTGACCTTTGAACAGACGATTCGGCAGATGCTGGCGCAAAAGCGCTTTGAGAGCAATGGGAAGATTTGTCAGTTACCAGACGATGTTCAATTTTATCAAGTGCCAGTGGAAAAGGACGAGCTTCATTCACTGTTCCAAAGCCTGTCCTGCTCTCTTTACAAAAAAGACGACAAAAAACACCCGTCTGCCCCCCCGATCATCATTAACCAAAGTAATATTTCGGGATGGCTGAACCCGATTGCCATTGCCCCGGAAGGCTGTGCAGTCCCCAACATCAATCTCTTGGAACAAGTTCGGGCGGGGGGTGTGGTCACCATAACGTCACCCCTTACCGAGGCGCTCTGGTTTTATTTACTGGGCTCGCTAAAGGCAATTCGTGAGACCACAGACCTGGAACCCCGACTACAGGTGGCTCATTCAAAACAGCAGCCGAAAGCCCTGGGATTGGCAGAAAACCATGAGCTTTCAGTGAGAGATCAGGCCGCTTTTAAGACCATCACGTATCAGCAACAAACCCAGGCCAGTCATTGGATCAATGATCTGGAATCACCTTTGGTGATTCAGGTCAATGAACAAACCAGCCTCAGTCAGCTATTTGATAATCTCCATGTCACCTCAGTAAAAAAGGCGCATTTTGGACGGCGTCAAAGTGAGTTGCAGGAGGCATTAACCTCTGGCAAGCCGGTTGTATTGCGGGGACTGGAGAGTAATCCAACACTTCAACAACTTCTGGAACCTCTGGCTGTTGGGCAACCTCTGTTGGTCAATGGTCAATTACAGACCTACCCAAAAGCTCATGTCACCCTGCTCTGGCCTGAGTCAGCGAAAAGCCCATCTTCAGTGTTCAGTTCGATGATCGCCACGGGCAACCCATGTCCTGAGGTGGATATCTGGGATAGCAATGGGGCCAGACACGATATCCCACGGGCCGGGCTGCCAGAACAGACACTTTACGAACTTTACGAAGCGTTTGAAACTGTACCTGGCAATCTCTGCAACCCTCTGCCTGAACTGACCGAAGGGTTGCTGAATAACCTGATAATGGCTGCCCGGCGAGAACAGCGGGTTGACCAGTCCTCTCAGCTCCTGCCCTGCCACTGGCGCAAGGCCATCAATAGCGTGATCACCCATGGCACCCGGCAGAATCCGTCCGTACGGGATTTTATGAAAGTGGCCTGTTGGTGGTTACTGCCGGATGCCCATAAGAAGCCGGATGCTCATAAGACGCCGGATGAGGGTCAAACTGCCTCGGTGGACCCGGATCGTTTAACTGCCATCATCAACAGTGCTCCACGGCTCGATAGAGAGTTTGTGAAGCAGAACCTGTGGCCACTGGCCAGAGTATTTGACCCTTCCGTCTTTAAGGAAACTGAACTACAACTGTCTTATGAAAATCCATTTCCACCATGGTGGAATGAAAAAGAAACTCTCGACCAACTCTGTACCATGATCGTTGCCCATGCGCCTGAACAACAACGAGATGCTATAGCCTTTCAGCTGGAAGTCGATCCGGCAGCAGCGAAGCCATATCAATCGTTAACTATCAGGCCAGAAATACAGATTAAACGTTTGCAAGATGCACTGGCTTCCGGCTGGCAGTTATCTTTGCACCCGGGGCAGACCCGATCCGACGCTATTCAATCTCTGGCCACCGATTGTTTTAACATTGCCCGGGGAGAATATGTAACGGAGAATTCTGATGCAGAACGTATTGAACGTATAGAAAATCGACTGTCTGAATCACTGGTATGGCGGAGTTCCGCTGACCAGCTCCTGTCAGCACTGGCTCAGGATCTTTATCACGGTTCGCTGAATCAGAAGGATCGTGAAAGTCGTCGTTTATCCCGACTCCATGACCGGCTTGCAGACTCTCCCGTGCTATTCCTGCAGGGGGAAACAGGCACCGGCAAAAGTTACTTTTCTGCCAGGATGGCAAGGGCTTCAGGACAGGTTTCGGTGATGTCCCTTGGACCATCGGACAGCGAACAAACCCTGATGAAACGCTGGCAGTGGCAAGAGCACGCCGATGGCGACCGCTCTATGGAACTGCAAAATCAGGCGCTGATGACATGGGCCAACACTCAATCCGACAAAAACGGAGAATACATAATACTGGTTCTGGATGAAGCCAACCTGGCCAAAACCGGCTTGCTGGCGTCATTGAACGGCTTATGGGAAACGCAGCCCTGCATCTATGTGAATGGCCATCCTGTCAAGGTCAGCTCAAAACACCGGGTGATTCTCACCGGCAACCCGGATCATTACGCCGGACGCCAGCTCGACCCGGCCCTGAAAGAGAAGGTGACCAAGGCTTACTACCCACGCCTGGACCGGGCTTTCCTACGCGACAGGGTAGTGGAACCGGCTCTGGTCAAGCATTTACAGCGGCATCTTACAGACCGCCAAATAGACACCCTTACACAAAGGACCACCGAAAGTGTGATGACGCTCTGGCAGTATTATCAGGAACTCTTGCCAGATCATGAGTTTACCCCCAGGGATTTAACGGATATCTGCAGTTGGGTGGGTTGGTATCTGGATCGTGCGCGACCCGTAAACGACAGTGTTACCTATCAGCAAATGAACGGTTTGATCCAGCAAAGTTTTCGGGATGTACTGGGTCCCGAAATCAGTGAGAGTTATCAGGATGCCCTGACAGCACTGGAAATCTGGTTTGCTGCCCGTTACCAACCGGTCAACACCCTGAGCGACAAAGCTCATAACCAGAGCACCCTGCTGCCTATACAGGAGACCTTCAGAACAGTCACCAAACAAACCCGACCTGACTTTGACACTTCCGGATCAGCAGTGTGTGAACTGGTGCAACGGTTGGGACAGGATTTAAACCGGTGTCAGCAGGCTTATCATTTCAACAGGAAACACGACGGTCGTCAGGCGACGCTGATTGAAGGCCCCGCCGGACGGGGTAAAGATGCCACTCTGAACCTGGTGATTGAAAGCGTCAAACGGCAGGCCGAACAACAGGATGAATACATGCCGAAGGTCTTTACCCTGAATGCCTGTGATTGTTCCTGGGACAGAGTGTGTAAAGCGATCCAGACGGCAAAAGTCCATGGTGGCATTGTGGTTATTTCAGAAATGAATCTGATCGACAGCCAGCATCTGGAAGGTGAGTTAAACGATATTCTGGCCGGTGATGCCCATCCCGGATTCCACCTGTTTGCCACCATCAATCCACCGGAGTACAGCGGACGAAAACCCTTATCACCGGCGCTGAAAGGGCGCTTCCGGCATTTGCCCATCCGGCAGTACAGCCAGGAAGAATTGCAGACCATTACCGGGAAAGTGTTGCCACAGACCCCACAGGGGAAAATCATCGCTGAACACCTGACTGAGATACATTGTCGTTTGAGGGCTTATCTGCAACAGAAAAAACTACCGTTGCAGCCCACTAGCCTTGATTTACAGAATGTGGCCAGGGCCGTAATCCAGGTCATCCAGCGGGGCGATTTTACCGAAGAAGGACTTCATCGATGCCTCAATCAGCACTACCGGCTTTATCTGATGGCTGCGGAGATATCATTGGAGAAACTACCAGAACCATTGGCTCTTGCCATGGGTAACAGCGCTCTTGATTATCGACTTTGCCATTGGTTCAACCAAATGGTATCGGACACTGATCGTCCGTGGGTAGTAGGACGCGGTGATCTCAACAGTATTGATGAGAAACGCCATGAAATTTGTATTAAGACTCGTCTGAGTAAAGAAGAAGCCAGAACGGAGATCATCAGGATGGTAGCTCAGGCCAGGTGGCAGGCATCCGGTCTTTCCCTGAAGCCGGATCAGTCAGACGATATGCTCACTCAGTCACTGTACCGACACTGGCAGCAGCGCTGGTTTAATCATGGGTTTAGCCAGACGGGCGTGGACGTTAATAGCGTGTTTCCCCTGACGAAAGAGCAAGAACAAACGCTGAAAACACCGGCTTGCCAGCCTTATCTTCGGGAAACTGATCGGCGGCTAGAGGCATGGAACGCCAATGAGGTTCAATTGTGTCCGGCACTCTGGCATCAGATAAGTGATCTGCCGAACCATTTGATGAATGATTTTATTAAAGAAGCATCAGCTGGCAGTGATGACGCTCCTGAACCAGGCATTCCAGAAGCTTTGGAGAAACAGGCTGAGGCATTGGATCGAACAACGAACTATGAGGCTCTGGAGATCCCAAAAGGTGAAATTCATAAAATTTTTGATACGCATAACCATTCTCCCAGGATGTATCGCTGGCGGGCAAAACATGTTTATGTGACTGCTGAGGGTGATATCAAAAAGATCAATCTTGATAGTCACCACCTTCTGGGGGTAGAAACCCTCATACCTGATCCGTTACCAGAGTATGGCCAGGAAATTGCATTAACCGGAGATCAAACGCTGGCGACCCTTGAGCTGTCATCAGAGAATGGTGAATATCCATTGCCCAGCCTGACGCCTCACGAGACTATCGTGGCTCTGCGTATTGAGCACGGTTTGCCGTTCAAGCTGATCAGGGACCGATATACCGGGCTTTACACACTCTTTATTCCACAGGCCAAAGCCCACCAGAGTATTCAATGTACTTATGTCGTAGAACCCGGAAAACCGGGGGGAAATGCACGTGCTAAAGAAGTCCGGCCAGGACGATCAATACCTTTTGACGCCCAGTGTACAGAGGGTATGAAAAACGTACTGAAAGAGCTGTTTACAAATATTGACCGACACCCAACCGAAATGAAGGAGCTTTTGCAAACAATCAATGACACTAAAGACACCAGGCAACGAATTAACGCAATCACGGAGTATTGCAAACAGTTTTCCGGTGACGCTGAACCAGAAGCCAAAGAAAATTTCTTTCGTTTCCTGGTAACACGGCGACAAGGCAGCTGTCGTCATCGTGTGCCTGTTTTTATCGCTTTTTGTCGTTATTTTGGGATTTCATGTCGGGAAATTTCCAGTCGTGTCCACTGCTTTGCTGAGTATTCTGTGGATAGAGGCCAAACCTGGGAATCAGTGGATTTGGACGGTGCGCCCGGTGGGACAACAGAAATCACACCTGCTTTCCAGCCCACAAGAAAGGTCCCCGCTTCCAGCAGTGAGACAAAGAAGACTCTGCATCTCCTGAAGGAACTCCTGAAAGGGGCTGATTTAGCACAACAGCAAACCCTGGCTAAAGCCTGTGGCATGAGCCTGAAGGAACTGAACAACGCTTTTGTGGCAAACACTGCATTACCAAAAACCAATCTAAGTACTTTCGAAATAGTAAGGAACCTTTGGAAGGAAAAAAATTTAACCGGTTTTTCCATGGGCTTCTCAATGTTGGAGTTGCTGGAGACAAAAACATTGAGTTGTTTCGTGGAGGAATGTATCGATTTTTTGGTTTGCGACGATAGTCATCTTCATAACCCTCTGCCAGAGGCAGTAAGACAAATCTTGTCCAACAGCGATGAAGATCAGGTCACAGGAAAACTCAAGTTTCTTCATTCAAAAATGATTGTTCAGGGCGGAGTAAGCCCTACGCACTGGTTACGTCTAATTGTGGATATACTGAAGCACATTGACTTAACCAGACCTTCGGTTATTCAATTTGCCCGTAAAACTCTGGAATCGTGTTGGCTGGATTCACCGCCGATCTATAAAGGCCATATTGTGGGTGCTCATCAACAGCATCAGATATTGGTGCGCCTGGAAGACGTCGATGAACTGAAGGTAGAAGCCGCCCATTCTCTGAAAAAGTGGTACCGGATGTTCTTGTCCAGAGAAAAAAATAGCCAGATATGGCGGTTGGTTTATAGAAAATACCAAAATATAAACGATGAAGCCTGGTTCGTGACTCATTGTCATGAAGGGTTTTCGCCATTCCTGGAAGGTAAGATTACCCGTTCATCCTTACAGATCGCCTGGACGGGCGAACCCCAGGGAGTTCCGAATGTAGAACGAATGCTGGTGCACCAACCCGCGTTTTCGAAATTGAACTCTGGCAAGGAGAACCACCGTCCGGTGATTATTCTGGGGCGACCTCTCTGGGAAGGCATCATTTGGAAAAAAATCAATGTTCTGTGTGATCGAGAAGTTGAGAGCAGCCCGGACTTGAAGCAATTATCGGAAAAAATCAAACTCAATGCCTGTGATGTGTCATGGTGGGATCAAAGGCTTTTGGATGATTTAAAATTCAAATACAAACTAGCGATTCAGCTGGCCTTCAGTTATTACCTGTATGAAATGACGCACTCAAAATCTGGTTCTTTAACGTATTGCTGGGTCAATGCCTCTATGGCGGACACCATCAGTATAGAGAGATACGTGGACAACTATGGCGCTCATGATCCATCCTCACCAGAAGAGCTATTTGCCATGATGCATGAAATTATCAGCCCCCACCGGCTTGAGAGGACTCTCAGGGATACCCACTTACGGCAGGCACTCAACGCCAGTAATGCCCTGGTGCTGAAACCCAATGAGCTGACAATAATTGCTGAAGAGTTTTTAAACAGCGTGAATTTGAATTCGATTTACGACTCATTGATGTAAAACCAGGCAGAATTTTTTCTCTGTTTACCACACTTCATGAATATTCCATAAGGGCGTCGCATTTTGATAGTTACGCGTGTCTATCCAAATGGAACTTTCATCCAATCTGAAAGTCAGAGGGTTAAACAATTTCAATACAGTCCTTGAGATGACATGAAGGAGATCGACTATGGATGGTTCGATTGGTGGGGCAATGAACAAACGTGCTCTAACTCTAAATAGTGGCGTGTCTGATATCGCCGTGTCTGATGGTGGTGTGCCAGATAAAAGAGCAAAGCTGGAGTCATCATCAAGTATGAAGGTAGAAATTTGCAATCAGTTGACCTCCAAACTAACCATATCACCACCTCCGATTGCGTCACCTGACAAAAACAGAACCGTATCCTCAACGGATTCCTTGCTCCCCGGTGCCTCTCATTCCTTCGATTTTCGTTTTGTCGCCGGCGATGATGAGGTTCGACAGCTTTTAGTGGCTCGGGCCGGCGATGAACATCGGGATGTCACCCTTATCTCCCATCCCGATGACCTCTCACAGGCTAATCTGGTGACCCGCTTGAGCATTGCCGAGGATGGTCGCCACTCTCTGCGTTCAGGCAAGCTGTTTGAAGGGACACAGCCACTCACTCTGGTGATGGATATCCGCAAGCTCACCAGTGAGGAGCTTCCGAAATTTAACGATTTACTGGACCCGGATAGCCCCTGTCTCTACGACAAAGCCAGACAGAAGAAGCGCCCTCTGGGTGAGCATGTTGCTTTGCTGGTTGTGGCAAACCCTGAGCAGTTGGAATTGGTTGGTCAGAGTGTCAAGGCTCCGGGCGCTGATTTCTGGCGGCGAATTAATCGACCGGAAAATACCTGGCAGTTTGATGCACAGACCGACGATGGCGGAGCGATGGACATCAGCAAGGTTCCTCCGGTATTGGCTGAACTCCCCGGCGCCGAAAGCGCTATGGATGACGACAATACCGTTTTAATTGACTGCCACATGCACACTAACTGGCGACACTTGCTTTTGGGTGGACCCGGAGTAGATAAACAAGGACGAATCCAGCATATCCCCGGCAGGCTTGAGTCATTAAGAGCTGGACAGCGGGTGATTCTGAAAGGGGCCGACTGGCAGGATCTGGCCTTTGAACAGGCAATTCGACAGATACTTGCGCAAAAGTGGTACGAGAGCAATGGCAAGCTCTGTCAGTTACCCGACGATGTTCAGTTTTATCAAATGCCCCTGGAGAAGGACGAGCTTCATTCACTGTTCCGTAGCTTGTCCCACTCCTGTGTCAAAGAGCTCCCATCAGCTCCCCCGATCATCATTAACCAAAGTAATATTTCGGGATGGCTGAACCCGATTGCCGTTGCCCCGGAAGGCTATGCAGTCCCCAACATCAATCTATTGGAAGAAGTTCGGGCGGGTGGTGTCGTCACCGTCACGTCTCCCCTCACTGAGGCACATTGGTTTTGTTTACTGGGTTCAGTGCAGACGATTCGCGAGACAACCGATCTGCAGCCCCGACTTCAGGTGGCTCATACAAAACGGCAGCCGAAAACCCTGGGGCTCGGAGAAAACGATGAGCACTCAATAAAAGCTCTCACCGCCTTTGATAGCATCACGTATCAGCAAGATGCTCAGGCCAGTCATTGGATCAACCACCAGCAGGCACCTCTGGTCATTCAGGTCAATGAACAGACCAGCCTCAGCCAGCTGTTTGATAACATCCATATCACTTCACAACAGAAGGCACATTTTGGACGACGTCAGACTGAGTTGCAGGAGGCATTAACCTCTGGCAAGCCAGTCGTATTGCGGGGACTGGACAGTAATCCAGCACTTCAGCAGCTTCTGGAACCTCTGGTGATCGGGCAACCTCTGTTAGTGAATGGCCAATTACAGGCCTACCCACAAGCTCAAGTCACCGTAGTCTGGCCCGAGTCTGCAGAAAGCCCATCTTCGGTATTCAGGTCAATGGTTGCCAAGGGCAAACCCTGTCCTGAGGTTGATATTTGGGCTATCAATGGGGACAAGCATGATATCCCCCGGGCTGAGCTGCCGGAACGAGCACTTCACTCGCTTTACGAAGCGTTTAAAACCCTGCCTGACGATCTTTGTGACCCTCTGCCTGAAATGACCGAAGGACTATTGAATAACCTGATGCTGGCTGCCCGGCGGGCACAGCAGGTTGACCAGTCGCCACAGCTCCTGCCCTGCCACTGGCGCAAGGCCATCAATAGCGTCGTCACCCATGGCACCCGGCAGAATCCGTCGGTGCGTGATTTTATGAAAGTGGCCTGTTGGCAGTTACTGCCGGATGCCAATGAAAAACCGGATGCCCATGAGAAGCCCGACAGGGGTCAAACTGGCTCGGTAGACCCGGATCGGTTAAACAGCATCATCAACAGCTCTGCACCGTTAGATCGAAAGTTTTTGCGACAGAACCTATGGTCACTGGCCAGAGCCTTTGACCCGGCAGTCTTTAAGGACAGCCGATTTGAAGGATTACAACTTTCCTATAAAACCCCATTTACATCATGGCTGGCTCAAGAAGAATATCTGGACAGGCTCAGTGCCATGATCGTGGCCCACGCCCCTGAAGATCAACGAGAGGCAATGGCGTATCAGTTGGCAGTCGATCCGTCGAAAGCAGAGCCCTATCAGGCATTGGTCATCAGGCCAGCAAGACAGATTAAACGTTTGCAAGATGCACTGGCTTCTGGCTGGCAGCTACCTTTGCCATCAGGGCAAACCCGATCCGATGCCATTCACACTCTGGCCAGCGATTGTTTTCAGATGGCCAGAACAGCGAATTCTGAGGCAGAAGGCATTGAACGTATAGAGCATCGACTGTCTGAATCACTGGAATGGCAGGGTTCCGCTGATAAGCCCCTGTCACTGCTGGCGCGTGATCTTTATCACGGCGAGTTGAATCAGAAAGATCGTGAAAGCCGTCGATTGTCCCGACTCCATGATCGGTTGACGGACTCTCCCGTTATATTCCTGCAGGGGGAAACCGGCACCGGAAAAAGTTACTTTTCCGCCAGAATGGCTAAGGCCTCAGGACAGGCTTCGGTCATTTCTCTTGGACCTTCTGACAGCGAACAAACCCTGTTGAAATGCTGGCAGTGGCAAGAACACGCCGATGGCGACCGCTCAATGAAACAACAAAACCGGACGCTGATGGAATGGGCCAAAACAACACACGACAAAGACGGAGAATATGTAACTCTTATTCTGGATGAAGCCAACCTGGCCAGAGCCGGATTGCTGGCATCATTGAACGGCCTATGGGAGCCGGAACCCTGCATCTATGTGAATGGTCATCCTGTCAAGGTCAGCCCAAAACACCGGATCATTCTCACCGGTAACCCGGATTATTACGCCGGACGCCAGCTGGACCCGGCCCTGAAAGAGAAACTGCCCAGAGCATACTACCCCCGACTGGACCTGGCTTTCCTTCGCGACAGAGTGGTGGAACCGGCTCTGCACAGACAGTTACAACGACATCTGCCGGGACCGCAAATAGACGACATTGCGCTGAGTGCCACCGAGAGTGTAATGACACTCTGGGAATATTATCAGGAACTGTTGCCTGAACATCAATTTACCCCCAGGGATTTAACGGATATCTGCAGTTGGGTGGGTTGGTATCTGGATCGTGCGTTACCACCCGGTGGCAGTGTTTCCGGTATGCAAATGCACGGTTTGGTCCGGCAAAGTTTCCGGGATGTGCTGGAGCCCGAAATCAGCGAGATGCATCAGGATGCCCTGACAGCACTGGAAATCTGGTTTGCTGCCCGTTACGAACCGGACAACACCCTGAGCGACAGAGTTCACAACCTGACCACACTGCAGCCTATACAGCAGGCCTTCAAAGCATTCACCGAACAAACCCGACCGGACTTTGATACCTCCGGATCGGCAGTCCGTGAGCTGGTGCAACAGCTTGGACAGGATTTAAGCCGGTGTCAGCAAGCATATCATCTCAACAGACAACACGACGGCCGTCAGGCGACGCTCATTGAAGGCCCGGCCGGACGAGGTAAGGATGCCACGCTGAACCTGGTGATTGAAAGTGTCAAACGGCAGACCAGGCAACGGGGAGAATCCATGCCAGAGGTCTTTCCCCTGAATGCCTGTGATTGTTCCTGGGAGAAAGTGTGTGAAAAGATCCAGAGGGCAAAAGTCCATGGCGGCATCGTGGTTATTTCAGAAATGAATCTGATCGACAGCCAGCACCTGGAAGGTGAGTTGAATGATATTCTGGCCGGTGACGCCCATCCGGGTTTTCACCTGTTTGCCACCATCAACCCACCTGAGTACAGCGGTCGAAAACCGCTATCACCGGCGCTGAAAGGGCGTTTCCGGCATTTACCCATCCGCCAGTACAGCCCGACAGAATTGCAGACCATTGCTGAGAAAGTGTTGCCAGAGACCCGGCAGGGGAAAATCATCGCTGAACAACTGACGAAGCTACATTGTCGTCTGAGGGCTTACCTGCAACGGAAAAAGCTCCCATTGCAGCCGACCAGTCTTGATTTACAGAATGTGGCCAGAGCTGTTGTCAGAGGGGGTGATTTTACCGAAAAAGCACTTCATCAATGCCTCAATCAATACTATCGGCTTTACCTCGTGGCCGCCAAAACATCGCTGGAGATACTGCCCGGGTCATCGGCTCTTGCCATAGGTAAAAGTGGGCTTGATATTGAACTTTGCAAGTGGTTCAACCAGACGTTTTCGCGCATTAATCGCCCGTGGGTAATACGACGGAGTTATCTCAACAGTATTGACGAGAAAAGCCATGAAATTCGTATCAAGGACAAGCTGAGTGACACGGAAATCAGGACGGAGATCGTCAAACGGATGGCTGAGGCAAAATGGCGAGCAAACGGTCTTCCGTTGAGGCCGGGTCGGTCGGAAGACATTATAATCCAGGCACTTTACCAACACTGGCTGACCCGTTGGTTCGATCTTGAGTATGGCCAGGCGGGCGCGAACGCTGATAGCCTGTTTCAGATGACGGAAGAAGTGAAACGAACTCTGCAAACGTTGGCTTCCAGGGGTTATCTTCAGGAGGCTGACCAGCGGATAGAGGCATGGCATGCCGATGATGCTCGATTGTGGCCCGCGTTCTGGCATCAGATGAGTGATATGGCGAACCGTTGGGTTGACGATTTTACCGAGGAAGCGTTAGCTGACGAAAAAACGGCTATTGCCAGTGATCACGATCCTAAACAATACATTTCAGAAGTCGAATGGGAAAAAGCTCCGGCATTAGACTGGAGCACGAACTTTGAGGACCAGGTGGAGCAACATTATGTACAATGTGAAGTGTTTAATACGCGGAACTATCCTCTCAATATGTATCGCTGGTGGGCAATGGACGTTTATGTGACTGCTCAGGGCGATATCAGACAGCTTGTTATTAATGACAAACACATTCATGGGTTCGATACCCTCAAACCGGAACGGTTACCAGAGCATGGTCGGGAAGTAGCACTAGCAAGCAATCAAACGCTGGCAACCTTTGAGATACCATCAAACATCGACAAATATGCACTGCCCAGCCTGAAGGCTAACGATTACATCGTGGCCCTTCGTGTAGAACCCGATTTGCCATTCACCCTCATCAGGGACCGATATACCGGGCTTCACACGCTGTATTTTACAGAGGCTAGCACCAGACAGGGTATTAAATGCGCTTATATCATAGAGCACAGAGAATCGGGCAAAAAAACACCTGCTAAACGAGCACGACCCAATCGATCAATACGTTCCGACGCCTGCTGTTCAGAAGGCATGAAAACAGTACTCAACAAACTGTTTAAGAACGCTAACGAACAACCACCCGAAGTACAGGTGATTTTGTCGAGAATAGAAAACGCCAAAAACACGGAGCAAAAAGTTGAGGCAATCACGGACTATTGCCGAAGTTTTTCCGGTAATTTTAAACCAGAGCGCCCTAAAAATTTCTTTGATTTCCTCGTCACGAAGCGGCAAGGCAGCTGTCGTCATCGTGCGCCTGTCTTTGTGGCTTTTTGTCGTTATTTCGGGATTCCAAGCCGACAAATTGGAAGCCGTATCCACAGATTTGCCGAGTATTCCGGGGATGGCGGCAAAACCTGGAAGTCGGTGGACTTGGGTGGAGCAACTTCACGCTTAACAAAAATAATACCTCATTTCCAGCCCACCATAAGGTTCAGTCGTTCCAGTAGTGAGTTTAATAAGATTAAGACTCTCCTGAAGGATATTCTGAAAAGTGCTGATTCAGCACAACAGCAAGCTCTGGCTAAAGCCTGTGGCGTCAGCCTTGAGGAGCTGAACAGAATCCTTGAGAGTGCATTGCCAGCAGCCAATTTAGATATTCATAAAGTGGCAAGAAAGCTGTGGGAAGAAAAGGATTTAACCGGTTTTTCCCTGGGCGTCTCAATATTAGAGTCGCTGGAAACAGATTTATTGGGCCATCGCGAGAAGGAATTGGTCAGTGTTGTGTCTCGTTACCCTGGACATATCTGTAAATCAATGTCAGATGCAGTCATACGGATCTTGTCCGACAGTGATAAAGATCTGGTCACTGAGCAACTCAATTTACTCCATTCAAAAATGATTGATCAGGCTGGAGTCAGTCGTTACCAGTGGTTGACTTCAATGGTATACACACTGGCTAAGTGTGACCCGGCCACCCCCTCGTTTATTCTCTTTGCCCGTGAAGCTCTGGAATCGGGTTGGCTGGACCCGCTGCCGACCTATGAGAGCGAAGTGATGAGAGCCGATTGCCATCATTGGTTACTTGAGCGTCTGGAAGATGTCGATGAACTCAAGGTTCAAGCCACCCATTGCCTGAAAAAGTGGTACGGGGAATTATTGTCCAGAGAAAAAAATAGTCAGGTATGGCAGCTGGCTTATGAAAGATTCCAAAAGAACAGAGGTGCTACTCTGTTCGTGACTCATTGTCATGATGGGTTTTCGCGACTCCTTGAAAAGAAAATTGCCAGCTCATTAATACAGCCTGTCTGGACAGATCAACCTGAAGGTGTTCCCGATATAGAACGTATGTTGGTGCACAATCCTGCTTTTCCGCAGTTAATATCGGGTAAAGGTAACCACCGCCCGGTGATTATCATGGGTGAACCTTCCCGGCACGAAACCGGCATGGCTGAAAAGACCGAAGCCCTGTTTCGACTAAACGTTGAGAACAGCCCGGAATTGAAACGGATACTGGAAAAAGTCGATCAATGTGAAGCAACGAAGCAACAGTACTACTCTGATATTCAAGCATTGGAAAAGGATCACAGAAAAACTTTGGGTTATCAGAAAAATCATGCTCAAAAAGAATATGAGAAAAAAAATCTTGCTATCAAAAGCTGGTACAAACCTATTATAGAGTCCCTTGAGGCGTCACCAGAGGACCGAAAGCTTTTGGATGATTTGAGAAAAAAATGCAGTCGAGCGATTTGGCAGGCCTTCAGTCATTATCTTTATGGGATGGCGAACTCGAAAGGTGGTTGTTTAACCTATTGTTGGGCCAAAGCTTCCTTCGGAGCGAGCATGAATTTTGAAAACTATGGCGCTCATGCTCCATCCTCACCTGAAGAGCTGTATGCCATGATGTCGGTAATTGAACACTCACACTGGGTTGTGCAAGCGATTAAGGAAAACTATTTACGGCAGGCGCACGACGCCAGTGACGCTCTGATTCTCAAATCCGATGAGCTGACAAAAATTGCCGAAGAGTTTTTTAACAACGTGAATTTGAAGTCGATCTCTAATGCATTGGTGTAACACCAGGGATGTATTTTTTCTACCTGATTACTGCTAAATGATTGTAGACGTTGCACTTGTCATAGCCCCACGTCATGCTATCTGACAGTAGCCACCTTCCCCTTTTGTAGAGGCGAATTCGGGGATATAACAAACGACGAGGCTTTGACATGGGGCAACAGAGTCAGCTGGCACTGCTGGGCAAAAAACGCTTTCTACCTTTTTTCCTGACCCAGTTCCTGGGTGCCTTTAACGACAACCTCTACAAGAACTCTTTATTACTGATGGCGGCATTCGCCGCAGCAGAGAGCCTGCCATTTAACTCAGATCTTTACATCAATCTGGCTGCTGGCCTGTTTATTCTTCCCTTCTTTCTTTTTTCCAGTGCGGCCGGGCAGATCTGTGACAAATATGAAAAATCGATGATTATCCGCCGGATCAAACTGCTGGAAATTGTCATTATGGCGGTCGCTTCCGGCTTTATCCTTACCCAGAACTATCTGGTTCTGCTGGCTCTGCTGTTCTTGATGGGGATTCAAAGCGCTTTTTTCGGGCCGGTTAAATACGCCATTATTCCTCAACACCTCAATGAAAACGAACTGATGGGCGGCAATGCACTGGTAGAAATGGGTACTTTTGTTGCCATACTGGCGGGTACGCTGGGTGCGGGTATTTTGACTGAACAGCCCGATGCTACTATGTGGATAGCCATTTCTGTGGTTCTGTTCGCCATCCTGGGTTATTTGGCATCTCTGTTTATACCCAAGGCTACAGCGGCTGCTCCCGATCTGAAAATAAACTGGAACCTCTTTCAGCAAAGCCTGATTATGATCAGGAAAACCCGATCAAACGACAGCGTTCACAAATCCATTATTGCTATTTCCTGGTTCTGGGCACTGGGAGCCGCCTACCTGACACAGCTTCCCAACCTGGCCAGCGAGACCTTGAAAGGCAGCCCGGAAGTCGTCAGTATCATGCTGGCGATGTTTATTATTGGTGTCGCTGCCGGTTCACTGTTCTGTGGACAACTTTCCAAAGGCCGTGTTGAGCCGGGTATTGTACCCATCGGTGCTCTGGGCCTGAGCCTGTTCGGAATCGATTTGTATTTTGCTATCACTCCTGCCACAACTACGAACTTACTGAGCATTAGTGCTTTTGTCGAAAACGCTGAGAATCTGAGAGTATTACTGGATCTGGGCATGATTGGCTTTTTCAGCGGCCTGTTTATTGTGCCTCTGTACGCCATGGTTCAGCAGAGAACACCTGCGAACCTTCGTGCACAGACGATCGCCGCCCTGAATGTTCAGAATTCATTTTACATGGTGGTCAGTGCCTTGTTTGGCATGGTATGCCTGGGGGTACTACAGCTGTCCATTGAACCATTTTTCCTGACACTCGGTGTACTTAATTTGCTGGTCTGTGCCCTTATTTTCAGACGGGTGCCGGAATTTATAGAACGTTTTGTTGCTCGTTTTGTTAAGAAAGTTGCCGGTCATTGATACTCAATGGCATCTTCCAGCTTGTCTTCTGTGTGCTTTTTTTTCATTAGTCCAGTCTTCCACGGACAGGGAGGGCACCCTGGCGAACTCGCGGGTATTATTGGTGACGCAGGTCATGCCAAGGCTTCGAGTGTGTCCCGCGATGAGATTATCGTATCCACCGATTTGCTGACCTGTTGAGCAAAGGTGCTGTCGGATATTGGCCGAATGATCGGCGGCTTTTTCATCAAAGGGAAGAACGGAAACCCGCAACAGGAACTCATTCAGCATGGTGATTTTGCACTGCTTTCTCTTTTCGCTGTCGGAGTTATATACCCCGAACATCAGCTCATCATAGGTGATTGAGGAAATGAACATATCGCCACTGTGGTTGGCTATCTTCTGGCGTACCCGCATGGGGTCGCCTTTTTGCATAGCGAAAATAACCATATTGGTATCCAGCATATATTTCATTCGCCCCAGTCTCCCAGATCCCTGATCTGCATGTCGGGCTGAGGCTCACGCTCAAACTCAACGGCGTTTTCATCAATCATCTGAAAGAATGAGTCCCAATCCCCTTCTATCGGCGTGATTAGAATAGATTCTCCGCGCTTGGAGATTCTGACACGCTTTGTGCCCTCCGGCAGCTCAAACTCTTTCGGGATTCTGACCGCCTGTGAGCGGTTGTTTCTGAATACGCTGGTTTCCATGTTTAGCCCTGTATATATAATTTGTATATCCCAAACAGTAGACTATGACAACCGGTAGATCAATATGTTCAGAAAGGTTGCCATCAACAGCTTTGGGTCACTGGCGCTCTTGCCGCTCAAGGTTCCGGTAAAAAATTTCATGGGAGCCAAAGGAGATCAGTTCCAGAACCAGCTCGCCGTCGTCAAAGTAATAGGCCAGCAGGGTCAATTGTTTTGTCATCTTGAATTTATATACCCGGAGGTGGCTCAGAACGCCTTTCTTCTTATCGCCAATATCGGGATTGTCGGCTATGGCTTTGATGGCTGTATCAAGATCTGCTTTCTGGTTTGGCCTGAGTTTTTTCACGGCTCTTGCAAACCGGGCTGTCTGGAGTATCGTTTCTGCTTTAGCCAAAACGGTACTCCGAGACCAGACCCTGTTTGCGCTCTTCTTCGGCTTCCAGAATATCCTCTATGAAAGTAATGGGCAGGTCAGGGTTTTCCTTGGCTACCTTGCCAAGGCTGGCCCAGTATTCCACCTGTTTTGCCGCCGAGCGTTTTTTGACCTTGCCAACAAGAGTTGCAGCGGTCACCAGTTCTTCATCCAGTCGTAAGGGTCTGCTTGGCATGTTTCAAATCCTGTTTTTTGTATCAGACTGCTACAAATATAGTTATGTGCATCATGCCTGTCAAAAGCCCTGACCATTTTCGTGAAGTCGCGAAACTTGCATAATGCCCACTCATTCATCACTGACCTTTTTACATGACTTTTATCGCACCTCCCTGCCAGGAACCTTTGACGGAGCTTTACCGTGACGCTGAATTGGTGGTCGTTGTTAAACCTGCGGGGCTGCTAAGTGTTCCCGGTCGTCCACCCAACCATAACGACAGTGTCCACGCCCGGTTGCTTGCTATTGAGCCGGAAACCAGAGTTGTCCACAGGCTGGATATGTCCACATCGGGACTGATGGTGTTCGGCTTGAATGCCGCCAGCCACAGAGAACTGAGTCGACAGTTCCGGGATCGGGAAGTGGAAAAAGGCTATATCGCAGAAGTCTGGGGGGTGCCGGATCAGAAATCAGGAGAAATTTGCCTGCCTTTGATCTGCGACTGGCCTAACCGACCCAGACAGATGGTCGATCATGAGCTTGGTAAAAAGGCTCTGACCCGTTATCACCTCATGGCGGGTGATGGCGCTTATGGCAGGGTCTGGCTGGAACCAGTGACCGGCCGGTCTCATCAACTGAGGGTTCACCTGGCTGAGCTGGGACACCCTGTTCTGGGCTGTGAATTTTATGCTCATGACGAAGCCAGAACAGCGTCTGAACGTTTGCACCTGCACGCCAGCCTGCTGATTTTCAAACACCCTGCCACGGGTGAAACCATGAAGTTTGAAAGCCAGCCTCCTTTCTGAAGGCTGGCGGAATTGAGGTATTACAGGAAAAACTAAGTAAAAGCCTCGAGAAGAACAACCGCTTGCACAAGAGTTCAGAGACCATCACTTCGTTCGTTCTCTTTTATATTTCTCTGTCCGATACCCGCTCAGTAAACATCCTGAGAGTCATTGTTATCACTTTCCCTGAAGGTAAGCTTATTAAGGAGAACTCTCCATAGTTCACTTTTTCAAGGGCTGTGATACTGCCTGCAGTTTTTTCAGCCGGGGTCCTGATGAATGCCTGCGAATCTATTTTACAAAGCCTGCACCGGATTGTTGGACAGGAGTAATCGATCATCCGGAAAACTGTTCAATTTCAAAGTCGGACGCAGTTTGCCGGCCGCTCTGATCCTTTCAGTATCTTTCTCAAAGATTGCTTTTGCTCATTCCATTGACAGGCATGAAGTCAGTGCTTTTGAACAATTCAGAACGGTTACCGGCAACATTCAGGGCAGCCTTTACCAAAGTGCGCGAAAAGCTGGAGTTTCAGCCTCTGTCATTCAGCAGTTTGAGACTATTTTTCGATGGCAGCTTGATTTCAATAAAGATCTGAGGGTCGGCGACCGTTTTGAACTACTGATTGACGACTCCCCTAAAAACAGTCAGGGGTTTGGCGGTGACATTCTGGCTGCCCGACTGTATCAGAAGAATAAAACCTACACAGCGGTTCGTCACAGCGATGGGAAGTACTATACGCCGGAAGGGAAACTACTCGGCAGTTCTTTCTCACGATACCCTCTGAGTATAAAAAGTCAGGTCAGCTCTGGGTTTAACCCTGCCAGAAAACACCCGATCACCGGCCAGATTCGCCCGCACCGCGGAACAGATTGGGCAGTGCCGGTAGGTACTGCGGTTTATGCACCGGCTGACGGAGCCATCGTTAAAGCAAAAACCAATCACCCGGCGGCAGGTACCTTCATCGAAATGCAACATGGCAAACGCTATGTCACCCGGTACCTTCATTTGAGCCAGCTGAATGTGCAAGAAGGGCAACAGGTTCGCAAAGGGGACGTGATTGGTAAAACTGGAAATACCGGTTTATCTACCGGTCCTCACTTGCATTACGAATTGTTAATCGACGGCAGGGCCGTCGACGTTATGACTGCTAAACTGCCAAACGGAAAGCCTTTGCGAGGGGAGGCGTTGAAGCAATTTAAAATAGCCACAAAACCGATAATCGCAGCGATGAACCAGAATCGACAGGAACTACTCCTTGCCAGCAAGGAAACCAGTCCTGGTGATAACTGGCTGATGATGAAAAACCGCGGCGCATTTTAAAATCATTAGGAACAACATCACTCGGCAAGGTACCATTGACATCCACGCCCACTCAGTTCGCTGATGGTCTTACGCAAATTAAAGATAATAATAAAAATACTGCTTTAGCAGGTTTCAGTAGAATGAGGCCCCCTATGCAAATGCGAACCCTGACTGAATGGCTTGATGCTTACGCCGAAAGCCACCAGAACCCTACCAACAAGCTAATTCACTGGATCTGTGTTCCGGCGATCATGTTCAGCATCATTGGCATGGTCTGGTCTTTCAGCCCTGCCGCCGTTTTTGTGGTCATGGCCATCACCCTGATTTTCTACTTCATGCTCTCTCTGCCTTTGACACTGGGCATCATCGCTTTATATGCAGCTATGAGCTGCATAGCTGCCAGCCTTAGTGAGTATTTACTGACCGTCAGTATTGCTGTTTTTGTTGTATCCTGGATCTTCCAGTTTGTCGGCCACAAGATAGAGGGCAAAAAACCCTCCTTCTTCGAAGACATCCAGTTTCTGCTGGTCGGGCCACTCTGGTGTCTGAGTTTTCTGTTTAAGAAGTTGAGCTTAAAGGTCCAATGAGGAGGAGCATGAGATCTCTTGGGCTATTATGTACCCTTGTCTTTGAATCTTGAGAAAACGACCGGGTGGCGAATGAAAAAACTGAAAAATGAAAGTGAACTGGTCAAAGAGGCTCTGAGAGTCGGAGCTATTTATGCCCAAAAACGCAAAGCGGGGCAGTTTGAACCGACCGACTCCGCCAAGCAAAAAGTTGAATACCTCTACCGTCTGCTGGTTCATGACAAGCTGATACAACCTCTGGTGAAAGGGGAAGAATCAGAGCCGAGCATGAAGCGCAAGCTGGCGCTCTGGATATCCCGCCAATTGCCAGAAAACCATCCGCTGTTGAAATAGATGCCCGAAATACAGCCATGAGCCGCCGTAACTGATTTAATCACCGGCGGTAAGGGCATTTTTTCATGGCAAAAAGCGGGAATAACAGTAAACTTCTCGGCTCGCACTTCATCTGTACCGGTAATCATGACCCTTATTCTTCGCTGCCCTGTCTGCCACGAACCTCTGGCACAGTCATTCCATACTTCCGGTATGGGTCTGGGCTGCATCCGGAATCACCAGTTTGACCGGGCCAGGCAAGGGTATTTTAATCTGCTTCCGGGGCATAAAAAGCGCAGTAAAAACCCGGGCGATGATAAAACAATGGTTCAGGCCAGAACCCGATTTCTGGACAAGGGCTACTACAAGCCGGTGGCTGATTCGCTGGCCAATACTCTGGACAGTCTTGGGAAGCCTTCAGTAAGCCAACTGTCTATTCTCGATGCCGGATGCGGTGAAGGGTACTACACAGAAAGGTTACAACAGACGTTTCCGGAAGCCTCAGTAACCGGCATTGATATCTCCAAGCCTGCCATTGTAGCCTGCTGCAAAAGAAACCAAGCTGTCCAATGGCTGGTGGCCAGCGTCAATGACATTCCCGTCAAAGATCAGGAGTTGGACGTCATCATCAGTGTATTTTCACGATGCGACTGGAATGAGTTTGCACGACTGTTAAAGCCTGAAGGGCACGTGCTGGTGTTAACTCCGGGAGAGAAGCACTTGCTGGAACTTCGTCAGGTTATCTACGAAACAGTCAGACCTTACCCTGTGGATAAACTGCTCGATCAACTGCCTGAAAGTTTTACTCTGACTGAAACAAAAGCGGTTCAGGGTGTTATGCAGCTCAACTCAGCCACAGATATTATGGACTTACTGGCAATGACCCCACATTACTGGCATGTCAAACCTTCCCAGAAAGAAAAGCTCGCCAGCCTGAATGCTTTGCAGTGCCGCTTTGATATGAAGCTCTATGTAATGCAACGAGCAGGATAGCTAAACACCCGGAACAGGATCACTTATTGACAACAAACAATTGATTATTCGCCCGTAATTCAGTGATTTTTACGATGCCATCCTCACTGGAGGTGACCACATCGCCGCCATCAGCGCTAAAGGTGGCCGATGTGATAGCTTTATCATGGACAATGCTGGCTTTTTCTAACCATGACCCGTCATCCTGCTGACCAATGATTTTTGCCGTTTTTTGATATAAGGCTTTAGTCACCACATGGCGACCGTCAGGACTGAAGGTGGCTGATAAGGCACAATATTTATGGGGAAAGGTGGCTTTTTCTTCCCATAACCCATTGGCTTTTCTGCCGTAAATTTTCACTGTGCGATCGTCACTGGCAGTCACAAGATGTCGGCTATCGGGGCTGAAGGTGGCGAATTTGACAGTTTTTCTGTGTTGAATGATGGTATTTTCTTCCCATGATCCATCGGACTTCTTCTCATAGATTTCCGCCTTGCAATCATCACTGGCGAAGACCACATAACGACCATCGGCGCTGAAGTTGGCTGACCAGACAGCAGCATCATGGGTAATGACATCTTTTTTTTCCCATGATCCATCGTCCTTCTTGCTATAGATTTGCGCCGTTTTATCCCCACAGGCGATTATCAGGTGGCAGCCATCGGTGCTGAAATTGGCTGAACCGACAGCATTCCTCCGGCGAAGGATAGCTGTTAACTCCCATGATTGATCCTCTTTCTGGCTATGGATTTTCACTGTTTTATCCCAACTGGCGGTCACCAGATGTCGACTATCGGTGCTGAAGCTGGCTGATGTGATCATAGCACTATGGGAAATGATGGTTCCTGGCTCCCATGATTCATTGCTTCCCAGGTCATATATAGTCTCGGTGCCACTCCAACTGGTGGTCACCAAATGCTGACTATCAGGGCTGAAAATCGCTGATTGGGGCCCTCCGTGATGGGGAATGGTGGTTTTTTTTTCCCATGTTCCATCAGTCTTGCGACCGTAAATTTTTGCCGTTTGGTCGCCATTGGCGGTTACCAGATATCGACCGTCAGCACTGAGTGCGGCTGATTTGACCCTATTGCGGTCTGATATATTCATGCGCTCGTAAATGCTGGTGGTTGAGTTAAATTTATAATTTTTGTCGATGGTGGCTTTAGTGACTAATTCAAATGTTTCACATTTAGACATCAGCTCAGCTTTGGTGAAAAATAATAGCGCAGGTAAATAAATACTCTCCTGTCGGCGATCTATAAGTGACGTGACTAACGCCTGATCATTCGAAAACGACTCAAACCACGCACGGAGTTGATTCTCATTTCTTGTGGTGATGGTCATCCTTAGTTGATCCTGATGCGGTAAAGAAAACTGCCGATACCAGGCTTTTGCAAGAGCGTTATTTTGTTTAACAACGTCGCGAAGGCGGGTACATACCTTTTGCAAACTGCGAATATCCCGAAGTTTTAATTTGCAAAAAATCATGGACAGTGTGTCTGACGGTAAATCCTGCAATGAATATTTTTTTTTGTCAGTTGTGGTGATGGACCTCCCCGCATTGTTACCCGTTGGTGTTAGGGATAGAGCGCGAGCCCGGGCTCGCGTTAGTGGTGGTTCAGTGCGGGGATTATTATTTATCGCATGCATGTCTGGTTCCGAAAAGCTGGTATTTATCTCCGATCAGCAAGGAGGTTCAAAATAATGTACTCAGTTGGAGGCAGTTTCAGAATGAAAGTTCATAACATGTTGTTAAGCGTAACTAACAAAATTTCTTCAGGCTCACGCGCTGACTTTCAAGAAAGATGTCATTCAGTGGCAGCAGACAATCAATGATTCTCTCTGTAGCTACCCGGAAGATGGCTATAGCTGATCAGAAGGCATAACCACAGAGTCTTGGAGATCTGGGCTGATTTCATCAGAGTCTTGCTTTATTATCCCACTCTTCTTTCCCTGCCCCGAGACTGTCTTACGATATGGCCAGCCCCCGAAAAAAAACCGACCCATCCAAAACCCGTGAAGAGGCCATGTCGGTGGCCAGGGCCACTCAGCGGCCCGGTCAGAGCAAAGAACAGACAAAACTAATTGCCCAAGGCATCCAAAAAGGCATTGAGCACTATAAAAAGCAGCAAAAAGCCAAAGCCCGGGAACTGGATAAACACCTGAAAAAAGTGAAAAGGCAGTCAGAGCCCCCTGCCACAGAGGTTGAAACGATCACTGAGGAAGTAACCCGCTATAAACAGCACTGGCTGCCCTGGCTTTTACTGGGCCTGAGCTGGGCAGCGTTTGCTGCTTACTTCTTTGCATCTGGCGTCTGAAACTTCAGGTTCTCTGGCTAAAAAAACCTCTCCACCAGCAGCGAGCACAATACAGTGATAATCACTATACCCGCCAAATTCAGAATCAGGCCACTTCGAATCATCTGACGAATCGATAACAGACCTGAGCCAAACACGATAGCATTGGGGGGAGTGGCAACGGGCAGCATAAAGGCGCAACTGGCGGCTATGGCTGCTGGAATAGCCAGAACTTCCGGGTCCAACCCAAGGGAGACAGCCAGTGCTCCCAAAGGCGGCAGGAAAGCAGCCGTAGTGGCCGTATTACTGGTAATTTCGGTCAGGAAGATAATCACGGAAACCACCAGCGCAATGGCGGCGATGGTGGGCAATCCATCCAACACCTGAAAGTTACTGGCGATCCATTCTGCCAGCCCTGTTTTTCGGATAATCGCAGCCAGACTCAGACCGCCTCCGAACAGTAGCAAAACATCCCAGGGAAGCTTGCGAATATCTTTCCAGTTAAGAAGAAAATCGAGCTTTTCACCCCACCGGACAGGAATGATGAACATCAGCAGTCCTCCGGCAAGGGCTATAGCTGTGTCAGTAAGCTTTATACCCGGTAAAAAGCCGGACAGCCAGGGTCTGAAGATCCAGCATAATGCGGTTGCGGTAAAAATCACTGCTACCCATTTTTCAGCCCTGCTCAAAGAGCCCATGGAAGCTAATTGTTCTTTTAAAGACTTGCGTACAGATTCATTTTCTCCCGGACGAAGCTTATAGCCCCCCGAACTGAGCCACCAACCCGTGACCAATAGCATCAACAGCGTCGCAGGCATACCTACCAGCATCCATTGGGCAAAGCCAATTTCTATGCCGTATTGCTCACTGAGAAAAGCCGCTAACAAGGCATTGGGAGGTGTTCCAATCAAGGTGCCAAAGCCGCCAATGGAAGCGCCGTAGGCTATAGCCAGCAGCAGAGCCGCAGGAAAATGTCCGTGGGAGCCCCGTTCTTCCTTCATCATTGAGATCACAGACATACCAATGGGTAACATCATGATAGCCGTGGCGGTATTAGACACCCACATGCTGATAAAAGCGGTGGTGAGCATGAATCCTATGACCTGTCGACGCTCACCGGTGCCAGAGGCCAGCATGGTCAGAAGCGCAATTCGGCGATGCAGGTTCCAGCGTTCCATAGCCAGACCCAGCATGAAGCCTCCCATAAAAAGATAGATGACAGGGTGGGCATAAGCCGAAGCGACTTTATCCAGAGAGAGCAGGCCAACTAACGGAGCCAGCAGCAGCGGTAACAGTGCGGTCACTGCGATAGGCAGTATTTCCATGGACCAGAAAACGGCCATCATCAGAGCCAGCCCAGCACAGTGCCAGGCAGCAACAGGCATATCCTCGGGCGCAGGCAGCACCAGCGTCATAACAAACAGGGCCCCCCCTGCGATGAGCCCAATCAGCCAGATATAAGGGTTGGCACCCGATTCCAGCTCTGACGAGGAGGGTTGTTTACTCATGGTCTGTTCCTTAGAAGTATTCTGTTTATAAGTCGGTTACTTCCTTGATTTATTCACCCGTCCGCTTCCAAAAATCGAAAATCCCCCTCTTCATGCTCGGTAAATGGTCATTCTGACCAATGGGTTTCCGGGCAATATGACAATCTGTGTTCTAATCTGTCCACGGTTAGGAAAATAAAATCATGAACGATTGCGGTAATGGACTCCTTCTTATCTATAAAATCCTTTTCAATCAGAGCGGCTTTCTCTGTAAGTCTTGTACTGATGTTGTTTGCATCTATGTCAGCTTACCAGGTAAAAGCGGCTGACAAGCCGTCCTTTGACAAGCCTGTGTGCTTAAAACACTCGTGCTCTATAGAAATGCAACCGGACGGCTTCGGAGGTTATATCTGTCTGTGGTGTATTCAGAATACGCTCAATCAGATGGAAGATGCTATGGAGGCACAGCAAGCCCGTCGCTATGCTGCTGAAACGGCTCTGATGGAAAACGGGCCAGACTCTGACGATCCGAATAGAGATAATGTTGCTCTTTTAGAGGATCAGATGGAGCGCGGCTGCCTGTTGCGAGATGAGAGACAGGAATCGGGCGGCTATGCTTGTTATTCTGCTATGATCAGTGCCCGTTCTGATTTATCTCTGCCAGCCACTGCCAAATACAGTTTTGAACAAACGGCAGGGCACAAGAGCAGCTTTCCTACTCACGACGATCTCCACGAAGAAAATCTGGCCGTCGAATCATTGTCCGCTGAAACGACAACTACAACCACTCCTTCTGTCGCTCACAATCTTATTCCACCCATTGAACAAGGAGTTTATGAAGAATTTCAAACTGTGCGACCTTCAGTGCAGGATTCAGAAGGCTCATCTATTGCTTACAACCTTATTGAACGACTTGAAAAGAGAGGCTATGGAATATCAGGCACTCATGCTTCGGCCCTGCCCCGTGGGGAAGCCATGTTGCTACTGAGAGACAAGGCGGAACTGCCTGTCCTGGTCTCACTATTGTCAGATTTTAATATCAAATTTGCTGATCAATCACTGTTGAATCTCAAGTCGCTTTTGCTTTCAGGTAAATACCTTATTATCCGGATGATCCAAAAAGATGGGATGATCACGGTTATCCATATTCACCCTGTAGAAAACAAGCAGGCTCTGATTATTACAGAGCTGGGTCTGCAGAGTTCGCCCATTTGTATCGAAAACCTGACCCTCCTTCTTAGTGCTTTTCTGAATCATGAAGAGGTGACAGAACTGGCTGTTTTTACTCACGAGGCAGTTCCAGACGATCCCGCCCCCTCATCAGAAGGCGCAACTGCCGCGGCTATGCTCACTAACTCCCTGACAGTCGCCATTATCGAATATATTCAACAGCTGGGGCATTCTTCACCAGAATATCCTCCTATCGAACATACTGGCGCGATCCGGGAGCTCAAAAAGACACAGGATCAGGCCGAACTTGCGCTATCAATGCCAAATTATGGCTTCCAGCCCGGCCCCACTGAAGGTAGCGCTTTGCAGAATGTCGAAGCACTGACCGGAGCACAAACTCCCTTTATGGCTCAATTGATGACTCCAGACCAAGAGGTCACAGTGATCAATTTTCAGCCAGAAGCATCAGGTGATGTCATGCTGAGCTTGTCAGGAAGGCACTTTGTCATAGACAGGAGAGAGATCGGTGCATTGTTTGACTGGATCATCAACCAGTTCAAACCGGTAATACAGATTTTCATTCTGGCACCTCTCTACTTCTAACTATTTCTAACTATTCCTGAGCAAGCTACCCCTTTGATGGGTATACTCCGCATCCGCGCTTTTTCATCAGCTCTGTTATACTCCTGACCCCAAAATGCATTGCCACACAGATTTGAGTGATGTTATATCCGGCGATGCAGACTTTTCACGGTAGAGAGTAAACCTTGATTACACACCCTTTTTCCGACTTGCCGCTGCCCGAAGCGCTGCTGAACAACCTGGAGCAGATTGGCTACCGGGAAATGACCCCTATCCAGCAAAAAAGTTTACCTCTGGCCATGGCCGGCAGAGACCTTATTGCCAAGGCCAAAACCGGCAGTGGTAAAACGGCAGCCTTTGCCATTGGCATGCTTTCGGGCATTCATCAACGCTTTTTTGGCTGTCAGGGTCTTGTGCTCTGCCCCACTCGTGAACTGGCCACCCAGGTCGCCAACGAAATTCGAAAACTGGCTCGCTACCGTCAGAACATCAAAGTCGTTACCTTATGCGGTGGACAACCTATTGGCCCACAGATCAGCTCACTCTCCCATGGTGCCCATATCGTTGTCGGTACACCGGGAAGAATTCAGGATCATCTGCGTAAGCGGACACTCACTCTCGAACAACTAAAAACGGTGGTATTGGATGAAGCTGACCGGATGCTGGATATGGGATTTATTGATGCCATTGAAAACATTCTGAATCACACCCCGCCAAACAGGCAGACGCTGCTTTATTCAGCCACCTATCCCAAACAGATCAGGGCCCTGAGCCAAAAGTTCCAGTCTGAGCCTGAAGAGGTCACTGTTGAGTCAGTGCACACTCACCAACACCTTCAGCAGTTTTTCTATCAAGCTGAGAACCCTGACAAACCAGAAACCCTCTGCAAACTGCTGAACCATTATCAGCCCGCTTCTACTGTCATCTTCTGTAATACCAAACAGACCTGCAAAGACGTTGGTACTTACCTTTATGACCAGGGGTACAGGCCATTGGTGCTGCACGGTGATATGGAACAGCGAGAACGAGACCAGATGCTGGTAAGGTTTTCAAACCAGAGTGCCGACATTCTGATTGCTACCGATGTCGCAGCCCGGGGTCTGGATATTAATGATCTGGCGGCTGTTATCAATTATGACCTGAGTCGAGATCCGGAAGTCCATGTTCACAGAGTCGGGCGAACAGGTCGTGCTGGTAAAGAAGGTCTGGCCTTGAACCTGCACACCTCCCGTGAGCAATACAAACTGGATGCTATTGCCGATATGCTGCGAACCGAACTCACTTTTGCTGACCACAGAGCACTGAAGCCAGCAACACAACCGCCTCCAAAAGCCCCAATGGTGACGCTGGCTATTGATGGAGGAAAAAAGAACAAGGTACGCCCTGGCGATATTCTGGGCGCTCTTACCGGTGAAGCAGGCATTCCCGGTGACCAGGTCGGCAAAATTAATGTTTTTGATTTTGTCGCCTACGTGGCTATTAAAAGGGAAAGTGCCCGGAAAGCTCTGGCTCGACTTGAACAGGGCAAAATCAAAGGCCGGAAGTTTAAAGTTCGCAGACTCTGATTGATTCTGTGACTTGTGCACCTTCAGCTCATAAGACATTCGACTTGTATTATGAGCTGCCTTTTTGGAGACAGTCTCTTACATCACGGGGTAATACACCGGATAGTATTCCAGTCCAGATTTTTCGCTTCCTGAGTGATCTGTTCATTACAGATGTAACAATGGTTGCGGTTATGATCAGTATCACCGTGTTTGACTTTTCTGCCAATGATGCAGTGGCCCTTCATGTCCATGCAGAACCTTTGTTTATAGTTGAATAGGGCACATTCACTCAGATCTACAGCGGAATGCCTCATTTCTTTCCCGTCTCGAATCCAGTAATGTCCGCTATCAGTCCCTTTATCAAACTTGCAGACATCAATTTGGCCTCGGACATATTCGGGAAACCTGCACTTTTGATTGTTGGGTATTCGGGTTGCCAGAACATGAAGAGCGCTACCGTTGTGGGTATTGTCTGAGTCAACAGTCTCGTAATAACGAGACCCAGCCAGCTCACAGCGCTGACCGTCGGCCGATATAGTGCCAAAAGAGAAGTAGCTGCGCTTTTCTCCAGGCACTTTTTCGACCCTGCTCTCCATACAGAGATTAGGTTGCTGCCTGACAAACCCGGCTTTTTCGGAAACTTTGTCGCCACCAGCAACAGGTTGTTGCTCATACGTTTCATCCTGAGTAAAAATCCCGAACTCTCCCTGCCCTTGGTCACAAAATTCAAAAACACGTTTTGATAGAAAGAGTGCAGTGGTCATACCGGCGGGGTCTTTCAAATAGGGATTATAGGTTTTCGCTTGCTGTAACTGAGTGTATTTAGCCAACAACCATTGAAACTGATAGCTGTAGGAGTAGCTTCCACTGGAATCTCTGTACAAACAGGCCAGAACCGGAGTGCCTGCTCCTGTGTAGTAACCAACATATCCGACCTCAACACCAGATCCTACCAGTGAATGCGCCACACAGAGTGGTACATCGTTACCGGTTTCCATGATTTCAGAGAGAGCATCCACGTTATAGGAGCCGTTGATATGTGTCGTAAGCCAACATGCTTGTTCAGCTTCCCCATGAGCCACGGACAGCAAAAGGAAAGTTCCTATCAGACTGGATAAGGCCATTCGAACTGCCTGCATCAGATTTCACCCACTAATAAAAATTGATAATTCAGACCCCACTGCCCAGGGGCTGTTCGGGACTGATTCACGATGTACCTACGCAAGTTCCAAAATCCCAATGGAACCTGCTATTTCTGGAGGTATGATTTTCTGGACAGTTTTATATAGACGAGGATGCGACTGACCGCCAATTCCCTTTGCACTGTCACGCAAGAAGTACCACTCAACGTTGGCTTCAGGTATAAGTCAGCAGCTAGCAGCCTGTCGGACTTAAGGCTGTCCTACTGCGATTTTCAAACCAGAGCGCCGACATTCTGATTGCTGTCGATGTCGCAGCGGGGTCTGAAGTTGATAACCTGAAGGCCGTTATCAACTGCGACCCGCGCCTTGAGGAGGGAAGGATTGGAATTGAGGGCCGGAAGTTTAAAGTTTGCAGACTCTGATAATTCCTGTGTCTGCTGTGCTTTCAGCTCATAAAACATCCGAATTGTATTATGAGCTGGAATTTTTGGAAAAAGTCTCTTAAATCAGGGGGTAATACACTTAATCTTGCTCCAGTCCAGTTTTTGCGCTTCCTGAGTGATCTGTTCATTACAGATATAACAGTGGTTGCGGTTATGATCAGTATCACCGTGTTTGACTTTTCTGCCAATAATGCAGTGACCTTTCATGTCCATGCAGAACCTTGGTTCGTAGTTGAAACGGGCACACTCGCCCAGATCTCTGGCAGAATGCCTCATTTCCTGACCGTCCCTAATCCAGTAATGGCCGCCATCAGTCCCAATATCAAATTTGCAGACATAAATATTGCCTCTGACATATTCAGGAAACCTGCACTTCTGATTTTTGGGTGTTGGGGCTGCCATAACTCGAAGAGTGCCCGCTTGATTACTATCACCCAAGGCACTGCCTGAGTGAACGGTCTCATAATAACGAGACAGACTCAGCTCACAGTGCTGGCCATCGGTCGATTGAGTGCCAAAAGCGAAGTAATTGCGTTTTTCTCCCAGAACTTCCTCGGTTCCGCTGCCCATACAGAGGTTAGGTTGCTGTCCGGTAAATTCGCTTCCTTCGGAAGCTTTCTCGCCACCAACAACGGTTTGCTCCTGATAAGTTTCACCCTGCGTAAAAAAACCGGACTCTTCTGACCCTTGGTCACAATATCCAAAAACATGTTTTGATAGAAAGAGTGCAATGCTAATACCAGCAGGGTCTTTCAAATAGGGATTATGGGCTTTCGCCGCCTGCAACTGAGAGTATTTAGCCGACAACCATTGAAACTCATAACTATAAGACTGACTTCCGCCAGAATCCCAATACGAACAGGCCAGAACCGGGCTATCTTCTCCTGGCTGATAATGAACATATCCGACCTCAACGCCGGAGCCCGTCAGCGCACGAGTCACACACAGTGGCACATCATCGCCAGTTTCCATGATCTCGGAGAGGACATCCACGTTATAGAAGCTGTCAGTATGGGTTGTCAGCCAACATGCTTCCCCGGCTTCCCCACGGGCCATGGACAGTAAAAGGAAGGTTCCTATCAGGCTGGATAAGGCCACACGAACTGAGCGCATCAGAATTTACCCACCACCGTAGATTTAAATTGACAACTCAGACCCGGCTGCACACAGGCTGTTGAGACGGTTTCACTACCCCAATGAAGACTGTTGATTTCTGAGTTATCTATGCCTGAAGGGTCTTTATAGACGAAGATACGACTTACCGCCAATTCCCTTTGCAATATGACGCAAGAAGTAACCTTGGGTAATGGCTATAAGTAAAAGTCAGAATGGGAGCCATGGCTAACAAGCGGTAAGTTGTTACTTTTACCTACGCAATAACGACAAATGAAAAAATCGATTCTGACGGCTGCCATCCTGACGGCAAGCGTTACCATTGCCAAGGCAGATATTATTGGCGCGAAACTGGGTTACAACTATTGGAATACTACCAACCACGGTGACTTTCAGACCGTTTACGGACAGATAGAACACCCGATCCCCCTGCTTCCCAATCTGGCGGTAGGCTATAGCAGGCTTAACCATGACAAGCTGAAGTTCGACAGTTACGATGCTTCCGGCTACTACGAAATTCTGGATAATGGCAATATTGCTCTGGATCTGGGACTGGGGGTTCGTCGCTTTGACAGCGGTGAATATCGGAATGCCTCTTTCAGCGATACAGTCCCCATGCTGACCGCCGATGTGGAATTGTTTCAGGACAGCATCATTAGCTTTTACAGCAAGCTTTACGCAGGTCGCTCAGGCGATACTGACTTTAATGATCTGGAAGTGGGTGTCCGTTTTTACCTGTTTGCCGGCCTGAAACTGCAAGGTGGCTACCGCACCTACGACATCGATATGGATGGCACCAAGGGCATCCATGACGATGAGCGTATCAAGGGCTTTAATCTGGGCCTGCACTGGGACATCTGACTCCCTCGCCTTAAAGCTGGCTCTGACGAGCCAGCTTCCTGCCATCCGAGCTCTTCTGACAAATCTGTCAGACTTTCTAGACTGAAGAAAACGAATCAACAAAATGGCAGGTTAAAATGGACGGAGCTAGCCAGGGTCTACCCTCTCCTCAATCAGGAAATAGTTCAACTTCTGATCCTTCAACGAGCTCAGAGCAAGAAAGCAAAGTCACACGTCAGCAGGATCACCGTGATATTACTCCTACCAACGGTGAAAATCTGGTAGCGAGAGCGACTGCCGTAGCTGGCAAAGACGAGCAATTACGCAACCGTAGCGTCAGCAGGAGGAAATACACTCTGGATGAAATGGCGGAACTGGGCCATAAGGTCGAAGAGTCCCTGGAAGCCATTAGAACGTTTATAATGGAGAATGGCCTTAAAGAAAGGCAGCCCGAGCTTGGCTGTACTCTTTATGAAGGCTACTCCACAGCCACGCAGCTTCTGTTGATAGAGATGAAACAATTACTGGATACGCATTTTACCAATGTGAACCAGATTTACCAGGTGCTCCAGTCCGATTACAGTGTTTTTAGAAAACTGGAAACCACCGCCAGAAGAGCAGTCAGATCTCGACGGATCAGTGAATCGGAACAGACCTTGCTGAAAGACATCGTCAGCCTCGGAAATTCAGACAAACGCCACGAGGATTATTGGCGAGAACGAACACGCATAGAACTTTATGCCAATCTTTGTGGAATACGCTTTCACAAAGCTCTTAAAGTGATGCCTCACCTTCATGCCGTGAGACAGAATGACCGCGCAACCTTTCGACACAGGATAGAAGACTTTTTACCCCAGTCCATCGAATGCATGAAAATGTATCAGGAAGTGATTCAATGTCAGCTGGGGCTTGAACAATATTCAAAACTTGAAGTGAGCCTTGATACCCATGACAGGGCCGTCTTCGGGGTAGCCATGCTGGCTGATCTGGCCATGGAAGAATACCTGCTCACTGACGATCTGGATAAACTTCGCCAAATGCTGGCGAGCCATTCCTGCTGTTTCAGTCGGTGGCTGGCTGACTTCGACCCTGAGCAGCCACAGGTGATAAAATTAAATAGCTTTGAACTCAGGCATCTGATGAGTGCCATGATTCTGACAGACAACCCCATACAAGCTCAGCGCCTCATACAGTTCTTCCGGAAAGAGATGGAAGCGGACAATCCTGCCTTTGCTCCAAAGGATGCTTTGTCACTCGGCATCTCCTTACTGAGATCGCTACCGTATCTTTATGACCGCCCCGAACCGCTGGCTCACTTTAAAGCCAGGCTGGAAGGGGCCAGGGCTCTGGTAGCTGAGTTAGAGACCCTGATCAGAACCATTAACAAGAAAAAAATGCTGCCTGAGGGTGTCCGGGCTACGCTGATGTCCATTTTTGAGCAGGTCAACAACCACTACCAATTCGTAATAAAGAGTCTTCATGTGCGAGAAGCAGAGGTCGTTCAGAGAGCTTCCGACCTGATTGCAGAAGAACAAGAGGAACAGCAGCAGATCAAAGAAAAACTGGAGGCCAGAGCGAAAAAACGCCGGGAAAGAGAAGAACAGAGACAGAAGGCCCAATGGCAGAAAAAGCAGGCCACGCAGGCCGCAACCGCAGAGAAAAAACCACCCCCCCCTGCGCCAAAGCCCTATGATCTGGCAGGCACACTGAATGAGGCTACTGAAGCCTTTGCTCGAAAAGAGCCTGTTGGGGTTCTGAACAACATCTTCAAGAGAGTGATTAACCATCCCCAGGTGACTGGCTTTGACAAAGCTCAGGCTCATTACAGTTATGCCGACATGGTCACCTCCAGGCTTCGGCGTCAGCTGGAGTTTGTTCACAAAATGATTGAGCCTGTCTATGCCTACGGGCAAGCCCTGGAAAATCAGGGGCCGCCTGATCTGGAAAAAGACATCAAATTCAGGGAAGCATTGAAGCAGTTCAAGCTTAATATGCAGCAGATCAGCATCTACACCTTGGTCATGAGTAAGGCCGTCAAAGAAGCGCAGGAGATTTTCTTTAGCCTTAATGAAGATCAACCCGAGTTTGTTGATGCACTGGTGGATCTACACAACGACATGGAGCACCTGATTGCTCAGGGAAAAGCCGTCATTCAATGCTGCAAGGACATTCCGGATATTTATGCCCGGCGGGGTAAAATGATTCAGCGTCACAAGCTGTACAGGAAAAGTGGCTCACTGCGAGACCATGAGTTAAAAAGTGGCTCACAGCAACACCGTGATTTACAAAGTGACTCAGAACGACACCGAGAGTTATCCGACCGAATAAAGGATCTGGAAGAACTTGGCAAGAAGCTCGATAAAAGTATGGGAATGCTGAAAGACGCCCTTAATAGTGAACAGGCCGCCCAGGTCCGGCAGGCTCTGAGCCCTGATGATTCAGCCTCTGTGGCTGAATGTAATAATGACTCTGCACAGGGCTCCTTGCCCGATCAGGCTACCTCATCCATGCAAACATCTCCGGTAGCTACCGCTGCACCTTCAGAGGGCACCCACACAACGGACATAGAAACACCATTAGTTGCAGGCATTGAGGAAGCTCAAGAGATTAAACTACCCCTGAAGCTGCTTATTCCCGAAAACATGGTGATTGCCCTGGGCATTTCAATCGTGGAGCGCCAACTCATAGCACTCATGAAGCTCTTCGATTCGGGAACCGTTCAGGATAAAAATCTGACTACTGCAAAATCCAGAAAAGGCAAAAAAGGGAAACAGCAGGGACGTAAAGGAAAAGATCCAGTGGTCCCTCAACCACAAGCCACTGAGGTCAAAAAGAAAAATGTCGATCCCGATGAACTGGGCCTGAAACTCCAAACAAGGCTCAGCGACTATCTTGAAGTACTCCATGACACAGGAAAGACTCCTGATGGCAAAACGGTGCCTGAGGGGCTGGATTTAAAAGTACTGCTGACAAGAATCCAGCAGGGTACTTTTCTCGAGGACTCCAAGTATTTGGGCGTTGACTGTACCTTTCTTTCAGATGCTCTGAAAATTCCTATCCAGGTTAACCTGCCGATGAACAACATGCTTTACTTCCGGCCAGGCTTGGTTGAACCCGAGAAACTCGACCACTCGATTCACCCGGAGCCTCACCTGCATCTGGAACTCCCCACTTATGCCAAAGAAAACCAATGGTTTGCCTCTACGGAGCATTACTTCCAATCTGGTTTTGAGGAGGATTACCAGTTGTTTCCGGAGCAACCGGTAAAACAAGCCAAACCCAGAAAGGCAGAGGCTAAATCAAAGAAAGGACCAGGAACCACTCATTAGGCCTTTTTGTGACTTTCGTCTTAACAGGTGAGAGTCTCCTGAAAGAGGATGCTATACCTTTAGGAACAGAAATCTGAAATACAGCAAGGATGCCGTCGATGTCGAAACAGCCCCTTCAAGCTCCTGACACTCAGGAGCTGGCCACTATCACTGAATACCTGCTCACTGGCGGAACGTTGGCAGAAGCCAACCAGATGAGCGAGAAAGGCCTCGAATCCATTTATTCCCATGGCTACAACCAGTACCAGAATGGTCACTTTGAAGAGGCCGCGAGAATCTTTCAATATCTCTGCTTTTATGATCACTGGAATGCCCGCAACTTTCTTTGCCTGGGTTCCTGTCAGATGATGCTGAAAACCTACGGTCAGGCCATCAAAACCCTGGAATACGCAGCCCGAATGGACATCAGCAATCCACTGGCCAAAGTGTATATGGGTGATTGCTACCTGGCGCTGAAGGAAAGAGGCATTGCTGAAGTGGTGTATAAAAGTGCTTTGAAAGATGCCAGAAAACATCAGTTTACTCATCTGGAGCTAGAAAGAGTCGAGAACTTGCTCCAGACCTTTGAGGACGAAAAGGGAGGGCAGTCCTGATGGTCGATTCAGTTAATCGCAATGGTGCAGTGGTAGTCCCAACGCAGGCAGAAGCGCTTAAGGAAGTTGAGAAGACGAACCAGGTCTCCAGAGGCTTTGACAGCAGTAACTCGATATCCGTCAGAAACGGGGAAGTTCAGGTTGATTGGCCTATTGGTGCTTCAGAGGCTCCCAGCATTCCAGAACCCGATTCAGCAATAACGGGTGAAGTGGGTGACCTCAAAAAGCAGGTAACCCAGCAGACCGCAGCCAAGCTGCGAGGCGAACTTGGAGGGATGTTTGGTCAGAGCCCCGAGTCAGTTACCATCAGCGGCCCAAAGTCAGAGACTCTGGATGTCGGTAAGAGTGTTCAGAATATCGATAGCAAACTGTCAACGATGCAGGAAGCTCCTCCTAATGTCCTGAAAGACATCGGTAATGCCTTAGACCAAATAAAATCAGAGAGTACCAAGGGTACACTGACCTCAGACAAGCTTGAGGAAATACTGGCCCAGATCAATGCCAGCCTGGAAGACAACTCGGTTAAATACGCTGAACAAAAGATTGAGATGGCTTCCCTGGATGCTCAACAGCGACATGATAGTAATATCGAGAAAATTCGGGAACATATTGAGGAGGTCAACGCCAGCGCCGAGGCCGAAGCTAAAGCCAAACCTGAAAATATTTTCCTGAAAGCCCTGTCTTTCCTGTTCCCTCCGGTCATGCTCTGGGAAACCGCGCTGATGATTGACCGGGAGATCAACCCCGGCAAAGACAACTCCCACCTGAGTATCTTTTCCAAAAGTGAAATTAACTCGATGCGACAGGGGATTGGGGAAGCCGATGCCAGCTTTATCAAACATGCAAGCCCCTATTTACCGGCTTTCATGGTAGAGGTTGGCAGCTCTGAACAAACCGATAATCAGCCATCAAATGCTGAGGATTCCAAAAAACCTAAAGAAAGCACTGATCAAGCAGGTGCATCAAAAACAGCCGTCAGTGATGCCACCGAAGGCCTTCAGATTGCCAGCGAAGGTCTGGATCACTTTGAGAGAAGAAAAGCGATGCTCCAGGCTCTTCAGAAACAGGCCGAATCAGAAGAAGCCAAGAAGAAACTTGAGGCAGCCATCAGCGCACTGGAGGGCGGAGACCCGTCTCTGGCAAAAGAAATCCTGGGGGCTCAAGGGCTGGATAGCAGTCTCGGTGACAGTAACAGTCCACCAACCGCTGATAAAAAGCCCAAAGAGGCAAAAGATCTCAAAAGTTTTGTCAGCGATATCTCCGGTGTTCCTGACAAAGCACTCTCTTCCATGAAGGACGCAGCCGGTGAACTAAACCTGATCCAGCGCTTTACGTCCGTGTAAGTAACTGACCACCCTGCCCTTGTCATGAATCAATGGTATTCATAGCGGGGCAGGAAAGGTTTCTAACCACATCCCTTCGGTTTCATCTCATCCCCCGGCTGCAATTCGTGCTATCTAAACGACGCATTTTTTGAAAAAATAGCGCCCCTTCAGACAGAACAGATAACACCAGAACGTCTATGAGTCACGCCTCCCTGCAACAACCTGTGCCCGCCAAGGAACTGTTTTCCTACCCAAAGTATTGGGCAGAATGCTATGGCACAGCGCCTTACCTGCCTATGACACGTGCAGAGATGGATGAGTTAGGCTGGGACTCCTGCGACATCATCATTGTCACAGGGGATGCCTACGTTGATCACCCAAGCTTCGGTATGGCCGTCATTGGTCGCTTTCTGGAATCACAGGGCTTCAGGGTGGGCATTATTGCCCAGCCAGACTGGAGCAACACCAGAGACTTCATACGACTGGGCAAGCCTAACCTGTTCTACGGTGTCACTGGCGGCAACATGGACTCCATGATCAACCGCTACACCGCTGATCTGAAAGTGCGCAATGACGATGCTTATACACCGGATGCCGAGCCGGGCAAACGGCCTGATCGTTCGGTGATTGTTTACAGTCAGCGTTGTAAAGAAGCCTACAACGATGTGCCCGTCGTTATTGGCGGCATTGAGGCCAGCCTGCGCAGGATTGCCCAGTATGATTACTGGAGCAATGAAGTGCGCCGTTCTGTGCTGATGGATTCCACAGCAGATATCCTTCTCTATGGCAACGCTGAGCGAGCTATGGCCGATGTCGCAGACAAACTGGCTGCGGGCATTAACATCAAAGAGATGGACGATATACGCGGAACAGTTGTCGTTAAAAATGCCACACCCGAAGGCTGGACCGAAATCGACTCAACACGTATCGACTGGCCAAGAGATTTGGGATCTTTCGAAGAAGCTTACGGCACTAGTCCTTATGACTATGTGCAGGAAGAAGCCTGCGAGTCCAAAAAAGAGCAGGCGCCGGAAGTTCAGCCTATCCGCATTGTGCCACTTCCGCTGCACCGCAAGACTGACTTTGATGCCAGCAAAAGTTGTATTCGTCTACCGTCGTTTGAAAAAGTGCGTAAAGATCCAGCGCTGTACGCCCATGCCTCCCGTGTATTACATCAGGAGTCCAACCCCCATAATGCCCGGGTGCTGGTGCAGAAACATGGCAACCGGGAAATCTGGGTAAACCCGCCTCCCATTCCTCTGGAAACGCCGGAGATTGACGGTGTATTCGCTCTGCCCTATCAGCGCAGGCCACACCCTGCCTACGGTGATGCCAACATTCCGGCCTATGACATGATCAAAACATCCGTGAATATCATGCGGGGCTGCTTTGGTGGTTGTACATTTTGTTCCATCACAGAACACGAAGGTCGGGTTATCCAGAGTCGTTCCCAGGCATCCGTTCTGCAGGAACTGGAAGATATCAGGGATAAGGTGCCAGGCTTTACCGGTCAGATTTCTGACCTGGGTGGCCCTACCGCCAACATGTATCACCTGAATTGCAAGAGTGCCGAAATTCAGGCCAGCTGCCGCCGTCTTTCCTGTGTGTTCCCCGGCATTTGCAAAAATCTGGAGACATCACACAAGCAAACGACAGAGCTTTACCGAAAAGCCCGTGCCATTGGGGGCATCAAGAAAATCGCCATTGCTTCGGGTCTTCGTTATGACCTGGCCGTAGAAGATCCGGAGTACGTCCGTGAACTGGTCACACACCACGTCGGTGGGTATCTGAAGATTGCACCGGAGCATACCGAGAAAGGCACTCTGGATCTGATGATGAAACCTGGTATGGGCACCTACGACGCTTTCAAGAAAATGTTCGACAAGTTCTCCAAAGAAGCTGGAAAAAAACAGTACCTCATTCCTTACTTCATTGCCGCTCACCCCGGTTGTGAGGACGAGGATATGATGAACCTGTCACTCTGGCTGAAGCGTCACAAATTCCGTGTCGATCAGGTACAAACCTTCTATCCGTCACCCATGTCGCTGGCAACGGCAATGTACTATTCAGGTCGTAACCCGCTCAAGAAACTCAATTACAAAGGTGACAGACTTTATATTCCCAAAGAGCTGGAACAACGTCGTCTACAAAAAGCTTTCCTGCGTTATCACGATTCCAGAAACTGGGATGTTCTCCGTCATGCCCTGAGAAAGATGAACCGCTCTGAGCTGATTGGCGACGGCCCCAATCAGCTGGTGCCTGCGGAGGAGAAGAGTAAAGACAACCGCCGACCACAAAACAAAAAGCCTGCTGAAAAATTCCAAAAAGCTCGTGGTGGTCAGTGGGATAACCGTGCTCCCCGCAAAAAGCCGGTAGCCCGTAAAAAGTCTTCAGTTAATAAAAGGCCTTCGGCGAATAAAAAACGCCGATAACCCCTGAAAAAAAGCCCCGTAACCTGCGGGGCTTTTTTATTGGCCCACAATTTCTTACACTGCCTGCCAACAGTATAAGGATGATGTGATGAATAGACAGATTGATCAGGAAACTCAGGACAAACTGGACGCAGCTACTTTTCGCCGTCTGCTAAAGCACCTTGATGATCATAAAGAGGTGCAGAATATTGACCTGATGATTCTGGCGAACTTCTGTAGGAACTGTCTGGGCAAATGGTACAAAACAGCTGCTGACGACCTGGGTGTTGAAGTGTCCGACAACGAAGCCAGAGAACGTATCTATGGTATGCCTTATTCCCAGTGGAAAGAAAAGCATCAGCAGCCTGCGTCGGAAGAACAGCTGGCTGCTTTTGAAGCCAGACGAAAGAAGTAGTGCTCTGCACACTGACTTGAACGCTCAATGGACGGCCATAGTGATGCCAACACAGCCATGAGCTTTTCCGAACAGCCTTGAGCTTTCGGAGCAGTCCTTAATAAGAGAGCTGAGTATGAATCGTTTCCCACTACAGATTCACATTCCTAAAGCCAGCCGACTGATTTATGGCTGTATGGGCCTGGGAGGTGAGTGGAACAGTAGCCCTATTTCCGATCAGGACTATACTCTGGCCCATGGTGCCGTCAATGCGGCACTGGAGTGTGGCATTAACTTCTTTGACCATGCTGATATCTACACCATGGGCAAAGCAGAGCAAGCATTCAGCAGTGTGCTAAAAGCGGAACCAAAACTTCGTCAGGATCTGATCATCCAGTCCAAATGTGGCATTCGCTTTGCCGATGACGACAATCCCGGTCGATACGACCTTTCTCCCCAATGGATCGAGTTCAGTGTCAACGGCATTCTCGAAAGGCTGGGTACAGAGTATCTGGATATTCTGTTACTTCATCGCCCTGATCCACTGATGGAGCCCGGTTTAATTGCTGAGGCGTTTACTCGTCTATACGACAGCGGAAAAGTAAGGCACTTTGGTGTTTCCAATATGAACCAGCATCAGATTGCCTATCTATACTCCTGTATCGAACAGCCTTTGATCGCTAACCAGTTGCCTCTGAGTCTTGGTCGTTGTGACTTCGTCGAAGACGGAGTACTGGTCGCCATGACCGAGAGCGCCGATACAGGATTTACACCAGGAATAGTTGACTACTGCCGTAACCATAGCGTTCAGCTTCAGGCTTGGGGCTGTCTGGATCGGGGACTGTTCACCGGTAAAGATATCAGCAACGAACCAGCGTCCGTTCGGACCACTGCAAAACGAGTCGCGGAGATGGCTGAGGAGTATCAGACTTCCAGAGAAGCCATCGTTTTAGCCTGGCTCATGAGGCACCCGGCCAGCATTCAACCTGTTGTTGGCACAACTCATGAAGACCGTATTCGCAGGTGTTCACAGGCGATGGAAGTTAATCTGAGCCGGGAAGACTGGTACAAGCTTTACATCGCCTCCAGAGGGCAGCCTCTGCCTTGATTTGAAGTGGAGCTGTGTTGTGAGCCAGTCGTTCTCGACATCATCGAACAAAAATTAAAAAAACGGGGATGAAGTGATGATGAACCGAAAAGCAACCAGGTATCTGGCTGCCACACTGACAACGGCCATCCTGCTGACAGGCTGCTCAGGTCCCTGGAATAATCCTCATCAGGAAAGTTCTGTTAATCAGAACCAGACTGTCTACTACACTAATTTTCAGCTTCCCCCCCAGCACTTTGATCCGGCTATCTCATACAGTACTGATGAAAGTATGCTGATCGACCAGATATACGAACCTCCCCTTGGTTATCACTTTCTAAAAAGACCTTATGAGCTGGAGCCTCTGGCCGCTGAATCCATGCCGGATGTTCGTTATTTGAACACAAACCGCGAGGAGATCCCCTCAGATAGTCCTGACGTTACCTTCAGCAAATACACCATCACCCTCAAAGAAGGCATTGATTATCAGCCTCACCCGGCGTTCGTCAAAAACAGTGAAGGTGGTTACGTTTACCTCTTTACCGATGAAAGTGAAACCGCAAACTACAGAACTCTTTCCGACTTTGGTCAGACAGCAACTCGGGGGCTGGATGCAGATGACTTTCTCTATCAGATCAAAAGGATTGCCGACCCTCACAATAAAGCACCCTTAATTGGCTTCCTTGCCCAGTATATAGACGGCATGAGTGAACTGACTGCCGAATTAAAAACTGTTGAAAGAGACGGGTGGCTGGATCTTCGTGAATTCAAAATGAGGGGACTGGAAAGAATTGATGAACGGACTTTCTCTATTACTATCAAAGGCATCTACCCCCAGTTTTCCTACTGGCTGGCCATGCACTTTTTTGCCCCCATCCCCTGGGAAGCGGATCGCTTCTATAACAACCCCGGCTTCAAAGACAACAACCTGACTCTGGATTGGTATCCAGTCGGCACAGGTGCCTATATGATGACAAGGAATGACCCTAACAGGGAAATCATTCTGGAACGAAATCCTAACTTCAGGGATGATTTTTATCCCACCGAAGGAGCCCCCGGTGATAAAGAGGCAGGATTGCTTGCTGATGCTGGAGCAAAGGTACCTTTCATAGATAAAGCCATTTACAGTCTGGACAAAGAAGTTTTGCCTATGTGGACCAAATTCCTGCAGGGTTATTACGACCGCTCAGGAGAAAACCACGGCAACGTCACCCAAAACTTTGACCAGGCCTTGACCATCGGGCCAGAGGGAGTGGAGCTTACCGCAGAGATGCAAGGTAGAGAAATCACTCTGTCCCAGGATGTTAAGCCTGCAGTCTACTATATGGGCTTCAATATGCTGGACGATGTCGTGGGTGGTTACTCCACGGAAAAGCAAAAGCTGCGTCAGGCTATCTCCATTGCCTGGAATTCTGAAGAATATATAGAAATATTCCGAAACGGCTCCGCCATTCCTTTCATGGGGCCCATTCCTCCCGGTATTGAGGGCTCTCTGAAAGGAGAAGCAGGCATCAACACCTACACTCACGACTGGAAAAATGGCAAGGCCGTTCGCAAAAGCATTGAATACGCCAAACAGCTTTTGACTGAAGCTGGCTATCCAAATGGTCGAGATGCCAAAACAGGTAAACCTTTGAAGCTCTATCTGGATGTTCAGGCGCAAGCCACCAGCAAAAGCCTTGAAGACTGGCAAAAACGCCAACTCAAAAAGCTCGGCATTGAGTTAGAGCTCAGAGCGACAGACTGGAATCGCTATAAAGAGAAAATGAGCACAGGTAACCACCAAATGTTCTCCTATGGCTGGTTGGCCGATTACCCTGATCCCGAGAATTTTCTGTTCTTGCTTTATGGCCCTCAAAGCCCTGTCGCCTGTCAATGCGACGGCAACAACAATGCCAACTATGACAATCCTGACTATAACAAGCTTTACAAGCAGATGAAGACTATGCAACCCGGTCTGGAGCGTAATCAGTTAATCGCCGAAATGTTGGATCAGGTTCGTGCCGATGTTCCCTGGTTTACCGGCGAATACCCGAAGGAGTATTACTTGAATAACCAGTGGGTTTCTAATACCAAACGGCATGGCATCTCCAAGGCTACCCTTAAATACCTGAAGATCGATTCAGAAGTGAGAAAACAAAAACAGGCTGAATGGAACCAACCCAATCTTGTTCCTCTGGTGGCGGGCATGAGTATTTTTGTCGCCTTGTTTGTTCCTGCGATTCGCGCCTATAGACGACGACAGAAGCTGGTCATAAATACCGACAAGTAATAAAAGGCTGAAGAATAATTTTCAGGTTTAAGGACGTTCTACCATGCTTGCTTATATTATCAGACGACTGATTTACGCCATTCCTATTCTTATGGGTGTCAATCTGATTACTTTTTTACTTTTCTTTGTGGTGAACACCCCTGACGATATGGCTCGGGCTCAGCTGGGTGATAAATACGTCACTGGCGAAGCCATTGAACTCTGGAAAGAGACGAATGGTTACCACCAGCCCCTGTTCTTCAACGATAAAGAGGAAGGCCTTACAGCACTGACAGAAACCATCTTTTTCAACAAATCCATCAGCCTTTTCACCTTTGACTTTGGACAGTCTGAAAGTGGACGGGATATTACCAGCGATGTTTCCCAGCGCGTGTGGCCCAGCGTCATGTTTGCCCTGCCAACACTCCTTATCGGGCTCTGGGTCAACATCTGCATAGCCCTGTTAGTGGTTATGTTTCGCAATACCGGGCTTGAGAAAGCATTTGTTATCTCTTTCGTTGGCTTGATGTCTGTCTCTTACCTGTTCTACATCATAGGCGGCCAGTATCTGGTCACCCGCTTGTGGAATCTGGTGCCTGTCTCAGGCTTCCAGACCGGGCTTGATTCCTTCAGGTTTCTGGTTCTGCCCGTTGCTATTGGCGTCATTGCTGGTACCGGAGCCGGGGCCCGTCTCTACCGTACACTGTTCCTGGAAGAAGCGGATCAGGACTACGCCCGCACAGCCAGGGCAAAAGGAGTGAGCGAAGTCACCGTACTTTTTAGACACATTCTGCCTAACGCCATGATCCCGATTCTGACCAATATCGTGATTGTCATTCCAATGCTGTTTATGGGCAGTCTGGTGATGGAATCCTTCTTTGGCATCCCGGGTCTGGGCAGTTACATGATTGACGCCCTGAAATCCCAGGACTTCGCCATTGTCAGAACAATGGTGTTCATTGGCTCAGTGCTCTACATCATAGGTCTGATTGCTACTGATATTTCATACACACTGGTCGATCCCCGTGTCAGGCTGAACTAGGAGAGCATCCATGAAACCGGTTATTTTATGGAGTGATGCGTTGCTGTTTATCCTTTTGGCAGCCATGATCACATTCATTGTCAATATCATTCGCAACAACCAGAGTCGTGAACGCTGGAGTAGAGTTTTTCATTCCCGACTGGGTATGTCCTGCTTTCTGATTATTCTTACCTACATTGTCATTGGTGTTCTGGATTCATTGCATTTTCGCAAGGCGGTCGAACCTGTTGAAGGTCAGGAGCAAACTGAGGTTTATTACTCCAGCCATATAAACAGTGTTCTGGATCTGATGCTGGGGGAAATGGGAGAGGAAAAGGAAAAAACCTATTCAGCGCCTTTCTCACTGAAATCATACTCCAAGGAAAATATGCAAGATGAACAGGGTAATACTTACCGGGCTTATGCGAGCCTGAAACATGCAGGTAAGCATCTGGAATCCCCTGATGACAAACCTTTGGATATTGTCCTGCAATCGTTTCAGGCGCTTCTCATGGGTCTTTTGATCAGTGCCCTTCTGATTGCTCCCCACTCCTATTGGATGACAGGAAAAAACGGCATCTACCCATGGAAAACGGCCTATGTCACCCTGACCATTATTATTTGCTTGCTCAGCTGGATGATTCACATCAGCTCTCTTTATCACATCCTGGGCACAGATAAAGCAGGTAACGATGTTCTTTACCAATGCCTCAAAGGTATTCGCACCGCCATGTTGATTGGCACTCTGGCTACTTTGATCATGATGCCTATTGCGATTTCCCTTGGAATAGCCGCTGGCTACTTCAAAGGTTGGGTAGACGACATTATTCAGTATTTGTATACCACTCTCAGCTCTATTCCGGGCCTTCTGCTGATTGCAGCCTCTGCTCTGCTGTTCCAGATCTGGATTGACCTGAACCCTGATTACTTTGCCACCGGACTTGAAAAAGGTGATGCCAAATTCATCGGCCTATGCTTTATTCTCGGAGTTACCAGCTGGGCCACTCTGTGTCGTCTGCTCAGAGCGGAAACCCTGAAAATCAGTCAACTTGACTATGTTCAGGCTGCCCATGCTTTTGGCGTCAGCCATGCCAGAATCATTACCAAACACATTCTTCCCAATGTCACCCATATCATACTGATCATCTTTGTGCTCGACTTCAGTGGCCTGGTACTAGCCGAGGCAGTTCTGGCCTACATTGGTGTGGGAGTCGACTCTTCCATGCACAGTTGGGGTAACATGATCAGCGCAGGCAGCGCAGAACTCAGTCGGGTACCCGCTGTCTGGTGGAACCTTGCAGGTGCTTTTACCCTGATGTTTGTTTTGGTGCTGGCAGCCAACCTGTTCTCGGACCTTGTTAATGACGCCTTTAACCCCAAAACCAGGTTGGAGGCTGCCTGATATGAGCATTGCTAAATCCCTTAGCGCGACCGTGTCCAAAGCAGCTGAGAGCAAAGAATGGGCATTGCAGGTAACCAACCTTAATGTTGTCCTGAGACATGAACCCGGAACCCGAATTCTGAAAAACGTCAGTTTTCATCTAAATAAAGGTGAAGTCTATGCATTGGTGGGCGAGTCAGGCAGTGGCAAGTCGATGACATCGTTGTCAATCATGCGCCTCTTGCCCGATGCCATGAAAATCACTCAGGGAAACATCTGGCAAAGCGATACCAACCTCTTTGCCCTGACAGAGCAGGAAATGGGTTACGTACGCGGTAAAAAGATCGCCATGATCTTTCAGGATGCATTGACCTCTTTGAATCCAGTTCAAAAAGTAGGTGACCAGATTGCAGAAGCCCTGAAAACACACACCCACCTGACGGGTGACAACATCAGAAAACGCGCCATCCAACTGTTTGAAGAGGTCGGCCTTCCTGATCCCGATAGCCGCATAGACTGGTATCCCCACCAAATGTCCGGTGGTCAGCAGCAGCGAGTCATGATTGCTATGGCCCTTGCCTGTGAACCGGATATTCTGCTGGCAGATGAGCCCACCACAGCTCTGGATGTCACCATTCAAAAGCAGATTCTGGAACTGTTGAAAACGTTGACCATCAGCCGTGATCTGGCGGTATTGTTGATTACCCATGATATGGGCGTCGTACGCGAGACCGCTGACCGTGTTGGCGTTATGTATCAGGGCGAGATCGTTGAGGAGGGCACCTGTGATAACTTTTTCGAAAATCCTCGTGAAGAATACAGCCGTCGTCTGATCAACAGCTTGCCTGACACGGACGCTTACCGCTCTCAGACCGATTCCCCTCCATTGTTGCAGGTCGACAACCTGGGAGTTCACTTCCCCATTCGCAAAGGAATCCTCCAGAGAGTCCACGATTACACCAAAGCCGTTAATGGTATCAGCTTCTCCATCGCTAAAGGTGAAACGCTGGCTCTGGTTGGAGAGTCGGGTTGTGGAAAATCCACCACTGGCCGTGCCATTCTTAATCTGGAAAAAGCGACCAGTGGTGAGATCTGGTATAACCACCAAAAAATTAGCGCTTTCTCCCGCAAGGAGATGTTACCGCTTCGTAAAAAGATCCAGGTGATATTCCAAAGTCCATACTCTTCTTTAAACCCACGTATGACGGTGGGCGATATTATCGAAGAGGGTATGGTTAGTCTGCAGATGGGTCTGAGTAAATCAGAAAGGGAACAACGCGTTAAATCACTTCTTAATAGAGTTCAGCTGGAGCCTGAGCACCGTTATCGATATCCCCACGAGTTCTCTGGTGGTCAACGCCAGCGTATCGCAATCGCCCGGGCGCTTGCAGTTAAGCCTGACCTGATTATTTGCGACGAGCCCACCAGCGCACTGGATGTCTCTATCCGTTCGGAAGTCATGAATCTATTGCTGGAATTGCAGAGAGAGCTGCAAGTTTCTTATCTGTTTATTACTCACGACCTCTCAATCATTCCTCATCTGGCTCACCGGGTTGCGGTGATGCAGGGCGGCAAGATCGTTGAACAAGGCTACACCGAAGATATACTGACCAGACCTCAGCACGACTACACTCGTAAGCTACTCAGTGCCGTTCCAAATGCAAGCTAACTCCCCCGCCCATCGGGTTTTCTTTGGGCGAGGGTTTTGAATCCTTACCACTCCTGAGAGTGCACAGGCGCCAAAAACAGGCCCTACACTCTTTAGACATGAACCTGCCACCATCATAACCCGTGATGCAGGAGACTTAATGCTCACCACCCTGAGGCTGGTTATGAGCTATCGGGGACAGAGTTATAATCATCTTGCTACTATCTGAGAACGATACCTTGCTGAAGTAAGTGGGAGACCAGTTACTTTGCTCGTTTGTTTTCACAGGACCGTAATCCCTGCCATCCACTGACAGGGTAATCATGTACGGTTGCTCATTAGGATAATAAAATCTACCACCCGCAAAAATGGTAAAAGTATAGGTGGGTTGATATACATCGGGACTGTCGAAAGACCAGCCTACACTCCCTTGAGGATACCTTGCATCGGTGGGATGAAGATCGTTATTCACATTCTGGAAGCTGATATTGGTACTGACGGGAAGATAAACACCAGAGTTGATAACGCTATCAATTGTAACAGCCAAGCCACCCACCTTCCTGAAATACCTGAGGGCATTATGTTCAAAGCCTGGAGCAGTGGCACTAAAACCATAACTCATTCCCACCGTTTCATCTCTGAATGTCACTTCTGCTGCGAATGTTGTGGACAGGAAGCCGGAAAGGAGTAAACCAACAGGAATAGCCAGTAAAACTTTCATAACTAAACAAACCTCTTCTGATGTTATAACCCGGAAATATCACGAAGCCGCTTTAACCAGAACCAAGGGCACAGGAAAAACTCTCGGTCAGTGTTTATTCATCTATATAAAAACAAACGCACGTCACTTGTCAGGCTTTTGCCAGCTCATTCGTGGCTAACGACAACATCACATCAATCGGATAGCAGCAGAACGAGAAACCAGACACTTTATGAAATTCCCAGATCAACCCAAAGCTCTAGTATAGATACTCATTTCTGTCGCTGCTTTTTTTGCCAAGAAAAATCTGAAGCTCCTCCCCATCCAGAATTACTATCAGGTAGCTGCGACGGGCAACCTGAATGGCAGGTGCATTTTCGTAACGATCTACGCCAATTACTTCAGGACCCGGCTCCTGTAATTCTAAGGCAGCTTCCTTGTCTGACACTCTGCACCCCAACAACATTAGCTTCGTCGTTAAAGATGTCAGCGCCTTACCAACCTCTACACTCATCTATCGCCTACGTATTTGGAGGTTTTTTTACTTTGTGAGGTGGTATGCTGAGTAGACAAAAGATGTGAATTTTTTAGACACGCCAGTTGTCTGTACCTCCACGTCACAACAAAAGAATCACGACAATGAAAACACTGATAAAAACGCTTATGAAAACTCTGGCCATATTATATGGACTGCTCGCAACTTCAGTCGCTATAGCCGCTCCTGACGCAGACCTTTGGCCCTATTGGAAAACACAGAATGCTGATAGCACTAAAACTCTATCTCACCAGGCATGGGATGATTTCCTGAAGAAGTATGTAAAGCAGGACAGTACTGGATTGAATCGCCTGCCCTACGCATCCATTTCTCAGAAAGATAAAGCCTCCCTTGATACCTACATCAATAAGCTGGCAAATACAGCTATACGTCAATACAACCGGGAAGAGCAAAGAGCCTATTGGGTAAACCTCTACAATGCCCTAACGGTTAAAGTTGTCATTGAAGCCATGCCAGTAGAGTCGATTCTGGATATTAAGCTGTCGTCCGGCTTTTTCAGCAAAGGCCCATGGAAGAAAAAGCTACTCACCATTGAGGGAGAGAAAGTGAGCCTTGACGATATTGAACACAGGATACTTCGCCCAATATGGAATGACCCTCTGACGCATTACTCTGTAAACTGTGCATCTGTTGGATGTCCTAATTTGCAAAACTACGCCTTCACTGCTGAGAACATGAAAAAGAACCTGACCCGCGCCGCTTTCGAATTCGTAAATACGTCCAGAGGTGTTGATTTTAACGACGACGGCGAACTGATTGTTTCCAGCATTTACAAATGGTTCAAAGAGGATTTTGGCACAACAGACGAAAAAATTATTGAGCACCTAAGCACTTATGCCAAGCCAGACCTGGCGGATCGTCTCAGTAAAATAGATGAAATTGAGGATGATCAGTACAATTGGAAGCTGAACATTGATAAAAGGCGCGCCCAAAAAGGCACACTCTAACCTTTACATACATCAATTGTCTTGATTACCAGGTGATTCAGCTACTTATCCACAGTTTTCCCTGCTGGAGTAAAATCCTGTCTATCTCCAGGAGCCTGTCGGACTTAAGGCTGTCCTACTGCGGTTGCAACACTGCGACTGGCAAAAAGCCTTCATCGCAACCTTGCAGAAGGTGCAGAGCAGGAAGGGGTAAGCCTGAACCAGCACATAGTCAATATCCTTAGCTACTCTTCAGGTTTTTGCGCTGCCACCAGTGATTGGTGTCATTGAGATTCCATGAGAGCAAAATTCTGCTTGTTTTGGCTGAGGGAGTTGACTTCAGAAAAGCGGGTCAGGCTGTTTTCTGCTGGAATACCTGTATTTTTTCAAGGTCGCTTTTTTCTGCAGTTTGAACGTTATATAAATCCCAGCGAACCTGCAGACTCAACCAGAAGTCTGGTGACATTTCGAAAAAACGGGCTAGCCTCAACGCTGTACTGGGTGTGATCCCACGCTTTTTATTGACCAATTCATTCACTCGCTGATAAGGCACGTGAATGGCGTCCGCTAACTCCCTTTGTGAAATATTCATAGGCATCAGGAACTCTTCCAGCAACATTTCACCGGGATGGGTAGGTGGTCGGTTTTCAGGCACTCTGGTCATCCGTTGCTCCTAGTGGTAATCGGTGATTTCAACATTTTCCGGTCCCTTGTTACCCCACCGGAAGCAGATTCGATACTGGTCATTAATCCTGATACTGTGTTGCCCTTTCCGGTCTCGGGTCAAGGCCTCAAGACAGTTACCCGGTGGAACCTTCAGTTCATCCAGGATCAGCACAGAATCCAGCTAATCCAGCTTTCTTGCAGCGATTCGCCAAAGCGACTGGGGACAGACTTTGCGAGCCTGGCGGGAAGCCTTACCGTTAAAAATATCTGCTGTAGCCTTGTCTTTAAAAGAAGCGATCATGGATTACATGGTAGCACGGATACCATGCCAAGGTGTCCGATATTATCGGGTTGAGTGTGTAGTGGCACACTCTTGGCTCGCAGGATGCACTATCCACATTGTGGATAGTAACGCTCAATATCCACCGCACCTTTGCGTACCTTGAAGTCCGAAAGCGGAGACAGGTGTATACCCTGTGCCCCTCTTGAAAAGCAAACCAGATCTGGTCTCTGCGGAACACTACCTGACTTAGGATTGAGGTTCCGTGAGTGGTAAACATAAACTGAGCGTTTTTCGGATTGGTTTGGCTGTTATGAAACAAGTCGACCAGCATCCAAACCATCAGTAGGTGCTGGTTGCCATGCAGCTCGTCAAGATCGCCTCACTCCCAACTGGTCAGACTGAACCGCGCATAAACCCGAAAGTCATTCCCTGAGACACCCACCGGCTCGAGGGTCTGGGCGGCGGTGATTTCAACAGCGCCCCATTTGGCAGAGACTTTTGTCCCCAGGCCAGCGGAGGTGAGTTTTTCGTGGGAACCGGGCGTCCTTGTCTCGCCGTGGTCAAGAAAGACAAAGGGTTCGATTGCGCTCTGTCGGTAGTACAGGCCAGAGTAGTGCAGCTCTGTCTGCTGACGCCAGCCTTTGTCGCCGGTTACAGCACTGTTGTTATACCCTCGAATGCTGTAAAGCCCGCCGAGAGCGAAGCCAAGACTCGACGGCAGAGTTGCTTCACTGGCCCACTGAGCCTCCCATGTGGACAGCACATAGAGTGGCGAGTCAAAGTTATAGATCAGTGTCAGGCTGGGGTTCAACAAACTCAGGTACCGCACATCATCATTCAGAATGGACTTGCTGCGGAGTCTGCTGAACAGCAGACGGCCATTGACCTGCCAATCATCGTCTAGCAGATTCAATTCCTGCCCGAACTGCAGCTGATCATTTCGATAGTTCGACAAGGGTTCATCAGCCACAGCGTTTTCCGAACGGGTACTGCTGGCAGAAAAAAGCAGGTTCAGCCAGCCATCAATGTCCGACCAGAACAGGTAACTGGCATCCAGGGTATAACGTGTCGTATCACCTGTGACATCGACATCAACTGTCGTGATCTCCAATTCACTATCGGTGTACTGGAAACTCCCTCCCAGCCTCCAGCCATCTTCGCCCACCACCCGGTTGTAGCTGGCGCTGAATGATTTCAGTCCATCAGACGTCAAGCCATAGCCTAGTAATTTGTCGCCATGGCTGAACACCGACGTTTTTTGGTAGAGCAGACTTAACTGCTCTTCTCCAGCGTTTTCAGTGCCGTGGTTATCAAAATAGAGCGACGCCCCCTCTTCCGATTCAGGAATCTGAACAACAACATCCGTCAACCCAAACGCTTGCCCGGCCTTCAGCTCAGCCTGCAACTTCTGACCGTGAACCCGGTTATAAAACAGGATATCCCGCTCCAGAGCTTTAACGTCAATGGAGTCTTTCTGCCAGTCTGTATTGATCCACTTCTGAAAATACTCGTCGTCACCCTCTTCCACTTCACCAGAAAGAGCCAGTTCACCAAAACGACCTTCCACCAGTCTGATGCTGACCAGTCCGTTCTCTATTTTCTGTTCCGGAAACACGGCGGCGGCAGTGTAAATGCCCTTGCTCTTGTAGAGTGTATTGACGGCTGCAAGAAGGGTTTGCAGATCCTGATAGTTGACCTCTTTACCCAGCCAGGGCTCTGCCAGCGACTGCAATTCCTCACGGGACAGGTGTCTGGATTCCGTAAAACGAATGCCCTGCAAAAGAAGCACTGGACCGCCAGTTTCCTGAACCGCCTCCGGTTCCGGTTCCTTCTTCAGAGCTGGCGTCTTTTTCTTCAGTTCAGGCTCTACCAAACGCTCTTTCTGCTTCTCAATCTCTCTGCTGAGGGTTCCCGAAGGGTCTGGCAGTGGTTGTGTAGCCAGAGCGACTGGTGACTGCAGCCAGAGGCTGCATAAAGCCAGCCCGGCTGCATTCAATGAGAAATGAAATTGAGTGAAAGGCCGCTTTTTGCAGGCATTATTTTTCTTGTTATACACGTCCAAGTACATCTACTCCCAGGCCTGCCCATCACTGGACAGGCCAATTACTCCTTAGAAAAATCGTCCCCACCCCCGACTGCTGCTTTCAGAGGCAGGTTTGATGTACGCATAGCGCTGTGCCTCGACTTCCGTGCTGGTGCCATCGTCATCTGCCTGAGTCACCCGGATGTCAGGCGCGTAAAAGCTGACGCCGTGCCTGCCAGTCAGGCTGAGTTGTTCAACTTCGATGCCACTTTCAGCACGAATCGAACCCCGCTCCATGGTCATTTTACGGGCAAACAGCAGATCACCTACCGCCAGCCAGGCATTACCTACCAGTTCATCAATGGACAGTGAGCCCAGAGTTGTCATATAGATATTGCCACCGGTCGTCTTCAGCAGACTGGCCTCAAGATCGGCACGAGCCAGAATGTTGATATTGCCACTCTCAGTTTCTGCTGAAAGCCACGGCAGATCAACCACCAGCGGGTGCCCGATACCTGTAGCAGCCTGAAGAACAGCCTGTCCGTTGCTGGCTGTCAGATGACTGGCATCACGCCACTTGCTGAATCTGTATTCATTGTTTCCGTAAATGCCCCCCTGTGCAGAGGTCAGAGCAAAGGCCAATCCATCAGCGTGGGATGTCAGACTGCCGAGATACTGATTACCGCGGGTATGAATGGTTACCGCGCCACTGGTTTCGATGGAACTGTCATAGCCCATTGAGAAACGGTCAGCTCCATAATGCTCAGAGGAACCTATTGTCAGTGAGGCTGCTTTAAGGTCAGTCCAGCCTGAGAGGCTAATGTCTCTCTCGGAGAACAGGCTTACAGCACCTTCAGCAATGACCGATCCACCCAGGTCAATATCCCCCCATCCTGCCCTGGCGGTGAAGTCGCCTCCTGCATTCAGCGCATGGTAATCCTGGGAAGAAGTGGTGCTGACGAAGATATCTCCAGCGGTCTCTATAACGCTGTCATAGCCTGTGGTAAAGCGATAGGCACCAACCGAATCTGCTGAGCCGACTGACAGTGAGCCTGCTTTCAATTCAGTGTATGAAGCCTGATGGATATCCCTTGCGGAATAAAGGTTCATAGCTCCTGCCACGTTTACATCACCACCGAAATTGATCCAGCCATGTGCAATGGCTTCAAAATCACCGCCAGCCGTCACATCACGATAAGACTGGTAGTTTGTGGTGTGTACGAACATGTCGCCTGCAATCTCAATACGGCTGTCGTACCCTGCGTAGAAGTTGTATGCCCCGGCCTGCTCCTGACTGCCAATGGTCAGAGAGTTGGCGCTGAGGACACTGCGGCCAGACAGGTCAATGTCACGCCCTGCCTGCAGTTGCATGTCCCCTGCAGCAATCACGGAGTCAGCAAAGTAAATCCGCCCCTGCTCAGCCACAGCATTAACACTGCCACCGACGTTTGTTGCCTGATACTGCTGATCGTGTCTGGTGTGAACCAGCAGGTCGCCATCAAGATTGATGGTGCTGCTGTGACCAACCGAGAAGTTGTAGGCTCCCACCTGACTCTCTGATCCTACGGAAAGAGAGGCTGCTGTGAGGTCATTGTGGGATGACAGGTAAATATCACGACCAGCTTCCAGGTTGATAATACCCGCCGCCGTGACTGATTCATCGAAGTGAATATTTCCATGAGCAGACCGGCCGTCAAAGTTTCCACCGATATTCAGAGTTTCATAGTCCTGGGAATAAGTGGTGTTCACAAACAGATCGCCGCCGGTTTCGATGGAGGAGCCGTGTCCAACCGTGAATCGGTAAGCCCCTTCCTGACCTTCAGTGCCGATGGCCAGTGATCCGGCCTTAAGACCTTCCCAGGCTGACAGGTAGATATCCCTTCCCGAGTGGAGGTTCACAGCACCACCTGCCGTCACAGAGTCCCGGAAATGGATAGAACCATATTCAGCCCTTGCCGTGAAATCACCGCCAACGATCAGTTCCTGATAGTCCTGGGTGTAGGTGGTGTTCACCAGCAGGTCGCCCTCTGTCTCGATGGTGCTGCCATACCCCACCGAGAAACGATAAGCTCCGGACTGATTGGCAGTTCCAACAGCGAGAGTGCCTGCAGTAATGTCTTTCCATGATGAGAGATAAACACTACGACCAGACTCAACACTCATGTCACCACCTGCTGTGACAGACTCCTTGAAGTGAACATTACCGTATTCACTGTCAACAGCGAAATCACCACCGGCGCTGACGTAGTAGAAGTCGAGCTCGTCCCGCGTAGACACAGAAATATCATCCCCGGCCGTCAGGCTGGTCCGGTAGCCGGTGTAATAGCGGTCAGTACTGAGACTGATATCCTCTCCAGCCACCAGATTTCTGCGGTATTGCTGATAAATGCGGTAGCTAGTATCAAGCTCAATACTCTCGCCGGCATTCAGATCCTGATAGAGATAAAGTTCATCGGTGCGTATCCGCAGGGAGCCGCCAATATCACCAATGGTACCGGTCAGATAGAGCCTTCCATCGGTTTCAAGCTCAAAATCACCACCCGCACTGATCTGCACACTGTCAGGCAGTGACAGCGTATTATTAATCAGTGCCATGTTGCCACCAGCATCAAGCACTGTGTTTCGTCCCAGATAGAGGCCGTCGGACTCAATCCGCAGGTCCTCACCAGAAACCAGGCTGCGACCCACTTCCAGATAGACATCTTCAGGTGTAGCCAACAGAATATGTCGACCGGCATTGATGTCCTGCTCAAGCTGGATGTTACTGTCAGTATTGACCTGGAAAGAGCCTCCGGTCTGCTGCACCTGGCCATTCAACCTGACCAGACCACTGGTCAGCAATGCCATGTCACCGCCCGCTCTCAGGCTGGTCGTGTCTGGCAGACTCATACCATTATTGCTGAGTGTCAGATTTGCCACTGCGTGCAGGTTGTTGTTGCCCTGAAGATCCAGCCTGTCAGAAGTTACACTGATACTGCGTCCAGCCAGCAGATGTTTTTCGGTGGGCAGAACGACGGTTTCGGGAACAGTAAGAACAATATCCTGACCCGCATTGAGGCTGTGCAGAATATCCAGACCTTCAGTGCCGGTAATTCGAATGGAACCAGCGCTGGAACTTACCGGGCCATTCAGAACGACCTGACTTTGAACCGTCATGTCGATGTCATTGACCGCAGAAATTTCTACATCGTCGCCCATCTCAAAAGTGTTGAGCAACACAGTGACGCCATCACCGGAATTCAAACGACTGTTGTCACCCAGCACCAGAGTGTCTGTGTCTATTGAGATGCCACCGGTTGAAGTAATGCTTTCTCCCACTGCCAGATTCACTGTGCCTGGCTCTGTAAACGCAGAGAGTCTGAGGACAACCGGACTGCCTGTTCTTATGCTGGTATGTCCGCCAGCGGTAACAGACTGATTGAACAGAATCGGTCCGGATCTACTGAAGAGGGTCAGGTTACCCCCTGCCACCAGTTCAGAAAGATCCATCAGGCCGGTCGTAGACAGCTGCATATTGCCGCCGGAGAGAATTCTGCTGTGCGCCATCTCCAGGTAAGCGGCCATAAGATCAAGGTTGCCACCGGCGCTCATATTTCTGCCTGAAGCAATCAAGACACCCTCAGCCGCCTCTATATTCATATTGCTGGAAGAGCTGATATCTCCCTGAACATTCAGACCCTTGCCCATCTTCAGAGTCATAGCGCCTGAAGAAGCACTAATAGAACCACCGGCAGTCAGATCGCCTGCGGTTTCTATCTTCACATCCGCTGCTGCCAGGGAGCCGGACAGTGTCAGGTCGCCACTGGACAGAACATCAACGGTTCCCGTAACTTTGGCAGAATCTATGGAAAGCACGGAGCCTGATTCAATATCGACATCCAGATTACCGCCTACTTCCAGAACGCCAAGCAACATAGAGCCCGGTGTGTAGAGTTTCATGTCAGCGCCGGATTTCATCAGACTGTTGTCGCCCATATCGATGAAAGCGGCATTGATGTCCATGTAGCCGCCAGCGCTAATGCTTCGGCCAGACGCCATCGTCAGCCCTTCTGCAGCAACAATATCGATATCATTGAAGGCGCTGATGTAACCCTGAACGTTCAGCCCCTTACCTACCTTCAGGGTCATGGAGCCGGCTGAAGAGCTGAGGGAGCCACCGGCAGTGAGTTCGCCTGCCGTTTCAATGGTCACGTCACTGGCTGCCAGAGAGCCGGACAGATCGAGATCACCGCTGGAAAGAATGTCGACGATACCGGCAACCGTGGCACTGCTGATAGCAAGCTCGGCACCCGACTCAATATCGATATCCAGGTCACCACCCACTTCCAGAGTACCCAGAAGCATAGAGCCCGGTGTGTAGAGCTTCATGTCAGCGCCGGATTTCATCAGGCTGTTGTCGCTCATATTAATGAAGGCGGCATTGATGTCCATATAGCCACCGGCAGTAATGCTCTTGCCGGGTGCCATGGTGACACCTTCAACGGCAACAATATTCATGTTGCTGAAGGCACTGATGTCACCCTGAACGTTCAGACCTTTGCCCATCTTCAGAGTCATGGAACCTGTAGAAGAACTGATGGAGCCGCCAGAGGTCAGCCCACCGGTTGTTTCAATAATCACATCGCTCGCAGCCAGTGAGCCGGAAAGAGTCAGGTCGCCACTGGAGAGAATGTCCACAAGTCCGGCAACTGTAGCGGAGGCAATACTCAGGGTTGAGCCGCCTTCCAGATCAATATCCAGTTTGCCGCCAACCTCCAGAGTGCTCAGCTCCTGATTACCTTTGGTGGTGATCTGAAGATCCTGGCCAGACTTTATACGACGAGTGGCATACAGTCCCTTCTGTCCATCGAGAATAATGGAGCCCTGGTCACTGGTGATGTTCGCGTTCAGGAACATATCGCCACCTGAGGTCAGCATTACATTACCTGTAGAAGTTGCTACTGAATCGCTCAGAGTCAGGTCAGCCTGAGTTTCGATGTCTACCTCACGGGCATCCAGACGAGTGGCGGTAATTGAACCCAGTTGAACATCAAAGCCGTTGGTGGCAGTCAGGTCAATCACACCATTGCGGGCTGTCAGATTAAACAGGTTCATGCTGTCTGACGCCGTCATGGTGATATTGCCGGAGCTGGTCACAGAGGCCAGAGAATCCATCGCAATCCTGTTAGCGTCAGCCAGAAGATTCCCACCCTGAGTCACAATGTCACCATTCAGGGTCAGCTGACCATTAGCCAGCAGCGTCAAAAGACCTTTGGTTGCAGTGACGTCACCGAGAGTGAGGCCGCCAGACTGAGCGTAGATATTGGCACTGCCCACCCTGACGTTCATGGCGTCCAGATCAATGCTGTCGGCATCTATATCAGCGTCATTGCCAACAGTCATTGTGTAGCCGCCACTGGTCAGTGCGCCATCCACATCCAGAGTCAGGTCAGTTGCGTCAAGATTCCCCTGCAGAGCAAGGGCTCCCACTGCACTGAGGGACAAGGTTTTTTCGATATCAACCTGCCCCAGCGTGAACAGGCTCGAGTCCTTGACGTTTAGCCAGGCATTGCCTGCGTCAGCACGGAAACTACCCGTACCCGTCATAATCAGGTTTAACGCCCCGGAGCTGCTGCCCAGATCGTGGCTGTTGACGTCGAGATTGAATGACTCAGCGGAAAGGAAGCTGTCGTTGTTGTACGACAGAAGATCATTACCGTTGGCTATGGAGAGCAGGCCACCAGCACTGATTGATCCCAGATAGAGATCTCCACCCACACCCTGAAGGTACATATCCGCTGCAGCACCCGCCTGCCTGAGCGCTCCTGTGAGGTTGAGCTTCACGGCACTGCTCTGCGAGCCAATATCCCCCCGGGTATTGGCGATAAACAGGTCACGGGCAGCTATATGGGTCAGCCCCGCCTTAGCATCAATAGCGCCATCAACAACCAGACGGATGTCGTTACCCGAAGAGACCAAACTGCCCAGAGTCAGGCCGGATTTGGACTCGACATAGATCTCTTTAGTGGCCGAGGCGTAGAGTTCGCCGGTCATGTCGATCTTGATCGGGTCAACCTGCTTGACGTTGAACGTTACATTGTCTTGGGTCACTGTCGTTGAAATATCACCGGCACCGGCAGCCAGCAGAGCCGCTTTCTGAGCATCAGTGATGGTTCCGGAACCGTCACGGCTGACACTGAAAACCAGATCATTCAGGTTTTCACCGACACTGCCGCCATTGGCGATCAGGTGAATATCGGAAGCCTTGATATTGGCCTCCCTGTTGGTCAACTGGCTGGAAGCGTCGCCATTCAGCGCGGTGGCAGAGATACTGATATCCAGCTGACTCTGCTTCCATTTCGCACCATCCACCATGCTGGTGTACCAGCTGGAGTCTTTCGCCAGAGTCAGACGGTAATCCTGATCGTAGCTACCTGTAAGCAGAGTGCCATAGTCATAACCGAAGAGCGTTCCCTTCTGTTCAATGCCAATGGCGTCTTCAGGCTTGTCATAGACATCAGCGACGGTAACCTGATCTGCGAACCACTGTTCAAGGCCTTGATAGTCGGCCTTGACCAGACTGGCCAATTCGACTTCGTCAGTGGTGTTATAACGCACTTTCAGAGCTTCAACAAAAGCCGGGTCGATGGTGAAACCGGCATCACTGTCGTCAGACAGACGCTGCTTGATCATCCAGTAGGTATGGTACTTGTGCGTGAACTGGTTTTCGTAAGACGACACAGTAACAGCACCGGCGTCGTCATCCAGCAGGTTCAGGCTGTCCCACACTGCTGCATCATAAGCCAGCTCTTCATCAGTCTTGTCCAGTCGACCAATGCCGTTGGTAATCCGACCATTACCCAGCTTGATCACCACCTCTTCGTTAGCATTGGCGCTGTAAAGCTCAAGGTCACCACTGGCCTGATTAACGGCAATATCAGTAGCAGCATTCAGCTTCACTGTGCCGGTGGTGGAAATATTGACAAACTGATAGGTGCCAGTATTGCCAATGGTTCCTACCTTACCAATGCCACCGGTGGAGCTGGTTAGATCCAGACGATCGGACTGAATAATCGTATTGCTATTCTTGGCCACAATGCCCTTGTCAACAACACCGACAATGTCGTATTTGGCTTTCAGGTGCCGAAGCTCCACATCACCATCGGCGCCAGTTACGTTGAAGTAGAGGGAACCATGGCTGGAACTCAAACCCAGCTCATCAGTAATGATCGCCAGTGCATTATCACGACTGCCAATGCTGCCCCTGGCCGCAATGGTGGTCACATCCGAGGTAATGGCAGTGGAACCCGAAGTGATCAGATCATTGAGCGTACTGATATTGGTGGTGCCGCTGGGGTTATAGACGTTACCGGTCAATTCAATAGAAGATTTTGAGGTCAGGTCTATGAAGCCATTAGCCGATCCTGTGAACTGGAAGGTAATTGCATTGTCTGCCTTCACGTAGGTGTGGGCGTCCATCCACATACGATAGGGAACATAGACCACGGGATCGACATTGGTCATGTTACTGCCGTAGTACTTGTCGTAGCTGAGACCCCACTTAACGCCCCAGACGTACTCACCGCCACGGTCATAGACCTGGGTCAGGTAATTGCTGGCTGTGCCATTGGAACAGGCTTCCGGCTTGTAGGCACAGGTGGTGTAATAGCTGGTTTCAGTGTTCCAGTTGGTTTCGTAATACCAGTCCCCCAAGGTGTTCGGGTATTTGGCGAAGTAACCATCGATAGACTTGCCATCATAAGGTGCAGAGCTGTCCCCGGGCGGGTCAAAGCTGCGCACCACTGTCGCCCCTTCACGGATATAGAACAGCTGTCCGGCCATGGGGTTGTACGTCATGGTTGAGGTGGTACCGGTGCCGCCAAGGCTCTTCACATAATTGGATTCGTCATAACTGACCGCCCAGGCGTCGGTCTCATACTGTCTGATTTTGTTACCGGGCGAGTGAACAAACCACTCACTGTAATAGCTGCCATTCTTTCTCTTGTTCAGATCGGTGATGCGGATAACGCCAGTGGCGTCGTCTCCGGCGCTGATAGTACCCAGCACCAGCTGCTTGCTGGAGTCGTTATTGATGTCAATTTGACCCAGCCCATCCTTGACGGTGATATTACCTTCTTCACCGGTTGAGGAAATTTTAGCCCTGATGGCCACATAACCGCCGCCACTGACAGGAATGTCATCTGCCCTGAGCTTGCCGGTGCCCACATCATAGATCAGGCCGATGCCAGACGTGCCATTGCCGGACGACACATCAAAGTCATAATACTTCAGGGTTTTGAGACCAGGCAGAGACGGATGTCTGACCCATAGTGCCTTGGTTTCGCCTGGCCTGATATTAACCACATCTCCGGCAGACAGTCCGGCATCACTGATATATTCGGCGATCGTCGCATCAAAGCCTGAACCCACATCCACAGACCAGGAGTTATCGGTACCGACAATGATCTTGCCGTTGATATCCAGACGCTCGGCATTAATCACCACCTTCTCACCAATGATGGAAGTACCGGTGCCGCCCAGACTGCTTTTCACCTGTGAGTATGTAGCGCTCTGCTCAAGTTTGGACTGTAAATTCTGAACAGGCTTGAACTTCCACTTGCTACCGCCACGACTGCTGCTGTTGCTCCGCATTTCAAATACCACTGCATCACTGCCGTTGTATTCTTTACTGTCGCTGAAGCCCCAGTTGAAGTAGATGTTCATCTCGTCGTAGCCGTAGCTACCGCCCTGGTAATAACTCTTCTGGTCGCCGGTATGACGGATGGCACGGCCGGTAAACCAATTATTGAAGTCGTTAATACCCGTGGCGTTGATGGCTGTGCTGTATTTGTCGTTGAGATAAAGCTGGACAAAACCTTCGGCAGAGGGTTTCCAGCCAGCGGTGTAGTTGACCAGCGCCTTGGGATCACGGCCATAGGTCTGCGGTTTGTTGGAATTTAGCAGCAGGCTGCCGTTCTCTACGTTCAGGTTGATGGCGTTGGCTTCAATGGTAGCCTGCTGGATCAGATCCCCTTCCGCCACGTCAATATTGACGCTGGATAGCAGGTTGGAAATATCACCATTAATAATGACGTCGGAGTCCAGGTAGTTAGCGCCGGTTGGGGCATGGCTGATATCAATGCCAGTCTTCGTCGTGTAATCACTGCCAGACTGCTCAAAGATATAACTGCTGCCCAGCGAGCCACCGCCAGTGACAAAGACGTTACCGCCAGTCTGATTGGTAATGCTCAGATTTTCCAGCAGCAGATGTTCATCGGTCTTGTTCTCCACCTTTATGTAGGCGTCGCCTTTAGCGGTGAAGGTTGGTTTGTTACTGCCAGCCAGTGTGATGGTGTCCGCCACCAGGTTGATATTCCCTGCTGTAGCCTGAACATCCGCCACCCTGATGGCATCGTTCGGGTTCGCAGACAGATCATTGACAATAGCCGACAGCAGTACGATTTCGGACTTCAGCTCATTGATCTCATCCTGATAAGGGTTTGTCCCGCCATCCACAATGCTCTCAGAGCCGGTGCCGGATGAGCTGCCGGTATCTTCGCCGTCTCCGTCACTCACTGTGACCCCATCGATAAGGATGCTGGAACCGTCCCAGGACTCGAGCAGGTCAACGCGATCCTGAAGATCTTTGATGTAAGCTGCCAGTTCCGCCCGACTGGAGTACTTCTCATTCATCCGGGCCGCAGTACCATAACGGTAAAGCTGCTTGTTGATGGTGCCGTCAGACTCTATCTCTACCCACTGATAGGCGTACTGACCGGCAACGACCTTACCGTTGCCATTAAAGGTCAGAACATTGCTGGTGCTGGAGTCGCTGCTGCCAAAGCTGGTTTCGGAACTGAACAACTCCAGATAGGGGTTCTTTTCAATGCCCCGGTGCGTGGAACTGACCTGCCCCTCATTGGCTTCGATAAACACATGGCTGTCTGAACCAATGTCAAAGCCATCAGCAAAGTTCACCTTGTTATTCAGGGTAATGTTGGATTTTGCCTTGTTGCCGGCCGGAATAGGAATAGCCGTCCAGTTATAGACATTGGCCAGGGCATTGCCTGTCAGCTGATTTTCCTGGAAGTAGTTACTGCCACGACCGCTGTAGATACCGACATTGCCGTAGCCATTGATGACGGCGTTCTTGCCAATATCAATCTGGTTAAGAACATCCAGGTCAACGGTACTGACGCCACCGGCAACACCGGCAGCTGCCCAGACGGTTACATTAGCCTGAGACACTGCACTGCCCCGGGAGTAGGTGCCGATACCAATCTCTCCCCTGGGGTTATAGAGTTCAGCCCCCTCACCCAGTGAGATTTTGTTGCGGGTTTTGACATCCACATCGGATTCGGCGCCAGCGCCCTGCAAGGCACCACCGATTTCCAGCTTGGACTCGTCGTAGACAAAGAAGTCCGTGTTGGCATCCAGCATAATGTTGTGGTCGTAAGTGCTGTCCATCCAGGCCAGGTCGGAAATCTTCAGCACTGCGTTTTTACCCACCACTACTTCGGCGGCGATGTTTTTCAGATCCTGGTAGGAAAGTCCTGCGGTACCGTTGGCGGCGCCACCGCCCGCTCCATGAATGGAAGAGGTAAAGCCGTTGAAGTAAGGATTCTGAATCTGGTAGGCGCTATTGAAGGCGTCAATATCAATATCCAGCGCCGAGAAGCTAACATTCTCGCCCAGATCCACCTTGGCATTGGTATCTACCTCCACCAGAGATGTTGCACCTGAACCACCAACTACCGAAACCGTGGTTGCATCGGTTCCGGCAAAGAACTCAGTCTCACTGCTGGCGGAAATATAGACACCACCGGCATCGACGGGAACAATCCTGTAGTTGCCAGACCAGTCATCAATCTCGACTGCAGCAGAATAATGGCCATTGCTGTGATCACCGGCATCCATAACCGATTCTGCTGCGCTGCCAGAGTAATATCCGCCACCGCCAGCAGTGGTAAAGCTCTGGTTCTGGTTGTAACTGGTAGCGTCCAGGGTCAGGTCGCCAGGGCGCTCCAGCGCAGCAATCGGATTCTTGCCAAACTCAACCCGGCTTGAGGTGAATGATTGAGCAACACCTGTCTGATAGCCTCCCGCCACCAGACCAACAAAGTAACCGTCGGCATCAGCAATCTGTACCCCGGTGTGACGGGCATTCACAGTGAAGTCGGAATAGGGCAGATACACACCATCACCCACTCTGGCGATGGACTGAGACTTGTTAGTGGCTCTGGCTTCACTGCCTGCAACACCAAGTAGCAAGCCACCGGAAGCAGCAAAGGCCGCGGCATAGGCGCTTTCATAACCATCAGCGCCACTGCCGGTCTCGGAGCGGACAATCACATCACCGCTGCCGTTAAATACCGTTCCGTCAGCCACTTCGGCTTCCGCTTTGGTATCGGCAATGGCATAAGCAAAGGAGCCGCCCATCGATCCTCCAGCCGCAACGGTGACACCGTAAGCGCTGGAATAGAGTTCCGATGCAGACTGGGCATTGATAATAACGACGCTGGAATCTGAGCCGGTATCTATGGTGCCGTAAACGGTGGCTTTGACATCGGAATCATCGCGGGCATAAGTGACAACACCCTGCACGCCCGCCAGCAAACCACCTGCCAGGGCGAAGCCCGTGCTTTTAACCATGCCCTGATTGAGGGCGGAAACGGTGATGTTGTTATAGCCGTCAATCAGCTTGCCTGTCTCACCCACCCAGACATCAATGTCACTGTCTTTCTCTGCATAACCCACGCTGACGCCAACCGCTCCTGCGCCAATGTTGACGTTCAGGGAACCGTCGGTAACCGAAGAAGGCTTGCCGCTGCTGACATCACCAAGACGAATATCGGTGGAGTCGGTAGCAGTAACTTCAAGGTCTCCGGTATCGTTACCCTCTGCTGAGCTGATTCCGGCCACAACCCGGTTTTCACTGCGCGCATCGGTGTAATTAATGACGACGCTGGTACCACCCAGACCGACAATAAAGCTCTTCATTTCAAGAGCGCCATCATCGCTGCTGGCATTTTCAAGGCTTGCACCGATCACCGCATTGTTAGCCTTAACATTGCTGTCCACGGTGGCAATGTTCATTTCATAGGAGCGGCTGATACCCACCACGCCAGCAATGCCGACAGAGCTGACCTGAGCCGCACCCAATCCCTGATAGCTGTGCTGCAATGTACGCCCATTGACGTTAAGAGTATCAACATCAATCTTGCCGCCACTGATCCGGGCAGCAGTAACACTTTCACCACTGAGTTTGAGAGACTTACCTGATTCTGTCGTCGTGGAAGTAGAAGGTGACTGACTTCGAGTTATGGTGACATTGTTGTCCGCTTCCAGCGTAGCGATCTCTTCATCAGACAGGTGCCTGTTATAGCTGGCAGTGTCTGTAGCCAGAACCGTGTTGGCTTCGTTTCGGCTTGGGTCAAACTCATCTTCAGCATTAGTGCCGTCTTCGGCAGTCGTGTCACCCTGGCCATAAAGAGCAAGACCGATACTGACCGCTGCCGCTGCATTAGTGGATGCTGCGCCAGCAACACTGATCAGGCTCGATTGGCGCTGGGCATTAGCGTCAATATCCAGTGTGCCCGCTTCAATGTCAGAGCCAACCACTTCACTATAAACCTGGGAACGGCCAAGCACTACATTCGCCACCGCACCCACACCTAAACTGGCACCAGCACCGATACCCGCAGCCCATTGATCGGCATCCTGAAGTTCCTGAGCTTTGACGGTAACATTAGTGGCTGCAGAGCTGCCGTCACTGCCGCGAATGTCTGTAGTGAGGTTGCTATTCTTGAGATAGCCATGAATCGCAGCACGGGTTTCGCCACGGAATTCCGTGGTATTAATCATGGCTGCGACACCATAGCCGCCACCCAGCCCAGCACCAAAGACGTAACTTTTCGCACTGGAAACCCGGTCAGCATCCACAGTCACCGTATCTGAGTTCACTGCGGTGGTCAGGGTATCGCCGTTATCGTCCAGATCATTGCCAATGATGGCTTTTGAATCACCACCAACAATATTAACCGCCAGCCCAACACCGACGCCAACTGTGGTACCGATACCGGCTGCACCAGCAGCAACATTCGCCTCCTGACGTCTGTCGGAAACAACCACTACCTCTCTGGCATTGGTTGTGCCACCGCGCAACCAGGCACGGGTATTACCTGCCTGTTCAGTAATAACCACTGAAGCGGCACCACCAAGGCCACCGGTTGTGCCTAAACCGGCCGCTACACCCGCTGAAACAGCCTGAGCCAGTTTTGAGGTATTGGCGTCAATGGTTACTTTGTCCGCATTGACCGTACTGTTTTCAATGGTGGCTTCACTGGAACGCTTCTGGGCATTGGTGGCAAATCCACCGACACCCGCGCCTGCCGCTTCACCACCGCCGGAGACGGCAACACCTGCAGAAACAGCCAGTCCCGCTTCGTGGGCATTGGCGCGAACGTAGACATCGGCGCCATCTTCACCGGAAACGCCGGTGTTTATGGTGGCATCCTTGATGTAAGCCTTAGTAGCGTTATAAGTACCGTTGGTAGCAACGTTGGCATTGATAGCGACGGTCTTGCCCCCAGCACCACCTACGGTTATCGCACGCTGCTTGGTTCTGGACGTTGCGTTAACAACAAGACCGTTGACGGATTCTTTGGTGCGCTCCACAGAAAGCGTGTTAAAGCCGGAAGTCAGGTCACCCATGGAAACAGCGTCCGGATTGGAACTGTCACCGGCAGTAGAAAGGTCCGGCAGATCGCCATAGCCCTTGAGGTCACCGGTATCCACTTGCATAGTGCTGCCCTTGCCTCTGGCAATCACGACTGCATCGTCAATGTAAGCTTCTGTCTTGCCGTATTCCATTGCCGTAGAGATGGCAACAGCACCAGCGCCGGCATCGACACCAATTCCGACAGCACCACTGCCGACCAGATTGACGCTCAGTGCATCCGCATTGACCAGTACGTTGTTCCAGACGTCTATTCTGGCATCGTCGGCGATTCTTGCTGTCACATTGCCGTCTATAACACCGGTTCCCACGGAGCCAGCCAGAGATACCTGTTTGGAGGCTGCTACGCCAGCGTCGATAGTCAACAGCCAGTTACGGCGAAAAGCGTCAACAATAACGTTCTGCGCCTTGAGCGTTGTACTGTCGGGGTTGCCTTTGTTACCCAGCACTTCTGCCGTAACATCCGAATCCACCCGGTTGGTAGCAATGGCGACACCACCAGCAGAACCATTGCCGGAACCGGCACCCATCCAGGCAGTGGCAACGCTATCGCTGTAATCCTGCCCCTGGACAATGACATCGCCGCCACTGGTTGAAGATGCTGCGCTGGAACGGTTAGTGGCGGTATCTTTAATGCCCGCCTCGATGGATTGATCGACATTATTGGTGGAAATGGCACCGGCAAAACCAATACCACTCTGCCCAAGATTAGCCCCTATAGCGATGGCGTTACCCACCAGCAGATTATGATTATTGGAGGTTCCGCTGAGCGCCCTGACGGTAAGATCCTCATCCACCTTCAGGCTGGTATTGCTGATCCTGGCTTTTGTGGAATGCTCGTCAGTACCTACAAGATTCAGGGCTACCGCAAGACCTCCGGCAGTAGCTCCACCCTGACCACTCGCCACCGCTACTGAACCAGCAACGTTAATCAGATCCATGTCATTCTGTGCAATAACAGACAAGTCACTGGCATTGATGGTCCCCTTATCGGAACCGTTCCAGTCGCCAATTTCAGCCAACACCTGATTGTTCAGACGGTTAACCGCTACAGAACCGACACCTGAGAAGCCACCTGTGCCCACACCCACACCGATTGCAACGCTGTAGAGCAGGGAGTTATCGCGAGCATTGACGTTAACCGCCGCCCCGGTGCCTGATTTGTTAATGTTAACGTCTTCCATGCGGGCTTTGGTTTCACTTTTTACATCCGCATGGGCGTAAGAGATACCAAGGTTCTTCTTACCCACCTGCACAGCACCGGCCACAGCAATAATGCGTTTGCCTTCTGAGGAGTAGCTGTAAGTTGAGCCGCTGCCGTCTTCACTGGTGTGGACGTTGGTATTGTCCATGGCTTCAGCGCCGCTGAAGTCGAAGTCCTTGTTGGTGTTGCTGGAGCCGAGGTCACTGAGAATCTTGTCCAGATCGCCGTCTTTCTCACCACTGGCATTGAGATTAACGACACCCGCCCCAGTGATGCTGGTACCTTTCACCAGTGCCTTGGTATCCGCACCAATGGAACCTATGGCAAAGCTGCCCTGGAAGCCCAGAGAGTCTTCCTGATTGTTGTTATAACCGATACCTGCGGCACCAATACCGATCCGGTTCAGGCTCCGGGCGCTGATGTCCACACGGTCAAAGTTATTGAGGTAAGAGCGGTTTGAGCCACTGAAATCGACGATGGCTTCTGTTGCTGCGCCATCATAAACGTCCTCATCATAGGCAGTACTGAGAACATTATTGCCATCAGGGTTGGCGTCTCCCGGAATAGCAGAAGGATCATTAATCTCGGCAAAAGTAATGGCCAGCCCAGCGCCCTGTTTACCGCCGCCATAGAGGGTACCCCCCCCTACGCCCACATAGCTGTTGTTGTAGGCAGAGACTTCAAGATCGTTATTCGCCCCTTGATTTGAACTGACGGAGGAGCCTTCAATCCTTGCTGATGTACCGTCGTATATCTGGGCGCCGGAGATGGACAACGCACCATTACGTGTCTGACCAGACGAAGAGTCCGGTCTGGTAACCGAAAGAGCCAGGGCAACCGAAGTCAGTTCACCGCCGTGCAATGCCTGGACATTCACATCATCGGCATAAGTAATAACAGAGTCTTTAATCCAGGCCAGGGCATCGTTAAAACTGATCTGGTAGGAAATAGCCCCGGCGATGGTATCCTGGTTGGTGGGTGAATTGGCCCCCAACATGGACAGCGCCGCTGAACCTGTAGCGGACGCCGAAATCACTTTTTCCAAAGCCTGAACATCAACATCCACATCGTTGTAGCTGTTACCGTTCTGATGACCACTGATAGAAGCGCCATCAATAATGGCTTTGGCATCTATATTATTGACGGAGACAGTAAAGCTGCCCGCTCCTGTCAGGCCCAGCTGATCCTTGGAGACTTCCGCTGAACTTTTGCCAGAACCTGAGCCACTGTCGTCGTTCTTGCCGCTTTCTGAAGATTTGCCTATCGATGAATCGCTGCTACTCCCGGTAGCGCCGGTGTAATTTGCTGCCAGCTTGGAAGACAGGCCGTTGTACCAGTTCTCGAATTTGGCGCCAATGCCAGGCTCATCACTGGGCTCTGTGGTTAATGCTCCGGCAACCGCCAGAGAACCGTTAGTCCCTGTTGCACGACCACGAACGGTTACCGAGTTAACAACTATACCTTTTGTTGGATCAGGTGCAGTGGGTGAACTTGGGGCAGGTTTATCGGTCTCGTTGTTATCCTTATCCTGGAACTTGACCTTATTATATTCTTTCGAGTTATCGCCAATAAAAGCCTTTGTATCGCCCTGGGAAACGTTCGCCGCTATAGCGATGCCAACCGCTGACTGGTCTGACCAGCTGAACGCGCCGGCCGCTGCCCAGTTGCCAAATTCATGGTCAGCAATAACAACCAATTTATCAGCGCTGAGCTGAGCCTGGTTGTGCAGGGAAGCATGAGTCAACATTTCCGAATTGAGAAAACCGAGTACTCCGCTGAAGCCAATACCGCTGGACTGTCCTGAGGAAGGCGTCACCAGGAAGTGACGCTCATCCGTTTCAGCGTAAACACCCACATTGCCTGCAGCGTTGACCGTGGCCTTGCCTATACCTGCCACAGCTGAACCGGACTGCTGGATGTAGGAAATGGAGCCGCCAACCGACTTGCCTTTTTCATTGGTGCCGGTGGCGTTCGGTATCAGGCCCAAGCTACCGAGGTTACCCGCGACAGTGGCGGTCTCCATCAGGTTATAGGCTTCGACTGCTACCGAGTCACCAAATGAAAAGCTATAGGTGACGTCTTTAAAAACCTTGCTATTGCTGAGGATTCCGGGAACTTCACTGTTGGCCTTCAGTTCTCTGCTGCCGCTCCAGTTGCCTGTGCCGGTTGTCGTAATTTTGGCCTTATCCCCTATCCAGGCCTTAGTATCCATATCGTTCCATAGGACATTAAAGCTGCCGCCATAGGCTTCCTTGTCAGCGGCAGCACCGGCGTTGGCGAAGCCGGTCAGGATATTGTTTTGTAACCCGCCGACACCGTTAAATTTACCAACGACATCAGAAAAGGTGTCCCACTTGTCATAGGTGGAGACGATAGGCATGTGCTGTGCAGCGATGACACCGAGATTGGCCGCATTGATCTGTACCGACTGACCCACTTCCGCTACTGCGTCACTGTCGTTGATTGCGAGGTTGAGCGCCAACGCCAGGCTTTTGTCCGACGCCGGAGTCTGGCTGCTACCACTGGAATCCTGTTTGGGAGCGGATACAGCCGATTCTGCCGACGTTCTGTAGCCACCCTGGTCGCCTCCCAGTGCGCCATTGTTATTACCACCTGCAACGGCCTGATTATCACTGCCCAGATCAGTCTGACTGGCGACCAGAATATTGCCGGTCGAAATGATGTGTGGCGCATCCGTCTGCCCTGATACATTAGTGCCTAGGAAACTGTAAGCATCGTGATCCGAAAGGTTGAGGGAAAAAGCCAGACCGCCTTTGAAGCTGACCTTGCCAGTCTCATCCGTGGGTGCAGAGTGCCCTATAGGTAGGTATTTGGTGGTGAAGTTGTGGACACCATTCTGCAATGCAGAGATCCCGCTGATGGCTTTGGAGCCGATAGTGCGCATGAACAGATTACTGCCCACTGTCACACCGGAGTGAACCCTCTGGTTCAAAGTCCGGTCCAGGGCTGTGATGGTGACATTTCCCGTCTTATCCTGATCGGTTCCCAGGCTGCTACCCATCTCGGCTGTGGCATTGGTATCAAAATCACCCACGGCAACCGCAAGACCATAGCGGGTAGCTTTCAGACCATAGGCAGAAGCAGAGATATGGTAGTAATTCTGGTTCTCCGCGGCGACCACCAGATTGTTAGCGTCCAAAGTAACGCCGCTGTCAATCTTGGCAGTAGCGTCTACATCGGATTCCCCCACTGCAGCAGCGATCACCACCTTATTGGCATCTTCAGCGATCAAGTTGAATGCGGTGGCGGCTACATAGGATTCGTTGTGGGCAGAAACGTCCAGGTTGCCTCCCGCCTGAATCGTGGCTCCCGACTTCACATGGGTCGTACTGGTGGCGTCACTGGTAGCGTAAACTGCCGCCAGCGCTCCTGGCAAAGCATTGCCCAGGGTAATGGCGGAAGCGTCGGAGACAGCATGGGATTCCGAAGCCAGAGAAACATTACCACTGGCGTTTATATTGGCGCCGCTGTTGACGTTAACCGTTGCTTCTGCATCGGCGTCCATCAGATAGAATGATGCACCGGCAAGAGCTCCGCCCACTACGGAGCCCATGGCCACGCCGGGTTCCTCTTTGATGCTGCTGGCAGCTTTTGATATGGCGCTGGCGGTCAGACTTCCGGCATAGACCTGGCCGCTGAAATCAATATTGGTCGTGGCGCTGGCGGAAGCCAGACTGACATCCTGACTGGCTGATGCCGTGAGTGTTACGTCACCCCGGGCAGTGTCGCCTGAGTTTCGAGTATCGAGGACACTGCCGCTGTTCAGGTCAATATCTTTGGAGTCAATGCTGATGCCCGATTCTGCAGCCAGAGTGCCACTGATACTGGCCTGAGAAGCTGCAGTAACGGTTACACTGCCCTCAGCATCCAGAGAGCTGCCGGAATTCATCTGAACCTTGTCACCGGTGACGATCACCGATCCGTCAGAGAGAACACTGCCAATCAGGTTAATTCCGGAATCGTTGCTTTCCGGAGAAGCCACTGAACCACTCTGTAAAAGTACACGGTTACTACCGCCATTGAGAGTCAATGCCGACGAGGTATTGCCGTCAGCCTGAAACTGAATATTCCCGGAAGAGGCCAGACTGGCGCCATCTCTTGCATCCAGAGTTGAACCCGAGTTGACGGAGATTTTGCTGGCCGTGATGGTAAACCCACCATCGGCATAAAGATCACCGGAAAGGTTAATGGCACCGTCTGCACTGCTGGAAGCCTTGAGAACAATAGTGCCGCCATCGACCTTTAATTCGTTCGGAATAGTCAGGTCATCGACGTTAACCGCCGTGTAATCATTGTTCTGTCCATAGTTGCTGACACCGCTGGCAGCCGCTGCATTGCCGGCAATGATGATAGCCTTTTCGTCGACATCAATGGTGTTGGCGAAGATGTCCACGCCTGAAGCTGTGTTGATCTTACCCTGGATTCTAACCAGACCAGTGGAAGAGACACTGAAACTGTTACTGAGGAGATCACTGACCTCACTGTCCACCGGCTCGCCACCCGACAGTAGAGCAGTGATATCGCTGCTATCTGGTGTTTTTATAGAAAGCTTGCCGACATTGACGACACCCGTCTCACCCACGATAAAACCGGCTGAGCTGGCGAATACTACATTGCCCCCCAGGGAGCCGTTCTTGTAGCTGTTCAGAATACCGTGCACTTCCGGCGCATCAGAGCCCCTGACGATATTGACCAGATTACTAGCATCGGCAGGCACTTCGAGGTTGGCGGTATGAGAGGTACCGACCACAAACTTGTCAAAGACGTTAATAGCAGAAGCATTGGAGCGCTTTCCGGAAGTGATGGTATGGACATTACCGGCACTGGACACCGAGGTAATTCCATCAACAGCACGAATGTCGTTATCCACTGCCAGTGCCGGCGCAGAAAACAGAGCACCGGTCACTACCGGCCAGGGAACCTTGTTAAATTTCGCCCTGTTAGCCAGGCCAATAGAGGTCGACAACAGCGAGCGATTAAAGCATGTCATAGAATCCCTTTCCTTTTTCTTTTTAGCCCTGACGCTTGTCCTTCTGGCGCCCCAGACGAAGAACAGGGGGCAAGCCCCCGTCTGTTTTAACTCTTGATGATGGCAGTAGTGTTATTGCTGCTTTCTCAGCAACCGCCTGAGAGCACCCAGAGAATGCAGGTGCGCATAACTCCAGGCCAGCCAACCAGCCTTGAACCAGTCGTTTATTTTTTCTTCCTGCAATTCGGCCAGCTTTTTCTCATCAATGACGTACAGCCCTTCCAGCCTCAGAGGATTATCCTTATCGGCCATGACCTGAAGATTAAAGGGCGAGAACAACTCCAGCTCACTGCATTCATCACAATAGGCTCGTGTGTTTTTGTACTGCTGGTCATAGTTGTTCAAAAACTGGATGATGTTGTTCAGGGTTTCAGAGTTCTCGCCTTCATCATTAAAGAGTGCCTCGCCCTCTTCACCGCCAATTTGAGCGGATTCCTTGTCAAAACACACCGTTCCCTCATCGGTGAGAGCAAAAGGGTAACGTCTGACAAAGGCCGGAACATAACTGTCCTCCCAGCGCCCTTCGCCATCGAGCTGTTTATGGCCAGCATCCATGAGTGAGAGCAGCGCCAGAGGAAAAAAACGCCCTTCATCATCCTTACTGAAAAGTACAGGCATATCACGACTGGCTTCAAAAAACTCAATGCCGGTCAGTGGTACAGAATTTACGCTATCCGTAAATGAATAGTCACCGGAAGATTGATATCTGAGTGCCTTGTGAAGATCACGGTTGAGTGGTGCAGGGTCTTTATAGAAAAGTAATGCTGCCATGCTTGAAATCCATTCTCGTATAATTCTTGTTTAATCTCTTTGGCAAGAGCATTGTCGCACAGTTCACGCGCTCTACTCAAACCAAAATACTGACACAAGGTCGAAAATACGACTGCAATTCCGATAAAGACGATGAAAGCTGGATGGGATCAATAATCGCAATAAACAGCTTGCTATCGCAAAAATCATAACAAACTAAGTGTCCACAGCCGACGAACACAGCGAGACACGCGTTGATAATAAGAAATCAAACCTGAATTAATCTGGCTGCTTCGGGCTCGAGTCACGGGATCTACTGCTACAACGGCAAGAATTGGAAACAGGGGAAAAATAGCTAAACTTGAGGATTAGTTAAATATATGGATGCCCTATTTATTTCGGAACTTTTTTGCTCAATCAGTTACTCGGATTCAGGACAGGCTTCATGAAAACATCTGGCAGATTATTCCCGCTACTTTCATGCTTATTTTTCATGTGTTCTGTCGCCCATTCAGTGGCACTGAAAAAAGAACAATTTGACTTTTTGAGTCACTACAATAATGCATCGCTGGTTGAAAGCAGTCTGAAACTCACTGGCAGCACTAACGGACTGGCAGTTTCCACTTTGTTAAATTATGGATTCTGGTACACCATCTGCCAATCACCCAATTTGGTATCTGCCCTTGCGGGTAGGTTTGGTCTCTCCACCACTGAGGCGTTTGAAGTACGCCAACACAGATTATCTTTCTGTAACTGCAATCAACTGGCAGCTGCTGTCACCACTACTGAGGTTGCTTTGGCCGGACACGTCTCGCCCTGGCCCGTTGAACAGGCCTGGTGGCAGCCTCTACGATTTACAACGTTAGGAGTGAGTGGTTTTATTGGCTATCAAACTATCAGCAAGCACAGGCACCATACTCTGCCTTTGGCAATCCTGGCTATGTTTTCTGGTGAGACAGTATCAAGAACCGTAGCCGGAACTCTTATCACCCAGACTTTACGGTATCAGAATAAAGTTGCCATCCAACCTTCACGTTATGCTTATGGTGAGAAGATCTCATTATCATCCCTTGCTGGCGTAGTCGTCGGATCAATCATTTATTGGGAAATGATAGCCAAAGGCTTCAGACCTGCAAAAGCAGCCTTTGCTTATGCAGTGTCTTCTGCATTGACAGGGATAATTTCAGCAACAATCTCTTTATCAGCACTCAACCCAGATGATAGTAATATCGATAGAGCTGCAGCCCTGGTCTTAGTCGCACCCGCAGTCGCGAAGCTCCTAAGGGCCAGAGCCACGCCCGTATTTACCACCATGGCTGGAGCCGCACCCGGAATCTTATTCGGAGTCAGAGGAGATGCTGGAACTCTTGCTGGAATCAGAGATGGAGTCGGATTCGGAATCGGGGCCGGAGTCGGAACCTTTGTTAAGTTTTCTCTGTTGTCTCTCATGTTAAAACTGGACATGTCGACCAGCTCACCATTGAACTCAAAACATTTATTGAAAAACCTCGCCATTATCCTCGCTCCTGCACTGGCTCTCGCTCTGATTAATGGCGTTTCAAACCATGCAGTTTATGGTATCTCACTTGAAGAAAGTCTCACGGAAACAGCCCGGAATCAGTGGAAAAAATTTTATGCTCCTTTGGATTATTTACACACATTGTTTAACTGACAGCCAGTTTAGATAAAGCGGGCAGAGGTAGCGACTATACTGGCAAACACCGCTTTAAAGCTAACTTCCGTTTAGCAGTGTTTTAAGGTACCTCAAATGATCATCTGTCGTACTCTGCCTGCGTCGCGCCTACATCATCTACAACGCTTCTCGTGGCAGGTGCTTTTAGTCCATTTATGTGTTTTGGGCTTTCTGGCCAAAGCCAATAGCCGTGATCCAGAGCAGATAGAAACATATTATGGAGTATTAGAGCTTAATCTTACCCAGGCTCCTTTATTTTCAGAACTGATAAACAGTCAACCTGTTAAAAGACTGAAGCTCATTAATCAATATGGCATTATTCAGCTGATTGACTCTGAAGGGCATAACAATGAATCTTATACCCGTTATGACCATTCCCTTGGGGTACTTTATCTTCTGAATTATTTTACGGCCCCTTTTGAGGAGCAAGTCAGCGGGTTACTCCACGATATATCTCACACGGCATTCAGCCATGTCTCAGATTATCTTTTTTCCACAAACTCTGCAGGTAATCCTAATTACCATGATTCCTTATTTTTAGGTTTTTTGGAAAAGCACGGGATTACTCCAATATTAGAGAATCATGGTCTGACGCCTAACGACATAGACCCTGAGAATATTCAATTTACAATGCTTGAGAGAGAGCTGCCGGATTTATGCGCAGACCGGCTGGATTACATATTACAGGGCTCAGCCAGAAGGGAAATTCTAACCAGGGCAGAGGTCGATCAAATCATAACGTCCCTTCACCATGATCCGTTCACTAACCACTGGTATTTTAGCAGTCAGAGTTCAGCACAGTTACTGGCAGACGCAAGCCTGGAACTCAACAAGAATATATTTGTCACAGCCTGGGGACGGACACTCTACCGATGGACGACGGAGACCATCAGACGCATGATGTATATCAATGAACTGACGCTGGAAGACATCAAATACCAAAAGGGCGATGATGAAGTATGGCAGTCCATGCTAAGAAGTAAAGATACAAAGGTTGCCGCTCTTGTTGAGAAAATAAAATCAGCTTGGTACCGGGTTTATGAGACAACTGATGCACGTGAGGCTAGCACAACCTTCGAGAATCTCCGTTGCCGGGTTGTTGATCCCAGGGTAACCGTGTCAACAAGCTGGGAAAGACTGACAACCCTTAGCCCATCCTTTAAAAGAAGATATCAGGCTGAAATGGAACGTTGCCGACGCTTTTATGCCGTCATCAGGCCTCCCCAAGGCGACAGTACCCCAGAATGAAATCAGAAAATCTGGAAATCATAATCGAGCCAGATGCGCAAATCGTTTTCTTCTTTGCGGATGGCTTTTCGTAATGCCTTATCATTTTGATAAAGGCCGTACTTCAGCTTGAATTTCAAACCTTCCAACACTGTCTTTGGAAATGCATAAACCAGATGAATGTCGTGTTCGCGTTCTGCAACCGCTATTTTTTGGCCGTCTGGAGCGCTGACTTCCATGCCGGAGCCATAATAAAATGCATAACCGGCCTTCAGCCCTTTGAGCCAGGATTCTGAAAAATTATAGGCAAGGCCCATCATCCATGCTGTTTCACCGTCGTACAACATATCTTCAGCAGAACCGGAAGTGTTAATATCCCAGGTTCCGTGGGTGTTTGCTCCAAAATCATAATAATAAGCACCAGGTGGAGTGTAATGGGTGCCAGAAGCTTTTGCGCTGGATGGCGCTTTAAAATGGCTGACTCCTGCACGAAAATGCCATGAACCAGCCATCAGCCCCCCGTGAAGATTGATAACACTGGCCTTATCATCAAATAATGGTGAACCGCCCCAGCCTGTACCCTCCCAAAGACGACCACTTTTTTGGGTTTGATAATAGCTACCCCCCAAATTAATTTTTAGATTCTGTCCTGCGTAAGTGGTAAATAAGATATCGCCGTTATGTGCCTGTAAAAATTCTTTGGCAAAAGCATTGCGATATTTAAGCCGCAATTCACGCTCATGGGAAAACTGAAGTGTATAGATAGCTTCAGCACCTATGATGTAATCAATTTTCTCCCCGGAAAAGTTCGTCAGACTATGAAAACCAGCCTGATTTCTAAGTGACATCTGATCAACCAGGGCCAAACCGATTTTCAGGTTTTCAATCGTGCCTTTGAGGTTATATCCATTCCAGTTGCTGGGAACTGTTCTTGAGCTGGAGCCGGAAATCAGTCCGGTACGTAAATTCTGACGTCCCGCCTTAAAGCTGACTGACCGGTCTTCGTATGTTGACGGTAATTTTACTTCGATATAGGCTTGTCCCAGCTTACTGAACCCTTCATTATCACCATTTAAAAGCTGATATGAATAAGCATTCTCTTCGGGCATATATAACTTGACAGCACTGTAGAAACTGGCTCCTAATCCCACCACTTCTCCCAGACTGGAACTCAAATCAAGCGATAAGCCTCCGGTCCAGGCTCCGAGTGTCGAGTCTTTTACGGTGTTGTGTACATCATAGTATACAGTCCGAAGCTTTCCGCCTAATGCCGTATTACTAATAAAGGAAGAGTTATCGGGTAATGATTCACTCGATAAAACTGCAGCAGTCCAGAGTCCTGAAGCAAGAAGCGCTGATGGTTGTAAACCTGATTTTAAGTGCATATTAAAACCTGCTAAAGAGCCGTCATGGATTGAACGACAGCCACCCCTTCACATTTTCCGTGACAACCCGATGACTGTCAGCTTGCTTAATAACAAAGTCCGACACCCAGGCACCGACCAACCAGATTCAATTTTTCCTTCGATATGATTGATCAGACGTTCAGGCACTCTGAAAAATGCCTCATGAATCAACCTGACCCAACTTGCTGCACAGAGCTCGTCTGTGAGTTTTGGTCAGCTGCATGATCTGCTTTAGACGACTTTTTCTGTGCACTGGAGAGGGCATTAAATTGGCGTCCCAATGATCGTGCTGCCCCAATCCAGATAGCAAAAAACAGCAGTACGATAACGGCTACGTAGGGAGCGATAGCCACCAGTGAGCCCAGGGAAATTATTAATACTTGCTGTATGATCGAACCTGTCGATTTGCCGGTCGGGTTACCAATAACGTCAACTGCCGCCTTACCTTTCACTTTTTCTTCAGGATCAAGCGGGATGTAGCTCATTTCCTTAGTGGGGTCGAACAAAGAGTACTTGGTCGATTTACTCATGATGTTTTGTATCCCCCCCAATATGACAGTGAGCATCAATGGGGTAATACCCAGTGTCAGAAATAAAATATCGGGTACGACATCCCTGAATAAAACAAAACAAAAAAACAAAGATCCGGTAATCAATAAAACCACCGGGGTGCACAGGGCAGCCACTGTCCAGCCAAATCGACGGATAACATTATTGGTAAAAAACAACATCATGAGAATAGTCACAATGCCTGTACAGGTGGAAAATAACCCCATGAACTGGTTGTACTCATTAGGGTTTGGATATTGCATGCGCAGCTGGTGTTTCCAGGTAACTTCAACCATGTTGATACAGACACCATAACTGATGACCAAAAGAGCAATACAGAACAGGTATTTAGAATGGATAATATGCAGAAAACTCTCTTTCAGGGATAACGATAATTTTTCCTTACTGGAAGCTACTATATCATCAGGCTGATAAAGCCTTGAATCTGTCAGTACATAGCGATTGATCCACCAATAAATCACCATAATCAAAATGCCACCAATAGTAAGTACACCCGTCATTAAATTCAGGGAGTGCTGCCAGGGGTCAATACCCTCCGCAAGATTTCCACGAGCTTGTGAAGCGTAGTAGACAAACAATCCGGCAGTAGGTAATGCCAAATTCCCCATCATGCCGAAAAGCGCATAAAAGCGTTTAGATTCTGAGATGCGGTTAATATGATTGGCGAAGCCCCAGAACAGCAAAGACAGACAGACACTACCCCAAAGCTCAGACATGACGTAGAAAAGAGAAAACGTCCAATTGCGCATAACTGCAATAAGCCCCATAAACCCACTCGGTAAAATACTCTGCAAGTAATCTGCAAACTCTGTTGGGTGTAGCACTTCACGGGCTGGATAAAGAACCAGTGCAAAAAAACAAAAAAACGACAGAAAACTTGATACAACTAAATAAAATAAAGAACTCCTTTTAAATACATTACTGAGTTTTGCATATGTAATCGTGAATATTATCGCAAAAGGTACATTCACCCATAACTTCAAAAAAGGGATTATCTCTGCCCCCGAGCCGGCACCAGTAACAACCAGAGTGTCTTTCGTGTCTCGCAATATGGTGTAATTAAAGAGTATCAGGTAGAACATCAGAATCATCGGAATAAGCTTTTTAAGCTCAAAGACATAGACAGGCCAAAGCCTGCCTCTCCATTTACTGAATTCGGTATTGTCTGACATCTGATTATCGCCCTGTGACTGATAAATTCTGAAACAAACTCACTTTATCTAGACGAAAAGGTTAAATACGACAACTTTTTTCTACTATATTCATTAGCAAAATCGAAATGAACTCAGGCTCAATCGAGGCGAAAGCTCGTTCTCATGATCTCCGTGGGATTTTATTCCTGATCCTTTTCGAAGACACATATATGAGCTGTCGCGCTGGGACTCTCGGGGTCGAAAAGTATGGGAATCCTAACTTACACGACACTCTCTACAGGTCTTGGAGCGGTCGAATTACGGTGAAGCTCAACAACCAATATCTAAAACCGGTTTTACAATCTTTCAGGTGACTAATGAAGAAAATGACGGTGAACTTGATCATCACGTTGCTACTATCTGGTCAATCTGCTTTTGGGGCAGAGAAGCAGGATGATGACGAACATCAGTTTTACATAACAGATTATCTTAAGACAGGCGTCGCCTGGGGACTAATCCCCCTGGGCTCAGAGGTAGCTGTCAGTTCTCTTGAGCACTATCTAAAGTCTTATAAATCTGATTTTCTGGGTAAGCTACTGGACATTCACAAAAATAATGTGCAAAGAGCCATGAGCCAACACCTCACTGATAATATCAGTGCCCGTCTGGAAAGTATCAGTTATAAAGCACTATCTGATAGTCATGTAACCAAGAAGACTGATGAACTGCAAACAGATTTGCTTTATCGCTCGCTATCAACTTTTTCAATATTGAGTTTTCATGCGCAAAAGGCCAGAAAAACCTATTTCCGGCTACTCGACATTATTGACACTGTGTCTTCCTCCGCAAGCCTGGCTATGGCGAGAGGCGATGAAGATACGGCCGCAGCATTGATGGCATTTAATGCCCAATCTATGGTTTACCTTCATCCGGAGACTAAAGCCCTTGACGTTTTCGACAGTGTTTACGACAGCTTCAGCCGGGCCATTGACTGGCGTAAGCACTCAGGTTTCAGATCTCGAATCACATACTACCTGAAAGCTATGGATCCGCTGATGAAACAGTCGGCCATTATGGGTCTTAGATATTGCAACATCCTGAATCAGTGGAAAGTGAGTAATGTTGATTGTCACCAATATGAGAACGAGGCGATAGATGAGCTGAAAGTTCTTGCCTCTAATTCTAACACCGGTGAAACAGGGTTTATTAAGTCACTGCTCAAAAATGTTTCGAAAGATCAAATCAGAAACAGTATTTTTATTTTAGGTGTTTCTGTGCCCGGAACTTTCCTTTATTTTGTTGATAAACAACATCCCGCTGTTATAGCGATCGCTAAACACTTTTCCAAAATAGTCGGACTGTCAACTACAAAAGAAAATATGGAACGCTTCGCTTCCCAGTCAAGGCGCTCCCTTGAAAACTGGGGTGCTATTAATACCGGGTCGTCGGTCAACAGAACATCCGGTATCTCTGAGTATACCAACCAGTATTTCAGCACTTTGCAAAAAAAAGCAGGGATGATCCTGGCTGAGCAACCCAACTTTGCCCGGTCAAATAGCCAGAGGGCGCTGGAAATACTGATTATCCACTTTGCAGATGCCTACAGAACTCCCTCCGAAAAATCCCGTATTTTAGCCGGTGCCCTGGTGCAGAATTATCGGGAGATCGTTGAAGTCAATGCCGGGGACACACTCATGAGAAGCCTTTTGTTGGCTTATCAGCCCCTTAAATCTGCATCTGAAGTTAATGAGATCTACAAACAGGTTGAAATTCTTGACCCTCATTGTTTTGACTTTGAAGGGTACAAGAAGCTTGCTGAGAGTTGGGCCAAGGCGTCTTTGGATGACGTGAAATCTGTTGCCTCCCATTCAAAGATAACCAATAACCAGACGGATAGTTGCCCCGCAGAAGGCTGCCCCCCCGAAGAGATAAATAGACCCGAAGAAGATTCTCCATTCTATTACCACTATTTGCCTGACAGAGAGACTGTGGCGACAGCAACAATACATGGTGCGGCTCTCGGGTATTCATTGATAACCGCTCTGATCAAGCCTCTCACAATTAAGAAACTTACACCAAAAGCCAGTGGACTTTATCGAGTGGAAAAAACTGAACCTTTCTGGCAAGTGGCCAGTTATTACTTCCTGCTATCGATGATTGAATTCGGACTTCGTTCGGTGGGTGAGCCTGCAATTGTGCATCTGCAAACTGTGGTTAAAAACTGGATAGGCAGCACAACCGGCATTCTTGATCCGGAAGACCAAGAGATTCAGAACGAACTCGCCGCCAAGGTGAATGTTGTACACCGGAAACTCAGCATTGAAGCTCAAACCAGTCGCTCCTATAAGATGACGATGGAGGCCATGCTGGTAAAATGCTGGTTACTGGCGAGCACCCTTTTGACTAATCAGAAGAAAAACTACACAGACTCAGCCAGAGTCGTTGCTTACTCCGCTTATGTCCTCAGATATTATCATCCGGAATTTAAAACCAGCAGTACGGTCATCTCTGCCCTGGCAAATGCGCGATTGGGCAGTGCTCTTAACCAGCTACGACAAAAAAACCTGATGCCTCTTTATGCAAAACAGGTTTTACTTCACCTTGCCGAGCTGGATTCAGACTATGCCGACAAAACTATTAAGGCAAGTTATCTGGACATATTAAACAACTGGGGTATTGAATGTGATCAGGAGGATACAGAATATGCTCAGGATGTCCTGGATTCTTGGGCGGTTTATGGCGAATACATGCTTGGAATCACAGGCTTTGTAGTGCAGGCCTCACTGAAAGCTTATTTCCACTACGCAGATCTGGTTTCCCGCTCAATCGTCAACTTTTTGGCCAATATTTTTGAGTTCGGAACAACAGACCCTCTCAGAAAAAGAATTTATGCCCATTCTCGCAAGGCAATGCTGAATGTTGCGGCATCCCATAGCCAGCATGAGCAGATGGCAGCAGATTATGCCAACGAAGAGTTAACACAGTCCTTTCGACGTCAAAAATTCTACCTGGGCAAACCAGAGCTGGATGCCCGTACCCAGCTGGTACAAATAATTACGTCTGTCATTCATTGTTTTTCAGAAGCCCGTTTTTTAATAGCTGATGACGAAACAGAGAAAGCCACTGACCTGATAGCTTCAGGACTGGTCAGAGTCATTTTATACGCTCCAGATTTATCTGGAAATGATATCCATCTGAAAAAAGCATTGATCACCCTGACAGCTTCCTATCGTGATGATCTGAATGATCTGAGCGAAAATATTCTCAACAAAGTCAGTGAGCAATTAAAAAGTAAAGCTCCTGTTGATAGCGATATCTACTCTGACGGCATGATTAAGGCAAAAATAATGGAACAGGCTTGGTCAATGCCTGAGGAAGGTGAGAGTTGAGAGCATGGCGAATCTTCTGTATGGAGTGTTGATCAGTTTCAGCTCCACAGCCCCGGTATGATTGGGTGCTGACCAACCCATACGTATACACACGACTAATGACGTAAAAAACAGCATCACCACGGGGCGTCAGTTTCTTTGCAGCCAGCTTTTCAAACTTGAAAGTTAGCCAGACTGGCTATAATTGTCCCTTTAATAAATCAAAAGAGCAACCAATGGAACACTACCGGGAATACTTTGTTCGGCAAATTTTATTCGTTGCTTACCTGCTTATTCTTTCCACAAAGGTGTCAGCTAATCACACATGTAACCACTGTGAAATACCAGAGCAGAAATGTGACTGCAAGAAGGTTGAAGCACTTGGTCCGGAAAAATCGGTTGATATAACAACACTGAGTTTGCAAAATCCCACCAGTATCACTCCCGATATTGAATTAGCCTCTCATCTCAGTAATGGGTTTTATCAGGCATTAATGCCAAACCCAAACATTGGCTCGCCTGAAACCCCTTCATTTACCGTGCTGTTGAACAAACAGTACGATCCAAGCCCAATGGCAGGCTATCTCAATGCCATGGGAGCTGTGTTGATAACAGATACTCAAAGTACTGAAATAGACCCAAATTTTGTATTTGCCATCCAAGACAGGGAAACCGTGCAAGGTGATATAGAAACTCTGGAGTTTCTGTACGCTACAACTTTTAGTGATCAACCGCTTAATGATTCGCATCATGAACTTATTCCTGAAGAAATAACTGAACTTGGTCAACAAATTCGTCATTGGATTAACAGCAATCTTCGACTGGAAATGAATACCTATCATTTTATTTATTTTCAAACGGAAGATTACAGCGAAGTAAAATACGGAATCTACGTCTCAGCAGGTGGAAACATTTATTTTATTGCCAGATCTGGTATTCATCAATTCAGGGATGGGGGGACTCTTTGCCTTCATCTACATGCAATGCTTTACCGTTTTAAAGTGCGGCAGGTTAGGTATGTAACAAACTGTTTTAGAAAGCGGTACTCACGACTTAAATCTGAGTGACTTTACTGCTTTCACTGTACCCCGGCTGGCGAAATAGCCTCGAACCCCTCCAGCAACCCAACCCGTCACTTCAAACTCAAAACGGTCAAAAATTTGTAGTTTGAAGGGTTTAGAAAAGCTTTTCAGCCCAAGCTAACACCCCCCCCTGTATCTCAACAGAAGTCTCGCCCCCAACCAGCAACCAGTTTTCAATCAGGTCGGCAATAATATCCAAAGGCAATTTGTATCGCCCCCCCAGAGCGCACTCCCATAAAGTCAGCACCCTCCAGCCAGCGGCTTGAAGATTCATGAGGTTTCTTTTATCTCGCTGCTGATTCCCCGTAATTTTTTCCTTCCAGAATTCCGTTCTCGTCTTGGGCCACCTAAACACTGGACAATCGTGTCCATGCCAGAAGCAGCCATTAACCAGAATAACGGCTCGGTATTTCGGAAAAACAATATCGGGCTTTGCTGGCAGAGTTTTTACATTTAACCTGAAGCGGAAGCCTCTGGAGTGTAACAGCTTCCGAACCAAAATCTCTGGCTTAGTATTCCTGTTTCTGATTGCCCGCATATTTTTACTGCGTATGACAGGCGTATGAACATCTGTCATGCTGATACCAGAAACAAACCAATGCTATAGCTCAGGGAGTTCATGAGTAAGGCTCATCAACTTTGTACGAGCAACGTAATGTTTCATGACGTCAAGAAGGCATGCATAGCAACAGTGAATCGCATTAAAAACCCCATGGTCTACATGAAAATGTAACTGAATGCCCTCATCTGCAGTTTTCATCAACTCATATCTCTTAACCGACAAGTGTCGTTAGCCGAGTCAACCTAATAACGGTAAGATCACTGTGACCTGCCACAAAACAAACACCCACCCCTTACTCCTTCACTAACGATGAATAAAGTTCAGGCAGCTCATCCCATCCATAACCCGCTGTCAGGTCATCCCGGGAGACCAGCTTTAACTCAAAATGCACCTTACGCTGTTGCCACAATGGTATTTTCAAACGCAAGGCAGACCCCAGGCTAAATAGCCAGAACCACTCATCCGGATTGGCAAAAACCGGAGTACCTGTCTGCTCTTCCGTGAGGTTCCCCCTCTGCACCCGCTCCGCTTTGAGGATCGGATAAATATAGTCCACCCGTCGCTGAACACCATCATCGACATCCAGAGCTACTGCAAGGTAACGAGCTTCGGTAGCGATATGTTGCTGGACTTTCTGTCGCTCAAAGGCAATGAGCTTTGTGTGATAAAACCGGGCATCGCCGTTTTCAAACTGGTTGATATACTCCTGATTCCGGTCAGGCCCTAACTGGCTTGCCAGAATAGTCAGTCCCTGATAATGAGCGATGGAATAACCTTTACCCGGAATTCGTGCAGCATCCTCCACAAAATACCGTTCACTGGTCGCATACGGATATTTTGCCTCAGGAACCCCCAGTTTTTGTTGCAAAAAAACAGATAACCAATGACTCCCCTTATTATCAACCTGAGGTAACAAACTAAAAGCACCGATACCCACTTCATTAATCGCGACACTGTATGGGTTGTGTTCACAAAGCTGATTGAAATAGCCCGGATACAACACATAGGCACCAAACACCGGACGGGTTTTCACAAACCCTCTGTCATCAAACTTACTGCGATGAATCAGGGCATCCCGATAACGGTGCATTTGATTGATGGCATCGTCGGGCACCCGGTCGGGGCCTGAGCGGGTTCCCTGATCATCCGCCGGTGTCTCAATCTGATACTTGGCATCAAATAACCAGATAATCCCGGCCCCGTCAGGAAAGGTAGCCTCGAGCAAAATATCCGGTTTTTGAGTCACCAACCAGGTTCTGATCTGGTCGTCTTTCTTTCTGAATATCGGTTCATGAGCCAAACGGATTTTCACCCCGTCAGACCGTCTGAAATGAAAAGCTCCGGCCATCCCATCCTTCAACGAAACACGGATCCCAGTGCCTAACAGAGGTATCCGTCCACACGGAACCTCCTCAAAGCCCAGGTCCACAATAATCCTGCGTATCTCCAGAAAACACCAGACTTCGTACATCTCTGCCACGTTGCGCAAGGAGAGTTGATCGGCCCCATCCAGAAGCTCGAGATACCATTTAAGCTGTTGCCAGATTTTATAAACTTTCGCGTAACCAGGCTTTTGCTGTAATACCAACGACTCCCGCTTCAGCCCCCGGTATTCCCCAACGTCCCTGAAAAATGGCTGTTTCTGAAAATGCCGCAAAGCCTTCTGCCAACTTTCCAGCTCTTTCATAAAGCTGGCGGAAAAACGCACTTTACCCGATTCCGCCAGACACGCCAGCTGTTGAACCCGGGTAAGTCTGGTAATGCCATGACCAATCACCGCTTTAATAAAACGGTTTTCCGGCGTATCCACGTTGAGTTGCTTTTTGCTCAGCGTAAAAGACTTCTCATAATTTTTATTGGCCTTTTCCAGCGCCAGTCGCTCTTCCTGCTGTCTGGATAGCCTGCCCCTCAAACGGCTCATCGGAACGGTGTGCTTATGCTCCATCAACCGACTATGGGGTGCATTCACCACATGCTTCAGCCCGGCCAACAACTCCTTATGAAGGGATTCAAATCGTGCAAACCACAACAACAGGAATTGGGAGTGCGGCTTTTTAACGGCGCTTAATGAATGACTGGTGCTTTCTGCCAATGAGAAACGCCACAGTGGAAATACAGCATCAACAGCCTCGTTCATTGCCCTGAAGTCCGACTGCATATCCATCTTCACCGGCAAAATATCGAAAGCAATCGACTGTTCGATGAGCCGCCCCTGGTAGGAATAGGCCAGTTTAAACTGAAAAGTACCGACATGATTGCCCGCATTGATACTTCCCCGTAAAGAGCAGCTACGGCGGCTGAAATGAAAAGACTCTTCAATAACCTTTAGCTTATGTTGCACCGACGGCAGCGGATCTCCCTCTTCCGGTGGCTGGTGAAACAGAAACTCAATCTCGTAATATTTGTTTTCAAAGAAGACCGCTTCACCAAGGCATAATTCAAACACCGGCTCTGTAGTATGTTTTAACAATAACGGGGGAGAAAACCGCACCTCAGAAGTTGGCACAGCATTGCCACGTTCCGTCAGCGTTCGTTCCAGCCGCCGCTGACTCGAACGAATATCTTTTGACCAAATGACGCAATCAAAATGCCCGGTTTCAATAACGGCCAGTTCCGGCATAATCTCAACTCACTCAGGGCCAATAGCTGGTAAAGGTATGGCTCTCAAGCCGCGCTTTCATCCACTCCAGTTTTTTGCGGGAGCGACACGGGATGCCTTTTTTCACATCACGGAACAGGTCCGGACGCTGCCCATCCCAAATATCGGGCAATAATTCTTTGAGCTCGTCGGTCAGTTTATCCAACAGGTTAACCGCATCCTCACCGATCACCACTCGCAGCTTATCCTCATCACCATCAATGCGGGGCAGGACCTTGGTCATCATGAAATCATCCCAAACTGCCTGTAGCGTTTGCTCATCCCCGGGTTGCAAACACGCCACATAGAGCAACAACTCGTTCAGGGCACGATAGGCCAGTTCAAACGGGGTTCGTTTAAGCACCTGATTCACCCGGTCAAGAAAGGCTACCGTACGCTTTCCATCAGTGTCGAAGGTACCTGTCAGCTGCTCCCGCCTGGCCGAGGTCAACACTGACCAGTGAAATACTTTATTCTCCGGTTGTCCCTCAAAGAACTGACCATAATCATTAGGATAAAACTCGCCATAATCCAAAGTCAGCGCCCGGTCAATCACCTTTCGGGAAAAACCATGTGTGGTTTCATCCATATTAACGGTACCGGCCACCAACAGATTGGGTGGTATGCCGATGCCGTGCTGTTGAAAGTAATCCCACAGCGGATCTTCTGTCAGCCCTAAATCCGCCTGAAGCTTCAGGTCACCGGATTGATTCAGTGCCTGCAAGTCCAGCAACGGTTCACAACAATATTCTCCGGCCTCGTTAAAACCCCGGGTTTCCAATACCGATAGGTAATCCGCAAAATATTGCTCCACCGGTGCCAAATTCATCTCATCCAGACAGAGCCAATAGGGTGGTGAAGCAGAATTCAGAGTTCCGGCTCCGGCTGCGGAGGCATCAGGCGCAACCGACTTCCAGGCACGGATAATAAACGCGAGCACTTTGGTGGCAATGTATTTCGGTTTATCAACCCGGGAGACATAACCTAAGAGATCAGAGGGCTCATGCCAGTCAGGCCTTACCGGGATCAGACAGAAGTTCCCTTCAGGGTCATCCGGATCATGGAACTCTGCCTGCTTTCGGATAAATCGGGATTTACCGGTGCCGGAGATTCCGGCCAGAAGGAGGAAGGGTTTGGGGAGGTTGAGTCGATTGTTTTCAGATACTTCTGCAGGTTCAACCGCACTCAACTCGTAATCACATATCCTCTTGATAGTTGAGTCATAACCAAGAATATATTTGTCAAAATCAAGATGAAGATAATCAAATAAAGGGGATAAATCATGTTCTTTACGATATGTTCGATCAATGTCCCGGAGCGTAATTTTTCCTGTTTCCAACGCTTTTAACAACGCCCCAACAACGATGACCGGTATGATGCGCAATTGGTTGCCTTGCGCCATTCGTATATAGATATTTTCTGCGTTTATTTTTTCTATTGTTAGTGATCTGCCCCCTTCACCGAGAACAACACCTTGCTTTATCTTCATCCGTTAACCGACGTCAGGCCAATAACAGGTAAGAGTATAGAAAAAAATAGCTGAAACATAGACGTTTATTAATGCTTGATCAAGATTACTCACACGAGGTTAAAAAACATATTGAACTCCCTCCAAAATTTCCTCTGCTCTGGTCAAAAAATCATTCATTAAGGGTCTTCTGTCTTTGGGAAAAATAGTCGTCATTATATCACTGCATTGCTTCCCTCATTCGCCGGAGAAGCGTTTATTTCGCCGACTATTATTCTCTGTTTAACCCGTAACATTCAAGATTGTTTTCACCACTCAGTAGCCACCATAACTGAAATACCGGCGCTAATCCGCATCAGACCAGCTCTCTGAGGGCATCACTTACCCTGACAGAATCGGGTGAAAACGTTTCCTTAGCCTCTGTCGACTGTGCTATCAGGAGAACCAGAGTTCGAAAGCTGGGCTCAAGTCCTGATCCCTGAAATTTCAAACATCTGTCTCATACTTTACCGGGCCCGGAGCAGTACTTTTTACCACTACGTTCTGAATAATCAAAAAGTTCACTGACAGCTCCCCACCCACATCGCTAAAAAAGTGCAAACCAAACACTAATCCCAGAAAATAAAAACCACTGGCAAACCACTGATTACAAATAGGAAATCAGGTAGCGTACTTCAAAGTGGCCGAAGTCCGTTATTTAGAGAGGAGAGAGAAAAAGCGGCCCAAAAATGGCCAAAAATCAGCTATTTTAAGAATTTTCCAAGCATGCAGTTATAAGACAGTGGATTATTATCAAACAGGCAGGAAGCCAGAAATAACTACTCCCCAAACCGACAAAAAGCCCTATAAAAGCAGGGCTTTCTGAAAATGGCGCGCTCGGTAGGATTCGAACCTATAACCGCTTGGTCCGCAGCCAGGTACTCTATCCAGCAGAGCTACGAGCGCGTAATACTCACTTGTTCACTGGCGGTGGGTGGGCTGCCAGCCTTCTAAATAGTTTTTCTGATAAACCCAGCCATCTCCAATGATTGAACTTGACAAAGTTAACAATATTGCTAACCTCACCTTATGAGAAAATCAACCTGGCAAATCCATTTTTTCAGTGATCGCGTCGCCAGAGACATGGACAAACTGCCTGCCGGGATACTGGCTGATGTCATTGACCTACTTGATCAGGTTGAAGTTCACGGTCCAAACCTTGGCGAACCTCATACCAAACTAATGGGTCGAGGACTTTATGGACTCAGGGCTCATGGATCTGAAGGAATAGGCAGAGGTCTTTTTTGCAGTGTTAAAGGAAATCACGTTGTTATTTTGCATGTGTTCCAGAAAAAAACTCAAAAAACACCTAAAAAAGACTTAGATCTGGGGTATCAACGAATGAAGGAGGTACAGCATGGCAAACTTAAGTTATAAGGCATTTCGTAAGAAAGCACTTGAGCGCGAAGACGTACAAGCCGCAATGGAAGAGAAATCAGAGTTCTTCTCACTCCGCCGTGAACTGATTCGAATGCGACAGGAAGCCGGAATGACCCAGGAAGACATTGCCCGGGCAATAGGCACACAGAAAACCAGTATCTGCCGACTTGAAAGCACCAACAGCAAAACACTACCCAGCCTGGGTATGCTGAAAAAATATGCTGAAGCCACCGGGCACAAGCTCAACATCACTTTTTCTCCTGCCTGAAACTATACCTTGTCAGCAATAGCAGCGAATGTCGACAGACTCATTTCAGAGTCTGCTGACATTCATGACTTTATGTCAAAGCGATCAGGCTGCCTGCCAGTTAGAGCAAGAAAAAGGACATCCATATAATAAAGAAGCAGGACATCTATACAAGTCAAATATAAGGGTGTCTTATTATTTGGAAGGCGTAGGAAACAGCAAAAGAACAGCACCTGAAAGTGTTGGCTCAGAAAAAAGGGATTACCAGTGTCAGCTATGCCTCCCGGATCTTACGCCTGACCACCCTCTCGCCAGAGATTCAGAAGGCCATCATTGATGGCAGAAGCTTGGGTGGCCTGATGCTGGCTGATTTTATGAAGCCCTTTCCCCTGCTCTGGTCGGAGCAGGAGAAGGCTTTGGGAATACCGGAGGATTGATGTATTCCCTCATTGTCTCAAGCTACTTTGAGTGTTACCGAACGACCTAGTTTTTGTAGCATGTCTACCAATGCATCAATAGTGAACTTGCTGGCCTTTCCTGTCATCACATCAGAGACTCTGGGTCTGTTCACATTCAACAGTCGTGCAGCTTCTTCCTGTTTCAGCTGGCGATCTCTGATGGTCTTTGTAATTTCTGCCATCAGTTGAATCTTGAGGTCCGCCTTAATTTTACCCTCAGCTTCCTCTTTCAGTTTCTTTGCTTCTTCAGGGGAAAAGCCCAAGTCAGCAAAAACGTTGCCACCTGTTGGTGTCGTATGTCCGATGTTCTTAATACTCATCCGTCCTTCCTCCTTTTGCTACGTTCTGCCGGAACCTGCTTTTAACGGCGGGCTGCTACTTGCTTGTCGTGCTGACTGGTTTGTTGGGTTTTCTTTTGAAAACTGTGCAGCACGTATACAGCTTCCTCAAACTTGGCCAAATACATCACTCGAAAAGCACCACCTTCTTCCGAGATGATAATTTCCCTGACACCTGCTCCCACTGTCTTGAAATCCTTCCAGTGTTCAGGGTCAAGGTCATGCTGTATCCGGCTTAATTGATAACCCGCTTCTCGCTTGGCCAAATCCGGGAATTCAAGCAGGTCTTCCAAGGAGCTGCCCATCCAGAAAATCGGTTTTTCGTTATCCAACAGCTTAGCACTCTGTATAAAATTTTGTACACTTTAGAACAAATATAGTTCCTCTGTGGAGAAAAAAGCAGTAAAAAATAATCAAAAAGTTCGCTGACAGCTCCCCGCCCACACCGCTATAAACTAAGAAAGAAGTAAGAGAAGCAAGAAAAAGAGAAAAAGAAAAGAGAAAAGAAAAGAGAAAAAGGACATCCATATAAAGAAAGAGAAAAAGGACATCCATATAAGGCAAGAAAAAGACAAGAAAAAGGACATCCATATAATAAAGAGGCTGGACATCTATACAATATACAGCTCATAAACCGCAATCCAGAAACAGGGCCTGTAACTCTTTACGAAAACCATCATCCCGGGCTTCTGACTTGGGCTTGATGCCAGTGCCGACAATATTAGCGACCAGCTTTTCCAGAAATGAGAAATAGGAGAAATAGGAGAAATAGGACATCCATATAATAATATAAAAAAGAAGCAGGACATCTATACAATATACAGCCCATAAACCGCAATCCTAGCAGCCCATCAAACCCTGACAACCACTCAAAAAGATCGTTTATCATAACAAACGACAAGCGAATCACTCAAAAGGGAAAAGTCAGAAATAGCAAAGCTCTCCAAATAACAGGAGAAGCAAATAATAATGGAAAGTTCGGGCAATCAACTTATGCCATGAAATAAACGACTACAGATAAACAACCCCTGTACCCATTGCTGCCCCGCTTCCTGAGCAAAAGTTTTCATGGCTTCCAGCCTGCCCACTGCCCGATAGAAGCGGTTATTATATCTCATGGTTTTGAGCCATTCATTTGAATCAATTTCCAGTCGGGTCAGAATGGGTGGGATATCAGAAGGGATTAAACCTTTCTTATCAGATCGGACTGCACGCCCACTCCAGTCAACCAGTTCAAGATAATCGTGAAGAATATAAGGCAATGCCTTAGCCGGATTTTGCCCCTGTGATCGAAAAGGCATAAGGGTGATTGGCTGCTTACGGGTGTCCGAACCTGCCAAATTTTCAATTCGTTCCTGGATCGACGTGTAGTCTGACCCTTCTGGAGTTTCCGCCATTTCGGCACGGAGCGGATTCAGGTCAACATAGGCCATGCAGGTCAACAACGCTGCCTCATCCAACAACGCCTGACTTTTAAAACGCCCTTCCCAGAAGCGACCTTTGCAGCCATCTTCCTGGTTAGCCTCACGGGCAAGATACTCATTCAGGCATCGCATGAACCAGCTGATGTTCGTTAAACGATTTCGATACTCTTCAACAAATTCGTCCACGCGAGCCAGCTCCGAATGACTCA
>NZ_JAGRPU010000139.1 GCF_024606225.1 Endozoicomonas sp. ISHI1 | reverse complement strand
TTGGCCGGTGGTGCAGCCGCTGCGGTTGAATTATTTCTTTTTCTACCCGGGCTCCTCTTTTTTTTCTGAGCCGGTTCTGATGAATCCGACTCTGTTTCTTCGCGGATTCGTTTTGCTCTTTTTTTACTGTGAGTGACCGGCAGGCACTTGCTGCATAAAAATGCTGAAGCTGATTCCTCGTTGGCTAAACGTCTTAATTCCTGTCGATTCAGTGCCTTGTCACATTTTGAACAAGTTACCATCGGATTTCTGGCATCCTGCCCAGCTGAGGGTTTCAGCGGGTCATCATCTCCACGACCACTGCCGCCTGTTGAACCAGTTCCCTGGTTACGGGCAGCAGATCCACTCATCTGGCCGGTCTGACCAGTTTTTACGGTCGTCGCTGCTTTGGTCGTTCGTGAGGATGGATTGTTTTCCCCGGTACCTGCCTGTCGGCCAGAATAGTTGCCAGCAGCGATCTCACGGTAAACACTGAGTTCATGACCATTGTCTGCCAGCCATGTCTGAATTAGCCCCGGTTGAATCGTAGCAGGGTCTGACCTTTCCAGATCAAAAAGATCTGCTTCAATCACCATGATCCGGTCTGACAATATCCGGGCCAAAGTGGTTTGACCCGTCGCAGTAGCCCATAGTCGTTTGATTCGTAGCATTCGAAGCAGTTGCCTTTTTTGTTGCAGGCATTTTTGAACAGGGGCAAGAACAGGGGAGAGGTTAGGCTCCGGATCAGGATTCCAGTTGTTCCCGTCAGGTGGTTTATCGCCATCATCTTCCCCCCCGGCAGTGCCCATAGCGATCAGCTCAGTGGAAGGGTGTTTTGAGGCTTCGGGGGACATAACCAGGCGTGTTTGCTTCATTGGCCAAACGGGCAGGAGAGGCAGTTGGAGACACTCAAGAGGACTGTTATTTGGCAGCAGCCCCGGAAAACTGAGGGCGAATGGCATAAACCCAGCCGGAAGAGGGGCGGGCGTTTCAGGTTCAGCTAATTTACCGGCATACAAGAAATGGGCTGGCAGCGGGCTTGAGCCGACGAGTCCCGCTGCAGGCAACGACTCCCCAAAAATGATTGTCAGTAGTAGAAGCAGTGATCGGACTACTGAGTAGAAAATCTGGTTTTGTTGTGAACGTCTCATAGATCCAGACTTAAAAAATCAGCGTCTGTGAATCCATTCGCTATTGGGCTAAATTCGTACGTCAT
>NZ_JAGRPU010000138.1 GCF_024606225.1 Endozoicomonas sp. ISHI1 | reverse complement strand
GGTCTTAATGCAAATGTGGCAACACGAAATCACCAGTGCTTCGACTGCACCATGAAAGACACTCCCTTGTTGACGGCTCAGACCTCATCGAACCCGGCTAATCGTCTTGCTGTAGCTCTGTGATCGTCCCTGAGTTCATTGCTTTGCTGTAACCTTATTTTACGACAATCGTCAAATATAAAGCATCGGCGTTTCAGTAAAATATCAGCACGTTTACCATGAATGGGAGAATCCATGAACCACTATGTTTTGACTCCTTGCCCCTTATTCTCTCGTCTATCCTCACTGCTCCTATCCACAAAAAGCAAAGGATAGAACCATTAAAAGTCTACTCTTGCATGTATTGGTCCTCCTGCCTTTCGTCTGCCCGGTTGAGCCGCAGACTTGCCGTTTTATTGTTGAGGTCAACCAGAACAGGGCTTCGACAAGCCAGAGTTTTTCTATAAAAACTGAGCCGGGCACATTATCTGTGATGCCAATGACCGATTGCAGGCCGATACGAAGCGAGCCATTACACATTATCCGCACAAATGGATATTCAGGTTCAGGCGCGCCTCCCGATGACAAACCCTGCAGGCGAAACAATCTTCAGATCATCACTATGATGTACGGAACGAACGGCGGGAACTATTCCCGGACAACGGGGCAAGAGGATCATGGTCAGTCATTCGATAGACATTCAGAAAAATCCCATTACCTATACGACAACGACCATAATGATGAAAATTCGGGCCGACCCACCAACTCCCGACACAGCCTTGACGAAAATTGCCATGAACAGCCCTGTTGTCATCGACAAGGACGCTGCATCTTCGCTCCCTCTACAATTACCCAGTGTCGTTCAACCTCAGCTGACTCTTTCGCTTGCAGAACAGGTGTCTATTTGCAAACAGGCGATCATGAATCTGGCTCGGTAAGCCATCCTGCTGAAGGTCCGACAGTTGTCTCGGGTGCTGACAGTAAAACCGGTCCATCATTAACATTAAATCCACCTCCTGCGAAAAAACAAAGGAAGGCAGGCTCCAAAAAATACCGATGTGTTCACCCCGGCTGTGAAAAATCACTAAGCTCTCAAGCCTCATTGAACAATCACAAAAGGCAATATCACACCGGAGAGCAAACCTGCCCTGAGTGCCAGAAGATCCTGCTAAACGCTCAAGCCCTGAAGGATCACAAAAATAAATATCACACCCCGGAGCAAACCTGCCCTGAGTGCCAGAAGACCC
>NZ_JAGRPU010000137.1 GCF_024606225.1 Endozoicomonas sp. ISHI1 | reverse complement strand
ACTGGCGACACTTACTGCTGGGCGGTCCCGGAGTAGATCAACAGGGGCGAATTCAGCACATCCCCGGCAGGCTTGAGTCATTAAGGGCCGGACAGCGGGTGATTCTGAAAGGAGCCAACTGGCAGGATCTGGCCTTTGAACAGACGATTCGACAGATGCTGGCGCAAAAGAGCTATGAGAGCAATGGCAAGCTCTGTCAGTTACCCGACAATGTTCAGTTTTATCAAATGCCGGTAGGGAAGGACGAGCTTCATTCACTGTTCCAAAGCCTGTCCCAACCGGATGACAAAGAACTGGCTAAAGGGCACGCACCAGGAACCCCGATCATCATTAACCAGAGTAATATTTCCCAATGGTTGAACCCGATTACCATTGCTCCGGAAGGCTATGCAGTCCCCAACATCAATCTGTTGGAACAAGTCCGGGCGGGTGGTGTAGTCACCGTAACGTCTCCCCTCACTGAGACGCTTTGGTTTTGTTTACTGGGTTCACTGCAGACAATTCGCCAGACGACCGGTCTGGAGCCCCGACTTCAGGTGGCTCACTCAAGACAGCAGCCAAAAGTTCTGAGATTGGCAGAAAACGATGAGTACTCAATGAGGGCCCATCCCGCCTTTAATACCGTCACTTATCAGCAACCTGCACAGGTCAGTCGCTGGATCAATCGCCAGAAAGCACCTCTGGTGATTCAGGTCAATGAAGAGACCAGCCTCAGTCAGCTGTTTGATAATATCCATATCACCTCGGAACAAAAGGCACATTTTGGACGACGTCAAACTGAGTTGCAGGAGGCATTAAGCTCTGGCACTCCGGTTGTATTAAGGGGACTGGAAAGTAATTCAACGCTTCAGCAGCTTCTGGAACCCCTGGTTATTGGCCAACCTCTGTTGATTAATGGCCAGTTACACGTCTACCCAAAAGCTCATGTCACCGTACTCTGGCCTGAGTCCGTGAAAAGCCCATCTTCACTATTCCGTTTGATGGTTGCCTCGGGTAAACCCTGTCCTGAGGTGGATATCTGGGATATCAATGGAGCCAGGTATGATATCCCCCGGACTGAGCTGCCCGAACAAGCACTTCGGCAACTTTACGAAGCGTTTAAAACCGTACCTGGCAACCTTTGCAAGCCTCTGCCTGAACTGACCGAGGGGCTGTTGAATAACCTGATACTGGCTGCCCGGCGGGCACAGCAGGCTGACCAGTCACCACAACTCCTGCCTCGCCACTGGCGCAAGGCCATTAACAGC
>NZ_JAGRPU010000136.1 GCF_024606225.1 Endozoicomonas sp. ISHI1 | reverse complement strand
AGAAAAATCGCATTATCTATACGACAACGACCAGAATGATGAAAATTCGGGCCGACCCACCGACTCCCGACATAGCCTCGACGAAAATTGCCATGAACAGCCCTGTTGTCATCGACAAGGACGCTGTATCTTCGCTCCCTCTACAAGTATCCAGTGTCGTTCAACCTCAGACGACTCTTTCGCTTGCAGAACAGATGTCTATTTGCAAACGGACGATCAGGAATCTGACCCGGTAAGCCATCCTGCTGAAGTTCCGACCGTTGTCTCGGGAGCTGACAGTACAATCGGTCCATCATTAACATTAAATCCGCCTCCTGCGAAAAAACAAAGGAAGGCAGGCTCCAAAAAATACCGATGTGATCACCCCGGCTGTGAAAAATCACTTGGCTCTCAAGGCTCATTAAATACTCACAAAAGGCAATATCACACCGGAGAGCAAACCTGCCCTAAGTGCCATAAGACCCTACCAAACGCGAAAGCCCTGTCGGATCACAAAAGAAAAGATCACACCACGGAGCAAACCTGCCCTGAGTGCCAGAAGATCATGTCAAACGCGAAAGCCCTGTCGGATCACAAAACTCGATATCACACCGGAGAGCAAACTTGCCCTGAGTGCCAGAAGACCCTGCCAAACGCGAAAGCCCTGTCGGATCACAAAAGAAAAGATCACACTCCAGAGCAAACTTGCCCCGAGTGCCAGAAGACCCTGCCAAACGCTCAAGCTCTGTCGGTTCACAAAAGAAAAGATCACACTCCAGAGCAAAGCTGCCCTGAGTGCCAGAAGATCCTGCCAAATGCGAAAGCCCTGTCGAGTCACAAAAGTGAATATCACACCGGGGAGCCAACCTGCCCTGAGTGTCAGAAGACCCTGCCAAACGCTCAAGCTCTGTCAAATCACAAGAGAAAAGATCACACCCCAGAGCAAAGCTGCCCTGAGTGTCAGAAGACTTTGCCAAACGCTCAAGCCCTGTCGGATCACAAAAGAAAAGATCACACCCCAGAGCAAACCTGCCCTGAGTGCCGGAAGACTCTGCCAAATGCGAAAGCCCTGTCGGTGCACAAAAGTAAATATCACACCGGAGAGCAAAGCTGCCCTGAGTGCCAGAAGACCCTGCCAAACGCTCGAACCTTGTCGGATCACAGAAGGCAACACCGAAAACGAAAGCTTGACGACGCAAAGTCTAGTGATTGATTGCTGCTTGTCACAGGCTCAGCAGGGAAGGGCGCTGTACACGGTTGGGCATGATCTGAAGTGCA
>NZ_JAGRPU010000135.1 GCF_024606225.1 Endozoicomonas sp. ISHI1 | reverse complement strand
ATTGTGCGCTTCAATCAGTTCAGCAAGAAAGCTGCTAATCCTCTGCATCATTCACCATTTGCCCTTGCGGGTGGGTTGCCATGCTAACAAGTTGCTGGTGTCGCCCCTAAAGGGGCTGGGACGCCGCTGTGCGGCGCCCCACAGCATGGCGTTAGCCGGCAGCAGTATGAAAGTTTTTTCTATTTTTTCAGTGGATGAGTCACGAACCAAAATCTACGCCAGCAACCAGTCTGGTCAATTCAAGTTCTGAGTAATTCTCAGTAATGCATGTCTGTAGATTCTGTGTCAGTCGATGAAAAATCTACGGTGTCTTGGTGGGCATGTCAGCGTGACTTCACGGTGTTTATGAGTATTTGGTCCGACGCACTAAACCAGTTAAAAGTTGTAACAGCATTGGCGTTGCCTGCAAGTTTTCCAGCGGTAACTTTTATGCACTTCAATCGGTGCAGCAGATGCAGGTTTTACTGAAACTCCTCTGCACCTATCAACATTGTTCCAGGCGGCAGGGCTGCCGGGCTAACAAATACAGGCAAAGGGATGGCTCACTGCGTTCGCCTCCCTTGCTGTAAGCGTTAGGTATCAAAATATGATAAACAATAACAATAAAAACACCCCGATAATCATGCCGGTAACATAAGCATGGAACTGTTTAGTCTCGTAGAAAGCCACCCTCTCGAAACCTTGCTTGGTGTCTTGACCAGCTTTGCATTGGGCTATCTTCTCAGAATCAGTTTTAGCCAACGGCAAAGACTGAATAGCATCAACCAAACCATTATTTCTGCTTTCACTCCTGAGCTCAACCGGCTCACTGAGAATCAGGATAAGGTTATCGACATTATGGATGATACTGCTTACAGGAAGCATGAAGCCAGTATACGGAACAATCTTGAACGGTTGCCTTTTATCCAGCGTTATCGCTTGAGAAAGGCTTGGGAACGACTGGCTTATGGTGAAAACAAGGAACAGTGCAAATTTCTTCGCTATGAGCAATACGCTGATTGCTATTCTATTAGCGAAAACAAAAAACTCAGAAACCTTGCTATCCATCGTATAAATTCCATTCTTGAAATTTGTGCATAAACCTAACAAAAGCAGCCAAAGGGACGCTCACTGTGTTCGCCGCCCTTGCTGCCAGCGTTAGCAGGCAGCAATAATCGAGAATTTCTGGTTGTGAAAAGACCAGTTTTCAAAAAGAGTTTTTGGGTTCACTGTCTATGGTGGGTTTCGAGTTAGAACCTCCCAGCAAAAAGACACTGTTAC
>NZ_JAGRPU010000134.1 GCF_024606225.1 Endozoicomonas sp. ISHI1 | reverse complement strand
CATAGCCTAGACGAAAATTGCCATGAACAGCCCTGTTGTCATCGACAAGGACGCTGTATCTTCGCTCCCTCCACAAGTATCCAGTGTCGTTCAACCTCAGACGACCCTTTCGCATACAGAACAGATGTCTATTTGCAAACAGGCGATCAGGAATATGGCTCGGTAAGCCATCCTGCAGAAGGTCCGACCGTTGTCTCAGGCGCTGACAGCACAACCGGTCCAGCATTAACATTAAAACCACCTCCTGCGAAAAAACAAAGGGAGGCAGGCTCCAAAAAATACCGATGTGATCACCCCGGCTGTGAAAAATTATTTAGCTCTCAAGACTCATTGAGCACTCACAAAAGGCAATATCACACTGGAGAGCAAACCTGCCCTGAGTGCCAGAAGACCCTGCCAAACGCTCGAGCTCTGTTGGATCACAAAAGAAAAGATCACACCCCAAAGCAAAGCTGCCCTGAGTGCCAGAAGACTCTGCCAAACGAGAAAGCCCTGTCGGTTCACAAAAGTAAATATCACACAGGAGAACGAACCTGCCCTGAGTGCCAGAAGACCCTGCCAAACGTGAAAGCCCTGTCGAATCACAAAAGTCAACATCACACAGGAGAACAAATATGCCCTGAGTGCCAGAAGATCCTGCCAAGCGCGAAAGCCCTGTCGGTTCACAAAAGAAAAGATCACACAGGAGAACAAATCTGCCCTGAGTGCCAGAAGACCCTGTCAAATGCTCAAGCCCTGTCAGCTCACAGAAGTCAATATCACAGTGGAGAGCAAACCTGCCCTGAGTGCCAGAGGATCTTGTCAAACGTGAAAGCCCTGTGGAATCACAAAAGAAAATATCACACCCCGGAGCAAAGCTGTCCTGAGTGCCAGAAGATCCTGCCAAGCGTGGAAGCCCTGTCGACTCACAAAAGATATCACACCGGAGAACAAACCTGCCCTGAGTGCCAGAAAACCCTGCCAAATGCTCAAGCCTTGTCGAATCACAGAAGGCAACACCGAAAACGCAAGCTTGATGATGCAAAGTCAAGTGATTGATGTCTGCTTGTCATAGGCTCAGAAGGGAAAGGCGCTGTATACGTTTGCGCATGAGCTGAAGTGCAATGTTCACGTCCATCTGTCTCTCACCTGCGGCGGGTTAACCGATGACAAAACTCTTATCCTCTTGTCTATCCTCACTGCTCCTATCCATAGAAAACAAAGGATAGAACCATTAAAAGCCTACTCTTGCACGTATTGGTCTTTGTGCCTTTCGTTTGCCC
>NZ_JAGRPU010000133.1 GCF_024606225.1 Endozoicomonas sp. ISHI1 | reverse complement strand
GGTTAACAAAGAAATCGAAGGACTCGTCAAGTACTGTGGTGAAGAGTGCAGAAAGTTGCTGCTTGAGCAAAACCCACATCTCTGGGAGGGCAAGCTGGATTCCCTGGATGGTCTTAAGCTGAACGGGTTGAAGCATAAATTTGAAGGGATTGATTTCAGCGGCTGTTCAATGAAGGGTACAGTACTGCAATCCGCTATATTTCGCAGATGTAAATTCAATACAGAGCTGTTAAACAGTGCTACTATCGAAAATAGCTTTTTCAGCGGATGTTATTTTGAAGGCAAGCGGCTTTCAACCTCGCTATTGGACAATGTCCGTTTTTTTCCTGAATATGATATAAAAGGCCTAGTGTATGAAAGTACACGGCGGCTTTCCCGAATCCTATATGAGTCGTGTGTTAATCAGAACAATGAGTTCAATCTGAAACAATGGCTGGAGGTGATGGGGAAAAGCAATTGTCTACGCGTTTGCTCAACACCGCTGGATGATTTAAGCCGGGATATTCTGTCCCAACATATTGAAGAAATTAAAAGAAAGTATCCACAGCAACTTTGTGAAATTATTTATGCACTTTTCTCCATTGAATTTAAAACTACTGCCAATGCAATAAATTTTGTCTGCAGTAATCCGGAATTCTATCAACGCCCAATCAAAGATCTCAAAGATTTGTATTTTGAATTCAGAACCATCTTCCTGAAAGAAGGAGATTATGGGAACTCGTCAGGTGATCCATTTAATGAATTATGCGCCCACTATACCCTCGGACGCACTGATTTTTCCCGGGAAGCGGTTTTGGCGTTGATGTTAAATGTTATTAACCTTGTTCTATTTCCAGAATCCAATGATCAATACATAGACTTTGGCGTCAATGCCAACAGCGCCGATGAGCATGACGATTGCTTGAAGGCCATTTCTGAGGTCAGTAGCGAAAGTGCACAAAAGAACTCAATCGCATCCCTGAAAACAGGTAGCCTGCCTCTGGTTGAAATGCAACGTTACAAAGCTCATCTTTGTCGCTTTTACCTTAGTGAGTACCGGAAATATTTTCATCGATTCTGGAAAGAGTGCTCAGAAAAGAGTCAATTAACAATAGCCAAACACTGTTTGCGTCATCAAAATGTTGCCGTTAGCCCCTTAACAACCGAGGAGTTTATAACATTGTTGTCTAAAGACCACGATGTGGAAATTTGGCGGGACATGTATAACGCCAACATGGAAAAACATACAAAAATTCAGAAAGAGTGGGATCTGTTGCGTCCGTAA
>NZ_JAGRPU010000132.1 GCF_024606225.1 Endozoicomonas sp. ISHI1 | reverse complement strand
CGCACCAGAAATCCGCTTTATGGGTATCTACGCCGGGTTTAAAAGCAATAATTTCCACCTGAAGCTGGGTAACCATTACCATGTACTACACGACGTTGGTACACCCGAAAAGTTATCCCTTTTTTTCAAGAATCAATGGTCGAGTCACCTGTGGTGGTTTCTGTTAGCAAAACTACTTCCTCCTTCCATCGTACCCTACCCTTCTTTCCGTCATGGCTTACCATCACTGTCCCGGGCATTTGGTGATGCCCCCGACTGCACTCCTCATCCGGTGATGATCGATCACGCTTTACTGAAAGGCCGTTTATCAGTGCAAACCAGTTGTATCGAAAACCACCCTGTATGGCAGATCACTGCCTCACCCCCTACATCATCGACAGAGACGCAGGCAGTTGATGGTGATTCTTTGTCTGTCTGGCTATCACTATGGACACTGCTGAATGACACCCATACCAGCACCCTTTTCCTTCGTCCCTGGCGGGAACGTCACCGCAATCACCTGCAGGCTATTATCTGTCAAACACATCCACTCACCCATCATAAAAAGTGTCAGAGTGTTCTTATTGATGTCCCGATGAATCACGAAAAACCCTGGCTGCTGCCCGAACTGGCTAACAAAGAAACCATAAGCAGCGACGGGCACACCGCTCTGGACAGCACCTACATTAAGCGGGTCAATCAGGCTATTCACTGCCTTTCTTCCCACGGTGAGTTGTTTGCCGAACCCGATAAAGGCAAGTCAGCCGACAAAGAAAAAATACACGCCTGCGATAATAATCGCTGGCTTTACCCATTGTCGGACCAAAAGTCGGATCAAAGATGGCTTTATCAACCGGGTATTCCTGAGACTCCGATAAAACCCGGTCCGGCACTCATCACCGGGAAATACTTTAACCTGTGGGCATTGGAAAAGGGGTCTCCCGGCAGTGACACCTATCCGGTCTGGTCGAGGTCTTCTCTATTCATCGCCCGCAACGACCGACATCGAAAGTACCATTTCTGGGGAGCAGGAGACCCGGTGCTGTTAATGCAGTTCGCTGATGCCCCTTATAATATCAGGGATCATTATGCCGGTTGGGATGGCCCTGACATTGGCACCCTTGTAGAAAGCGAGCATCTCAACCTGGCCACCCTGTTTATGGACGCGGTGACCAATACACCCTTTAATCTCTATCAATGGCGGGGGATTCTCTCAGGGTTCAGCTCACCGTCCCTGCCAAAAAGCCTCAGTGACCGGGTAAGGCAGCAAATTCTGAACGACCCCGGCTCACTTTACCAGTTTGTTCAACAGCGGCCAGAGTTACTGAACAACGTGCTGACCTATTTGAACCGGGAGTTTCCGGGGCA
>NZ_JAGRPU010000131.1 GCF_024606225.1 Endozoicomonas sp. ISHI1 | reverse complement strand
GTGGGTTCGGTCCTCCAATCAGTGTTACCTGATCTTCAACCTGCTCATGGATAGATCGCCCGGTTTCGGGTCTATTCACTGCGACTGGACGCCCTGTTAAGACTCGCTTTCGCTACGGCTTCCCTATTCGGTTAACCTTGCCACAGAAAATAAGTCGCTGACCCATTATACAAAAGGTACGCAGTTACAAGAGACTAGTATCAAGAGACAAGAAACAAGATTGGATGGACGTAAACCTGATGGTTATTCCTCCTGACACTTGTATCTTGATACTAGCCCCTTGCTCCCACTGCTTGTACGTACACGGTTTCAGGTTCTGTTTCACTCCCCTCAACGGGGTTCTTTTCGCCTTTCCCTCACGGTACTGGTTCACTATCGGTCAGTCAGGAGTATTTAGCCTTGGAGGATGGTCCCCCCATGTTCAGACAACATTTCACGTGTGCCGTCCTACTCGATTTCACAATAAATGGCCTTTCGTGTACGGGGCTGTCACCCACTATGGCGGCACTTTCCAGAGCCTTCCACTAGACCAAAAATTGCTTAAGGGCTGGTCCCCGTTCGCTCGCCGCTACTGGGGGAATCTCGGTTGATTTCTTTTCCTCCGGGTACTTAGATGTTTCAGTTCCCCGGGTTCGCCTCCTGAACCCTATGTATTCAGGTTAAGGATACTCACTTGTGTGAGTGGGTTTCCCCATTCGGACATTCCTGGATCAGCGCCTGTTTATCGGCTCCCCAAGACTTTTCGCAGATTACCACGTCCTTCATCGCCTCTGACTGCCAAGGCATCCACCGTGTACGCTTAGTCACTTGACCATATAACCCAAAACGATCTGTTTGGCTGCGATATTTTCCTTCATGCGGCGTTGCAATCTTCACTCTGTCAGTCACATACCATGGGTATGCTCCTTCCGTCGTTCAGCTTGCGCCTTGCCTGAAGAAAAATCTCTTTGCCAAACCCCATAAAAAGGGCCTGTTCTGAATTAAAGGTTCATATAACTACCTTTAACGATCTCCAGTTCATCACTGGCCACTGTTAACTGACCACTGACAACTGGACGCCATACACATTAGCTATTACCTTGCGGTAAATAACTTGAGAGTGTCTCAGCAAGAATCTCATTAAAAGACTAACGTCTTTTAAATCAACTCAGCTTATTTAAGTTTGGATTCCACATTGTTAAAGAACAAAACTAACAACTGTCAACTGACCACCGTCAACTGACAACTGATAATCAAACAATTCGTGTGAACGCTTATGGAAGGTCGGTCGTCGTTTAAGGAGGTGATCCAGCCCCAGGTTCCCCTAGGGCTACCTTGTTACGACTTCACCCCAGTCATGAATCACTCCGTGGTAATCG
>NZ_JAGRPU010000130.1 GCF_024606225.1 Endozoicomonas sp. ISHI1 | reverse complement strand
TTCATTCCAGCCCTTCCTGATCGCCGGAAAAAAAGGCGACTGGGACTATTGCAAGGATAAGAAATATGTACCTAACGGTCCCATCGAGAAATGCGCCAGCGATATCAACCAGATCCACTACTACCAGGAGCCTTTTAACCTGATCAAAAATGCCCTGAGGACACTGTGCCGGACGGAGTCGCGCTTAACCAGGTACCAATGCTCAGATGGGAAGTTTCACCTCCCGGAGCAGATGACCGACAAAAAGATGATTTTGATGCCTGCCACACCCGAGTGGAGAGTCAGGTTCCGCTACAGTCCATTTAGCCAGTCCTTCAAGGCGAGTAAGCCAGAAAGCCGTTCTCCCGGTGCACAACTTCTGAACGCCGTAGGGGGAGATAAATTAAAACGTTTGTACCAGAAAAGGGTGAGAGACACCCAGTACAAAGTGTGTGACAGGTTTTCAAACCGTAAGTGCGAGATCTCCTACGACCATAAATACCTTGGCCAGATATTCACCCATACGGACGACTTGGAGCACATTGTCTCAGGCACTCGCGTGGATCTTGATGAAAAAGATTACATCTTCGTCTTGCACAAGATCGACAAATTCTCCCAGCTGCTGAGGTACGACCTGCATAGCCGTGAAGGGGCCAGCAACACCCACCTCCTGATATCTGACGGTAATCACTTCATCCGCGTTCACCCCCGGGGGAAGACGGCCTCTACCTGGGTGCTGAACTACAATGGGCAGCTGTCCTATAACTGCATTGCCGGGGGCGGCAGCCGGGTTCAGCGTTGTTCATCCGAGCTGAACCAGACCGAACAAACCTGGACCGTGACACTGGGTGAGACCCGTTTCCAGTTTCCTGTCCCGACACCGGACACCCCGTATAGAGTGATAGTCCAGGATGCCAGCGCACGGTTTGAGTGGGGGGCGGTGCCGGATCTCAAAGTGATTCACCAGTTATACCTCAACAGCGACCTGGACAAAAAGCCGTTAAGGGCGCCAACGCTGCGCGGAATAATCGCCGTTCAACCCGCTGCCAGCCGGTTTCTGCCGCTGGAGCTGCAAAGGTGCGACGCCTCGTTCCTTGCCCGCTGCATGGCCAATGCACCGGCGCAGTGGCTCACATACTACGTGAAGCCGCCAAGACAGACCCCGTGGAGGATGAACAGTGCCCATGATCCGTCACCCATGCACAATAATCCGCCCCCGAAGGTCATGCAGAACCCAGCCTGGTCGCGACACCGTGAGCGCTGTCAACGAGAGGCCGAAGTGTATCGCAATACACCCTATTCCTGCTTCCCTGACAAGCTGGGACTGGCCGAAGCAAACTGGGCTAAGTTAGACCGGGTGAAGCTCTGGTTCGATACTCATCACAACGCGGAAATCCAGCTCATCACTCCCAGTGACC
>NZ_JAGRPU010000012.1 GCF_024606225.1 Endozoicomonas sp. ISHI1 | reverse complement strand
GTCCATCTGTTTCAGGTCAGGCTGTTGATCCTGCCCCCAACAGGAAACAACTTGGCGGCAAGGGAATGTTTTTGCAGCGCATGAAGGAAGCCGGTTTATCTGTGCCTCCGTTTCAGTGTGTGACAACTACGGTCATGAATGCACTGGAAGAACACCCTCTGGATATCCAATGTCTGGCCCACTATCTCCCCGGGATGGTCGATGAACCGCAAGCAGAGATCAGTCTGGCGAACATCAGGGAACGGCTGAATGCTTTGCCACCTTCAGAGCAAACCAAAAGAGATAGCTGGCTGACGGGTGTGGCGAAATTTATTGCCAGTGAGGACTTTCATAAGCAGGTTAAAGATTCAGAAGCGGCCCGACACATCAGGGATCACGGGCTATTAACATCACAGCCGCTTATTGTCCGCAGTTCCGGGATCAATGAAGATAACTACGGCGATGCCGAGGCAGGCAAATACCTCTCTTTAGTCCAGGAAGAAGACGATATTTTACGAACCTGCCTTAAGGTCATGGCCTCAGGTTACCGGCCTGAAATTTGTTCCGAATTCATACCGCAACCCATGGCGCTGATCATTCAACAGTGCATCGACTGCCGATATGGTGGGGTCGCCATGAGCTTTCAGTCCTTTCAGGATAATACCGTCAGGATTGAATACACTCCCGGCCAACCCAGAGGTGTTGTGGCAGGGCAGTCCGGTAACACGCCTCACCGCATTGATATTTATCGTGAGGGTCGTACAGAAGAAGCTGGCAGCTCACAATATTTTCCCGGAACGATCTCAAGTCACTTTGTCCTGCACAAGAACAATAACGGCTATTCGGAAACAAGCATTGATGATGCCGATGCCCAATCAAACGACGTCGAACAACAACTCAGTGATGACATGGTTTCAGAGCTCAGGCGAGTGGTGACAGAGCTGGAAAACCTGCTGCTCTGCCCTGTAGACGTGGAGTTTGCCATCGATCATCAGGGGCGCCTGTTCCTGTTGCAGGTACGTCCTGTCACCCGACTCTCTGGCGGCATGGATTTTGCCATGTCCATACCCGAAGACAGTCTGGCCACTGGCGAGGGGGCCAGCGAAGGCTTTTGCACAGGACCACTCTGGCTGGCTAATAAGCGTGATTCAGGCGCTATGCCAGAGGGAGCCATTGTCGTGGCTCACCACGCTGAAGAGTGGATGCTTGAGCCTGAATGCCTGAATCGGGCAGGGGGGGTTGTCTTTACCGAAGGGGGATTCAATGATCATGTGGCGATCCTCCTGAGACAGAAAAAAATACCCTTAATGCTGGTCGGCGGCGAGTATGCGGCAATGGTCGCACAGAATGGCCAACCGGTCACACTGGCCTGCGCCCGTTTTAAAGATAAGCCCGGTGCCTTCGTTGTTGCCGGTGACATTACCGAAAATCTGGACAGTCACAGAAGCCTGTCCTCTGCTGTTTCTGATGTTTCATCTGTAAAAGCCATCCCGTTACGGGATGATTTGTCTCCCTCTGAAGGCGCATTCAGCCGGGTCACCAGCGGTTTTCAATGGCTCACAGATCAAAATGCCCGCCTGTTGGCATTTTTTGCTCCCGGCTACGGACTGGATTGTTTGGCAAACCCCATAAAGCTGAGCATGTCGCCACAACGATCAAAGTTACTGGCAGAGACCGGGGAGAGCGTAAGCAGGCTCATTCATGGAGCTGAAGCCATGTTGAAGGGTTACCAGAGCTTCTTGCTGCTGGCGGATAACAGTGGTTCATTCCAGCACAAGTCATTGCTGAATGAAGTACCGCAATTGAACAACCGGTTCGGGGCACTGAAAAAGACCATCCAATCACGGGTAGAGGCTGTCGTCCATCCAATGCAAGCCTCTGAAGAAGGGCAGGTATTCCCGTTTCGACAGTGGCTGGCAGAGTGCCATCAGCTTCAATCCAGTCTTCAAGCACTTCATTCCCGGAAGGCTGAGCAGTGCCAAAGTGTCCATGACTTGATTTTTGCCCTGCATCAGCGTTTTGTAGCGGCACTGGCGCCGGTCGCTCTGGCCTCCGGTCAGGGCAGGATATCCAAGGAACGGTACATGACCTATGTTGATTGCACGTCCCCGGGTGAAGAGGCACCGCTGTTGAGGGCGTCCGACAAAGCATCAATGAAAAAGTTAGGGCTTTCAGGGACTGTCGTCAGTATGGATGATGCCTTGATTGTTAACCTGAAGTTAGGAAGTCATGTGGGACTTGTTGAACTTCTTGAGCATGCAGATGGGGGAAAAGAACGAACCTTGCGGCTGAGATTTTCTGACCAATTTGAGGAACCTGATGGCGTTGATGAAGACGGCAAGTTAAAGCGTATGTGGTTTCTGGTGCAGTCTCTGAAAGCGATCGGACTGGATGAAAATTCTGATAGCATGAAGCTGGGTTGCAACGCCGTAGCGGGAGAAATTACCGTTGAATGCCCTCGAATGAAATCACGTAACAACATGCAGGGTGCCTTTGAGAAACTGATCATTGTGTTAGATGAAATGTATAATCTGGATAGTTTATTTGAATGCAGGGCCATTTTTGAAGGAGATCAGTGGGACTTCAACTTGCTTGCACAGCGCCTTAATGGCAATGTTGCAACAGAAGCTGAGAGATTTGCGTTTGAGCATTGCCTTTTTTTAGTGTTTTGTCGGAGAGTTTCATCTTCTTCTGACGCTTTCTGTCAGTTATTAAGCGACCATTACCAGCGGTTTATTCATCATGGACAGTGTTTAAGAGTGTGTGTGCGGCATGTGTTTATTGAGGGAAAATCGAAAGACAGTCTGCGGGAAATGTTAATGAGCGATGAGATAAGTGAGGACATGCGAAGGGAGCTCTTACAACATCTTTTATTGTTATATCCTGATGAAGCTACTCTATTGGTTGAGGATGTGTATCCCGATTTTAGAGATCAATACTTTGTTATCAGCCCATCAATGGACTATAAACTGAAGTTTGCAGTCCCACCGTTTGATCTCCCACCGTATAATCTCCGACCGACTCACTGGCTTGCGGAGCATAAAGAAAAGCTAAAGAAAGCCTTATTGAAGCATGGGCTGAAATATGGCAGTCAACGAGTTCGAGAGTGTCACTCTAGTTTTACAGACAGGCTCGGAAATTTGCGAATAACGTCTAATCTATTCTGACAGCGTTGACCATTACACACCGTGTTCCCAGCTCCTTGTTGTTTTTCCTGTTGCGTGCTTCAGCCCGATGGCTGAACTTTATAAAGATATCATGGTCAAAAGAAGTAATTGATTAACGCAACAGGCTCTTGGTTATTAAATCATGGATGAATATTAACTTTGGAGGGATGTCTTGATGTTATCTGCTGGATTTGACAAAGCATATCACCCCATCCTGACAAAGAATCCAACTCAGGAGACCGAGGCCGGGAGTTCATTTAAAAGTCAATTCGGAGGTCCTGATATCAGCGGCGTTCCGATCGACGAAACACCACTGGCCAAGCGCTTCTGCAGCGCTTGCAGTTTATCTTCTTCAGAGCAGGCTGCTGACTATTCTCCCGCCAGCCGGAAACAACTGGGTGGCAAGGGGATGTTTTTGCAGCTCATGCAGCAATTAGGATTGTCTGTCCCGCCGTTCAAATGTGTTACCGCTCAGGTAATGCAGGCTCTTGAACAACACCCGCTGGATAGCCAGAGTTTAACCCCCTATCTTCCAGAGATTGCCGCTAAGCCGTGGACAGAGTGCAGCCTGATTAAAATCAGGGAATACCTAAGCACCTTGCCACCTTCAGAGCAAAACCAAAGGGATGAATGGCTGGCGGGTCTGGCGAGCTTTGTTGCCAGTAATGACTTTTATGAGCAGGTTAAAGATTCTGAAGCGGCGCGACACATCAGGAATCTGCGCGGTCAGCTGGACGAAAAGTCCATATCACAGCCGGTGATTGTCCGCAGTTCTGGCATCAACGAAGACAACTACGGCGATGCCCAGGCGGGTAAATACCTCTCGGAAGTTCAGGGCGAAGAGGATGTTTTGCGTACCTGCCTTAAGGTCATGGCTTCAGGTTACCGGCCTGAAGTCTGTCCCCAGGGTATACCTCAACCCATGGCGCTGATCATCCAGCATTGCATTGATTGCAGATATGGCGGGGTCGTCATGAGCTTTAAGTCCTTTCAGGATAATACCGTCAGGGTTGAGTACACACCCGGTCAACCCAGAGGCGCAGTGGCAGGACAGTCCGGTAATACGCCCCATCGCATCGATATTTCCCGCAAAGAAGAAACTGACAGTTGGCAATACTTTCCCGGGACGGTTTCAAGTCGCTTCATTCTCCAAAAAAACACGGATAATAACGGCTATTCGGAAGCCATCATTCATAATACGGATGGCCGAACAGACGACGGTGGACTACAACTCACTGATGACATGGCGTCAGAACTCAGGAAGATGGTGGCAAAGCTGGAAGACCTGTTGCTCTGCCCTGTGGATGTCGAGTTTGCCATCGATTTTCAAGGGGGGCTGTTCCCGTTGCAGGTGCGCCCCATAACCCGGCTCACGGGCGGCATGGATTTTGCCATGCCCATGCCGGAAGGCATTCTGGCCACTGGCGAGGTCGTCAGCGAAGGCTATTGCACCGGCTCCCTCTGGCTGGCCAAAAAAGGCGAGGCAGACACGATGCCAAAGGGAGCCATTATCGTGGCCAACCATGCTGAAAAGTGGATGCTTGAGCCCGAATTCCTGAAGCGGGCAGGGGGTTTTGTTTTTGCCGAAGGAGGATTCAATGATCATGTGGCGATCCTTATGAGACAAGAAGAAAAAACCTTAATGCTGGCCGGTGAACAGTTTGCAGCAATGGCCGCTCAGGGTGGCCAACGGGTGACATTGGCCTGCGCCCGCTTTAATGGTCAGCCCGGAGCCTTTATTGTTGTCGGTGACATGACCGAAAAAATGGTCAGTCACAGAAGCCTGTTCTCTGCTGTTTCGGATGTGCCGTCGGCAAAATCCGTCCCATCACGAGATGATCTGTCGCTCCCTGAAGGCACATTCGGTCAAGTCGGCAGGGGTTTTCAGTGGCTCACCGATCAAAATGCCCGCCTGTTGTCGTTTTTTGCCCCCGGCGGTGGACTGGATTGTCTGGCAAACCCGATAAAATTAAGCATGTCGCCACAACGATCAAAGATACTGGCAGAGACCAGAGAGAACGTAAACCGACTGATTCATGGCGCTGAAGCACTGTTGGAGGGTTACGATGCCTTCTTGCGGCTGGCCGTTAAAAAGTGTTCGCGCGAGGTTCAGTCATTGCGGGATGAATTTCCGGAACTGAGTAACCGCTTCAAGACGCTGAAAGAAAGCATTCAATCCAAGTTAGAGAGTATTATTCTGCCAATGCAAGCCGCTGAAGAAGGGCAGGTATCCCGGAGAGAGTTTCTTCAGTGGGTGGCAGACTGCCAGCAACTGCAATCCTCTCTTCAGGCACTCAATCCCGGAGAGGCTGAGCAGGTTCGAAGTGTCCATGAGCTGATTTTTGCCCTGCATCAGCGCTTCGTAAATGCACTGGCGCCGGTCTCTCTGGCTTCGGGTCAGGGCAGGCTTTCTGAGGAAAAGCTTGTCACCTATGTTGATTTTACAACTTTGGTTAAGTCCGGTGAAAAGGCAATGCTATTGAGTCCGTCCGGTAAGGCAGTCATCGAAAAATTAAGGTGTTCAGAGATTACTGTCGTCAGTATGGATGATGCCTTGATTGTTAACCTGTTGCTTGGACGACATACAAGCGTTATCGAACTACTTGAAAACGCAGAGGGAGGGAAAGGACGAACCTTGCGGCTGAAATTTTCTGACGAATTTGAGAAACCTGATGGCAGCGGTCAGCCCGGGAAGTTACAGCGTATGTGGTTTCTGGTGCAGTTGCTGAGAGTCATCGAACTGGATAAACATTCTGATGGTATGCAGCTCAGTTGCAACGCCGTGGCGGGAGAAATCATTATCGAATGCCCCCGAATGACATCAACTCCAGATATGCTGGATGCCTTTGAAAAACTGATCACTGCACTGGGTGGTCTTGAAGACCTGGACATTTTCCTGCGCAGAGCCTTTTTTGAAGGGGAGCGGTGTAACTTCAACTGGCTTGCAGAACGCCTTGATAGCGATGTTGCGTCAGAAGCCAATAGATTTGACTTTCAACATGGCCTATTCACAATCGTTTATAACTCTTTATGCATAGATCCGCGTTTCTACTCGTTGTTGAGTAACCACCAACAGTTTATTCATCATGTTAAACGTTTGCGCGAGTGTCGGAGAAAATCAGATGACGAACTTCAGAAACTGTTAATGAGTGATGAGATCGCTGAGGACAAACGCAGGGAACTCTTACAGCATTTTTTATTGATAAACACTGAAATCGGTAATCGATTGGTTGTGCTTCTGTATCCCCATTTAGAAGGTCAATTCTTTGTTATCAAAACACCCTGCAGTGGCCGTCTGGAGTTTGATGTTCCACCGGTTCAGACGCTTGGGAATGATAAAGAAAAGTTCAGGAATACCCTGTTGAAGAATGGACTGGAATATGCCAGTCAACGGGTTCTGAATGATAGAGATCTTATATTACCGGCCATTTCAAAACATCCGGATGAACTGAAATATGTGAGTGAAGAGCTAAGGGATGATAGAGAGGTTGTCATCGCATCAGTCGCCCGAGAGGGTAATCAGCTGCAATATGCCAGCTCGAAACTTAAGGGTGATAAAAAGGTGGTAATGGCCGCTGTTAAAAACTATCCGAGAGCTCTGAGGTATGCAAGTGAAAAGAACCGAGGTGATAAAGATATAATTCAAATCGCAACTGATGGCGATATGCATTCCTTACATTATGCCACTGAAACGATATTGAATGATCGCGAGTATATGCTGGACTTAATCCAAAGAGATGCTTTGGCTTTCACTTATGCGGCTAAGGCACTTAAAAATGATGAGGCCTTTGTCGAGGCAGCAAGAAAAAGAAACCCCGAGGTTAGTCAACACATTCGAAACCTGAGAATAGTCTGATCTATTCTGACAGCATTGGTCAGAGCAAACCATGTTGCCAGCTTATCGTCGTTTTTTTACCGTGAAAAAAAATTCATTCCAGAACGTGACGAAGAATTGTTTCAGCCGCTCGTAGCTGATTTATTTCCTGCGTCAGGTTGAGGGGGAACTTTATAAAAACATCATGGTCAAAAGAAAAGTAAGCAATTAATGCGACAAGCTCCTGGCTATTAAGTCATGGATGAATGTTAACTTCGGAGGGATGCCTGATGTTACCTGCTCGATTTGACAAATCATATCACCTCATCCCGCCAACGAATCCAACTCAGGAGACCAAGGCCGGGAGTTCATTTAAAAGGCAATTCGGCGGTCCTGATACCAGTGGTGTCCCGATCGACGAAACACCACTGGGCAAGCGCCTCTGCAGCGCCTGCAGTTTATCTTCTTCAGATCAGGCTGCTGACTATTCTCCCGCCAGCCGGAAACAACTGGGTGGCAAGGGGATGTTTTTGCAGCGCATGCAGCAAACAGGTTTGTCTGTCCCACCGTTTAAATGTGTTACTGCTCAGGTCATGCAGGCTTTTGAACAACACCCGCTGGATATCGATAGTTTAACCCCCTATCTTCCGGAGATTGCCACTAAGCCTTGGACAGAGTGCAGCCTGATGAAGATCAGGGAATACCTCAATAGCTTGCCACCTTCAGAACAAAACAAAAGGGATGAATGGCTGGCGGGTCTGGCGACCTTTGTTGCCAGTAATGACTTTTACGAGCAGGTTAAAGATTCTGAAGCCGCGCGACATATCACTGAACTGCGCAGTCAGCTGATTGGATCCTCGACAACACAGCCGGTGATTATCCGAAGTTCTGGCATCAACGAAGACAACTACGGCGATGCCCAGGCGGGTAAATACCTCTCGGAAGTTCAGGGCGAAGAGGATGTTTTGCGTACCTGCCTTAAGGTCATGGCTTCAGGTTACCGGCCTGAAGTCTGTCCCCAGGGTATACCTCAACCCATGGCGTTGATCATCCAGCATTGCATTGATTGCCGATATGGCGGGGTCGTCATGAGCTTTATGTCCTTTCAGGATAATACCGTCAGGATTGAGTACACGCTCGGTCAGCCCAGAGGCGTAGTGGCAGGAAAGTCCGGTAACACACCCCACCGCATCGATATTCTTCGCAACGAAGAAACTGACAGTTGGCAATACTTTCCCGGGACGGTTTCAAGCCGCTTCATTCTTCAAAAAAACACGGATAATAACGGCTATTCGGAAGCCATCATTCATAATACGGATGGCCGAACAGACTACGGTGGACTGCAACTCACTGATGACATGGTTTCAGACCTCAGGAAGATGGTGACAAAGCTGGAAAACCTGTTGCTCTGCCCCGTGGATGTCGAGTTTGCCATCGATTTTCAGGGGAGGGTGTTCCCATTGCAGGTGCGCCCCATAACCCGGCTCACGGGGGGCATGGATTTTGCTGTGCCCATGCCGGAAGGCATTCTGGCCACTGGCGAGGTCGTCAGCGAAGGCTATTGCACCGGTTCCATCTGGCTGGCCAAAAAAGGCGAAGCAGACACGATGCCAAAGGGAGCCATTGTCGTGGCCAACCATGCTGAAGATTGGATGCTTGAGCCCGAATTCCTGAAGCGGGCAGGGGGTTTTGTTTTTGCCGAAGGAGGATTCAATGATCATGTGGCGATCCTTATGAGACAGGAGGAAAAAACCTTAATGCTGGCCGGTGAACAGTTTGCAGCAATGGCCGCTCAGGAAGGCCAACAGGCGACACTGGCCTGCGCCCGCTTTAACGGGCAGCCCGGAGCCTTTATTGTTGCCGGTGACATGACCGAAAAACTGCTTAGTCACAGAAGCCTGTCCTCTGATGTTTCTGATGTGTCGTTAACGAAAGCCGTCCCATCAAGGGATGATTTGTCGCCCCCTGAAGGCACATTCCGTCAGGTCGCCAGCGGTTTTCAATGGCTCACCGATCAAAATGCCCGCCTGTTGTCGTTTTTTTCCCCCGGCGGTGGACTGGATTGTCTGGCAAACCCGATAAAATTAAGTATGTCGCCACAACGATCAAAAATACTGGCAGAGACCAGAGAGAACGTAAACCGACTGATTCACGGGGCTGAAGCAATGCTTGTGGGTTACCGTGCCTTCTTGTTGCTGGCGGGTGACAAGGGTTCATCCGAGGTTCAGCCAATGCTGGATGAGTCACAGCAATTAATCAACCGGTTCGAGACGCTGAAAAAAACCATTCAATCCGGATTAGAGAGTATCGTTCTGCCCATGCAAGCCGCTGAAGAAGGGCAGGTATCCCGAAGAGAGTTTCGTCAGTGGGTGGCAGCCTGTCAGCAACTGCAATCCTCTCTTCAGGCACTCAATCCCGCTGAGGCTGAGCAGGTTCGAAGTGTCCATGAGCTGATTTTTGTCCTGCATCAGCGCTTCATAAAAGCCCTGGCTCCGGTCACTCTGGACTCGGGTCGGGGCAGGTTATCTGAGGAAGAGTTTGTCACCTATGTTGATTGCACAACTTCGGTTAGGTCCGGTGAAAAGGCAATGCTGTTGAGTCCGTCCGGTAAGGCAGTTATCGAAAAATTACGGTGTTCAGAGATTACTGTCGTCAGTATGGATGATGCCTTGATTGTTAACCTGTGGCTTGGACAACACAGAAGCGTTATCGAGCTACTTGAAAACGCAGAGGGGGGGAAAGGTCGAACCTTGCGGCTGAAATTTTCTGACCAATTTGAGAAACCTGATGGCAGCGATAAACCCGGTAAGTTACAGCGTATGTGGTTTCTGGTGCAGTTGCTGAGAGTAATCGAACTGGATAAATATTCTGATGGCATGCAGCTCAGTTGCAACGCCGTGGCGGGAGAAATCATTATCGAATGCCCCCGAATAGCATCAACTCCAGATATGCTGGATACCTTTGAAAAACTGATCACTGCGCTGGGTGGTCTTGAAGACCTGGACACTTTCTTGCTGCACAGAGTCTTTTTTGAAGGGGAACCGTGTAACTTCAACTGGCTTGCAAAACGCCTTGATGGTGATGTTGCGTCAGAAGCCGATAGATTTGACTTTCAACATGGCCTTTTCACAATCGTCTATAACTCTTTATGCATAGCGCCGCGTTTCTACTCGTTGTTGAGTAACCACCAACAGTTTATTCATCATGTTAAACGTTTGCGCAAGTGTTGTGGAAAATCAGATGACGAACTTCAGAAACTGTTGATGAATGATGAGATCGCTGAGGACAAACGCAGGGAACTCTTACAGCATTTTTTATTGATAAATCCTGAAATCGGTACTCGATTGGTTGAGCTTCTGTATTCCCATTTAGTAGGTCAATTCTTTGTTATCACCCCCCCCTGCAGTGGCCGTCTGGAGTTTGATGTTCCACCGGTTCAGACGCTTGGGAATGATAAAGAAAAGCTCAGGAATACCCTGTTGAAGAATGGGCTGGAGTATGCCAGCCAGCGGGTTCTGAATGATAAAGAGATGGTATTACCCGCCATTTCAGAACATCCAGATGAACTGCGATATGTGAGTGAAGGACTAAGGGATGATAGAGATGTTGTCATGACATCAGTCGCTCTATGCGGTAGTCAGCTGCAATATGCCAGCTCGAAACTTAAGGGTGATAAAAAGGTGGTAATGGCCGCTGTCAAACACTTTCCAGCAGCTCTGGAGTATGCAAGTGAAAAAGTCCGAAGTGATAAAGATATTATTCAAATCGCAATTGCTGGTTGTATTTATTCATTACGTTATGCCACTGACACGATATTGAATGATCGCGAGCATATGCTGGACTTAATTCAAAGTGATGCTTTGGCTTTCACTTTTGCGAATGAGGCGCTTAAAAATGATGAGGCCTTTGTCGAGGCAGCAAGAAAAAGAAACCCCGAGGTTAGTCAACACATTCGAAACCTAAGAATAAAGCCTTATCTATTCTGACAGCATTGGTCAGTGCAAACCATGTTGCCAGCTTATTGTCGTTTTTTTACCGTGAAAAAAAAATTCATTCCAGATCGTGACGTAAAATTGTTTCAGTCGCTCGTAACTGATTTATTTCCTGCGACAGGTTGAAGGGGGAACTTTATAAAAACATCATGGTCAAAAGAAAAGTAAGCGATTAATGCGACAGGCTCCTGGCCATTAAATCATGGATGAATATTAACTTTGGAGGGATGTCTTGATGCAACCTGCAAGATTTGACAAATCATATCACCACAACCCGACAAAGAATCCAACTCAGGGTAACGAGGACAGTAGTCCATTCAAAAGGTATTTCGACGATCCTGATACCAGTGGCGTTCCGATCGGCGAAACACCACTGGCCAAGCGCTTCTGCAGCGCCTGCAGTTTATATTCTTCAGATCAGGCTGCTGACTATTCTCCCGCCAGCCGGAAACAACTGGGTGGCAAGGGGATGTTTTTGCAGCTCATGCAGCAAACAGGTTTGTCTGTCCCACCGTTTAAATGTGTTACTGCTCAGGTCATGCAGGCTTTTGAACAACACCCGCTGGATATCGATAGTTTAACCCCCTATCTTCCGGAGATTGCCACTAAGCCTTGGACAGAGTGCAGCCTGATGAAGATCAGGGAATACCTCAATAGCTTGCCACCTTCAGAACAAAACAAAAGGGATGAATGGCTGGCGGGTCTGGCGACCTTTGTTGCCAGTAATGACTTTTACGAGCAGGTTAAAGATTCTGAAGCGGCCCAGCATATTAGGGATCTGCGCGGTCAGCTGGACGAAAAGTCCATATCACAGCCGGTGATTATCCGCAGTTCTGGCATCAACGAAGACAACTACGGCGATGCCCAGGCAGGTAAATATCTCTCGGAAGTTCAGGGCGAAGAGGATGTGTTGCGTACCTGCCTTAAGGTCATGGCTTCAGGTTACCGGCCTGAAGTCTGTCCCCAGGGTATACCTCAACCTATGGCGTTGATCATCCAGCATTGCATTGATTGCCGATATGGCGGGGTCGTCATGAGCTTTATGTCCTTTCAGGATAATACCGTCAGGATTGAGTACACGCTCGGTCAGCCCAGAGGCGTAGTGGCAGGACAGTCCGGTAACACGCCCCACCGCATCGATATTGCTCGCAAAGGAGAAACTGACAGCTGGCAATACTTTCCCGGGACGGTTTCAAGTCGCTTCATTCTCCAAAAAAACACGGATAATAACGGCTATTCGGAAACCATCATTCATAATGCGGATGGCCGATCAGACGACGGTGGACTACAACTCACTGATGACATGGTTTCAGACCTCAGGAAGATGGTGACAAAGCTGGAAAACCTGTTGCTCTGCCCTGTGGATGTGGAGTTTGCCATCGATTTTCAAGGGGGGGTGTTCCCGTTGCAGGTGCGCCCCATAACCCGGCTCACGGGCGGCATGGATTTTGCGATGCCCATGCCGGAAGGCATTCTGGCCACTGGTGAGGTCGTCAGCGAAGGCTATTGCATCGGTTCCATCTGGCTGGCCAAAAAAGGCGAGGCAGACACGATGACAAAGGGAGCCATTGTCGTGGCCAATCATGCTGAAGGGTGGATGCTTGAGCCCGAATTCCTGAAGCGGGCAGGGGGGTTTGTCTTTGCTGAAGGAGGATTCAATGATCATGTGGCGATCCTTATGAGACAGGAGGAAAAAACCTTAATGCTGGCCGGTGAACAGTTTGCAGCAATGGCCGCTCAGGAAGGCCAACAGGCGACACTGGCCTGCGCCCGCTTTAACGGGCAGCCCGGAGCCTTTATTGTTGTCGGTGACATGACCGAAAAAATGGTCAGCCACAGAAGCCTGTCCTCTGCCTTTTCTGACGAGCCGTTAGCGAAAGCCGTCCCGTCAAAGCGTGAATTGGCTCCCCTACATAGATGCTTATTACGTCACGTCGCCAGCTGTTTTCGCTGGCTTACAGATCAAAATGCCCTCCTGTTGTCGTTTTTTGCCCCCGGCGGTGGACTGGGTTGTCTGGCGAACCCGATAAAACTGAGCATGTCACCGCAACGAGCAAAGCTACTGGAAGAGACCAGGGACAACGTAAACCGGCTGATTTATGGGGCTGAAGAAATGTTGGAGGGTTACGAAGCCTTTCTGCAGCTGGCCGGTAAAAGCTGTTCGCGCGAGGTTCAGTCATTGCGGGATGAATTTCCGAAACTGAGCAACCGGTTCGTGACGCTGAAAGAAACCATTCGATCTGGGTTAGAGAGTATCATTACGCCCATGCAGGCCGCTGAAGAAGGGCAGGTATCCCCGAGAGTGTTTAGTCAGTGGGTGGCAGCCTGCCAGCAACTGCAATCCTCTCTTCAGGCACTCAATCCCGGAGAGGCTGAGCAGGTTCGAAGTGTTCATGAGCTGATTTTTGCCCTGCATCAGCGCTTCGTAAATGCACTGGCGCCGGTCTCTACGACTTCGGGTCAGGGCACAGTATCCCATCAGAAATGGGCAGTCACCTATGTTGATTTCACACCCCCGAGAAAAAAGGCGTCCCTATTGACGCCGTCCTTCAAAGCCGCCATCGAAGGAATAATGCGCCCTGTGACTGTTGTTAGCTTGGTTGACGCCTTAATTGTTAACCTGGAGTTAGGACTTCATGTGGGCCTTATCGAGCTGCTTGAAAACGCTGGGGGAGGAAAAGAACGAACCTTGCGGCTGAAGTTTTCTGACAGATTTCGTCGCCCTGATGGCAGTGATGGACCTCATAAATTGAAACGTATGTGGCTTCTGGTACGGTTATTGAAAGCGATCGGACTTCATAAAGATGCCGATAGCATGGAGCTGGGTTACAACCCTGCAGTGGGAGAAATTATCGTCGAATGCGTCCGAATAACATCCACTCAAGCCATGTTGGGTGCCTTCCAAAAACTGTTCACTGTGGTAACTGCAACTCGTGACCTGGATAGTCTATTGAGGGGCATAGCTATTTTTGAAGGAGATCAATGGAACTTTAGCTTGCTTGCAGAACGCCTTAACAGCAATGCTCCAGTAGAAACCGACAGGTTCGCCTTTCAACATTGTCTTTTCTTAATGGTTTATTGGAAGTTCAATAAGATGACTTTCAGTTGCTACCCGTTATTAAGTACTCCCCACCAAGAGTTTATTGATCATAGTCGGCAGTTGGTAGCATGTATGAAAAAATCGGAGGATCATCTTAAGGAAATGTTAATGAGTGATGAGGTCAGTGAGGACACCCGCAGGGAACTATTACATCATCTTTTATTACTAGATCCCAATAAAGCTAACGCCATCTCATTGATTGAGCATATCTATGGTTTGAGTGATCAATACTTTGTGGTTGAGCCATCCCACAATTACCGACTGAAATTTTATATTCCACCGTGTCAGCCGTCTATGGCTCATAAAGAAAAGGTCAGGGATGTTCTGCTGAAGCATGGGTTGAAATATGCCAGCCAACAGATTAGAAACGATAGGGATCTTGTATTAACAACCATTGCCGAAGCCCCGGATAATCTGGAATATGTTAGTGAAGAACTGAAGGGTGATAGACATGTTGTCATGACCGCAATCACGCGGGATGGGTATCAACTGCTCTATGCAGCTCCGAAATTTCAGGATGATGATGTTGTTGTAAAGACTGCTATCTCAAAGACTCCATCGGCTCTGAAGTATGCAAGTGAGAGATTACGAGGAGATAAAAACATTGTTCAAATCGCAGTTGCCAGAGATATTCGTAACTTAGATTACGCCAGTGAAGAGGTATTGAATGATCGCGAGTATTTGCTGAACTTAATTGAACATAATTCTCATGCTTTCATGTATGCGGCTACTGAGCTTCAGCATGATAATGCCTTTATCCGTTCAGCAACCCTCAGAAACCCTGAGCTTCACAGGCTTCTTAAAGCTCTGGGCCTGGAAAAAGTCGATGATGAACCTTAGTGACGGGTAATGGACTGCTGTTTACCGGACTTTTATGGCTCAATCTCCAAGTACCATCTGGTCAGGTGCTTATCACCGATAGTTAAAGCTATTCTCTAACGTTATTTAACCTTCATTTTAATCGTTGTAATGTGTAATCCGCCTGGATTATCTGATGAGCACTCTCACTGGCATTCAGACGACTAAGTCTTTTATATCCTGATCAAATGGTTTTTTCGGGCTGATGTGTGAACTTTATAAAAAAAACATAGTCAAACGAAATTAATTGATTAATGCGACAAGCTCCTGACCATTAAATCATGGATTAATATTAACTTTAAAGGAATATCTTGATGTTACCAGATCGTGTTGACACATCATTTCAGCATATCCCGCCAACGAATCCAACTCAGGATAGCGAGGTCAGTGATTCATTCAAAAGGCATTTCCGCGATCCTGATACCAGTGGCGTTCCGATCGGCGAAACACCACTGGCCAATCGCCTCTGCAGCGCCTGCAGTTTATCTTCTTCAGATCAGGCTGCTGACTATTCTCCCGCCAGCCGGAAACAACTGGGTGGCAAGGGGATGTTTTTGCAGCGCATGCAGCAAACAGGATTGTCTGTCCCACCGTTTAAATGTGTTACCGCTCAGGTAATGCACGCTCTTGAACATCACCCACTGGATATCCAGAGTTTAACCCCCTATCTTCCGGAGATTGCCACTAAGCCTTGGACAGAGTGCAGCCTGATGAAGGTCAGGGAATACCTCAATACTTTGCCACCTTCAGAACAAAACAAAAGTGATGAATGGCTGGCGGGCCTGGCAAGCTTTATTGCCAGTGATGACTTTTACGAGCAGGTTAAAGATTCTGAAGCCGCGCGACATATCACTGAACTGCGCAGTCAGCTGATTGGATCCTCGACATCACAGCCGGTGATTATCCGCAGTTCTGGCATCAACGAAGACAACTACGGCGATGCCCAGGCGGGTAGATACCTCTCGGAAGTTCAGGGCGAAGAGGATGTGTTGCGTACCTGCCTTAAGGTCATGGCGTCAGGTTACCGGCCTGAAGTCTGTCCCCAGGGTATACCTCAACCCATGGCGTTGATCATCCAGCATTGCATTGATTGCCGATATGGTGGGGTCGTCATGAGCTTTAAGTCCTTTCAGGATAATACCGTCAGGATTGAGTACACGCTCGGTCAGCCCAGAGGCGTAGTGGCAGGACAGTCCGGTAACACGCCCCACCGCATCGATATTGCTCGCAAAGAAGAAACTGACAGTTGGCAATACTTTCCCGGGACGGTTTCAAGTCACTTCATTCTCCAAAAAAACACCGATAATAACGGCTATTCGGAAGCCATCATTCATAATGCGGATGGCGGATCAGACGACGGTGGACTGCAACTCACTGATGACACGGTGTCAGAACTCAGGAAGATGGTGACAAAGCTGGAAGACCTGCTTCTCTGCCCCGTGGATGTGGAGTTTGCCATCGATCATAAGGGTTGCCCGTTCCCGTTGCAGGTGCGTCCCATAACCCGACTCACGGGCGGCATGGATTTTGCCATGCCCATGCCGGAAGACAGTCTGGCCACTGGTGAGGTCGTCAGCGAAGGCTATTGCACCGGCTCCCTCTGGCTGGCCAAAAAAGGCGAGGCAGACACGATGCCAAAGGGAGCCATTGTCGTGGCCAGCCATGCTGAAGATTGGATGCTTGAGCCCGAATTCCTGAAGCGGGCAGGGGGTTTTGTTTTTGCTGAAGGAGGATTCAATGATCATGTGGCGATCCTTATGAGACAGGAAGAAAAAACCTTAATGCTGGCCAGTGAACAGTTTGCAGCGGTGGCCGCCCAGAGTGGCCAACAGGCGACAGTGGCCTGCGCCCGGTTTAACGATAAGCCCGGAGCCTTTATTGTTGCCGGTGACATGACCGAAAAACTGCTTAGTCACAGAAGCCTGTCCTCTGATGTTTCTGATGTGTCGTTAACGAAAGCCGTCCCATCAAGGGATGATTTGTCGCCCCCTGAAGGCACATTCCGTCAGGTCGCCAGCGGTTTTCAATGGCTCACCGATCAAAATGCCCGCCTGTTGTCGTTTTTTTCCCCCGGCGGTGGACTGGATTGTCTGGCAAACCCGATAAAACTGAGCATGTCGCCGCAAAGATCAGAATTACTGGCAGAGACCAGAGACAACGTAAACCGACTGATTCACGGGGCTGAAGCAATGCTTGTGGGTTACGAAGCCTTTCTGCAGCTGACCGGTAAAAGCTGTTCGCGCGAGGTTCAGTCATTGCGGGATGAATTTCCGAAACTCAGCAACCGGTTCGTGACGCTGAAAGAAACCATTCGATCCGGGTTAGAGAGTATCATTACGCCCATGCAGGCCGCTGAAGAAGGGCAGGTATCCCAGAGAGTGTTTCGTCAGTGGGTGGCAGATTGCCATCAGCTACAATCCTGTCTTCAGGCACTCACCCCCTCGAAGGCTGAGCGGGTCCGAAGTGTCCATGAGCTGATTTTTGCCCTGCATCAGCGCTTCGTAGAGGCGCTGGCACCGGTTGCTCTGACTTCACGTCAGGGTAGGGTGTCTGAGGAAGAGAACGTCACCTACGTTGATTTCACAACTTCGGATAATTCGGGTGGACAGGAACCGCTGTTGAATCCGTCCGGCAAGGCATCCATCAAAAAATTACGGCTTTCAGGGACTGCGGTCATCATCGATGATGCCCTGATTGTTAACCTGAATCTTGGAGCTCATAAGGGTGTTGTTGAGCTGCTTGAAAACGCAGAGGGAGGGAAAGGACGAACCTTGCGACTGAAATTTTCTGACCAATTCGATAAAATTTCTGGTTGGGAAAAAGCTGGCAAGTTAAAACGTATGTGGTTTCTGGTCAAGCTTCTGAAAGCGATAGAGCTGCGTGAAGATGCTGGTCCCATGAAGCTAAGTTGCAACGGCACAGCGGGAGAGATTATCGTAGAGTGTCCCCGAATGAGTTCACGTCAATCCATGCAGGAAGCCTTCAAAAAACTGATGATCGTGCTGCATTCCATGGACTGGCTGGATATACACTTTGCAGGTCGCATTTCTAATGGAGTTCAGTGGAACTTTAACATGCTTGCACAACGCCTTAATGACGATGTTGCGACAGAAGCCGATAGATTCGACTTTCAACATTGCCTTTTCTCAATGTTTTATGGGGGTGGTTTCCATATTGATCGCGATTGTTGCCGATTGTTAAGCAACCCACTCCAACAGTTTATTCACTATGCACGGCGGTTAGCTGAGTGTGAGTTCCTGGTATCTCAGCAGGAAAAATCAGAGGACAGTCTGCATGAACTGTTAATGAGTGATGAGATCGCTGAGGGCACTCGATCGGAGCTCTTGCATCATTATTTATTGGAAGATACCGTTTACGCTCCCCAATTGATTGAGCAGGTGTATGGCCTGAGCAATCAATACTTTGTTATCAATCCATCCTGGTGTTACAGACTGGAGTTTTATCTTCCACCGGCTCATCCGCTTTCAGATGATAAAGACAAGGTCAGGAATATCTTGCTGAATCACGGACTGAAATATGCCAGTCAACGGATTCTGAATGATAGAGAGCTGGTATTAGCAGCCATTGCAGAATATCCAGATGACCTGATGTATGCGAGTAAAGAACTGAAGAATGATAACGATGTTGTCATTGCCGCAGTCAGTCGAAATGGCTTGGCGCTGGACTATGCAAGCCGGGAACTTAAGGGTAATACAAAGGTGGTCATGGCTGCAGTCAGTCAAAATGGCCTGGCGCTGATTTATGCAAGCCCGGAACTTCAGGATAATAAAGAGGTGGTCATGGCTGCTGTAGCAAATGAACCGGACGCTCTGAGATATGCCAGTAAAAGACTACGAAGCGATAAAAAAAATGATTCTAATGGCCATGGCTGATAGTACTTTTTACTTATCGTTGTTTTTTTCTATTGCGTGTTTCAGGCTAACGGAGGAACTTTATAAAAAGATCCCAGTCTAACGAAGTTAATTGATTGATTTGACAGCCCCTTGGCCATTAAGTCATGGATGAATATTAACTTTGAAGTGATATATTTATGTTACCCGCCGGATCTGAAAAAACATGTCATCAAGTCCCCGCAACGAATCCGAATAAGGATACCCGGGCCAGTAGTTCATCCAATAGGTATTTCAGGGATACTGACACCATCCCTGTCTGCACAACGCCAATTACCAAGCGCCTTTGCAGTGCATCTGTCCCGGGTCTGGCTACTGACAACTCTCCCCCATGCCGTGAACTGCTCGGGGGCAAGGGAATGTTTCTGCAGCTCATGCAGGCAATAGGTCTGTCTGTGCCACCGTTCAAATGTGTTTCAGTCCGGGCAATGAATGCGCTTGAACAACACCCTCTGGATACCCATTGTTTAGCCCGCTATCTTCCGGGGATGGCCCTTGAATCGGACGCAGAGTGCAGCCTGATGAAGATCAGGGAATACCTAAGCACCTTGCCACCTTCAGAGCAAAACCAAAGGGATGAATGGCTGGCGGGTCTGGCGACATTTGTTGCCAGTAATGACTTTTACGAACAGGTTAAAGATTCTGAAGCGGCCCGACACATCAGAGGCCTGCGCGGTGAGCTGGACAAACAGTCCATATCACAGCCGGTGATTGTCCGCAGTTCCGGCATCAACGAAGACAACTACGGCGATGCCCAGGCGGGTAAATACCTCTCTGAAGTTCAGGGCGAAGAGGATGTTTTGCGTACCTGCCTTAAGGTCATGGCTTCAGGTTACCGGCCTGAAGTCTGTCCCCAGGGTATACCTCAACCCATGGCGTTGATCATCCAGCATTGCATTGATTGCCGATATGGCGGGGTCGTCATGAGCTTTAAGTCCTTTCAGGATAATACCGTCAGGGTTGAGTACACACCCGGTCAGCCCAGAGGCGTAGTGGCAGGACAGTCCGGTAACACGCCCCACCGCATCGATATTGCTCGCAAAGAAGAAACTGACAGCTGGGAATACTTTCCCGGGACGGTTTCAAGTCACTTCATTCTCCAAAAAAACACCGATAATAACGGCTATTCGGAAGCCATCATTCATAATGCGGATGGCCGATCAGACGACGGTGGGCTGCAACTCACTAATGACACGGTGTCAGAACTCAGGAAGATGGCCACAAAGCTGGAAAACCTGTTGCTGTGCCCCGTGGATGTGGAGTTTGCCATCGATCATAAGGGTTGCCTGTTCCCGTTGCAGGTGCGTCCCATAACCCGACTCATGGGCGGCATGGATTTTGCCATGCCCATGCCGGAAGGCAGTCTGGCCACTGGTGAGGTCGTCAGCGAAGGCTATTGCACCGGCTCCCTCTGGCTGGCCAAAAAAGGCGAGGCAGACACGATGCCAAAGGGAGCCATTGTCGTGGCCAACCATGCTGAAGGGTGGATGCTTGAGCCCGAATTCCTGAAGCGGGCAGGGGGTTTTGTCTTTGCCGAAGGAGGGTTCAACGATCATGTGGCGATCCTTATGAGACAGGAAGAAAAAACCTTAATGCTGGCCGGTGAACAGTTTGCAGCGGTGGCCGCCCAGGAAGGCCAACAGGCGACACTGGCCTGCGCCCGCTTTAACGGACAGCCCGGAGCCTTTATTGTTGTCGGTGACTATTCCGGAAAACTGGCCAGTTGCAGAAGCCTGTCCTCTGCCTTTTCTGACGAGCCGTTAGCGAAAGCCGTCCCGTCAAAGCCTGAATTGGCTCCCCAACATAGATGCTTATTACGTCGGGTCGCCAGCTGTTTTCGCTGGCTCACAGATCAAAATGCCCTCCTGTTGTCGTTTTTTGCCCCCGGCGGTGGACTGGGTTGTCTGGCGAACCCGATAAAACTGAGCATGTCACCGCAACGAGCAAAGCTACTGGGAGAGACCAGGGACAACGTAAACCGGCTGATTTATGGGGCTGAAGAAATGTTGAAGGGTTACGATGCCTTCTTGCGGCTGGCCGGTAAAAGCTGTTCGCGCGAGGTTCAGTCATTGCGGGATGAATTTCCGGAACTGAGCAGCCGGTTCGGGACGCTGAAAGAAACCATTCGATCCGGGTTAGAGAGTATCATTACGCCCATGCAGGCCGCTGAAGAAGGGCAGGTATCCCCGAGAGTGTTTAGTCAGTGGGTGGCAGCCTGCCAGCAACTGCAATCCTCTCTTCAGGCTCTCAATCCCGGTGAGGCTGAGCAAGTTCGAAGTGTCCATGAGCTGATTTTTGCTCTGCATCAGCGCTTCGTGGAAGCACTGGCACCAGTCACTTTGGCCTCGGGTCAGGGCAGGTCATCCAAGATAGGCAGGATCTCTTATGTGGATTGCACGACCCCGTGTAAAAAGGATCCGCTATTGAGTCGATCCGGCGAAGAAACCATGGCACGGCTGGAGTTTCGGGGGACTGTCATCCATATGAATAATGCCTTGATTGTTACCCTGCCGCTTGGAAATCATAAGAGCGTTATCGAGCTACTTGAAGACGCAGAGGCGGGGAAAGGACGAACCTTGCGGCTGACATTTTCAGATACATTTGATGCTGAATGGGATTTTAATGCCGGCAAGTTCATGCGTGTGTGGTTTCTGGTAGCGTTACTGAAAGCGATTGAACTTGATAAAAATTCTGATGGCATAAAGACCCGTTGCAACGCCATAGCAGGTACAGTGACCATCGAATGTTCCCAGATGAAATCACGTCCATCCATGCGGGAAGCCTTTGAAAAACTGATCGTTGTATTACGTGATATGAAAGATTTGGATCATCGTTTTGAGAAAAGCCGCATTTGTGAAAAAAATCAGTGGAATTTTGACTCGCTTGCACAACGACTTGATAGCGGCCTTGCGACAGAAGCCGATAGGTTCGTCTTTCAACATTGCCTTTTCACAATCAGTTATACCTATCTACACAGAGTTCCCCGATTCTACCCGTTCTTAAGCGACCACCAACAACAGTTTATTGAACATGTTCAGTGTTTTTCGAGGTGCGTGAAAACATCGGAGCATAAGCTTCTGAAAATGTTAATGAGTGGTGAGATCGCTGAGGACACCCGCAGTGAACTCCTACAGCATTATTTATTGGAAGATCCCCAAAACGGTACTCGTTTGGTTGTGCTTTTGCATCCCCATTTGGAAGATCAATACTTTGTTATCAAAACACCTCGCAGTGGTCGTCTGGAGTTTGATGTTCCACCGGGGCAGCCATTTGGGGATTATAAAGAAAAAGTCAGGAATTCCCTGCTGAAACAGGGTTTGAAATATGCCAGCCAACGGGTTTTGAATGATAAAGACGTTGTGTTACCCGCCATTAAAGAACATCCGGGTGAACTGGAATATGTGAGTAAAGAACTGGGGGATGATAGCGATGTTGTCATTGCATCAGTCACTCGAGTGGGTGGCGAGCTGAAATATGCCAGCCATAGACTTAAGAATGATGAGAAGGTGGTGATGGCCGCTGTTGCAAACGATCCAGCAGCTTTGGGGTTTGCAAGTGAGAGAATCAAGAGCGATAAAGACATTGTTAATCGTGCAATTGCTCATAGTATCATTTACTTAAGGCATGCCAGTCATGCGGTGTTGAATGATCGCGAGTATATGTTGGAGTTAATTGAACAAAATCCTCGTGCTTTCGAATATGCGGCTTTTCAACTTAAAAATGATAAGTCTTTTATCGATTCAGCGAAGCAAAGAAATCCCGAAGTTAATAAATACGTCAGGACATTTTTGGCCAAGCTCTGATCAACTCTGACAACGATGGCAGTGAAAACCTTATTACCAACTTATTGCCGTTCTTTTAATGCGTTCTTCAGGCTGACGGGTGAACTTTATAAAAACATCATGGTCGAAGGAAAGTGATCGCTTTATGCGTTAGCGATTAAATCATGGATAAATAAAAACATCAGAGGGATATCTTGATGTTATCTGCTGTATTTGGCAAGTCAGATCCTCAAAGCCTGACAACTGATCCCAATCATAATTCTAAGGCTAATAGTTTACCTGAAAGGTATTTCAGTGATCTTGATCCCAGTGATGTTCCCGACCCAAGGCCGATAGGCGAGCGCACCTGCCGTTCAGCTGTTTTGGCTCAGGCTGCTGACTGTTCTCCCGCCAACCGGGAACAACTGGGCGGCAAGGGAATGTTTTTGCAGCGCATGCAGAAAGCCGGTCTGCCTGTTCCACCCTTCGAATGTGTTACTGCTCAGGTCATGAATGCGCTTGAACAACACTCTCTGGATACCCGTCTTATGGAGCGCTGCCTTCCCTGGATCGTCCTTGAACCGGGGTTAGAGATTAGTCTGGCGAACATCCGGGACCACCTCAATGGCTTGCCGCCTTCAGATCAAGCCAAAAGGGATAGCTGGCTGGCGGATCTGGCACAATTTGTTGCCAGTGATGACTATTACGAACAGGTTAAAGATTCCGAAGCGGCCCGACACATTAGGGAACTGCGTCGTCAGCTCCCCTCATCACAGCCGGTGATTGTCCGCAGTTCTGGCATCAACGAAGACAACTACGGCGATGCTCAGGCGGGCAAATACCTCTCTGTGGTTCAGGGAGAAAAGGATGTTTTAAGTACCTGCCTTAAGGTCATGGCCTCAGCGTACCGGCCTGAAGTCTGTTCCGAAGGTATACCGCAACCCATGGCGTTGATTATTCAACACTGCGTGGATTGCCAATATGGCGGGGTCGCCATGAGCTTTCAATCTTATCAGGATGATACCGTCAGGGTTGAGTACACACCCGGTCAACCCAAAGGTGTAGTGGCAGGGCAATTTGGCAACACGCCCCACCGCATTGATATTTTGCGCGAGGATCGTAAAGAAGGAACTGACCATTATCAATACGTTCCCGGGAAGGTCTCAAGTCACTTCATCCTGCACAAAGACGACAACGGATTCTCGGAAAGAGAGATTTTTGATGCTGATTTTCATTCAAACGACGGTGGGCAATCACTCAGTGATGACATGGTTTCAGAACTCAGGAAGGTGGTGACAGAGCTGGAAGACCTGTTGCTCTGCCCTGTGGATGTAGAGTTTGCCATCGACCATCAGGGTCAACTGTTGCTGTTGCAGGTACGCCCTGTCACCCGGCTCTCTGGCGGCATGGATTTTACCATGCCTATACCCGAAGAGAATCTGGCTAGTGGCGAGGGTATCAGCGAAGGCTATTGCACCGGCCCACTCTGGCTGGCCAAAAAACGACAAGCAGATTCTATGCCAGAGGGAGCCATTGTGGTGGCCCACCACGCTGAAGACTGGATGCTTGAGCCAGAGTTCATCAAACGGGCAGGGGGTTTTGTCCTTGCCGAAGCAGGATTCAATGATCATATAGCGATCTTCCTGAAACAGGAACAAATAACCTTAATGCGGGCCGGTGAACAGTTTGAGGCATTGGCCGCTCAGGATGGCCAACAGGCAACACTGGCCTGCGCCCACTTTAACGGTGAGCCCGGAGCCTTCATTGTTGCCGGTGACATTACCGAAAAACTGGCCAGTCACAGAAGCCTGTCCTCTGCTGTTTCTGATTTACCATTAACGACAGCTGTCCCGTCACGGGATGATTTGTCCCTCCCTGAAGGCACACCCCTTCAGGTCGCCAGCGGTTTTCAATGGCTCACAGATCAAAATGCCCGATTGTTGGCATTTTTTGCTCCCGGTGGTGGACTGGATTGTCTGGCAAACCCGATAAAAATGAGCATGTCGCCGCAACGTTCAGAGCTACTGGCAGATACCATGGACAGCGTAAATCGGTTGGTTTATGGGGCTGAAGCCCTGTTGCAGGGTTACAAGACATTCTTGATGCAGGCTGGAAACAAATGTTCACTCCAGGTCAAGTTATTGCGAGATGAATTACCGCTCTTGATCAACCGGTTTGAGACACTGAAGCAGACCATCCGTTCAGAGTTAGAGCCTATCACCCATCTCCTGCAAGCCGGTAAAGAAGGGCAGGTATCATTTTGTGATTGGGTGGCAGCGTGCCATCAGTTGCAATCCTGTCTTCAGGCACTTAACCCTAAGGAGGCTGAGCAGGTCCGGAGTGTCCATGAGCTGATTTTTGCCCTGCATCAGCGCTTTGTAAACGCACTGGCACCGATCGCATTGGCTTCTGGTCAGGGAGTGGTATCCAAGAATAAGTGCATAACCTATGTTGATTACACGACTCCGGGCGAGAATGTGTCGCTTTTGAGGCCATCCGACAAAGAATCAATTGAAGAAATAGGGGTTATAGGGACTGTCGTCAATATGAATGATGCCTTGTTTGTTAATCTGAATTTAGGAGTTCATGTGAGCCTTATCGAATTACTAGAACAGGCAGAGGGAGGTAAAGGACGAACCTTGCGGCTGAAATTTACTGACCAATTTGAATTTAGCTATTTTAAATCTGGCAAGTTAAAGCGTATGTGGTTTCTGACGCACTTACTAAAAGCAATTGAACTGGATAAAGATGCAGACACCATGAAAATAAGCTTCAACGCCGTAGCGGGCCAAATAGTCGTCGAATGCTCCCGAATGAAATTACGTCAAACCATGCATGCTGCCTTTGAAAAACTGATTATTGCGTTATATGGTATGAGTAATCTGGATATGTTTTTGGAGAAAATAGAGATTTTTAATCGAGTTCGGTGGGATTTTGATGTGTTTGCACAACAACTTAATAGCAACGTTACCACAGAAGTCGATAGGTTCGCCTTTCAACATAGCCTTTTCTCAATCCTTTATGTCGCTGATTTTCTCAGTGTTCCCGATTATTGTGGCTTATTAAGCAGCCACCAACAGCAGTTTTTTTATCATGCCAAGCAGTTAATATGCTTCAAGGAAAAATCGGAGGACAGCTTTTGGGAAATGTTTATGAGTGATAAGATGACTGATGACACCCGCAAGGAACTCTTACAGCACCTTTTATTGTTGGATCCCGAAAAAGCTGTTTCATTGTATGAGGATGTGTATCCCCACTTGAGAGGTAAATACTTTATTCTCAAACCAACATATGATTACAAGCCAGATTTCGTTGTTCAACCCGTTGAGCAGCATTGTGATCATAATGAAAAAATCGAGCAAGCCCTGCTGAAGTATGGGCTGGAATATGCCAGCAAACGTGTTCGAAAAGATTACTCTTACATCTTTAGATCCCAAAAGAGCTGTTGTTCCATTGCATGAGGATGTGTATCCCCATTTGAGAGATAAGTATTTTGTTATCAACCTTTAAACGTGTTCAATAATCTGCGGATCAACTCTGACATCGCTGACCGGCACAAATCGTTTTGCCAGCCTATTGCGTGCTTCAGACTGTCGACTGAACTTTATAAAAAAAACATTGTCTAAAGAAAGTGATCGCTTTATGCGTCAGCGGTTAAATCATGGATGAATAATAACATGGGTGGGATATCCTGATGTTAGTTGATACTACTTTTGACATATCAAATCCTCAAAGCCTGACAACTGAGCCCAATGAGAAGGCTGGGGTTGGCAGTTCATTCAAAGGGGCTAATAGTTCACCTGAAAGGTATTTTAGTGATCTTGATCCCAGTGGTCTTCCCGAGCCAAGGTCGATAGGCGAACGCACTTGCCATTCAGCTGTTTTGGCTCAGACTGTTGACTGCTGTCCCGCCAACCGGGAACAACTTGGCGGCAAGGGCATGTTTTTACAGCGCATGAAGAAAGCCGATCTTCCTGTTCCCCCCTTCGAATGTGTTACTGCTCAGGTCATGAATGCGCTTGAACAACACCCTCTGGATACCTGTCTTTTAGACCGCTGTTTTCCCTGGATCGTCCTTGAATCGGGGACAGAGACCAGCTTGGCGAATATCCGGAAATACCTCAATGGCTTGCCGCCTTCAGAGCAAGCCAAAAGGGATAGCTGGCTGCCGGATCTGGCACAATTTGTTGCCAGTGATGACTATTACGAACAGGTTAAAGATTCCGAAGTGGCCCAACAAATCAGGGATCTGCGCCATCAGCTCTCCACATCGCAGCCGGTGATTGTCCGTAGTTCTGGTATCAACGAAGACAACTACGGCGACGCCCAAGCGGGCAAATACCTCTCTGTTGTGCAGGGAGAAAATGATGTTTTGCGTACCTGCCTCAAGGTCATGGCCTCAGCTTACCGGCCAGAAGTCTGCTCCGAAGGCATACCGCAACCCATGGCATTGATTATTCAACACTGCGTTGATTGCCGATATGGCGGGGTCGCCATGAGCTTTCAATCTTTTCAGGATGATACTGTCAGGGTTGAGTACACAACCGGTCAACCCAAAGGCGTAGTAGCAGGGCAGTTTGGCAACACGCCCCACCGCATCGATATATTTCGCAAGGATCGCAAAGATGGAGCTGAGCATTATCAATTCGTTCCCGGGAAGGTCTCAAGTCAATTCATCCTGCACAGAGACAACAACGGCTACTCGGAAAAAGAGATTTATGAGGCCGATGTTCAATCAAACGACGGTGAACAGAAACTCAGTGATGACACGATTTCAGAGCTCAAGGATGCGTTGACAAAGCTGGAAGACCTTCTTCTCTGCCCCGTGGATGTGGAGTTTGCCATCGATCATCAGGGGCGCCTGTTCCTGTTGCAGGTGCGGCCTGTTACCCGGCTCTCCGGCAGTATGGATTTTGCCTTCCCCATACCCGAAGAGACCTTGGCCACTGGCGAGGGCATCAGCGAAGGCTACTGTGCCGGACCCCTCTGGCTGGCCAAAAAACGACACGCAGACCCTATGCCAGAGGGAGCCATTGTCGTAACTCAGCATGCTGAAGAGTGGATGCTTGAGTCTGAGTTCCTGAAGCGGGCAGGGGGGGTTGTCATTGCCGAAGGAGGATTCAATGATCATGTAGCGATCCTTATGAAACAGGAAGGAAAAACGTTGATGCTGGCCGGTGGTCAGTTAGCGGCAGTGGCCGCCCGGGACGGGCAACAGGCAACACTGGCCTGCGCCCGTTTCAACGGTGAGCCCGGAGCCTTCATTGTTGCTGGTGACATTACCGAAAAACTGGCCAGTCACAGAAGCCTGTCCTCTGCCGTTTCTGATTTAACGTTAACGACAGCTGTCCCATCATGGGATGATTTGTCCCTCCCTGAAGGCAGACTCCTTCAGGTCGCCAGCGGTTTTCGATGGCTCACGGATCAAAATGCCCGCCTGTTGGCATTTTTTGCTCCCGGTGGTGGACTGGATTGCCTGGCAAACCCGATAAAACTGAGCATGTCACCACAACGTTCAGAGCTACTGGCAGAGACCAGAGAGAGCGTAAATCGGCTGGTTTATGGCGCTGAGGCACTGTTGGATGGCTACGGGGCATATTTGCGGTTGGCGGGTAAAAGACGCTCAGCCAGAGTTAAGTTATTGCAGGAAGAATTGCCAAAATTAATCAACCGGTTTGAGACACTGAAGCAGACCATCCGATCAGGGTTAGAGAGTATCATCCCTCCCATGGAAGCCGGTAAAGAAGGGCAGATATCATTTCGTGATTGGGTGGCAGCCTGCCATCAGCTGCAATCCTGCCTTCAGGCACTCAACCCTAAGGAGGCTGAGCAGGTCCGGAGTGTCCATGAGCTGATTTTTGCCCTGCATCAGCGCTTTGTAGAGGCACTGGCACCGATCGCATTGGTTTTTGGTCTGGGCAAGGTGTCCAGGAAAAAGTACATCACCTATGTTGATTACACGAGCCAGGGTGAAAATGTGCCGCTTTTGAGGCCATCCGACAAAGAATCAATCGAACAAAATGGGCGTGTAGGAACGGTCGTCAGTATGAATGATGCCTTGATTGTTAATCTGATGTTAGGCGTTCATGTGGGACTTATCGAGCTACTGGAACAGGCAGAGGGAGGGAAAGGACGAACCTTGCGACTGAAATTTACTGACCAATTTGAATTTAGCTGTTTTAAATCCGGCAAGTTTAAGCGTATGTGGTTTCTGGCACAGTTACTAAAAGAGATCGAACTGGATAAAAATGCTGGCACCATGAAAATAGACTTCAATGCCGTAGCGGGTCAAATGACCGTCGAATGCTCCCGAATGACATCACGTCCAGCCCAGCAGGATGCCTTTGAAAAAGTGATTACTGCGTTAAATGGCACGTATAATCTGGATATGCACTTGAAGAACATAGCGATTTTTAATCGTGTTGATTGGGACGTTAATGTGTTTGCACAAAAACTTAATAGCAATGGTACGACAGAAGCCGATAGATTCGCCTTTCAACATATCCTTTTCTCAATCTTTTATGACCCCCAATTTATCGGTATTCCCTTTTTTTGTGAGTTATTAAGCAGCCACCAACAGCAGTTTATTCATCATGCTAAGGAGTTATTCCTCTTCAAGGAAAGATCGGAGAACAGTTTTCGGGAAATGTTTATGAGTGACAAGATGAGTGATGACATCCGCAAGGAACTCTTACAGCATCTTTTATTGTTAGATCCTAAAAGAGCTGTTCCATTGTATGAGGATGTTTATCCCCATTTGAGAGGTAAATACTTTGTTCTCAAACCAACACATGGTTATAAGCCAGATTTCATTGTTCAACCCATTGAGCCGCATTGTGATGATCATGAAAAACCCGGCAAAGCCCTGCTGAAGTATGAGCTGACATATGCCAGCAAACGCGCCCGAAAAGATCACTCTTACATTGTCAGATTCCAAAAGAGCTTTTGTTCCATTGTATGAGGATGTGTATCCCCATTTGAGGGATAAATACTTTGCTATCGACGTCCTCAGAAGTCCATGGATGGGTCGGTAGATCGCTTGCCAGAATGGATTTCAAATCAACGGCCAACTCCGCCTTTTCAGGTTTTTTTTACAGGTTGGTCTACCCTGAAGGTTTGCGTATCTTTTGAAGGGTATGGTGTGAATTTCAGCAAATTTCTGATGGTTCTGACAGTTATTCTCGGCAATTTTTCCGGGAGTAAATGTTTTTCAGTTTTGTTATTAGGTGGTTGTGTGGTACCCAATTTTCCCGTTTTGGCCATTCCTGGTCATGAAGCTTTCATGCAAGATCTGATGGCGGCTGCCCTTGAAGTCCTGAATCGTGATTCAGACGACGATGGTTATATAACTGACATGCTACCTGCCGTGCCAAAGCATGTTGTTCCCTATATTCCTTCCTTCAGACACCAAAATGCTGCACCCAAAACACTGGACGAGTGCAGTATTACCTTGCCTGAGGTGCCTGACGATCCTCCTGTTCTGGTTTGTGTTCGGGAGAAAAATGAACAGGCAGCAGCGGGAGCCTCAGAGGCAGAGGACCTTGAGAGTTCATCAGAATGCAATCTGTCGGATGAGCTTGCTGCACGTCAGGAAAAAAAAACAAAGCTGACCGACGCTATTCTCGAATTACGACTTGAGTGTCTCAAACTGAGTCATACATGGGACACCTGTCTCCCCCGGGTGGATATCGATTCGGAAACCGCCCGGGAGGTAATTGACTACGCCATGGCCATGCGCTGCGGTACCGTAAAAGAGTCACCCGTCGCATACTACACGGCGCAACTGAAAAAGCAGGTGGGTACTATTAATGTACAGTCTGCAAGGGATCGTGGCAGACGGGCTGTCAATCGGCAGCCTGAGGCTGGCCCTACACCCAAATTACTCAACAACGCCAGTATTTGCGTGGACTTAATGAAGGCATTGGAGTTGGCAAAAGATGCAACAGCCATTTATGATCCCGACAGAAGGTCACTTGAGGATGATGTCAGACTGAAAGAAATCATCAATACCTATGAAACTTATCAAAAATTAAAGGAGCAGTTGGCTGGCCTACAGGCAGCCCTGCAGGTGATTGATGATATATGTAAATAGATGATTGCGTTGATTTTATCAAAGTTATTGATGACCGGGACAAGCCGCGTTACCAGCTTATTGTTACTTTTGATATTGCGTGATTCATACTGGCGACTGAACTTAATAAAAATATCATTGTCAGAAGATAAACAAAGATATCGCATTATGTGTTAGCGATTAAATCACGGATGAATAGTAACATCGGAGGGATGTCATGATGTTATCTGCTACTTTTTGGCGTATCAGATCCCCAACGCCTGGGTCGTTATGTCCGTCGTGACACAATCCGGCATTGGCTTGCAATATGCCAGCGAGGAAATGCAGGATGATGATGAAGTTGTAATGACCGCTATCGATTCGCATCCGAGAGCTTTTTATTTTGCAAGTTTAAACATGAAAGTACCAGTTTACCGCCAGTACGGAAGCAATGGTCAGCAGGGCGCTGCCAAAAGTGACAAGGTATTGCCGGTTGATGGTGGTGTGGATTTCGGTTTTTAGTTCGGCGTATGCCCTCATGCTGTCCATTTTTACTTCGTGGTAGCGGGCGTCTGACTCGGCTTTCACTTCGTGGTAGCGGGCGTCTGATTCGGCTTTGCGAGCGTCAGACTCAGCTTTCTGTTTTTCGTAGCGAGCGTCAGACTCAGCTTTCTGTTTTTCGTAGCGGGCGTCAGACTCAGCTTTCTGTTGTTTGAATTCGGCATCAAACTTGGCATTCATGTCGGCCATTTTCTGATTGAAAAGCGCCTGGTGCTGAAAGATGGCCTCTTGCATGATGAGCACGTCTTTCTTGCTGGCGTTGTAGTCCGGATCGAGGGAGGCACTGACTTTTGCCGCCAGCTCCTCACTGATGCCGATGTTTTTCAGTTGGTTGAACAGCGTGTCCGACACACTCAGCTCCTGTTAACCGATGGAAGAGGTTGAAGCATAGACCATGGATGACTTTAACAACAAACCGCCTGGCTTGATTGACCCACCGGCCAGTGACGAGGATCAACTGACGCTGAAAACCTGGATGCGGCAGGTGACCGGGGCGGTGCGTCAGGGGTTTGGGCAGATTGGGCAGTCGTTTTATGCGCTGGCGATTAAATCATGGGTGAATATTAACATGAGAGGTTATCATGACGTTACCTGCCAGTTTTGGCACATTAGATCTTCAAAGCCCGAACAGTGATCGCAAACAGGATGCTGGGGCTTATAGTTCACTCAAAAGGTATTTTTGTGATCTTGATCCCAGTGGTGTTCCCGACCCTACGTCGATAGACAAGCGCACCTGCAGTTCAACTTTCTCGGATCAGCCTACAGACTGTTCTGCCGACAACCGGGAACAACTTGGTGGCAAGGGAATGTTTTTGCAGCGCATGAAGAGAGCCGGTCTGCCTGTTCCACCCTTCGAATGTGTTACTGCTCAAGTCATGAATGCGCTTGAACAACACCCTCTGGATACCCGGTTTTTAGACCTCTATCTCCCCGGGATCGTCCTTGAACCGGGGGCAGAGACCAGCCTGGCGAGCATCCGTAAGCACCTCATTGGCTTGCCGCCTTCTGAGCAAACCAAAAGGGATAGCTGGCTGGCGGGTCTGGCACAATTTGTTGCCAGTGATGACTATTACGAACAGGTTGAAAATTCTGAAGCGGCCCGACAAATCAGGGGACTGCGCCATCAGCTCGCCACATCACAGCCGGTGATTGTTCGCAGTTCTGGCATCAACGAAGACAACTACGGCGATGCCCAGGCGGGCAAATACCTCTCTGTGGTTCAGGGAGAAGACGATGTTTTGCGTACCTGCCTTAAGGTCATGGCCTCAGCTTACCGGCCTGAAGTCTGTCCCGAAGGGATGCAGCAACCCATGGCGCTGATTATTCAATACTGTGTTGATTGCCGATATGGCGGGGTCGCCATGAGCTTTCAATCTTTTCAGGATGATACCGTCAGGGTTGAGTACACGCCCGGTCAACCCAAAGGCGTAGTGGCAGGGCAGTTTGGCAACACGCCCCACCGCATCGATATTTTTCGCGAGGATCATAAAGAAGGAACTGACCATTATCAATACGTTCCCGGGAAGGTCTCAAGTCACTTCATCCTGCACAAAGACGACAGCGGCTACTCGGAACAAGAAATTTATGAGGCCGATGTTCAATCAAACGACGGTGGACAGAAACTCAGTGATGACACGATTTCAGAACTCAAGGACGCATTGACAAAGCTGGAAGACCTTCTTCTCTGCCCCGTGGATGTGGAGTTTGCCATCGATCATCAGGGTCGCCTATTCCTGTTGCAGGTGCGGCCTGTTACCCGACTCTCCGGCGGCATGGATTTTGCCATGCCTATACCCAAACCCGAAGAAACCCTGGCCATTGGCGAGGGTATCAGCGAAGGCTATTGCACTGGCTCCCTCTGGCTGGCCAAAAAACGACAGGCAGACTCTATGCCGGAGGGAGCCATTGCCGTGGCACAACACGCTGAAGACTGGATGCTTGAGCCAGAGTTCATCAAACGGGCAGGGGGGGTTGTGCTTGGCGAAGCAGGATTCAATGATCATGTAGCGATCTTCCTGAAACAGGAAAAAATAACCTTAATGCGGGCTGGTGAACAGTTTGCGGCAGTGGCCGCTCAGGATGGCCAACAGGCGACACTGGCCTGCGCCCGCTTCAACGGTGAGCCCGGAGCCTTCATTGTTGCCGGTGACATTACCGAAAAACTGGCCAGTCACAGAAGCCTGTCCTCCGCTGTTTCTGATGTATCGTTAACGACAGCTGTCCCCTCACGGGATGATTTGTCCCCCCCTGAAGGCACATTCAGTCAGGTTGCCCTCGGATTCCAATGGCTCACGGATCAAAATGCCCGCCTGTTGGCATTTTTTGCTCCCGGCGGTGGACTGGATTGCCTTGCAAACCCGATAAAACTGAGCATGTCGCCGCAACGCGCAAAGCTACTGCTAGAGAACAGAGACAGCGTAAATCGGCTGGTTTATGGTGCTCAAGCACTATTGGATGGCTACGGCGCGTACTTACGGTTGGCTGATAACAACATTGAACCCGAGGTCCAGACGTTGCTGGATGAATTACGGCTATTGATCAACCGGTTTAAGACACTGAAGCAGACCATCGGATCAGAGTTAGAGCGTATCAACCATCCCTTGCAAGCCGGTAAAGAAGGGCAAGTATCATTTCGCGAGTGGTTGGCTACCTGCCATCAGCTGCAATTCAGTCTTCAGGTACTCAACCCTAAAGAGGCTGAGCAGGTTCGGAGTGTACATGAGCTGATTTTTGCCCTGCATCAGCGTTTTGTAAACGCACTGGCACCGATCGCATTGGCTTCTGGTCAGGGCAAGGTATCCAAGAATAGGAGCATCACCTATGTTGATTACACAAACCCGAGTGAAGATCTGCCGCTATTGAAATCGTCCGACAAAGTATATATTGAAAAAACAACAAGGTATTCAGCCATCGTCGTCATTATGGATAATGCCGTGATTGTTAATCTGAAGTTAGGAACTCACGTGGGCCTTGTTGAGCTGTTAGAACATGCAGAGGGAGGGAAAGGACGTACCTTGCGGTTGAATTTTTCTGACCAATTTGAATCCGAAAGCAATCATAAATCCGGCAAGTTAAAGCGTATTTGGTTTCTGATACAGTTACTAAAAGCAATCGAACTGGATAAAAATGCTGACACCATGAAAATAAGCTTCAACGCCGTAGTGGGTAAAATGACCGTCGAATGCTCCCAAATGAGATCACGTGAAAGCATGCAGGGTGCCTTTAGTAAACTAATTGTAGTCTTGGCTGGTATGCGTGATCTGGATATGACCTTTGGGAAAATAGCGATTTTTGAAGGAGATCAGTGGGATTTTAATATACTTGCACAACGCCTTAATAGCGATGTAAAGACAGAAGCCGATAGATTCGCCTTTCAGCATGCCCTTTTCTCAATTTCTTATGTTGGGAATGAATTTATTTTTCCTTCTTTCTACCGGTTATTAAGCAACCACCACCAACAGCTTATTGAGTATTGTGATCAGTTAGCAAATTGTCGGTGTTTAATATCCTTGGAGAGAAGATCGGAGGATGATTTTCGGAAAATTTTTATGAATGATGAGATAAGTGATGATACCCGCAGGGAAATCTTACCGCATCTTTTATTGTTTGATCCCGAAAGAGCTACTCGATTGTATGAGGATGTGTATCCCCATTTGAGAGATAAATATTTTGTCATCAACCCATCACACAATTATGAGCTGAATTTTATTATTCCACCTGATGAGCCGCTCTGGGATCAAGAAGAAAAAGTCAAGAAAGCCTTGCTGGAGCATGGGCTAAAATATGCCAGCAAACGTGTTCGAAATGATCACCCTGACTTATAACGCGTTCGATAATTTGCAAATTAAGAACCGATCAACGCCGATTATTGATGACCGGCACAAACCGCGTTACCAACTTGTTGTTACTTTTCATATTGCGTGATTCAGACTGGCGACTGAACTTAATAAAAATATCATTGTCAGAAGATAAACAAAGATATCGCATTATGTGTTAGCGATTAAATCACGGATGAATAGTAACATCGGAGGGATATCATGATGTTATCTGCTGCTTTTGGCGTATCAGATCCCCAACGCCTGGAAAGTGATCTCAAACAGAATGCTGAGGCTGATAGTTCACGCAAAAGGTATTTAAGTGATCTTGATCCCAGTGATGATCCCGACCCAACGTCGATAAGCAAGCGCACCTGCCGTCCACCTGTTTCAGACCAGGTTGCTGATTGTTCTCCCGCCGACCGGGAACAATTTGGGGGCAAGGGAATGTTTTTACAGCGGATGAAGAGAGCCGGTCTGTCTGTTCCACCCTTCGAATGTGTTACTGCTCAAGTCATGAATGCGCTTGAACAATACCCTCTGGATACCTGTGTTTTAGACCGCTGCCTTCCCTGGATCGTCCTTGAACCGGGGGCAGAGATCAGCTTGGCGAACATCCGGAAATACCTCAATGGCTTGCCGCCTTCAGAGCAAGCCAAAAGGGATAGCCGGCTGGCGGATCTGGCACAATTTGTTGCCAGTGATGACTACTATGAGCAGGTTAAAGATTCCGGGGCGGCCCGACAAATCAGGGAGCTGCGCCGTCAGCTCCCGACATCACAGCCGGTGATTGTCCGCAGTTCTGGCATCAATGAAGACAACTACGGCGATGCCCAGGCGGGTAAATACCGCTCTGAAGTTCAGGGAGATGACGATGTTTTGCGTACCTGCCTGAAGGTCATGGCCTCAGGTTACCGGCCTGAAGTCTGCTCCGAAGGAATACCGCAGCCCATGGCGTTGATTATCCAACATTGCGTGGATTGCCAATATGGCGGGGTCGCCATGAGCTTTCGATCCTTTGAGGATAATACCATCAGGTCTGAGTTCACACGCGGTCAGCCAAGGGGGATAGTGGCAGGGCAGTCGGGTAACACGCCCCACCGCATCGATATTGCTCGCAAAGAAGGAGCCGAAAACGTTCAATACTTTCCCGGAACGATTTCAAGTCACTTCATTCTGCATAAAAACATCGATAATAGCGGCTATTCGGAAAGAATAATTTATGATGGAGATGCTCCATCAAACGACGATGGTCAACAGATTGGTAATAGCATAGTTTCAAAACTCACGGAGATGGTGGCAAAGCTGGAAGACCTATTGCTCTGCCCCGTGGATGTAGAGTTTGCAATCGATCATCAGGAGCGCCTGTTCCTGTTGCAGGTGCGCCCTATAACCCAACTCCCTGGCGACATGGTTTTTACCATGCCCATACCCGAAAACAGTCTGGCCAGTGGTGAGGGCATCAGCGAAGGCTATTGTACCGGACCACTCTGGCTGGCCAAAAAACAACACGTAGGCTTTATGCCAGAGGGAGCCATTCTCCTGGCCCAACATGCTGAAGACTGGATGCTTGTGCCTGAATGTCTCGATCGGACTGGAGGTGTTGTCTTCGCCTCAGGTGCATTCAATGACCACGTGGCCATCCTTATGAGACAGAAAAAAATACCCTTGATGCTGACCAATGAAGAGTTTGCGACCCTGGCCGCCCGGGATGGCCATCAGGCGACACTGGCCTGCGCCCGCTTCAAAGGTGAGCCCGGAGCTTTCATTGTTGCCGGTGACATTAGCGAAAAACTGGTCAGTCACAGAAGCCTGTCTTCTGCTGTTTCTGATGTGCCGTTAGTAAAAGCCATCCCGTTACCGGATGATTTGTCCCCCCCTGAAGGTACATTCAGTCATGTCACCAGCAGTTTTGAATGGCTGACGGGTCAAAATGCCCGTTTGTTGGCATTCTTTGTCCCCGGCCGGGGCCTGGATTGTCTGGCAAACCCCATAAAACTTTGCATGTCGCCACAACGATTAAAGCTATTGGCAGAGACCAGTGACAACATTAATCGGCTGATTCATGGGGCTGAAGCAATGCTGGAGGGTTACCGGGCCTTCTTGCAGCTGGCAGGTGACAAGGATTCACACAAGATCCAGCCATTGCAGGATGAATTGCAGCAGCTAATCAACCGGTTCGCGACGCTGAAAGACACCATCCGATCAGGGTTAAAAACGATCAGCCTTTCCCTGCAATCTGATGAAGAAGAGCAGGTATCCACAGGCGCTTTTCGTCAGTGGGTGGCTAACTGCCATCAGCTACAGTCCTCCCTTCAAGCACTTAACCCCTTGGAGGCTGAGCAGGTGCGGAGTATCCATGAGCTGATTTTTGCCTTGCATCAGCGCTTTGTAGAGGCATTGGCACCGGTCGCTCTGGCTTCGGCACAGGGCAGGATATCTATGGAAAAGAAGATCAACTATGTCGATTGCACGACCCCGGATGCAGAAGCACCGCTCTTAAGGCCGTCCGGCAAAGCATCCATCCAACGATCAGGGCGAAAAGGGACTGTGCTTAGTATGGATGATGCCTTGATTGTTAACCTGAGGCTTGGGTTTCATGTGGCCGTTGTTGAGCTATTCAGAGACGCAGAGGCGGGGAAAGGACATACTCTGCGGCTGAAATTCTCTGACAGATTTGGTAAACCTGATGGCAGTGATAACCCCGGTGCTTTAAAACGTATGTGGTTTCTGGTGCAGTTACTGAAAGCGATCGGACTGAATAAAGATGCCGGTACCATGAAGGTCAGTTTTAACGCCATAGCTGGAGACATGATCGTCGAATGGGCCAGAATGACATCACCTGAAACCATGCAGGAAGGTTTTGAAAAACTGATGACAGCGTTACTTGCTGTTCGTGACATGGATCTTGACTTGAAGGGCAGAGCTATTTTTGAAGGAGATGAAGGAGAACAGTGGAACTTTAACTTGTTGGCACAACGCCTCGATAGTGATGCGCTTACTGAAACTGACAGATTTTCCTTTCAGCATAACCTTTTCTTAATAGCCAGTGATATCCAGCATGACAAAACTCCCCTTTACTATCAGTTATTAAGCCATTACCAACAACAGTTTATTGATCAGTGTCGAAAGTTAGCTTTATTGGTGTATCCTGCGTCAGTGCTAATGAGTGATGATATTGGCGAAAACATCCGCAGGGAACTCTTACATCATATTTTATTATCAAGCCACTTTAACATTACTCCATTGGTTGAGGATGTTTATCGCTATTTGAGAAATGAATACTTTATTATTAACCCGGCTTTTGCTTACAAGCTGAGGTTTCATGTTCCGCCGGGTCAGTCGTTTCCGGGTCATAGAGAAGAGATCAAAAAACATCTGCTGAAGCATGGGCTGGAATATGCCAGCCAGCGGGTTCGGGATGATAAAGAACTTGTATCAGCAGCTGTTAAATTGCGTCCGGATGACTTGAAGTATGCTAGTGAAGAACTGAAGAATGATAGAAAGATCGTTATGTCCGTCGTGACTCAATCTGGCATTGGCTTGCAATATGCCAGCGAGGAAATGCAGGATGATGATGAAGTTGTAATGACCGCTATCGATTCGCATCCGAGAGCTTTTTATTTTGCAAGTTGGAGAATACGAAGCGATAAAAACATTATTCAAAGGGTAATTTCTGATGATATTAAGCGCCTGTCATGGGCTAGTCGCACGATATTGAATGATCGCAAGTATATGCTGAGCTTAATTAAAGATAACGCTCTTGCTGTCAAATATGCTGCCGCCGAGCTTCTTCGTGATAAGGCCTTTATAAAGGCAGCAATCCTGAGAAATGCCGAAGTTCTTAAATACGTGAGGAAGCCTGCGAGTTAGAACCGATTGATTCAGGCAAGAAGGTTGGCCCTTAATAAAAACATCATGCTCGAAAGCAAACCAAGCAGGCTATGTGTGAGTGAGCTGGGTGTGAGTGAGCTGGTTTAAACATGAAAGTACCAGTTTACCGCCAGTACGGAAGCAATGGTCAGCAGGGCGCTGCCAAAGGTGACAAGGTATTGCCGGTTGATGGTGGTGTGGATTTCGGTTTTTAGTTCGGCATATGCCTTGGTGCTGTCCACTTTCAGTTCGTAGTAGCGGGCGTCTGACTCGGCTTTCACTTCGTAGTAGCGGGCGTCTGATTCGGCTTTCAGTTTTTTGAAGTGGGCGTCTGATTCGGCTTTAAGTTCTTTGAAGTGAGCGTCTGACTCGGCTTTAAGTTCTTTGAAGTGGGCGTCTGACTCGGTTTTCTGTTGTTTGAACTGGGCGTCTGATTCGGCTTTCTGTTGTTTGAATTGGGCGTCTGATTCGGCTTTCTGTTGTTTGAATTCGGCGTCTGATTCGGCTTTCTGTTGTTTGAATTCGGCATCAAACTTGGCATTCATGTCAGCCATTTTTTGACTGAAATATGCTTGGTGCTGCAAGATGGCCTCCTGCATGATGAGCACGTCTTTCTTGCTGGCGTTGTAGTCCGGGTCGAGGGAAGCACTGACTTTTGCCGCCAGCTCCTCACTGATGCCGATGTTTTTCAGTTCGTTGAACAGCGTGTCCGACACACTCAGCTCCTGTTGACCGATGGAAGAGGTTGAAGCATAGACCATGGATGACTTTAACAACAAACCGCCTGGCTTGATTGACCCACCGGCCAGTGACGAGGATCAACTGACGCTGAAAACCTGGATGCGGCAGGTGACCGGGGCGGTGCGACAGGGGTTGGGGCAGATTGGGCAGTATGGGCAGTCGTTTTATGCGCTGGTGATTAAATCATGGGTGAATATTAACATGAGAGGTTATCATGACGTTACCTGCCAGTTTTGGCACATTAGATCTTCAAAGCCCGAACAGTGATCGCAAACAGGATGCTGAGGCTTATAGTTCACTCAAAAGGTATTTTTGTGATCTTGATCCCAGTGGTGTTTCCGACCCTACGTCGATAGACAAGCGCACCTGCAGTTCAACTTTCTCGGATCAGCCTACAGAGTGTTCTGCCGACAACCGGGAACAACTTGGCGGCAAGGGGATGTTTTTGCAGCGCATGAAGAGAGCCGGTCTGCCTGTTCCACCCTTCGAATGTGTTACTGCTCAAGTCATGAATGCGCTTGAACAACACCCTCTGGATACCCGGTTTTTAGACCTCTATCTCCCCGGGATCGTCCTTGAACCGGGGCAGAGACCAGCCTGGCGAGCATCCGTAAGCACCTCAATGGCTTGCCGCCTTCAGAGCAAACCAAAAGGGATAGCTGGCTGGTGGGTCTGGCACAATTTGTTGCCAGTGATGACTATTACGAACAGGTTGAAAATTCTGAAGCGGCCCGACAAATCAGGGGACTGCGCCATCAGCTCGCCACATCACAGCCGGTGATTGTTCGCAGTTCTGGCATCAACGAAGACAACTACGGCGATGCCCAGGCGGGCAAATACCTCTCTGTGGTTCAGGGAGAAGACGATGTTTTGCGTACCTGCCTTAAGGTCATGGCCTCAGCTTACCGGCCTGAAGTCTGTCCCGAAGGGATGCCGCAACCCATGGCGCTGATTATTCAATACTGTGTTGATTGCCGATATGGCGGGGTCGCCATGAGCTTTCAATCTTTTCAGGATGATACCGTCAGGGTTGAGTACACGCCCGGTCAACCCAAAGGCGTAGTGGCAGGGCAGTTTGGCAACACGCCCCACCGCATCGATATTTTTCGCGAGGATCATAAAGAAGGAACTGACCATTATCAATACGTTCCCGGAAAGGTCTCAAGTCACTTCATCCTGCACAAAGACGACAGCGGCTACTCGGAACAAGAAATTTATGAGGCCGATGTTCAATCAAACGACGGTAGACAAACACTCAGTGATGACATGGTTTCAGAACTCAGGAAGGTAGTGACAAAGCTGGAAGACCTGCTGCTCTGTCCAGTGGATGTGGAGTTTGCCATCGACCATCAGGGTCGCCTGTTCCTGTTGCAGGTGCGCCCTGTTACCCGGCTCTCCGGCGGTATGGATTTTGCCTTGCCTATACCCGAAGAGAATCTGGCTAGTGGCGGGGCCATCAGCGAGGCTAGTTTAAGAGTAATGAGATCGGTGCGGACATCCGCAGGCAACTCTTACAACATCTTTTATTCAGATATCCTTCAGGCGCTATGCAATTGGTTGAGCTTTTATATTCCCATTTGAAAGGTCAATTCTTTGTTGTCAAACCCTCCTGCAGTGAATATCTGCAGTTTTATGCGCCACCGGGTCAGTTGCTTGGGGATCATAAAGAAAAGGTCAGGAATGCCCTGCTAAAGCATGGGTTAAAATATGCCAGTCAACGGGTTCTGAATGATAAAGACTTAGTATTACCCGCGTTAGAAAAACATCCAGATCAACTGAAATATGTGAGTGAAGAACTGAGGGATGATAGCGATGTCGTCATGGCATCAGTCAGACGAGCCAGTCAAAAGGTATTGAAGGATCGCCAGTGTATGCTCGACTTAATTGAAATAAATCCTCAAGTTTTCAAATATGCTGCTTCAGAGCTTAAAGATGATGCGGCTTTTATCGAGGCAGCAAAACAAAGAAACCCCGAACTTCGTCAATACCTCAGATAATCTGCGAATAAGGTCTGATCGATTCAGACAACGCTGACCAGTGCAAACCCTGATGCCAGCCTAGCAGCCTGTCGGACTTAAGCGTCCGTAGCGAGGATTGCAAGAAATTGAGGATAAAAATTTCTGCTTCTGAGGAGAATAGCGAGCTATTTGACGAAGAAGCAGGAATTTTTAGACCAATTTATTGCAACCGCAGTAGGACAGCCTTAAGTTCGACAGGCTGCTAGTGTTGTTTTTTCTACTGCGTGCTTCAGGCTGGCGAGTGAACTTTATAAAAATATCATTGTCAAAACGTTTTATTCGTCATGCGATAGCGATTAAATCATGGATGAATAATATCATGAATGTGGTATCTTGATGTTACAATCTACTTTTGATGATGTCAGAGCAAATTTTCAAAGACTGACAACTGATCCCAATCAGGTTACTGAGGCTAGTCGTTCACCTACTAAAAGGTATTTCAGTGATCTTAATCCCGGTGGCGTTCCCGACCCAACGCCACTAACCAAGCGTGCCTGCCGTTCACCTGTTTCAAATGAGGCTGCTGACTGTTCTCCTGCCAGTCGGGAACAACTTGGCGGCAAGGGGATGTTTTTGCAGCGCATGAAGGAAGCCGGTTTTCGTGTTCCACCCTTCGAGTGCGTTACTGCTAACGTTGTGAATGCCCTTGAACAACACCCTCTGGATATCCGGGGTCTTGAACACTATTTCCCTGGGATCGGCAATGAACCGGAGGCAGAGATCAGTCTGGCGATCATCAGGGAGCGTCTCAATGCTATGCCATCTTCAGAGCAAACCAAAAGGGATAACTGGCTGGCGGGTCTGGCGCAGTTTGTTGCCAGTGATGACTACTACGCACAGGTTAAAGATTCAGAAGCGGCCCGACAAATCAGGCATCTGCGTCGTAAGCTGGACGAACTCTCCACATTACAACCGGTGATTGTCCGCAGTTCTGGTATCAATGAAGATAACTATGGCGATGCTCAGGCGGGCAAATACCTCTCTGTCGTTCAGGAAGAAGACGATATTTTATTTACCTGCCTCAAGGTTATGGCTTCAGCTTACCGGCCTGAAGTCTGTTGCGAAGGCATACCGCAGCCTATGGCGTTGATTATCCAGCAATGCATTGACTGTCTATTTGGCGGTGTCGCCATGAGCTTTAAATCTTTTCAGGATAATACCGTCAGTGTTGAGTACACACGCGGTCAACCCAAAGGCGTAGTAGCCGGGCAGTCCGGTAACACGCCTCACCGCATCGATATTTTTCGCGAGGATCGCAAAGAAGAAGCTGACCGCTCTCAATATTTCGCCGGGACGATCTCAAGTCACTTTACCCTGCACAAGAGCAATAACGGCTATTTGGAAATAAGAATTGATGATGCCAATGCCCAATCAAACGACGGTGGACAGAAACTCAGTGATAAAATGGTTGCTACCCTCAGAAAGGTGGTGACAGAGCTGGAAAACCTGTTGCTCTGCCCCGTGGATGTGGAGTTTGCCATCGATCGTCAGGGTCGCCTGTTCCTGTTGCAGGTGCGCCCCATTACCCGACTCTCTGGTGACATGGCTTTTGCCATGCCCATACCTAAAGAGACTCTGGCCATTGGCGAGAACATCAGCGAAGGCTATTGCACCGGCCCCCTCTGGCTGGCCAATCGACGAGAGGTAGATTCAATGCCGGAGGGAGCTATTGTTTTGGCTGACCACGCTGAGGACTGGATGCTTGAGTCCAAATTTCTGAAACGGGCAGGGGGTTTTGTTTTGGCCGAAGCAGGATTCAATGATCATGTGGCAATCCTGCTGAGACAGGAACAAATAACCTTGATGCGGGCCGGTGACCATTATTCGGCATTGGCCTCTCAGGAGGCTGGCCAACAGGCAACGCTGGCCTGCGCCCGTTTTAACGATGAGCCCGGAGCTTTTATCGTTGCCGGTGACCTTGCCGGAAAACTGGCCAGTCACAGAAGTCTGTCCACTGCATTTTCTGATCTACCGTCAACAAAGGTCATCCCATCACGTGATGATTTATCTCCCCCAGAGGGCACATTCCGACTGGTCGCCAGCGGTTTTCAATGGCTCACGGATCAAAATGCTCGTTTGTTGGCATTTTTTGCCCCCGGCGGTGGACTGGATTGTCTGGCAAACCCGGTAAAATTGAGCATGTCGCCACAACGGTCAGAGCTATTGTCACAGGCCAGGGGCAGCGTAAATCGACTGGTTGATGGGGCTGAATCACTGTTGGATGGATACGGGGCATACTTGCGGCTGGCTGATAACAAAAGTGCACCCCAGATCCAGCCATTGCTCGATGAGTTACCGGAATTGAGAAACCGGTTTGAGGCACTGAAGCAGACTATCGAATCAGAGTTAGAGCGTATCACCTATCCTCTGCAAGCCAGTAAAGAAGGGCAGGTATCATTTAGCGAGTGGATGGCCGCCTGCCATCAGCTGCAAATCTGTCTTCAGGCACTCAACCCTAAGGGTGCCAAGCAGGTCCGGAGTGTCCATGAGCTGATTTTTGCCCTGCATCGGCGCTTTGTAAACGCACTGGCACCGATCGCACTGGCTTCTGGTCGGGGCAACATCTCTTCAGGAAAGTACATCACCTATGTTGATTGCAGAACTCTTAGTGAAACGGCACCACTATTGAGTCCAGCCTGCAAAGCAACCCTCGATGCAATAGTTATTCTTGACGGGATTGTCATCAGTATGGATGAAGCCTTGATTGTTAATATGAAGTTAGGAATTCATGTGAGCCTTATCGAGCTTTTGGAACAAGCAGAAGGGGGTAAAGGGCGAACCCTGCGGTTGAAATTTACTGACGAATTTGCTTCTGATAGCAGTTATAAGTCCGGCAAGTTAAAGCGTATGTGGTTTCTGGCACAGTTACTAAAAGCGATCGGACTGAATGAAAATGCTGGCACCGTGAATATGAGTTGCAATGCCGTAGCGGGTGAAATGATTGTCGAATGCTCCCGAATGAAATCACGTCAAGTCATGCAGGATGCTTTTGAAAAACTGATCATTGTATTAGGTGGCATGTGTGGCCTGGATACAATCTTTGAGGAAAGAGCCATTTTTGAAAGAGTTAAGTGGGACTTTAATGTGCTTGCACAGCACCTTAATAGCGATGTTACGACAGAAGCCGATAGATTCGTCTTTAAACATGCCCTTTTCTCAATGTTTTATGTTAACAGTATTGGGATTATCCCTGCTTTCTGCCGGTTATTAAGCAACCAGCGAGAGTTTATTCAGCATGCTCATCAGTTAGGAGTGTGTCAGTGTTTAATATTCTTCGAGAGGAAATCGAAGGAGAGTTTTAGGGAAATTTTTATGAGTGATGAGATCAGTGATGAAACCCGCAAGGAAGTCTTACCGCACCTTTTATTGTTAGATCCCAAAAGAGCCACTCGATTGTATGAGGATGTATATCCCCATTTGAGAGATAAATATTTTGTTATCAACCCATCACACGATTACGCGCTGAATTTTGCTATTCCACCCGATGAGCCGCTTTGGGATCATAAAGAAAAAGTCGAGAAAGCCTTGCTGGAGCACGGGCTAAAATATGCCAGCAAACGCGTTCGAAAAGATTACTCTTACTTGAAACGCATTCGATAATTGGCAAATAAGGATCGATTAACTCTGATATTGTTGACCGGCACAAGCCGTGTTGTCAGCTTATTGTTGTTTTTCGTTATGCGTGCTTCAGGCTGGCGAGTGAACTTTATAAAAACATCATTGTCAAAAGTCAGGTAATCGGTTTATGCCATAGCGATTAAGTTATGGATGAGTAATGACATGGGAGAGATATCCTGATGTTAGCTGATACTACTTTTGACATATCAAATCCCCAAAGCCTGACAACTGATTCCAATGAGAAGGCTGGGGGTGGCAGTCCATTCGAAGGGGCTAATAGTTCACCCAAAAGGTATTTCATTGAGCCTGATCCCAGTGGCGTTCCCGACCCAACGCCGATAGGGGATCGCACCTGCCGTTCGCCCGTTTTGGTACAGGCTGCAGATTGTTGTCCCGCCAACCGGGAGCAACTTGGCGGCAAGGGCATGTTTTTACAGCGCATGAAGAAAGCCGATCTTCCTGTTCCCCCCTTCGAATGTGTTACTGCTCAGGTCATGAATGTGCTTGAACAACACCCTCTGGATACCTGTCTTTCAGACCGCTGTTTTCCCTGGATCGTCCTTGAACCGGGGGCAGAGATCAGCTTGGCGAACATTCGGAAATACCTCAATGACTTGCCGCCTTCAGAGCAAGCCAAAAGGGATAGCTGGCTGGCGGATCTGGCACAATTTGTTGCCAGTGATGACTATTACGAACAGGTTAAAAATTCCGAAGTGGCCGGACAAATCAGGGATCTGCGCCATCAGCTCTCCACATCAGAGCCGGTGATTGTCCGCAGTTCTGGCATCCACGAAGATAACTACGGCGATGCCCAGGCGGGCAAATACCTCTCTGAAGTTCAGGGAGAAGACGATGTTTTGCGAACCTGCCTTAAGGTCATGGCCTCAGGTTACCGGCCTGAAGTCTGTCCCGGAGTTATACCACCACCCATGGCACTGATCATGCAGCAGTGCATCGACTGCCAATATGGTGGGGTCGTCATGAGCTTTCAGTCTTTTCAGGATGATACCATCAGGGTTGAGTACACACCCGGTCAGCCCAGAGGCGCAGTGGCAGGTCAGTCCGGTAACATGCCCCACCGTATTGATATTTTTCGTAAAAAAGGCGCTGACAGCTCTCAATACTTTCCCGGAACGGTTTCAAGCTGCTTCATCCTTCGCAAAAACAAGGATAATAACGGTTATTCTGAAACAAGAATTGATGATGCGGATGCTCAATCAGACGACGGTGGGCAAAAACTCAGTGATAACACGGTTTCAGAACTCAGGAAGGTGGTGCCAAAGCTGGAAGACCTCTTGCTCTGCCCCGTGGATGTGGAGTTTGCCATCGATCATCAGGGTTGCCTGTTCGTGTTGCAGGTGCGCCCCATAACCCGACTCTCTGGCGGTATGGATTTTGCCATGTCCATGCCCGAAGACAGTCTGGCCATTGGCGAAGCCATCAGCGAAGGCTATTGCACCGGACTCGTCTGGCCGGCCAAAAAACAAAAGGCAGGCTCTATACCACAGGGAGCCATTGTCGTGGCCCACCACGCTGAAGAGTGGATGCTTGAGCCTGAGTTCCTTGAGCGGGCAGGGGGGTTTGTCCTGGCCGAAGCCGGATTCAATGATCATGTCGCGATTCTTATGAAACAGGAAGGAAAGACCCTGATGCTAGCCGGTAAAAAGTATGAGGCTGTGGCCGCTCAGGATGGACAACAGGTGACGTTGGCCTGTGCTCGCTTTAACGGCAAGCCCGGTGCCTTTATTGTTGTCGGCGACCTTACCGAAAAACTGGCCAGTCACACAAGCCTGTCTCCTGCTTTTTCTGATGTTCCGTTAGTAAAAGCCGTCCCTTCACGGGATGATTTGTCTCTCCCTGAAGAGACATTCTGCCTGGTCGCCAGCGGTTTTCAGTGGCTCAACGATCAAAATGCCCGCCTGTTGGCATTGTTTACACCCGGTGGTGGACTGGATTGTCTGACAAGCCCGATAAAACTGAGCATGTCGCCGCAGCGTTCAGAGTTACTGGCAGAGATCAGGGACAGCGTAAATCGGCTGGTTCATGGAGCTGAAGCACTACTGGATGGGTACGGGGCATACTTGCGGCTGGCTGATAATAACTCTGTACCCCAGATCCAGCCAATGCTGGATGAATTACCGCCATTGATCAACCGGTTTGGGACACTGAAGCAGACCATCCGATCAGGGTTAGAGTGTATCATCCAGCCACTGCAAGTCGGTAAAGAAGGGCGGGTATCATTTCGTGGGTGGCTGGCCGCCTGCCGCGAGCTGCAATCCTCTCTTCAGGCGCTCAAACCCGGGGAAGCTGAGCAGGTCCGTAGTGTCCATGAGCTGATTTTTGCCCTCCATCAGCGTTTTGTAAACGCACTGGCGCCGCTTACTCTGGCTTCTGGTCAGGGTAGCATATCTTCGGAAAAGCACATCACCTATGTCGATTGCACGGCCCTGAGTAACCCAATTGAAAAGGCGCCGCTATTGAGGCCGTCCTGCAAAGTATCAATCGCAGAGTTAGGGTGTTCAGGAACTGTCGTCATCATGGATGATGTCTTGATTGTTAACCTGAAGCTTGGCAGTCATGTTTGCCTTATCGAGTTACTTGAATGCGCAGAGGGGGGGAAAGAACGAACCTTACGCCTGAAATTCTCTGACCAGTTTTATATATCTGATGGTATTGATAGAAAAGGCAAGTTAAAGCGTATGTGGTTTCTGGTGCAGTTACTGAGAGCACTCGAACTGGATAAAAATTCTGATAGCATGAAAGTGAGTTTCAACGCGGTTGCGGGAGAGATTCTCGTCGAGTGCCCTCGAATGTCAACCACTGAAACCATGCAGGAAGCCTTTGCAAAACTGATAACTGCGTTAAGTGCCATGTATAATCTGGATTCTTACATGGATAGGATTGCCGTTTTTGAAGGAGATCAATGGAACTTTAGCTTGCTCACGCAACGTCTTAATGGTGATATTGCGACAGAGGCTTACAGGTTTGCCTTTCAACATTGTCTTTTCTCAATGTATTATAAGAAGAATATCGACTCCACTCCTGATTGTTTCAAGTTATTACCCAACCACAAACAGTTTGTTAATTGTGCTCAGCGGTTAGCAGAGTGCCGTGGTAAATCGGTGGGCAGTTTTCGGGAGATATTAATGAGCAATGAGATTGCTGAGGAAACCCGCAGGGATCTTTTACATCATCTGTTATTCTTGGATGCCAAAAACGCTACTCCATTGGTTGAGGATGTTTATCTCGATTTGAGAGGTCAATGCTATGTTGTAAAACCATCATCGTACAGTTACAGGCTAAGTTTTGATGTTCCTCCGGAGCAGTCGCTTTCGGAAAATAAAGAAAAGATCAAAAAATCCTTGCTAAAGCATGGACTGGAATATGGCAGCCAACGGGTTCTAAATGATAAAGACTTTGTATTACCTTTCATTGCAGCACGTCCAATAAACCTTAAATATGCTAGTGAAGAATTGAAAGATGATGAAGAGGTTGCCTTGACCGCAATCACCCAATGTGGCGTTTTTCTGATGTATGCCGGCCCGAAAATTAAGGATAATGAAGAGATTGTAAAGTTCGCTATCGCTCATTATCCAAGAGCTCTTGAGTATGCAAGTGAAAGACTCCGAAGCGATAAAAACATTATTCAAATGGTAATCGATGATGATATTGATAACTTGAATTGTGCCAGTGAAATAGTATTGAATGATCGCGAATATATGCTGGAGTTAATTAAACAAAATCCCCGTGCTTTCGAACATGTTGCTCCCGGGCTTAAACATGATGAAACTTTTATTGAGGCAGCAAGACAAAGAAACTCTGAAGTTCGTCAATACGTCAGGAAATCTGCGAATAAAGTCTGATCTCTCTGTAGGGGACAATTTCGAGACAAAGCTTGAATTCACTGGCAAAGCCTCTTAAAACCTCTTCTGGCTGGCATCAATATGGTCGCTAAGAAGGAGTTCGTCATACCATTGCGGATTTTCTTTTTCAACGTGAGTTCGATGCAAAAAAAAGACAAGGAAGTCCCTGTGATTTAATTATCTTTCGTTTTGCCTGTTGCGTGCTTCAGACTGTCGACTGAACTTTATAAAAACTTCATTGTCAAAAGGAAGTGATTGCTTTATGCGTTAGCAATTAAATCATGGATGAATAATAACATGGGAGGGATATCCTGATGTTACCTGATACTACTTTTGACATATCAAATCCTCAAAGCCTGACAACTGATTCCAATGAGAGGGCTGGCAGTCCATTCGAAGGGGCTAATAGTTCACCCAAAAGGTATTTCAGTGAGCCTGATCCCGGTGGCGTACCCGACCGAACGCCGATAGACGGTCGCACCTGCCGTTCACCCGTTTTGGCACAGGCTGCAGATTGTTGTCCCGCCAACCGGGAACAACTTGGCGGCAAGGGCATGTTTTTGCAGCGCATGAAGAAAGCCGGTCTGCTTGTTCCACCCTTCGAATGTGTTACTGCTCAAGTCATGAATGCGCTTGAACAACATCTTTTGGATACCCGTCGTTCAGAACGCTGCCTTCCCTGGATCGTCCTTGAACCGGGGTCAGAGACCAGCCTGGCGAACATACGGGAATACCTCAATGGTTTGCCGCCTTCAGATCAAGCCAAGAGGGATAGCTGGCTGGCGGAGCTGGCACAATTTGTTGCCAGTGATGACTATTACGAACAGGTTAAAGATTCTGAGGCGGCCCAACAAATCAGGGAGCTGCGCCGTCAGCTCTCTACATCACAGCCGGTGATTGTCCGCAGTTCCGGCATCAACGAAGACAACTACGGCGATGCCCAGGCGGGCAAATACCTCTCTGTCGTTCAGCGAGAAGACGATGTATTAAGAACCTGCCTTAAGGCCATGGCCTCAGGTTACCGGCCTGAAGTCTGTTCCGAAGGTATACCGCAACCCATGGCGTTGATTATCCAACACTGCCTGGATTGCCGATATGGCGGGGTCGCCATGAGCTATCAATCTTTTCAGGATGATACCGTCAGGATTGAGTTCACTCCCGGACAACCCAAAGGCGTGGTCGCAGGGCAGTTTGGCAACACACCCCACCGCATTGATATTTTTCGCGAGGATCGCAAAGAAGAAACTGACCATTATCAATTCGTTCCCGGGAAGATCTCAAGTCACTTCATCCTGCACAAAAACGACAACGGCTACTCGGAAAAAGAAATTTTTGATGCCGATGCTCAATCAAACGACGATGAACAACCACTCAGTGATAAAACGATTTCAGAACTCAGGGAGGCGCTGACAAAGCTGGAAGACCTGTTGCTCTGCCCCGTGGATGCGGAGTTTGCCATTGATCATCAGGGCCGCCTGTTTTTGTTGCAGGTGCGGCCTGTAACCCGGCTCCCTGGCGGCATGGATTTTGCCCTGCCTATACCCGAAGAGTCTCTGGTCATTGGACAGACCGTCAGTGAAGGCTTCTGCACCGGACCCATCTGGCTGGCCAAAAAACAAGAGGCTGGCTCTATGCCAGAGAGAGCTATTATCGTGGCCCGACACGCTGAAGACTGGATGCTTGAGCCTGAGTTCCTGAAGCGGGCAGGGGGGGTTGTCCTCGCTGAAGGAGGATTCAATGATCATGTAGCAATCGTCATGAGACAGAAACGAAAAACTTTGATGCTGGCTGATGGTCAGTTTGAGACATTAGCCGTTCAGGATGGCCAACAGGCGACACTGGCCTGTGCCCGCTTTAAAGGTGAGCCCGGAGCCTTCATTGTTGCCGGTGACATTACCGAAAAACTGGCCAGTCGCAGAAGCTTCTCCTCTGCTGTTTCTGATTTACCTTTAACGACAGCCGTCCCGTCACGGGATGATATGTCACCCCCTGAAGATACATTCCGGCAGATTGCCAGCGGCTTTCAATGGCTCACGGATCAAAATGCCCGTCTGTTGGCATTTTTTACTCCCGGTGGTGGACTGGATTGTCTGGCAAACCCGGTAAGTCTGAGCATGTCGCCGCAGCGTTCGGAGCTAATGGCAGAGACCAGGGACAGCGTAAACAGACTGATTCATGGGGCTGAAGCCCTGTTGAAGGGTTACCAGGCATTCTTACGGCTGGCTGGAAAAGTCTGTTCAACGCAGGTTAAGTTATTGCAAGATGAATTTCCGCTCCTGAACAATCGGTTCGTGACGCTGAAAAAGACCATCCGATCAGTGTTAGAGAGTATCATTCTTCCTGTGCAGGCCTTTGAAAAAAGGCAGGTATCGTTTCGTCAGTGGTTGGCTGCCTGTCAAAAGCTACAATCCCGTCTTCAAGTACTCAACCATGATGGAGCTGACCGGGTTCAAAGTGTCCATGAGCTGATTTTTGCCCTGCATCAGCGCTTCGTAAGGGCACTGGCATCGGTCACTCTGACTTCGCGTCAGGGCAGGATATCTACCGATGGCAACGTCACCTATGTTCAGTGCTCGGCCCCTGGTGAAACGGCACCGCTGTTGAGTGAGTCCTGCAAAACATTCCTCAAAGAATTTGTGCGCAGAGCGACGGTCGCCAGTATGAAGGGTGCCCTGATTGTTAACATGAAGTTTGGAGAACATTTGGGCTTGATTGAGCTGCTCGAACAAGCAGAGGGGGGAAAAGGACGAACTTTGCGGCTAACATTTTCTGACACATTTTGTAGCCCTGATGGTAGTGATGACTCCGGCAAGTTGAAACGCATGTGGTTTCTGGTGCAGTTACTAAAAGCCATCGATCTGGATAAACATGCTGATTGCATGAAGCTGAGCTGCAATGCCGTTGCAGGAGAAATTATCGTCGAATGCCCCCGGATGACATCACCTGAAACCATGCAGGAAGCTTTTGAAAAATTGATAACAGCGTTAAAGTCTGTTCGGAATCTGGATCTTTTTTTAGAGGAAACACGCATTTTTGAAGAAGTTCAGTGGAACTTTAACCTGCTTGCACAACGCCTTGATAGTGATGTTGTGACAGAAGCTGATAGATTCGCCTTCCAAAATTGTCTTTTCTTAATGGTTTGTAGTATCCAATATGACATTCTTCCCAGTTGCTATCGGTTATTAAACCACCACCAACTGCAATTTATTGATCATTGTCGACGCTTAACTAATTTGGAGAATTCTTTAGAGAAAGTGCTAATAAGTGATGATATCGCTGAGGACACCCGCAGGGAACTCTTTCATCATTTGTTATTATTAGATCCCAGGTGGACTATCCCATTGGTTGAGGATGTGTATCCTCATTTGAGGGGTAAAAGCTTTATTATCGATCCATCAGAAGATTACGAACTGAAGTTTGTTATTTCACCTGATCAGCCGTTCAGCGAACATAAAGAAAAAGTCAAGAAAGCCTTTCTGGAGAATGGGCTTCTATATGCCAGTCAAAGGCTGCATGATGAATTCTCTGCTTTTAAACAAGGCCGGTAATTTTGTGAATAAGGTCTGATCTATTCTGACAATCTTGAATTAACAGGTTACTGTCGTTTTTCCTTGTGCCTGCTTCAGACTGAAGGCTGATATTTATAAAAAATCATGGCCGAATAAGAGAAGCTTATTGATGTGCCAGCCATTGAATCACGGATGGATATTATAAAAGGGATATCACAATGTTTAATACTAATTCTGATAAATCGAATGATCGAATCCTGACAACTTATGCAAGTCAGAATATCTGGGCTGGCAGCCCATCCAAAGGGGCTGATAGTTCACCCAAAAGGTATCTCGATGATTCTGATCCCAGTGGCGTTTCGACCTGCGAAACGCCTTTAGCCAAGCGTCTCTGCAGTTTATCTGTTTCAGATCAGACACCCCCCAACCGGGAAGAACTGGGGGGTAAGGGGCTGTTTTTGTGGCGCATGAAAACAGCAGATCTGTCTGTTCCGCCATTCAAATGTGTGACATCCCGGGTCATGAATGCACTTGAACAGCACCCTCTTGATACCCATTGTTTAGCCCGCTACCTTCCCATGATTGACTGTGAACTTGAGGCAGAGACAGAGATCAGCCTGACGAGGATCAGGGCACGTCTCAATGCCTTGCCACCTTCAGAGCAGACCAAAAGGAATAGCTGGCTGGCGGGTCTGGCGAAATTTATTGCCAGTGATGATTATTACGAGCAGGTTAAAGATTCTGAAGCGGCCCGACAAATCGGTGATCTGCGCAGTCAGCTGGACAGACTTGCCACATCACGGTCTGTGATTGTTCGCAGTTCCGGCATCAATGAAGATAACTACGGTGATGCCCAGGCGGGTAAATACCTCTCTTTAGTTCAGGGAGAAGAGGATATTTTGCGAACCTGTCTTAAAGTCATGGCTTCAGCTTACCAGCCTGAAGTATGCTCTGAAGGTATACCGCAACCCATGGCGCTGGTCATCCAGCAGTGTATTGATTGCAAATACGGCGGGGTCGTCATGAGCTTTCAGGCCTTTCAGGATGATACTGTCAGGGTTGAGTACACACAGGGCCAGCCCAGAGGCATTGTGGCAGGGCAGTCCGGTAACACGCCACACCGCATTGATATTTATCGCAAGGATCGCAAAGAAGAGGCTGTCAGCTCTCAATACTTTCCCGGAACGCTCTCAAGTCACTTCATCCTGCACAAGAACAATGACGGCTATTCGGAAACAAGAATTGATCATGCTGATGCTCAATCAAACGACGCTGGACAGCAACTCAGTGATGCCATGGTTGCAAAGCTCAGGGAGGTGGTGACAGAGCTGGAAGACCTTCTGCTCTGCCCCGTTGATGTGGAGTTTGCCATTGATCATCAGGATCGCCTGTTCCTGTTGCAGGTGCGCCCTGTTACCCGGCTTTCTGGCGGTATGGATTTTGCCATGCCTATACCCGAACCCGAAGAAATTCTGGCCATTGGCGAGGGTATCAGCGAAGGCTACTGCACCGGACCCCTCTGGCTGGCCAGGGAACGAGACGCAGACTCTATGTCAGAGGGAGCCATTGTCGTGGCACACCACGCTGAAGATTGGATGCTTGAGCCAGAGTTTATCAAGCGGGCAGGGGGTTTTGTCCTTGCCGAAGCAGGATTCAATGATCATGTAGCGATCTTCCTGAAACAAGAAAAAATAACCTTAATGCGTGCTGGTGAAGAGTTTGTGGCATTGGCCGCCCGGGATGGCCAACAGGCGACACTGGCCTGCGCCCGCTTTAAAGATGAGCCAGGAGCCTTCATTGTTGCCGGTGACATTACCGAAAAACTGGCCAGTCTCAGAAGCCTGTCCTCTGCTGTTTCTGATTTACCTTTAACGACAGCCGTCCCGTCACGGGATGATTTGTCCCCATCTGAAGGCACATTCAGCCAGGTCGCCAGGGGGTTTCAGTGGCTCACGGACCAAAATGCCCGGCTGCTGGCATTTTTTGCCCCCGGTGGTGGACTGGATTGTCTGGCAAACCCGATAAAACTGAGCATGTCGCCGCAACGTTCAGAGCTACTGGCGGTGACCCGGGACAATGTAAACCGGCTGGTTCATGGGGCGGAAGCGCTGCTGGATGGGTACAATTCATTCCTGCAGCTGGCGGGTATCAGCGATTTATCCAAGGTGGAGCCATGGCTGGATGAATTACCGCAACTGACCAACCGCTTCAAGGCGCTGAAAGAGACCATTCAGTCAGAGCTGAAAAGTGTCATTCAGCCCGTGCAAGCCCCTGAAGAAGGACAGCTATCATTTCGTCAGTGGGTATTGGCCTGCCGTCAGTTACAATCTTCTCTTCAGGCACTCAACCCCGGGAAGGCTGAGCAGGTTCTGAGTGTCCATGAACTGATTTTTGCCCTGCATCAGCGATTCGTAAAGGCACTGGCACCGGTCGCTCTGGCCTCGGGTCAGGGCAAGATATCCAGGATATGGCCCGTCACTTATGCAGATTGCAGGACTCCGGGAGGCCCGGTTAAAAAGGTACCGCTATTTAGTCGCTCCTGCAAGGCATCCCTCGTTAGGTCAGAGTGTCCGGCGACTGTCATCATTATGGATGATGCTTTGATTGTTAACCTTGAATTAGGACATCACGTGGGCCTTATTGAGCTGCTTGAACACGCAGAGGGGGGGAAAGGACGTACCCTGCGGCTGAAATTTTCTGACCGATTTAAAAGGGCTGATGGCAGTGATGGCCCCGGCAAGTTGAAACGTATGTGGTTTCTGACGCAGTTACTGAAAGCGATCAATCTGGATGAACACGCTGATAGTATGAAGTTCAGTTGTAATGCCGTAGCGGGTGAAATAATTGTCGAATGCTCCCATATGAAATCACGTGAAATCATGCCGGAAGCCTTTATAAAACTGATAACGGCGTTATCTGTCATTAAGAACCTGGATGAGGTCTTAAAGTCAACAGCCATTTTTGAAGGAGTGCAGTGGAGCTTTAACAGCCTTGTACACCACCTTGATAGCGATGTTACGACAGAAGCCTATAGATTCGCCTTTGAACACTGCCTTTTCTTGATTGTTCATTATGCTCAATATTACATTAATCGAGATTGTTTCCGGTTATTAATACAGTTATTAAACAATCATCAAAAAGAGTTTATTCATCATAGTCGAAGGTTCTTTGAATCAATTCACACCCCTCTGGAAGTGTTAATGAGTGATGAGATCGCTGAAGACACCCGCAAGGAACTCTTACAGCATTTTTTATTATTAGAGCCTGATAAGGCTACGCCATTGTTCGAAGATGTGTATGACCTGGGAGATCAGTACTTTGTTGTCAATCCATCCTGCAGTTGTAGCGTGGATTTTGAGGTTCCACCCGCTCATTCGCTAAGGGTTAACAGAGAAAACATCAAGAATGTTTTGCGCAGGCAGGGACTGAAATATGCCAGCCAACGGGTTCGAAATGATAAAGACCTTGTACTAGCAACCATTGCCGTATATCCATACAACCTGAAGTATGTGAGTGAAAGACTGAAGCGTGATAAACAAGTTGTCTTATCCTGTTTTAAAGCTCTCAATCTTTGGAAGACTGAGGAGGTCCGCCGTGTCAATGACCTGATTTTTGAATTGCATGGGTTCTTAATAAAGGCCCGGGTACCGGTTACCCGGGCCTCGGCTCTGAGCGTGCTATCCAGAGACAATAGCTTCATCTATGTTGATTGCACGACTCCGGGTGGCTCGAGTAAAAAGTTAACGATATTGAGTCCGTCCTGCAGAGCATCCCTAAGAGAATCAAGACCTCTTACCGGGACTGTGATCAGTATGGATCATACCTTGATTGTTAACTTTGAGTTATCCGGTTTTGCGGGCTTTATCGAGCTACTTGAAAATGAGGAGGAGGGAGAAGGAGGTACCTTGCGGCTGAAATTCTCTGAAAACTTTTACCGCACTGATGGCAGTGATGCACCCGGCAAGTTAAAACGTATGTGGTTTCTGGTGCAGTTACTGAAAGCGATGGAACTGGATAAAAATGCTGATAGCATGAAGTCTGGTTGCAACGCCGCAGCGGCTGAAGTGATCGTCAAATGTCCGCGAATGACATCACGTCAAGCCATGGAGGGTGCCTTTGTAAAACTCATAACGGCATTGCAGACAGTTAATTGGCTGGATTGGGACTTCTTAAGCTCAAGCGGTATTTTTGAAGGAGATCAGTGGAACTTGAATTTACTTGCCCAACGCCTTGATAGCGATGTTGCGGCAGAAGCCAATAGATTCGCCTTTCAACATTGCCTTTTGTTAATGGCTGATACTTACCGATATGGTATTGATCGCGGTTGCTACCAATTATTAAACAATCATCTAAAACAGTTTATTGATCATTGTCATCGGTTGGTTAAATCGAAGGACAATCTTCGGGAAATGTTCATGAGTGATGAGCTTCCTGAGGACATCCGCAGGGAACTACTGCATCATTTTTTATTGTTACATCCCGGTAAGGCTAATCGATGGGTTGATCTTGTGTATCCCCATTTGAAAGATCATTACTTTGTTATCAAGCCATCCTCCGGTTACAACCTGAACTTTGATTTTTTACCGGTTCAGTCGCTTGGGGATCATAAAGAAAAGCTCAGGAATGTCCTGCTCAAGGATGGACTGAAATATGCCAGCCAACGAATTTGCAACGATAAAGACCTTGTATTGGCAACGGTTGCACTACATCCATACAGTCTGGAATATGTGAGTGAGGAGCTGAAGGGTATTGCAGAGGTCGTCATGCTTGCAATCGCCAGAGATGGTTATCATCTGCAATATGCCAGCCCGACACTTCGGGATGATGAGAAGGTTGTCATAGCCGCTGTTGCAAATTCTTTAGGAGCTCTGCAATATGCCAGTGAAAGAATCCGAAGTGATAGAAATATTATTAAAACCTTAATAACTGTCAATATTAATTGCTTGATGTATGTCGATAAAACGGTATTGCAGGATCATGATTACATGCTGGATTTAATTGAAAAGGATGCTCATGCTTTTACTTTTGTCGCTATCGGGCTCAAACACGATGAGGCCTTTATTGAGGCAGCAAAAAAAAGAAACTCTGAAGTTAGTCAATACCTCATGTAATCTCCGAATATAGTTTTAGCTATTCTGGCAGCGTTAAACAGTGCAAACCGTGTGACAGCTTATTGTTGTTTCGTGGTTCAGGCTACGAGTGAACTTTATAAAAACATTATTGTCGAAAGAAGGGAATTTATTAAGTATCTGACCAACAAATCATGGATAAATATTAACATGAGAGGGATATCTTGATGTTACCCGCTAATAATTTTGACAAATCAGATTCTTACAGGCTGACAGACAGTCCCAATCAGAATAAAGGGGCTGGTAGTCCATCCAACTGGGCTAACAGTTCACCCAAGAGGTATTTCGGTAATCCTGATAGCAGTGGCTTTCACGAGCCAACGTCACTAGCCAAGCGAATATGCCTTCCACCTGTTTCAGATCAGGCTGCTGACAATTATCCGGTTCAACGCGCACAACTTGGTGGCAAGGGAATGTTTTTGCAGCGCATGAAGAAAGCCGGTCTGCCTGTTCCACCCTTCGAATGTGTTACTGCTCAAGTCACGAATGCACTTGAACAACATCCTTTGGATACCCGTCGTTTAGACCGCTGCCTTCCCGGGATCGTGCTTGAACCGGGGTTAGAGACCAGCCTGGCCAACGTCCGGGAATACCTCAATGCCTTGCCGCCTTCAGATCAAGCCAAAAGGAATAGATGGCTGGCGGATCTGGCACAATTTGTTGCCAGTGATGACTACTACGAACAGGTTAAAGATTCTGAGGCGGCCCGACAAATCAGGGATCTGCGCCGTCAGCTCTCCACATCACAGCCGGTGATTGTCCGCAGTTCTGGCATCAATGAAGACAACTACGGCGATGCCCAGGCAGGCAAATACCTCTCTTTAGTCCAGGGAGAAGACGATGTTTTAAGAACCTGCCTTAAGGTCATGGCCTCAGCTTACCGGCCTGCAGTCTGCTCCGAAGGTATACCGCAAACCATGGCGTTGATTATCCAACACTGCGTTGATTGCCGATATGGCGGGGTCGCCATGAGCTTTCAATCTTTTCAGGATGATACCGTCAGGGTTGAGTACACTCCCGGTCAGCCCGGGGGCGTGGTGGCAGGACAGTCTGGTAACAAACCCCACCGCATTGATATTTCTCGTATAGAAAGACCTGACAACTCTCTATTTTCTCAATACTTTCCCGGAACGGTCTCAAGTCAATTCATCCTGCAGAAGAACAAAAAAAACAACGGCTATTCGGAAACAAGACTTGATGATGCGAATCCCCTGACCGGCGGTGGCGGTCAGCGACTCAGTGATGACCAGGTTTCAGCACTCAGAGAGATGGTGATACAGCTGGAAGACCTATTACTCTGCCCCGTGGATGTGGAATTTGCCATCGATCATCAGGATCGCCTGTTTCTGTTGCAGGTGCGCCCCATAACCCGACTCTCCGGGGGCATGGATTTTGCCATGTCCAGACCCGGATCGAAAGAGACCCTGGCTATTGGCAAAGGCGTTAGCGAAGGCTATTGCACCGGACCCATCTGGTTGGCCAAAAAAAGAGAGGCAGACTCTATGCCGGAGGGAGCCATTGTTGTGGCCCGACATGCTGAAGAATGGATGCTTGAGCCTGGGTTCCTCAGGCGGGCAGGAGGGTTTGCCTTTGATCAAGGAGGGTTCAATGATCATGTGGCGATTCTCATGAAACAGGAGGAAAAAACCTTGATGCTGGCCGAGGGGCAGTATCCGGCCTTAGCCGCTCTGCATGGCCGACAGGTGACACTGGCCAGCGCCCGTTTTAATGGTATACCCTCTGCCTTCATTGCTGCCGGTGACCTTACCAGAAAACTGGCCAGTCACAGAAGCCTGTCCTGTGGTATTTCTGATGTGCCGTTAACAAAAGCTGTCCCGTCACGGGATGATTTATCCCCCCCAGAGGGCACATTCCGACTGGTCGCCAGCGGCTTTCAATGGCTCGCGGATCAAAATGCCCGGCTGCTGGCATTTTTTGCCTCCGGCGGCGGTCTGGATTGTCTGGCAAACCCGGTAAAACTAAGCATTTCGCCTCAACGATCAAAGCTACTGGCAGAGACCGTAGACAACGTAAACCGGCTGATTCACGGGGCTGAAGCCCTGTTGGAGGGCTACCGGGCCTTCTTGCTGCTGGCGGGAAACAGCGATTCAGAAGAGGTCCAGTCATTGCTGGATGAATTGATGCAATTGACCTCCCGGTTCGTGACGTTGAAACAGACTATCCAATCCGGGTTAGAGAGTATCACTCGTCACCAGCAGACCGGTGAAGAGCGTCAATTGTCGTTTATTAAGTGGGTGGCCGACTGCTATCAGCTAAAATCCTTTCTTCAAGCACTCAATCCCGGGAAGGCTGAACAGGTTCTGAGTGTTCATGAGCTGATTTTTGCCCTGCATCAGCGTTTCGTAAAGGCGCTGGCACCGGTCACTCTGGCCTCGGGTCATGGTAGGGTTTCTGAGGAAAAACGCGTCACCTATGTTGATTGTACGACTCCGGGTGACTCAGGTGAAAAGGCATCGCTATTGAGTCCGTCCTGTAAAACATCGATCAAAAAATTAGAGTACTCAGGGACTGTCGTCAGTATGGATGACGCTTTGATTGTTAACCTGGAGCTCGGAAGTCATATCTGTGTTATCGAACTACTTGAAAACGCAGAGGGGGGGAAAGGACGAACCTTGCGGCTGAAATTTTCCGACCAGTTTCGGAGCACTGATGGCAGTGATAAGCGTGGTAAGTTAATGCGTATGTGGTTTTTAGTGCAGTTACTGAAAGTGATTAAACTGGATAAACAAGCTGATAGTATGAAGCTGAGTTGCAGTGCCGTAACGAGTGAAATGATCGTCGAATATCCCCAAATGAAGTCACGTGAAATCCTGCAGGAAGCCTTTGAAAAACTGACGATTGTGTTAGATGCTATGTGCGATCTCGATTTACTCTTTAGCGACAACGACATTTTTGAAGAATATCATTGGGACTTTAACATGCTTGCACAACGCCTTAATCCCGATGTTGCGACAGAAGCGGACAGATTCACCTTTCAACATTGTCTTTTCTCAATGTTTTATCTGGGGGATGAACGCATTAGTCCCGATTGCTGCCAGTTATTAAGCAACCACCTTCAACAGTTTGTTCATTATGCTGAGCGGTTAGGCGAGTGTCAGTCGTTAGTATTTCTCAGGCAAAAACCGGAACACAGTCTGCGGGAAATATTAATGAGTAATGAGATGAGTGAGAGCATCCGCAGGGAACTCTTACATCATTATTTATTGTTAGATCCTCATTACTCTATTCGGCTGGTTGAGGATTTTTATCCCCATTTGAGAGGTCAATACTTCGTTATCAAACCATCACGTGATTACACGCTGACGCTTGATGTTCCGCCGAGTCAGTCGCTTTTGGATATTAAAGAAAAGATCAGGAAAACCATGGTGAAGGGTGGGCTGAAATATGTCAGCCAACGGGTTCGGAATGATCAAGAGCTTGTATTAGAAGTCATTGCAGTAAAACCATTGCACCTGAAATATGTCAGTGAAGAACTGAAGTGTGATAAAGGTGTCGTCATGGCCGCAGTCACTCAGGATGGCTATTGTCTGAGTTATGCCAGCCAGCAACTTCAGGATGATGATGAGGTTGTCATGGCCGCCATGGCTGAGTATCCGCGCGCTCTTCAGTATGCCAGTGAAAGAATCCGAAGTGATAAAAGCATTATTTAAAAGTCAATTGATCGCAGTATTGTTTCCTTACAATATGCCGGTGAAACGGTATTGAATGATCACGAGTATATGCTCTAATTAATTGCAAGGAGGCCACGTGCTTTTACATATGCGGCTCCCGGGCTCAAACATGATCAGTTTTTATCGATTCAGCCATTCTAAGAAACCCCGAAGTCCATAAATATGTCAGGGAGTTTTTGAATAAGCTCTGATCGACTCTGACAACAATGGGCTAGCAGCCTGTCGGACTTAAGGCTGTCCTACTGCGGTTGCAATAAATTGGTCTAAAAATTCCTGCTTCTTCGTCAAATAGCTCGCTATTCTCCTCAGAAGCAGAAATTTTTATCCTCAATTTCTTGCAATCCTCGCTACGGACGCTTAAGTCCGACAGGCTGCTAGTGCAAACCGTGTTGCCAGCTTATTGCTGTTCTTTCTATTGCGTTCTTCAGGCTGACGAGTGAACTTTATAAAAACATCATGGTCAAAAGACAGCAGTTTATTGACGACCTGCTGGCCGGTCGATCATTAAAAACTCAGGCACCAGCTATTCAATCGTGGATGAATACTAAAGTTAGAGAGATATCTTGATGTTACCTACTCGGTCTGAAAAATTGGATTATCAACCCCGGACCATTCATTTGGATAAGAATACCGGGGCTGACCTTTCACCCAAAAGGTATTTGAGTTGTCTTGAAACCAGTGGCTTTTCAAACGATCCAAGGCTACTGGCCAAGCGCAGCTGCCGTTTAAACTCTCCCCCCATCCGGGAACAACTTGGGGGCAAGGGGATGTTTTTGCGGCGCATGCAGGCATCAGGACTGCCTGTCCCACCGTTCCAATGTGTAACAGCTCAGGTAATGCATGATCTTGAACAACACCCTCTGGATATTCGTTGTTTAGCCCCCTATCTCCCCGAGGTTGCCACTGGGTCAGCGGCAGAGAGCAGCCTGACGAACATTCGGGAATATCTGAATACATTGCCTCCTTCAGAGCAAAGCGAAAAGGGTAAATGGTTGGCAGGTATCGCGCAATTTGTTGCCAGTAGTGACTTTTACGAACAGGTTAAAGAGTCTGAAGCGGCCCGACTCATCAGGGGGCTGCGCTGTCAGCTGGACGAAATGACCAGATCACAGCCAGTGATTGTCCGCAGTTCTGGTATCAATGAAGATAACTACGGTGATGCCCAGGCAGGCAAATACCTCTCTGTAGTTCAGGAAGAAGACGATGTTTTGCTGACCTGCCTTAAGGTCATGGCCTCAGGTTATCGGCCTGAAGTCTGTCCAGGAGTGATACCGCCCCCCATGGCGCTGATCATTCAGCAGTGCATTGACTGCCAATACGGTGGGGTCGTCATGAGCTTTCAGTCTTTTCAGGATGATACCATCAGGGTTGAGTACACACCCGGTCAGCCCAGAGGCGTAGTGGCAGGACAGTCCGGCAACACGCCCCACCGCATCGATATTTCTCGCAAAGAAGGAACTGACAGCTCTCAATACTTTCCCGGGACGCTTTCAAGCCGCTTCATCCTTTACAAAAACAAGGGTAATAACGGTTATTCGGAAACAAGAATCCATGATGCGGATTCTCCATCAGACGACGGCGGGCAGCGACTCAGTGATGAGACGGTTTCAGCACTCAGGAAGAGGGTGACTGAGCTGGAAGACCTGTTACTCTGCCCCGTGGATGTTGAGTTTGCTATCGATCATCAGGGTCGCCTGTTCCTGCTGCAGGTGCGCCCTGTAACCAGACTCTCTGGCGGCATGGATTTTGCCATGTTTATACCCGAAGAGACTCTTGCCATTGGTGAGGGGATCAGTGAAGGCTATTGCACCGGATCCATCTGGTTGGCCAAAAATCGAGAAGCAGGCAGTATGCCAGAGGGTGCCATTGTCTTGGCTCACCACGTTGAAGAGTGGATGCTTGAGCCTGAGTTCCTGAGGTGGGCAGGAGGTTTTGTCCTGGCCGAAGCAGGATTTAATGATCATGCCGCGATCCTGATGAGACAGGAAGAAAAAACCCTGATGCTGGCCGGTGAACAGTTTGCGGCCTTGGCCACTCAGGATGGCCAACAGGCAACACTGGCCTGCGCCCGCTTCAACGGTAAGCCCGGTGCCTTTATTGTTGCCGGTGATCTTACCGGGAAACTGGTCAGGCACATAAGCCTGTCTTCTGCGGTTTCTGATGTTCCGTTAGCTAAAGCCCTCCCGTCACGGGATGATTTGTCTCCCCCTGAAGCCACATTCCATCACGTCGCCAGTGGTTTTCAATGGCTCACCGATCAAAATGCCCGTCTGTTGGCACTTTTTGGCCCCGGCGGTGGACTGGATTGTCTGGCAAACCCGATAAAACTGAGCATGTCATCACAACGATCAAAGCTACTGGCTGGGATCGAGGATAGCGTTAATCTTCTGATTTATGGGGCTCAGGCAATGTTGGAGGGTTACCTGGCCTTCTTGCGGCTGGCGAGCAGAAGGCGTTCACCCCAGGTCAAGCTATTTCGAAGAGAATTACCAGTACTGAACAACCGGCTAGAGATGCTGAAAGAAACCGTACGATCCGGGTTAGAAAGTATCATTCTGCCAATGCAGACCGCTGAAAAAGGGCTGATATTTCAGGGAGCGTTCTGTCAGTGGGTGACCGCCTGCCATCAGTTACAATCCTCTCTTCAGGCACTCCACTTCCGTGAGGCTGAGCAGGTCCGTAGTGTTCATGACTTGATTTTTGCCCTGCATAAGCGTTTTGTGGAGGCACTGGCACCGGTCACTCTGGCCTCGGGTCAGGGGCAGTTTTTTCAGGAAAAGAAGATCACCTACGTTGATTGCACGACCCCGGGTGCTAAGGGTGAAAAAGCATCACTATTGACGCCATCCGGCAAAGCATGCATGCAAGCATTAGAGCTCTCAGGGACTGTCGTCAGTATGGATGATGCCTTGATGGTTAACCTGGAATTGGGCAATCACGTTGGCCTCGTCGAATTACTTGAACAGGCAGAGGGGGGTAAAGAACGAACCTTACGACTAAAATTTTCTGACCAGTTTGATCAACCTTATGGCATTCATAAAGACGGCAAGTCAAAGCGTATGTGGTTTCTGGTGCAATTACTGAAAGCGATCGAACTGGATGAAAATGCGGATAGCATGAAGGTACGTTGCAACGCTGCAGCCGGTCAAATTATCGTCGAATGCTCCCGAATGAAATCAAGTCCACACATGCAGGATGCCTTTGAAAAACTGATGATTGTGTTAGAGACTATCTGTGATCTTGATATCTTCTTTGAGAACGCAGACATTTTTGAAGAATCTCATTGGGATTTTAACTTGCTTGAACAACGTCTTAATCCCGATGTTGTGACAGATGCTGATAGATTCACCTTTCAGCATTGTCTTTTCTCAATGTTTTATCTGAGGGATTACCGTATTAGTCCCGCATGCTGCCAGTTATTAAGTAGCCATCTTCAACAGTTTGTTTTTTACGCTGAGCGGTTAGGGGAGTGTCGGTCTTCAGTATATTTCAGGGAAAAACCGGAGGTTAGTCTGCGGGAAATGTTAATGAGTGAAGAGATGAATGAGAGCATTCGCAAGGAGCTCTTACATCATTTTTTATTGGCAGATCCCAATTACTCTATTCCACCGTTTGAGGATTTTTATCTCCATTTGAAAGGTCAATACTTCATTATCAAACCATCACGTGATTACACACTGACGTTTGATATTCCACCGGCTCAGTCGTTTTCGGATATTAAAGAAAAGGTCAGGAAAGCCTTGGTGAAGGACGGGCTGAATTATGTCAGTCAACAGGTTCGAAATGATAAAGAGCTTGTATTAGAAGCCATTGCAGCACATCCAATTGATCTGAAATATGTAGGTCAAGAACTCAAGGGTGATAAAGATGTCATCATAGCCGCAGTCACTCGGCGTAGCCGTTCTATGCAAGACGTCAGCCCGGAAATTCCGGATTATGATGAGGTTGTCACTGCCGTTATCGCGAAGCGCCCAAAAGCTCTGAAGTATGCTAGTGAAAGAATCCGAGGCGACAAAAACATTATTAAAAGTTTGATGAATCATAGTATTGTTTACTTAGGATACGCCAGTAAAACGTTGTTTAATGATCGCGAATATATGCTGGACTTGATTGAACATAATGCTCGTGCTTTCGAGTTTTCTTCTCCCCGCCTTAAAAATAATGAGGCTTTTGTCGATTCGGCAATCCTCAGAAATTACGCAGTTTGTCAATATTTAATGTAATCTGCGAATCAGGTCGGATTTATTCTGACAACGTCGATCAGTATAAACATTGTCGCATTTCCTGACTTCTACCGGTGATTTCATTTCTTCAGCTGTTTTTCGCGGATAATGGCCGACTCCATCGTTTAATGTTACTCAAAGTAAACCAGCATGTGAATGTTATATTCTGCTATAAAACCGGGCTGAAACAGTTTGGGTGTTTTCCCTGCTTTTTGTCATAAAAGGCCTGAATTTCAGCCAGATCTTTTTTCATGCTGCATCCGGGCTTGATGGTGGGGCCAAAGCCGGCTTTTTTCTTCCGGAAGTCCATATAGGCCAGAATGATTGGCACTTCTGCCCCTCTGGCAATGTGATAAAAACCGGTTCTCCAGCGATCACCTTTAGAGCGAGTGCCTTCAGGACAAATGATCAGACCCAGTTGTTTGTTGCCTTTAAAACAGCAGATACTCTGATCTACCAGACTGCCCCTTCGGTCCCGGTCAACCGGTATCCCTCCCAGCCAGCGCATCACAGAACCTAGAGGTCTCCGGAAAAGGCTGGATTTACCCAGCCAGTGTGCTTCTATCCCGTGGCTCAGGCCAACGGCCATACCGATAAAAAAGTCCCATTTACTGGTATGGGGGGCGGCCACCAGAATGTAGCGGGGTACTCGGGGCTGGTTACCTTCGACCTTCCAGCCGGAAATCAACAGGCACATTTTGGCCAGAGCCTTTAACAGATAACTGATGATCGGCGTATTAAACACCGTTAAGCGCATATTCAAGCCTTAATCTTTTGACCGTGAGCGCGCCCAAACCGATTGCCAGGCTGGTTGAGACGCTTCTTTTGACATCAGACCCCGAGAGGGCATATAAACGGAGTGCGATTTGACGATTTTATCAACTGATTGAAAATACGTAGATATTCGGGGTTGCGCTTTATCTTTTTGGGTGAATGGGCAGTGTAAGAAATGGGGCTGTATAAAAAAACAGTAAAAAATCATTGTTTCCTATTTCTCCTATCGTTAGTCTTAACAGGCTGGTGCAATAATTTCCGCTAAATTTTCCAATCACACTATGCCGGAACCGAATGAATCCGTTCAGAGAAAAATTCTCCATGTTGATGCAGATGCCTTCTACTGTTCTGTAGAGGAGAGGGATGATCCTGCTTTAACAGGCAAAGCCTTTGCTGTGGGGGGGAAGGCCGAGCGTCGGGGAGTGATAGCCACATGCAGTTATGAAGCTCGCAAGTCGGGCGTGCATTCTGCTATGGCCTCTTATCGAGCACTCAGACTCTGCCCTGAGTTGATTATTTTGCCCGCCCGGTTTGATGTCTATAAAGCCGCCTCAAGGCAAATGCATGCCATTTTTCATCGTTACACTGAGATGATTGAACCCCTGTCGCTGGATGAGGCCTATCTGGATGTTTCCCAATCCAGTCAATGTCGAGGCAGTGGCACACTTATGGCCCGGGAAATCATGCAGTCTGTCTGTGAAGAGGTGGGCATCAATGTTTCTGTTGGTGTGGCCCCTAACAAATTTCTGGCCAAGGTGGCATCGGACTGGAACAAGCCAAACGGTCTTTGTGTGATCACGCCCGATCAGGTCCGGGATTTTGTTTTTGAATTGCCCGTTGAGAAGATACACGGTGTGGGTAAGGTGACTGCTCAAAAGCTCCATAACAAAGGGATTATGACCTGTGGCATGTTGCGGCAATACTCTCCGGTTGAGTTATGTCGTTGGTTTGGCAGTTTTGGCGAACGCCTCTGGGAGCTGTCCAGAGGTGTGGATGATCGTGCGCTGGAGCTGGATAGAAGGCGGAAGTCGTTATCTGTTGAACATACTTTTGATGAAGATTTGCACGATGAGCAGTCAATACTGACTCAGGTTAAACCCCTGATCGAGGATCTGTCGCAACGTTTTCAGGCAATCAGGAATGAATATTCGGTCACCAAGCGGTTTGTAAAAGTAAAGTTCAATGATTTCACCCAGACGACACTTGAGGAAATGATAGAGTGGGATGATCAAACACCGGAAGCACACTTTCAGTCATTAGTGATTCGAGCCTGGCAGAGGGGAAATAAGCCTGTACGTCTACTCGGGGTGGGAGTAAGGCTGCTGGACTTGAGAACCTCCGGGCAGATGCAGCAGTTAGAGCTGTTTGAACGCAGGGGCAGAAGGATATAATATGACACCCCTTAACATGTCATTTCAGATAAGGTCCTATGGAGCTGAATCTAACAACTCCCGCTTTGCTGTTTCCGGCTATTTCTCTGTTATTTCTTTCCTATACCAACAAGTTTCTGGCTCTGGCTTCATTGATCAGAAACCTTCACGGTGAGTTTAAGAAGCATCCCGACAACCCTCACATCAAAGGCCAGATGGAAAACCTTAGACGACGAATGATACTCATCAAGCACATGCAGGGGGCTGGTATTGTCAGCTTTATCTGCTGTGTTTTGGTTATGTTTCTTCTTCATCTGGGTCAATATCAGGTGGGTTTCATCATTTTTGGCATCAGCTTGTTGGCTTTACTGATTTCCCTGATCATCTGTCTGGCTGAGATTAAAATTTCAATTGATGCTCTGGAGCTTCAGGTGAGTGAGATGGAAGATTGAGCAGTTGTATCACTGCTCTTTCAATGATTCTTCTTTCAAACACCCATCCTTCAAGCACCCATTTTTCAACAACAACTGCCCTGCCAATCCTGAAACCAGACAGTAGGCGACAAACAAATAAAATCCACAATGCAGCTCTGCCTGAAAGCTCAACAGAGCGCTTTCTGAAGTATTGGCATTGGCGGCCAGCATGGCGACTATAACCCCCATTGCGAACACATCCGCCATAGACCATTTACCGAGCACAGCATTTACTTTAAGTGCGACCCTTCGTGATGAGGGATGACAGGACGCCAGCAAAAGTAAACTTTTAATGGCAGGGATCAGGACACTGAAGGTCAGGATCAGAATGGCTACAAACTTGTAGCCAAAATTCCAGAGGTCACTGGCAGTGCCGAGAATGCTTCGGGTTTTGTCATAAATCCGGCTCTGGCCATCCATCTTCAGATTAGAGAGAAACTGGTTGGCCATGGCCAGCAGGGCAGGGTGAATGGACTGTTGTTCCATAATTTTCTGACCTTCTATGACCAAGACCTGTTGGCTCATATCTGCCTGAAGCGTGATCAGGGGTTGGGTGATTCCCGGAACCAATAGACCTAATGAAACGATTAAAACAATAAGAGGGGCAGCAATACCGGAAATTCGGGACTCAGTCATTTTTTTTGTGTCTTCAGGAAACAGTGGTATAGCCACTAAAGTAGTTGAGAAATCTGCAAAGAACAATGACAGAGCGGCCTCCCTGCTGTCAGCACCATAAAGCTCACTAATTTGCAATACCCTCTCTACCTTGGAGGCTCAGGCTGATTCCAGGTGATCAACGATCAACTGCAGGCTCTGCTGGCCTCGAAATTCGTTGATGTCCAGTTTATAAACCACATTAACTGTTTTTATGTTCTGGTTTGGCCATTGACCGGGGTCAATGTTAAAGGCAATGGCATCGACATAATATTCTGAGGAAGGCAGCTTAAGCACCATCTTCAGATGTTTTTGGCCTACCAGTCTCTGCTGAATGATCTGAAAGCGACCGTCGAAGGAAGGCTCCGGAAAATTCTGTCCCCATGGCCCACTATCTCGTAACAGTTGAGCTGTATCCATAGTCAGTTCAGAGGCACCCAGTTCACCATCGGTATGGATTTCTGCTTCAAGCTGCTCAGAAGAGAGCTCCTGCTTAACAATACGGTCAAAGGCCGCTGAGAATGCTTCAAAATCTTCTTTATAAATGCTCAGACCTGCCGCCATGGCATGGCCGCCGAATTTGATGATCAGCCCCGGGTTTTCCCGGGCAACACTGTCCAGAGCATCACGCATGTGCAGACCTTTTATGGACCTTGCTGAACCTTTGATTTCGCCATTATCGGCTTCTGCAAAGGCAATCACCGGGCGGTGCAATTTCTCTTTCACCCTTGAGGCCAGAATCCCTACGACACCCTGATGCCAGCCTTCCCGAAAAAGACTGACGCCCCAGGGTAAGTCGGAATGCTTATCCAGTTCCAAACTGGACAGGTGGCTCATGGCCTCGACTTGCATTCCCGCTTCAATCTCTTTTCTGTCCCGGTTGAGGCCATCCAGCTCAGCGGCCAGTTCCCGTGCCGTTTCGATGCGCTCTGTCAGTAATAATTCAATACCGGTGGACATATCATCCAGACGTCCTGCTGCATTCAGGCGAGGTCCCAGGGCAAACCCCAGGTCGGAAGAGGTCAGGCGGGACTGCTGTCGGCCTGAGATCTCAATCAGTGCCTGAATCCCCGGACGACAATGTCCTGCACGAATTCTTGCCAGACCCTGATAGGCCAGAATGCGGTTGTTGGCGTCCAGACTGACAACGTCAGCAATCGTTCCCAATGCAACGAGATCCAGTAACTGAAAAGGGTTGAACTCGGTTTTTCCTTCAAACCAGCCCCGTCTGCGCAACTCGGTTCTCAGGGCGCAGATAACGTAAAAAATAATGCCCACCCCGGCGGTGTTTTTACCGTTGAAAGGACAGTCTGGCTGATTGGGGTTGACGATGGCGTCTGCTTCTGGAATCTGTTCGCCGGCCAGATGGTGATCCGTAACGATGACTTTCCAGCCTTGGGATTTTGCTGCTGCTACGCCGTCTACGCTGGAGATACCATTGTCGACGGTGACCAGAACGTCTGGCTGGTATTGTCTGGCGACCTGAACAATCTCCGGTGTCAGGCCATAACCGTACTCAAAACGGTTAGGCACCAGGTAATCTGCTATTCCGCCCATCTGCCTTAAGGCCAGAACACCCAGTGCACTGCTGGTGGCTCCGTCGCAATCAAAGTCTCCGACGATTAAAACACGCTGCTGCTTACAGACAGCGTCGGCCAGAAGACTGGCTGCTTTTTCGATGTCCTTGAGACTTTTATAGCTCTGAAGACCCTTTAGCTGGCGGCTGATTTCTGAAGGGTGATTGATGCCCCGGGCACTGTATATACGGGCGAGAAGGGGGTGGATGCCATCAGTTAATGGGTAGGGGTTGCTGGTGCGTCTAATGATCTGAAGCGGCATGACAGTTCTGGATTATCTGCAGTAAAAAAGTATCGACTTACTCTATCACAGAGAGGAACGGAGCACAGGATCGTTATTGCGGTAAATGAGAGCAGGCAGCAACATGGGATACGCTGCCTGCGCAAAGATTTATCGAGTCAGATGACTCTGAATATAACTTTTCACAGTGTTCAGGTCGTTATCCAGCACCTCATAACGCTCTTCACGCTCTGGAAGGTCCCTCAGGTGATGAGGCAGTACCGGAGCATCAAGACCGGCTTTTTCAATGGCTTCGGGGAACTTCACCGGGTGAGCTGTTGCCAGAACAACATTGGGAATACGGCTGTCTGTGTCAACTTCTTCCAGCGCTCTGATACCGATAACGGTATGAGGGTCGGCTAAATATTCAGTGCGATCAAACAGGTCTTTGATGGCATCGCAGGTGTCCTGATCAGCACTACGACTGCTGTCGAATAACTCCCGGATCTTCTGCCAGCGCTGTTGTGAAACTACCAGCTTGCCAGTTTTTTCGAAGTCTGCCATCTGTTTGGCAAGGGCATTGCCATCCCGATCCTGAAGGTCGAACAGCAGGCGTTCAAAGTTGCTTGAGACCATGATATCCATGCTAGGCGACAGGGTGTGTTCCAGGCCTTGCCTGCTATAGTCGTTGCTCTGGAAAAAGCGGTGCAGAATGTCGTTACGGTTGGTGGCAACAATCAGTTTATTGACTGGCAGTCCCATACCACGGGCAATATAACCCGCGTAGATGTCACCGAAGTTGCCGGTGGGTACCGAAAAGGAAACTTCTCTGTCCGGGCCACCCAACTCCAGCGCTGCATGGAAGTAGTAAACCACCTGAGCCATGATGCGGGCCCAGTTGATAGAGTTGACAGCCACCAGGCGAGTCTTTTTTCCGGACGAGTTTTTTTCTGATGAATCTGGCAGGAAAGATTGATCGGCAAAGCACTGTTTGACCATGGCCTGACAATCATCAAAGTTACCCTGAACAGCGATGTTGTTAACGTTGCTATCTAAAACAGTAGTCATTTGTCGTCTCTGGACTTCAGAGACTCTCTGGTAGGGATGCAGGATAAAAATATCCAGTGCTTCACTGTGTCGACAACCTTCAATAGCTGCTGAGCCAGTGTCACCGGAGGTGGCGCCGAGAACAACAGCTCGTTCACCTCTCTCGGTGAGAGTGTAGTCCAGTAATCGGCCCAGCAGCTGCAGGGCAAAATCTTTAAAAGCCAGGGTCGGGCCATGGAACAGTTCCATAACCCACTGGTGACTTTTCAGTTGAATTAACGGTGCAACCGCTTCATGGGCAAACGTTGCATAGCTGTCGTCTATCATTTCCTTCAGTTTGTCGTCAGGAATCTCACCCGCCACAAATGGTTTGATGACTTCAAAGGCCAGTTCGTTGTAGGGCAGGCCTCTTAGTGAGCGAATTTTGTCTTGATCAAACTGGGGCAGTTCGGCAGGGATATACAAGCCACCGTCTTCGGCCAGCCCGGCCAGAAGTACTTCCTGAAAACTTTTTTCTCCACCCTGTCCCCGGGTACTGATGTATTTCACGGTCTATTCCATCTATTGTTTGTGAGTTCATGGCTGTTATGCCATGAAGAGTAAGACTTCAGCCTCACTCTTTTGCATAAACCCTGGGGTTTATACGCTCAGGAATTCAATCTGAATCTGTCTGACAAATGACAGTTTTCAGGCCATTGTCTCAACACGAATGCGTGTAACAGGGGCCTGGATATCGATCAGGTCTTCAATTTCAACAATGGCTTTATCCAGTGCCGACTCTTTGATGGTTTGAGTCAGGATGACAATATCAGCGAAGCCATCGCTTTCACGGATCGCTTTTTGGGTGATGGCGTCAATATTGATCCCGTGGTCACTGAAAATTTGGGTAATGGCATTCATGACACCTGGGTGGTCGTCAGCATGGATGCGCAGGTAGTTGGGGCTCAGAGTTTCACCAATGGACAGAACCGGAGTGCTTTTTAACGCCTCTTCAGAAAAGCCCAGCGGGTTAGGGGTTGCTTCGGGCGCTGCTAATGCTCTGGCAATGTCCATGATGTCAGCAACAACGGAAGAGGCTGTCGGTTCGGCACCAGCACCGGGCCCTACCATCATGGTTTCACCGATGGCATCAGCATTGATTACAACAGAGTTCAATACTCCGTTGATATTGGCTAGTGGACGGGAAGCGGGAATCAAGGTCGGGTGAACCCTGAGTTCAACGCCTTCAATACTCTGTCGGGCAATGCCCAGATGTTTGATTCTATAGCCCAGCTCTTGCGCATATTGAATATCTGCCGGGGTTACGCGGCTGATACCTTCTGTATAGGCACGCTCAAAGTTCAGGGGAATACCAAAGGCTATTGAAGCCATTATGGTGAGTTTATGGCAGGCATCAATACCCTCTACATCAAAGGTGGGGTCCGCTTCTGCATATCCCAGCGCCTGGGCTTCAGCAAGTACTTCTTCAAATGAACGATTCTTGTCGCCCATTTCAGTTAGAATAAAATTACCTGTTCCATTGATAATGCCCGCCAGCCAGTTAATCCGGTTGCCTGCCAGACCCTCTCTCAGGCACTTAATGACCGGGATTCCACCTGCCACTGCCGCTTCATAGGCAACCACGACATTTTTTTCACGGGCAGCCTGAAAAATCTCATTGCCATGTTCGGCTATCAGGGCTTTGTTGGCCGTGACAACGTGCTTGCCGTGTTGGATCGCTGTGAGAATGAGTTCCTTGGCAACGTCGTATCCGCCAATGGTTTCAACCAGAATGTCCACTTCAGGATTACGGGCGACATCAAAAATGTCACGGGTAACCCGGGTGGTCGAGGTATCAGCAGCGGGGTTGTCCCGACGGGCACCAATCTGCTCTACAGTGATGGGTCTGCCAGTTCGTGCAGCAATGTTAATGGCATTGCGTGTCAGTACATTAAACGTACCGCTGCCGACGGTACCCAGGCCACATATTCCTACTTTGACCGGTTTCAAACTGTTATCCCCCGTGAGCTGATCTCAACTCACTGTCTGTGTCGACGGCTTTCAGAAACAGAAAGCACTCTGGTTTTTATCAATGGATCGGGGATTATAGCCACAAACCGGCCTTGAGAGCGATAGTCTGCCTGAACTGTTTGGGGCTTTTCGCCATTATTGTCGACGGTCGGAAGCTATGTGTCAGAGCATTAGAAATGCTCAGCCATAACGGTACTGCAGTCCTGAACGATAGCACTAGCAAGGTTCTTTCTTGACAGTCTGGAAGCCTCTTTCCGGTTTTCTTTTAACTAAACTCGCGAAATTCTCCATCCATAGCCCCTCGTTGGGAGCGCAGTGACCTTTAAAAGTTTGGATGGAGATTGGATGGAGCCGTATGGTTGTTCGCTGATCTTATGCTGAGTGGAAACGGGTAATACGGAGCAGGTCCATACCCTGCTGTTCTCTATTTTTTGGAATCAGAAGCTTCAGCGGCAGGGGCGGGTTCAACAGCGGGGGGAGGTGTGATTCCCATCATTCTGGCAATCCCTGCGGCTGGGCGGTAGCCGGGTATGGCTTTGCCGCTCTCAAGGAATAGAGCGGGAGTTCCACTTACGCCAAGAGTCAGGCCCAGCTTTAATTGCTCATCAACCAGAACTTCGCATTGGTTTTTTTCTTTGTCCTCTTTGGAGGCATGGCTGGAAATGTCTTTGCCGTTTTTCAGCTCTGAAAGGGCTTGTTTTCGATCGGGTGAGCACCAGGCTTCCACCATTTTGGCGTAGGCAGGGGATTTTACGCCGCCTCTGGGGAAGGCCAGATAACGGACTTCTATGCCCATGTTATTGAGTTCTGGCAGTTCCTGATGGAGCTTGCGGCAGTAGCCACAGTCCACATCTGTAAAGGCATAAATAACGCCTTTGGTCTCTCCCTCGGGTGAAAAGACAACCTGATCTTCTTTATTCAGCGTTTTCAATTGATCGGCCACGGCTTTATTACGGATCTCTTCAGTCAAGTTGATGATCTGGCCATCTCTGATTTCCAGCATGTCGCCACGCAGTAGCAGTTTGCCGGTTTTATTGGTATAGATCACACTGCCGCCTTTCAGAAATACCTTGAATACGCCTTCCCAATCACTTTTTTCAATACTTGTAATAGGAATGTTGGGGTCCAGAGCTTTCAGTTCGTCGGCAATGGTACTTTGGACCTCTTCAGTGGCTTGATCTGCTGCTTGTGCAGTAGGCAAAAAGTTTGCCATCGCCAAACTGGCAGTGAAAATCAGGGTACATAGACGCATGAGTCATCCTCTTGGGTATTGTTTTTTTCTTGAACGGCAGTGTGTAGCAAGTCAGGCAGCTACTGCCAATAAGATCGTAGATTCTGGAGCAGAAGTTTAGACTCTATATCGTGTTTGTCAGTTTAATCTGCCGTCGATGATAAAATTCAGTTTGCCCGGAGATTGAGCGTTAATTGTCAGAGGGAGCGAATTTAATGGCTCAATGCCTTTTCGGCTTTGCTCTTCAGGTTATCAGGCTGAAGGGAGCCGTAGTAGGCGGCAACATCGATAATGTCCTGTTCAGAGAGTTGGCCGGCTGTGGCCTGCATATAGGCATCCGCCTGGCCAGTTGCTCGCCATTGAGCAGGTCTGGTTTTAGCGAGTTTTCTGCCTGAGCTGGCATTGCTGATAGTAATTCACCTACTATGGCTGCAACGGGTATAGCAATAGATTTCAACATGTTGGGTCCTTACTTTCTGGGTGGAGGCATTGAGGCTGGGTCAAGGGGTAGTCTTCGAAAAGTCTTCATATCAATATCTGAAACACCATAGTGGGTGCTGAGATAGTCCAGGATCGGCTCCCAGGTTTCAGAAAGATCCCAGAGTCCCTGGGTATCTATCATCCACTGCAGGGTCTCACGCCAGGCATTTTTGTCGCCACTATGCTGACTGACAATAAGACTGCTATGGCAGGCGTTGCACTGGGCGTTAACCATCTCCCAGCCCGGAGCCATTTTCAGTCCGGATTTGGGGTCAATGGGGTATTCTTTTTTTGGCGCTTCATCAGATGCGGCCGTAGCTGCTCCGGAAAATAACGCAGAGACCAGCAATATTCTGAGATGCCTGAAGCCCGACATCAGGCAACCCTCACTGCAATCCGGTGGCAGCCATTAAAGAGATAGCCCTTTGGGTTCCACTGGGGTTGCACCACAGGCTGGGAATCCCCTTTACTGTCGGTGGCTTTGGCCCAGATTTCATAGTAACCCTGCCTTGGCAGATTCAGATTGATACGCCACTGTTGCCAGGCCCCCTTGTTGACTGGTTGTCTCAATTCGGCTTCATGCCAGCGAGTACCATAGTCATAACTTACTTCAACTTTGACGACTTCTCGCAAACCAGCCCAGGCGTGACCCCTGACTTCCTGAGTTTTACCCAATGGCAGTTCAACCCCGGTCTGCGGGAATGTGATCAAGGACTTGACGATCATTTCTTCAATGATTTCAAAGTCCTCATTGGGCACTTTCTCTCCGGGTGCTATAGGATACTTGGGCACCTGGTAGGCAGGCGCTTCCATTTTGGTGCCATCATGAACCTTGTTTCGAATGCTAATGCCGGTGGCCGCCTTCTGGGATACGGAGGCCGGACGGCCAGCAAAGACAATACGCAGAGGGTAGCCATGGCGAAATGGAATATCATCACCGTTCATGGCCCAGGCGACCAGAGCGTTATCATTCATAGCTGCTTCAATAGGAACACCGCGGGAAATGGCAGGGCCTTTGCCGCTCAAATGTTTATCAATGCCGTGGTGACCGATGTAAACTGCGTCCTCTTTCACTCCGCAGTCTTTTAGTACGTCGCTAAGCAGGACACCGGTCCATTCTGAGCAGTAAACAGCTGCGTTATTCCATTGGTTACCTTTGGTGCCGGGGAAAAAGTTTTTACGGCTGTTGCCGCCACATTCCAGAACCAGATTCTGTGTGCGGTGTTTGAACTTGCTCTTGAGCTCATTGATGGTGTATGTCCTGGATTTGACGACTGATTCGCCGTCGACAGTAAGAGTCCAGGTCTTCGGGTCTATCTTGTCAAAATCCGGCATCGAACCATTCCAGCGTACGAATGATACGTTTGCCGGTGTGATGGCCGGGTCCAGCAGGTGTTCAGCGGGATGGGCATTCAATGGGTTGGTGTTCAGGATCGTGTAATAATCAGGCAGATCTTCTGCCTTGGTCCATTTCATTGTGGAGATATCAACAGGTTTCAGACCTGAAGGGCGTTTTTCAGCAAATACCCATCTTACAGGCAAGATAGAAGCAGCGGATGCGGTCAGTGCATGCTGCAGAAAATTTCTTCTGTTCATTATTTGGTATCCGGTTAACCTTTTGGCATGCAGCCGTTTTGTTCAGATTGCAGAGGTTGTACATAAGCTCAAGGCTGTATGCCGACTCACGGTTTTTTGCCTTCATAGAAAAAGTCAGCAAGGCGCAACATGTCTTCTTCGCTGAGCAGCTGGGCAACTTTGGTCATGGTGATGTCCTGTCGTTTTCCACTTTTGAAAGCTCTTAATTGAGTTATGAGGTAATCTCGATTCTGCCACTTGAGATTCGGGATGGTATTGAACTCATTACTGCCATCCTGACCATGACAGGCACGACACATATTAGCTAACTTTTCATATTTGTCGGACGCCTGAGCTGTTGATATGACGGCAGAAGGGAAAAGCGACAGTGCTATAAAAAGTGCTACAACTGCCCAGGGTCCCGGATAGAGCCTGATGGGGTCCGGTAAGTTCAAAATGCAAGCCTTTTCAATGTTTTCAGATATTAACCCTTACTGTTTAATCAAAAGGCTGATGTCTTTTGATTGTTATAAAAAGCAGCTGCTTTTTAAATGCTTGAAATCTTTTGGTATTTCAGATCTGATGTGGCTGGTATCAGTTTTTCCATTGTTAATCTGGATTTTTGTGCCGAGTTTATAAATGAAAATGTATGTATGTATCGAATTAACTGATTTTTTATTGAGTTAGGTTAATGAAAAATTAATCTTGTGTTTTGGCGTTCAAATGTTTGATGATTATTTTTTAAGTTAATTAAAAAGTAAATTTTAACAACATAAAGTATGGATTACATGTTACTTGATTTGATCCATTCATGTGAGTATGGCTGATTTCAAAAGAAACTTTAAAATTAACGACAAACATAGTTTATATGAATTAAGGGGTGGTTGCCGTTGTATTTATTTTGCTAAGAAAGGCTGAAGATAGATTCAGCCTCTGGGGTGGTGAGATTCATGCAGTTCATGCAACCGTTGCCGGGCAATGTGGGTATATATCTGGGTGGTTGAAAGGTCGCTGTGTCCGAGGAGAAGCTGGACTACCCGAAGGTCGGCTCCGTGATTTAACAGATGAGTAGCAAAGGCGTGTCGTAGAACGTGGGGTGAAACCGTGCTCTGAATGTTGGCTGTGAAAGCATGTTGTTTGATCCTGTGCCAAAATGTCTGACGCGTCATCGGGTTGCCGTTTCGGCCGGGAAACAGTACTCGATTCTCAGGGTCGCTGATCAGAGAGGGTCTGCTTTCTTTCAGGTAACGGTGAAGCCAGTTCAGGGCTTCTTCACCCATAGGTACCAGTCTCTCTTTATCCCCCTTGCCCTGAATGCGGACGATGCCCTGTCTTTGATTAATTTGATTCAGGCTGAGGTTGACCAGCTCCGATACCCTGAGCCCGCAAGCGTAGAGTAGCTCGAGCATGCACCGATCTCTCATACCTATTTCAGTATCAAGATCAGGCGCAGCGAGAAGGTTTTCAACGTCAGCTTCTGTCAGGGATTTGGGTAGTGGCCGACCCTGTTTGGGCATCTCAATAGTTTGAGTAATGTCCCGATTGACCCTGTCTTCTCTTAGCAGGTAACGATAATAGCCGCGTAGGCTGGATAATGCTCTGGCTGTCGAGCTGGGTCGAAAGTTTTGTGTGTGTCGCCAGGTCAGATAGTCGGTCAGGTCCGAAGTCGATGATTTCTCGATTGTGAGCTGGTTCTGGGCAAGCCAGGCAGAGAACTGTTCTATATCGTGTTTATAGGCCGAGCGGGTGTTTTCGCTAAGGCCTTTCTCAAGCCAGAGATGATTGAGAAACAGTTCTGTTAGGGTGTCGGTCATTATTATCTGTATATGGGGTCTATGCCCCTATTATTGCGGTATAAGAGGGGGTCGTAAAGAAAACAATAAAAGCTTGTAGATAGAACTGTTTTCTGTTTTTAAATCATAAAAAAAAGCGACTTTCGTCGCTTTTCTTATGGACTGACAAGGTTGCCGGATTGTCAGAACTTATATTACCCTGAGCGTCTTGCTCCGGGTTTTGGAGAACCCTGAAGAGTCCTTTTCGCGAGATGCGAAAACGACTCTTAGTTGAGCTTTTCCTTGATACGAGCTGCTTTACCGCTCAGAGCACGCAGGTAGTAGAGCTTGGCTTGACGTACGTCACCGCGGCGCTTCACATTGATAGAAGCGATCAGGGGGCTGTATGTCTGGAAAACACGCTCAACGCCAACACCGCTGGAAATCTTGCGAACGGTGAAAGCGGAGTTCAGGCCACGATTACGCTTGGCAATGCAGACACCTTCGAACGCCTGCAGACGCTCACGGTTGCCTTCTTTAACCTTAACTTGTACAACCAAGGTGTCACCAGGGCCGAAGCTCGGGATTTCTTTGGTCATCTGCTCTTGTTCGAGCGCTTCAATGATTCTGTTCTTGCTCATTTTAAATTTTGCTCCCGTTAGTCAAGTGTTCCGCTCGTCGAGTCTGCCTTGCTGCGGCTATCCGAAGAAGGATGTTCCTGAATAAATTCAGACAACAGTTTTTCCTCTTCGCGGGTCAGTTTCCTGTCTTGCAACAGGTCCGGTCTTCTCAACCAGGTTCTGCCCAGTGCTTGTTTGAGGCGCCATGCACGAATTTTTGCATGATCCCCAGACAACAGGACCTCCGGCACTTTCTGCCCCTTGAAAATTTCGGGGCGGGTATAGTGCGGACAATCCAGCAGGCCATCAGCAAAGGAGTCCTCTAGTGCGGAATCCTTGTGACCCAGGGTGCCCGGTACAAAGCGTGAAACTGCATCAATCAGAGTCATGGAGGCGAGTTCGCCACCACTTAACACGTAATCACCGATCGACCATTCCTCGTCGACTTCTTCGTTGATTACACGCTCATCAATACCTTCATACCGCCCCGATACCAGAATAAGCCGTTTTTTGGCGGCCAGCTCCTGAACCCCGGCCTGATCAAGCAGGCGTCCCTGGGGAGACAGGTATACTACCGTGGCATCGGTTCCAGCAGCTTTTTTGGCTGCATGGATGGCGTCACGCAGAGGTTGAATTTTCATCAACATGCCGGGACCACCGCCGTAAGGTCGGTCATCCACAGTTCGGTGTTTGTCGTGAGTGAAGTCTCTGGGGTTCCAGGTTTTCACTGAGACGATCCCCTCCTTTACAGCCCGGCCGGATATGCCGTGATCAGTAATGGCCCGAAACATTTCCGGGAAGAGGGTTACAACGCCGAACCACATATCTGCTGTTATGGGTGAATGTTCATGGCTGTTTAACGGCTCAGGGCTGCTTAACGGCTCAGGGCTGTTCGCAGGCTCCGGGCCTTTCAGCTCAGGGCTGTCCATGTCAGTTTCACTCATAACGGTTAAAATTCCGGATCCCAGTCAATCCGAATGAACCCTGCTTCCGGATTCACTTCCAGAATCACCTGATCCGGTAACCAGGGTACCAGCCGCTCGCGTCGGTCAATGCTGCCCTTACAGGCTTTGATGACCAGTACGTCGTTGGCTCCTGTTTCCATCAGATGGCTGGCTTTGCCCAGCAGAAGTTCCTTGCCCGCTTCGTCAGCGGTTTTCACTTCCAGACCTTCAAGCTGATGCCAATAAATCTCGTCATCAGCCAGCGGGGGCAGTTCGCTTTCAGCGATCAGGATTTCCGCACCAGTAAACTGGCGGGCGATATCCCGGTCATCGCATCCGGCGATGTGTGCGACCAGACCCTTGCCCTGACGGCGTCCCTGATCGACTTCAATGGTCCGCTGGCGACCATCCTGGCGCAAAATCCAGTGTTTGTAGTTCAGAATGTTGGTCATGGGGTTGGTGTGTGAATACACTTTTACCCAGCCTTTTACTCCGTACACACCAGTAATACTTCCGAGGACAACCTGTTTGGGTTGAGCGGTTGCTGATGCTTTATTCACTGGTTCTGTTCCTTTTTGAGGTGATGGTTAAACGGCTCATGGCTCTTAAACAGCTCTCGGCTGCTCTACACGGCTCATGGTGGTTCAAACCTGACCTCAGGCTGCTTTGGATTCTTTCAGCAGCTTGCTAACGCGGTCGGATACGGTAGCGCCCTGGCCCAGCCAGAACTCAACACGCTCCTGATCCACACGCAGACGTTCTTCCTGACCACGGGCTGTAGGGTTGAAGAAACCTACACGCTCGATGAAACGGCCACCTTGAGCCTTACGGCTGTCAGCAACAGTCAGGTGGTAGAACGGACGCTTTTTGGAACCGCCGCGAGCTAAACGAATTGTTACCATGGAATAATTTCCTGTAATCGTGATGTCCGGCAACGCTTGTCTCTGAGGGCTCGGAAGCCTCCAGCCTCATGGAACACTGACAGTGAGCCATGAAGGGCGCATATTCTAAGGAATAACCGTCCTGCTGACAATATGCTTGACACTTATCTTGCTGTGGAAACTCTCATGGTGAGGGGGCAGGGCATGCTCTGTGGGTCAGACTGGCAAGAAAGCAGGCTTGGCCGGGTGTAATAAAATGCACGTGATGCGGATTAAATGGCCAGCCTGCCTCAGGCAAGCTGGTCATGCTTTGGTTCAGAAAGAGTTAGAAAGGGAACTTCTTCCCGCCACCGGGAGGTAACATTCCACCCATGCCACCGGGCATCTGACCTTTCATGCCGCCCAGACCGCGCATCAGCTTGGTCAGGCCGCCTTTTTTGGTGACTTTCTTCATCATTTTGCTCATCTGCTTGTGCTGCTTGATCAGGCGATTGATGTCCTGAATCTGGGTACCGGAACCTGTGGCAATACGTTTTTTGCGGGAGCCGTTCATAATGTCCGGGTTGGCACGTTCAGTCGGTGTCATAGAGTCGATGATGGCTTCCATCTGAATGAAAATCTTGTTGTCCATCTGGCCCGCCGCGTTGGCAGGCATACCCGGCATTCCGGGAAGTTTGTCCATAACCCCTGCCAGTCCGCCCATTTTCTTCATCTGCTGAAGTTGGTCACGGAAGTCTTCCAGGTCAAAGCCTTTTCCCTTTTTCAGTTTGCTGGCAAGTTTGTCGGCTTTCTTTTTGTCGAGCTTTTGTTCAGCTTCTTCAATCAGAGAGAGAACGTCACCCATGCCCAGGATTCGGGAAGCAATACGATCCGGGTGGAAGGGGTCCAGAGCGTCTGTCTTTTCACCGACTCCCATGAATTTGATCGGCTTGCCGGTAATGTGGCGAACAGACAGGGCGGCACCACCACGTGCGTCACCATCTGCCTTGGTCAGAATGACACCGGTCAGGGGCAGAGCGTCGCCAAAGGCCTTGGCGGTATTGGCGGCATCCTGACCGGTCATGGCGTCAACTACAAACAGGGTTTCGACAGGATTAACGGCACTGTGCAGTGCCTGAATTTCTGTCATCATGTCGCTGTCGATGTGCAGGCGGCCGGCAGTATCGACAATGACTACGTCGATATGCTTCAGGCGAGCCTCCTGAATGGCTGCTGTGGCAATATCAACAGGCTTTTGCTCAATGTTGGATGGGAAGAAATCCACGCCGACTTCACTCGCCAGAGTTTCCAGCTGTTTGATCGCTGCAGGACGGTATACGTCAGCACTGACGACCATAACGGATTTTTTGTGGCGTTCCTTTAAGAATTTACCCAATTTGGCCACAGAGGTGGTTTTACCGGCACCCTGCAGTCCGGCCATCAGCAAGACGGCAGGAGGCTGAGTCGACAGGTTTAACTGGTCATTGGCTTCGCCCATGACCGAAATCAGTTCTGCCTGAACAATCTTGACGAAGGCCTGACCCGGACTCAGGCTGGCCTGTACTTCCTGGCCAATCGCCCGTTCCCTGATCCGGCTGATGAACTCCTTGACCACAGGCAGGGCAACGTCAGCCTCCAGCAGAGCTTTGCGAACTTCGCGGAGAGTGTCCTTAATGTTGTCTTCAGACAGTTTCGCCTTGCCGGTGACGTTACGAAGCGTCTGCGACAGGCGTTCGGTTAAATTCTCGAACATCCGGTTACCTTGGAAATACCATGACGTAAGGTGTATGTGGGTAGATGTCGACCATTATATCCAATCCCGGGCAAAAGGGGCAGCATCGGGTCTCGGTACGGACAGTATTTCTGCTTGATGGATGAAAACAAACGGGTTCTTGTGTAGATTTGGACATGGCAAGCTCTGGTTTGCATCTTCCGAAGTGGCTTTTTGACGGTTTCGCCACCAGGAAAATTTCAGATGGAGGTTATAACGATTCAATGAATGTCATGCTCGTGAGCATCGGTGCCATCATTTTTTATGCGGTGGGAATGGCCTGCCAGTGGGGAAGAATTACTGGTCACGGTGGCGCCCGAAACAGGGTGTTACTGGCCACCTCAGCCGGAGCTGTATTGCATGCTTTATCGCTCTATTTTTCCATTCACAGCGATAAGGGAACCAATCTTGGCATTTTCACGATCAGTTCCATGACGACACTGATCGTCACGCTGGTGGTGTTGCTCAGTAGTCTGCGCAAGCCTTCTGAAATACTGCTGGTCACGATTCTGCCCTTTACCATTATCTCGGTTCTGGTGGGCTGGTTGACTCCGGTGGAACACATTTTTCATTCACCCACTCTGATGGTGGTGCATGTTCTGCTGTCAGTATTGGCCTATGGCTTGTTAATGGTGGCTGTGTGTCAGTCGCTGCTGCTGGCCTATCAGGAGAAGCAACTGAGGAGTCATAATCAAAAGCGTCTGCTAAAGGCCCTGCCTCCCCTGCAGACTATGGAAAAACTGTTGTTCGAGTTTCTTTCAGTCGGTGTGATCCTGCTGACCCTGTCGCTGATTTCAGGCTTCTTGTATATCGATAATATGTTTGCCAAAGATATGCTCCACAAAACAGTGCTTTCTCTCGTCGCCTGGGTGCTGTTTGCGACCCTGTTGATTGGGCGCTGGGTGAATGGCTGGCGCGGTCAAAAGGCGATGCGCTGGACGGTTTCCGGCTTTATTCTGTTGCTGGTGGCATACTTTGGCTGGCGAACGATTGTGGACTTTATTCTGGTCAGATAAGTCTTTTCGGAGCAGGCTCTGCTTTCTGCTCCTCTCCCGTTTCACTCTCTTTTTTCAATACCTTCTTGCTTGCAGCTTGAGATCCCTTTAAACCCAGCTAATGTTAGGGGCTATGAAAATGATAATAGCCGTTAAGCTTAGTAAAATTGTCCTGGTAGCCGCAGTTGCTCTGTTCAGTTTATTGGTTGTCTTTAATAATTTGGTGGATTACCAGAGCAATTATCTTTATGTCCAGCATGTGATGACCATGGATACAACTGGGAACACTGCTCAGGCTGAATGGCGGGCGGTTCACAATCCGGTGATCTGGAGAGGAGCTTACAGCCTGATTATCGCTGTTGAGGCAGTGATAGCCCTTTTGTGTTGGGCGGGTGTCATTTTTATGATCCGCAACATACAAAATGAAGATTTCCATGAAAGCAAATCTCTGGCTCTGGCTGGTTTGACTCTGGGTGTTTTGCTCTGGTTTCTGGCTTTTGTGGGGATTTCAGGTGAGTGGTTTCTGGCCTGGCAGTCCCGAAGCTGGAACGGTATTCAGCCTGGCTTCAGGATGGCGACGTTGTTTTTGCTGACCCTCTTCTATTTGAGTCAGAAAGAATGATAAAAGTGTTTGGGGTTCATAGCGCGAAACGTTAGAATTAGCGGCTCCATCACCAGAATCTGAACGAGCGATTTCACTCTTGAGCGAAGCATCAACCAGCCTTCTATTATCCATATTGGCCCTATTAATGCTGCTGTCGGCTTTTTTTTCCAGCTCGGAAACCGGCATGATGGCGATCAACCGCTATCGCCTGCGGCATCTCGTTCGCAAGAATCATAAAGCCGCGAAGCGAACCCATAAGTTGCTAGAGCGTCCTGACAGGCTGATTGGTGTGATTCTGATTGGCAATAACTTTGTTAATATCCTGGCTTCTGCCCTGGCTACTCTGGTGGCAGTGAGACTCTGGGGTGATAGCGGTATTGCTATTGCCACTTTGGGCCTGACAGTGGCAGTACTGATTTTCGGTGAAGTAACGCCCAAGACGGTTGCAGCACTCTATCCGGAAAAGATAGCCTTTCCTGCCTCTTTTATTTTGACGCCCCTGCTGAAACTCTTCTATCCCATGGTAGTGGTTTTAAACTGGGTCTGTGGCTTCCTGCTGAGGCCTTTTGGTATTAAACCCGGCCAGGCTGCGGAAGATCAGTTGAACGCTGAAGAGTTGCGTACCATTGTGACCGACCCCGGTATGTTGTTGCCGCAGAAAAGACGGGGAATGTTGCTGGGTATTCTGGATCTGGAGAATGTCCGGGTTGACGATATCATGGTACCCCGAAATGAAATTTTCGGGATTGATATTGACGATGACATCAAGGATATCCTGGAGCAGTTAAGAGCCTGTCAGCACACCCGTTTGCCGGTCTATCGCGGTGATGTAAACAATCTTGTGGGTATGTTGCATATGAGAAAGGTAGCTCGATTGCTCAGTCAGGAAGAAGTCAATAAAGCAATTCTGCTGCAGGAAACAACGGAGCCATACTATGTACCCGAAAGTACTCCCCTGCATACTCAGCTGTTTAATTTTCAGAAATCTAAAGAGCGTGTCGCACTGGTGGTCGATGAATATGGCGATATTCTTGGCCTGGTGACGCTGGAAGATATCCTGGAAGAAATTGTGGGTGATTTTACCACCGATGTATCCGACTCCAGTCAAGATATTACCCCTCAGGAAGACGGTAGCTACATCATTGATGGTTCGGCCTCTGTAAGAGATATTAACCGTTCTCTGGGTTGGAAGTTGCCCACTGAGGATGCAAGGACGATCAACGGTTTGATCACCGAGATGATGGAGTTTATTCCGGAATCCAGTGTTTGTCTCAAGATAGGTGGCTACCGGTTTGAGATTATGCAGGTCAAGGACAACCGGGTAAAAGCAGTGAAGATTTTCACTGCTTAACTTGAATGATTAATTTCGCTGAATGAATTTTGGTTTTCGCCAGCCCGAGGGTTAGCGATTTTGCGGGTGGCTGTGGCTGGCATGAAACTGAGGTGCATCCAGTGGAATAGTGGTGTTCAATCCCACGTTCAGAAATTCTACCAGCATTATGGCGGTCAACCCCCAGATCAGATATTCACCGTATTGATACGAGGGCATGGAGTAGGTTTTTTCGTTCATACTCCAATGGTGAAACTGTAGATTGTCCGGATTGGTGAGAAAGTCCAGTGGAACGTGAAAAATGCGGTCCAGCTCTTCAATATTGGCGCTGAGCGACAAGTTTTCCGGCACAGAGCCGATGACAGGGATCACTTTGATACCGAAGCGGGAAATGACCGGCCCCATAGTGCCCAGAATCTGAACTGAAGATGGTTTCAGGTCTATCTCTTCCTGGGATTCTCTCAGGGCGGTATGGATCAGGTCACGATCGTCGTCTTCTCGTTTGCCGCCGGGAAATGCCACTTCTCCGCTGTGTTTGTTCAGGTGAGTAGCCCTTCGGGTCAGGATGATTTCGGTGGCCTGTCCCTGGTTATTGGTCACCAGAGGTACAAGAACGGCGGCTTCCGGAAGAGGGGTGTCTATACTTCTTGGCTGATGTTTGTGGAGTCTTCGCTCAATATCTGTAATCAACATATAACACGGGAATCTCTGGCTTTCACGGCGACATTCAGATGCTTAAAAAACAGAATGGCATTGGAAAAGGCGCCGTTGGAACATTGTTATTATCGACCTTGGATACCAGACTGCCTGTAACACCGGGCAGGGCTATCATTCCTTAGGTGCAACGCTGTTTTTTCGTGCTTTAAAAAGATCATAACACAGATGTTTTTTACAGCGTGCTCCATCTGGTAAAGAAATGTTATGCATTTTCTACGCCAATTTTGATTAAAGTGACTTCGGTTATGAATCGGGTTAAGGTGAAGAAAGATTTTCATAGTTAGAAGGAAAAACAGTGAATTTCTGCAGTGAATGTGGTGCTAAGGTCAGTAAGAAGATCCCCTGTGGCGATAACCGATTACGTGATGTTTGTGACGACTGTGGCAAAATTCACTATCAAAATCCGCTAATCGTCGCAGGTTGTCTGCCGGTCTACGAAGGTAAAGTGCTCCTCTGCAAACGCGCTATCGAACCGCGCAGGGGGTACTGGACATTGCCCGGCGGTTTCATGGAGCTGGGAGAAACCCTCGAACAGGCTGCCCTTCGGGAAACCATGGAAGAGGCCGGAGCAGAGGTTACGCTCCAATCATTGTATACCCTGTTTAATATTGTTCATGTGAGCCAACTCTCGGTATTTTTTCTGGCTCATCTTGATAAACCTGAGTTCTGCGCCGGTGAAGAGAGTGAAGCAGTAGCTCTTTTCAGCGAAGAAGATATTCCATGGGATGAATTGGCTTTCAATACCATCAGTCGTACCCTTCGCCATTACTTCAGTGATCGTCAAACAGGTTGTTTTCCTCAGCGGATGGAAGATATCGCACTGCCTGACCGCAGAGTGCTTTCTTAACTAAAGGATTATCCTACATCAGGTTGGAGCAGCGTGAACGACAGGCCGGAAATTACCGATCAGCAGTTAGTGAAGCTGGCAGGCGGGAAAGCTTTTTCCCAGGGGAAGGGATACTACCAGGAAGGCCGGGTCGGAGAGCTGTCGCTTCAGGGTGAGAGAGTATCTGCCAAGGTCATGGGTAGCGTGGTATATCGGGTCAATCTGGTTTATACCCAGAGTGCCCTGGACGGCAGTTGTGATTGTCCTGCTTCCGACGGTATCGACTTTTGCAAGCATTGCGTTGCTGTGAGCATGGTATTACGGGATAAAGTATCTGTGCTCCGGTTGAAAGAAGGCGCACAGGCCACCGACATACTGGCAGCTTATTTATTGCAAATACCCAAAGAAGAGCTGGTGGGACACTTTGTTGAAATGATAGACAGTAGTCGTTCAGTGCGAGAGCAATGGTTGCTCAAGGCTGAGACAGCGTTGGGGATAATGGATAAAAAAACCATCCGCAAACGAATAACCGCCGCCATTCCCTATAATCGTCATTGTTTTAGATATGCCCAGGTCAGGCAATATTTTGCCAATGTTGAACAGGTAATATTTGCCCTTGAATCGCCACTAAAAAAGCTGGCAGCCAGTGACCAGATGGCGTTGCTGGACTACGCTATGTCCCGAATCTTTCGTGCGCTGGAAACCATCGATGATTCAGGAGGTTTCAGGTTTGAGTCTATCGCTCAGCTACAGAGGATGTATGTTGAAGCCTTTGCTGCACTGAGTGGGTCTGAAGCGTCAAAAGCCCAACATCTCATGGAATTACTACTCAGGCATGAAGGTGGATGGCATGGTCGCATTCCGGATGATTTCAGTGAGGTAATGACTTCGGAGTGTCGGGAAGCTTTCCTTGATATCGCCCGGGCCCGTTGGGATGGGTTACCCAGGCTTAAGAGTGATAACTGGCGGGATCGATTCATTTATGACCGTTTGCTGAGGATTCTGCAAGTCGTACCCAAGCTGGAAAATGACTACAAGACTTTGATCCATCTCTATAAAAAGATCGCCAGGACAGAGGAGGAGTATCTGGTTATTGCCCGTTCTCATATGGAGCTGGGTGAGTATGATGAGGCCTGGAATTACCTCGATATGGCCCGGCAGGGCAGTAGTTTTAGTGAATCGGCCCGGATTCATGAACTGCAACAGTTACTGTTATTGAAGACGGGGCGTAACACTGAAGCTTTGCAGGACGTTTGGGAGCAATTTAAAGAGTCACCGACACTGTCTACTTTTGAGCACTTACAAGAGCTTTCAGAAGACCTGAACAGTCAGGAAGACTGGCGGCAAAAAGCCATAGACTGGATGAAAGAGCGGGTTGTCAGCACTCAGGGTTATCACCACCACCGTGTGTTAAACACACTGATGATGGCTTTTCTTGCTGGATCGGATCTGGAGTCAGCCTGGCAACTGGTCACAGATGCAGATCCGGATGCTACATTGCTCTACGAGCTGAGAAAACATTTTCGGCAAGATGGAGAACGTTCTCGTTTTCTCTATGAGAAGCTCGTTAAGGATTGTGTTCAGAAAAGAACGAGTAAAAGTTATCAAGAGGCGGTTGAACTATTGGTTGAATGCCAGCAGATATTGGCAGGACTGAATCAGCCGCAGGCATTTAGTCGGTGGCTTGATGAGCTGCGTGAAGAATACAGGACTAAAAGGAATTTTATGCGTTTTCTCAATGAGGCGTTTCCCGGACTTTAAACTCAGGAAACGCTTACCGGCCAGCTTTCAAAGGCTGGCTCTTCATAAGGGTGTGCCGATCTCAACGCGGCAATGGCTGCTTTCAGGTACTGCTCCTCACAGATCATTTCAACCTTGAATTCCTCAACGATTTCCACCATATCCTGCCTGCCAATGAAAGGGTCGCTGCCATTCAGCGGTCTGAACTGACCCTGGCCAGCTGTTTGCCAACAACAGCTGTCGTAGTTTTCGTAACGCCCGGCACCAGTCGCAAAGACGGCAGTTTTCACCGATTCAAGATGACTTTCAGGAACAAAAAAGCACAGCTTATGCAGGGTCATGTCATTGTCCAGCAAAATGATTGAAAACCGGATTGGCATACATCTTCAGGAACCAGGGTTGATGAGCCTTTGGGCACAGAGCCAAACGGTCATCGAAATCTCTGACTTTACTATCAAGCGACTCATCCGGGCAAAATTTTTCAAATAGGGCTTTTAAAGAACACTCTGTCACATGGGGATAGGCACTGCGGAGTCGATCAAAGGCAATCAGATTGGAAGCAAACAGGTAATAGTTCTGATGAACCTGACGATCCACTTCTTCAACAACCTGGTTGGCGTTTTCATACTTTTCCTTCAGCGGTGTGCCAAAAGCTACATGGACACCGCCTTTGAAACCATTAATGCCAGTCACGATGCTTTGAAGGTCTTCACCTTCGAACTTTTCATAATTGCCCTGGGCTTCAGTCGCGAAGAGTTCCCTGGCTTTGGCCAGATCGCAGGGGTCGTATTCGTAAGCAATTGATACGGGTACCAGGTTCATGGAACGAATGCTGTCGGCAAAAGAAGTATCCGCAGCTTTTCGGCTCATATGAAACATCTTGATGATGGCGGAGTCGGTTTTGTCATCACCGTCTTTTGCCCGTCCTTCACTCTGGGCGATCCAGACGGGATGCCCGGTATCAATGGAATGATGAATATAGGCTGACAGTGTCTGATAAGCCTTGAGCTTTTCCCGGCGGCCTTCTATGGATCGTTTGACGATAAAACTTTTGTTGAGGCGCATCAGATCACTGACAAAAGGTCTTTGCAGCAGGTTGTCACCAATGGCTATTCGAACGGTTTGCATGCCCTGTTTATAAACAGCGAGATTGACAAAGGCAGGATCCATAACGATGTCCCGGTGATTAGACACGAACAGGTAAGCCTGCTCTTTGTCGAGTTGGTCCAGTCCGGAAAAGCTGATGCCGGAAGTGCTGCCTTCAATGACACGGGTCAGGTAAGGTTCAATGACCTCCTGCAGTCCATCAATGTTATGAATGTTCTTTAGCTTGTAGCGCAGTCTCATAGCAGTCAGCCAGCTCGCAACACCACCAAGGAAGCCTGGCATGTTGGGGTACTGATGATGTACCAGCGCCTGAATCAGTTCACGGTCCAGCAACAGGCGGTTCAGGACAGGCCTTACCTCTCGATCGTGATAGGGGCGGATTTCTTCAAAGCGTTCCATCTGTTCGGGATTATTGCCTTATATAACAGCGGTGAGTTAAACCGTTGAGTATATAGGTATTAAAACAAAGGGTCTGTAGCGGGGTTGTGGCACTTTGTAACGGTTTGAGAATTAAGGTGGGTGGGTGTATGTATGTTTGTTGATGTGGGTTTCACTGATTTATGAGTTATTCAAAATTGAAACCTTGCAGTATTCCCTGTCTCGAGTGTGTATACTCCGCCCCTACGAACACATCAGCGTTCCAATAATGAAATAACTGGGCAGTCGTCTGCTCAAAATGGCTAGAGGTAGCAGATGTCATTGAATAAAAAGTGCTGCGGTGGGCTGCTGGCCTTCTCATTGCTGTTTTCCCTGAGCGGTTGGACTGCTGACTTTTCCAGCCTGCTTAAGCAGGCCAGCTCCGGCGACGAGCAGGCCATACTTGAAGTGGGTAGCCTGTTGGTGGCTGGTAAAGCGAAGCCGGAAAATGCCAGTCAAACCCTTTCTCTACTGGAACCTCTGGCGAACCAGGGCAATGTTCAGGCGGAACTGTTGCTGGGTAAGGCCTATCGAGAGGGGCTGGGTGGTGTCACCAAAGATCCCGGAAAAGGGTTTCAACTGATCGAACGTGCGGCAGGTCGGGAAGGCAAGAGTGCAGAGGCTCAGTACGAGCTGGGGAAGTCCTATTATGAGGGAGCAGGTACAGACCGTAACCTGATTGCTGCTTATATTTGGACTGCTCTGAGTCTGGAAGATTCTGCGGGAGATTTTCAGACTGCGGCCCGTAAACAGAAGCAGGAACTGTCTGAATTGCTTAACCCTGCCCAGAGAGCTAAAGCAAATGAACTGATCAGTCAGATCAGGACGGTCTATCTGAAGTAAGCTGGCTTTACGACGGTGGCTGTGTTTTTATAAAAGTATGATTAAAATATTCTGTCCTGATAATCTCCTTGAGGCCCAGTGCCTCAAGGATGTTCTGTTGAACCATGGCATTGCCTGCCATCTGGGAGGTAGCTATTTGACGGGGGCCGTTGGTGAACTACCCGCTAGCGGTTTGCTAGCGCTCTACGTTGAAGATGGCGATGCCGGTCTGGCCAAAGCAATGATCGAAGATTACCTCAAGGCGTCTCCCGTTCTGGAAGACTCTGCTGAGGTTCAGGAAGACTGATTATGTGTGGTCGTTATACGTTGATGGCCGACCAGATCAGCCTGAGCTGGCTGGGTATTCGTCAGCCAGAAGCCAATATCCCGTCCTACAATGTTGCGCCTGGCGAACAGGTGCTTATTGTCAAACATAATAATCAGGGCGATTTAGAAAATGCTCGGGTTAAGTGGGGGTTGGTTCCTCACTGGCTGCAGGATTTTTCCAGAGCCCAGATTAATGCCAGAATCGAAACCGTTGCCGACAAACCGATGTTTCGCAATGCCCTGAAAAAGCGACGTTGTCTGGTTCTGGCTGATGGCTGGTTCGACTGGCAGAAAGTGCGGGACCGCAGTCAGCCCTGGTATATACGACCGAAGTCGGGTGGATTATGTCTCTTTGCCGGTCTTTGGGAAAGTTATCCTGTGGATGACCAACTAAGTTTCGAATCCTGTGCAATCCTCACTTGCCCTGCTATCGGCGATATATCACCGTTGACCGAAAGAATGCCTGTTTTGTTGCAACAGAAACAGGCTAACGATTGGCTGGGTGAAAATTATGAGACGGTTTTTGACAGTCTGAGCAACCCGGCTGAGAAGGTTAGCAAGCTGTCTTTTTATAAAGTGGGCAGAGTGGTGAATAACGTCTCAAACAAGGGGCCAGAGTGCGTGAGGAAACTGGTAGCTCGCAATTAAAGCACTCCCTCGTTGCTCACGACAAAAAGGTGAGGGGAGTCAAGAGGCCCCCCTGTTCCGATTAATGGGTACCCGCTCCTGAAGTGCTCCGAGGATCTAGTAATTGTCCAATTATGATGATTTTTTTGGTTATTTTATTATGCAATATATAAAGAAATGGTCGACTAAATTGGATTGATTTTCTCTGATTGCTCTCCACAAACGATCTCGAAAATGACATGTGTGTGACAGCTGCGGCTCGGGTTCCATCTTTATTAACCTCAATTGCGCAATGTTGACGAACCACATTAATGTAAACAGGTAGAGTGACGGATAGCATAGTTCCTAATTCGAGGGGGTTTATAAAAAGAGAATGTAAACCTGTTCTATCGAAAAATTTCTTCAATTCAATGTTCGAATCAACTTTAAAGGGTGGAAGTCCAAGAGAGATTTTTGAATATGATGGGCGTGATTCTTCAGAGTTTAAGGATGAAAATAATGCTTTTATTATTTTTGGTGATATCTCATGAGGCATTATACCTTCCGGAGGTAAAACCAAAATCATTTCATGCGCCCCCTGGTAAGGAACAGTAACTGCCTCCCAATCATTATGATTTGTGTATTGTATGGAACTGATTTCCTCCTCCATAAACTGCTCTAAAACAACTCTCTGGTTATTGGGTAAGGTAAATACGCCTGTATTTCGGACATTAAAAGACCTTTCCCAAAGCCCCTTGAAGTAAATAGAATTTATGAGTGCCAAGGTGGTATCTGGGGGCCATTGGTCGACGTGGCAAAATTGAGGAACCATGCCATGGGTTAATTGGCTAAATAGTCTGTTGAGCTCATCAGCGAGGTTTTGTAAAAATACACGGTCGAAGAAGTCGACTTTATCACGAATATCGGCGTTTATTTGTTTAAGTCTCTCACGATAAGTTTCCCGAAGTTCAAGTTCACTGGACAAGAGCAAACAATTCTCAATGAAGTATTCGTCCCGTGCAAAAGATGTTGCGATTGATGCTGTTGCACCGGATGACTCAGAGTAATTATCCCCCAGGTAGCTTTGTAGCAGTCGCCTGGTTTCGCCAGTAGCCCCCATGAGTATTAGTGCCAGTGATCTGAAAAGGCCATCAGGGGAGATAAGAAAATTTTCAGGCGTTTCTTTTGCTGCCTGGCTAAATATATTTATGGCAAGCTCCAGATTCCCCTGCGATTCATCCGACTGTGAACCGGGATTTGAATCAGGATTTGCTGGTATTGCCGATTGGGAGGGCATTGTGTCATATTGAAGTTTCTCGTCAGGATTTTTTTCATGAAACGCTGGGGAGAGTGAAAATCTTTCACGATTCTGATTGAAGTCGTAGGTGTCACAGGTCTCGGCCTGAAGTGGCGAGGGTAGCGAAAGGAAATGAAGCAAACTGACTGACAGCAGAACACGACTGTACTGCAAGTTTATAACGGGAGACTTGTTTGATAGTACCATGTTAGCACCCTGTCTTCTTAATATCAGGGCTTGTCTCAATATAATCTCACTTTTTACTGGACAGTTGCCCTCAGGAACGTTGTACGAAATTCAATATAGGGTGGTTTTTTGGTTAGTGCCCAAAAATTGTACCAGCTTAAGGGTCAGAGGCAGCTGATGCTGTAAAAATTAAAGATTCATTTTTTCTCGACAGCTATTTCCCCGTAAATTTCTGAGAACACTATTTTCTCTCAATTGCAACGAAAGGGTGAGGGGAGTCGTGAGGCTCCCCTTACCTGATTAATGGCTACCGGTACCCGATATCCGATTCCGAAGTGCTGCGAGGATCAAGTATCTGCCCAATGAAGATGATTCTATTTGTTAATTTATTATGCAATACATAAAGGAATGGTCGATTAAATTGGATGGATTTTCTCTGATTGCCCCCTCCCCCTCCTCTCGTTGTAGAGATGCGTGTGACAGCTGCGGCTCGGGTCCCATTTTCATTGACCTCAATTGCGCAATGTTGACGAACCAGATTAAGCAAAACACCTGGACCATTAGATAGCATAGCTCCTAATTCGAGGTGCCTTGTAAAAATAGGACGCAGAGGTGTTTTTCTCAGAAAGTAGCTCAATTCAATGTCCGAATCAACTTTAAAGGGTGGAAGTCCAATAGTGATTTTTGAACATGATGGGCATGATTGTTTGGAGTTTAATGATGAAAATAATGCCATTATTATATCTGCTGATATCTCATGGGGCATTATCCCTTCGGGAGGTAAAACGAAAATCATTTCATGGGCTCCCCGGTAAGGAACGGCGACTGCTTGCCAATCATTGTGACTTGTGTATTGGGTGGAACTGATTTCACCCAGCATAAATTTGTCCAAAGTGACTCTCTGGCCGTCGCGTAAAGTAAATAAACCTGCACTTCGGACTTTAAAAGAGCTTTCCCAAAGCGCTTTGAAGTAAATAGAATTTATGAGTGCCACGGTGGTATCTGGCTCCCATTGGCTGGCTTGGCAAAATTTTGGGACCATGCCATGGGTTAATTCGCTAAATAGTTTGTTGAGCTCATCAGCAAGGCTTTCTATAGATACATCGTCGTCGAACTTGATGTTTTCACGAACATCGACGTTTACTTGTTTAACTTTCTCACGATAAGTTTCCTTAATTTCAAGTTCATCGGACAAGAGCATAGTGTTCGAGACGAAGTAGTCGTCCTGTGCAGAAGATGTTGCGGTTGCTGCTGCAGGGGATGGCTCAGAATATTTATCTCCCAGGTAGCTTTGAAGCAATCGCCTGGTTTCTCCAGTAGCCCCCATGAGTACTGGTGCCAGCGATCGAAAAAGGCCATCAGGGGAGATAAGAAAATTTTCAGGAGTTACTTTTGCCGCCTGACTAAATACACTTATGGCAAGCTCCAGATCCCGCTTGGACTCAGCCGCTCGTGAATCAGGATCTGAATCAGGGTTTTCTGGTGTTGCCGATTGGTAATGTATTGTGTCACCTTGATGCTCGTCGTCAGAATCTTCTTCATGAAATGCCGGGTAGGGTGAAAGTTTTTCAGTATCTTTGTTGACGCCGAAGTGGTTATAGGGCAAAGCCCAGAGCTGTGAGGGTAGCAACAGGATATAAAGCAAACTGACCAAGAGTAAAATGCGCCTGTGCTGCAAGGCTATATCCGGAGATTTAATTACTTGAGCCATGTTGGCACCTCATAACTTCCTGATTTCAGGGATTGTCATCAAGAGGACCTTCCTATTCACTGGACAGTTTCCCAGCGGAGTGTTGAAAGGAAGATGTAACACAATATAGGATAGTTTTTTGGTGAGTACCTAAAAACTAAACCTGCTCAAGGGGCAGAGGGAATTGACGCTGTAAAAATTAAAGATTCAATGTTTATCCGTGGCTAGTTACTCAAAAATCTCTGAGAACCCTATTCCATCTAGCTTGCAAAGAAAGGGTGAGGGGAGTCATGATGCTCCCCCTGTCACGATTAATGGGTACTTGATCCTGATGAGTCTGCTCCAGACTCCCGGGGATCAAGTATCTGCCCAATGAAGATGATTTTTTTTGTTATTTTATTACGCAATATATAAAGAAATGGTCGCCTGAAACTGATTGATTTTCTCTGCGCTCTTCCCCCAAAAGATCTCATACAAGAAGTGTGTGTAACAGCTGCGGCTCGGGTTCCATCCTCATTAACCTCTATGGCACAATGCTGATTAAACACATTCAAATTAACAGGTACAGGAAGAGTTAGCATAGATCCTAAGCTGAGAACGTCTGTTAGAAGAGAATGTAAACGTAGATCTGCATTGCATAAAATTTGACTCAATTTTGTACCGGAATCAACTTTAAAGGGTGGAAGTCCAATATCCATTGTCGAGCGTGATAAGCACAACTCTTCGGAATCCAGTGATGAAAACAGTGTCATTAATATTTCTGGTGATACTTCGTGGGGCATTATTCTTTCCGGGGGTAAAACTAAAATCATTTCATGTGCTCCCCTATAAGGAACGGTAACCGCCTCCCAATCATTGTAATTGGCATATCCTGAAGAATTAATTACTCCATCCATAAATCTTTCTAAAGCGACTATTTGACCATTGGGTAAAGTAAATACAGTTTCTCTGCTTCGAGCCTTAAAAGACCTTTCCCAAAGCCCCTTGAAGTAAACAGAATTTATAAGTGCCAGGCTTGTGTCTGCTTGCCAATCACTTTCCTGACAAAAACGTGGAACCATACCATGGGTTAATTGGCAAAACAGGTTATTGAGTTCTTGGGCAAGGCTTTGTAAGGATGCACGATCAGAGAAGTCGACGTTATCACGAATATCGGCGTTTATTTGTTTAAGTTTTTCTCTATAAGTTTCCTGTAGTCCATGTGAATTGGATAAGAGCAAGCAATTCGCAACACAATATTCGTCCTGTCCACAAGCTGTTGCGCTTGATGCTGCAGCACCGGCTGGCTCAGAGTAATCGTCACCCAGGCAGCTTTGGAGTAATTGCCTGGTTGCACCATCTGCACCCGTGAGTAAAAGTGCCAGTGACTGGAAAAGGCCATCAGGGGACATGACGAAATTTCCGGGAATGACTTGCGCTGCTTGCCTGAATATATTTATGGCCAGCGCCAGAGTTCCCTGTGATTCAGTCGATTGTGCACCAGAATTTGAATCAGGGTTCACTGCTGCTGTCGCTCGGGGAAGAGTTGGACTGTCTTGAAGATCATCATCAACATCGTCTAGAAGATCCTCATCATCAACATAAGAATCAGAGGAATCAGAAATATGAGAAGAATGAGAATATCCTTTTCTTCGACACAACGGGCAGGGTTCGTTTTCTTTCAGGAAGCCATCACTGAATTCGAGTCCGCAATATTTGCAGTTCATTGCCAGAAGTTGTGAGGGTAGCAATAGGAAAGAGAGCAAACAGACTAACACCGGGACGAGCCTGTACTGCCAGGCAATATCGGAAGATTTTCTTAGTAAAACCATGTTTGTACCTGATTAATGACTTCAATTTTAGGGTTTGTCTCGGAAAAACCTCCCTGTTTTATGGGTTGCTACCTTGCTTAACGGTCAACCGAACATGCAATCTGGAATCAAACTATAGGATAGTTTCCTGGCTAGCAGCCTGTCGGACTTAAGCGTCCGTAGCGAGGATTGCAAGAAATTGAGGATAAAAATTTCTGCTTCTGAGGAGAATAGCGAGCTATTTGACGAAGAAGCAGGAATTTTTAGACGAATTTATTGCAACCGCAGTAGGACAGCCTTAAGTCCGACAGGCTGCTAGGAGGCTGACCGAGAATAGACTGCCCTACTGCGGCGGCAGCAAATTGGTCTGAAAATCCGCTTTTGTTCGTCAAATAGCTCGCTATTCTCCTCACAAAACCGAATTTTCATCCTCAATTTTCTGCCGTCCTCGCTACGGGCGCTATTCTCGGTCAGCCTCCTAGCACTCAAAAAACTAAACCAGCTTGATGGCCAGAGGGGGCTGGCGCGTTAAAATGCAAGACTCGCTGCTTTTCGATGGCTGCATACGCATCATTAAGTCTCTTAAAGTCGCACTCACCTTTGTTTGCAGTGAAAGGGTGAGAGAGTCATGAGGCTCCCTCCATTGCGATTAATGGGTTCTCGATTCTGAAGAGCTTCCAGGGTCAAGTACCTGTCCTATGAAGATGATTCTTTTCGTTATTTTATTTCGCAAGATATAAAGAAATGGTCGATCAAATATGATTGATTGTCTCGTCCCTCCCCCACATCCTCCAGTTGCACAAGTGTGTCTGGCAGCTGATGCCCGGGTTCCTGCTTCATTCACTTCCAGTGCGCAATGTTGATTGAAAAATACACCACTAATAGTTGTGGTATGAGACAGCATAGCGCCTAAACTGGGCGACTCTAAAAGAAAATGTAAGCCCGCTTGTTGTAAAGCCTTATTCAGGTCAGTCTTGGAATTAACTTTAAAGGCTGGAAGTTCAAGACCCATCGTTGAACTTGATGAATATGATTCTTCAGATTCAAATGATGAAAGTAATGCCGCTATGATTTCTGTCGATACCTCATGAGGCATTATCCCAGTCGGGGGTAAAACCAAAATCATTTCATGATCTCCCTGATAGGGAACGGTTACTGCTTCCCAATCATTGTGATTAACGTATTGAGAATGATCAATTTCTCCACGCATAAATCTATCTAAAACGACTGCCTGATTACTGGATAAAGTAAATAAACGTGCACTTCGGGTACTAAAAGATCTTTCCCACAGCCCCTTGAAGTAAACAGAACTTATGATTGCCATGAGTGTGTCTGATTGCCACTGTTGACTGTCGCAAAATTCTCGAACCATGCCATGGGTTAATTGGCAAAAAAGATGGTTGAGTGCTTGGGCGAGGCTTTCTATGGATGTACGATTGGAGAAGTCGACGTTATCATGAATATCGGCGTTTATTTGTTTAAGTCTCGCTCGGTAGGTGTCCTGAAGCTGAAGTTGAGAGGACACGAGCAAGCAATTCGCAATACAGTATTGTTCCTGTCCACCGGAGGCTGCACTTGCCCCTTCTGCACCGGACGGTTCAGAGTAGTCCTCTCCCAGGCAGTCTTCAAGCCAGTGCCGGGTTAGACCATCAGCGCCCATGAGTAGAAGTGCCAGTGACTGAAAAAGGCCATCAGGGGAAATAACAAAATTTCCAGGCATTTCTCGTGCTGCATGGCTAAAAACATTGATGGCAAGCTCAAGATTTCTTTGCGATTCATCCCCTTGTTGAGCAGGATATGAATCAGGCTTTACTGGTGTGGCCGATAGGAAAGACACCATGTCATGTTGAGTGTGGCCATTTTTGTTATGTTTACACATCGGGCAGGATGTAACGGCTTCACGACTGAAAAGAAAGCCGCATTCACATCTTTGAATCATTCGCAAGCTTTCTCCGGAAGTACCTGTGAATAACAGTGACAATGTGTGAATAAGGCTATCAGTGGAAATGAAAGAGTTTTCAAGAGTTTCTTGTGCTGAATGGCTGAGAACATCTACGGCAAGCTCCAGATATTCCTGCAATTGATCCGATCGTAAAGCGGGATTGGCTTGTGTTGCCGATTCGGAATGCGTTGTGCCATGTTGAGGGTGGTAGTTTTGATGTTGACAGACCGGGCAGCGTACAGAGTATTGGTGATCGTAAGTATAGCCACAGTTGTTACAAAGCACTGCCAGAAGCTGAGAAGGTAGCAACAGGCAACAGACTAAGCAGAATAATACCAGAACGACCCTGTATTGGCAGGCTATATCGAAAGATTTACTGGGTAAAAACACGTTTGAACCTTGTTGTCTTAATTTTAGGGTTTGGCTCGTAATAATCTCCCTATTTAATGGTTCGCTACCCTGCGAAAAAGTCAACCTAATGTGTAATTCGAAATCAAATATAGGATAGTTTCTTCGTGAGTGCTCAAAAAACTAAACCAGCTTGAAGGTCAGAGGGTACTGGCGCTTTATATATTGAAGATCAATTGCTTTTCGATAGTTACATACGCAACTTTAAATCTCTTAAAGTCCCTCACCCTTCCGCTTGCAGCAAGAGGGTGAGGGAGTTAGGAGGCTACCCCCCAATCCTTATTAATGGGTTTGCCATACTGAAGTGCCTGCGCCTAAGTTACCGGGATCAAGTATCTGCCCAATGAAGATGATTTTTTTTGTGATTATATTACGCAATATATAAAGAAATGGTCGATTAAATGTGATGGATTCTCCCGGCTCTCTCCCAAACCCTCTAAGCACACGACTGCGTGTGACAGCTGCGGCCCGGGTTCCTGCTTCATTAACTTCCATGGCACAATGTTGACTAAAAATCATACTGTTGAGAGGTGCAGGGAGAGTCAGCATATTTCCCAAACTGGCCTTTTCAAAAAGGAAACTTAAACCTGCCTGACTTAAAGCTTTGTTCAAATCCGTTTCCGAATCGACTTTAAACGGTGGAAGTTCGAGAGAGATGGTTGAACTGGATGGATCGGCTTCTTCGGAGTCTAATGATGAAAATAATGCTGTTATTATTTCTGGCGTTACCTCTTGAGGCATTATTCCTTCCGGGGGTAACACCAATATCATTTCATGCGCTCCATGGTAGAAAACGGTTACTGCTTGCCAATCATTTTGACTAGCGTATTGGGAAGATCTGATTTCTCCACTCAAAAATTTATCTAAAATCACTCTTTGATTATTGGGTAAAGTAAATTCACCTTTACTTCGGGTTCTGAAAGGCTTATCCCAAAGTCCCATGAAGTAAACAGAATTTATGAGTGCTACGAGATGAGATGAGCCCCAGTCGCGGGCGTTGCAGAAAAATGGAATCATACCACGGGTTAACTCGCAAAATAGTTTGTTGAGCTCCCGTGCGAGTTGTTCCAAAGATGCATGGTTGGAAAAGTTGACATTATCACGAATCTCGACGTTTATCTGCCTGAGCCTATCACGATAAGTCTCCTGAAGCTGAGATTCGTGGGATACGAGTATGCAATTTGCAACACAGTATTGGTCCTGTCCACAAAATGTTGCGCTTGATGCTGCGGCACCGTATTGCTCAGAAAAACTTTTACCCAGACAGTTTTGAAGCAATTGCTGAGTTTCGCCGGTAGCTCCCATGAGTATCAGTGCCAGTGATTGAAAAAGGCCATCAGGGGAGATAACCAAATTTGTAGTCATTCCTTCTGCTACATTGCTAAAAAGATTTATGGCAAGCTGGAGAGATCTCTGGGATTCATCAGATTGTACACCAGGATTTGAATCAGGGTTGACCGGTGTTGCCCATTGGGTAGATGTGTTGTTAAGTTGAAGATACTCATTTCCAATTGGACATATCGGGCAAGATGAAAAATCTTCAAGTCTGTAAATAGACCCGCAGTCACAGCTTTGAATCCCTCGCCAGCTTTCATCCCCTTCCGGACCAGCATATAAATAAGGGTTGACTGACGTTGCCGATTGGGAAGGAGTTGTGTCATGTTGAAGGTGATCATTCAGAAGGAAGCAGCGCGGGCAGAAAGTGTAGGTTTCATGATCATAATCGAAGTTGCACTTTTCACAGGTTACAGCCAGAATTGGCGAGGGTAGAAACAGGAAATAGAACAGAGAGGCAATAACCAGAAAGAACCTGTACTGCCAGACTGAGTCTGAAGATTTATTCAGTAAAAGCACGTTTATACCTTGTGGTCTTAATTTTTAGGGTTTGTATCGGGGTTGCTTCCCTGTTCACTAAACAGTTACCCTCCCTGGACGGTCACCGAATATGAAATCCGAAAATCAATATAGGATAATTTTCTGGTTACTTCCCATCCAATAAATAGACCAGCCTACAGGCTTGAGGGTTCAGGCGTTGTAAAAATTGAAGCCCCATTAGAATTGACGGTCAGTAAACAGTCTTCATAAAGTGAGCAGAACGGTAAATGTGGCTCAAACAAGAGGCGGAAGTGCCTGCAAAAGCGGGTATCTTGCTACTCATCATCGCTTATAGTGAGGAGAGTCATGAGGCTACCCTGTGCCAATTAATGGGTATTCGATTCTGAAGTGCTTGCTCTTAAGCCCCGACGATCAAGTATCTGTCCAATGAAGATGATTCTTTTTGTTATCTTATTACGCAATATATAAATAAAGGGTCCACCAAATCGGATTGGTTGTATTGTATTTCCTTCATGTGTTCTCTTAGAACCAGCGTGTGTTAAAGCTGCGCCCGTTAAGGTGTTCGTCAGCTTGTACATCATGACTTGAGTCGTCATTTACTGGTATTGCCGATTGGGAAAGCGATGTGTCATGTTGAGAGGGGAGATCCTTATCTCTCATATTACACGACGGTATCGGGCAGAATGTGAAGTCTTCTGAATCGTAACTAAAGCCGCATTTGTCACAAGTTACAGCCAGAAGTTCTGAGGGTTGCAACAGTAAATAGAGCAACACCAGAACGATTCTGTACTGGCAGATTGAATCGGAAGGCTCACTCAGTAAAACCACGTTTGCACCTTATCGTTTTGACTTTAGAGTTTTTGTCGGAATAAGCGCCTTGTTTCCTGAATCAGCTTTTCTATCGGGACGCTCCACTGAATGTGGAAATCGGAATTCAATATAGAATAGTTTCTTTGTTATTTTCCATCGATTGCGGTGAGGGGGGCAAGAGGCTACCCCATGGCAATTAGTCGGCTTCCGGTTCTGGACTGCTTGCTTCTGAGTCCAGATGATCAATTGACTGCCCAATGAAGATGATTCTTTTTGTTATTTTATTACGAAATATATAAACAAAGGGTCGATCAAATCGGATTGATTGTATTGTTTCTCCATCATGTGCTCTCTTGGAACCAGCGCCTGATAAAGAGGCCCCCCGGGCTACTTGTTCACTGAACACATTTATAGGAGCAGGTAGAACTGGCACAGCTCCTGAACTCAGATCGTTGGTAACAACAGCAATGGCCAGTGAACCTGATTGACTTAGAGCTTCGCTCAAGTCAGTGTTTTTATCAACGTTAGAGTGTGGAAGTTCGGGCGTCATCGTTGAGCTGGAAGGAAAAGATTCTTTGGCGTCTAATGACGAAAATAATGTGCTTATTACTTCTGACCTTAACTCATTAGGCAATAACCTTGTCTGGGGTAAAATTAAAATTATTTCATCGTTCTCCAGGTAGGGAAAGGTAAATGCTTCCCAATCATCGTGATTGGCGTATTGGGAAGGATTAATTTTTCCTCCCGTAATTCTGTCTAAAGCGGCTAGTTGGCCATCGGGTAAGGTAAATAACGCTGCATCTTGGGTACCGAAAGCCCTTTTCCACATAGCTATAATGTAAAAACAACTATAGAATTCTATGATCGCAGATAAACGGCAATTGTCGTGCATACAGTGATGTTGAATGATACCATGCATTGAACGGCCAAAATTTGTGTTGAGCACTTGAGCCAAGCTTTCTAAAGGTCCAAGATTGGTGAAGTCGACATTACCAGGAGCATTGTCGGCTATGTGTTTAAGTCTCTCTTTATAAATCGCCAGAGACCGAGCTTCACTGGCTGAGGGCATGCTAGATGCTGCTCCATCGGTTGGATCAGAATACTCATCTTCCCTTTGAAGTTGATCCAATTGCTTGTTCGCACCGTCAGCACCTGCCTGTAACAGTAGCAGTGCCACTGTCTGAAAAAGACTATCAGGGGAAATGACAAAATCTTCATGAGGAATATTGAGTGCTGTATGGACAAATTGATCGATGGCAAACTCCTGATTTTTCAGCGATTCATCAGCTTGTACATCAGGAGTTGAGACTGGATTGACTAGTGTTGCCGATTGGGATGGCACGGTGTCATGTTGATGGGGGTGATCTTCTTGATAACACGCCAACGACGGGCAGAATGTGTCGTCTTCCTGATCGTAATTAAAGCCGCATTTGTCACAAGTTACAGCCGGAAGTTGTGAGGGTTGCAATAGTAAATAGAGCAACACCAGAACGACCCTGTAGTGGCAGATTGAATCGAAAGACTTACTCAGTAACATCACGTTTGTACCTTATTCTCTTAACTTTAGAGTTTTCGCGGAATAACCTTCTTGTTTACTGGGCTGTTGTCCTGCTCGGGCGATCAATGGAATATGAAACCCGCAATTCAATGTAGAGTAGTTTCTTAGTTTTTTTATCCAAAATTAAGCAATGCGGGGTAGGTGTTGCTAGCTTGGCACTTACCTTGCGTCTGAGTCCCGTGGAGCAAGTATCTGCCCAATGAAGAGGATTCTTTTTGTTATTTTATTACGCAATATATAAATAAAGGATTGATCAAATCGGATCGATTGTATCGTCACACCCTCATGTGATCTCTTACAGCCAACGTGGGCTGAAGCTGCGTCCCCGGTTCCTTGTTCATGAATTTCAGTGGCACTGTGTTGTCTGAACACATTCGTGCGAACAGGTAAAGGAATAGCTGGCATGGCTCCTGAATTCAGATCGCTTTTGACTGCAGAAATTAAACCTGAGCCTGATCGACTTAAAGCTTCACTCATTTGAGTATTTGTATCCACTTTAGAGTGAGGAGGTCCGGGAGTTATCGTTGAGCTGGATGAAGAGGATTCGTCACAGTCCAATGATGAAAATAATGCCGTAATTATTTTCGGACTTACCGTATAAAGCATACTCTCTGCCGGAGACAAAACCAGAATTATTTCATGATCTCCCTGGTCGGGAAAGGTAAATGCTTCCCAATCATCGTGATGAGCGTACCGGGAAGGATTCATTTTTCCATCCATAATTCTGTCCAAAACGGCTGCTTGACCATTGGGTAAGGTAAATAAAGCTGCACTTTCGGTCCCACGAGACATTCTCAACAGCCCTCTGAAGTAAATAGAAGTTATGAGTTCTATGGATGTTGATAAGGGGCAGGCGATGGGATTGCAAAAACGTTGCACCATACCCTGGGTTAATTGGCAAAATAGTCCGTTGAGTTCTTGGGCCAGACTATGCATAGGCGTGAGCTTCATCAAGTTGAAGTTATCACGAGCCTTGTCGTGTATTTGTTTAAGTCTCTCTTTGTAAATTGACAGAGGCTCAGGTTGACTGGCTGCGAGCAAGCTATTTGCAACACAGTGTGTGTCGTGTCCGCAGGCTGTTGCACCTGATACCGCTGCACCGTACGGCTCAGAATGATCCCCTTTCAGATAATTTTGACGACATTGTTCGGTCGCACCGTCAGCACCCGCATATAACAGTAACAGTGCCAGTGTCTGAAAGAGGCTATCAGGGGACATGACAAAATTTTCATCAATATTGGAGGCTACATATCTAAATACATTTGTGGAAAATTCCAGATTTCCCGGCGATTCGTCCTTCTGTGTACCAGAATTTGAATCAGGATTGACTGATACTGCTGATTGGGAAGGCGTTGTGTCACGTTGAGGGGGCTCATCTTCATCATTATTTTGTAGGTTGCGTGTTTGTTTCGGGCAGGATGTGAAGTCTTTTTGATCGTAATTGAAGCCGGATTCGTTATAGGTCACAGTCCTGGCAGGAGCAGCTGGACGGCTGGGTTGATAACAATTCCACCTTGGGCAGGAGTTAAAATCTTCTTGATCGTAATTGAAGCCGCAGTTGTCACAAGTCACAGGCTGGGCCAGGGCAATTTGATGGTTTTGTGTATTACACGTCCACCTCGGGCACGATGAAAAGGTTTCATCATCGTAATCGAAGCCGCAGTTGTCGCAAGTCACAGCCAAAAGTTGAGAGGGTAGCAACAGTAAACAGAGCAGCACCAGAACGACGTTGTACTGGCAGACTGAACCGGAAGATTTGCTTAGTAAAAACAAGTTTGTACCTTACTCTCTCGATTTTAGCGTTTGTCACGGAATAAACTCCTTGTTTACTGGACAGTTGTCCTTCTGGGGCGGTCAACGGACTATGAATTCGGAACTCAATATAGAATAGTTTCCAGGTTATTTCCCACTCAAAAACTAAACCAAATGATCAGCTACCTGGATACCCGTTAAATTTGATGGTCAGTAATCTGTCGATGAATAAAGTGGGCAGAGAATCAACCGCAACACTTTTTGTATTTTTTGCCACTGCCGCAGATACAAGGATCGTTTCTTCCGGGCAGAATGGCTGGAATATCCGGATAAATAAAATACCAGCGACCCTCTTCCCTGACGAAGTCTGATTGCTCATGATGCGCTTCTTCCCTGCCGGTGGTGGGGTTCAGAAACCAGGCTCTGAATTCCACTTTTCCCCGAGTGTCGCAACGGCCACCGGCTTCAGTGCTGACAACATCCAGTCGGGTCCAATGGGTAGCGTCTGCCTTTTTATGAATACCGGCCCTGTCCAATCCGTCGATCTGGCGCTGCCAGGTGGTGGCTAACAAATAGTCTGTGTTTTTAAGGTAGTAAGCTGAAAAGCGCGAGCGCATCAGGGCTTCTGCTGTCGGAGCCGTTTCTCCTGAATGATAGCGACCGCAGCATGTTTTATAGATTTGGCCTGAGCCACAGGGGCAATGGTTTACACTAGAGACAGAATTAAGCCCAGAGTTGTTTTCAGTCATGTAATTCTTCGAGCAGGAGTGATCGGTTTTCGTTAGAATGTCATTTTACCCAACTTACAGGATCATATACATGCGCCTTGGCAAAGCAGTGGTGGTTTTATTCTGGCTGTCGGCACTGTGGAATCTCTTCGTGCCCATGGCAGAACCCATGGGGGCCGTTGTTAAGTGGGCTGCGCCGCTACTGCTGCTGATGCACACTGCTGAGCATTTCTTCTTCAGTCGCCGTTTTGCTGCCATGGGGGCGCCGCTGTCCATGAAAGATCGCTACATGATTCTGATTTTTGGTGGCTTTCATCTGATGAGCCTGATGAAACAAATACCGATCCAGGCTGTGGGTGATCAGCACAGTGCTTGAAGATTCTCAGAAAAAAAAGATCCAGAACGCTTACAGCACATTTCTGGCCAGCAAAAAGCTGAAGGCCCGGCCCGGTCAGAAACAGATGATTGCAGAAGTCGCCCGTTCCCTGGGTGAGGTCAAGACTGATAGCGAAGGACGCAGAACATCTGATCCTTCTGTAATTGTGGTCGAAGCAGGAACGGGTACCGGTAAAACGGTAGGTTACGTTCTGCCTTCGGTGGTGATGGCGCAGGCTGCCGATAAAAGGCTGGTGATTTCAACAGCGACAGTGACGCTGCAGGAGCAGATTATCAGCAAGGATCTGCCCGACATTATCCTGAAAACCGGACTCAAGTTCTCTTTTACCCTGGCCAAGGGGCGTGGACGATACGCCTGTCTGAGCAAGCTCGATCGGCTGTTGCAAGAAGAGCAGTCAACGGCTTCATTGATTGATATGTTTGCCGGGGAAGGTTTTACCCCGGAGCAGGACGAGTCTTCCCTGAAGCTCTACCAGACAATGTTGGAAGACTTTGCCGCTTCCAGGTGGGAAGGTGACCGTGACAGCTGGCCCGATGCGTTGGAAGACCCGCAATGGCGAATGATCACCACGGATCATGCTCAATGCAGTGGTCGACGGTGTGGCTATTTTAATCAGTGTCCTTTCTACAAAGCCCGGGCAGATCTGGAGCAGGCCGATGTGGTGGTGACCAATCATGACCTGGTGCTGGCTGATCTGGCTCTGGGCGGTGGTGCTATTCTGCCTGATCCTAAAGATACCGTTTACGTCTTTGATGAGGGCCACCATCTGCCTGACAAGGCGATTGATCATTTCGCCTGTCATTCCCGGATAAAAGGGACTGCCAGCTGGCTGGAGAAAGCCAGCAAGAATTTGCAGAAGACCCTGTCCCAGAATGCCCTGCCCGGAGAGTTGGGTGAAAGGCTCGAAAAACTCATGCCAGAGTTTGATGAGCTGGTGAATAATCTGGGTCATACCCGGACTCTGTTACAAGGGGTCGCAACTTTTGAACCACGAATCCAGGGTGATACGACGGTTGCTGTTTATCGTTTTCCTGAAGGAAAAGTGCCCGAAGCCGTTCGTCAGCAAGCTGAAATGCTCAAAGTCGGCTTCAGTCGATGCAGTGGGATGGTTGAAAAGGTTGCCAGGGAACTGAATGATGCTATGGACGGAGATGTTCCTGGCATTGACCGTTGGCAGGCTGAGCAACTGTTTCCGGAAATTGGCGCGATGCAGATGCGACTGGAGAGCCAGTTTCAACTCTGGTTGACCTACACCATGAAAGATCCCGAAGGCGAACCGCCCAGTGCGCGCTGGCTGAAGTGGAGTGAAGGGCCCTTTGGCGAGGAACTGGAGGTTTTCAGCAGTCCTATTCTTTCTTCGGCAACACTCTGGCAGACGCTCTGGAATCCGGGTTATGCATCGATTGTTACTTCTGCCACGCTCACTGCCCTGGGTAACTTTAACCGTTTTCGCATGCGTTCCGGGATTCCATCCGAGTCTCGTTGTGTGGTTGTTCCCAGTCCTTTCCAGCACAGTTTTGCTGCTCAGCTGGTGGTGCCGGGTATGTTGTCTGATCCTCGTCAGAGTGAGGAGCATACGGAAGAAATCGTTGAGAAGCTGCCTGATCTGATGTCCACTCAAAAAGGTACATTGGTACTTTTCTCATCCCGCAAGCAGATGAAAGATGTGCATTTTGGTCTCGATGATGAGTGGCGCAAGAAGATCCTTTTGCAGGATGATTATTCTAGAGCGGAACTTCTGAAACTGCATCGCAAGCATATTGATGATGGCAAAGACAGTATTCTCTTTGGCTTGGCCAGTCTCGCAGAAGGGATCGATCTGCCGGGTGAGTATTGTGAGCATGTCATCATTGCCAAGATTCCTTTTGCGGTGCCCGATGATCCCGTGGAATCGGCACTGTCAGAATGGCTTGAGGCTCAGGGCCGAAATCCATTCATGGAAATAACGGTTCCGGACGCAGCCATCAAGCTGGTACAGGCCTGTGGTCGTCTGTTGAGAACAGAGCAGGACACCGGCCAGATCACATTGCTGGACCGAAGAGTGATCACCGCCAGGTATGGTCGCATGATTCTGGATTCTCTTCCGCCTTTCAGAAGAGCAATAGAACACGCAGTTCTCTGAATTTCCCGGAGAGTGGCTGCTTCTGCTGTCGATGCCGGTCAATGACGGCAGAAGCCAGACCAGATGCCGGTTTCTGAGTTTTCTTCCGACTTCTCTTCCGGCTTCGCCACTGTCTTAAAGCCGCTCAAAAAGCTTGTTTTCTTCGGAAGAAGAATTTTCATCCGAGGAAGGCTCTTCCTCTGTGTTCGTATCTTCGTTGTTGGCAACGAGGCTGTGAAGGTCGATGACCCATTCGCTTTTATTACTCTCGTCCTGCCTTGATTCTTCTTCATCGGCAAAGCCGGTCAGCGACAATGCGGACAGGGGAAAGATCAGGGCCAGTGCAGTCAGTTTCTGTTTAATCATAATGTATACCTCTTGGTTGTTTCTTTCTCGTCTCAATAGTTTTGACTGCAAGATGCTGAAAATGTTCCCTGAATTTTCTTCGGGCCGGAGTCGATTCCCGGAGATTGGCTTTTATTTTTCTCTCATTCCAACGCATCCGCTGATCAGGTAGAATGGACGGCTGTTTTTTATTGTGGAAATGATTCCTTCCTCTCACTGCCCAAGTCAAGCCATCCGGTTCTGTTCCCGATTAGGAGCATTAGCCATGTTCACGGTCAATACCGGCAGCTGAAGTGATATTTCCCGATTTTTCATCGAACCCTGAACGATACTGAGCGATAAATCATGCTTGAAGTAAACCCTATCAAGGAGCGTATTAAGGATCTGACAGCACGTACTGACGTGCTTAGGGGGTACCTTTGACTACGCTCACAAAAGTGAGCGTCTGCAGGAAGTAGAGCGGGAGCTTGAAGATCCGGATGTCTGGAATGAGCCAGAACGTGCCCAGGCCCTGGGTAAGGAGCGTTCCATTCTGGAAGGCATTGTTTCTACCATTGAACAGCTGACATCAGGCCTGGAAGATGCCAGTGAATTGCTGGAAATGTCGGTGGAAGAGCAGGACGAAGACGGTGTGGAAGGCGTTGTGGAAGAGCTGGACCAGCTAAGCGAAAAGCTGGAAGAGCTGGAGTTTCGTCGCATGTTCTCCGGAGAAATGGATCCCAATAATGCCTATTTGGACATTCAGTCGGGTTCCGGTGGAACAGAAGCTCAGGACTGGGCCAACATGTTATTGCGTATGTACCTGCGATGGGGTGAACAGCGGGGCTTCAAAACTGAAATCATTGAAGTGTCTGCTGGAGAAGTGGCTGGCATTAAGTCGGCTACGGTTCAGTTTACCGGTGAATACGCTTTTGGCTGGTTGAGAACAGAAACAGGTGTGCATCGTTTGGTACGAAAGTCTCCATTTGATTCCGGCAACCGCCGCCATACCTCTTTCTCATCGGTTTTTGTCTCTCCGGAGATAGACGATAACGTTGAGATCGAGATTAATCCGGCCGACCTTCGAATTGATACCTACCGCTCCAGTGGTGCCGGTGGTCAGCACGTAAACACCACCGACTCTGCGGTTCGTATTACTCACGAGCCTTCAGGCATTGTGGTGCAGTGTCAGAACCAACGTTCCCAGCACCAGAACAAGGACAAGGCCATGCAGCAGTTAAAAGCCAAGCTGTATGAGCTAGAGATGCAGAAGCGCACTGCAGACGCTCAGGCTCTGGAAGATTCCAAGTCCGATATTGGTTGGGGCAGTCAGATTCGTTCCTACGTTCTGGATGATTCCCGCATCAAGGATCTGAGAACCAGCGTAGAAACCCGTAATACTCAGGCTGTTCTTGACGGAGATCTCGATAAGTTTATCGAGGCAAGCCTCAAGAAAGGCCTGTAATCTCAGCCGTTAACAGAGAACAGTTTACACAAGGGAGTAACAGGCAGCTGTTTGCTCCCAGCCCCCAAGGGGGTGAACTGGAGAAAATATGTCTGAAGAACAGATTTTAGATGCCCGGGAAGAGAACCGGCTGGTGGCTCTTCGCCGTGAAAAACTCAATACCATTCGTTCTGAACGGGTCGCTTTCCCAAACAAATTCCGTCGTGATGCGCTGGCTGCAGATCTTCAGAAGGCGTTCGCTGATACCAGTAAGGAAGAGTTGCTGGACGCCGGCAAGAAGATCAAGGTCGCTGGCCGTATCATGCTGAATCGCGGCGCATTCATGGAAATTCAGGATATGTCCGGTCGTATCCAGGTTTACATGAACCGCAAAGCGCTGGCTAAAGAAGTACTGAAAGAAGCCAAAACCTGGGATCTGGGGGATATCATCGGTGCTGAAGGAACCCTTCAGCGTTCCGGCAAGGGCGATCTCTATGTGGATATGGAGCATGTAGAGCTGCTGACCAAATCCCTGCGCCCTCTGCCCGAGAAGCACAAGGGGCTGACCGATACAGAAATGCGTTATCGTCAACGTTATGTGGATCTGATTACCCGTGAAGAATCTCGTGAAACTTTCCGTATTCGTTCCCGTATTGTTCAGGTGATTCGTGACTATTTCCATGGGCAGGACTACATGGAAGTAGAAACCCCGATGCTACAAGTGATTCCGGGAGGTGCAACGGCACGCCCGTTCGTGACTCACCATAATGCACTGGATATTGATATGTACCTGCGCATTGCTCCGGAGCTCTATCTGAAGCGTTTGGTCGTGGGCGGATTCGAACGAGTGTTTGAAATTAATCGGAACTTTCGTAACGAGGGGTTGTCTACACGTCATAACCCTGAGTTTACGATGATTGAGTTCTACCAGGCTTACGCAGATTACATTGACATGATGGATCACACGGAAGCCCTCTTTAAGCGTCTGGCCAAGGACGTTACCGGTGGGACGACATTGACTTACCAGGGTAACGAGATCGATTTCGGCAAGCCATTTGTGCGTATGTCGGTTTTCGATTCTATACTGCACTTCAATCCGGATCTTGAGGTTGCTGATATTGATACGATTGATTCAGCGACTCAGGTTGCGGAAAAGCTGGGTATCGAGGTCAAGGGTACCTGGGGTCTGGGCAAGATTCAGATCGAGATATTTGAGGAAACGGTTGAGCACCGTCTGATGGATCCGACATTCATTACCGAATATCCAACAGAGGTATCGCCTTTGGCACGTCGTAATGATGGCAATCCATTCATTTCTGACCGCTTTGAGTTTTTTGTGGGCGGACGTGAGGTGGCCAACGGTTTCTCCGAGTTGAACGATTCTGAAGATCAGGCTGAGCGTTTTCGTCAGCAAGTCGCAGAAAAAGACGCTGGCGATGATGAAGCCATGCACTTTGATGCAGACTACATCAACGCTCTGGAGTATGGTTTGCCGCCAACGGCGGGTGAGGGTATTGGTATAGACCGTCTGGTCATGCTGTTTACTGATGCACCTTCCATCCGTGATGTACTGTTGTTCCCGCACATGCGACCCCAGCAGTAATCCCGGCTGGATTCCGGCAGTCAGTCTATCTGTCTGCCGAACCTTCAGCCCAGTCTTCAGCGGCCATTGACCAAGCTTGGAGCATGACTGTCTAACGTCGGTTTTCAAGCTGAAGTACAAGAAGATTGGCGTAACTGGAATTCCTCTTTTATTTTTAGAGATGGCTTCAGGCGTCATAAGACTAACAGGCAACTGCAAGGCATTTTCTCATGGAAGCAACGTACAGTGACGAAAGAAACTGCGTCCTATCGCAGATGGCCCAAAATGAAGGAGCTGCTCTCGGAGACGGAACTCTGAAATATCAAGGACGTAAAACCAGTCGGGCCAACAGTGAGCAACGTCGTCGAACCATTTTGGAAGCAGCACTAAGAATCGTGGTAAGGGACGGAGTCCGTGGCGTAAGGCACCGCGCTGTCGCCAAAGAAGCTCAGGTACCTCTCTCTGCAACCACCTATTACTTCAAAGATATTTCCGACCTCATTACAGACACTTTTACCCTGTTTGTGGAAATGGGGGCTGAAACCTTCAAGGCATTCTGGGAAGAGTCAGACGATCAACTGCAAAAGGCGCTCTCCCTGCTCGATGGCACCAATGATGCCAGAGCTCAGTTTGTCGATCAGATGCTCAATCTGGCGGTTGATTATGTTGGCAACCAGCTGACTGAGCACCGTGATTATCTGATTGCAGAACGGGCTTTCCAGCTGGAGTGTCTGAGGAATGAAACTCTGCGTCCCATCGCGTTTAAACATCAGACCTACCTGTTGAACAGTCTGGTCTCACTCTTCAGGCGCACAGGCTCCTCACAACCAGAAACCGATGCTCAACTTTTTGCCTCTTTCATTGCGCAGGTTGAATATGAGGGGCTCTTGCAGGAAGGTAGGCTGGATATGGCACCGATCAGAGAAAGACTGCATCGCCAGATCGTTTTGATGTTCAGCAATGGTCACTGACTGACTATCAACGGCCATTCTACAGGAAGTAAGAACAGAGATAACGTACACCTCTCTTCTATTGGTGTACGATGTTTTTTTTCGTGAGCCAGCTCGGTATTATCCATTTGTGTATAATGGCCCGATTGTCATCCGGTTCTTATCTTAAACCTTTGGAACAGAGGGAATCCTATGCAGGAAATCAGGCTCGAGCCGTCCTGGAAGACTCATTTGCAGAATGAGTTTAACAAGGAGTATATGCAAGTTCTGCGTAGTTTTCTGCTGACTGAAAAGGCCGCTGGCAAAACGATTTACCCAAAAGGCAGTGAATATTTTCGGGCGATGGATCTGACGCCTTTTGAGCAGGTCAAGGTAGTGATCCTTGGGCAAGATCCCTATCACGGTCCGGGTCAGGCCCATGGGCTCTGTTTCTCGGTGCGTCCCGATGTTCGGATTCCTCCGTCACTGGTCAACATGTATAAAGAGCTGCAAAGTGATCTTGGGATTCCTCCCGCCCGCCATGGTTGTCTTGAACACTGGGCTGAACAGGGCGTTTTGCTGCTCAACAGCGTCTTGACCGTTGAGCACAAGCAGGCCGCTTCTCATCAGAAGCGAGGTTGGGAGCAGTTTACTGACAAAGTGATTGCTGAGCTGAACAATAAAAGGGAAGGGCTGGTGTTTATCCTCTGGGGCAGTTATGCCCAGCGCAAGGGGCAATTCATTGACCGTAGCAAACATCTGGTATTGCAGGCTGTGCACCCTTCGCCTCTGTCGGCAAACCGGGGCTTCTTTGGCAGTCGGCCTTTTTCCCAGACCAACGATTATCTGGCCTCTAGAGGTTTGCAGCCCATTGACTGGCAGCTGCCAGCTATTTAAAACGGGTTATGTTGCTAAATCAAACTCTATAGTGATAGCGCAGATTAGCTATCAAAATGGAGATGTCTTCAAATTTATATACAATCCGGTATTCATTATTTAAGCGTCTTGACCAATAACCTGATAAACCCTGTTTCAATGGCTCTGGCTTTTCGGTTCCTTCATAGAACGTTCTCTTAATTTCTTTAATTAATGAGTTGACCCGTTTATCTGTTTTTTGCCAGTAAAGGTAATCGTCCCAAGCTCACTCTGAGACAGTCAGCTTCATTCCATCAGCTCTCGTTCAGTACCTGTTCTATTTTCTAACTCAGCTATAGACTCAAACAAACGACGAGCATTTTTTGGACTTCGCAGTAAATATGCTGTCTCTTGCAGCGATTGATAGTCGCTCATTGACATCATAACGACTGGTTGTTCACCTTTTCTGGTAATCACTACCGGACCATGGTCAAAACACACTTGTTGCATGGTTTTTGCCAGATTATTTCTTGCTGATGTATAACTAATCGTATCCATAGCTTTCCTCTTCTGTACATCTTCATTATTCTGTAAAGTTTTTTAGTGCAACTTAACGAATTTATCCAGCCGATTCGCTTCGCTTACGGCAGATAAAAGGCTGAATGAGTATTTGAAAGTCCCCGTCGTTTCTTCAGATCGTCAGCTCACCAGAAATATTCTGTCCGATCAGCTCTCTGATCTCCCGGGTTGAGTGACCCTTTGACAATAAATGATGAAGCTTGCAGAACATGGCTTCTGTCGTCGTATCCAGACCCCCTATAACCCCCGCTTTGGCGAGCGCCGAGCCTGCAGCATAACTGCCTTGATGAACAGAGCCTCTGTGACATTGGGTCAGGTTTACAATGATCTTGCCGGCATCTGTCGCCTTTTTCAAAGTGTCCAGCAGTACCGGGTCGCCGTCAGGGCCATTTCCCGTGCCATAAGTCCTCATGATAAAGGCTTTTTGAGGTTGGTTCAGGACTGTTTCCAGCCACTGGGCAGTGATACCGGGAAAGAGTTGCACAATACCGACCAGGGTATCTTCAGAGCATTCAAGATGAAATTCTGGCTTGTTTTCAGGTTTCAATAACAGCAGGTCATTGAGCTCGATGTTGATATCAGCACGCCCCAGCCATGGGAAGTTAGGGGAGTCAAAGGCATCAAACAGATAGGCATTTTGCTTACGAGCCCGGTTGCCGCGCATTAAACGTCCGTTAAAGTACAGACACACCTCGTTGATGCGTTCATCAGTGGCAATACTCAGGGCACCAACAAAGTTTTCCAGACCATCACTTCGAGGTTCACACAGTGGGATCTGGGAGCCAGTGAAGATAACCGGTTTACCGAGATTGCGAAGCATAAATGACATCATTGAACTGGAGTATGCCATGGTGTCAGTACCGTGCAGAACTACAAAACCATCGTAGTCTTCATAGTGATCGGCAATATCCGTTGCTATCTGCTGCCAGTTTTGTGGGCGGATATTACTGGAATCGATCAGTTCCTCATATTCTACCAGTTCAAAGTCCGGAAGGCCCCGGCGGGTGTGGAGAGGTAGCTTTTCGTCCAGAAGCGCCTGCATATTACCAGAGGGGGCATAACCCGAATCAGTGGGTTTCATGCCAATGGTGCCACCGGTATAAATAACGTAGATTTTTTTGGTCATATCAGCAATTTCAGTAGCTGTAGTGGTTAATGAGTCGGTCTTTCAATCCTGACGAACGCAGGGTTTTCTGTTGAATGGCTTTAACCAGAATCTGCGGCAGTGCAAACAGGTCCAGCCTAGTCTTGGCCCGGGTGATGCCGGTGTAAAGCAATTCCCGGGTAAGCACCGGTGTCATCTGCTCTGGAAGTGCCATGACAGTGTGGGGGAATTCTGACCCCTGACTTTTGTGTATCGTCATAGCAAAAACGGTCTGGTGTTCTGGCAAGCGACTGGGCAGAAGGTACTTGAGGCTTCCGTCGGCTAATTCAAAGACCACTTTCAGACGGTTGTTGCGATCAGGCATAGCAATACCAATATCACCGTTGTACAGGCCAAGGTCATGAGCGTTGCGGGTAATCAAAACCGGGCGGCCCGGATACCATAAGCCCTCCGATGGAATCAGGTTTCTTCTTGCCAGAGCAGAACGAATGCCATCATTCAGTCCTTCAACCCCCCAGCGTCCTTCCCGCAATGAACAGAGCAGGCGAAAATGGTTAAAGGCCCTCAAAACCGTCTTTTCATCTTGCTGATCATGAATGGCCTGAAGATAGGGGGTATAGCCTTGTGCGCAGAGTGACATCAGTTGCTGGTAACTATTTTCGTCCACTGGGTACAGGGCAATATCATCAAACATTTGCTGAAATACCCTGATTGTTTGTCTGGCGTCGCCTTTGTTGACGGCCTTGGCCAGAGTGCCTATCCCTGATCGGGCATCAAATCGGTAACTTTTCTGAAGCTGACAGAAGCGGTCGTTGATGGCCAGGTTTTTTTGTGTGAAACAGGCTGCTGCGTTGTTCTGTTTTGCTGTGGGCATTTGTCGCATTGAAAACGACTTCATATTAAAGCCTGTTAATTGTTCCAGTGTGTCAGCCTGTGCCAGTGTGTAACCACCCTCAGCAGCCGAACAAATATCACCCAGCACACTGCCAGCATCAACAGAAGCCAGTTGATCCCTGTCGCCCAGCAGTATGATCCGGGCATGTTCAGGCAGTGCATCCAGCAGCTGACGCATTAGTGGCAGATCGACCATCGAGGCTTCATCCACCACCAGTATATCCAGATGCAGGGGGTTGCTGGCATTGTGGCGAAATTCTGGTCGGTTAGGGATGACACCCAATAGCCGATGAATCGTGCCAGCCTGACCTGGAATCAGATTACGGATCTCTTCACCGCAATGAAGAGTCGGCAGAGCGCCACCCATTGATTCAGTGAGTCGGGCTGAGGCTTTACCAGTGGGTGCCACCAGACGGATGTCGGGTATTTTGCCACTCTTCATACCTTTTTCAACCAGCATGGCCAGCAGTCTTGTCACGGTCGTTGTTTTACCGGTACCGGGTCCACCGCTGATGATGACCAGAGGTTGAGTCGCCGCCATGGCTGCTGCTACTTTTTGCCAGTTCAGGCAACAGTGTTGCGGTATCAGTTGATCAAGAGTTTTAAGGTCATCAGTTTGCCTCGCAGACAGGAGTGTTTGGGTAGCGGCCTGCCAGTCAACGGCCTCGGGAAATTCTACATCGAGCCATTTAATCAGATAGTCTTGTAGGGGCTGTGAATCGTTCGTGTTGGGTCGATTCTCAAGAAGAGTGGAATAGTTTCGCTGAAACAGTCGATCCAGGATAGTTCTGGTTTCCTGAAGGTCTTCCGCCTGCCTTCCCAGTTTGAGCAGGTGCCGGGCAACCAGGCACTCATGTTGCCAGTATCGGTACAGGTAGAGTCGTTTACCGTCCAGAATCAGAGGCGTATTGGATTGACCATTGCTGACAACAGGGCTTGAGAGCAAAAGACGGATCAGTGTTTCTTCGGAGTGAGTGTCAATGTCCGCTATTGCTCTGAGTGGGTCGCTCTGTGTCCGACTTAATTCGAACAGTGGGGCATTAAATAAGTGGCTGAACTCCAGACAGAGGTTGCCCCGGCCCAGCTCATGACTGATGAGGGCTGCCACCAGTACTACACAGGGTGTGTCGTCCAGTTCCTGAATAAAACGGGCAAACTGATAATCCAGAGGGCGAATCTTGCCTTGTTGGTAAAGATGCTTGATGACATTGATCATGAAGAGACTCCGGACCGGGTGGAGCTTTCTTCACTCGAGGCAGGATCTCCATAAAAAAGACGATCCAGTTTTTCAATCAGGGCTTTATTGGGGCGACAATGGAAAATACCCGGCTGGTCAGGCTCATCTTTTCGGATGCCTCTGAGGAACAGATAATAAACACCGCCAAAATGTCGTTCAAAATCATAATCTGGCAGTCTGCTGCTCAGCAATCTGTGCAATGCCAGTGAGTAAAGCTGATACTGAAGATCATATCGGTGCTCAATCATGACGTTCTGCATATTTTCCCGCGTGTAGTCGCTGAGCTGATCTCCCAGCCAGTTTGACTTGTAGTCCAGAACATACCAGCGGCCATTATGTTCAAAGGTCAGATCGATAAAGCCTTTTAACATTCCTTTCACGGTCACAAAGTCGAGTAATTCCGCTTGGGCAGACAGCTTGTCTTCTGATTGCAGGATAGCGTTTAATTCCCTGGCTCTGAGTTTGTCTACTGGAAGGTAAAACTCCATCTCGACTTTTTTGGCGTGTATAGGAATATCTCCCAAAGTTAATCCAGTGTCGTTCAATGGGGCGTGCAGGCAATGATCCAACATATTCTCGAGGGTAGGGCACCACTTTTCATCAAAGCCTTCCGTTTGTAAGTGTTCGAGAACGTAGCTGGATAAGTCGCAGGGCTGGGAGTTCAACGTATCTTCTGCCAGATTTTCGAGGTTTTCGAACAGTGCGTGCAGAAAGGTTCCGGGTCGGGCGCCTTTCGGGAAAGTGAAAATATCCAATCTTTCTGCTTCCGATTGCAGTTCACTATTAACAGATTCTTCTGTCTCACTCATCACTTCGATATCAAGACCGGCTGTTTCCATTGAGGCATCAGGCGCTTGAACTGCCTGGTGCCTCTGCACTTTCTTATGAGAGTGTGAGGTTCTGGACAATGCAGAGTAGCTGGTTACCCACCAGTCTTTCTGGATCTCACCTCGGAACTCTGCCGCGACAAGATGAAGGCTTTCTTCAGATTCGCTCCGGTAGACTGGGAGTTGAAGCTCTTCAACGGGCTGGAAATTAATGGCAGGGTGCCTTTGCGCCAGATGTTTCAATTGTTGCTCAAGCGTCGCATAATCAAGTACCTCAGGGCCGTTCAGCAACCAGCCAATGGCCGTTCTGTGCAGATCAGTCAGGTCACCTTTTCGTCCAGAACCACTTTTGACGGGAGCCATGCCCATATAGCAACGATAGATTGAACGAGTCAGTGCTACGTAAAGTAGTCGAATGTCTTCAGCCAGTCTTTCTTTGTCGGCTTTGATCAGAGCCTGATCATCACCAGACAGGTCCAACGTGGTGTGCTGGCTGTCATGATAAACCGGTTCTTCCGCTTCTCTAAAACTGCAGATATAGGGCAAAAACACGACAGGGTATTCCAGGCCCTTGGATTTATGGATGGTGACAATCTGTACCCGGTTGCGTTCGCTCTCAAGGTGCAGTTGCTGCTCATCGGCATTGGTATCCGGTTTGCTGATGTGTTCAGACAGCCATCGCTGCAGAGCGTGGGGACTCTCCAGCTCAAGACTGGCTGCAGCCAGCAGTTCACCCACATGCAACAGGTTTGTCAGACGCCTCTCGCCATTATCTTTTGCTAACAGTTGCTCTGCCAGTTTACGCTTTTGCACCAGTACTCTGAGCATTGGCAGAACGCCCTGTTTCATCCAGATCTGATGGTAATCTGAAAACTCTTCAACGGCGCGTTCCCAGGCAAGCTCATCGTCGTTCAGTGCATCCAGAGTCTCAGCTGTCAGATCCAACAGTGGCGTGGCCAGAGCCGATCTCAAGGTTCTATCGTGGCCCGGGTTGAGGCAGGCGGTAAGAATTCTTAGCACATCAACCGCCTCGTTCGAAGCAAATACGGAATCACTGCTGCTCAGATAAACACTGGGAATTCCCTGTTTTGCCAGGGCTTCCCTGATCATCAGGCCCTGTCGGCCAGTTCTCACCAGTATGGCAATATCCCCGGGTTTCAGAGGCTGTTGATTTTCGTCTGAATGAATGGCAGCCTGAGCCTGGCTCAGTAGTCGGTTGACTTCACTGGCTGTCGCCAGGGTCATTGTCTGTTCATACTCTGTTTTGCCCACTGCGGTGCCTTCATTGTCCTGCCACCAGATGGTAAGAGCCGGAACCTCAGTGTTTGCTTCCAAAAGACGCTGCTTATCAGCTTTTGGTGAAGGTTTAACAGATAAAAATGGAATGTCTTTGTAGATAAAAGGAGGACGACCGTCGTTGTCTTTTGGGGTGTGAAGGCTCATTTCAAAGACCCGATTGACACTGTCCACCATGTTGCTGCCGGAGCGCCAGTTGGTATCCAGAGAGTAATGAGCCGAGACCTGATTTCTGGCCTGCATATATGTAAAGATGTCGGCTCCCCTGAACGCATAGATAGCCTGTTTTGGGTCGCCGATCATAAACAGTCCGGCACTACGGCTGGAGCTTGAGTGACTGGGATAGATCCGGCTGAAAATGGCGTACTGCAGTGGGTCGGTATCCTGAAACTCATCAATCATGGCGACCGGAAACTGGACTCGCAGTTTGGTGGCCAGCTGTTCGCCATGATTTTCATGAAGTGCTTGATGGAGACGAGTCAGAAGGTCGTTAAACGACATCTGATGCTTCTGGTCTTTAATCGAGAGGCTTCTCTGCTGAATGCTCGACAGAGCTCTGGCGAGCATCATGCTTTTGAAAGCATCCTGAATACTGGCGGGTTGATTCAGCAAGTCTTCGATGAGAGCAAAAACCCTGTGCGTAGGCAATTTGCCGTTTTTGGCAAGGGCGTTTTCCAGAATCTCCCTGCCATAGATTTCCCAGCTCTCGTTCTTGCCAAGGTCCGGAAAGAGAGCATCGCTGTTGGCAAACGTTGCCATTTTGGCTACTCGCTTGAAAGGTTTGCTGTTTTTTTTAAGGCCACAGGACAGCAGTTGATCTTCGATGTCGTGGCGGTTGTCACGCCAAAGGTTTCTGATGGTCAGAGCGGGTTCAACGTACTGACGGTTGAAGCGTTCAAGGGTGTCAGGCATTCCGCCGGTTTCAACCTGTAGCCCCGGTTTGCCCAGTAGCCCTCGCAGGCTTTTCAGCAGGTCGCCGGGGGTTTTCCAGACAGATCGGGCCAGTCGTACCAAGGGTTTATTTAATGGGTAAAGTTCGGTACGCCAGAAGTCTGCGGCTGACTGCTCCAGCAAGTGAGATTCGTCGGTAATCAGTTCATTGGAAAATAGCGTGCCACTTTCGAAGGCATGCTGTCTCAGCATTCTCTGACAGAAGCCGTGTATGGTGAATACGGCTGCCTCATCCATCTGACGTTCTGCGGCCAGCAGCAGTCGAGCTCTTTCTGTATGATGATCAAGGTCGTTCATCAGTGTTGCTATGAAGTCATCATCCGTCAGACTCTTTTCAAACGCCTCTCTGGCCTGATGTAGTCGGGCGCGAATACGATCTCTCAGTTCCCCAGTGGCTGCCTCGGTGAAGGTGACTACCAAAATCTGGTCAACTGTCAGAGGTTTGCAGTGGGCTGACTTTTTCTGATCGTGCTCGGGCCCGTGCCCAAGGACCAGCCTGAGAAAAAGGTTGGCAATCGTATAGGTTTTGCCTGTTCCGGCGCTGGCTTCGATCAAACGGTTTCCGTGCAGGGGGAAGGTTCGTGCTTCCAGCTGCATTGGTTGGTTGGCTATTTTTGTTATGGGGTGTTGCTCCATTAAAGGCACATGAGTGGTTGCAGTCATTTTCGGCTTCCCTCTGAAACCACTTCGATCGTGTCAGTCATGGGCCCGAGAATAAGACGGCTCAGGTCGGTAAATTCGTCAAAGATGGGTTCTAGCTCAGGAAACGTTCGTTGTATGTAAGCATTCTCAATTTCCCCGTGAACCATGAAACCACCATAAAAGGCTGTCTCGGCCGCTTTGCGTGCTTTTTCCTCCTCATCCATTTTCTCCAGCCACGCCTGTGAGGTCGCAGGAAAGAAAGGAACAGGTCGAGTTTGTCCCCTGAGGTAAAGCGATACCAGATCGTTAAGGTAAGCTCTGGCCTGTTGTGCAGGGATGACAGTAAACACTATCTCTTCGTCCAGGCCTATCAGCCGGGTATGGCCAGTTGCTCCCGAATTTTCCTGAGAGGTGCAATACAGGAGATGTTCTATCCAGACGAATAGCTTGTCTTTTGCTTTCAGTCTGGCAGCCCGGTAGCGCAGCAGCCCGGAATTCTGACCTGCAAATGAGTAATGTTGTTTCAGCCAACCAGTGACCTTGATACCGGCGACTGAGAGATTGACCTCAACATCATCCAGGGGTTTAAGAATGGCATCCCTTAGCTTTTCCACGAGAGGAGAGACACTATTCTGTTGGTCTTCCAGCAGCAGTTCACCGAAGGCGCCATGGGGTAGTGTACCAGTGGCGTTTAATTTTTCCCGGAGGCTGTCCAGGCTGCTCTCTGTGAGTAAGGCTTCCAGTATGGATGATTTGAGCCAGTATGTGTCCAGTGCGTCCAGAGCAAAAGGTTCAGTGTCGGCTAACAAGGTTTCTTCCTGTTCGAAGAAGACCTTTAATCTCCGGTTGCAGAAATATTGACTGGGATTACGAAAGAATCTCAATAATTCCGGAACTTCCAGTTCTTCTGGTAATTCACGGGATTTTAGCGATGAAGTCAGAAAAGGTGCTGATGATTCAGTGGGATTACTGGCTGCCGGAAGCCATTCTTTTGCGTAACTGAAGAGGCCAGTGTCCGGAGTGAAGTTTTCCTGACTGAATGGTTGCAATCGGTGTTCTGTGATCAGGTTCTGAAAAGCTTTACTATCAGGGAAAAACTGACTGCAATATTCCTGCAGTTCCGTCACCAGCACCGAGGGTATACGTTCACTGTTGTCCTTGATATTTCGACCGGTGTAACTGATGTAGAACGTCTGGCGTGCAGACAGCAAAGCTTCCAGAAACAGATAGCGGTCGTCTTCACGGCGAGAGCGGTCACCCCGCCGAGGGGTTTCTGTCATCAAGTCAAAACCGGCAGGAGGTATACTTCTCGGATAAGCACCGTCATTCATGCCCAAGAGACAGACTACCTTGAAAGGAATGGAGCGCATGGGCATCAGTGTGCAGAAATTGACGCGGCCTGAAAGGAATTTCTGGCTGCTCCTTTCACTGGTGAGCCGTTCTGTCAGGTAATCCAGCAAAACGGGTCGCGATAGTCGGTTGGTATAGCCTGCATCACGAACTTGCTCTGTCAGGTGTTCCAGTGAGCTTCTGACCAGTTTCAGTGCGTACTCATCTTCTTCGTCGGTTGCAAAGAAGTTTTCGAGTATCTGGTTGATAAAGAGAGTCCAGCTTTCAATGGATCGGGATTGGTTGAGTTGCAGAATGAGTTCAGAGGCTGCTTCAACAAAGGCCGCCAGTTGACCGCTCAGAACCGCATTCATTCCCTGAGAGGAATCCATTGGTAGTATACCCGAGAAAAGACCGGAATCTTCCGGAAGCGCATAACCCAGCAGCATGCGCTTAAGGCCAAAGAGCCAGGAGTTGCTCTCTCTTGGGGGGACGCCAAAGCCACTCTGGTGTTCAGGGCTTAATCCCCAGCGAATGCCTGACTCATTGATCCATCGGCGCAGGAGTTCAAAGCCCTTTTCATCAATCTGGAAGCGTCTCTGAATAGCTGGAATTTCCAACAGTTCCAGCATGTCCTGAGCACTACAGCGTTGATTGTCCAAATCAAGCAGTTCCAGCAAGCCTTTCAGTAGAGGAAATTCCTGACGGGCACTTCGATCTGAAATAGCAAAGGGGATGTATCGTGGATCGTTGTGATGTTCCGGCAGGCCACCAAAAACAGCCCGAATCCATGGGCTGTACTGATCGACGTCAGGCAGCATGACAACAACATCTCTGGGCGTGAGATCAGGATTCAGCTCAAACAGTCTGAGTAGTTGGTCATGCAGAACTTCCAATTCTCTGAGCGCGCTGTGGCAGTCATGGAAAACCAGAGATGGATCGTCAGAGGCAATAGTGACCGGACTTTCCATACTTCTGTCGGTCAGATTCAGGATATCTTTTTGAATCCGGTGCAGCAGGGAGTCTTCCTGACCATCCACAAAGGCAGTGATTTCTGTGGCATCCAAATCATGTAGCTGGTGCATATAATCTCTGCCCAGCTTACCCATTGAGGCTAACAGAGCGTTACTTTGCTCATCAACCAGAGACTCGAAAAGGTCGGTCTGTTGTGAGGAGCCATCACCGGCTTGAGTCGTCGACTGGCTGGCGTGTTTATTAAAGAGCCGTGCAGCCAGTTTAGCCAGATATTTAGGGTCTTTCTCGTCTCCCCAATAGTATTGGCAGGGGTTGCAGACCATTAGATGGACATCGGTTTGCTGACCCAGTGCTTTCAGGGTTCTCACAAAATGCGGGGGGAGTGCAGAAATCCCAAAAACAAACAATCTGCGGGGCAACGACCGTTTATCAAGAGGTTGTTGATGAGAGTTATTCTCCAATGCACTCAGAAAACGGTGATGCATATTGGCCCGGTGCCAGTGAGGCTGGCCGGCTTCGGATGTTCTGGAGACTAGCGCCCGCCAGAGCACAGGCTGCCAGAGCTGATCTCTTGCTGTCTCATCCTTTCCCTGTTCCCAATCGGCAATCCATTCCGGACGATAAACCAGGTATTGGTCAAAAATATCAGCGACCTTGCCGGCCAGCTGGTAACAGCGCACGGTGTCGTTATCATCAGCCAAATAGTGTCTAAGAGACTTGAAGGCCTCTTCATCCAGCATATTGGGCAGCAATGACATCAGCTTCCAGGTCATGGCTTCCTTGTTAAAGGCTGAACGTTTAGGGACATCCGGCAACACCTTGACGAACATGTCCCAGAGAAAACTGGCTGGCAGTGGAAAGTTGAGCGATGCCGCAATGCCCATGGACTGTGCCAGCTCCTGCCGCAGCCACTGAGCCATGCCGGGGCTCTGAACAAGAATCTGTTCATCTTCCAGCGGGTTAGGAAGTGGCTCCCGCTGTATCAGGTCAATCAGCAGGTCTTTGAGCAGGTCAAGCTGGTTAGAGTGATAAATGGTGAACACGAGAGGAGAATCAGCCTGTATCAATGATGGTTCTAACTCTTCATGTTCTGGCGGGCTATGTCAACATAAATGGAGGGGTAAAGAGGTTTCGAGATAAAAATCCAACAATTTCAGGTGGTTCTGGCGATCTGTCAATGTTCTGTGTCAGGCTCTGCCATGTCTGTGCAGGGCATTCATCAGGTTCTTATGCCTCTTTTTCTTCTGTTTCGGGTTGCTGCTTTTTCCCGTGTATTGGTTGGCAATTTCCTTCTCGGCCGTTTTCAGACTGGCTTCGTCGGGCTTGATTTTCTGAAGGTAGCGACGACCTGCACCTTCCTTAATGTTCAGCTTTCCCCGTAGGGCGGCCATTTTGTCCATCAGGTTCTGAGCTTCAAGAATGCAGCTCTTGCTCTCATCAAGGCTTTGCTGGGATCGTTTTTCAATATCCATGATTCATCCGGAGTAGGTGTTCCTCTTCTCATTCTAGGTTCTTGTGTGTGAAATTGCGTACTTCACTCAGTGGCATGGCAGGTGATTCCAGGTAAAATGCTCGTGCTAAGTCCTATATAGACCCAGAACGAGCCCTTATGTCATACGCTCTAAAAATCCTTGAGCGTGAACACAGTTCTGAACCGATTGCCAGTCTGGAAGCCTTCGGTGATGAGTCTGTTTTCACAATAAAAAGAAAACGTGGCCTGATTTTTTACCTCATAAGCCTGCTTTTTTTCTGTGTTTTGTCGTTATCAGCTCATGCTGAGGAAAACAGGCCTAAGACGGATACCAGCTATTTCAAGCCGTTGAAAATTGCTTATACGCAGCACTCCCTGCCCTGGGCTTTCACTAATGATGCCGGTGAGCCCGACGGTCTGATACTCGATCTCTGGCGGGAATGGTCTGAACAGGTGGGGGTGCCCGTCAAGTTCTATCCCATGGCTCGTCAACAAGCGATTGATCGACTTAAAAACAATGAGATTGATGTGATTGCATTGCTTGGGACGGCGGATGAAGTGACTGAGAAAGGCATTCTGACCCGTGAGATCTTCCAGAGTAGCAGGGCTTTGTTTATCCGCAATGATATTACCCCAAGGCCCATTGAGACGTTGTTGTCAGAGTATCAGATTGCGATTTTGGACAAGGACCCTCTGAAGGAAAAAATTATTGAACGGTTTCCTGATGCCAGTCTGAAAGAGTTCAACAATCAGCACTTGATGGTTGATGATATTGCCGCAAAGAAGGTGGCGCTGTTTGCCGGTAATGCGGATGTATTGGGGTATTATCTTGAAAGTCGGGGGGTTAGCTCTGAGTACTCGTCCTATGAATCCCCTTTGGACAGTACTGTTTCACTCGTAGCTGGAATCAGTAGCAGGCGTTCTGCCCTGGGCTCTATCATTGAGAGCGGTATGGAAATGATACCGCAAGATCGCAAGAGTCTGGTATTCGGACGCTGGCTTGGTCATGATGACCAAACTTCAGGAAAACTGGTTATCGCTCTGGAAACGGCCTCGGCCCCGCTGTCTTTTGTCAACGCGCTGGGTAAACCGGCCGGTATGTATGTAGACATCTGGCAGAAGTGGTCTGAAAAAACTTCTACGCCTGTTCGCTTCAGAATGGGGGAGCAAACCGAGATTACTCAGGCGCTCAAGAGTGGCAAGGTAGATGTTCTCGGGAGTATTTCTCCCTCCAGGGCTCGCAGTGAGTGGATGCAAATGTCCAATCCGTTTTATGCCATCAGTTCACGAATTTATTATCGCAGTAACCAGTCGGTCAATGACCTGGGGCCTGATCTGGATGGCAGAAGGCTGGGCGTGGTGACAGACTCCAGTCATGAAGAGTTTGTCAACAAATGGCTTCCGGGGGTCATGCTGGTCACTCGTGACAATATCATTGAGTTGATTCAGAGTCTGTTCAGGGGTGATATCGATGCTTTCTTGGGGGTGCCTGTGGTGGTTGAGTCTGCCCTGGGAGCTCTGGGGCTGATCGGTGAGCTCAGCAGCAGCAAATACTTCAATATGAATGAGGCCATTGGTGCCGGGGTAGCCGCAGATAGAAGTGACGATCTGATTACTCTGGTTAACAGGGGGCTGGGAGATATCTCGCCTGAAGAGTACGAGGAGATTGAAGAACGCTGGATTGTAAACAGTGATAACCGGTATTTTGGCAAGGGTATCACCAAGGTCAACCTGACCGAAGCAGAGCGACGCTGGCTGGACAGGAATCGCATTATCCAGATTGATGTGCAGGCCCATCATCCGCCGTTCCTGTTCCAGGACGAGGAAGGAAATTATCAGGGCATAGCCGTTGATTATCTCCGTCTTCTTGAAGATCGTCTGGGTTTAACATTCCGTCTTAATCCATCCAAAGTCTGGACTGAATCTCTGGGTCGTGCCTATCGTCATGAAACCGATGTGCTTGGCATGGTACAGAAGACCGATGAGCGCAGTCGCTATCTGGATTTCACCAGCCCATTATTCAAAGTGCCATCCGTAATTCTGGCCAGAACCTCGGATAAAACCATTGAAAATATTCGTGATCTTAGAGGGCGCAATGTCGGTTATGTGCCTGGTAGTGCTTCTCTGGATGTTTTCAGGGCCAAACACCCTGGCATTTATTTCAAGCCGATGGCCAGTCTCAGTGTTGGGATTAACCGTGTTTCCAGCGGTGCTCTGGATGCGGTAATTGCGGACATTGCAGCTTCCAGTTTTGAACTTGATCGACTCAAAGTCACTAATCTTCGTGTGGTGGGTGAGGCAGGTTTTGAGTATGAATACGCTCTTGGCAGTCGCAATGACTGGCCCATGCTGGGTTCCATTCTGCATAAAACTGTCGACAGTCTGACTGAGGCAGAGAAGGCTGAGATCAACAGTCGCTGGGTCTCTATTACCGAATTAAGCTGGCAGCCTAATAAAGAGTTGTTCATCGGTCTGTTGCTGATCCTTGTGACGCTGATCCTGATTATTTACTGGAATCGAAGGCTGACTCTGGAAATCGGTGAGAGGGAGCGTGCCGAAGAAGAGTTGAAAGCCCGTTCAGATCTGGATCGTCTGCTCAGTGATATTTCCAGAAAGTTTATTAATAAACCGCTTGAAGAGGCAGTGCAGTATTTCCTCCGCAAGCTGGCCGTTTTTATGAGTTATGACGCGGCCCTGGTTTATTCGAGAACGGATGGACATTCAGCCATTGAGTATTTCTGGTCTGACAACAAGTCTCTGAGAATGGGGGAATTGAATGAGCTGCTTAGGGGTGCCCTCAGGCAAGGAAGTCAGCCATCTGAAGACGGTATAGCAACACTTAAGTTGAGCGTTGATAGTGAGCAGTCAGCCAAAAGCGAATCTTTGAGGAGCCTCAGTAAGGATGGCGTGGTAACGGGGATTCATGTTGCCATGACGTTATTCGCTGAACAGATAGGTGGGGTCATATTCCTCAATCGCCAGACCGAAGACGAGCTGTTGAGTGATGAAGTGGATCTCCTGCGCAGGGCCAGTCAACTGGTAGCTGTTGCGCGCTCAAGGCAGCTTTCCGAAGATGCCCTGAGATCCAGTGAAGAGCGTTATCAGCTGGCGATGGATGCCGCTTCCGATGGTCTCTGGGACTGGGATGTTGCTAATGAGCGTATCTATTTCAGTCCTCGATATCAGCGCATGCTGGGCTATGAGGCCGGAGAGCTGGCGAACACTCCGGGGGGTTGGCGTCGCCTGATTCACTCAGATGACAAGATTGCTACCGTTGATTTCTTCAACGATCAGTTTGCTCACTCGGATAAAGCCTTCGTCTATGAATACCGCATCAGACGCAGGGACGGTAGTTACGCAACAGTTCGGAACAAAGGTAAGGTCGTCTTCCGGGACAGTCGGGGCCATCCACTGCGTGCCGTGGGCACCATGGTGGATATCACCGAGCAGAAAGAGCGTGAGCGTGAACTGTCCATGGCTCGCTTCACCCTGGATCGGGCAGCCGATTATATTCACTGGTTCCGCCATGATGGCAGCCACAAATACGTGAATGAGTCTTCCTGTCGCGCACTGGGTTATACCCCTGACCAGGTGATGGAACTCAGTATTATGGATATCAATCCGGCGGTGACGGAGACTTCCTGGGAGCGGCTCTGGGACCAGCTGACCATGCGTAAGGCGATGACTTATGAGACCCTGCGCAAAACCCATGATGGCAAGGTTTTCCCGGTTGAAGTGACGGCAAACTATATGGAGTACGAAGGTGAAGGTTATCTCTCTGCTACCGGTCGTGACATCACTGACCGCAAGCATGCTGAGGAGACGCTTCATAAAGCCAAAGAGGCCGCAGATCAGGCTAACCAGGCGAAGAGTAACTTCCTGGCTAATATGAGCCATGAAATTCGTACGCCAATGAATGCCATTATTGGCCTGAGTCACCTGGTGTTGCAGACCGATATGTCTGACAAGCAGCAGGACTATGTTGCTAAGATCCAGTCTTCTGCCCATGCCCTGTTAGGTATCATTAATGACATTCTTGATTTCTCCAGAATTGAAGCCGGAAAGCTCAATATGGAGACCATTGATTTTAATCTGGAGGATGTTTTTGACAATGTTTATGACATCACCAACGTAAAGGCGGAAGAGAAGGGTATTGAACTCAGCTACGACATCGGGCCTGATGTTCCGCGCCACCTTCAAGGTGACCCTCTTCGTCTTGGACAGGTATTGATCAACCTGATTCACAATGCTGTGAAGTTTACCCATATCGGGTCCGTCAGGATAACCGTAAGACTACTGTCGATTAATTCAAAAACTGCCAGAATCTGTTTTGAAGTACAGGATACCGGTATCGGCATCAGTCGTGAGCACCAGGCCCGACTGTTTGAGTCTTTCTCTCAGGTTGACGGCTCGACTACCCGCAAGTTTGGTGGAACAGGTCTTGGCCTGGCCATCTGTCGAAGTCTGGTCAATATGATGAATGGTGATATTGAGGTGAAGTCCGAAATTGATCAGGGCAGTACCTTCCAATTTGATGTGGAACTGGGTCTGGGTGAGTCCATTGGACTCACTGACCAGTCGTTGGTCGGCAGACGAGTCTTGGTTGTTGATGACACCGAAGAAGCCCGCAAGTTACTGATTAGCCAGCTCAACAGTTTTGGCTGTGAAACGCTGGAAGCAGAGGACAGTGCAGCCGCTTTGGATATCCTGAGAGAGCACAATCTGGACTCTGATAATCCTGTGACTGTCACTCTGTTGGACTGGAGAATGCCAGAGACCGATGGTATTGAACTGGCAGAGGAGATCAGAGCCATGGAGCTTGATTCCATGCCGGTATTGATCATGGTTTCAGCCTACGGCCGTGAAGAAGTGATGGCCAGGGCTTCTGGCAGGGTGGACGCTTTCCTGATCAAACCGGCCAGCAGCTCCGTATTGGTAGAAACCATTCTGCGCACCCTGGATTATAAAAGCTCTGTTGGTGGCAGCAAGGGTGTCGACAGTCATGCCAGCAAGCAGACGTTCAAGGGTGATATTCTGCTGGTGGAAGATAATGAGATTAACCAGCAGGTAGCTCGTGAGTTGCTTGAAGGTATGGGGCTGACGGTGACTCTTGCAGATAATGGTCAGGAGGCCGTGGATATCCTTGAATCGAACACTTTTGATCTGGTCTTTATGGATATTCAGATGCCCCGGATGAACGGTTATCAGGCAACCAGAGTCATACGTCGAAATGTAGGTGATAAGGATCTGCCGATTGTTGCCATGACCGCCCATGCCATGACCGGCGACCGTGAACGTTGTCTGCAGGTGGGTATGAATGATCATATCTCCAAACCATTGAACCCTGTGGAGTTGCAGGAAATGGTAGACCGCTGGCTCCAGGTGTCTGATGAAGGGGCGTCATCGGGCCCTGCTGTAACTAAAGCGACTGAGCAGAAAGAGTTTGCAGAAGATCTTGAGAAACTGAAAGGCATTCATCTTCATAATGGTCTTAACCGCGTAAGAGGGAACGTCGAATTATACCGTCAGTTACTAGTGAACTTTTATCTGGATCAGGGAGAAGACTTGCAGAAGCTCCGGGATTGTCTGGATAAACAGGATTGGCAGGCTGCCCGTTTTATTGTTCATGGTATCAAGGGGGCTGGAGGCAGCCTTGGAGCAGAACATTTGCATATCACCGCGGCTCGATTGGAGGCAGCACTGAGAACTCGGGATGAATTGCCATCAAAAGAGCTGCTTAAAAGTTTCGAACACGCCTTTGAAGAGGTAATGGAGAGCCTCAGGCAACTGGTCGGGAAAGACCCGGAAGAAGCAACGGTTGGTGAAGGCAGGGTCGAGATTGAGCGCTTGTCCTTACTGATGAGTTCCATGATTACTCAACTTCAGGAAGGCGATGTTTCTGCTTCAGAGTCGTTGCCTGAACTGGTGGGCGGCCTGGTCGGCAAGGTCGATAAACACAAGCTGGACAGGCTGCAGAAAAGCATCAGAGTTTACGATTTTGAAGAAGCAGAGCAGATTCTTGAAGGTTTTCAGTCAGAAGTAGAGCTTTGAGAAAAGAGTGTTCAGCCTTTGGTTGATCGGAACATCTGAAAACTGAAACCAGGATGCCTGCATTGCTGTACAGGTATCCTCCTCCTTTCAGTCAAACATCATTCTCTTAGGTGGATTTAAATTCTAAATGGGCGGATTTAATTTACAAGTTGCAGACATTGATAAATCTTTTATTCTCTACTCATTGAGCAGTTCTCCTCTGAAAACTAATGGTATTCAGCTTATATAGACGTCAAAAGTAATGTATTTGACAATCGAGTTTGTAATCTATATATTTGCTCTCGCCAAATTTCATACAAGTAAAAATAACGGCGATGTAAAAGAGCTATGTTCCCAATTATCAGTCAAAAACCTTCTGACTATGCAGTCGGTAAAATTATTTGTGTAGGTAGAAACTATCTGGAGCACGTTAAAGAGCTCGATAATGATATTTCAACATCACCATTATTGTTCATAAAGCCACTCTCTTCTGTAGTACCTTTTGCAGGGAGCCTCAACATTCCTGAAGATTTTGGGGTAGTCCATCATGAATTAGAAATTTCCATCTTGATCGGTGAGGCGAAAGCTCCTAAAAGTTACAGCATTAGAGGGGTGGGTCTTGCTCTCGATTTAACCCTGAGAGATCTCCAGAATGAATTAAAAAAGCAAGGCCACCCTTGGGAAAGAGCAAAAGCTTTTTCGGGGTCAGCAGTTATTTCCGATTTTATTGAAATCGATGACTATTCTGATCTCGATCACCTGAAACTGATATTATACAAAAACAATAAACTGCAACAGAGAGGTAATAGTGGTCAGATGATTTTTAAGATTGAAGATCTACTTTATGATATTGACCGGGCATTTACTTTGCAGGCGGGTGATATTGTTTTAACAGGCACTCCAGCAGGTGTCAGCTCCCTATCTGGTGGTGACCAGTTAATAGCTGAGCTTTACGTAAGAAATAGATGCGAGCTAAAAACCAGTGCTAGCATTGCTTAATACACTATAAACCTCAAGCAATAAAAAAACGTTAAATATAGGGAGTTAGACAGTGTTATCTGAACGACACGACACGACACGACACGACACGACACTGTAAGCCATCTCATACAGGGGAAGAAAGGTTTATTCATACAAATAAAAAAAAGAGAGCGCTCGATCAATATGGTTATGTGGTAATCAAAGGCGATGACTTAAGAGTCGGTATTGATGAAGAAATAAACTACGAAAGCATCTGTAACTTCTGGGATGATCTTCCTAAAGATGAATATATGAACGATAATGGTAGTTATCGACAGCGTAGGTTTGGTCGGTATGAATATAACTTTGAAACCAAAGAGCTACAGTGGATAAGAGAAAGTCAACACTTCTTTCAATCAAAAAATATTAATCATTTGAATGGCGGCTTAAACAGAAGGCTTCCTCCAGTTGACCTCAACTTTGCCAACTCTATCCTTCTTAATAGTCTTGTAAACTATTGTCTTGATATCATTCCTGTAGAAGACTATAGAACCAGAAAACTTATCATTAATACTCATCAGTTCCGGGTGAACACCAAAGAAAGTATGGTTGGCTTGCCAACGCCTGAAGGAATACACAGAGATGGTCATTATTTCGTTTCTCAACATCTTATTAAACGGAAAAATGTTTTGGGAGGCGTGTCTGGGATTTACAGCAATAAAAATGTTCCGATCGAGCATAAACAATTAAACTGGTTCCTCGATAGCATAATAATTAACGATGAAGTTGTAAAACATGACGTTTCCCCTCTATTTCCCGCACTACAAGATCAGCCAGGCTGGAGAGACATGCTCATTATTGACTATAACTTCGTATAGCTGGGACGATTTATGAAAGAAAGTATCAAAGAATCTAAACGAATAATCCTAATGATTGCAAAACTGGTCATTCCTTTCTCAATGCTGAGTGAAGTTTTGCAATATCTAGGGGTGGTCGACTATGTAGGTTTCATTTTTGAGCCTGCTACTCAATTACTTAAATTGCCAGCCGACGTAGCTGTAGCTTTCGCAGCCAGCTTTTTTCTTAATATTTACGCGGGTATAGCAGTTGCTTCAGGACTTGATCTTTCGCCTTATGAATGGACGATAGTAGGCACATTTATTGCGATATGTCACTCCATTCCCCTGGAGTCTGCCGTAATGAAAAAAGTGGGGTTTCCCATCCATATACATTGGATATCCCGTTTGTGCTTAGGCATTTTAGGGGCTTGGGTGGCATCATTTTTAACGCCTCAAGAATTGGTAGGCAGCGTAGGGAGCAGTCAAGTAAAAGCTGAATATGCTTCATTTGGCGCACTTGTATTGGGGGCTTTTTCTAATGCACTTTTGCTGACACTGAAAATTTCGATTTTGGTGGCCACACTGGTAGTGGCTTTTGACCTAATTAAAAAGCGAGCATTTTTTAAAGCGTTATTAGATAAACACACATATCTATCAAGCATGACCGTTGGCTGTCTTTTAGGAGTCACATATGGAGCAGGTATCCTGCTTAAAGATATAAAGTCCGTTGAGGAAGAGCAGAGGCTTTATCTTTTAACTTTCCTGCTGCTGGCTCATGGTTTAATTGAAGAAACGCTGATCTTTGCTATTTTTGGAGCTGATATAGTCGCAATTTTGCTAATACGCCTCGGAATAGCTATCAGTGTTGTAGTTATCCTTATTTTTATCACAAAAAAACTAATCACGCATAAATTCGTTAGATTGAAAAGCACAAATGAATAAAGTATTTATTACCGACAGAATAATTAACGCCAGCATAGAGAAAAAAATCCTTGGTGATTTCTTGGTGAGTGATCCTAAAAAGAATATTACCGTCTTGCTAGTTTGGCATCAAATAGTAGATGAAGAATTCCTTAATAAGTTCCCTCATGCAGAGGTGATCATTCGTTACGCTGTTATAGTCTTGAGGAGAAAAAGAAATTGGATGGTCAGGAACTACCTCTAAGTTATAAATTAATGTAGCGGATCATTGGGGGTTGATACTGTTGATATACATGAGTCGAAATTTTACAAACTCATAAAGATAGCACTGTGGTTTTGAGATCACCGAATCTAACATGCTTCCTCACCATGCCACAACTTTGGAGCTAGGTGTGTTTGGATTTAAAGAATGGGGGCGGGTTTGAGGTTTACAAAGGTACCTGCATTAATGTGCAGGTACCCTGACTTATGGACTCACTTATGGGCAATCAAACAGGTTTTAATATTGCAGTTCCTGTTTAGGATCTATTTCGTAAGGCAGTGGTTGGCAATTGAGTTTTGGACCTTCTTCACCCTCCAGTCGTACATCATTCTCTTGGGCAGATTCGACCCGAATGACTGCCAGCAGCTCGGTTCCCTGACCGGTTTGAATACTCTCAATTACTTCGCCTATCCCTTTGCCTGCACTATTGAACAGTCGTGTATCAGGTTCAACTGTCAGCTGTTGGTCCGAGCTGAGGCGATAGCAACGACTCTTTAGCTGCCCCAAATTTTGCATGCGGGCAACAATTTCCTGGCCGGTATAGCAGCCTTTTCTGAAGCTGACACTTTTCAGCGATGGCAGGTTCAGGTGCTGTGGAATGTAATTATTGGCAGTTTCCGGTGACAGGCTGGGCTCAACAGCGAGACAATCCAGCAGTTGCCAGTGGTGTTGCCCTTTGGGTGTGAACTGCTCAGTGAGTTTTTCCCAAAGTGTTGCCAGATGCTCGAAGGTAATCCAGAGTTCAAAACGATTCACGCTCCCGGAAACATTAAGAAGCCAGCCCTGCTGATCAATATCGAGTGCGCTGTTGCCATCGGGAACGTCATTAAAGACACTGGCTATTTTCTCTTCAACGGCATTTCCTGACAGTCCCAGGCAGACGTACTTCTGGTCAGGGGTCAGCTCGGTTTTATAAAAAACAGCGTATTTTCCCAGGCAGCTCCGAGTGCTTTCAACCAGTCCCTGGTGCATAGCCATCATGAATTGATCTTCACTGGCCTTGAGCAGAATGAAGCTGGTGAACATTCTGCCCTTGGGGGTGCAGGCCGCTCCTCCAGAAAACTGACCAGTCGTTAGCGTATCAAGATTGCAGGTGAGTTGTCCCTGGAGGAACTTCATACTGTCGGGGCCAGAAACCTGCAAAAGTGCTTTCTGGTTTAGAACAGATAATATCGGCTTTTCCGGTTCGGATGTTGAAGAGGGCTCACCAAAGCCAAGCAGTTTGCCGTTTTCATAACGAGCGCCCCGCTCAGTAAAAAACGTTTGGAATCTTTCTTCTCGATCGTTAGTCATGATCCATTCTCTTCAATGTTTTGTTCTGGTCAGTGTTCTGATTTTCAGTATCCTTGCTGGCTTGCAAATGGATACAGACAAGGGCGGGTGGACGTTGATTGTCATAATATAGAGTATTCAGAGCGCTAACTAAACCGTATAATGCTTCTCACTGAATGCCGGGAGCTTGTCTTGCCTGCATTTAGACAACTTTCCCAGAGTCTTATGACAAGGCTTTCTGTTTTTTCCGGTTGATTGAACTCGATCAAGGGAGTATTCCGAAAATGTTAAGCGCTGATGATTTCAGACGCCTGCAGTGGCACAGTCGACGCGGTATGCTGGAGCTTGATGTCTTGCTGGAGCCCTTCACCAATCAGGTTTTTAAAAAACTGTCTGCAGAAGATCAGTTTGTCTATTTGAAATTAATCGATTGTGAAGATCCGGATCTGTTTGCCTGGTTTATGGGGGATGGTCGTCCTCAGGATCCCGAGCTGGCGAGTATGGTGGACAAGGTTCTGCAATATGCCCGAAGTGGCTTGGATAGCGGTTTGGATAAAGCTTTAGATAGTGGTTTGAAGGATGCGGTCAGGGCCCAATGATTCTCTGATTGAAGTGCGGGCAGGTTTCTCTGTTCGTCACTTCATACTAACTGTTTTCTGTTATCTTTTTGCCAGTATGGCATTGTTTTTCACATCTCTTAACTTCCTCTGTACCATATTGTTGTTTGCAGTCCTGAATGCCTATGCCGTTTATTATTACCTGTCACAGCTAAAAAAAAGTCTTGGCACCAGTGTGCTTGCTATACGCTGGTATAGGGAGCGATGGTTCATTGGGACCCGAAAAGGTTGGCAGCCATGCATACCACAGGGCGAATGGCTGGTATTGCCCTGGTTGATGTGCCTGAGGTTTCGTGGTGAGGATGAGCGAAATTATTCGGTGAATTTTTTCAAGGACTCCGATCATCCAGCGTCACTGCATGCTCTGAGGTTGCGCTTAATGTTGATGAGCAAAGGAAGAAAATAAAGTATTAAAATTATGTCATCGCTTCCATGAGGAATACAGTTGCTTCCCTGCTCCAGACTATCGGTAAAATATCGTTGATAATATCGCAGCAGTAACGCCATCAATGCTGCAGCTGGAGAAAAGGGAAACGTATACAGAAGCTCAGGGTCATTTTTACAAAGGCGTTCCATGAAGTGTCTTCGCCCGACGATTTCCACAATGGACTGCTAATACTGACAAAGCCCCGGCAACTACTATAAACCCGCAAAACCCACCGAGAAACGCGTACACGCCGCTGTAATCCTGATGCTGTTCTGGAAAGAAAAAATTGTATCTGTTTTCGTTCGCATATTCAGTTTCAGTGTGGATTTTTGTTAGCTGATGAATACCAAACTCGTCAATTCTGTATTCCAGTACATATCCATTTTCATCACTGAATGAAAAATACCCAGGCTCCAGATCAAGATTTAATGTTGCCAGAATCATTCCCTCTTTATTTTTGATAATAATCTGCGTGCCGACATTTTCCGGAATAGCCTCAGAGGCGTCTGGCAGCACTTGTTTCGTCGAAGATGATATTGACGAGGACTGTAGCGACGAAGACAGTGTTGCTGAAGGGCTGACTGTTGTATAGGTCATATCACTGGTATCAGACATTGTTGCCGACGTTATTACATCCCTTGATTTCCAAGCCACTTCGATTGAATATTCCAGCTCTTTTTTCAAGCTTAGAATGGGTCTGAAGGGCTTAAACTCACGCTCCTTTGGCATCAAGTCGCGTAACCCGGTTGTATTTTGGGAGGTCGAATTTGTATTTATAAAAGTCTTGTTTAAAGGCTGACCTGAATGAGTTGGCAGAGCCGTGCTTTTGGTAATAGTGCCATTGATTGCAGGAGCTGATGTGTCAGACTTATATAAAACGTCCTGCAAAAAGATGGGCGCAGGCGTTGCACTTAAAACAGCTGTATCAATAACACTACCTTCATCCTCTTCATAGAAACCAAGATACAATTCTGAGGAGTCTTCCGGATCTTCGATTAAAATCAGATGGAACAAATTTTTCAGTGATGCATGTCCCCTAAGTGTGTAGTAAAGAAAATCAGATTCTTTAGCCTGAAAGCGGACTTTTGACTCAATCTTGTTTATTGCCTGACTCCCCCGCAAGGACTTACCCAGCGGGTTTATTGAGACAGATATTTTTTTAGAGGTGGTCATCGAATAACCTTTCATGAATTTTGCAATTTTAACTCTGGCTTTTGATGCTGACGATTTTATGTAGCTCGTCACCTTGTGACCACTTCCTTTTGAACCGCCACCTTTGTAACCACCACCTTTGTAACCGCCTCCTTTGGAACTGCTACTTTTTCCGCCACCTGAGGAGCCTCCGCCTCTTCGAGCCTCTCTTCTGTCTCTTTCAGAGATAGCACCACCCTCCTGAGGATCGTATGGCAAAAGGTCATCTGCACTGATCTCATTATTCACAGCCCATAGAGAAGAACAAAAAGGGAGAATCAAGGCCAGAAGCAGGCTTGAAAGTATTTCCATGAAACTATGAACCACCTGTAAAATAAATACCAAAAGAAAAGGGTAATCCCCGCATTTAACGGATTACTTGAGAGTCCGCCTGAGTAGCGGGAAGCTTAGACATCACATTTTTACCTGTCCAATCAAAACACTTGCAGATTTACATGGAGTTTATTGAATGGTACTCATGTTTAATTTTAAAAGTATGATCGTTCGCACAGGTATGGTCGATATTGGTCTATCCTTGTTCATTCTTAGGTTGGGTTTGCCCTGAATTACAACTGAATGGATTGGGACTCATGTTGCTTTGAGCTGGCTTCCGGGGAGTGCTTCAGAGTGCTGTCCGGATTGTAATTCGTTATGTTGGGCCACGGTGGTCAGGAGCAAACTTGGTGTCTTGAGTCATAATGATTGTGATAACAAAAATGATCTCTATCGATAACGTATCTTCTGCTCCAGAGCTCTCCAGTGACTTCATGCATTTTATGGAACACGACCACTTGCAGGCCTGGGGGGTTCATGACTGTCACGACAGAGCGTTCTATCTCAATGAGCACTCTCTCTGGTTGTATGGTATTCCCCTGCGCTACAAAGTATGTGGTAAACGGTTTTCGGAGATTCCGGCACCTATATTCTCTTGCTGTTCTGACCAGATTGTGGCGCAGAACAACATTTGTGTCAGCGAGAAAAAAGAGATTACTGTCCTGAATGTGCATCCGGGAGGAAATGGCTGGTTTGCCTACATTTCCAGGAAAAAACCTCACTACAACCATCTGCACCAGATAGACGGGGTGCTTAGTCATGGTCATTCGGTGACACAGTCTTGGATGAAGGCTGCTTTGAATATACGCTGCCTGATGAAACTGGATGGTCGAGCCAAAGGTCAGTCGACATTCCGCATAGGCGTTATGCCCAGTCTGAGCCCCAGAGAGTCAGAGGTGCTGTTTTTCCTGATTTGTAATCAACAGATTAAGCAGATTGCAGGTATTCTGTCACTGTCTGAAAATACCATCCGGTCCCACATTGAGCATCTGAAAAAAAAGTTTGAAGTACACTCCATCGCTCAGCTGATAGAAGCGGCGATTTCTGTGGGCTGTCACGACTTTCTGCCTCCCACCTTACGTCTCAGACAGTTGTCTATGGTAATGGTTAACTGATACATGCGCATCAGGAACGTACAATGGTATCTGTTGCCGTTTCACAAACATATTGGGATCAAATCAAGCCATTTTTTTGCCGTCGAAAATTTATCATCCCCGAGGGTGACTAGCAGCCTGTCGGACTTAAGGCTGTCCTGCTGCGGTTGCAATAAATTGGTCTAAAAATTCCTGCTTCTTCGTCAAATAGCTCGCTATTCTCCTCAGAAGCAGAAATTTTTATCCTCAATTTCTTGCAATCCTCGCTACGGACGCTTAAGTCCGACAGGCTGCTAGAAATTGTTTCAGTCGTTCATTGTTGATTTATGAATATTGTTGATTGATTTTTCAGAGAGGCAGTTATGGCTTTGCCCCAGAAAAAGGTGGTAGCGATTACATCCTTGGGCGGACTCCTTGAGGCCTATGACTTTACCGTTTATGCGCACATGGCAGCCTACATCTCGCAGGTTTTTTTTCCTGCCTCAGATACTACCGGTTCGCTGATTAATACCTTTATTACTTTTGCGTTTGGATATATTTCCAGACCGCTTGGGGCTATTGCCTTCAGTCACTGGGGAGATCGCTACAGCCGTAAGGCGAGTTTTACGGTCACCATTCTGCTAATGGCGATCTCAACATTGTTGATTGGTCTGTTACCCGGTTATGCCCAGTGGGGTCTGCTGGCCCCTGTTCTTCTTGCTCTTTTGAGGTTTTTGCAAGGATTCTCTTTTGCAGGTGAGCTTTCTGGTGCTTTCACTTATCTCTATGAAACCGTCCCTGCCCGAACACAAGGCTTTGCTGTCAGCATTCTGGGTGCGGCGACTCTGGCTGGAACTCTGCTGGGTGTCAGCCTGCATGGGCTACTGGTTCATCTATTGACGATGGAACACATGATTGATTGGGGATGGCGAGTGCCCTTCATACTGGGTGGATCTCTTGGAGCTGTCAGTTATGTCGTCAGAAGACGTTTTGTGGAGCCAGAAGCTTTCAGACTTCTGTTGACACAGGGTGAAGTGGAAAAAGTACCAGTGCTCACGCTGTTGAAACACTACAAGTCACAAATTTTTACCGGGCTACTGCTGGTCATGCCGGTGCTGGTTGCTGTGACAGTGCTGGTCTTGTTTATCCCTGGCTATCTGACTCGATTGCTCGACTATCCAGCCAGAGAGGTGGCTCTTGCCAATGGCCTCAGCATGTTCGCCGGAGTGCCTTTATGCCTGCTGATGGGCTGGCTGGCTGATCGGGTCGACAGGCGCTATCTGATGCTCAGCGCTTCTCTTCTGATCGTTGTGATGGCCTGGCCACTTTTCGATTGGTATGCTTCTGGCGATGCGAATCTGTTGGTGACTGCTTTAATCGGGGCCATCCTTTGGGGGATTATCGATGGCATTTCACTTTTGCTGCTGGTCTCGGCCTTTCCAACAGGCATCCGTTTTACCGGAATGGCTTGCGTATACAATATCGCCGCTATGATTTTTGCCGGCTTTGGCCCAGTTATCTCAATGGGTTTGATTCGAGTGACTCACTTGCAGGCAGCTCCTGCATTTTACCTGATGATCAGTGGGTTGGCAGGTTGTTTGGGGGCTATGCTGATATCACCTGAACAGCGAAGGAGTCATCCAACATTCTCTGATGAGCTGGAACCCACCGCTTAGACACAATGCCCGGGCTGTGGATTCCAGCGATTCGGGGACATTAAAAAGTGATTGCGTTTTCCGGTACAAAGTTTTCTGGTATCAGGGTGGTTTCTTTGCTGGATTCCAGTGTGAATGGGAAGTCCAGATTGAAATGCAGTCCCCGGGACTCCTGCCGGGAGAGAGCACATTCAATAATCAGCTCTGCAACCTGGGACAGATTCCTCAATTCAATCAAGTCATTGCTGATCTTGAAGTTGCTGTAAAAATCATGAATCTCATGTTGCAATAATCTGGATCGGTTCCTGGCTCTCAGAAGCCGCTTAGTCGTCCTGACAATGCCTACGTAGTCCCACATGAAGCGTCTGAGCTCATCCCAGTTGTGTGAGATCACAACATTTTCATCAGAGTCGGTCACCAGACTGTCGTCCCATGCTGGAATTTCAGGGCAGGGAGGTTGATCGGCGATGGTACGGTTAATATCTTCGGCGCAACTTCTGGCGCTGACAAAGCATTCCAATAGTGAGTTGCTGGCCAGACGGTTGGCTCCATGCAGTCCGGTAAATGAACATTCACCGATGGCGTAAAGTCCCGGGAGATCAGTTTGGCCGTTAAGATCCACAAGAATGCCGCCGCAGGTGTAGTGAGCTGCCGGAACGATAGGAAGTGGTTCGCGGGTCATATCAATCCCGTATTTCAGGCACCGCTCATAAATATTCGGGAAATGAGATTTAATGAAGTCCCGTGGCTGGTGACTGATATCCAGAAACAGGCAGTCTGCACCCAGCTTCTTCATTTCATGATCAATGGCTCTGGCGACAATATCCCTGGGGGCCAGTTCACCTCGTTGGTCGTAGTCATCCATGAAGCGAGTTCCATCAGGTCGCACTAGCAAACCACCTTCTCCGCGGACAGCTTCAGATATCAGGAAGGACTTGGCCTTGGGGTGGAACAGGCAGGTAGGATGAAACTGGTTAAACTCCAGGTTGGCAACCCGGCAGCCGGCACGCCAGGCCATGGCTATACCGTCTCCGCTGGCACCATCGCTATTAGTGGTAAAAAGATAGGCTTTGCTGGCACCACCACTGGCAATAGCCTGTGCACGTCCGCGGAACAGTTTTACCTGGTCTGAATGGATATCCAGTACATAAACCCCGACGCACTTTTGTTCATCCAGACCAAGTTTACTGGTAGAAACGACGTCGATGGCCAGATGATGTTCATAGAGGTCAATGTTGGGTTGTTTCCTGGCTTTGTCGATCAGGGTTTCTGAAATGGCTCTGCCGGTTGCATCAGCGGCATGAATAATTCTTCTGGTGCTGTGACCGCCTTCCCGGGTCAGGTGAAAGTCAAAATTCTTTTCATCCTCCTGTTCACGGGTAAAGGGGACGCCCTGGTCAATCAGCCACTGGATGCTGGCATTACCCTGTTCTACAACGTGTCTGACAGTAGACTCCCTGCAGAGTCCCGCACCTGCTATGAGTGTATCTTCTATATGTTTATCCAGGCTGTCCTGCTGTGTGTCCAGAACGGCTGCGACTCCACCCTGGGCCCCGGCTGAAGAGCCGGCCATTAACTCGCCCTTACTCAAAATGGCGACGCGCAGGTGGCTATCCAGGTGGAGTGCCAGTGTCAGTCCCGCTGCGCCACTGCCAATGATTACTACGTCATAGTCAAGTATCGGATGCATGTATATTCCCTGATCCCTCTAATAACAGACTGCGGGGTCTGTTTCAGGAGCTCGTCACCGACAGGCTCCGGTCTGAAAAATATTATGAACACGGGCAGGGATATTATCCACTGGACATCAGGTGTTCAGGCTGGACTGCGCAGTTTCCTGTGCCCGAGAGGCTGACCGTAAACAGACTACTTTTAAGCGGTGGCAGCGAATGGGCCTAAAATTTTCTGCCATCCTCAGCACGTGCACTATCTCGGGTCAGTCTCCTTTAGCCGGGTATGGAGTGAATATGGTCGTTTTGCAGGTGAAACTGGAACTCACAACCATGATGGTTAAACTCACTTCCATCTAAAGCTGCGCCAGAGGTTGCCGATGGAATGTACGAAGAAAATCACTCACCTTTACAGTGAAAAACATTACGCTAACAAAGTTTCGTAATGCTGTCTTGGCTTTTGGCTGTATGAGCAGACTCAACGTACGGCGTTATAAAAGACTGAAAAATCGGTATCTAGTATATAGAAATTATAGTGAGCACTATAGTACGCTGTGATGATCCGAGTCAGTTTTCAGCCGATACTGTGAAATTTTTTTGAATGAGTTCGGGAACTTTCTGGCCGAAACATGGTCTATATAGAAGAAAACAGAGTTCACTGCACGATCGTGTGTTTGTGGAAGGGGGGGGAGTCTTGTCAGCTGGGGCGCCGATTTGCGTTCGATCAGTTGGCAGTTGCATCTGTTTATTCCTTCGCCATTCGCCCTTGTGTTTTCTGCAGTAGTGGGGGACTCCCTCTATGGTAGAACAACCACAGGCGGATAAGCAGCTCGTTGAGCGCGTGCAGAAAGGCGATAAGACGGCTTTCGATATGCTAGTGCTCAAGTATCAGCATCGGGTACTGGGTCTGGTAGGCAGTTACATTACTGACTATCAGGAAGTGCAGGATGTAGCTCAGGAGGCCTTTATTAAGGCCTATCGGGCGATAGACAAGTTCCGTGGCGACAGTTCTTTTTACACCTGGCTCTATCGGATTGCCGTCAATACTGCCAAGAATTATCTGGTTTCCAAGGGGCGCAAGATTCCAGAGTCTGAGGTGGATGTTCATGATGCAGATCTATTGGATACCGTAACGGCTATTCGAGTGGTTGAAACCCCCGAGCGGAATCTTTATCGGGATGAGATTGAGCAGGTGATCCATGATGTGATCCGACGTCTGCCAGACGAGTTACGAACTGCTGTAGTGCTGAGGGAGTTTGATGGGCTCAGCTATGACGAAATTGCCAATGTAATGGATTGCCCCGTTGGCACGGTTAGATCAAGAATCTTCCGGGCCAGGGAGGCAATTGACAAGGTAGTCGAGCCACTTTTGCGCCGTAATTCCTAGCAGCCTGTCGGACTTAAGCGTCCGTAGCGAGGATTGCAAGAAATTGAGGATAAAAATTTCTGCTTCTGAGGAGAATAGCGAGCTATTTGACGAAGAAGCAGGAATTTTTAGACCAATTTATTGCAACCGCAGTAGGACAGCCTTAAGTCCGACAGGCTGCTAGATAACAGGCCGTTACAGCCTTTAGGGAGGAAAATGACTCCCTTAGAGGATTCATTTTCGTATTATGTTGACTGAAACTGCTGATACTTTTTGCATCGTGTATCAGCTGGACCGGGAGACCAGAGGTATGCCAATGAGTGAGAAAACACCTCACAATCATGCCCAGGAAAGGTTGAATGAGTCGCTGTCCGCAGCAATGGACGGTGAAGCAGGAGAGTTTGAGCTTCGTCGAGTGCTGGATAATATCGGCAGCGATGAAGACTTGCGAGATAAAGCTCGCCGATATCAAATGGTGGGTGACGCACTGCGGCATGAAACCAACGAGTTTGTGAATATCGATTTGTCAGCCGCTATTCGTGACAGGTTGAAGTCTGAGGTACCTCAATCTGTGGCCAAAGAGACATCTGCTTCCAGCCAGGGCGTTCTTGAGGTTGTTGACCGGTGGTGGTCTAAAGCGGGGCGAGTAGTGGTTGCTGCTTCTGTTGCATTGGCTGTGCTGCTGGGTGTGAAAAATTACAATTCTACCCCTGAAGCTCTGCCTCTGGTAGCATCGGTAACTGATCAAACGACATTGTCACAACCAGTACAAATTGCTCAAAACGGCTACGGTGCTGCTGGAATTCAGGCGGGATACAGTTCTCGTCAGCATGACAGTATTACCCCGGAACAGCTCGCACAGGCACAGAGTGTTGCTGACAGGGCTATCAGGGAGCGTTTCAGGGCGTATGCGCTTCAGCATGCTGAAATGAGTGCCATGAATTCAGGACAGGGAATCCTCCCTTTTGCGCGCTTGACCACTTTTGAATCACAATGAGTCTATGAAAGGAATTCGATTGAATAGGGGGCATTTAATGCCTTTGCTGCTGGTCTTACTGGTAGCACTGGAGGGTCACGCATTTCCTGTTGACCAATCATCAGAACCTGCTGGTCAGTCATCAAAGCCTGCCGGTCAGTCATCAAAGTCTGTCGGCCAGTCATCAAAGTCTGCCGATACGCCTGAGAAATGGTTGGAAACCATGATTCAAGCCACTCAAAATCTTACCTATCGCGGACACTTTGTTTACCAACAGGGTGCTAACCTAGAAACCCTGGCAGTGGCGCACACGCTTCAAAAAGTGGGTGGCAAGTCAGAAGAGCTGGAAAGTATTGCTTTTCTGGATGGATTGCCCAGAGAGATGGTTCGTCAGGGAAAGATTATCACTTTCGCCAGTGCTGGAAGAGAACCCACAAGATTTGAACATGAGTCTCTGGTTCCGATGGTGGGACGTTTTACTTCCGGTCATTTTGACAACCATTACAAGCTGAAGCCAGCCGCTCTGGATCGTATAGCGGGTCGGGAAGCTGTTCAGCTGCTGGTGGTGCCAACGGATCGGTTTCGTTATGGTTACCAATTATGGCTGGATCGTCGAACCGGTCTGCTCCTCAAGTCCGTAATGGTAGATAGTGAAGGCAGGATCATTGAGAGAATGCAATTCACCAGCCTTGAGCTTCCGGGAAACCTGACCTCTCAAGAGCTGGAGCGCTTAAAGCGAAAACTGCCTGCATCAACAGGTAAGAATGTGGTAAAACTGAGTGGCAAATCCGTTCCTGGAAAGGCGGAATGGAGCTGGGAAACTGGTTGGATACCTGAAGGTTTTTCGCCTCATGGTCACAGCAGCAGAAACTCAGCCGTCAGCAGTCAGAAAGTGGATACTCTGAACTTTTCTGATGGATTGGCCAGCTTTTCAGTATTTGTTGAGCCCGACGAAACACGGGTATTGAGTCAGGCCACCGAGCAGATAGGCTCTATGGCAGCAGTATCCAAAGTGTTCCGTAACGGTGAAAAGTACTTTCATGTCACTGTTCTGGGTGAGATTCCACTGGGTACGGCCGAGAGGATAGCAGTTTCAGTTCGCCCCAGAGAGCAGAGTCAGAAGGCAGATAAATGATCGAAGAAAAAGGCAGGGTTGTGGCCGTTGGACAGGATGATGTCTGGGTAGAGACCATTCGCAAAAGCACCTGTTCCAGTTGCAGTGCACGTAATGGCTGTGGTCAGAGTCTGCTTGAGAGGTATCGCCCCAATAGGCAGCAGTCGTACATCCGCGCTATGAATGGCTTCTCCATTCAAGAGAATGATCAGGTCGTTATTGGTATACCCGAAAGTGCCCTCATGAGAGCATCGGTTCTCCTTTATCTGTTGCCATTGATAGGCATGATGGGGTCAATCTGGCTTGCCACTGTTACTGGCTGGAATGATTTTTACACTGTCTTGTCTGCTATAGCAGGCCTTGCACTCGGGTTTATTCCCGTACGTATGCGGGGTCAATCAACCAGCGACATGTGTCGCGTTAGAGTGATAAAGGTACTACCCCGGAAGGTGGTCGAGCCTGAATTAATGAAAACCGGCCAGTCCTGGTCAGCATAAACATTATAATTTTTCATCCACATTACCCATGCTGGGTCTCTAATCACAAGGTGTAAGGAGAAGTCAGGTTCATGAACAGGGTCAACCTTCTCTTCAGGAACTTTATTTGTTTTCTGAGTCTCTCGCTGCTTTCGGTGCAAATGGTTCAGGCCAGTGAACTACCGGACTTTGCCCGATTGTTCGAAGAGGCCTCGCCCGCTGTCGTTAATATCAGTACACTTGCGGCCCCAAAACAGGGGCGTGCGCAAATTTATGGTCCGGGTGGCGAAGAGTTGCCCGAGATATTTCGTCGCTATTTCGGTTTGCCCATGCCTGATGCTCCCTCTGGTAAGCCGCAACCAATGTCTCTGGGTTCCGGATTTATCATCTCTAATGATGGTTATATCCTCACCAACAATCATGTGGTTCAAGGTGCAGAAAAAATCATTGTCAGGCTGCATGATCGCAGTGAGAAAGTCGCCAGGCTGATTGGTGCCGACAAACGTTCCGACCTGGCGTTGCTGAAAATTGAGAGCAAAGGCAATTTGCCTGTCGTGAAGATGGGCGACTCTCATGATGTCAGACCGGGTCAGTGGGTGGCAGCTATTGGCTCGCCATTCAACTTCGAATACTCCATCACCAAAGGTATTGTCAGCGCTCTCAACAGGAGTCTGCCCAGTGATGCCTATGTTCCATTCATTCAGTCAGATGTGCCGATTAATCCAGGTAATTCCGGTGGCCCGCTGTTCAACATGAAGGGCGAAGTGATCGGTATTAATTCCCAGATATTTACCCGCTCTGGCGGTTTCATGGGGCTGTCTTTTGCTATTCCATCGGATCATGTTGAGTGGGCTATTGAACAGCTGAAGGAAAAAGGTTACGTCACACGTGGCTGGCTAGGTGTAGCTATCCAGGAAGTGGATCGCGACCTGGCAGAGTCTTTTGGTCTTGAAAAGCCAAAGGGGGCCCTAATCAGTCAGGTTGTGCCCAGTGGTCCCGCGGACAAAGCCAAGTTGCATCCTGGTGATATCATTACCAGTGTCAATGGCCGTGAAATTATGAGTTCTGGTGCTCTTCCCATGGCTATTGGAGTCATCAAACCCGGTGACAAAGCAGCTCTTGAACTGATTCGCGAAGGCAAGAAAGAAATCGTTAAGGTAAAAGTGGGTGAGTTGCCCGATGAGCAAAGCCAGCATTCAGAGCATCCTGCTCTGGACACGGATAAGAAAGAGAATCGTCTTGGCATTCAGGTCGAGGGTCTGAATGATGACTATCGCAACAAGTTGCGTCTAAACAAGGATATCAAAGGAGTGGTGCTGACTGGTGAGATTTTAGGTGTGGGTCGATCCATTGGTCTTCGTCAGGGAGACGTTATCACAGATCTGAACAATAACCGTATTGAATCGGTCAAGGACTTTAATAAGGTGGTGGCTGATCTTCCAAAGGATCGCCCTGTTTCCATGAGGGTGATTCGAAGTGGGCAATCTGGTTACATCACGTTCCGACTGACCGAGTAACCAGGCTTTGATCAGGGTTTCAAGTCTTCAGGGGTGATCTGTATCTTCAGATGCTGTAGACTCCGCCTCTACATACAGCAGCTTCGCGCCTTTATTTCAGGCTCGCAGATTCCCTGCAAGCTGAACAACAGTCCTCGTGAAAGAGATTGAACTCTGAGCGGGGACAAATTTTTTGTAGTGATGCAATCGTGAGCGACTTAAGTCATATCAGGAACTTCTCCATAATTGCCCATATCGACCACGGTAAGTCGACGCTGGCAGATCGCTTTATCCAGACCTGTGGAGGGTTAAGTGATCGTGAAATGCAAGCTCAGGTTCTCGACTCCATGGAGCTTGAGCGTGAGCGTGGTATTACCATTAAGGCTCAGAGTGTCACACTGGATTATACCGCCAAAGACGGTATCACCTATCAGCTAAATTTCATCGATACACCCGGGCACGTTGATTTTTCCTATGAAGTTTCACGTTCTCTATCCGCTTGTGAAGGTGCTCTTTTAGTGGTGGATGCCGCCCAGGGCGTTGAAGCACAGTCTGTGGCGAACTGCTACACCGCAATCGAGCAGGGGCTGGAAGTGATGCCAGTACTCAATAAAATGGATTTGCCTCAGGCAGAACCTGAGCGTGTGGCGCAGGAAATCGAAGAAATTATCGGTATCGATGCCCTGGATGCCGTCCGCTGTTCTGCCAAGAGTGGTCTGGGTATTGACGATGTGCTTGAACGTCTGGTTCAGACCATCCCTGCGCCGCAAGGCGATATCGACGGTGAGTTGCAGGCCCTGATTATTGATTCCTGGTTTGATAATTATCTGGGTATTGTATCACTGGTGCGTGTCAAGAACGGCACCTTGAAGAAAGGCGACAAGGTGCTTGTTAAATCGACCGGTCAGACCCATGGCGTAGATAATGTGGGTATCTTCTCTCCAAAGATGAACGCTATCGGCGAACTGAAAGCGGGTGAGGTGGGCTATGTTATTGCTGGTATCAAGGACATTCATGGTGCACCTGTAGGTGATACCCTGACGCTGGCAAAAACACCGGATGTTCCGGAACTACCAGGTTTTCAGAAGGTCAAACCTCAGGTCTATGCTGGCCTTTTTCCGGTCAGCTCAGACGACTTTGAGTCTTTCCGTGAAGCTTTGGAAAAACTTAGTCTTAATGATGCTTCTCTGTTCTACGAACCTGAGAGCAGTGATGCCCTGGGCTTTGGTTTCCGCTGTGGCTTCCTCGGTATGCTGCATATGGAAATTATTCAGGAGCGTCTTGAGCGTGAATACAACCTGGATCTGATTACCACTGCGCCGACAGTAATCTACGAGGTTGAGCTGAAAAATGGCGATCTGATTGAGGTGGACAACCCATCTAAACTGCCAGATCCTGCCGGTATCCAGGAAATCAGGGAGCCTATTGTTCAGGCGAATATTCTGGTTCCCCAGGATTATCTTGGTAATGTGATCTCCCTGTGTGTAGAACGTCGGGGTGTTCAGAAAGACATGCAGTTCACTGGCAGTCAGGTAGCAATAACCTATGATATGCCTATGAACGAGGTGGTTCTGGATTTCTTTGACCGCCTGAAGTCTGTCAGTCGCGGATTTGCGTCTTTGGACTACAGTTTTGATCGTTTTGAGATGGCCAACATGGTGAAACTGGATATTCTGATCAACGGTGAGAAAGTCGACGCACTGGCTCTTATTGCTCATAGAGATCATGCTGTCTCCAGGGGGCGTTCGCTGGCTGAAAAGATGAAAGAGATCATCCCTCGCCAGATGTTTGACGTCGCCATTCAGGCTGCAGTAGGTGGTCAGATTTGTGCACGAACCACTGTCAAGGCGCTGCGCAAGAATGTAACTGCAAAATGTTACGGTGGTGATGCATCTCGTAAGCGTAAACTGCTTGAGAAGCAGAAAGCGGGTAAGAAGCGAATGAAACAGGTGGGTCGAGTTGAAATCCCTCAGGAAGCTTTTCTTGCTGTACTAAAAGTCGATAAATAATTGACCTATGGACGAGAAATTTCAGGTGTTCTAATTGAGTAGCTTGTCAAAATCGGCGGGCTTTTCGTAAACATGACGAACTATTCCGTTGAAGCATTGTTAACTCCCGCTTCAACAGTAATATTGGTAGAAAAAAGATCGGGTATCTGAGAACAAATAACCATGGATATTAATTTTCCACTGCTTCTGGTGCTGGCGGTTTTTATTACAGGTCTGGTTGCGCTGTTCGACAGGCTGGTATTATTGCCTAAAAGAAAGGCGGCTATTGAGAGCTTTAAGTCCGGTATGGGTTCTGAGCCTGATCAGGAAGCCCTGGCCAGACTGGAGAGAGAACCCGGTATTGTTGAAACCTGCAAGTCGATATTTCCGGTTTTGACACTGGTGCTGGTAGTGCGATCTTTTCTGTTTGAGCCCTTTCAAATTCCCTCGGGTTCCATGATCCCAACCCTTCAGGTGGGGGACTTTATTTTGGTGAACAAGTTTGAATACGGACTTCGTCTGCCGGTCATTGGTACCAAAATTGTTTCCATCAATGAGCCTCAACGCGGCGATGTTATGGTGTTCAAGGAACCAGATAATCCGAATATCAATTTCATCAAGCGAGTGATTGGTATACCGGGTGATGAAATTCGCTATTTGAACAAGAAGCTGACTATTAATGGCCAGCCTGTTCCTGAGAAATACATTGCCCAGCTGAGAGATCAGAGTCGAGCTTATCAGTTGTTTGAAGAGAGCATTGATGGCAAAAGCTTTGAAATTCGCAAAGACCTTGGTGTCAGAAGTCTGCGGGCTGAAGGTGTTTGGGTCATACCCCATGGGCAGTATTTCATGATGGGTGATAACCGTGATCGAAGCAACGATAGTCGTTACTGGGGGACCGTGCCCGAGAAAAATATTGTCGGTAAAGCGGTTTATATCTGGATGCACTGGCCAAGCTGGACTCAGCTGCCCAGTTTCAAAAATAATGGCATAATAAATTAATTATTCCTTCGGTTCGGCTCTGTCGCTCATGGTGCCAGAGTGGTTCCGGGGTTTAAATAGCAGATACTAATAACTCGGCGGGAGGGATCATGACCGTTGCAAAAAACAGACAAAAAGGACTGAGTACTTTGGGCTGGCTGGTAGCTATACTGGTCGGTGGTTTTATGATCATGTTGACTATCAGGGTGGCACCTGTCTACCTGGATGATTATGCCATCAAGAAAGTCCTGAAGTCTCTGGATACCAAGCCGGGTATTGAGGGAGCAAGCGTGCAGCAGGTAAGAGAGTGGCTCGACAAGGGGTTGCTCACCAACCGGATCCGACTGGAAGGGGAAGAATCCAGTGTCCTGCTGGATAAGGGTAAGTCGGTGGCGGTTGAAATCAACTATGATCGTCGTGTACATCTGATACACAACATTGATCTTGTATTAACTTTTGAACATAACTGGAACACTAAATCTCAGTGAAGACTGATGAACTTGCCCGGCTGGAACGTCGGCTGGGCTATACATTTTCTGATCGCAGCCGACTCGAACTGGCTCTGACCCACAGAAGCTGTGGCAGCCGCAATAATGAACGGCTCGAATTCCTTGGGGATTCGATCGTTAACTTTGTCATCGCAGAAGCTCTGTTTGAGCGCTTTCCTGATGCCCGGGAAGGACAGCTTAGCAGACTGCGTGCCCGTATGGTGCGAGGAGCGACACTGGCTGAAATTGGTCGTGAGTTCCAATTGGGAGACTCTTTGCGACTGGGTTCGGGTGAGTTGAAAAGTGGCGGTTACCGTCGTGAATCCATTCTGGCGGACGCAGTAGAGGCGATTATTGGTGCCATCTATCTGGATGCCGGTATGGAAACTTGCCGAGAGCGTATTCGCAGCTGGTTTGCTGATCGATTGTCAGAGCTCTCCGTAACCGATCAGCAAAACAAGGACCCTAAGACCCGTCTGCAAGAGTATCTTCAGGCTCGTCAGAATCCGCTGCCAAAATATCGGGTATTGAATATTCAGGGTGATGCCCACGATCAGGTGTTTACTGTTGTTTGTGAACTGGAAAGTCTGGATATCACCAGTGAAGGTCAGGGACCCAGTCGTCGTGGGGCAGAGCAGCAGGCTGCCCGTTTTGCGCTGGAAAAACTGCGAGTGGATAATTCATGAATTCAGCCGTGACCGGACCTGAAGCAGTGACTGAAGGTCAACGATGTGGCTATGTCGCTATCGTCGGACGTCCTAATGTAGGTAAATCAACGCTTCTCAACCATATACTGGGACAGAAGCTGTCCATTACCTCACGTCGCCCCCAGACGACACGACATCAGGTTCTCGGTATCAGGACGGAAGGCAATGTGCAGACCATTTTTGTGGATACGCCCGGTATGCATAAAGTGGAAAAGAAGGCCATTAACCGTTATATGAACCGTGCTGCCAGCAGTGCGCTGACCGGTGTTGATGCCGTTGTGTTTGTCGTCGACCGTCTGACCTGGAGCGAAGAAGATCAGCTGGTACTGACAAAGCTGAGTCATGTCAGCTGCCCGGTTATTCTATTACTGAACAAGGTCGATCGCCTCAAGGAACGCAAAGAAGAGCTGATGCAGTTTTTGCAGGAAGTGTCTGATAAGGCGGACTTCAAAGCTATTATTCCAGTGTCGGCTTTGCACGGTCATAATTTGAAAGAGCTGGAAAAATTGATTGATGATCTGATGCCCGAGAGCATTCATTTCTTCCCGGAAGACCAGATCACTGATCGCAGTTCCCGCTTCATGGCTGCTGAGCTGATTCGTGAAAAGATCATGCGTCAGTTAGGAGACGAACTGCCTTATGAAATGACGGTTGAGATCGAAGAGTTCAAACAGGAGATGCGTCCAAAAGGCCCGTTGCTGGTCATCAGTGGCCTGATTCTGGTCGAACGTTCCAGCCAAAAGTCAATTGTCATTGGTGACAAGGGTTCCAGACTTCGCCAGATTGGTCAGGAAGCCCGAATTGATATGGAAAAAATGTTCGACAGCAAGGTTATGTTGAATCTCTGGGTTAAGGTCAAGGGAGGCTGGTCTGACGATGACAGGGCCCTAAAAAGTCTGGGCTACGACTTTGATTGATGAATGAACTGAGCGCAGCCTGGATGCTTCACAGCAGGCCCTATAAAGAACGTTCTGTTATTGCTGAGTTTCTGGTGAAAGATCATGGCCGTATCGCAATGGTTATCAGGGGTGTTCGCCAGACAAAATCCCGCTCCCGGGCTGTTCAGCCTTTTACACGGCTCTTCGTCAGCTGGCGGGGGCGATCAGAATTGAAAACCCTCAGCAGCTTTGAAACTGCTGATGCCCTTCATCTGAAGGGACAGTCGCTCTACTGTGGTTTTTATATGAATGAGCTCTTGATGCGTTCATTGCTCCCAGGCCAGCCTCTGGATGGGCTATTTGAGTTGTATAGCGTTGTATTGGAGCAACTCACTACGGGCGCTCCGCTGCAACCCTTGTTGAGAGTGTTTGAGATTGAGTTGCTGGAAATGACCGGCTATGCCCCGTCGTTGACTTCTGATGCTGCATCAGGGGCAGATATACAACCTGATCTGCTCTACGAATTCAAAACCGGAGTAGGTTTTTTACCTGTTCTAACGATCAGGGAAAAAGATCGGCCCCGTTATTTTTCCGGAGAGCTGCTAGTGTCTCTGGCAGAGAGACGTTTTGACAACGTTCAGCATTTTCCGGGTTTTAAACGATTAACCCGTTTGGCACTGGCTCCCCTGGTGGGAGAGAAGCCGCTGAAAAGTCGGGAATTTTTCCTTACCAGAGAGAAGTTTGTCTCATGATTCCGCACAACCGCATCCTGCTGGGTGTGAACATTGATCATATAGCAACCATCCGTCAGGCCCGGGGAGGCACCTATCCTGATCCGGTTCAGGCCGTCATAGAGGCTGAGCAGGCGGGAGCTGATGGCATTACTCTGCATTTGCGCGAAGATCGTCGTCACATCCAGGACCGGGATGTGAGGCTGATTCGAAATGTGCTTCAGACGCGTATGAATCTGGAAATGGCTGCTACGGAAGAGATGTTGGCCATTGCTGAAGAGGTTTTGCCTCACGCGGTGTGTCTGGTGCCCGAAAAGCGTGAAGAACTGACCACAGAAGGTGGGTTGGATATTGTTGGGCAGATGTCTTCCATATCTTCAGCCTGCTCTCGAATGGCTAACGCTGGTATAGAAGTTTCACTTTTCATTGATCCGGATCTCAATCAGATTGAAGCTTCTGCTCAAGCGGGTGCTCCGGTTATTGAATTGCATACTGGTGCATACGCTGAGGCAGAAACCCCTGAAGTTATGCAGGCAGAGCTGGAAAGGCTAAAAGAGGGCACTGATTTTGCCCTGTCTAAAGGGTTGATAGTGAATGCCGGGCACGGTCTGAACTATCAGAACGTGGAGCCTGTGGCTGCTATCAATGGCATTAATGAGTTGAATATTGGTCATTCTATTATTGGTCGCGCATTCTTTACCGGTTTGAAAACGGCCGTAAAAGACATGAAGACCTTAATGCTGAGAGCTTCTCTTCATAAATGATTGCAGGTATAGGCACGGATATCGCCCGTATCGCACGATTTAAGAAAATCCTTGAGCGGCGGGCAGAAGCCTTTGCTCGCCGTATTCTTACGGATTCTGAGCTGAAAACCTTTAGGTCTCAGCCTCAGCAGGCAGCCTGGCTGGCCAAACGCTTTGCCGCCAAGGAAGCTGCTTCCAAGGCTCTGGGGACCGGGATAGGCAAGGTTTCTTTTCGGCATCTTGAGACATTCAGTGATGAGCAGGGAGCGCCTCATATGCGTTTTTTGGGGCATGCGCTTGAACTTCAAAAAGAGAGGGGGATCAAAGCGATTCATCTGAGCCTCTCTGATGAAACCGAACATGCTCTTGCTTTTGTCGTTCTCGAAAGCTAGCCCTTATTTGTTTTTCTTCACAACAAAATCTGTCTTGACGCCGTAGACCGACATCTCGATATGAATGACCTCCATAAAGTCACTGGCCGAAGTGATAAAATCATGCTTACGGTCAAAAACATGGTTTCCCGAGCTGTGATTAAACTCCAGATCATGACGGCATAATTGATGCCGCCTGGTCTTTCCAGCGTATTCCTGACTTGTTAAATGCGCACTTCAACCAGACTCTTGTATGCGGTCTCTAATCAGGCAGGGCACCCCGCATGATATTGGCCTATTTCCTGAATCCATCGTCCTGGTTCCGGATTGCAGCTTGAATATCCGGATCAGACTTCAGTCTGTCGCTGAGGAATTCATAGATGAAGGCGTCTCGTGAGAGCAATGGCAGGACAAAGTCCTTGTCATTTTTAAGGGACTCAGTGGCAAGGCTAACAAAGTAGTGAGCGTAAGGATTTTCCTCAATGAGTCTCTTTAACAGGGCTTCATCGTTTTTTACCATCGGCCCAGCAAGAGAGTAGTTTCTGATGGCTGACAGAACCACATCAAGGTCATTTTTGAGACGATTGCTGGCATAACTTAATAAATTTCCTTGCTGTTCTACGGCAGATTTAACTATTTCTTTATCATCATTAAATCTGTCAGCGATATAACTGAATATCCTTGGATTTTGCTGAACCAGAAAAAGCACCCTTTCCCTGTCGTGATCTAAGTCAAATTCTTCACGCAAGATTGGAATAAAAACCTCCAGGAAGCCGGTCTCAATGGCCATGTGAGCAAGCAGTTCATTGGTTATTCTTGCAGCAACATTCGGTTGAAGGTGTTTGGTCATAGCGGTAAGGATCTGCCGAAGTTCCGCATCTCTATCAGGAATTCTAGCTCTCATAAGCTGGTAGTAAGCTTTTTCGGCCATTTGAAAGAAGAGTTTGTATTTGCCATCCAGATAATCTAAGAACGTATAATCATAATGAAATTCTTGCGGCATAAACCGTGTTGTAATGGCATCTAATACCAGACAATGTTTGAATATCCAGTTATTGATAGGTTCGTCCAGTCCGTTTTGGGACTTTTTAACCAGGGTTTCAAAATGCCACTTGTTGGTATTTTTACTGCGATTAAATTTGTTGAGTAAAACATCCATGGAGGCCAGTCCTGACAGAATGGTCACCAATTTTACAAAGGCCTCTTGTGATTCTGATGTTGAATCAACTTGAGTGTATTCTATGGTCATTTTCCCTGCACTTTGATTGAAACTTATCGCCATTGGCCGTGAATTTCTATCAATTGATGCACAGCGGAGTGTCTGGACCAAAAACCAGAATCGCTTAAGTTTACCCTGCAAATCTTCGTTTTTATTGTCTTGGGAAAAATTATCAGAGATGTCGAGGCGGAGTGTACGGCCCTTGCCTCCCTCGGCCTGTTCCAACATGGTTATGGTGCAGACATGTATTTCGAGGGTGGCATTAATAGAAGCAGCATTCACCATATTAAGCATGCGTAGCTTGACTACGTTAAGTTTGGTCAGTACCTGGATGCAATTGTCATTTAATAGTCCGGAAACCGGTAACTTTCAAGGTAGATGTCGCCTCAACTTATGCAGCTAAATCACAATGCTGCTGATTCTCTGATCGCTCAGGGTTAAGCCATACCTCTGCCGGTAATTGCCAGTTTCTGGTTTCACGGCTTCCCCAACGCTCAGGGTGTTGCTCTTTTGCTTTACGGTAAACTCTTTCACGATTCAGAACCTTCTTCTGAGCCTTCCCTGTGTGTCTGTCGCAGGGTGTCTGGAACTTGATGCCACTGTGCTTATGCTCCATGTTGTACCAGTTTACGAACCCATACACCCACTCTCTGGCTGACTCCAGACTGGCGAAGTGATTCGGATACCCGGGACGATATTTCATGGTTCTGAAGCCTGACTCTGAGTATGAGTTATCGTTACTCACGCGTGGCCTGCTGAACGATGTCTGTACACCCAGTTGCTGAAGAGTACTTAGCATAGTCGCCCCCTTCATCGGGCTGCCATTATCCGAATGCAGGACCAGCGGTTGTTCCTGAAGACTGATCTTATGCTGCATGAAGGCTTTGCGGATCATCTGAGCAGCCAGGTCAGAGGACTCCCTCTCATGGACTTCCCAAGTCACAATCATGCGGCTATAAACGTCCAGAACCAAATAGAGGTAATAATATTTACCCCTGATGGGCGACCCCAAAAAGGT
>NZ_JAGRPU010000129.1 GCF_024606225.1 Endozoicomonas sp. ISHI1 | reverse complement strand
AGCACAACCGGCCGATCATTAACATTAAATCAACCTCTTGCGAAAAAACAAAGGCAGGCAGGCTCCAAAAAATACCGATGTGATCACCCCGGTTGTGAAAAATCACTTGGCTCTGAAGCCTCATTGAGGACTCACAAAAGTCAATATCACACCGGAGAGCAAACCTGCCATGAGTGCCAGAAGACCCTGTCAAACGCGAAAGCCTTGTCGGATCACAAAAGGCAATGTCACACCGGAGAGCGAATCTGCCCTGAGTGCCACAAGACCCTGCCAAATGCACAAGCCCTGTCGGTTCACAAAAGAAAAGATCATACCCCAGAGCAAACCTGCCCTGAGTGCCAGAAGACCCTGCCAAACGCGAAAGCTCTGTCGGATCACAAAAGGAACTATCACACCGGAGAGCGAACCTGTCCTGAGTGCCAGAAGACCCTGCCAAACTCACAAGCTATGACGTATCACAAAAGAAAAAATCACACCGGAGGGCAAACCTGCCCTGAGTGCCAGGAGACCCTGCCAAACGGGAAAACCCTGTCGGCTCACAAAAGAAAAGATCACACCGGAGGGCAAACCTGCCTTGATTGCCAGAAGACCCTGCCAAATGCTCAAGCTCTTTCGGTTCACAAAAGTGGATATCACACCGGAGAGCAAGCCTGCCCTGAGTGCCAGAAGACCCTGCCAAATGCTCAAGCCCTGGCGAATCACAAAAGAAAAGAACACACTCCAGAGCAGACCTGCCCTGAGTGCCAGAAGACCCTGCCAAACGCGAAAGCCCTGTCGGTTCACAAAAGTCTATATCACACCGGAGAGCAAACCTGCCCTGAGTGCCAGAAGACCCTGCCAAACGCTCAAGCCCTGTCGGATCACAAAAGAAAATATCATACCCCAGAGCAAAGCTGCCCTGAGTGCCAGAAGACCTTGCCAAACGCTCGAGCCTTGTCGGATCACAAAAGAAAAGATCATACCGGAGAGCAAAGCTGCCCCGAGTGCCAAAAGACCCTGCCAAACGCGAAAGCCCTGTCGGCTCACAAAAGAAAAGATCACACTCCACAGCAAACCTGCCCTGAGTGCCAGAAGACCCTGCCAAACGCTCAAGCCCTGACGGATCATAAAAGAAAAGATCATACCGGAGAGCAAACCTGCCCTGAGTGCCAGAAGACCCTGCCAAGCGCTCGAGCCTTGTTGGATCACAGAAGGCAACACCGAAAACGAAAGCTTGATGATGCAAAGTCAAGTGATTGATTTTGCTTGTCACAGACTCAGAAGGGAAAGGTACTGCAAACGTCTGGGCATGATCTGAAGTGCAATGTTCACGTCCATCTGTCTATCACCTGTGGCGGGTCAACCTTATTCTTTCGTCTATCCTCACTGCTCCTATCCGAAGAAAAAAAGGATAGAACCATTAAAAGCCTA
>NZ_JAGRPU010000128.1 GCF_024606225.1 Endozoicomonas sp. ISHI1 | reverse complement strand
CCCGTTCAGCTTAAGACCATCCAGGGAATCCAGCTTGCCCTCCCAGAGATGTGGGTTTTGCTCAAGCAGCAACTTTCTGCACTCTTCACCACAGTACTTGACGAGTCCTTCGATTTCTTTGTTAACCTTGCTGTCTTGACGGGTTGACTCATGGGAACAGGACTGCTGAAAAAGCAGTTCCAGCGGGCGCCCGTCGGGCCAGTGGCTGAAGCGTTGCTTTAGTGTACCGAGCAATTGCCGCTGTTTTTCGGGAGAACTGATCTCAATTTTGTTCAACTCGTCAAGCAAAGATAAAGGTTTGGAAAAACGGGTTTCCTGTGACTCCTCGTGCTGAATCACACTTTGATAGTCATCGGTTGACTGCGCAATGATTTTCTCATTACGGGCGAAGGCCTCCAAACCAAAGTAATCCCCCGTATATTGGCTGTTGTTTCTATAAATTTGTGCATCCATACGGCCCAGTGTTGCAGAAGTCAAACGCATGTGCATGACCCTATCATTTATATGCCTGGAATGATCCGCCAGCCCCTCCGTGATTCGGGAAAATGTATATTCGGTGTCGCATTTCATCCTGCGTGCCGAAGCCTCGGCAGTGATATGCCAAAGCGGTTTTATCCCGATCTGAGTTCGTCGTTCAAAGGAGTTCAGAGCCGCTTCATTATTCAGGCTGATCACAATCTGTTCACTGGTCTGTTGCCGCTCTGCACAAAAGTTTAACTCGTGCCCGGGGCAGAACTGCCTGACGGGGTTGTCCTCAATGCCGTGGGGCAGCCCCGGGCGGTAATACACCAGACGTCCTGCGCGAATACGACAATGGATTTCCCAATCGAGCAATTCTTCGTCACTGAAGTTCAGCAATTCTTTAAGAAACACTTTTTTGCGGGTGTTTACTGGCGTATTGATATCCGCTGCCACGGCACGATTCATATCACCAAGGCAGCCGTGGTAGTCGGCCAGAGCGTCCAGCCATTGCTCCTCCAGGTCGGCGGTAGCTGGTCGCTCCCCACCAATGCCCAACTCTGCCAGTTCCCTGAACAATGCTTCAACCACCGCTTTACTGTGTCCGGGAAAGGTGAGGGTCAGTTGATTTTCAAAACTCAGGGCTTCAGGCAGGTTCGGAGGAGAAAACAGAATACTGCCGCCTTCACAGACGGCCGATTCGAGTTCAACTGCCTGTACCGGTTGGTCGCTCAGGTGTGCGGCCTTCAGCTGTTCCTGACTCAAATAACTGACGCTCTGGCCTGTCAGTTTGGCAAAACCGTGGCTGAATTCAGCCAGCTGTACTTTCGCATCACCGCCTTGGCCGGTTCTTGAACTGACTCGTGCAGGGAAGCTCGGTGCAGGCAGGGGAGTCTTGATGGCTGGCAGTTCTGCAATAGACGGCACGTCGGCGGCTAACGATGCCCGGCACTTGTTAACAA
>NZ_JAGRPU010000127.1 GCF_024606225.1 Endozoicomonas sp. ISHI1 | reverse complement strand
TCGTGGATTCCTACGACAGTCGACGTATCCTTCGCACCGGTTTTTATGACGGGGCCACCCAAACCTACATTGCCTTCCTGAGCAGCCTGCTGGATGGCGGCCCACTGGTCGATGGGGACGACGGCAGTCGTCTTCGACTGATCAGTGAGCTTGTCCGGAAGGAACTGCACAAGGGCCACCTGCCGGTGCACAAGGTGGTGCGGGGCCAGCGTATTTACTATCTTATGTACAGCCAGCATTCCGGCAACCTGTATTGGCTGAGCACCAACGTCCGTCGCCCCGGGGGCATCCAGCAGCTGAGCTCCGGCTTCCAGGTGATCCGCCCGGCGGACGAGCAGCGGACAGTGGCCGAGATGGCCAACCACCCGGTCTTTACCCGGGTGCAGGCGCACTCCGCCAGCCTCCTGGCCGATACCCCGGGTGGCTACCAACTGTGGATACCGGACAAGGCCTGGGACACAACCCGGGTGGTCAGCGAAAACCTGACGGTGGAGTCAGGGCCCTTTGCGCACTGGCAACTCGAGGCCACCGGGCAGACCGTCGCCAAGTCTAACGATACCCTGAGTGTGCGCCAGTTCACCCCTCAATCCGGCGTGGTGATGACGAGCCTGGACCTGGGCCAGTTGGTCAACCCGGTCTTCGCCAACGTCACCCTGCAATATAACGACACCGCCTGGACCACCGCCAGTGCCCGTGCGTTCATCGGAGGGCTCAAGGAACAGTTGCGCATCAAGGTGACCCAGGCCCGGGAGCAGTTCTCGGCAACGGTAGGGCTGGTGCCACTGACCCCAACAACCCCGGTCACCAATCACACCCTGTTAAGCGCTTTCGGATCACTGGATCTCTGGTACTTGCCGGACGGTAGTGGCACCCTGCTGGCGGCCAACACCGACGGCCAGTTCAAGATTAAGGTCAATGTCGACGACCAGCTGCTCGCCCTGTCGAAAACCCGCAAAAAGCACGCCTTCCAGTTTTTCCCTCAGCCCAACCGGGACGCCAGGGGCCATCCTTTTTGTGGGAAGGCTGGCACCGTTCGGCTGACCGGGATACCCAGCGAGTTCAACGCCCTGCTCTCCATTCCCTGCCGTTACGCCTTGCCGGATGGCATCGAATTGCGAGGCGACTACCAGTTGGAGCCCGATGCCCGGACATGGCGCATCAAGACCCCGAAGGCTGAATACCTGGCCAACCGGAAACGCCTGTCCCTGGTGGCGCTGGACCTCAGCCAGATGGGGCCCGGGAAAGCCTCCGGCAACCCAATCTTCCGGACCCGGCAGGATTTCAGGCAGGCCATGCGTTCCGTGCCAATAAGCGCTCGCCGGCTGCGGGCCGACACCCGACTGATCGCCCTCAAGCTGCGCCCCGGCTATACCCCAACCCAGGTGGCCTGGATGGATTACTGGGGCCGGTATTCTTATCAACAGAGACTGTTGTTCGGCCTGCCTGACAAGGAGCACGGTGTTCAGCAAGTGATTATTGGTCAAACCA
>NZ_JAGRPU010000125.1 GCF_024606225.1 Endozoicomonas sp. ISHI1 | reverse complement strand
AACAAACCCTGCAGGCGAAACAAACTTCAGATCATCACTTTGATGTACGAAACGTGCGGCGGTAACTATTCCCGGACAACCGGGCCAGGGGATCATGGTCGGTCATTCAATAGACATTCAGAAAAAAAACATTATCTATACGACAACGGTCATAATGATGAAGATTCGGGCCGACCCACTGACTCCCGGCATAGCCTTGACGAAAACTGCCATGAACAGCCCTGTTGTCATCGACAAGGACGCTGTATCTTCGCTCCCTCGACAAGTACCCAGTGTCGTGCAACCTCAGGCGACTCTTTCGCATACAGAACAGATGTCTATTTGCAAACAGGCGATCAGGAATCTGGCTCGGTAAGCCATCCTGCTGAAGGTCCGACCGTTGTCTCAGGCGCTGACAGCACAACCGGTCCATCATTAACATTAAATCCACCTCCTGCGGAAAAACAAAGGAAGGCAGGCTCCAAAAAATACCGATGTGACTATCCTGGCTGTGAAAAATTACTTGGCTCTCAAGCCTCATTGAAGACTCACAAAAGGCAATATCACACCGGAGAGCAAACCTGTCCTGAGTGCCAGAGAATCTTGTCAAACGCGAAAGCCCTGTGGAATCACAAAAGAAAAGATCACACGCCGGAGCAAACCTGCTCCGAGTGCCAGAAGACCCTGCCAAACGCTCAAGCCCTGGCTGCTCACAAAAGTCAATATCACACCGGAGAGCAAACCTGCCCTGAGTGCCAGAAGACCCTGCCAAACGCTCAAGCCCTGTCGAATCACAAAAGAAAAGATCACACCGGGGAACAAACCTGCCCTGAGTGCCAGAAGACCCTGCCAAACACTCAAGCCCTGTCGGCTCACAAAAGAAAAGATCACACTGGGGAACAAACCTGCTCTGAGTGCCAGAAGATCCTGCCAAACGCCAGAGCCCTGTCGGCTCACAAAAGTCAATATCACACCGGAGAACAAACCTGCCCAAGGTGCCAGAAGACCCTGCCAAACGCTCAAGCCCTGTTGAATCACAGAAGAAAATATCACACCCCGGAACAAACCTGCCCTAAGTGCCAGAAGACCCTGCCAAGCGCACAAGCTCTGACATATCACAAAAGAAAAGATCACACCCCGGAGCAAATCTGCTCTGAGTGCCAGAAGACCCTGCCAAGCGCACAAGCTCTGACATATCACAAAAGAAAAGATCACACCCCAGAGCAAACCTGTCCTGAGTGCCAGAAGACTCTGCCAAGCGTACAAGCTCTGACATATCACAAAAGAAAAGATCACACCCCGGAGCAAACCTGCCCTGAGTGCCAGAAGACCCTGCCAAACGCTCAGGCCCTGTCGGCTCACAAAAGTCAATATCACACCGGAGAGCAAAGCTGCCCTGAGTGCCAGAAGACCCTGCCAAACAGTCAAGCCCTGTCGACTCACAAAAGGCAACACCGAAAACGAAAGCTTGATGATGCAAAGTCAAGTGATTGATGTCTGCTTGTCACAGGCTAGAGA
>NZ_JAGRPU010000124.1 GCF_024606225.1 Endozoicomonas sp. ISHI1 | reverse complement strand
TTTTCAGCCGTGGCATGGGATAGCGATAGATCTGAACACCGTCAGCCAGCACCTCAACCTCAAGCCGCTGCCCTTTAACAGTAAAAGACATCCCGTTGAGGTTCTGCATCAGCACAGCGATATAACTTAGGGCCAGCTCTTCTCCTGATGGAATAAGTCCAGAGACAGGTATCTCTACATTGTTGTTGGTCGTTCGCATCCCGGACAGAAAGTGACCAGGGATATCGTGATGCCAGGGCAAAAGGCTATGGGTTTTGAGTAGTGCTTCAAACAGTGTTTGGATGCCTTCTTTGGTAATGTCATGGGTTTTCAGTCCGAGGCAGGCTTCAAAGAGCCGTTTTAACCAGTGATGGGAATGCTCTTTGCTGAGTTTATGCAGGGCACCCAAGGAGGGAAACAGGTCGAACACAGCCTGAGCATGGTTGGCGTCCAGAAAACGCAACTGATCATCCTTTGTTAAGGGTTGCAGGATTTCCCAGTAGAGTCTTTTCATATAGTCGTGTTTCAGCACCCCGGATAGTTGTTGCAACCTGGCTGAGCATTGCTCCCATAGGCTTTGATTCGGCAATGACTTCAGCCGTTTGATGAAATAGACAAAACGTCGTCTGTCTTCATTGGAAGAAAACAGAGCCATTGCTTTATTTAACACCTGCAAAGGCACGTCTTTACTCGTATGACACCATAAAAAATCCCGGTCCTGTCGATTAGCCTTAAGGTAGTGCTCGACGCCTTTCCCTCCATAAGAAGACAGAAGTCTTGCCAATGATTCCAACATCAGAATGGTTTTAGTCTTTGCATGGAATTGCTGAAATTGTTGTAAAACCGCCCAGTTGAGTGACCAGTCTGGCTTAGAGGTGGAAAGATAAAGAGCCACTGTTTTTATTTGGCGATGGAATTTGTCATCCTCTGAATCGCTATCGTATTCGTCGTCCTCTTCAATCTCTGAATCACTGTTGTCTTCAGCAAATTCTGTTGACAGCGACTTTTTCAGTTGTGTTTCGAGATGTTGCAGCGCTTCAATGGCAGGTAGTCCTTCTGTTGTCCAGAGCCTGGTCATCATTTGCAGGAGCAGCGGATTGGGTGCAACTCCACAGCTTATCCAATCTATCAATTTTTTCACTGGCTCATGTTTGAGCACACCTTTGCCATTATTCATGGACGTAAAAGAGCGGAACAACTTCATATTGAACTCACTATCCTTGTCTTTCCATTCCGGCCAGCCCAGCACCTCTTTCACTTGCTCATGATTGAGCATGCCTTTGCCTCTATTCATGGATGAGAAAGAGCGGAACAGCTCCATGCTGAACTCGCCATCCTTGTCTTTCCATTCCGGCCAGCCCAGCACCACTTTCACTTGCTCATGATTGAGCATGCCTTTGCAATGATTCATGGATGAGAAGGCGCGTAACAGCTCCAAACTGAACTCGCCATGCTTGTCTTTCCATTCCGGCCAGCCCAGCACCTCTTTCACTCGCTCATGTTTGAGCATGCCTTTGCCAGTATTCATAGACGAGAGGGCGCGGAACCGCTCCATATTGAACTCGCCATGCTTGT
>NZ_JAGRPU010000123.1 GCF_024606225.1 Endozoicomonas sp. ISHI1 | reverse complement strand
CCATCGTTCATTGGCATTGCGGATAATGTGCCCGGCTCAGTTTTTATAGAAAAACCTTGAGTTGTCGAAAACCCATTCTGGTTAACCTCAAGGATAAAACGGTAGGTCTGCGGCTCAACCGGGCAGGCGAAAGGCACACAGAACAATACGTGCAAGAGTAGGCTTTTAATGGTTCTATCCTTTGTTTTCTATGGATAGGAGCAGTGAGGATAGACGAGATAATAAGGTTAACCCGCCGCAGCTGATAAACAGATGGACATGTACATGACACTTCAGAGCATGCCCAAACCTGTGCAATGCCTTTTCGTCCCGGGCCTCTGACGAGCAGAAATCAATCACTTGACTTTGCATCATCAAGCTTTCGTTTTCGGTGTTGCCTTCTGTGATCCGACAGGGCTTGAGCGTTTGGCAGGGTTTTCTGGCACTCGGGGCAGGTTTGCTCTCCGGTGTGATAATGACTTTTGTGAGACGCGAGAGCTTTTGCGTTTGGCAAGGTCTTCTGACACTCAGGGCAGGTTTGCTCCGGGGTGTGATTTTTTCTTCTGTGATCCGACAAGGCTTGAGCGTTTGGCAGGGTCTTCTGGCACTCGGGGCAGGTTTTTTCTCCGCTGTGATATTGACTTTTGTGATTCGACAGGGCTTTCACGTTTGGCAGGGTCTTCTGGCACTCAGGGCAGGTTTTTTCTCCTCTGTGATATTGACTTTTGTGAGCCGAAAGGACTTGAGCATTTGGCAGGGTCATCTGGCACTCAGGACAGGTTTGCTCTGGGGTGTGATCTTTTCTTTTGTGAGCCGACAGGGCTTGAGCGTTTGGCAGGATCTTCTGGCACTCAGGGCAGGTTTGCTCTCCGGTGTGATATTGACTTTTGTGAGTCACCAGGGCTTGAGCATTTGGCAGGGTCTTCTGGCACTTAGGGCACGTTTGCTCTGAGGTGTGATCTTTTCTTCTGTGAGCCGACAGGGCTTGAGCGTTTGGCAAAGTCTTCTGGCATTCAGGGCAGGTTTGCTCTCCGGTATGATCTTTTCTTTTATGATCTGACAGGGCATTCGCGTTTGGCAGGATTTTCTGGCACTCAGGGCAGGTTTTCTCCCCCGTGTGATATAGACTTTTGTGAACCGACAAGGCTTGAGCGTTCGGCAGGGTCTTCTGACACTCAGGGCAGGTTTGCTCCGGGGTGTGATCTTTTCTTTTGTGAACCAACAGGGCTCTTGCGTTTGGCAGGGTCTTCTGGCACTCAGGGCAGGTTTGCTCTGGGGTGTGGTACTTTCTTTTGTGATCCGACAGGGCTTGAGTGTTTGGCAGGATTTTCTGGCACTCAGCGCAGGTTTGCTCTGGGGTGTGCTCTTTTCTTTTGTGATACGTCAGAGCTTGAGCGTTTGGCAGGATCTTCCGGCACTCAGGGCAGGTTTGCTCTGGGGTATGATTTTTCCTTTTGTGAGCCGACAGGGCTTGAGCGTTTGGCAGGGTCTTCTGGCACTCGGGGCAAGTTTGCTCTCCGGTGTGATATAGACTTTTGTGAACCGACAGGGCTTGAGCGTTTGGCTGAGTCTTCTGGCACTCAGGGCAGGTTTGCTCCGGGC
>NZ_JAGRPU010000122.1 GCF_024606225.1 Endozoicomonas sp. ISHI1 | reverse complement strand
TGTCGCTCAGGGTGTTGTCCGGTTCGTAACGGACAGAAAACCAGATTTCCAGTGCTGTCAGGGCATCCTGATGAGTCTCGCTGATTTCGGGATCCAGCACATCCTTAAAACTTTGCTGGATCAAACCGTTTATTTGCTTATAGGTAACACTGTCGTTTACGGGCAGCGCACGATCCAGATACCAGCCCACCCAACTGCAGATATCCGTTAAATCCCTGGGGGTAAACTCATGTTCTGGCAACAGTTCCTGATAATATTGCCAGAGTGTCATCACGCTCCCGGTGGCACTGTGTGCAATGTCGTTTATTTGAGAGTCCGGCAAATGCCGTTGTAACTGCTTAACCAGAGCCGGTTCCACCACTCTGTCCCGAAGAAATGCCTGATCCAGACGGGGGTAGTAAGCCCTGGGCAGTTTCTCTTTCAGGGCCGGGTCCAGCTGGCGTCCGGCGTAATGATCCGGGTTACCGGTGAGAATCACCCGGTGTTTTGAGCTGACCTTGACAGGGTGACCGTTCACATAGATGCAGGGTTCCGGTTCCCATAAACCGTTTAATGACGCCAGCAATCCGGTGTTGGCGAGGTTGGCTTCATCCAGCACCAGGGTAACGTATTCTTCGTCTTTTTCGGACCGGGTACGGGCCCATTCCATCAGCGCCCGATTTTGCTGCACCATAGCGCGGTCACCATTGGCGTGGTCTTGCCATTGCCAGCGTTTCATCAGGGTCTGTTCGCTGTCAGAAGGTCCAAGGGAAATGACGAAAGCCTGTCCTGAAGCCTTCGCCATTCTGGCGGAAAAATAACTTTTTCCGGTGCCCGTTTCCCCCTGCAGGAATATGACTGGTGAGTCTGCAAGCCGGTCATGGAGTCGGGATAAGCGACGGCTTTCGCGATCCTTTTGACTCATCTCGCCATGATAAAGGTCGTGAGCCAGTGCTGACAGTGGCTGATCAGCGGAACCCTGCCATGTCAGTGATAGGGACAGCCGACTTTCTATGCGTTCAATGCCTGCTGCTTCAGAATGTGCTGTTCTGGCAATATGAAAACAATCGGTGGCCAGAGCATGAATGGCATCGGACCGGGTCTGCCCTGATGGCAAAGGGAGTTGCCAGCCAGAAGCCAGCGCATCTTGCAACCGTTTAATCTGTCTTGATGGTCTGATAGCTAACCGTTGATAGTGCTCTGCTGCTGCCGGATCAACTGCCAACTGATACGCCATTGCCTGTCGTTGCTGTTCAGGCGCATGGGCCACGATCATGGCACAGAGCCTGTCCAGAGATTCTTTTTCAGTTTCCTGTGAAAATGGACTTTCATGGGACAGTTTTAACGCTTCAAATCCAGTGTCCTTAAAGACTGCCGGGTCAAAGGTTCTGGCCAGTAGCCACAGGTTCTGCTTCACAAACTCTCTATCCAACCTCGAGGCACTAATGATGATGTCATTTAATTGATCCGGGTCAACCGAGGCAGTTTGATCCTCATCGGGAAGTAATTGCCAACAAGCCACTTTCATAAAGTCACGCACCGTCGGATTCTGTCGGGTGCCATGGGTGATGAGGCTGTTAATGGCCTTGCGCCAGTGGCGAGGCAGGAGTTGTGGTGACTGGTCAGCCTGCTGTGCCCGCCGGGCAGCCAGTATCAGGTTATTCAACAGCCCCTCGGTCAGTTCAGGCAGAGGCTTGCAA
>NZ_JAGRPU010000121.1 GCF_024606225.1 Endozoicomonas sp. ISHI1 | reverse complement strand
CCATTCAGGCCTTGGGCGATGGTGACAGTCTGACCGAGACCGTAACGGTGAAGTCCCTGGATGGCACCACCCACGATATCGTCATTACCATTAACGGCACCAATGATGCGGCAGTGATCACAGGCACCGACACTGGCAGCGTCACTGAGGACGCTGGTAACACCCTGACCACTTCGGGCAGCCTGGGGGTCACCGATGTTGACAGCGGCGAGGCCGGTTTTACCGCAGAGACCATCACTGGCACTTATGGTTCACTGACCATCGATGGCAGCGGGAACTGGAGCTATTCGGCCAGTAACAGCCAGGCCGCCATTCAGTCACTGGCGGATGGTGACAGCCTGAGCGAGACCGTGACGGTGAAGTCCCTGGATGGCACCACCCATGATATTGTCATCACCATTAACGGCACCAACGATGTGGCGGTGATCAGTGGTACCGACACCGGCAGCGTCACTGAGGACGCTGGTAACACCCTGAGCACCTCGGGCAGCCTGGGGGTCACCGATGTTGACAGCGGCGAGGCCAGCTTCACGGCCGAGACCATCACCGGCAGCTACGGTTCTCTGACCATTGATGTCAGCGGTAATTGGAGCTATTCGGCCAGTAACAGTCAGGCCGCCATCCAGTCACTGGGCGATGGTGACAGCCTGAGCGAGACCGTGACGGTTCGGTCTTTGGATGGCACCACCCATGATATTGTCATCACCATTAACGGCACCAATGATGCGGCGGTGATCACGGGCACTGACACCGGCAGCGTTACTGAGGACGCCGGCAATACCCTGACCACTTCGGGCAGCCTGGGGGTCACCGATGTTGACAGCGGCGAGGCCAGTTTTACGGCCGAGACCATCACCGGCACTTATGGTTCACTGACCATTGATGGCAGCGGGAACTGGAGCTATTCCGCCAGTAACAGCCAGGCCGCCATTCAGGCCTTGGGCGATGGCGACAGCCTGAGCGAGACCGTGACGGTTCGGTCTTTGGATGGCACCACCCATGATATTGTCATCACCATTAACGGCACCAATGATGCAGCGGTGATCACGGGCACTGACACCGGCAGTGTTACTGAGGACGCTGGTAACACCCTGAGCACCTCGGGCAGCCTGGGGGTCACCGATGTTGACAGCGGCGAGGCCAGCTTTACCGCCGAGACCATCACCGGCAGCTACGGTTCTTTGACCATTGATGGTAGTGGGAACTGGAGCTATTCGGCGGATAACAGCCAGGCCGCTATCCAGTCACTGGCGGATGGTGATAGCCTGAGCGAGACCGTAACGGTGAAGTCCCTGGATGGCACTACCCACGATATCGTCATCACCATTAACGGCACCAATGATGCGGCGGTGATCACGGGCACCGATACCGGCAGCGTTACTGAGGACGCCGGTAACACCCTGACCACCTCGGGCAGTCTGGGGGTCACCGATGTTGACAGCGGCGAGGCCAGTTTCACCGCAGAGACCATCACCGGCAGCTACGGTTCTCTCACCATTGATGGCAGCGGGAACTGGAGCTATTCCGCCAGTAACAGCCAGGCCGCCATCCAGGCCCTAGGGAATGGTGACAGCCTGAGCGAGACCGTGACGGTTCGGTCTTTGGACGGCACCACCCATGATATTGTCATTACCATTAACGGCACCAATGATGCGGCGGTGATCACGGGCACTGACACCGGCAGTGTTACTGAGGACGCTGGCAACACTCTGACCACCTCGGGCAGCCTCAGTGTCACTGATGGGGACAGCGGCGAGGCCAGTTTTACCGCAGAGACCATCACCGGCAGCTACGGTTCTCTGACCATTGATGGCAGCGG
>NZ_JAGRPU010000120.1 GCF_024606225.1 Endozoicomonas sp. ISHI1 | reverse complement strand
GAAGCACTTCTGGATGGGTACCAAGCATTCTTGGGACTGGCGGGAGATAGCCGCGCACTCGAGGTTCAGTCATTACGGATTGAATTACCGGAATTGATCAACCGGTTAAAGGCACTGAAAAAGACCATCCGATCCAGGTTGAAAGCTATCGTCCGTAGTCTGGACGGTGGTGAAATCAGGCAGATATCATTTCATCAATGGCTGGCTGCCTGTCATCAACTCCGATCCTCCCTTCAGGCACTGAATCCCAAAGAGGCCAAGCAGATCCGGAGTATCCATGAGCTGATTTTTGCCCTGCATCAGCGCTTTGTAAATGCACTGGCACCGGTCACTCTGGTTTCGCGTCAGGGCAGGATATCTACCGAAAAGAAAATCACCTATGTTGATTGCACGACTCCGGGTGGCTCCGATGAAAAGGCGCCGCTATTGAGGCCGTCCTGGAAAGCATTAATCGAAAAGTTTCTGTGTTCAGGGACGGTGGTCATTATGGATGATGCCTTGATGGTTAACCTGAAGCTTGGCAGTCATGTGTGCCTTATTGAGCTCCTTGAAAAGGCTGAAGGGGGTAAAGAACGAACCTTACGGCTGAAATTCTCTGACCAGTTTTATGAAGATGATGGTATTAGTAACACCGCCAAGTTAAAGCGCATGTGGTTTCTGGTGCAGCTATTGAAAGTGCTCGAACTGGATAAAGATGCTGATAGCATGAAGCCGCGTTGCAACGCGGTAGCGGGGGAGATTATCGTCGAATGCACCCGAATGCCATCAACTCATACCATGCAGGAGGCCTTTGAAAAACTGATCACTGTGTTACGTGCTATGCGTGATGTGGATCTTGACATGAAGAAAATTGACGTTTTTGAAGGAGATCAGTGGAACTTTAGCTTGCTTGCACAACGCCTTAACGGCGATGTTGCGGCAGAAGCTGACAGCTTTGCCTTTGAACATTGCCTTTTCGCGATGCATTATAAGAAGTTCATCAGCTACATACCCGATTGTTTCCTGTTATTACCCAGCCACTACCAGCAGTTTATTAATTATGCACTACGGTTTGCAAAGGGCTGTAATAAAGTGCACCGTCATAAATCAGAGGACAACTTTCGGGAAATATTAATGAGCAATGAGATCGCTGAAGAAACCCGCAGGAAATTTTTACATCATTTGTTATTCCTGGATGCCAAAAGCTCTGCTCCATTGGTTGAGGATGTTTATCCCGACTTGAGAGATAAATGCTATGTCATAAAACCATCATCCTACAGTTACAGGCTAAGTTTTGAAATTCCTCCGGATCAGTGGCTTTCGGATAATAAAGAAACGTTCCAAAAAGCCTTGCTGAAGCACGGACTGCATTATGGTAGCCGACGGGTTCGGAATGATAAAGGCCTGGTATTACCCATCATTGCAGAATGTCCGGAAGAGCTGGAGTTTGCCGGTAAAAAAATGAAAAATGATAAAGAGGTTGTCATGACCGCTATCAAACAGCACGGCATTTGGCTGGATTATGCCAGCCCGGAAATGAAGGATGATGAAGACATTGTAAAGACCGCTATCGCTCATTTTCCACCAGCGCTGGGTTATGCAAGTGAAAGAATTCGAAGTGATAAAAACATTATACAAATGGTAATCAATGTTGATATTGTTAGCTTAAAACTCGCCAGTGAAAAGGTATTGAAGGATCGCGATTATATGCTCGATTTAATTGAAAAAAATCATCGAGCTTTCAAATATGCTGCTCCCGATCTTAAAGATGATACGGCTTTTATCGAGGCAGCAAAAAAAAGAAACCCCAAAGTGCGTGAATACCTCAGATAAACTGCGAATAAAGTCTGATGGATTCAGACAACGTTGACCAGTGCAAACCCTGTTGCCAGCCTAATGTTTTTT
>NZ_JAGRPU010000011.1 GCF_024606225.1 Endozoicomonas sp. ISHI1 | reverse complement strand
TAAATTGGTCTAAAAATTCCTGCTTCTTCGTCAAATAGCTCGCTATTCTCCTCAGAAGCAGAAATTTTTATCCTCAATTTCTTGCAATCCTCGCTACGGACGCTTAAGTCCGACAGGCTGCTAGAGAAATCCGGCTGGAACATACACACGCAAATTCGCGAAGAAGTTACCTTTGCCGTTGGTCGTATAACCGTCAAAGGCACACTCCACAGCCGGGGGAGGGGAGAAAGGCGGGCTGACTAACTGCTCTTCTAACGGGACGGCCTGCCAATCGCCGTCATTGAAGCCAAAGATAATAACCACAGTGTGGGAGCAGGTCGGCAACAGGCACTGGAATACGCCGACCATCTTGATACTCCGTTCGTAAAAGCATCAGCGCCCCTTCTATATCAACAAGGACGGCAAACGTCCGCGCTACTATCAGGCCAACGCCATCAAACGGACCATTGAGGCCATCGCCAAGGGCCAGGATCGTATCCTGCTGGTCATGGCCTCTGGTACCGGCAAAACCTACACCGCCTTCCAGACCATCTGGCGACTATGGAAGTCGAAACAGAATTTGTATAAATCAGTCATGGTCCGCCTCCGGCAGCCAGTCTTCTGTCATGACTTGTTCGTAGGTCCATGGGCATTCAGTCGGGAAAGCGTCGGGTTTGCACAGCATCTCTCTGGCGGCCAGCTTTCGGGCATAATCATAAGCCTTCGGAAAAATCTCAGTCAATTTGCTATTGAGAGCAGGATTTTCCTGAAGCTCTTTCTCTATGGCGTCCCGCTGCTTGGCAATACTGGTTGACCAACTTCGGAACCAACGATCCATCTCATGCAGATCATTTTTTCCAACCTGCATCTGCCATTTAAGAGCGTGCATGAGTAATTGAGACAAACGGCTATCTACAGAACGGTAACGGGCTCTACCCATGTCCTCAACTTCCTCAACCAGGTTGTCAATGTCCAGTTCATCAAAACGGCCTTGCCTGATAAGCTCAGCTTGTTGGTAGGACCATGTGTAGAAATCAGTGTCGTACAAGTTTTCCATAAAATACCTCCATTGGCCTACCAATGTAGGCAATTAACAGAAGGGAATCAAAATGAATTACCAAAGCACAGATGCCTTTGCCGGGTGCTTTACCAGGCGGTGACGGGCAAGAAAGAAGAGCATTACATCTTCAGGCAATTCTCGCCCGACTTCTTTGACCTGATCGTCGTGGATGAGTGCCACCAGGGCAGCGCCAAAGGTTACTGTCAATCACGTTGTATCTCCATTTGTTGTAATTTTTCGGTAATTTAAGGCGTAGAAAAACCTGAGGGTCCGACATACAGGGGTATTCCGACCCCCTTCAAAAACGGATAACAGGCCATCATCATTTTGCAAACAAAAAGTGAGTCACCAGCATCGCAAAATAGCAACAGCGTTAAACAACGTGGTCACTAGCGACATCATCGAAGCAACCCGCAATGGTGAAAACGAACCAAGGGGCCGACCACCCGCTTGATGAATCTTCAGGAGATGGACGGAATGATTAAAGCGACTACCGACCACTAGCTGGTCACCACTGAAGTCAAACGTAATTCGGTTTCCCGGCCAATCCGCACTTCCATGGGGGCTGGCCAGAGTTGTTTGATAACAGATGCTACCATTGTCAAACTGAACAACGTGCAAGCCCCGCTCGCCAGCAATCAAAAAGGTATTGCTGTAGTACTGTCGGATTTCATCCAGTTTTCCCAGGTCTGGCCAGCTTGACTCGATGGTATCCTCCACTCCCTCCCCATTCGGTGGAAACATGGCATTCTCACACGGATTGAATGAACAAACCTGTTGGGTCATGGCCTGCTGCCCGGTAGCGGTTTGACATTGATGGGAATACAACCGACAACCAAGAGCTTGGTAGGAATAGTGAGCAGGACCCGTGCCAGTGGTTTGATTAACCATCTTGGGAGGGCATAAAACTAACTCTCCACCTCTATGGATAACCAACAAGTGTGCATCTGCGAAGGTAGCCCCAACGGGTTGATCAATAACCACCTCATCAATAGCCGGTGTCAGTACCGTTACAGGCCGCCAATCTCCAGCCGATTGCTCAAAGCAGGCTATTTGGTTGTCAAACGTCCAACTGACACACAATTGCTTGCTGTCTTTACTGAAACTGGCAGAGGAGCAGCCCTGGCGAAAAAGATAGTGACTTTGTCCACCAAAGCGTTGGAATGATCCCGTTTGACAGTTTTTTTCCTGCTGATAAACCCGCAACTCACCCATGAGTAGAGAGCAAGCCGCCAGCCATTTACCATCAGGGCTCACCCCAAGCGACGAGACACCAGCAAACGCCACCAAAGGGCCTGTGGTCAGCTGCCCCTGTTCCCAAATGAAGCTGCCAATACTTCCTCCCTCTTTATCCGAATCACTGGCCACGTAGAAGCAGTTTTCTCTTTTAACCAGGCTTCGGTGTTGTCTTGAGTTGGGTGATATCTGGATCGTCGTTTGCACAACACACTGGTCAGAACCCTCTGAACAATGGAATGCAAGACAGAGCCCTCTGTCGTTTAAAACAACCACTGTCATATTCGCAGTTACATTGTGTTTTTGGGCAAATAATGCAACGCCCGCAGGAGCACCAAACCATTGGGTCTTATTTGCAACCTGATAGGTTTCGTGCATCAACACATTGTCAATCAATGTCAGTCCAAGTCCGAAAGAAGGCATCCCAAAAAATAGAAAAATAACGGTAAAGCAAGTACAGCCCCCGAGAGCCTCAAAACAGGCAGAAACTTTACGTAAAATATCAGTATTCATGATCAATATTACTTCCCGGGCGGTAAGGCAGAATTTACCGTTCCAGTCATTTCCGCGAAAGTGAGAACCTCTCACGACTAAACTAAAATAGCTGACCATATAAGGTAGCATGCTTAATCAAGGGTCTGCTTACAAAAAAACTTCTAAAAAACTTCTCACTGTGCCTGAAAGACCAGTTTTTATGGTATGCAAAAAATTTGTAACGGGACCGCCGGGAAAGTCTACAATGCAAGACTCAACTAAACAGCTGTAACGGATTAGCGAACTGCACCTTCAGGTTGAAGCGTTTTTTTGCAACAGAACCAAGAACAAGGATATTGCCAATGGGCACTACAGATGCTGATACCGAGCCATCTGCCGGGAGTGGCTTGTTTTGCTTTTTATTGATGACGCAATACCTGAAGAAAACCATTGACATGAGTGTCATCAAACATGAGTTCTGCCCAGAGGGAGAAGACCTGACCCCACTGACTATGCTCAGAGCCGCCAGACAACTGAAACTGAGAGCCAGACAAGTTAGAATCAGGCGACAGCGATTAGCTAAAATACACTGTCCGTTTATTGCCATAGACAAAAACGAGCATTTTTTCATTATAGCCGCCATCAGCGATGGCAAAGCATTGATTCAACGGGAGGGAATGAGACCAGAGTCAATTTCTTTGGATGACCTCTGGAGTCACTGGCGTGGCCAGGCCATTTTAATGACTGATCGAAGCATTCTGCCAGGCAAAAATCAGCACTTCGATATCAACTGGTTTATACCGGCTATTGTCAAGTTTCGAAAACTGTTCAGAGACATATTGATTGCTTCGTTTTTCTTACAGCTATTTGCCCTGCTGACGCCACTTGTTTTTCAGGTGGTGATGGACAAAGTGCTGGTTCACCGGGCGGAAATGACTCTGAATGTACTGGTTATCGCGCTGCTGGCCATTTCCCTGTTTGAGGTTATGTTGGGTGGCTTGAGAACCTATGTTTTTTCACATACCACCAACCGGGTTGATGTTGAATTAGGTACCTGGTTATTCCGGCACCTGCTGAAACTTCCTGTTGCTTTCTTCCAGAATCGACCCGTGGGTCAGGTTGTGGCTCGTGTGCGTGAGCTGGAAAATGTGCGTAATTTCCTGACCAGCAGTGCTCTCACTCTGGTCATTGATCTGTTTTTCAGCTTGTTGTTTATAGCTGTCATGTTCTTCTATTCCAGTCGGCTGGCCTGGATCGTGGTCAGCTCGATTCCATTCTACATTATCATTTCTATTTTGATCACTCCCCGCCTGCGCCAGAGAACCGAAGAATTGTTTCACCGCAGTGCCATTAACCAGGCATTTCTGACCGAAACCCTGACCGGGGTAGAGACCCTTAAATCCATGGCCATCGAACCCCAGATGCGCCAGCGCTGGGAACATCAGCTGGCCGGTTTTGCCCAGGCCTCTTTCCGTTCCGTGGTGACGGGCATGTACGGCAGTCAGTCGGTACAGCTGGTGAACAAACTGTTCATTGCCCTGTTGATGTGGCAAGGATCTCTGGAGGTCATTCATGGGCATATGACGGTAGGCGAATTGATCGCCTTCAATATGATTTCAGGGCAGATTTCTGCCCCCATCCTGAGGCTTGCCCAACTCTGGCAAGACTTTCAGCAATTTCGCATTGCTATCGCCCGTCTCGGTGACATCATCAATGCCCCCACCGAGCCCCAAAGTCATTTAAGCCAATCTTCACCACCGGCAATGAAAGGAGCCATCAGGCTTGAAAATGTTGTTTTTCGCTACAGCCCTTCGAGCCCCGCAGTACTGAACCGCATAGACCTGAACATTCCTGCAGGACAAGTGATCGGCATTGCCGGCCGTTCAGGCTCTGGCAAGTCAACGCTGACCAAGCTGATCCAGCGGCTCTTTATACCAGAAAGTGGCAAGGTTTATATTGATGGTGCCAACCTTTCACTATTAAACCCAGCCTGGATCCGACGCCAGATCGGTGTCGTCCTCCAGGACAGCGTGCTGTTTAATGGCACCATTCGGGACAATATTGCTCTTGCGAATCCAACCCTGGATATGGAATCAGTCATCGCTGCAGCCCAACTGGCCGGAGCCCATGATTTCATTATCGAAATGCCCCATGGCTACAATTCTGAGCTGGGTGAGCGCGGCATAGGGCTATCAGGCGGACAGCTTCAGCGCCTGGCGATAGCCAGAGCACTGGCCACCCAGCCCAATATCCTGATTTTTGATGAAGCAACATCAGCTCTGGATTATGAGTCAGAAAAAATTATTCAGGACAACATGCGGGCTATCTGCAAAGGCCGCACCGTCATCATCATCGCCCATCGACTCTCAACTATCCGTCATTGCGATCGGATTGTGGTGATCGAAAAAGGGGTTATTGAAGAAGATGGCAGCCATAATGAGCTGGTTCAACAGCGTGGCCGCTATGCTCAGCTGTGGTCTTCACAAATCGGTGTAGCAGAACGTGTTTAAACCATTGGGACGCATATTCACGCTGATCAGGGACAGCCTGCACCATGAGAAAAAGCATCCTCAGGTCAGGCGCAAAAAAGATGAACTGGAGTTTCTGCCGGCAGCGGTTGAAATTCTCGAATCACCACCGTCACCGTTTGCTCATGTCCTGATGTTGCTAATTTGTGCCCTGCTGACTTTTGTTTTGCTCTGGAGCTGGTTCAGCTTTATTGACACCGAAGTCACTGCCAATGGCAGAATAATACCAGTGGGCAAGGTCAAGGAAATACAATCACTGATTGCTGGCCGGGTGGATACCCTTTATGTCACAGAAGGTGAGCATGTTGATAAAAACCAATTACTGATCAAGCTAAACCCCACTGAACCAGAAGCTGATATTCGCCAGATTGAAGCCATGTTGCTGCACAACCAACTCAATGTCGGGCGATTGCAATTGTTGCTTGAATCGGCAACGGAAACGCCTTTGGCTCCGCCTCCCAACCTGCAGCAGTGGATTACCCAGGCTAAGCTACCACTCTCGGGAAAGCCAAGCCCTGACCAGTGGTTTCGCCAGCAACAGTTACTGGATTATGACTACCAGCATTATCAGAGCAGCAATCAATCCATAGTGCAGCAAATCAGTCAGCGCCGGGCAAAAATCATGGCGATTCAGGCCGAAATTGATCGACTGCAAATGCTTAACCCCCTGCATCTGGAAAATGAAAAAGCGACTCGGCAATTATTGGACAAAGGCCTTGTTTCACGACTGGAGTGGCTAGCCGTCAGGGAAAAACAGCTGGATACCAGCCAGCAGCTGCAAGTCCAACAGAGTCACCAGAATGAAGCAAAGGCAGAGTTGGCAGCCCTTGTTAGCGAAAAAGAAAGTAGACAAAAAGCATTTCGGCATGAACGCATGGAAAAACTCAATGAGTTCAGTGACAAGATTACTGAACTAGAGATCAGCATTATTAAAGCCAGGGAACACAACCAGAATTGTTATATCCGGGCACCGGAAGACGGCACGATACAACAATTATCGGTGCTGGGTGACGGCTCGGTGATCCAGCCGGCGGTCACTTTGATGTCGTTGGTTCCGGACAATGCCCAGCTACAGGCGGAAGTCATGGTGGAAAACAAGGATATCGGTTTTGTGAAGGTGGGGATGGTGACCGATATCAAAATAGAAACTTTTCCATATACATTTTTTGGCTATCTGCAAGGCGTAGTTGAGCTGGTTTCCAAAGATGCACGGAACCTGGGCGAGCAGGGATTAATGTACCCGGTATACATCCGATTGAACCAGCAATTTGTCAATGTTAACGGTCAGAATGAACCTTTGCATGTGGATATGATGGTCTCTGCCGAGGTAAAAACCGGTAGACGCCGACTGCTGGAATTTTTTCTGGAACCCTTTTTGCGCTACCGGGATGAAGCACTGAATGTCCGTTGAGGGTGTTTTGAAAACAGACTCCCGGCCTCAGGCCGGGCTGTCCAGAGACTTTTGAGCGAGACTTAGACGCTTCTGCTGCTCAACCTGGTCCAGCTCCAACTGGTATTGCATCTTCCTGAGCCTGCGATTGAACACAAAAGTCGCTAACCAGACGGCTGGGTTGTAAGAATCCTGCTTTTTCAATTGAACAGAAGGTGACTGAAGTTGCAGCCTCGAACCTTTTCCGACAATGGGCAGAACCACCTGTACGGTCATCTCTTTCTTACCGAGGAAGAAGCTCATCCACAAGGACAGTTTTTTCATCAAGCTCTGTGGAGCAATTCGCATTTCGAAATCAGCCATCCTTTTTCCATCTTTTGTCCGGAACTGTGGATTAATTACCCCTACGCAGTCTTTCAAGTCATTGAACTTTAATGCCTCTGGTGACTTTTCTGTGGCAGGCTGGACAACGGCCTGGGATAAAGGCTTCCTGACCGGTGCTTCTTCGGCTTTGGGTGTTTCGACTTTGGATGCTTCGACCTTTTCAGTTAACGATGATGAAGGTGGTGTGACTGCGTCGGTTATTCGAGCGTTAACTGTTGTTGACTGAAGCCGTTCAGGCTCAAAAACAGAAGATCGTGCCATTACATTCTGCGGAGGTTCCGGATTTGTCGGCACACTATCTATTGAAAGCGTGTCATCTGTGGGCACACTATCTATTGAAAGCGTACTATCTATTGAAAACGTACTATCCATTGAAGTTGTTACGACAGGATCAGGTTTTGAGACCTCAGCATCCGGGGTTGAGTTCTCTGGTGATTTCGGTTTTGAAAAAGGGGAAGTCACTTCCGTGTTCAAGGGTACCTCTACCTCCGGCAGCGATGAAGTCCGTGATACTGGCGGCTCAACTTTCAATGAATCCAGAGAGGTGGAGCTGTTATAACCTTCACCAGTTTCGTCCTGAACAGGTTCATCCACCCTCTCTTGCTGCGGCTCTTGTTGCGATTCGTTCTGAGAGAGCGGCAATACCAGGTGCTGCAGTTTTTCTGGCGCAAAAACAACGGGATCAGCAAAAACGCCCTCTTCACAGAGTTTCCAGACTTTCTGCTGAGACTCCTGGGTTAAACCTGCCGACGCCAGTGCTGACGACATCTCCACTGCATCAACATCATTCGAAAGCAGGTCTCCGGTTTTCTTTACAAACTCCTCGCTGCGCTGCTGGTACTGGCTATCTTTCTCCGCTGAGAAAGTCACCTCCCCCTGCCGGGTCAGGCAGGAAACCGTACCCAGATCAATCTCCAAATAATCAGAGATTTGAGCCCCCCCCGAGTGCTTCTTTTTGGCCGTCTCCCTATAAATCGGCATAACGACTTTTTCCAGTGTGTTGGAGTCCACTGGAAACTTCAGCTGCAACAGTTCCTTGACCAGGGGTCCATAGGGTGGGCGAATTTTGATAGCTGCGCCTCTGGCGATGACCGGTACCGACCTTTTCTCTCCCGTCGCTTCGTTCTGAACGGTGATATCGCTGGCCATCTCCGGAATACTCAGCTCCACGACACCGCGTTCACTGAAAGAAAAATCAGATACATTGATCTTGAGCTGATTCAAGTCAACAGAGCAGGTATTTGATACAGGAATATTCATTTCCGGAATATCAAAATGCTTTTGTAAGCCTGCCGGGTTGGCATTGGCCACAGCCGCCAGCCCATAGACCAGATCGATCAGCACCCGGTTCATCTCAACGTACGACTCAATATCTTTTAATCGTTTTTGCTGAACGTCTCTTGCCTGTTTGCTAAACATTAACTCGCGGCTTTTGACTGCTTTCTCTTTCGCTACCATTTCCAGCTCGCTGGCCGCTTGATGATCCATTTGTTGACACCGGTCTTTTGCTTCGCCCTCAGGCATGCGTTTCATATCTTCCCGGAGTTGACCAAGATCGTCATTTCGCTCTTTTTCTTCTTTGGCCAGATTTTCGCATACCACTTCCAATCCTTTATGCTTCCATTGCTTCTCAGCTTCCAATGCTGCAAGAGGAGGCTTGGAGCTTCCCGACATTAGCGGGATCACCAAATCAATCAGCGAGTGAGCAAACGGAGCGTCTTGCAGCGCCAAAGTTTGTCCATCTTTTTTCTCTAACTGAAGGCTTTTAACAGACACTTCAGCCACATCACTGAACCTGGATTTAGGCGGGTTTGTGAACATGCCATCAAAAACAGGCTTCAGCGCTTTGTGCAATCCATAAAGATGCATGGGAGCTTTCACGATATTGCCGGTCAACGCCTTGTGCAAGTAGCCACTGGCCGGAGGCTTCATTTTGATACGGATGCCTCCGGATAAAGTCATTGGCTCGACCTCGCCACTGGCACCCATTGACGATACATCTGCCCTGATATCGGCAATATCCAGTGTCAGCTCACCCGTGGGTGACAAAGAACACTGCTCTATAAACACACCAACGTTTTGCACCTTCAGCTCAGCACCGGTCGATAGTTTGGTCGACATATCTCCCAGATTGAGGTGATAAACCTTGCCAGCAGACGGCCCTTTTTCGGACTTTTTAAAAACGTGTTGAAGCCCATGTATCAGTTTAAGTCCGGGACCCATTTGCTCTTTGATCAACGCCAGGAAGTCTTGCATCTCTTTCTTGATCGTCTTATCCCAGGCTTCCAGGAGAGGCTCTGTCTGATTGATCCCCTGAATGTTTAGCTCCAGCCTGCTCAGTTCAGCTCTTAATTCAAAAAACCTTTTTTGGAGTTCTGCAAATTGATGCTGCTCGTCAGGTTTCAGGTGGGGAAGCTTTTGTCTTAATTTATTCTGTTTAACCTGAATGGATTTCATCTCAGCCATAAAGGTCTGCAGTTTCTTTTTGTTTTCCCCAGCAAACTTTTTATTGCTATCTAACTGGTCGTTGGCCTTGTTGCCAAGGACGCCCATTCCGAGTCGGATGAACCCCATCGCTGCAGTGGAAAAGGTTCGCAGGAGGGCGTTCCAGAAGCTGCCCTTCACTTTCTCAATGACAACATCCCGTTTGTGGATAGGTACATAAGGGGAGTGCTGGCCTGCTTTACCTTCCAAACCTTCCAATGCAGCACCGGTCGTTTTGTGAACAGACACGTCCCGGGGGCCCATATTGACCTTCGAGGGTTGGGTATTACCGGAGGGTATCGATGGATTTTGATGTGTATCCTGCCTGCCCCTTGGGCCATTTACAGGAAGATTGGGGCCGCCAGTTTTCATGTCATTAACCATGCTCAGATAGTAGATTTTTATATCGCCACTTTGCTGCTGAGCTTGAAGCAGGCCAACTTGTCCCTCCTTTCCCCACAGGTGTTTTTTTGGTGCATGATTGCTTGTTTTATAATCGCCAAGAGGTAGCGGTCGGGTAAGAGATGATTGTGTATACTGACCATTGACCAGAGGAGACCCTCAATGAGCGATTTGTACGAAACTGATTTCTATAGCTGGTCGTACCAACAAGCCGAGTTGATCAGACAAGGCCGTTTCAGCGAGTTGGACATCGACAATCTGCTTGAAGAAGTTGAAGACATGGGCAAGGCTCGTTACCGGACTTTAAAGAGTTCTCTTGAGCAGTTGTTTCTCCATGCGCTTAAATGGCAAATGCAATCGAAAAAGTATGATCTTCATGGCATGGATCAGTGGTATCGGAGTTGGGCGATCAGTATCGGCAAGCAACCAATTGCCATTCAACAGGAGTTGGAAGAAAACCCGGGGCTAAACAATAAGCTGGATGAGATTTTTTTAAAGGCTTATAAACATGCCAGGAAGTTAGCCGCCAACGATATGCAGTGCAAAACGAATGATTTCCCGCCTGAATGCCCATGGAGTTATGAGCAAATCATGGAGGAAGGTTGGTTGCCTGATTAATAGTTAGGTCATGGGCAGCCCCTGCCAATTAACAATCGTCACCGATCAACCGTTCATCAATTCTTGCTATTTACCCTCACCTGCTGGCATACCCTTAACTGATTAGCGGTGGCCAACTCATAATAAGAGACTATACTTTCCTCGCGCCTGACTTGTCACAAAGAGCACTTTTCATGAACATTCCTTCGTTAAAAGTACCGGTCGTTACAACCTTTATTCTAAGCGCAATCCTTCTTATCACCGTTGTTCAGACTCCAACCGCTCTGGCCTGTACAGCCATTACGCTGGTTTCAGAGGACCATGCGGTCATCCAGGCTCGCACTGAAGAGTGGGGAACCTTCGATCTGGAATCAAAAATTATGGTGATACCACGAGACACTGCCTTTACAGGTCTCACACCCGATGGCAAACCGGGCTTAAGGTGGAAAACCAAATACGGAGTTGTTGGTATCAATGGCCTGAACAAACCGTCGCTTATCGATGGAATGAACGTAAGAGGCTTGGCGGTTTCAGTGCTGTACTTGCCCGGCGTCGCCGAGTTTCCACCCTATGACCCTGCCAAAGCAGCAAACACAATCGGCCCTCAAGACATCAGCAACTGGGTACTGACTACTCAGTCTACGATAAAAGAGGTAAAGCAAAATCTTCCAAAAGTAGATGTTGCCCCCGTGAAGGAAAAAGGCTTGGGCAATATCGTGCCGCCGATTCATTTCATGATGACAGATCGCTCAGGGGCATCAATTGTGGTGGAGTACACCCATGGCGGCAAGCTAAGTATTTATGACAACCCCGTCGGCGTGTTGACCAACAGTCCAGAATTTCCGTGGCATCTGCAAAACCTGAGAAACTACGTCGGCCTTACCGCTAAAGCGAAACCGGGCATTAAAGTAGGCGATCTGGAGTTAGCCCCTCACGGTGCTGGTTCGGGCATGATAGGCCTGCCTGGCGATTACACTCCCGTTTCCCGATTTGTTCGGGCTGCAGCACTGAGAAACTCAGTACGCCCACTCAAAGACGGTTATGCCGCCGCAATGGAAGCACTGCGCATCCTGAACAATTTTGATATTCCTTCTGGTGCAGTACTGGCCAGAGATGAACTCCCCAAAGACGACACTCTGGGTTCCACTCAGTGGACGACAGCCATGGATACCAAAGACTTGAAATACTATTACAAAACCATGTTTAACAGCCGTATTCGAGAGATTGATTTTGCATCGGTAGACTTTGATAAATCCGGGATTCGCTACCGCGATCTGGATCTGAAAAAACAGCAGGATTTGAAGGTCGTGGATATTAAGTAGTCACTGCTATGATTTAAACGCCGGGCCTTGTGGCTCAACAAACAAGATTGATCCGCTCGGATTCTCGGGTACCTATGACGTGGAATACTATCGATCTTCACGGGTATGCCAGAGCCTCAAAATATAAATGTTTGAGTTTTGGATTTCGTAGCGCATTTCATAGGGCCCTACCAGCACCTTTCTGACTTCTCTGGGGTCAAAAGCTTCAAGTCTTTCACCAAGCCTTGGATTTTCTATAAGACTGGCAGGACTGGATGTCAAAGACTGAACTGTTTTAGCTGCTGCGTGCTTATTCACAAGAGCTAAAAAATCATACAGCCGCGACAAGTCAGAAAGAGCTTTACTCGTCCACTTTATTTCCATTAGCGCGGCACCGGCAAGGGGGTTTCAGTTCCAAGACTTTCTGCCCACTCCTGCACGGCCTGATGATCAATGACAGCATTTGCGTCTACATCTGCCAGTGCTTCCCGGGTTAGCCTGTCGCGTTCCTCTTCCTGATCAATCCAGGCAGATAGAGCCTGTTTGATAATCCATCCCCTTGATCGCTCAAGTCTTTTTGCCAGCTGTTCCACTTTTTCGGCCAAAGGTAATGGCACATGGGCAGTAAGTACCTTTGTGTCTGTTTGAGCCATGATAATCCCTCTCTTAATCAGATATTAACAACTTTGAAAAATAGTGATTAATTATGATTAAGTCAATAATATTGCCAGATTTTGGTCTACCTTAACCTGACGTCAATTTGATCAAGATCAGAATGTCCAGATGGGATTACAAAGTGAGGATTGAAGATGAAAACCGGGAAGAATTCTATTATCAGTGAATTCAACCGACCACGCTATTCAATGGATGAATTGCTGGCCCAGTGCGATCTGTCAGCCGCCATGCCGGAAGAATTTACCGAATGGGATTCCATCCCGCCTGTTGGGGATGAAGCACTTTGAGCGTTTACGACTGTGGCAATATTGTCCGAGTGAATAGAAATAAACATTACTTAAAAAGGATATTTGTTATGGCTCATACATCAATGCTGCACGTCCGTGTAGATGCCGCATTAAAAACAGAAGCAACCGAAAAGCTGGCCAACTTCGGCTTAACCCTGTCTGATGCGGTTCGGATCCTGCAAACCCGGATAACCAAAGAAGGTGGCCTGCCCGTCGGCCTCACCAGTGACCCTGAAGCGCATGATGCCTGGTTCCGGGAGCAGGTTAAGCAGGCCTTGAACTCTGAAGATGTTTTATCCCATAACCAGGTTATGGATGAAGCCCAAGCCTTGATCGAAAGGAAAAAACAACGTGCATAAATTGGAGTGCTTGGGCCCTGCTCGTAACGACCTTTTGACCATTATTGATTATATCTCCGATGATAACCCAGAGGCGGCCCTTCGACTCAAGGACGAAAGTGTAAATTGCCAAACGTACCAATTTTGGTACAATTAAGAAATGAAAATTATAGCCGTTCGATTCTTTGTTGCGTCTTCAGGGAATGAGCCTGTCCGGGAGTGGCTGAAATCATTGTCCCGTGATGATCGCCGGACGGTGGGTGAAGACATTAAGACGGTTGAGATTGGCTGGCCTATCGGTATGCCACTGGTAAGAAAAATGGATGCGAAGCTTTGGGAGGTTCGTATCCATCTATCGGATGCCCGTATTGCCAGAGTGCTCTTCACAGTAGCCGGTGCTGACATGGTGTTACTGCACGGCTTTATCAAAAAGTCGGATAAAACCCCGGCAAACGATCTTAAGCTCGCAAAAACACGCCGTGATGACGTGCTAAGGGAACAAAAAGGAGGCAAGTGATGAGTAATCCCCATATTGGCAGTAGTTTCGACGACTTCCTGGAAGAAGAGGGCTTGCTGCCCGAATGCCAGGCAGAGGCTATAAAGCGAGTCCTGGCCTGGCAAATCAGCGAGTACCTGGAAACAGAGAAGGTCAACAAATCAACCTTTGCCCGCCGCCTGGGCACCAGCCGTTCACAACTGGATCGTCTTCTTGATCCCAACAGCACCAGCCTGAACCTGAAAACACTGGCGAATGCCGCTCTGGTGATGGGGAGAAAGCTGGAGTTGAGGATTGTTTGATTTGCCCGGTTCTTAGCCAGGTTGGCGGTAGATGCTTTAACGGGCTTGTTTTCCGATAAGGTCTGCAAGAGTCGCTTTGCCTGTTGGGTCACCTATCTTCACTAATCTCTTATCCATTCTTGAGATTATATTAGATAGCTTTAGATTATAATAGATTATTGCGAACTGTTTTTAACCCCGAACTACCGTCAGCAGGGCGTTCAGTGCCCGCTTGATAACTGTTTTAGCCGCAACCACGATTTTGACACAGTAATGCATTCGCATTACTATGATAATTGATAGTTAACACCCGAAGGTTTCATCATGAAAAATGTGTTCGTAGATCGATCCACGCTGACGGATCGTTACCAGACGACTATTCCGGCCTCGGTCAGAAAGGCGCTGGAATTAAACAAGCAGGAAAAGCTTCAGTATGAGATTCGCTCCGATGGCAGTGTCCTGCTTTCCAAGTACCAGAGTGACGAGGGAGACCCCGTAATAGGAGGCTTCCTGGATTTTCTTGAGCAGGATATGAAAAACCATCCCCAAACACTTAAGCCGGTTTCCCCGGAGCTTGCCCGGAAGCTCAATGATCTGGTTGGGGAGATTGATACTGATCTTGATGAGACTCTTGGTGAGGATTGATCGGCAATGCCTTCCATCCGTAATGACTTTCATGGCTGGACGATTCTGGCCCACCCCATGTTTGTCGCACAACTCAAGAGTTTGGCTGTCGAGGTCAAAAAACTGAAACAGCAGCATCCTGATTCCTTTCAAAAGAAAAACGCCACAAAACGACTGGCGGCAATAATCCAGTTGGCGTTTGAACGGGTTCCAAGCAATCCCTCTGACCCTATATACCGCCAAGGCTTGACGCTTGGAAAAGCCAGAAAACACTGGTTTCGAGCTAAGTTTTTTCAACAGTACCGGCTGTTTTTCCGCTATGACGAAGCAGCCAGAATCATCATATATGCTTGGGTAAATGACGAAAAAACCAAACGTGCCTACGGTAGCAAGACCGATGCATATTCGGTGTTTGAGAAACTGGTAAATGCGGGAACGCCTCCTGACAGTTGGCAGGATCTCATGAATGAATCCCAAGGCATTGAGGATCTGGATGAATTCTTCAATGAAATTGATGGATAGAGCTTCTTCAGCATTGTGATTTAGCTTCATAATTTGAGGCGACATCTTCCATGAAAGTCACCGGGGGGATAATAAAGACAGGTGTGTCGCTTGCTACACGGTCGGCACAAATCACAAAATGCTGATACGGTGGGAGCTCAGTCGAACCCATTTCTTGTCAGCCCGCAAGGATTCAAGCTGTTTGAGGGTGTCGCAAATTACTGGCTCCCATGCTTTTAGACCCTGTGGGTCACAGAGTGAGAATGGGCACAATACCTCTTATTAGCCTAAAGTCGAAAAGGCAGATACGGCATATCCTGCTATGGTGGTCACTGCACCTGCGAGACTCATAGATCGCTGACTCTGATACCAATAATAATTATGGGAGAATCCCACAGTGGCACAACCTATAGACCCCGGGAAAGCGGCAGCGGCCGCTTATTGGCGCGAGAATATCCGCCTGTTACTCAGCCTTCTCGTCATCTGGTTTGCAGTTTCCTACGGCGCCGGAATCCTGTTCGTTGATCACCTTGACCAGTTTCAGCTGGGCGGTTTCCCTCTGGGCTTCTGGTTCGCCCAGCAGGGTTCTATCTACACCTTTGTGATACTGATATTTGTTTATGCCTGGCAGATGAACCGTCTGGATCATAAATACAATGTCTATGAAGAGGAGGAAGAAGCATGAGCACTGAAATGCTGACTTACCTCTTCATCGGCGCCTCTTTCGCCCTCTACATTGCCATCGCTATCTGGTCACGGGCAGGGTCCACGGGTGAATATTATGTTGCCGGCAAAGGCGTTCACCCGGTCGCTAACGGTATGGCAACGGGGGCCGACTGGATGTCTGCCGCTTCCTTTATTTCAATGGCCGGTATTATTTCCTTTGTTGGTCGTGACGGAGCGGTTTACCTGATGGGCTGGACCGGCGGTTATGTGCTGCTGGCCATGTGTCTGGCTCCCTACCTCAGAAAGTTCGGCAAGTTCACAGTGCCGGACTTTGTGGGTGAGCGTTACTATTCGCAGACTGCGCGTGTAGTGGCAGTGATCTGCGTCATCTTCATCTCCTTTACCTATGTAGCAGGCCAAATGCGAGGCGTTGGCATCGTATTCTCACGTTACCTGGAAGTGGACATCACCATGGGTGTTCTGATCGGTATGGGTATTGTCTTTTTCTACGCCGTATTGGGGGGTATGAAAGGGATCACCTACACTCAGGTCGCACAGTACTGTGTGATGATCTTTGCCTTTATGATTCCTGCTATTTTCATATCCATCATGATTACCGGCAACCCCATTCCCCAGCTGGGCTTTGGCAGTGAGGTAACAGGTACCGGACAATCGGTTCTTGAAAAACTGAACGGGCTCTCGACGGAACTGGGTTTCAAACAATACACAGATGGCTCTAAATCCACTATCGATGTGTTCTTTATCACCATGGCGCTGATGGTCGGTACCGCAGGCTTGCCTCACGTTATTGTCAGATTCTTCACCACCCCGACGGTTCGTGACGCTCGTAAGTCTGCTGGTTATGCCCTGTTGTTCATCGCTGTCCTTTATACGACAGCCCCTGCTGTGGCCAGTTTTGCAAGAATCAATCTGCTGAATACCGTGAGTGAATCCAATTACAAAGATCTGCCCGAATGGTTCTCCAACTGGGAAAACTCCGGTCTGATTGCCTGGATCGACAAGAATGAAGATGGAAAAATCCAGTACACTGACGGTCGACCAATGGAAGGCAAACCACAGTTTACTTCTGAGCGAGGTATAAGCGGCGAACGTCTGGTATCCAACGATCCATCTGCCGGTGAGAATGAGTTGTATGTTGATCGCGATATTATGGTTCTGGCCAACCCCGAGATTGCTCAGCTGCCAGGCTGGGTCATAGCCCTGATTGCGGCAGGCGGGCTGGCTGCTGCACTCTCAACAGCTGCGGGACTGCTCCTGGTGATCTCAACCTCGGTGTCTCACGATCTGCTGAAAAAGAACCTGATGCCAAATATCTCTGACAAGCAGGAACTGCTGGCTGCCCGAATCGCCGCAGGCGTAGCCATTGTTATTGCAGGTTTGTTTGGTATTTATCCACCGGCCTTTGTCGCACAAGTGGTGGCATTTGCCTTTGGCCTGGCTGCGGCCTCCTTCTTCCCGGCCATCCTGATGGGCATCTTCTATAAACGTATGAACCGTGAAGGGGCTATTTCCGGCATGGTCACTGGCCTGGCATTCACCTTCGCCTACATCGTTTACTTCAAATTCATCAACCCCGCTGCCAACACAGCAGAAAATTGGTGGTTTGGTGTCTCTCCGGAAGGTATTGGCACACTGGGCATGCTGATCAACTTCAGTGTATCCATGGTGGTTTGTCATCTGACTGCGGCCCCCCCCAAGCATATCCAGACTCTTGTGGAAGACATCCGCGTGCCACGGGGTGCAACTTCCAGCCAGCCAGTAGTCGGTGGTAGCACACCTGCCAGCGATTTCGGATAACTTCTCTTTGACATCAGGCCTTCGGGCCTGATCACTCCCGGCTAAGCCGTGGGATACTTTGTGTACAGAGTCGATAGGATCAACAGCAGACCAGAGGGTGTTCTCATTATAGGTATAGATCTATTCCTGCACTTATTTATTGATGGCTACAAAACGAGCTACGCAACCCGTCACTTGAATGTCCACACTATTAAATCTTGAGCACAATTCATGCTCTAGCCCATCCAGATGATCTTCCTGATTGCTAAAAATCCCCTTCCGGTTGTATATGCCCATAAGAGCTTTCGCTAGCAAAGTACGAGTTACTCCACTACGAAGAATGGTGGCACCAAACAATTTCCCACCTTCATTCAGCAATGGCTTAAAGTGGTCGAACACGACAGCTTTGCTATGGATGCTGCCGGGCAGACAGTGCAGTAAATAGTTAATGCTAATCGAGCTGAAGCTATTTACCGGCAAGGTGGTAAAAGGTTTAAAAACGTTATGCACCAGAGTACTGGGTTGATATCTTTTTAATCGCTGCCCAGCGTAGTCAAGCGAGTTGGTGTTAAGGTCTACCAATGTCAACGATGGTCGGCAGGTTGGGAACTGGCAGTGATCAGGGAAATAGCCCGTGCCCACACCTATATCCAGATGCGGGTTGCTGACATGCTGATTAAACCAGTCCAAAAGTATGGGTGTCGGACATTGCCAGACAAGGCGGTTGGAGATACCCAGTACGGCGATATCATAGATGTTCAGAACTCCCTTTGAATAAACGGCCTGGCCTCTGTGAACCTGTTCGTTCGTTATCTTGCTGCGTGGAACAGTCATAGTGGAGTACCCCAATGAAGGAATCAGTAATCGACACTCACTATAGAAGACATTAGGCTACGCAACAGCAATGGCCAGGAGTCTCGCTGACACTAAAAAAATAATAATTCTGGGAATCTGACATAATAAGGAAGATGAAAAAGACCCGATCTGACCTCCAAGGAGCCCCCCTTGAGCTTGAAAACTGTATTTATAACCGGAGCCACTTCCGGCTTTGGTGAAGCCTGTGCCCGTCGTTTTGCCACTGAACAAGGCTGGCAGCTGGTAATTACCGGCAGAAGAAAAAAACGTCTGGAATCACTGGCCAGGGAACTCTCAGCATCCTGCCCGGTTCACTGCCTCGTGTTTGATATGAGAGATGAAGCTGCGATTCAAAAAGCGGTAAGCACTCTCCCGGAAGTTTTTTCAGACATCCATACTCTGATCAATAATGCCGGTCTGGCCCTGGGCACTAAACCGGCCGACCAGTGTGATACACAACAGTGGATGAACATGATTGATACCAACATTAAAGGACTGGTTTTAATCACTCATGCTCTTTTACCTGCCCTCAAGAAAAACAACAGTGGCAGTATTATAAACCTGGGGTCGGTTGCCGGGACTTATCCTTACCCTGGTGGCAATGTTTATGGTGGTACCAAGGCGTTTGTAAAACAGTTTTCCCTGAATCTTCGTTCTGACCTTCTGGGGACTGGCATCAGAGTGACCAATATCGCACCCGGAATGGCAGAAACTGAATTTTCAGTCGTGCGTTTCGATGGAGATCAATCTAAAGCCGATGCCGTTTATGAGGGCATGAAACCCCTTTCAGCAGAAGATATCGCCGAAAGCATCTATTGGGTCGCAAGCAGGCCGGCCCACGTCAATATTAATGCTATGGAAATCATGCCGGTTCAGCAGGCTTTTGCAGCTTTTGATGTGGATCGTAATCACTGAGACTTCTGCCTGTAGCCTGCTCTAAGCAGGCTACAGCTTTGAACACAGTCTCAAAAAAACAATTATTGAAGCAGGTTATGCACAAAATTTTGTTATCTAATAAACAACAAATAACGTATATATACTGATTTCATCAGACCTGATATACCCAAGGCACTCTCGTCTGATTATTTTTCAACCAATGCAAAAACACCCTGTAATCTCAGGCACTTCATGAGTTATCCACAAGTAATTCAGTGTGTTAATCAGTTATTTTGTTGAAAACACTTACCACACCTTTCTACCAATGAGTGCCAGCCAAACACCGGCCCCCCTGCCAATGGGCGGATTTCTCACAATAGTCACCCGGACTCAAAAAAATTGACCGCAACATAGAAATCTGATCAAGCCGGGTGTTGAGCCTATCAAAGCCGCCTTGATCGCAGCCAATAGCAAAGGCTATTAACGATTGCACAAAGCTTTTGCAGTGAAGCAGGCATTGAACGACACTTTTTTGCAAACCTTGGGCTTGTTTCTCTAAAAGTGCAATCGACTGATATTTCAGATGGGAGCCAGCTGTTGGTTGATTTCATAGCTTTTACACTCAAAGAATTCAAGTCAGGAATAAATACACGAACAAAGGCCAGCCACAGCATCCGCATGGCGACAACTTAGAAGCCGAAGTGAATAAGAAAACAGAAAAAAAATTTCAAAGAAAAGTCATTTTCCTGAATCCAGTCACCAGAGCCCAACGTATTCTCCATAGGACTGATAGAGGTCGGCCGCTGGTCGGCCACATTTTACCCTGACAATGTTTTTTCAGGCTAAGGTGCCAATGTCGAGATAGACTCAGGTCTTTTTTGTACCGTCCAGTCTTTGGCCCTACTCAACTGACTTGAGGTTTGCCTGAATTTATCGGGATATACATGAAAATACGATCGTTTAATCAGCACTCACAGACGAGCTGCACTTCAACCGCTCCGGAAAACAGCAGAAAAAATACCCTGCTTATGCTCTTCAGCTTATGTCTGGTACTCCTTCTTTCGCTGCTCAATCGACCTGCCTATGCTCTGTCAACGGACTGGTTGGTGAACCCTCAACAGCCTGAGGCCAGAGTCAGGCTACACTTCTCTGGTGAAGCAGACCCAACCACCCGCCAACTTTATGCGTCACTGGAAGTGCAGTTATCAGGTGACTGGAAGACTTACTGGCGATCACCCGGTGAGGCCGGAATTCCGCCCGAAATCGATTGGCGAACAGAAGAGCCACAAGGCAGCAGTAATATAGAAAATGTTGAGTGGCTCTGGCCTGTTCCGGAACGCATAGAAATGCTGGGGCTGCACACACTTGGCTATAAAAACGGCACTGTTTTTCCTCTTCTGATTCAGGTCAAAGACCTGAGTCAGCCTGTCGCCATCAATGCCAGACTGCGCCTGTCTTCCTGCACCACGGTCTGCGTTCTGACAGATTATGAGATTCAACTGGAGTTTACCCCCACTGATCTGAAAGCAGACCCGCAAGCATCATTCCTGATCGATAAAGCGCTTTCGAGGGTTCCGACGAATATGCCTGACACAGGGCTAAGCGCAGAATCTGTTGTATGGGATAAAGAAAACAACAAGGTTGTTGTCACTGCCCAGTCTGAAACTGGCTGGGAAAAAGCCGTTGACGTCATTATTGATGGCCAGGAAGAGATAACCTTCAGTCTGCCGGAAGTGACCATTGTGGGTAATCAGCTTCAGGCCATTATGAATGCGTCAAGCTGGTTGGGTGAATACAACCTGTCGGGTGAATCTGTCACAGTCACCCTTCTCAACGGAGACAGTGGCCTTGAAAAAACACTGCCTGTCGAAGAGGGTACTGCCATTTCACTGTCTGGAGGTAGCGGTGCAGCAAGCCTGATAGTATTACTGGGTCTGGCTCTACTGGGCGGCCTGATCCTTAACCTTATGCCGTGTGTTCTTCCTGTTCTTGGTATGAAACTCTCTTCCGTACTCCATGCATCAGGTCAGGAAGCCAGCCTCACTCGTAAACAGTTTCTGAGTTCTGCGGCAGGCATTATTTTCTCCTTCTGGTTACTGGCGACCTTCCTCTGGATACTCAAGCTGACTGGCAACAGTATTGGCTGGGGTATTCAGTTCCAGAATCCGTGGTTTATTGGTTTCATGGTAGTGGTGACTGCTCTTTTTGCTGCCAACCTGATGGGCATGTTTGAAATTCGCCTGCCTTCTTTCCTGTCGACTAAACTGGCTACAGCAGGTGATAACAGTACTGCAGGCCACTTTGTTCAGGGCATGTTCGCAACACTTCTGGCAACGCCCTGTTCAGCTCCATTCCTGGGAACCGCCGTCGCCTTTGCCTTGTCGACTAACAGCTTCAACCTGTTTGCCATTTTCACTGCCCTGGGCATAGGTCTTGCCCTTCCGTATCTGCTGATTGCTGCCAGACCCTCTTTGTTGAAGTGGATGCCAAAACCCGGACAGTGGATGATCAACCTTCGCCGTATATTGGCACTGATGCTGCTGGTGACTTCTCTGTGGCTAATCAGTCTGCTTCAGGTATTCCTGCCAGTCTATCTGCTTTTGATTATTGCCGTGATTCCAACCCTTATGATCCTGCACGCCTTGTTGACCAGTTTGATGCCTCAATCAGGAAAAGGATTATTGCTACTGCCCTCATTATTTCTGTCAATGGCGATAGTTCTCTTCGGGGCCTGGTCGACCGGTTTCTTCACACCGGAGCAATCAACATCAGACAACCTAACCTGGAAAACCTTGAATGAGCAGGAAATTGCCAGCTCGGTCGCTAAGGGAAAAGTCATCTTTGTTGATGTCACCGCTGACTGGTGTATCACTTGTAAAGCCAACAAGATCAGGGTCATCGACAGGGATCCCACCAACAGTCTCCTACAGCAGGACTTTGTTGTGACCATGCGGGGAGACTGGACCCGTCCTTCAGAAGAAATTAATGCCTACCTTCAGAAGAATGGACGATTTGGTGTGCCCTTCAATATTATCTACGGTCCGGGTGCTCCTGAAGGAATACCGCTGCCGGTTATTCTCGACCACGACACTGTAACAGCAGCTATCGAGAAGGCGACATCCATGTAAATTCATGAAATCAGCCTGAAAAGCTTCCCATAAAATCATGATGAAATGCTTTTCGCTGTTAAATGACCTGAGCCCCGAAGTAATACGAGCAGAAGGGCTCCAGAGTCAGATAGCCCGGCTTATTAGTCTTTGCCATTGCCATTTAATCATGACAAAGTGACAATCAAAGCCATATCGCCCCTGAAGCGAACCTCACTCTCATGAGCTTCAGCAACGACTCAGGGAAACAAATACCGACTCACAGAAGAGCACCATGAAAAAAACTCTTATTCTCACCACCACCTTACTGATGGGCTCGCTCAACCTTCAGGCAGAGCCTCTGGATGATCAGCAACAGCAAGAAGTCAGAGAGCTGGTTCGTAAAACCCTGATAGAAAACCCGGACATTCTGGTTGAAGCCATGAACGAGCTAAGAAAGCGAGAAATCGCCGCTCAGCAGAATGCCGAAAAGCAGATGCTGGAAGCCCGTCAAAAAGTGCTTTTTGAGAACCCTGAGAACCCCATTATGGGCAATCCTGAAGCCAAGGTGACTATTGCCTACTTTGGTGATTACAACTGTGGCTTCTGCAAGCGTCAGGATCCTATTCTGAAGAAAATTGTTAAAGAGAACCCTGACGTAAAAATTGTCATCAAGGAACTCCCTGTCCTCGGTCCTGAGTCTCGCGAAGCTGCGGAAATGGCCCTGGCCACCTTTAAGCAGGACAAGGGTAAATACCTGCCTGTTAACCAGCGTCTGATGTCCAAGCCTGGCAGACATAGCAGCAGCACTATTAAAGCTGCACTGAAAGCAGAGGGCATTGAGGCTGACAATCTGAAAGTGGACGAGTCTGTCACTCAGCAACTTGATGAGAACCTGCGTCTGGCACAGGAGCTTGGCATTCGTGGAACACCGGCACTGGTATTCCCTGATGAAGTGTTAAGAGGCTTCACCGAAGAAGGCGCACTGAAAGAAATGATCAAGCAACGTCTCTGATCTTAAATCCGATTAATAAAAAAACCGGAGTCATCCGGTTTTTTTATTTGAGTTCCTGGCTATCTATCAGGCCAAGTAATAATAACTTCTGAGCTGAAGAATATTAAAGTTCGGCAACAATACAGTCTTTACGTTCTTTTCCAGTTTTTGAGAGATACTCAGTAAACTCTGCCGGGATACGACCTGTGGTAGCACCTTCCCAGCTGACCACAGAGCCATCTCCTTTTTCATATTGAAACTGATAACGCTGTCTTGGCTTTCCTTTTCTGACTTTCTCGGCAACGGCAGAAGCCGCCAGATCTTCGAGGGTCAGACCTTTTTCATGCATTTGACCCAGAATACTTTCAACAGCTTCTCTTTTGCGCCCTTGTTGTTCCTTCTGTTCATTGTGCTCACGCACTTTTTCTTCATGGATCGCTTCTACGCGCTTGATAACACTTTCTATATCTTCAACATGCATACCTTGAAACAATTTACGCAACTGCACTTTTGATTTCAGGATATTCAGTGACTCTTCAAAAATATTCATTAGAAAAAACCAGGATAGGTATTATTTAGAAAGCGTCAAAAGTACCATTGCAATGACTAACTGTAAACAGTGTCGTACATAAATTATGATACAAAAAAATAACAATTGACGAATCAAGAAAAAAACAACAACTTTTTAATAGCCAATCATACGACCAATCGAATTAAATCATACGCTTAGCCGCAATAGTTTTATTACTCACCAGTGGCATAGACTCATTACGAGTCTATGCCACTGGTCTATCAAGGCTAAAATGAGGCTTAAAGCAGAGAGCGATGACTGTATCAAACTGTTTCCAGCTTCTTCAGCTCTTGTGCACGAAGATCTTTCCTCAATACCTTGCCTACAGGCGTCATCGGGAGCTCTACTCTGAACTCTACCTGTCTGGGCACTTTATAAGCTGTCATATTCTTGCGGCAATAATCCTTTAACTCCTGCTCGGTAACACTGTCATCCTGGGGAATAACAAAGAGTTTTACTGCCTCACCTGTTTTCTCATCAGGCACTCCGATCACCGCACAGTTTTGAACTTTTTCGTGTCTGGCGACAACATCCTCAATCTCATTGGGATAAACATTAAAGCCGGATACCAGCACCATATCTTTCAGGCGGTCAACTATACGTACATAACCGTCTTCCTGAATGATGGCTACATCCCCCGTACGGAACCAGCCGTCGTCCAGAACTTCAGCAGTGGCTTCAGGGCGCTGCCAGTAACCCGCCATGACCTGGGGGCCCTTTGCACAGAGTTCACCGCGTTCACCAAAAGGTAAATCATTGCCTTCATCATCAATGACTTTCAGAGCGGTACCCGGTAAGGCAATACCCACTGTGCCGTCCTGAACAAAATCACCCGCAGGGTTAGCGGTCAAAATCGGAGAGGTTTCAGACAAACCATAACCTTCACCGATTCGGCAACCAGTGAGTTCGAGCCAGCGATCTGCTGTGGCCTGCTGAAGTGCCGTACCCCCGGAGTTGGTCACTCTCAGATCAGAAAAGTCAATATTCTTGAACTCAGGATGATTCATCAAGCCCACAAACAGAGTGTTGAGGCCAATGAATGCATTAATACGCCAGGGCTTGATGGTTTTGATGAACGTATCAATATCCCTGGGGTTGGCAATCAGGATACTGTGCCCCCCCAGAGAGAAGTAAGACAATAGATGAACCGAAAAGGCATAGATGTGGTAAAGAGGCAGCGGCGCTACCACGGTATCACCTTCAGGATTGGAAACCGGACTACCATCAGCTTTTGTCTGCCTTCTCAACTCTACTGTCTGAAGAACATTGCTGATCAGATTGTTATGGGTCAGCATGGCGCCCTTGGCGACACCGGTAGTTCCTCCTGTGTACTGCAAAGCAGCCAGGTCTTCTTTTTGAGCCGGCCTGGGTGGCTTGTAGGTTGCCTTGCTACCCAGTGCCAGGGCCTGCCTGAAAGGTACCGCTGTTGGAAGGCTATAAGCCGGCACCATTTTCTTGATGTGCTTAACGGCAAAGTTGATTATGGAGCGCTTTGGCCAGGGCAACAGATCCGCCAGATCTGTCACTATCAGGTGATCAACACCGGTCTCAGGCAAAACTTCTTCGATCAGGTGCCCAACAATATTGACGCAAACCAGAGCTTTCACGCCTGCGTCATTAAACTGATGCTTAATCTCTCTGGCGGTATAGAGGGGGTTCGTATTTACAATGACCAAACCGGCCTTGATGGCACCGAAGGCCACCACCGGGTATTGCAGAATGTTGGGCATCTGTAGTGCGATGCGATCGCCGGGCTGCAGTCCGGTGTGTTGCTGAAGGTAAGCTGCAAACTGATCGCTCAGCCGATCCACTTCCTTAAAGCTGAGCGTTAATCCCAGCCCTGTGAACGCGGGCTTGTCTCCGTGTCTGTCGACAGCATCTGCAATCACTTCCCTGAGATTAGAGAAGGCTCCGAAGTCAATATGATCAGATATACCGGGTGCGCGTTTGCCATCCCAAAAAGCTACTTCCATGGAGAGCTCCTCGTCTTATTGTTGTGAATGTCGTCCGGGCTGCCACCGGCCATCTACAGATTATTCAAACCTGATCGGGAGCGCATTATACCCGCTTACCCGGCAGTCTTGAATTATTTTTGTAAGATTTTGTGATTCCTTGGAAGGTCTTCAGTATGAGCAGATAACTGTTTTTTTATGGAGCAAAGTCAGGTCGGTTTCAGAGGCCTTGCTGCCCATGGGAAGGAAGACTTGAAAGTGTGGAATTTTCTGAAGATGTGAAGGCATGTCTGCTACTTTTATTCTGACTTATCTACCAGATAGATACTATGCCATTTGTCTTATTCGGGCTCCTGTTATTATTCCATCTGTTTCAGGCATGCGATGCTCGTGACGTCTACCAAAGTGCCTGGTGGATAGACGAATTATATTCGAAGGCCGAGAACAAGAGCATATCGGTAAAGTTAAACTCACAGCTGTATTTTGTTTGCCCTAATCTGCCCACTGTGGTCAGGATGCGTGGCCACGATAGGCAAACCTCAACCATGTATGAAAATGTATGGCTAACGGACAACGAAACCTATTATGAGAATTGTGAAATAGGAGATGATCCTCAAGACAAATTCACAAGCCGCTACGTATGCGGCAAACCCACACGCCTGGTTTTTCTTAGTATTCTGTTTCTTGAACATGCTGCCGGAAAAGACGACGTGACCTTTAAAGAGGGAAAACACTACTATTTCCTATCCACGTCAACGGGGGAATCGAGCACAGTACGTAACAGAAAAGACGGACATTGTCGAACACATAACATGCGCCTCAAGGTTTATATCTGTAAAAAATTCAATGAAACGGATCCCGGCTGCATTTATCCGGACCCTCAGTTAAACTGGTATAGTGCAACGGGTGCTTTTCTTTCTGCCCCTGTAAAAACGCCTTTAACAACTCCTTTAACGACGACCGTTCCCACCAATACCGCTGTCAATGGTACTGCAATGGTTAGCACAATCGCTAATGAAACGGTCCCCGTCACTATGGCTAAGAACGATACCGCAATAGTTGTGACAACCGCGGCGGGAACGACACCTGTCACTATGGCTGACAACAGTACCGCTATAGTTATCACAACCGCAGCGGGAGCGACTCCTGTCACTATGGCTGACAACAGTACCGCAATCGTTATGACAACCGTGAAGAGAGCAACTCCTGTCACTATGGCTGACAACGATACCGCAGTAATTGTGACAACTGCGACGGGGTCGGCTCCTGTCACTATGACTGACAACAGCACTGCAATAGTTATGGCAACAACCGCGACGGGGTCGGCTCCTGTGACTATGACTGACAACAGCACTGCAATAGTTATGACAACAACCGCGACGGGGTCGGTTCCTGTCACTATGACTGACAGCAGCACTGCAATAGTTATGGCAACAACCGCGACGGGGTCGGTTCCTGTCACTATGACTGACAGCAGCACTGCAATAGTTATGGCAACAACCGCGACGGGGTCGGTTCCTGTCACTATGACTGACAACAGCACTGCAATAGTTATGGCAACAACCGCGACGGGGTCGGTTCCTGTCACTATGACTGACAACAGCACTGCAATAGTTATGGCAACAACCGCGACGGGGTCGGCTCCTGTGACTATGACTGACAACAGAACTGCAATAGTTATGACAACAACCGCGACGGGGTCGGTTCCTGTCACTATGACTGACAACAGCACTGCAATAGTTATGGCAACAACCGCGACGGGGTCGGTTCCTGTCACTATGACTGACAACAATGCTCAAACTGATATCGCAACGATCACGCTAAAAGCGACCAACACGGTTCCTGCCAGATATGATCATTCACTGGCACAGCCCATTCGGTTGGTTTGGACGATGGGCCATAACCAGAACCAAACTGCAAATATCTTTGAAGAAGAGCATTATCCGGTGGTTGCGCAGTGTAGAGAGCCCAACATCAGGATCAATCTGCTGAACAACAAGGGAACCATTGCCAATAGTTGGCTATGTCGGAAAGTCGGTGAGCGCCTGACGATACTTAAACCCAAATACCGGAATGGCGACACTCATCTATTTGAGGCATCATCTGAGTATCGCCGCTTGCGGACATCAAAATCGAAACTGTCTATCAATGTGGTTAGCTCCAGGGATTATCATACTAATAACGCAAACGCCTTTTATAACCCATCGTTGTTGGCGCTTTTGATCTCTATGTATCTTATTAGTGCAAGCACACTGTGAATTCGTAGAAGAGAAACATTATGAAACGGGTCTTGTTCGGATTCATCTTGTTGTTTTGTCTGTTTCAGACATGTAATGCTCGTGATGTCTACACAAGCGCTCTATGGGTGGAAGATTTATATTCACACGCCGAGAACAAAACCATAGCTGTACGGATAAACTCACGGATAGGGTTTATTTGTCCCAATATCGCCACTGTGGCAAGGCAACGCGGGTTCGACAGACAATCCTCAGAAATGAATGAAAATCTATGGTTAGTACAGAACGAAACCTTCTACGAAAACTGTGAGATACCAACAAACACCTCAAGTCTGGCGTACCATTTTGTTTGCAACGATGCCACTCGACTGTTTTTTGTAGATCTACTGTTTCTTGAATTTGCTGCCGGACAAAACGATATGACTTTTGAAGCGGGGAAATATTATTATGTATTGTCGACATCAGACGGCACCATAGGTTCACTTAACAACAGAAAAGGCGGACATTGTCTGACCCACAACATGCGCGTCAAGATTTATGTCTGTAAAAAACGTAGTGACCCCCATCCTCTCTGCAAAAACATAGACCCTAAGTTAAACATTATTCCTCCAAGTGATCCTTCTACGCCATCTCCTTTCATGTTCGGCTTAATAAATCCCGGAGTGCCGAATGTTCCTGCCATTATTACTGATACCTATAGCAATACTAATACCGAAACGGTTACAACAAAGGCTACTGCAGCGGTTACGACAAAGGCTACTGAAACGTTTACGAGAAAGGCCACTGAAGCGGTTTCCACCATCCATAATGATCCACCGAACGAGCCCGTTGAGTTAATATGGGAGATCCGCTACAACCAGACCCAAACAACCACCATCTCTAAAGAAGAGTATTACCCGGTGGTTGCACTGTGTAATGAACCCAACGCAAAAATCAGCCTGCTTAACAATAAAGGGAGGATTGTTGATAGCTGGTTGTGTCAGAAAGTAGATGAGCGTATGACGATACTTAAACCGGAGTACCGGAATGACGATGTTTATCTATTCGTGGCCTCGCCCGAATACAGTCCCGGGCGAATATGGAAATCAAGCCTGTTTGTTAATGTGCATAGCATCAAGCATCGTTATATCAGTAATGTAAACTCACTCTATAGCCCACCGGCATTGGCGCTTTTGATTTCATTGTATCTTTTTATTGCAAATGCACTTTGACACGATTTTCTGAAAGTGCGTAGAAAAGTCTGCTACATTCATTCTGACTTTTTACCAGAGAAAAACGATGCGATTTATTTTGTTCGGGTTCCTGTTGTTACTCCATCTGTTTCAGGCATGCAATGCTCGTGATGTCTACAAAAGCATTTTGTGGGAGTACGATTTTTATTCGCATGCTGATAACAAGAGCATCACTGTGCATTTAAACTCAGAGATCTCTATAATTTGTCCCAACCTGCCCACAGTGGTAAAAAAGCGCAGTCACGATAGGCAAACCTCAACAATGTACGAAAATATATGGTTGACGAGCAACGCAACCGACTATGAGAATTGTGAAGTAGGGGGATTGAAAGCAATAGGAACCAATAAACCTATAGATCGCTTTATTTGCAACAAGCCCAATGAATTAATTTATCTTAATTTATTGTTTCTTGAACATGCTGCCGGAGCAGACGACAGAACCTTTGAAGGAGGAAAAAATTACTATATCTTTTCCACATCAGATGGCACTCAATCTTCAGTTTATAGAAGAAAAGGCGGGCATTGTTCAACACATAACATGCGCCTCAAGATTTACGTTTGCATGAAAGGAGGAGACCCGGACCCTAACTGCAAAAAAGGCCTGGACCCTAATATAAACAGGTTTTCTGCAAACAATCCTTTTACTCCTGCTCCTTTTGCAACTCTTTTAACAGAGCCATTAACCGACCCTGTAACGACGACTGTTCCTGCTGTTACTACCGACTCCGATGCCGAAACGGTCAGTACAAATACGACTGAAAAGGCTCCTGTCATAATGACGGGCCCCTACACTGCTAGCGACAGTGATACCGATTCTCACAACGATAACGAAGCGGTCAGGATAATAGCTACTGAAACAGCTTCCACCAGGTTTCATCATTCACTGGCAGAGCCCATTCAGTTACTTTGGGAGATCGGCTATAACCAGACCCAAACAGCCTACCTCACTGAAGAAGAAAACTACCCGGTGATTGCACTTTGTAGAGAACCCAACACCAGGATCAGCCTGCTAAACAATAAAGGAACGATTGTCGACAGCTGGTTATGCCGACAAGCCGGTGAGCATCTGACGATACTTAAATCTGAATACCGGAATGGCGAAACGTATCTATTTGAGGCATTACCCGAATATGAACGTATACGAGTATGGAAATCGAGCCTGTCTGTCAATGTGGGTAGTTTTCAGGATCTTTATATCAGTAAGGCCACCCCACACTACAACCCATCGGCGTTAGCTCTTTTGATCTCAATGTATCTTTTTACTGCAAGCATGCTCTGACACGATTTTCTGAAGCTATGCAGATAGGTCTGCTACTTTTATTCTGACTTTTAACAGAGAAAAACCATGCAATTTGTTTTATTCGGATTCCTGCTGTTACTCCCTCTGTTTCAGACATGCGATGCTCGTGATGTCTACACCAGCGTCTGGTGGTGGGATCATTTATATTCCCACGCCAAGAACAAGAGCATATCTGTGAGACTAAACTCGCAGCTGTATTTTATTTGTCCCAATAAGCCGACAGTGGTAAAGAAGCGCGCTAATGATAGACAAACCCTAACCATGTACGAAAATATATGGCTAACGGACAACGAAACCTACTATGAGAATTGTGAAATAGGAGAAAATCCACGAGATAAAGTCATAGATCTCTTTCCTTGCAACCAACCCGTCGAGCTGTCTTTTCTTAGCATACTTTTTCTCGAACATGCTGCCGGACTCAACGACAGAACCTTTGAAGGGGGAAAACATTACTACTTCCTATCCACATCCAATGGCCTGGAGTCTTCTATTCATAACAAAAAAGGCGGACACTGCCTGACACACAACATGCGCCTAAAGGTTTACGTCTGTAATAAAACGGCTGACGCCAATCCCGGCTGCGCAGACCCGGATCCTCAGTTAAATGACGGTTTTATCATTCCCCCTTATACCCCTGTTCCTTTAACCACTCTTTTAACAACGCCTGTAACAGATCCTGTGACCACTACCCGTCCTGCCAGAACGAATACCGAAACGGTTATGACAAATGCGACAGACAAGGTTCCTGTTATTATTAGTGACACCGATGCTGACGAAGATACCGAAACGGCCATGACAACGGCTACTGAAATAATTCCCACCGACTATGATCGTTCAGTGACACCCCCCATTCAGTTAATCTGGGAGATCAGCTATAACCGGACCCAAACGGCCTCTATCTTCGAAGAAAGGAATTACCCGGTGGTTGCACTGTGTAACGAACCCAACACCAAGATCAGCCTGCTGAACAATAAAGGAAGGATTGTTGATAGCTGGTTATGTCAGAAAGCAGGTGAACGCCTGACCATACTCAAGCCTGAATATCGCAATGGTGAGGTTTATTTATTTGAGGCATCACCCGAGTTCAGCCGTATACGAGTATGGAAATCAACCCTGTCTGTCAATGTGGGCAGCTTCAAGACTCAGTATATCAGTGCAGCCAACACCCTCTACAACCCACCGGCATTGGCACTTTTGATTTCAATGTATCTTTTGACAGGAAGCGCATTCTGACAGGATCGATTACTCAAAACCTGCCCCTGTTGGCAGCACTTCAGCATAGTTTGAAGCCCTGTTTTGCTTTTCTTTCAGCAGAGCTTCCTTCTGGGTACGAGTCATCTTTTTAATGGCGGCTTCCCGCTTGCCTGCTGTTGAACGGTTATGACCTTCTTCCACATACATCAGGGCAGAAGGTTTTTTACCATTGAAAAATCGAGCACCGCCTTTCTTTTCGCCCGAGTGCTCTTTCCAGCGCCGTTCGATATTGGTGGTAATACCCGTGTACAGACTGTTGTTACTTGCCAGAATGATATAAACGAACCAGTTCATGGAACCTGCATATAAAAGATAATTAACAGCATTTTACTGTACCGGACAGGCAAGTACATGGCTTCAATAACAGAAAATTAAACGATAGTTCTATTTAACAAATTTCATTCGGATATTAAGTTTTTTAGACTTTCGACTTGCTAAATCACAAATCTGGACTGAAATTAACACTTGATAAAAACCCATAGGCACATCTTCACACAGGTTCTGTGGGACTTATAAAGCAGCTTCTCTTTTGATATCGGTGAGTCTAACCATCATTTTGCAGTTGCCTGTAAGAATGATTCTCGCAGTATGGAGAGAAAAGCCGTTTCGGATCATTCAGCCATGGACCCAATTGTCGGCCAAAGGAATACAAGACGTAACTCTTGGCTGCCCAGACATAAAAACATATTCGGGAAAAATGGCACTAGCAAATAAATTCGGGAGTACTTCATATGCTGGGCTTTCTCAGTCCTCCTGCTCATCAAGAGCAGATTGCGTCCAAAGAAGTCGATGAAACTTATAAAAAGCTCCGTTTTCAGGTTTTGTTCGGCATCATTGTTGGCTATGCCGCTTATTACCTGATTCGCAAAAATTTCTCTCTGGCCATGCCCAATCTGATTGAACAGGGTTTTAGCAAATCCGAACTCGGCGTGGCCCTCTCAGCCGTTTCTTTTGCCTATGGCTTTAGCAAGTTTCTCATGGGCAACCTGTCTGATCGCAGTGACGCCCGGAAATTCATGAGTATTGGCCTGATTCTTTCGGCTCTGACCATGATCTTTATGGGAACCGTTCCTTTTGCCACAGCTTCAGTCCCTGCCATGTTTGCCCTGCTGTTTCTTAATGGCTGGTTTCAGGGCATGGGCTATCCGGCGGGCAGCAGGGTCATGACACATTGGTTCTCCGTTAGAGAAAGAGGGGTTAAATGGGCCTACTGGAATACCTCTCATAACCTCGGAGCCGGTCTGGTGGGACCTATGGCCATATTTGCGGTCTTTCTGTTTGGCGACTGGCAATCACAGCTCTGGTTCCATGGCGTCGTAGCCCTTGTTCTGGCCGGTATCACCTGGACATTATTAAGAGATACCCCCCAGTCCTGCGGTCTGCCCAGCATCGAAGCCTGGACTGGCGATAAGCTTAAATCCTATGACGAGCATCACCATGAGCAAGAGATGTCGGCCAAAGACATCTTTTTCAAATATGTATTCAACAATAAACTGCTCTGGTATCTCTCACTGGCCAATGTCTTCGTTTACCTGGTTCGCTACGGAGTACTGGACTGGGCGCCAACTTACCTGAAAGAAGTTAAAGGTTTTTCAATGGCTCAAAGTGGCTGGGCCTATTTCTTTTACGAGTTTGCAGGCATTCCGGGTATCCTGCTCTGTGGCTGGGCCAGTGACCGCTTTTTCAGAGGCTGTCGTGCTCCAGTCAGTATGTGGATGATGGCGCTGGTCTGTGTAGCCATTGTTATCTACTGGCAGAACCCTGCCGGGCACCCGATGATTGATAACCTCTGCCTGATATTTGTGGGCTTTCTGATTTATGGTCCTGTGGTGCTGGTAGGTTTGCAGGCCGCTGACTCAGCCCCGAAGAAAGCGACCGGAACCGCCACTGGCCTGACCGGCCTGTTTGGTTACCTCGGTGGTGCGCTGTTTGCCAACCTGGCCATGGGAGTCATTGTTGACGCGATGGGCTGGAGTGGCGGTTTTATGCTGATACTGGCAGCCTGTGGCATGGCAATTCTGTTTTTGGCACTGACTTTGAAAAAGGAGAAAGACGACAAAGCTGAGCTCTTCAGTCAGTACAAATGACTGCCATATGGCTTCATTGGAGCCATTCACTGACCCCGGCAGTCATCTCTGCCGGCTATTATTGGCCCATGGACTTAGGGCCATTTTCAAATCTATCTAGCAGCCTGTCGGACTTAAGGCTGTCCTACTGCGTCTTGCAATCCTCGCTACGGACGCTTAAGTCCGACAGGCTGCTAGTCGGCTTTAACCCAAACCTGGGTTCTGCCTAACAATGAAAAGCCCACATACCCCCTAAGCTTGAGCTTTTTACCTCCGTCAATCAATTTCATGCTGCCGCTGTATACTTTGCCCGACTTCGGATCTAGCACTTTTCCGTTGTCGTATTGAGAACCGTCTTTTTTCATCCCCCAGAGAAAAGTCAGCCCCTCTATCTTCTGATCCTTATTATCACCTTTGCATTTTTCACAGACCGCATTTCTGGATGCAGGATCAAGGATCTCCACAATCTTGCCTTTCAGCTGATCACCTTCTTCCCAGATAGTCACCAGAGATTCCTTTTTATGGGTTTCTTCATCAACGGTGTACCATTGACCAACGTATCCATTGGCAAGAGACAAAGCCGGGAGAAGCAGCGCAGAGGCTACCAGAAGTGCTTTTCGTAACATGAGGAGTTCCTGTTTTCCTGAGTGGATGAACTGATATTAATCGGATCATTCTCAAACAACCAGACAAACTCTTCTGACAGTGATTTTTTATGAATGATCAAGAATCCAGAGCTGGCAGCCAGCCGGAAACAATGCCTGCCTGAGCAAGAATGACGGCCAGCCCGATCAAACACATAATCACCAGCAACAGTTTGCCCCCGGCCACCTGATAAGGCTCTTCAAGGTCCTGCTTTCGTGCTTCCCAGACCAGCATGACAGGAATAAAGACCGCCAGAATCACCAAAGCCACAGCAGCATAGCCCAGAGTCATCACGAAGCCTCCCGGAAACAAAACCGCCACCAGCAATGGCAGGCCCAGTGTCAGGCAGACAGTCTGAATACGACCCATGATGTTATCAGGTCTCTGGCTGACCTCAGCCAGATAATCAAACAGGCCAATGGCCACTCCTAAAAATGAAGTACCCAGCGCACAGACTGTGAAACCACTGATGAGATAACTAAAGCCGGAATAATGACTGGCATCCCCAATTTTACGGATAAGCTGGCCCACTGCATCCGGACTACTGTGCAGGCTGTTGATCTCCACAGATGACAAAGTACCGTTGGTCGCAACCTGCCAGAGTGAATAGACCACAAGGGGCAAGACACTGCCCAGCACCAATGCCAGGCGAAAATCTCCGGGCCTGCCTTTGACATATCGCACGACGGTAGGTACTGCACAATGATACCCAAAGGAGGTGTAAAGTACTGGCAAAGCGGCGAAGAGCATACCGGGTTCACCGACTCCAAGGGTGAGATTTTCGGCTTCTGCTTCTGGCAGTAGAAGCACCATGATGAACATCAATAACATCATCATCAGGAAGAACATTGTGCGATTGGCATAATCCACAACCACAGTCCCGATCACCACCATAACGGCAATAACAACTGCCACCAGCGTAGCTGACTGAGAAAAACTGAGAGCCAGTCCCATCCTGTGGCTGAAGGAAACAACTTGCCCTGCGCCGGCTGTGATATAGGCTGAACAGAGTGAATAATATAGAAACAGCATGGCCAGAATAGCCACAGCCTGACCAGATTTTCCCAGCAACCGCCCCACCACACCATGAAGGTTATCGGCTTCTGGCACGGCGCGGCAGGCCTCCGCTATGAGCAAACCTCCATAGCAGGCCAGAGCAGCCATTAACATCATCAGCAGGATGCCTGACCAAATACCCGTAGCAGCAGAAACCAGCGGCAAAGCCAGCATACCTGCCCCAATAGATGTGCCTGCTACCAGCAGGGTGCTTCCCAGTGTTTGACTGTTCATGTATTAGTTCATCGTTTCCTTTCCAAACAACCAGAATAGACAAGAATCAACAGGAATTTATAGAGCCACCTTTCTTGCTGTTTCTCTTCCCGAGCTTTTGATAGGCTACTTCACAACACTTCTTAAAGACAATTCGCCATGCCACATTGCGTCATCGAATACTCTTCAGACATTGAACAGAATCACTCAATCAGAGATCTGATTTCAACTGTTCATCAAAGCGCTCTGGAATCAAGGCTATTTAAAGCAGAAGACATCAAGTCCAGAGCCATCCCCTGTGAGTACTTTCAAACCGCTCAGCCTGAGCAATCCTTTGTTCACATCACCGTCAGGATTATGAAAGGTCGTACCACCACCGAGAAGAAAGATCTGAGCCAAAAAGTGCTCAGTGCTGCTGACCAGATCATCCCGAACGTGAATATTCTGACGGTTGAAATTCTTGATATTGATACTGACAGTTATTCAAAACGGCTTGCTTAAGATGGGTAATCCGTTTTACAGCTCGCGACGACATCCATAAACGCCAGGGAACCACCAAAAATATCCAGAGCACTGCCTATGGTAATGTGCACCTGACCGTTACCGGCTTTTCTCACCGCCTCAATGTCTTCCAGAGAGGCAATCCCCCCCGCATAGGTCACCGGAACGGGTGAATATTGAGCCAGCAGGGAAACCAGTTCCAGATCAGGCCCACCCATCAAGCCTTCAACCGATGCGGCATGAACAAGAAACTCATCACAATAGTGAGCCAGCTTCTCCAGTGTCTGAGCATTGATTCGAGTATCGGTAAACTTCTGCCAGCGATTCGTGACAATGAAATAGTCACCGCCTTTTTTCTTACAGGAAAGATCCAGCACCAGGCGCTCCCTGCCCACCGCGGCCAGCAATTTGTTGAGATTTTCAAAATTGATCTGACCATCCTTAAAAACGTAGGAGGTCACAATGACGTGGGAGGCTCCCATATCAAGGTACTGAACGGCATTTTCTGCTGTAATACCGCCGCCAACCTGAAGGCCTCCGGGCCAGCCTGAAAGAGCTGAAGCGGCGGCGACCTCATTACCGGGCCCCAGTTTTATGACATGGCCACCGGTTAACTGTTCCTGACGGTAAAGTTCCACAAAATAAGCCGCTGAACGGTCACTTTCAAAATTCACCTGAGCCGAATTATCACCATCACGCAGAGAGCTTCCCACAATCTGTTTCACCTTGCCTTCGTGCAGATCAATACAGGGTCGAAACTGCATAACGGGAACTCCTTTGTGTCTTGTTAACAGTAAAATGGAAGGTCTAAATCTATCACATTAACCGTGAGCTGAGAGAATCTTTCCAGCCATACCCTGACCAATAAGTTAGTAGTTGCTTCCGGAACAGAGGAAAAGAAGGCGCCATGTGTCGGTGGAAGTCCCCTGCAAACCGGACCAGGGAGAGCCTTGATATACAGAGAACATCAGTCTTTGATCAGATCAAAACAGGCAAGCCTCTCAGCAAAGAATATTTGCTGAGAGGGCAAAGGATTGCAAAAGAGAGGATAACGACTTCAGGTTATCAACTGGCTGAAGTTCTGAACAGGCATTCAAGCCATAATCATTGACCTGAGTTAAATTCCAGAGGTCTGGAGAAATCAATAATCTTATTCGAAGTACTGTGGGAAATCAGCTTTCCATTTTGCCTGACTTCTACAGCAACAGAATAGGTGTGGTTTGGCTCAATCAGAGAGGGCGAGTATGGAACATCAAATTTCAAGGGTCCATCAACCCCCTGATCCAGCCTGATTTTTTTCTCACCAATCAGATTCGAGTGATGATCCTTGTTGGTGATATCTTTCATCGAAACGATAACATCCGAGCCAGCAGGGAAACTGCCTGTGGATGATTTGATGACCCCTCTGACTTTCGCGCTCTCTGCAAAATAAGTGATCGTCTCATCATTGTGGCGCCCCTTGAGAGTCATCACCAGACCATTGGACGTCATGGTGTCAACCTGCTGAAGCCCTTTGAAATAAGCCATTTCCTGTTTCATGTAAGGTTCCGGACAGGCCATCATGGTGGAGCCCACTCTACCAAACTGCAGCTCATCCTGCTGCATCGTATAGCTACCAAAGTAACCATTACAAGGGCCGCGACCACTGATCTGACCATCCTTGCTGGAAGCAGACTGAAACTCAAGGGTAACTCTTTTACCATTTACCGGTGGCGCGCCATTCAGGGAATGCAGCACCCAGGTTTTACCCTCAACGTCAGTGGGTGTTACCACCACACTCTTGTCCGGTGTAGTACAGGCAGCAAGAAAACCTCCTGCTGCCAGCACCAGAACATAACGGCCCATGGTTCTCATGATTTTACCTTATACCTCACGTGAGACGGTTCTTGATTTCTGCTCTGGCAGAAAGGCCTGAGCATAAACCCTGAAGCTGCTCATTGAAAACCGCCAGAAACCTTCATTACCAAGGCCTGACACAAAATACGGAGCTATATACGGAATACAGTTCTATAAAAAGTAGTACAGAATCCTGATGAAACCCAAGATTGCAGTGACACCACTAACCCGGATAGAAGCGACACCTATACACGACAAAGAAGTAGCAAACAGTAGAACATCGACCGATACTCATATGACTGAACACCTCCAGATAAACATCTCTTAGTGTAGCAGCCAAATGATTCACAACATAAATCAATCATACTAACTAATGATTCCTGAATTCAGGTATCCACTGTTCAGGGTTCCCACTGAATACCTTCCCAAAGCGGCGATCGATCGTTTGGTGAACCGTTGTAGTTAATCGTTATCTCTTCATTGGGCCGAATTTTTTTAATGGCAATAAATTCAATCACCCGGTCGTCCATATCAAACCGATAGAGTGCATTAGGTGTGTAAGAGTGGTTATAAATTGAACCCAGCCCCAAAGCAATGGCGGCTGAATCCATTGCCTCGCCCCAGGTAAAGTAATAGTTGTATATTGACGTTTGATCGATATGTTCAAGATCTTCAGGAGGCAATTCAAGAACAGGGCAACGCTCGATGACCGTATCTCGCTCAATCTTTTTACGGGTAAAGACTCCTCGCCCTTTCGAGCCAGAAAATGCCACGTATAGCATAAACGAGACCTCTTTAATTTTTATTTCCTGACAGTCTACCCGCCCTTTAACGGTCTGTTAATCGACTTTTGCAGTGCTCCACTCAAAAAAAAAGCAGAAGTACCTGGCTTCTGCTTTTTCATCATCAGGGAAAGATGACCGGCTTATGCTTCACGACGAGGCCTGCGTGAACTCTGACGTCTGTCTCCACCACGATTATCACGATCTCTTCTGAAACCTTCACCTTCACGACCACGACCACGACGAGGAGGACGACTGTTATCACGACGACCATCATCAACCCAAACTTTCAGACCGAGAGCCTTGTTGCGTACCTTGACATTTTTCAGAGCATCCAGCGTAGTCGCATCCACACCTTCCGGCAGGTAGATGGAAGAGCAGGTGTCGAAAAGGCGGATGTGACCGATGTTTTTGCCAGAAATATTACTTTCGTTGGCAATCGCACCGACCAGGTCTCCGGGCGAAATACCCTGATCGCGACCTACATCAACACGGTAACGAACCATGCCTTCATTATCTTCTTTCCGATCACGACGAAGACGCTCACCACGATCACGGTCTCCCCTGTCGCCACGATCCCGGCGCTCACGCTGTGTACGTTCTGGTTCTTTACCATCCGGGAACGGACGATCTTTCTGAGCCATAAAACAAAGAACAGCGGCCATGTCTTGGTAACTCAGTGCATGTTCGGTTTCCAGCTCAGCAATGATTTCACGAAATGCATCCAGCTCTTCACCCATTTCCAGGGATTTCACAACCTCTTCCTTGAAGGCACGGATGCGCATATCACGGACGTCACGCATGGATGGCAGACGCATAGTTTCGATGCGCTGACGGGTAGCATGCTCAATAGCACGCAACATACGACGCTCACGATGCGTAGCAAACAGAATAGCAACACCCTGACGACCAGCACGGCCAGTTCGACCAATACGATGAACATAAGCTTCCGTGTCATAAGGAATGTCGTAATTTACGACGTGAGACATACGCTCAACGTCAAGACCACGGGCTGCAACATCGGTGGCGATGAGAATATCGAGAGAGCCTTTCTTCAGTCGATCCACCACTTTTTCACGCAGCCCCTGACTCATGTCACCGTTTAATGCAGCAGCAGCAAAACCTCTTGCCTCCAGCTTTTCAGCCAGCTCTACGGTCGCGGTTTTGGTGCGCACGAAGATAATCATGGCATCAAAAGGTTCGACTTCAAGGATACGGGTCAGTGCGTCCAGCTTGTGAAAGCCGCTGACCATGCAGACTTTCTGAGTGATGGTATCAACAGTGGCGGTTTTCGCCTTGATCTCAACAGTGGCAGGATTTTTCAGATGCGTATCAGCAATCTTGCGAATCTGTCTGGGCATAGTGGCAGAGAACAGGGCTACCTGACGCTCTTCAGGTGTCTGTTCCATGATCCATTCAATGTCATCGACGAAGCCCATGCGCAGCATTTCATCGGCCTCATCCAGAACGACCGCTTTAAGTGCATCCAATTTGAGGCTTTCTCTGCGGATATGGTCCATGACACGACCCGGCGTACCCACAATAACATGAGCACCACGCTTGAGACCTCTCAGCTGACCACGCATATCCTGACCACCATAAACTGGCAGTACATGGAAGCCAGGCATGTGACGGGCATAACGCTGGAAAGCTTCAGCCACCTGGATGGCCAGTTCGCGCGTTGGTGTCAGGACCAGAACCTGAGGATCATTGGCCTTCATATCCAGTCTGGAAAGCATTGGCAGGGCAAAAGCGGCGGTTTTGCCTGTACCGGTCTGGGCCAGACCCAGCAGGTCTCTACCATCCAGAATCCGGGGAATACTCTGAGCCTGAATAGGAGAAGGTGTTTCATAACCAACATCCTGTACCGCCCTGATCACCGCCGGAGAAAGGGGCAGTTCAGCAAAGGTAATCATTGACTCAGTAGGGGTTGTGTCGTCAGACATCAAGTGCTCCGAAAAATTAGGCATTGATATGATCAGTGCTGTCCCTGTAGATACTCTGACAGGCAGCCGACGGGGTAATGCCGGTCTTAAGCCGTGAGAATCACCCATGGGCCAGTCGCAGGTAGAAAGACGGTCATCATGTTCTATGGAACAGGACAGGTTTCAGAGAGTCAGACAAGTTATTGATTAGCTTGAATAATCCAATGAAAACGCTGATCGCTCTTTCCGGATCTTGCGACCTGAGCCTGTGAACAGACTCCCATGTACACTGATCCACTGCACGATCCTTTTCGTAACGTGCGGTGATTATTAACCATGTTCCGGCCGCTCATTAACAGCCAGCGGCCTTTTCACTCATGGCAGTTGGGTGTCCATGACTTCGTTGATGATCTCGAAAGAACTGACAGGGTCGGTATCCGATGAGCATTCAATATGCAAACCGACCACAGAGGTAAACGGAGTACCAGGACTACTGGGAAGCCTTATTGAACAGCCTTCCCACAAAAGGGCGGTCATTCTATCGCTAATCGCTCAACATAGATAGCTGTATTTCAAGCAACCGGCCTGTTTTTAGCCGATAGAGAGAAGGGGTTTATAGCTACTGATGACTATTTGCAGCCATTTACCTATCCCACACCAAATACCAGCAGGTCTCTTCAGAATCTATGAGGCCTTTTGCCCGTCATCCCCCGATAGAAGTCCTGAATCTTCTTCAGGTCATCCTCGTATTTTTCCGTAGGGAAGAACATGGGACCAAAACCTCCCACTTTGGTTTTAAAATCCAGAAACCCCAGGGCAATGGGCACACCTGCACCAGCCGCAACATGATAAAAACCACTTTTCCACTGGCCTACCTTGCTGCGCGTTCCCTCAGGAGGGATAGTCACGATAAGATCCTCAGAAGCATTAAACCGGTCGACGACTTGCTGCACCAGTCCGGTATTTCGGCTTCGCTCCACAGGAATGCCACCCATCCAACGCATTATGGGGCCCATGGGCCCCTTAAAAAGGCCGCTCTTGCCCATCCAGGAAATCTTGATACCGAATCTGAAGGCAATGGCTATCACCAGAATAAAGTCCCAGTTGCTGGTATGGGGGGCAGCAATAAGGACATATTTTCGAGCATTTGGCTTTTTACCTGACAATTTCCAGCCTGTCAGTTTCAGACCCAGAGTAGAGATAAAGCGAAAGAGAGTATTAACAATGGGAGTATCAAAGATCGTATGAGTCATCAAGAAGGTTACCACAGGCAGTCAAGATCGAGACTGGCCCAGTATCCATAACAAATTAATGTTTATGATAAATTACATTCGCCCGGCCAGTCTTCGAGCGGGATTATACCCGTCCTAACCGGAATGTACACTTCAGCACACATTTTTACGTTTACCAAATTTCTCTTAAAATGGCCCAGAGGGGCCATGACGTGCAGGCACTGATAGAAGCGATCAGTCCGGGGGACTGATCATTCGGTGGGTGTTTGCAGATACAGAGTGTTTTTTTGTAGTGTAACCTTTCGTAATCTATCATCATCGAATGCTACCTGAAATTGATGCGCGATGAATATGTTTAGTTTATGCAAACTAGTGATTGTTATCTCACTAATATCATATGGTGCTTCCTACGGGTCTCAAGATAATACTTTTAATGATGAACGTGTAAATTCCAACCACACTATTTCAAATGAGGATTACGAACAGAACTTTTCGAGTGATCTAATAAATTTATTAACCTCAGTCTTGTTATATTATGATGAATTCAGACTGCCTTTACGTATAGCTGAAATATCAACTATTTTTTTGCTAAATTTCTATCTACTTAAAACGGGTAATATTTTCCCCCGTGAATGTATTTTTATTCTTGCCATTGCCTTGTTGTCAAGCTTTGTCTCTAACACTTCATATGACCTAAAAACAATTACCAATAATAGTGATAAAAACTCACCAGTAATCTATTTTAAACTCGTTGCACAAGAAATAGAGCACGTATCATCTTTATTGATTTACGACTACCTGTCAGTAAAGCTCTTTGCCGGGTTGTGTCCTATCTGTATAGAAACAGTGAGATACCCTGGCTGCTATGCGGCCTGTAAAAGGCACTGGTATTGCGAAGTGTGCATTCGTTCATGGCAGACACAATCACTTCTTTGCCCTCTATGTCGGCAGTAACCTCCAATTAAAATAATGAGAGCAACCGTCACCTCCTTCAATAAATGAACATTTCGGACAGTGAACTGCTTTTAGCTGAAGCATCTTTTTCTCCAGCCATTTTCTGTGGATAAAATATAGCCAGGACTTTCGTAACTCAGCAGTTGTTCGCAAGCGCAGTCTGCTGAATTTTTTTGTGATGTGACGCTTCATAACCTATGCTGACCAACTACACATTTAAATTCACATACAATAATTATGTTTGATTTATGCAGATTAGTGATATTTCTCTCGCTACTGTCTTATGGTGCTTCCTACGGGTCTCAAGATAATACTGGTTATGACGAACATGAAAGCTCCAACCGCACTATTTCATATGAAGATTACAAACAGAGCTTTTCGACTAACCTGTTAAATTTATTAACCTTTCTCTCGTCACATTATGATGAATTCAGGCTACCTTTACGTGTGACCGAGATAGCAGTTGTATGTTTGTCACATTTCTATCTACTTAAGCTGGGCAATACCCTTCATGATGAATATAATTTTATTTTTTTATCAGGCATTTTATTAAGCGGTGTTGCTAATATTTCATATGATCTAAGAATTAATCTGCATAATTATGAAAGCCTAACATTATTCATATTTAAATTAATCGCGCAAAGAACAGAGCACGCATCATCATTATTAATAACCGAATATCTGGCAGTAAAACTTTTTTCAGGATTATGTCCTATTTGTCTGGAACCGATGAGATACCCTATCGCCGTTGCAGCCTGTAAAAGGCACTGGTATTGCAAAGCATGCATTCGTATGTGGGAGGTGCAATCACCTCTGTGCGCCGTATGCCGACAGTAACCCTCGATGCACTATAGTGTATATCAGCCTTTCAAGGTAGCCGCTCATTTGCGGTGATCTTAAAAATTTCCAACCTGACCGCCAGCCTTTGCCCTTCAAACAACGCATTATTTACCATCCGGCTTGGATACTGAGAGCTGATCCCGCGAGCCTGGAAAGATAAATTCGGGGCCAATCCACTAAAATTCAATCTCGATAAGCAGGAGGTGTCTCTTCCCTGCTTGGATGTTCAGGAATTCAGGTAATAAATATGTATCATTTATGCAAATTAGCGGTGTTTATCTCACTAATATTTTATGGTGCTTCCTACGGGTCTCAAGATAATACTGGTTATGACAAACATGAAAGCTCCAACCACAGGCTTTCATATGAGGATTACGCACAGAGCTTTTCAAGTGACCTATCAAATTTATTAACTGCTCTCTCGTTATATTATGATGAGTTCAGGCTACCTTTACGTGTAACTGAAATAGCATGTCACAGTTTATTAAATTTTTATCTGCTTAAGCTGGGCAATACTTTTCATTATGAGTATCTTTTTATTGCTGCATATGGCACATTTTTTAGTCTTCTCGCTAATGCCGTATATGACATAAGAAAAAACAAGAATAATCCCGAAGACTTATCATTGTTCATATTTAGATTCTTTGCGCAAAGAATAGAGCACATATCGTCTTTATATGTTTCAGACTATTTGTCTGTAAAACTTTTCTCGGGACCATGTTCTATATGCCTGGAACCCGTGAGATACCCTATCGAAGTTGCAGACTGTAGAAGGCACTGGTATTGCACAGCATGCATTCGTATGTGGGAGGTACAATCACCTTTGTGTCCTGTATGCCGACAGTAAGCCATCGATGAAATAAAGAGTATACCGGTCAGCCTGTTCAATAAATACCCATTTCGGAAACAGAAAGGCTTTTAGCTGAAGCAGCTTTTGCTCTAGCCATTTTCAACGGGTGCTCGCAGGTGCAGTGTGCTGGACTTTTGGTGATGTAAGCTTTCGTAATCTACCATGACCTGGTGTTCCCTAAAATTCATATACAATAGATATGCTTTATTTATGCAAATCAGTGATATTTACCTTACTCATATCTTGCAGTGTTTCTTACGGGTCTCAAGATGATGCATCCAACCACACTATCTCATATGAAGATTACGAAAAGAGTTTTTCCAAAGACCTGATAAATTTATTAACTTCTCTTTCGTTATACTATGATGGACTCAGGCTCCCTTTACGTTTAGTTGAAATAGCAAGTGTTTCTTTTGTAAATTTTCATTTACTTAAACCAGGTAATGTTTTTCGTCAAGATTTTATAACTGTTTTTTCAACGAGCTTGATATTTTGCTTTTATTCTAATTTTACTTATGACTTAGTAGCATTTATCAAGAGTAATGAAAGCTTATCACTGGCCTTTTGTAGTCTCGTTGCACGAGTAACAGAGCACGTATTATCAGCAAGAATTTCCGACTACCTGACAGTAAAGTTCTTTGCAGGATTATGTCCTATTTGTATGGACCCCATAAGATACCCTGTCGCCGCTGGAGCCTGTTTAAGGCACTTCTATTGCGCATCATGTCTTCAAATATGGAAGGCACATTCACCTTTGTGCCCTGTGTGCCGACAATAATCCCCGATGAACCAAAGAGTATACCGGTCAGCCCATTGGAGGCCTAACCCTCTTAATCGAAGGGCGGGATCTCTCAGCCACCAATCTGGGCAAGATTCCGGGTGCCTCCGGTATACCCCTGATCCAGAAAATGACTGTCGACTTTCAATCTCAGTACTGATCGAATCTCCCGGATCAATTCATCCTGCTGACTGTCGTCCTGTAATAAACGTCGAAGGTCGTGGCCTGATTCAGAGAACAGGCACAGTTGCAGATGGCCCTGACTGCTAACCCTCAAACGGTTGCAGTCTTTACAGAAGTCTCTTGAATAGGGGGTGATCAGTCCAATGCGCCCCTGATAATCAGGATGACAATATTCGTAAGCCGGACCCGCATCCTTATTTCGGGCCATTCTGACCCAGCCCTGCTCCAGAAGCTGATCTCTTATTTGCTTTCCGGGGACATGGTATTGATTGAAAAAACAACCATTATCACCCGTCTGCATCAACTCAATGAAACGCATGGTAACAGGCTGGTGCTTAATCCAGTTCAGAAACGCGCCCAGTTGAATGTCGTTGACCCCTTTCATCAAAACTGCATTGACTTTGATAGAGGTAAGACCGTTCGCAAAGGCCTTATCAATACCTACCAGTATTTCCTGAAGACGGTCGTGCCCGGTTATTGCTGCAAACGCTCGGGGGTCGAGGCTGTCGATACTGACATTAATCTGATCAACACCGGCATCCAACCAGGACTCTACCCTCTGATCCATTTTGTAACCATTCGTGGTCATGGCAACATTCTGAATACCCGGAATGGACTTGATCGTACTGACAATGTCATTAAAGTCATTGCGCAGGGTGGGCTCACCACCGGTCAGACGAATTTTCTCAACACCGACCGCCACAAAAGCGGTCACCAGACGTTTAATTTCGGCAATACCCAGCGACTGCATGTGACTGTGCTCTTCACAGCCATCAGGCAGGCAATAGTTGCACTTGAAGTTGCACAGATCAGTCAGAGACAGTCTCAGATAGGGGAACGTTCGTCCCTGTCGGTCATGTAATGGTCGCATTTCACACCTTTCCAAACACGGGAGGCCCAGACATTTCTATATGAACCCTGGCAACCTTGCGTGTAACACACACAGGTTACGGCTTGGCAGCCATGCCTTCAGGACTATTACCTGATCAAGGGTTAGGCTGCGAAGCTCGGCGCTTTATTTAAATTAATTAGGCCCCCATCCTAACGCCAACTCAGTTAAATAGCCATGCCCGAAAGGACAATATTGAATGGCACAAATACCGTGAAACAGGCAAACCTTCCCGGTAAATTCAACCATGACACTGCGTAATCCCTATCAAAACCCGGAAAGAGTGATTGAGTAGCAACGGATACTTCAATAGACTTCTGCGCACTCAATGAATGATCGGGAATGCAAATACTGCCCCCCTACTGCAATCCTTCCCCTGAGCTGTTATCGGACTGACCGCATTCAACGGTTCGGGTAAAACAGCCCTGCTGGAAAAGCTGATCCCTCAGCAGGATCTCAACGACCCGGAGCAGATTGCTGAATTCATTTACGGCTTTTGTTTCAAAAAAGCCGTTGCAAAAACAGTAACGAGGAGATCTCTCAATGACTGACTGCTGTACTACCCCGGGGCTGATGCCCCTGCATGAAGGGCTGGAGAAGCTGATGACGGAAACACCGGTCGTCACAGAAACGGAAACGGTGGCTCTGGCTGACTGCCTGGACAGGGTTCTTTCTGACACGATCATTTCGCCGGTTAACGTTCCGTCCCACGATAATTCAGCCATGGACGGGTATGCACTCCGTTTCGGCGACCTGGCACAACATTCTGTAATGCCGCTGGCCGGAAAATCCCTGGCCGGACACCCTTATCAGGGTACTCTGCCCGCTGCTCACTGTATAAGAATCATGACTGGTGCCTCTCTTCCCGAAGGTGCCGATACCGTCATCATGCAGGAGCAGACCGAGAAAACTGAACAGGGTATTGCTTTTCGCAAGCCCCCTTCCCGCTCAGGTGATCACATTCGCCGTGCCGGTGAAGATATTCTTCATGGCTCTCAGGTTTTTGAAAAGGGTCACATCATCAAAGCTCAGGATGTAGGGCTGCTGGCTTCATTGGGACTCCCCACAGTTTCGGTCGTTCGCAAAATTAAAGTAGCGCTCTTTTCAACGGGTGATGAGCTGAAACTGCCCGGTGAAACACTGGGTCAGGGCAATATATACGACAGCAACAGATTTGCAGTATCTGCGATGCTCAAGCGCCTGGGAGCAGAAGTGATTGACCTTGGCAAACTCCGTGATGACCGCGAGGAGATCTGCAAAGCTTTACTGGAGGCTGATCAGCAGGCTGATGCGGTTATTACCTCCGGAGGGGTATCCGTGGGTGAAGCCGACTTTGTCAAAGATATTCTCAATGAAATAGGCCATACTTCCTTTTGGAGACTGGCCATCAAACCCGGCAAACCGTTTGCCTTTGGTAAACTTCCCAACAGTATCTTCTTTGGGCTACCGGGCAATCCGGTTTCCGCTACGGTGACTTTCCAGCAGCTGGCAGCACCCGCGTTGCATCATATGATGGGAGCAAAACCCGCTCCTGCTGCTGAACTGCCAGCAACCTGTCTCACCCCCCTCAAGAAACATCCCGGTCGCCTGGAATTCCAGAGGGGCATACTCTCAACCAACGAGAAAGGAGAAGCCGAGGTAGTCACAACAGGCAGTCAGGGGTCGGGCATTCTCAGATCCATGAGCATGGCTAATTGTTACATCGTTTTGCCTGCTTCCCAGGGAAGTGTTGAGGCAGGAGAAACAGTTAAAGTACAGATGTTTGACAAGCCTCTCGGGTAATTGCTCCCTGCCCTGAGGGCTGTCCCTAAACTCAGGTTTCCGCGCTTTAAGGCTCTGTAGGTTCTGGCGTGGAACGAGTTGAGCTTTCAGATACATCAGAAAACGATGACTGTCGTTTTTAGACGGTCTTTGTCCTGACTGCCTGTCATTGATCGACAGGTGTCTGCTTTAAATATTTCAAAAAAAAGTCATAACTGTAATATTTTTGAAATAAAACACCTATATTTTCGCCACCACCTTTATCCAAACAGCACCAAGGTGCAGAAAATGTCTGAAGCAACAAGTCAAGCCAGCACCAAAGCTGACTACAAATACACCAGCAGGCACTATGGACGCATCTGGATGAGAGTTATCCTCTGGATCTACGCTCTCCTGGTTGCCGTCAGCGTAGTGGGCTCTGGTTTTAAAATGGCTGTGGGCGGCGCAGAAGCTGCTGCCGAGCTGTTCAGCTTTGCCAACAATGCTATGCTGGCTCTGATTGCCGGTACCCTTGCCACCGCCCTGGTTCAATCTTCCAGTACGGTGACCTCTGTTATCGTTGGCCTCGTAGCTGGGGGCCTGCCCGTTGAAATGGCGATCCCCATGATTATGGGCGCCAATATCGGCACCACCATTACCAATACTCTGGTCAGCCTGGGTCACATGGGTTGCGACAAGTCCTTCAAACGGGCCTTTGCTGCTTCGACGGTTCACGACTTCTTTAACTATCTGGCGGTTCTGATTCTGCTACCTCTGGAATTGATGACCGGTTTCCTGAAAGATATTTCACAACACGTAGCCGCATTACTGGTAGGTGGCTCTGCTATTGACATGGGCGGCCTGAATTTTATCAAGCCTCTGACCAAGCCGGCCGTGAATATAGTGAAAGAGTTTGCAGGCCTTTTGCCGGACAGCACACTGGGTGGCCTGACTATGATCGCCTTCGGTATCTTTCTGATCTTCAGCTCAGTAGTGAGACTGGGCAAGCTCTTGAAAAAAGTTATGGTCGGTCGTGCCAAGGACGTTCTGCACAAGTCTATTGGTCGTGGTCCGGTTTCCGGTATTGCCTCCGGTACTGTTATGACCGTCATGGTTCAGTCATCTTCTACCACCACCAGCCTGATGGTTCCCCTGGTGGGCAGTGGCGTGTTCACCGTTCGTCAGATGTACCCTGTTACACTGGGTGCTAACATCGGTACTACCATCACAGCCCTACTTTCGGCAACGGCCATTGTCGGTGCAGAAGCCGGGCACGCCATGACCATTGCCCTGGTACATTTGTTCTTTAACGTGTTTGCTGTAGCCCTCATTTATGGCATCAAGTGGCTGCGTGAGATTCCTCTTTACGCTGCGGAAAAGTTGTCAGACCTGGCTGTAAAGAATCGCTCTTATGCGTTCCTTTATCTGTTGCTGGCCTTTTTTGTCATACCGGGCCTGGGGATTTTCATAGCCCGCTAAAGCTTGCTTGATATCCTGAAGAAGCCCTGAGCATGTCAGGGCTTCTCTCTGATAACTGCTTATTTAATTCCTGTTTAATCTGCTATGCTCCGTGGGTTGCAAATCATGGAACAGGAATCAACCATCAGGCACCTGGCCATCCCCCTGACCCTGTCAGTGGTCTTTCACACCTTGCTTTTGGGCTTTATCGGAAGTATCCGGATGCCTGCTCCCAAAACACCGGGTATTCAAATACAACTGGTGTCTCATCACCGCTCTGTCACACCTGCCACTGAAGAAAGCCTGACCGGCACAAACGCGATAAACGACTCGGAACTAACAAAGCATGATTCTCAGAAAGAAAACACTGAGCACACTCAAATCACTGAACAAACAGAGCAGGCTGAAAAAGCAGAAAACAAGAAAGTCATAACAACCAGAGCAGAAAAGAAAGAGATTCAGCAAGAACCGACCAAACACGAAGAAAAAAAACACAGTGATGCAAAGCCTGCCGAACCTCCAGCTTCCACAGTCAGTCAGCAGACAACAGGAGAGCCTGTTGAGGAACTCATCAACTCAGAAGCCGGGCACACAAAACCAGATGAGTTTCAGAAATGGGTGGCTAAACTTCAGTACCGGATCAATCGCTACAAAGTTTATCCCTATCAGGCCAAAAGAAGGCGACTGGAAGGAGAAGTAAAAATGAAAATTGAAATCAACTCTGACGGAACATTGGGAAAGACCAGTGTGCTGGACGGTAAAAAGGCGTTTGAAGCCAGCAGTCTGAAAGCCATAGAACGCTCCCTACCCTTACCGCCCCCTGACAAAAAGCCTGTTACCGTGATTCTCTCCATTCATTATCAACTGCTGTGACATCGACCCCAACGTAAAGTTACAGAAGCCGGTTTCCGGAGTGTATACTTTCCAGAGCTTGGTGTTCTCATTCCTACACTTCAAAAACGCTGAAAAATCCACCAACAGAGCAACAGGTTCTGTTAGCCAGACTTCTTAAAACAGACCACATCAAACCTGGCTCTCAGATTTTAAAATACTTCTTTCCTGCCTCCGGCACTTTAGGAGCGACTTCAGTCAAAAATACACCTGCAATGAAAAATTGTGGCTATCTTTATGGGGTTGTTTCACTTCAGGTGTTGTAATCAATGATGAAAAGAAGAAGTGCCCTGCTTGGCTCAGCGCTTTGCTTCATTCTTTCGGCTACCGGCTGGTCAGAAGAACCCACAGGTAAAGAGGCCCCTCATAAAGGCGTCCGTTACTTGGGCAACCACATAATGCCCTCAGACACCCAGAGAAAGGTCACTCATATTACCGGTGCGCATTTCGTTTCCACCAGAAATGATTCAGCAGGGAGACTGTTCCTGCTTTCTGGAGATGCCGGGGCAGGTTTCACTGGTACTAACGGATGGAGCGTCTTCTCTAAACCCCACTATTACGAGGTCAATTTAAGCAGGCTCAAGCCGGATCGCCAGAACCCTCGTGACTCCATATTCTCACCCAATGATGTTACTGAGTATCAAATCACTGAGGGCAAGTATGCCAGAACCCACCCCCTCTGGCTGAAGGATGGCCATATTTCCCCCAGTAGCATCACAGCGACTCAGGACGGCAAACTGCTGATTGCCTCCAGTCAGAGTGAAAGAAGGGGCATTACCGGCGTTATTGATTACAGGGCTATCGATATCCCCGCTTATGCAGGCTACGGTTACCGACACGCCAATCGTGACGAAACCAGCATTGAGACCAGGAACAATGGTTTCCTGAAGGCCTGGTATGATGCCCATGAATTTTTTTCCGTGCCGATCCTTGACCTGATTCCCGCTGCTTTCCTGCATACCTTCAGGGAAATCCCTTTGCAACTCTCAAAAGGTGTTCACTTTTGTGATGTGGGTCTGTCATCAAAATTTCTGCTTACGAATGCGTATCCCAGAGCAGGTCAGGTGGATAGCGCATTAAGACTGCCCAAACATTTTGAAAACAACAACTGGATTCCTTTACATAAAGGTTTCAGTGGTATTCAGCAGGGACTTGGTGTGAAAAGTCTCGACCATATTCCCGATAGCAACGTTTACGTTGCTGCGGCCGCTGGTCCTCTGGTTCAGGATGCCACCAAGTGGGCTATCAAGGGACATGTCCCACCTGTCAGGGTGGTGACCTTCACTACCGAACGACTGTACAGTGGTGACGAGCTGATGCACGGACAATACTCAAACAGTGATGAGCTTCCCGCCAGGGGTGTAGTTTCAACTCTGTCAGAGAAGCTCTACAACTTCTCTCTTCTGGTTGTCACCCCCACTGTCAGAAAACAGCTAAAGAGTGATCCTGTTCGAACCGTCAGCGATATTGCGGTTCTCAATGATAAAAAGGCTCTGTTCCTTGAGAAAACAGAAATGCCTTATCAGGGTGCTCAGCCCAGCTTTATCACCAAGGTTTATCTGGTCGATCTGAGCAGCGGCAAGAATTTCAAAGGCAATGAAACCTTTGTTGACGAAGCATTGAACAAAGTATTTATGAAAACACCCAAAGACTTTATGTCCAAGACACTGCTCTTTGCCAGCAACCACCCTGATTCTCTGAGACAGATGCCTGACAAACCAGACTTCGATATTCATGAGGCCAATTTTGAAGCCATTGCACTGGGTCCTGATACTGCACAGGGGGACAAAACCTTCATGCTGGTGAGCTACAACAACGGCGAAGTCGAAACCCAAACTCGTCTTCTGCACTTTACCCTGCCGGTCATTGAATAGAGGCTGACACCTGACCTCTATAGAGTGTCGACAACGCCATTATCTCTGGTAATGGCTTTGTCGTTACCGGACTTCCTTTCCCGGGAACGACGCGCCCGCTTCAACACTTTACTAAATATCCTGTTTATGCTCTTGTCTTAGTGCTGATATAGTAGAAATCAGAGAACATACTCAAGAACAATAAAACGGATAGACAAGGCATGGTCGATAAACCTCTGACAGGACTGGCTGCTCGACTGGTTGTCGACCAGCTAATTGATGAAAAGACACTCCGCTCAGCACTTTCACAGGCAACTAAAACAAAGCAGCCCCTGTCCAGTTACCTGATCCGGGAAAAACTGCTCAGCGCCAAAGACATATCCGTGGCTACCGCGGAAGAATTTGGCATGCCAGTCATGGACCTTAACGCCTTTGACCCTGAAAACGTCCCAAAAAACCTGATTCAGGAAAAGCTGATCCGCAAGCACAAACTTATCCCTCTGATAAAACGGGGTACCAGGTTGTTTGTCGGGGTTATTGATCCCAGTGACCATACAGCCATTGACGAAATCCGGTTCAGCAGCGGCCTCATGGTGGATTCGGTAATGGTTGAAGAAGATAAACTGGACAAGTTTATTGATCAACTGCTGGATAGTGGTTTTGATGCCCTGTCGAATTTAGATGACGATGAGTTTGGTAACCTTGAAGAGCTGGAAGTCGGTGCCGTCGAAGATACCGATGAGGAAGTAGCAGGAGGAGAAGATGACGATGCTCCTGTCGTAAAATTCGTAAATAAAATGCTGCTAACCGCCATCAAAACAGGTGCGTCGGACCTTCACTTTGAACCTTATGAAAAAACCTATCGGGTGCGCTTTCGAACCGACGGTGTTCTCCATGAAACCGCCAAACCCCCTTCAGGCCTGGCGCCCAGAATTGCATCCCGTCTGAAAATAATGTCCGCTATGGATATTTCAGAACGACGTAAACCTCAGGATGGCCGTATTAAAATGCGTCTGTCCAAAAGCAAATCCATCGACTTCCGGGTTAACACCCTGCCCACCCTTTGGGGTGAAAAAATTGTACTGCGGATTCTTGATCCTTCCAGTGCCCAAATGGGTATTGATGCCCTGGGTTATGAAGAAACCCAGAAAGAAATGTACATGGAAGCCCTACACCAACCCCAGGGTATGATTCTGGTCACTGGCCCCACCGGTTCGGGTAAGACCGTCTCTCTCTACACAGGTCTTAATATACTCAACACCCCGGAAAGAAACATTTCCACGGCCGAGGACCCTGTAGAAATCAATCTGGAGGGCATCAACCAGGTGAACGTTAACCCAAAGCAGGGAATGGATTTCTCCCAGGCTCTGAGAGCCTTCCTTCGTCAGGATCCCGACATCATTATGGTGGGGGAAATTAGAGACCTTGAGACGGCCAACATTGCCATCAAAGCGGCCCAGACCGGTCACATGGTCATGTCCACACTGCACACCAACAGCGCTCCGGAAACTCTGACACGCCTGCAAAATATGGGAGTTCCTTCCTTCAACATTGCTACCTCTGTCAGCCTGATCATTGCCCAGCGTCTGGCTCGACGTTTATGCAGTCACTGTAAGGAACAAAAAGAGATCCCAAAAGAAACGTTGCTGGAAGAAGGCTTTACAGAAGCGCAGATCGAGGGTGCCAAAATTTTTGGGCCCAAGGGATGTGATCAATGCAGCAAGGGTTACAAAGGCCGTGTAGGCATCTATGAAGTCGTAAAAATCACACCGGCTCTACAGCAGATCATTATGGAAGAGGGTAACTCCCTTCAAATTGCCGAAATTGCCCAGAAAGAAGGGTTTAACAACCTTCGCCAATCTGGATTGTTAAAGGTTCTGGAGGGTATAACCAGTCTTGAAGAAGCTAACCGGGTAACCCTTGAGTAATAACGGCACCCAAACAATGAACATCGAACTCACAAAACCAAATGAAAAGCATTCATATTCATAACTTTGCAAAAAACAAAAAAGTTGTAACGAATGAAAAGTTTTCGAACAGACATTCAAAAAAACACGCTAAAAGTTTAAACAAAAAAACAAACTAACGACCATTTCCTAATAATTTGCAGGACAGAATGGCTTTTACTGACTAAATTGAATCAGGCGAGGGAAGGTATCGAAAATCAATACATTGTCTTCGTATTATAAGTCGGCTTAACAGTCGCTGTTGATGCGATTCCAACTGGTGTGCTGTTAGCTTTAATCAGGAAAATATGATGAGCTTAACAAACAAATTGGCGGCTGAGTTTTTCGGTACGCTTTGGTTGGTATTAGGCGGTTGTGGCAGTGCAGTACTGGCTGCTGGCTTTCCTGAACTGGGTATCGGTTTTGCTGGTGTCTCTTTGGCATTTGGCTTAACCGTTCTGACCATGGCGTACGCTATTGGCCACGTTTCCGGGAGCCATTTAAACCCTGCCGTATCCTTTGGTTTATGGTCCGGTGGCAGATTCCCGTTGAATGAACTGGTTCCCTACATTATCGCACAAGTGGCTGGGGGTATCGCCGGTGCGGCAATATTGTATTTCATTGCCTCAGGCGCACCGGATTTTGATGTATCGGATGGTTTTGCTTCAAATGGCTATGGGGCCCACTCCCCTGGCGGCTACTCAATGGTGGCGGTGCTGATCGCTGAGGTAGTGATGACCTTTATGTTTCTTATGGTCATTCTTGGAGCGACCGATAAGCGCGCTCCCGCGGGTTTTGCGCCAGTCGCTATAGGCTTGTGTCTAACCCTGATTCACCTGATAACCATTCCGGTGAGTAACACCTCGGTTAACCCGGCCCGAAGCACCAGCGTGGCAGTATTTGTCGGTGATTGGGCAACTGCCCAGTTATGGTTGTTCTGGGTAGCGCCTGTTGTTGGCGCCTTACTGGCAGGTAAAGTTTACGGCTGGGTGAGTGCTGAGAATGATGTACGTCAGTAATCCAGTGACTGCTCTTTAAACCGCAGCCACTGGAATACTCATGGCCTTCAGGCCAGAGCTTTTTCTACCCCATCAAACTCATCCACGATTTCCGCTTCAGGCTCGCAAGACATCAGGCTGACAACAACAATGGCAATGAGAGCAAACAAAATGCCTGGCACAATTTCGTAGAGGTCGAAGATACCCCCGGACACTTGTTTCCACAAAACAACAGTGACACCACCAACAATAATCCCCGCAAGAGCACCGTTGCGATTCATACGTTTCCAGTAGAGACTCATGATCAGTGCGGGGCCGAATGCGGCACCAAATCCAGCCCAGGCATATGAGACCAGACCCAGAACGGAGCTGTCAGGCGACATAGCCAGAACAAGGGCGACCAGAGCGATGAGGACTACCGCCAAACGACCAACCATCAAAACCTCTTTCTGCTCAGCATTCTTGCGAATCACTGCCTTGTAAAAGTCTTCTGCCAGTGCAGAAGAAGACACCAATAGCTGAGAGTCAGCGGTACTCATGATCGCAGCCAGAATAGCAGCGAGCAGAATGCCGGCGACGACCGGATGGAACAGTGCGTTGACCAATACCATGAAGATCGTTTCACCATCACCCAGAGACTGATTTGTTTCATTGATATAGAGCAAACCGATCAGCCCCACCAAAATGGCACCTAGCATGGAGATAGCACTCCAGCTCACTGCTATACGACGGGCTGTAGGTACATCCTGTTCCGAACGGATTCCGGCAAAACGCGCCAGGATATGAGGCTGACCAAAGTAACCCAACCCCCAGGCGACCAGAGAAATAATGGCCATCCACCCGAGAGCATTGCCGTCAGACGTGGTAAATGGATTCAACAGTTCGGAGTTATGAACACGCAGCTGCTCAAACACTGACGCATCGGAGCTTCCGGTTTGCAATGCAATAACCGGTACGATCACCATAGCCGCGGCCATCAAAAGGCCCTGAACCAGATCTGTCCAGGAAACAGCCAGGAAGCCACCGAACAAGGTATAAGAAATCACACAGAGCGTTCCGATGATGACCGCCCAGCTATAATCAAGGCCGAATACTGTTTCGAACAACTTGCCACCGGCAACCAGACCGGAGCTTGTGTAGAACAGGAAGAACAGCAGGATAAAGAGCGCCGATACTACCTGCAGCACCTTTGAAGTATCACGGAAGCGATTGGTAAAGAATTCCGGCAGGGTGAGGGCATTTCCGGAAGCTGCGCTGTAGACACGCAGACGACGGGCCATCAGTAACCAGTTCAACCAGGTACCCACCAGCAGGCCACCGGCCAACCAGAAGGCTTCAACGCCTGATGCAAAGGCATAACCCGGCAAACCCAGCAGAAGCCAGCCACTCATATCAGAAGCGCCTGCACTCAGGGCAGCAGGCCAGGGTCCCAAACTGCGTCCACCCAGAAAGTAATCTTCAGAGTCTGAAGTCCGCTTCCAGGCCCAGAGGCCTATCATCAGCATCATGCCCAGATACACGACAAACGTCATAATTGTCGCAAAGGTATTTATAATCATTATTTTTCTCCATACTGCATAACTTGTCCTGAGTACTGTCAGACAGAAATTTGATCCGCTCCCAACAGAGACACAGGCAAGATTTTGTTTTCAGAGCATCTGAAAAAGAGTAAAGGCTACAACCCTGCCCCTAAAGCCATAAAGGGCAGGCAAAGACGATCAGTGACCAGCCCCCAGAGACAACAGCGTGGCGTTACCACCGACTGCCGTTGTATTGATAGTGCGGGTACGTTCAGTAGCAAAGCGATACAGATAGTGAGGTCCACCGGCTTTTGGGCCTGTGCCGGAGAGTCCCTGCCCACCAAATGGCTGAACACCAACTACTGCACCAATCTGATTACGGTTTATGTAAGCGTTACCTACCTTGAGGCTCTGCTCAATGTAAGACGAAGTCGCTTCGTTGCGGCTGTGTACCCCCAGAGTCAAACCGTAACCTGTGCCGTTAATTTCCTGAATCACTTTATCCAGTTCAGAAGCCTTATAGCGGACCACGTGAAGAATCGGACCAAACTGTTCCTTTTCCAGTTGGCTGATGCTCTCAATTTCAAAGGCAACCGGCGCAATAAAGTAACCTTGATTGCACTCAGCGCCCAGATCCACTTCAGCAATCAACCGTGCTTCCTGCTTCATGCGATCGACATGAGCCTGCAGTCCTGTGTGGGCAACTTCGCTGATGACAGGACCAAGGTCTGTTTCGTGCAGAGCTGGATTACCCACCTTCAGTTCTGCCATCGCACCGACCAGCAAGTCCTCAATACGTTCAGCAATATCATCCTGAACGTAGAGAACCCGCAGAGCAGAACAACGCTGCCCGGCACTGGCGAAAGCTGACTGAACAACGTCATTAACGACCTGCTCCGGCAGAGCAGTGGAGTCTACGATCATGGCATTCTGACCACCGGTCTCAGCGATCAGTGGAATGATAGCGCCCTCACGCGCAGCCAGAGTCTGGTTTATGAGTCTCGCTGTCTGGGTTGAACCGGTGAAAGCGACACCAGCAATTCGGGGATCGGTGGTCAACTGATGACCAATATCCTTACCTTCACCCGGAACCAATTGAATCACATCGGCAGGCACGCCGGCTTCCAGCATCATCTCAACAGCACGTGCCGCAATGAGAGTAGTTTGCTCGGCGGGCTTAGCCACAACGGTGTTACCAGAGGCCAGAGCCGCGACAACCTGCCCCAGGAAAATAGCCAGAGGGAAGTTCCAGGGACTGATGCAAAGGAATACACCACGACCGGTCAGATAAAGCTCATTAGATTCGCCGGTAGGCCCGGGCATAACCTGAGGTGCAGAGAATTTCTCACGAGCCTGGTTGGCATAATAACGACAGAAGTCAACCGCCTCTCGCACTTCATCGAGACTGTCGTGAATCGTCTTGCCGGCTTCTTTGTGACAGAGTGCCACCAGCTCTTCAAGATTGGCTTCCAACAGACCTGCCAGCTTTTCAAGGCTCTGGGCACGAGTTTCTACTGGCGTCTGATTCCAGCTGTCAAACGCCTTGTGAGCCACTGAAATAGCCTGATCCACTTCTTTTTCTCCGGCGTAATACAGACGACCAGCCAGCTCACTGAGCTGATAAGGACACTGCACATCTACCGCTATTCCAGTTTCAACCTGTTGACCGGAAATCACAGGGCCTTTCTGCCATGTTTGGCTCATAAACTTCTGAACCGATTTCGAAAAAGGCTGCCATTGGGACTCAATATCGATATTTACACCTATGGAATTGACTCTGTCCCCTCCAAAAATATCTGAAGGTAAGGGAATTCGGTCATTGGCCAGAGAGCTGTGTTTCTCAAGCACACTGACAGGATGATGCACCAGATCCACCGCAGGCGTCCTGGCATCCACCAGACGATGAACAAAGGATGAGTTAGCTCCATTTTCCAGTAGTCGGCGCACGAGGTAGGGCAGCAAATCTTTGTGACTACCCACGGGTGCATAAATGCGAACGTCTGATTTTTCCTGATCCAGCACTGTGTTATAGAGGGCATCGCCCATTCCGTGCAGACGCTGGAATTCATATTGTTTGTGTTCAGCCATGCTCAGAATGCTGGCGACAGTATGAGCATTGTGGGTAGCAAACTGGGGATAAATAGTCCCTTTAACAGGCTCACTCAGCAGAAAACGTGCACACACCAAATAAGCGACGTCTGTTGCTTCTTTGCGAGTATAAACCGGGTAGCCGGAATATCCTGACTGCTGACACAGTTTGATTTCACTGTCCCAGTAGGCGCCTTTTACCAAACGCACAGGAATTTCATCACCCTGCTCTTTTGCCAGAGCAGCCAACCAGGCAAGAACGGGGAGTGCTCTCTTACCGTAGGCCTGAACAACCAATCCAAAACCACCCCACCCCCGGCATTCAGGATGACGGTAGAGCTTCTCGAACAGTTTCAGTGACAGCTCAAGGCGATCTTGCTCTTCGGCATCAATGGTGATTCCCACATTCAGACTTCTGGCACTTCGAATCAGTCCCAGCACACTGCCAAACAGTTCTTTAAGAACACGGGCTTCATTGGCCACTTCATAACGGGGATGCAAGGCAGACAGTTTGATAGAAACGGTGGGACGAAGGCCTTTATCACCGATACTCTGTTCCAGGCCAACGGACTCGACAGCCGCCATATAGGAAGCCAGATATTTCTGTGCATCTTTTTCGGTCAGTGCCGCTTCACCCAGCATATCAAAAGAATAGGTGTAGCCTTTCTCTCTTGGCTTTCGACCATTCTTAAGCGCTTCTGAAATCGTGCGACCCAGTACAAAATGCTCACCCATAATTTTCATCGCCTGATTCACAGCCTGACGAATCACGGGCTCACCCATTTTTTTAACCAATCGACCAATCACGCTAGCCGGGCGGCCGTCTTCAGACTTGCCCAATGTCACCACCTTACCGGTCAACATCAGCCCCCAGGTGGAAGCATTCACCAATAGTGAGTCACTTTGTTTGAGATGTTTTTCCCATTCAGCGACACTGAGCTTGTCGCGAATCAGGGCATCCGCAGTTTCCGAGTCAGGAATTCTCATCAGGGCTTCTGCGAGGCACATCAGCAGAATACCTTCACGGGTATCCAGACTGTATTGCAACAGCATGGAGTCAATCATATGAGTGGAATCTTCCCGGGCTCGAACCTGTTCGACCAGGTCGGTGGCTCGTCGGGTCACTGCAGCGAGCTGCTGCGGATCAGGCCTGGCCAAACCGGTCAGCTGTGCCAGCAAGGCTGACTCATCCACGCTGTATTGTGGAGAAATAGCCTCCCAAAGTTTGGCTGGACTCTGCTGGATGAATTCAGGCTTAAATACGGCACTAGCCTCGAACATGCGGTGTCTCCCCCAGTCACGGCAAACGTAATCCTATGCCGTATGATCAATCTAATCGGAAAATGCCTGTGTTTTTCATACCTATTGATGATGGCATTTCCACTAAAGGCGAATTAGCAGCCTCCAATGGCTTTTGGCCAGTGCACAATCATGCACAAAATCAAACAGAATTCCCAGATCTAAAGAACAGATTTTTCAATACTCCATATGCACTTTTTTATAGGATTTCCAGGACACATATTGCGGCTCAGCAGCTGTATCCAGCAATTCATTCACTTTACCTTTTGAGTCCGGGCAGAAGTCATCACTCCTGATTCACATCAACCACCTTGCGTTTTCGATGTCTTGTCTTATGTTCCAACAGCGCCATAACATTCTTACAGACTGTCCCACATGGTTGTTGCTGGCCATCCTTCCCGATCACGGTGGCGTCACAGATTTCTTGCCCGGAGTGGCATTCGCTTTTGTGATCCGACAGGGCGCGGGCGCTCTTGAAAGCCGCCCCACATGCCCATTGCAGGCCATCTTCCCTGACTCCTAACACGTCACATATTTTTTGTTCACCGTGGAATTTGCTTTTGTGTTGCACCAGGACGCGACCATTTTTGCAGACTGTCCCGCAGGGCCACTGCTGGCCATCCTCTCCAACTACGGTCATGTCACAGTTTTTTTGCCCGGTGTGGTATCTGCTTTTATGAACCCTTAGAGATGGATTATTCTTGAAGACAAGCCCGCATGGCCGTGGCTGGCCATCGTCCCCGACCAGAGTCTCGTCACAGGTTTGTTGCCCGCTGTGGACTACTTTTTTGTGAGATGACAGAGATAGAGCATTTTTGCAGACCATCCCGCATCTCTGCTTTTTACCGTCCTCTCTGACCACATCCACGTCACAGATTTGTTGCTCGTTGTGGTCTCTTTTTTTGTGATACGACAGGGCATTAGCATTCTCACAGCCCCTCCCGCATGGCCTCGTCTGGCCACCCTCATCGATCACGAGTACGTCACAGGTTTGTGGCCCGCTGTGGAATCTTCTTTTATGACACGACATACCTCGGGCATTCTTGCACACCGCCCCGCACTCCCACTCCCGGCCATCCTCCCCGACTAGTGTCTCGTCACAGATTTGTTGGCAGTTATCTTTGGCCTGTATTGCGCCGGACTGTGAAAGGTGAGCCTGGCTCTGACTCGATTGGGATGATTCAGCGGTGGTTTGTTGTGTTTCTGAATGGTCAAGCAATATGGAAATTCCGATTTCTTCGAAAAGACTCTGAAATATTTGATCAGTGACGTATGGGGATTGCATGGAAGAGAGATCAAACCATGTTTCGAAAGGCGGGTTTTGCAGTAAATTTGTGGTGCTTGGAGGATCACAATACACCATGCAACGAAGGCAGCACCCATAAGCCAAATGAGAGCATGAGCTTTGTCCGGATGTTGCTTCTGTCTGGATGGTCGAATTTTCTTCAGAATTCACCGGCCTTTCAGATCGTTCTCCGCTATCGGATGGTGGCCGGAATTGACAAATGCCACTGCAAGGATAGGCGAAACAATTTAAGCCTAAAGTATGCGATTTTTTTTGAGGGCCTCCGTTACCGTCGCTATAGTCAACATTCAGTGGACTGGTGAGAGAGCCTGTTTGATGAGAGGAAGCTTCTGTTTTTTCCTGAACGGATGATTCTGAAGGCTGGCCTTGTTGTTGCCTATGTTCAGAGCCAAACATCCTGATGATGGCCGCAAGTGAGCGATCCCCCTGTGTCAGCATAGATGTTACTTCCTGCTGTTCAATAGGGTTAAACAGTGTTGAATCCGGGCTCGAATAAGGGATGGCGCTTATAGGAACATTCTTGGCGATCAGGATCAATTCAAAAGCGGCCAGCAGGCAAGTGGCATATGGCCACTGCCATGAAGTCGATTCAATGATAGATATTTTTGCTCCATAACGGCCAATCCCGGATCGTTTGTTATCAAACAGCGAGCCCGGTCCTGCATAGCCGTTTGCGTCGGCCATGTCTGAAAATGTATTCAGGTGACGCTTCATAGAAAAGCTCTGGTTTGGAAAACCTGTTTTCTCTCCAAACTCAACAATAAAAGGTTCTGTCAACGTTTCGGCCTGGCAAACAGCAGACAACAAAAATACCAGCAGTGCCGCAATGAGTGAGTGTTTAATAATTCCATCCTTGCTTTCTGGTTCACAGAGAGGAAGGATAGATCAAGAAAACCTCGAGAAAGGGCGGATGTCAGATCAGGGACTGATGTCATCGATCTGGTCCAAATCAGCAGGCTTGCGTTTTCGATGTATTTTCTTGTGATCCCACAGGGATTTAGCATTCTTATAAATCATCCCGCAGGGCCGTTTTTGACCATCCTCCCCGATCACGGTCGCATCACAGACCTGCTGCCCGGTGTGCTTTCTGCTTTTGTGATTCCACAGGACATGAATATTCTTGCAAACCTTTCCGCATGGCCGCTGCTGGCCATCCTCCCCCACCACTGTTACGTCACAGGTTTTTTGCCCGTTGTGACATTGGGCTCTGTGAGCCGACAGAACTGCAGCATTGCTACAAACCTTCCCGCATGGCCGCTGTCGGCCACCTTCCCCGACCACTGTGACCTGACATTTTTTTTCCCCGGTGTGGTCTTTTAGTTTATGGTGCAACAAGGAATTAACATTCTTGCAGACCTTCCCGCATGGCCGCTGTTGTCCATCCTCCCCGACCACAGCTACGTCACAGTTTTTTTTCCCGCTGTGGACGTTTCTCTTGTGATTCCACAAGGCTACAAAATTCCTGCAGACCGCCCCACACGGCCGCTGCTGGCCATCCTCCCCGATCATGGTCACGACACAGGTTTGTTGCCTGGTGTGGGCTCTTGTTTTGTGCCCCCACAGGGCGTTACTATTCCGGCAGAGCACCCCGCACGGTCGCGGCTGGCCATCCTTTCCGATCACGGTTACATCACAGTTTTTTTGCCCACTGTGGTATCTGTTTTTGTGTGACGACAGCGATTGAAGATTCTTATAGGTCCTGCCGCATGGTCGCGGCAGGCCATCCTTTCCGATTACAGTCACATCACAGTTTTTTTGCTCAGTGTGGTATCTGTTTTTGTGTGACGACAGCGATTGAGCGTGCTTATAGACCATGCCACATGGCCGCTGCTGGCCATCTTTCCCGACTATGATCACGTCACAGGTTTTTGGTCTGCTGTGGTCTCTTTGTTTGTCATCTGACAGACCTTGAGTACTCTTGCCTCCCCCCCTGCAAAGCCGCCACTGGCCATCCTCCCAGTCTTCTCCCGTCTCCCAGACGCATTGTTCGATGTTGTCTGTTGCTTGCATTGCGCCTGACTGTGAAAGATGAGGCTGGCTCTGACTCAGTTGGGATGATTCATTGTCTGTTTGTTGTGTTTCTGTATGGTTAAGCATTACGGCGATTCCGATTGCTTCGGAAAGATTCAGTAATAGTTGATCAGAATCCCAAAGTTCTTGAAGGGGGGGGAGATCAGTCCATGACTCGAAAAGCAGTTCTTTTTGGGAATCTGCAGCGTTCTCAGGATCAAAATGGCCTATGCAACGAAGGCAGCGTCCAACAGCTGAGTGGGGACATGAGCTTTGTCCGGATTCAGCTTCTGTTTGGCTTGTCGAACTTTCCCCCGAATTCAGCGACAATTCAATAGCCTCCGTGCTAACGGGTGATGTTCGGAGTATACAAACGCCACGACAGGGATAGACAAAACAATTCAGACCCAGAGTATGCAGGTGTTTTTGAGGGCCTCTGTTGCCATCACCATAGTCAGTATTTAAGTAGCTCATGGAAAAGCCTGAGCGGTGGGTAGTTGTCTCCGGGGCTGGCTGGCTGGATGACTCTGATGACAGGTTTGGTTGTTGGTTGTGTCCCGCGCCAATCATCATAGTGATGGCCGCAAAGGAGTGCCTCCCCTCTGTCAACACAGAGGTTGCCTCTTGTTCTTCAATCGGGTTAAACAGCGGTGAATCGGAACTCAAATAGCTTTTTAAAATCCAGGCGACAACGATAACCACTTCTACAGGTAGCCATGAATAAAGGGTGATGCTCATAGGAGCATCTTTGGTGGTAAGGATCAGTTCATAGGCAACCGGTAGGTGAGTGGCATAAAGCCACTGCCACGAAATCGATTCAATGATGTTCGATTTTGCTCTGTGACTGTTAATCCTTTGTCGTTTTTTATCGGGTTTTGAATCTGATCCTGCGTAGCCGTTTTTGTCGGCAATGTCTGAAAAATTATGCAGGTCATGCATCATAGAAATGCTCTGGTTTGAAAAACCTGTTTTCTGCCCAAGTTCAACAACAAAACGTTTTGTCAACGCTTCGGTCTGGCAGACAATAGAGAACGACAGTAGCCCAAGCGATAACGCAAAGAGTGAATATTTAATAATTCTATCCCTGCCTTCCGGTCTAGAAAGAAAGGATAGATCAAGAAAATGAAAAGGCAGTTGTCAAATCAGGGACCGGGGTCATCGCTCTGGTTCAAATCAGCAGGCTTGCGTTTCCGGTGTTTTCTCTTGTGCTCCGACACAGATTCAGCATTCTTGCAAATCCTGCCGCATGGCCGTTGCTGACCATCTTCCCCAATCACGATCTCATCACAGGCTTGTTGCACGGTGTGCTCTACTCTTTTGTGACTCGAGAGAGCGCGAGCACTTATGCAGGCCTTCCCGCACGGTCGCGACTGACCATCCTCAGCGACCACAGTCATTTCACAGGTTTGTGGCTCGCTATGGTGTCTTCTTTTATGATCTGTCAGGCTTCCGGCATTTTTGCATAACTTCCCGCAGGGTCGCAGCTGGCCATCCTCCCCGACCATGGTCACTTCACAAGTTTTTTGCCCGGAATGGGCTTTGCTTTTGTGAACCGACAGAGCTAAGGCATTCTTGGAAAGTTTCCCGCACGGCCACGGCTGGCCATCCTCCCCGACTACGGTCACGTCACAGACTTTTTTCCCGGTGTGGCATCTTCTCTTGTGATTCAACAGGGCGCGGGCGTTCCTGCAGAAGGTTCCGCATGGCCGCTGCTGGCCATTTTCTCCAACCACCATCGCGTTACAGGTTTTCTGCCCGGAGTGGTATCCGCTTTTGTGCTGTGACAAAGCCTGAGCACTCTGACAGACCCACCCACATGGCCGCTTCCGGCCACCCTCTCCGACCAGGGTGACACCACAAACTCGTTGTCCGCTATGGGTTCTTCTTCTGTGACTTACCAGAGCAATAGTATTCTTGCAGACCTTCCCGCATGGCAGCAGCTGGCCATTCTCTGCGACTACTTTTACTTCACAGGTTTGTTGCCCGCTGTGTGCGATTCTCTTGTGATTCAACAAGGCTTGAACATTCTTGCAGACAGTCCCGCATGGCTGCTGTTGACTATCCTCCCTGACTATGGTCACGCCACAGGTTTGCTGCCCGCTGTGGATTTTGCCTTTGTGATCTGACAGGGCTTTAATACTTCTGCAGACTTTCCCACATGATTGCTGCTGACCATCCTTCCCAACCACAGTCATGTCACAGGTTTTTTGTGCGATGTAGTCTCTTTGATTCGTCAGAGCTTGTTGGTGATGGGCGGCCCCTCCGGAAGGAAGGCAACCCGAAAATGGAGTCTCCGTTGGGTCTGTGAGATTGGGAGCCGTACAGGAAATCCCGTTTTCTTCCGGAAGACAATGATTGCTCAGACTGAGTAACCCATCGATTATAACCCAGTCATCAGCGTTGGCAGACAACTTCCCGGGCACTTGTACATCATCATTAAATCTCCCTTCAAGGGCATTGGCACAGGCGGGCTCCGCACTCATTGAGTGTGTAGCATTTCCAAAATCAAAATGGTTTATGGAGCTAAGGCAGTGTTCATTCACCGAATGAGAACGTGAGCTTTGTCTGGATGTTGCTCCTGATGGTCGCAATTGACAGACGCCATAACAGGGATGGATGAAACAATTTAAACCTAAAGTGTGTGAGTATTGTTCAGTGTCTCCGTTACCACTGCCGGAATCAGAATAAAGGAGGCTGGTGAAAGAGCTTGAGGAGTGGGTGGTGGCTGCCGAAGCTTGGTGGCCGGATGATTGTGATGTTGGATATTGTAATGAGCTACCTCCAGAACCATGCATCATAGTGGTGATCGCAAACGGGTAACCCCTCTTTGTCAGCATAGAGGTTACCTTTTGTGGTTCAATCGAAAAAAACAGCGGTGAATTGGGCTTCCAATAGCTTTTTAAAAGCCGGGCAACAACGGCAACCACTTCTACAGGTAGCCATGAATATAAGAGAGAGCCAAAAGGAGTATCTTTCGTAGTCGGGATAAATTCGTAACCAACCAACAGATGAGTAGCATAGAGCCATTGCCACGAACTCGACTCGATGATGGTCGTTTTTACTCCATAATTGCAAACACTGTGTCGTTTTTTATCAGCAAGAGAATCTGATCCTGCATAGCCGTTTGTGTCAGCAATGTCTGAAAAGGTGTGCGGGGCACGCTTTCTAGAAAAGCTCTGGTTTGGAAAATCGCTCTTCTGTCCAAATTCAACCACAAAACGCCTTGTCAACGCTTTTGCCTGGCTGAAGATAGACAACAACAATATCAGCAACAGTGCCGCAAAGAGTGAGCGTTTAATAATTCTATCCTTGCATTTTAATTTACAGAGAGGAAGGATGGACCACCCCGTGAAAGGGCGGGCGTCTGATCAGGGACTGAGATCATCCTCCTGGTCCAGATCAGCAGGCTTGCGTTTTCGGTGTTTTCTCTTGTGCTCCGACATAGATTTAGCATTCTTACAAATCCTCCCGCATGGCCGTTGCAGACCATCTTCCCCAATCACGGTCACATCACAGGCTTGTTTATCTGTGTGTACTCTGATTTTGTGATTCGATAGAGCATGAACATTCTTGAAGACTGTCCCACATCGGCGCTGTTGGCCATTGGCCCCGATCATGGTTACATCACAGCTTCTCTGCCCACTGTGACATTTGCTTTTGTGAGCTGACAGAGATGCAGCATTTTTGCAGACTTTTCTGCATGGCCAATGCTGGCCGTCTTCCCTGACTACTGTTACGTTGCAGGTTTTTTGCCCGCTGTGATCTCTTCTTTTGTGGTACGACAGGGAATTACTGTTCTTGCAGACCCTCCCGCATTGCTGCTGTCGGCCATCTTCCCCGACCACGATCGCGCCACAGGTCTGTTGCCCCCTGTGGAATTTGCTTTTGTGATCATTGAGGGCGCAAGTACTTCTGTAGATCATCCCGCATAAGCGTGGCTGACCATCCTCCCCGACCACAGTCACGTCACAGATTTGTCGCCAGCTGTGGCATAGACTTTTGTGATCCGACAGGGCTTTAGTATGTCTGAACATCGCGCCGCATGAACGCTTCTGGCCATTTTCCCCGATTACTTTTACGTGACAGGTTTTTTGTCCTCGGTAGTCTGTGAATTGTGGTGTACCTGACTGTGAAAGTTGAGGCTGGGTCTGACACAATTGAGATAAGTCAGTGACTGTTTGTTCTGTCTCTCTAAGGTTAAGTGTCATGGGACTTCCGAATTTTTCGCAAAGACTCTGTGGTGGTTGGTCAAAGTCGCATCGAAGTGGTATACGAGAGAAATCAACCCATCTTTCGAAAAGCGGTTTATGTCGAGAGTGTTTAGCGTTTTCCGGATCAAGATCCCCCATGCAAAGCAGGCAGTATCCAAAAGCCAAATGGGGGCATGGGCTTTGTCCGGAGGTTGCTTCTGTTTGGTTTGTGAAACTTTCTTTTAAATTCAGCGACCAACCATCAACCCCACTGCTATCGGATGATTGTCGCCATTGACAAACGCCACAACAATGATCAACAAAACAATTTAAACCCAAAGTATGCAGCTGTTTTTTTGGGCATCTGTTACCGTCGCCACATTCAGTATTCAGGTGGCTGCTGCGAGAGCCTGCAGGGTGGATGTTGGCTTTTAAGGCATGTTGGCTGCATGCTTTTGATGGCTGCCCCTGCTGTGGGGTTTGTTCAGAGCCAACCATCATAGTGGTGATCGCAAACGAGTTATCCTGACTCTTGGTTTGTTGTTCAATGGCGCTAAACAGCGGTGTACAGAGGTTCCAATAGCTTGTTGAAAGCAAGACAACAGCGACAACCACCTCTAAAGACAGCCATGAGTATGGGTTGACACATATAGGGGCATTTTTGGTCGTCGGGATCAATTCGTAAGCAACCAGAAGATCAGTGACGTAAAGCCATTGCCATGATATCGATTCAATAAGGGCCGTTTTTACCCTATAACCTCCGGGCCAGAGTGGTTTTTCGTCAGGTGGCGAATCCAATACCGCATAGTCCCTTGTGTCGGCAATGTCTGAACATAGATGCTGGTCACGCTTTATAAAACAGCTCTGGTTTAAAAAACCTGCCTTCTGTCCGAACTCGACAATAAAAAGCCTTGTCAACGCTTCAGCCTGACAGGCAAAAGACGACAATATCAACAACAGCGGCAGTGCCACAAAGAGTGAGTGTTTAATAATTCTATTCTTGCTTTCTGGTATACAGACAGGAAGGATAGATCAAAGAAATGAAAGGGCGGGTGTCAAATCAAGGTTTGGGGACATCGTACTGATTCGCACCAACAGTTTTGCGTTTTCGATGTCTTCTCTTGTGGTCTGCCAGGGATTTAGCATTCTTACAGACCAGCCCGCATGGCTGCAGCTGCCCATCCACCCCAACCACGGTCACGTCACAGGTTTTTTGCCCCGTGTGCTCTCTCCTTTTGTGATTTGACAGGGCATAAATATTCTTGCAAACTCTCCCGCACTGCCGCGGCTGGCCATTCTCCCCGACCACTGTTACCCCACAGATTTTTTGCCGACCGTGAGCCCTGCTTTTGTGATCCGACAGGGCGTTAGCATTACCGAAAACCTTTCCGCATGGCCGCCGCTGGCCAGCCTCTTCGAACACGGTCACGTCACAGGTTTTTTGCCCGGTGTGGTTTCTCCTTTTGTGCGAAGACAGGTAACTGGCACCCTTGAAAACCTTCCCGCATGGCCGCTGTCTGCCATCCTTGCCGATCACGGTCACGACACAGACTTCATGCTTAGTGTCGTATTTTTTTTTGTCATTTGACAGGGCTTTTTGACAATGGGTAGCACCTTCGGAAGGGAGACAATTCAAAGCTGAGTTCCTCATTGGGCGTGTGGAATGGGTAAGCGTGATGGAAATCCCGTTTCCTTCTGGAAAACTATGACCAGCTAAACTGAGTAACCCATCGATTATAATCTGGTCATCAGCCGTGACAGACAAATCCGCGGGTATTTGCACATTATCATTGGGTGCCCGGTCAGAGGCAGAGGTACAGATGAGCCCGGTACTCGTTGATTGTGTAGCGTTTGCAGGATCAAAATAGTTTATACAACTAAAGCCGTGTTCATTCGTCGTGTCTGGGTATGAGCTTTTTAGGGATCCTGATAACCGGAATTGACAAACGCCATAACACGGATGGACGAAACAATTTAAACCTAAACTGTGCAAGTATTGATGAGGGTCTCTGTTACCACCGCCATACTCAGAATACAGGAGGTGAGCGAGAGAGCCTTTAGGGTGGCTGGTAGCTGCCAAGACTTGCTGGCTGGGTAATTCTAATGGCGAGTATTGAGATGGGTTGTCACCAGAGCCATAAGTCATAATGGAAGTCGCAAACGCATACTCTCCCTTCAGCAAAGATATTGCCTTCTGTTGCTCAATCGGCTTAAACAGCACTGAATCGGGGTTCCAATAGCTTTTTAAAAGCCAACTGACAGTGATAACCACTTCAAAAGGTAACCACGAATCTGGTTTGGCGCCCAGATGAGCGTTTTTGGTGGTCAGAATCATTTCGTGATCCATCCACAGATGAGTGGCGTAAAGCGGTTGCCTCGAAATCGATTCAATAGTGATGGTTCTTATTCCGTAAATAACAGGTTTGTGTCGCTTGCTATCAGATGATAAGTCAAGTCTTACACAGCCGTTTTTGTCAGCAGTGACTGACGGGCTTTGCGACAATGTATGCCGACCACGCTTTATAGAAAAACTCTGGTTTGGAAAGACTGCATCCTGTCCAGGCCCAACAATAAAACTTCTTGTCAACGCTCCGGCCTGACAGGCGACAGACAACAACAGTAGCAACTGCAGTACTGCGAAGAGTGAGTGTTTAATAATTCTATCCTTGTATCCTGGTTTACAGATAGGAAGGATAGATCAAGAAAATAACTGTGTTTTTACGCCAAAAATCTTCTGTTAAAAACTCTCTGTTAAAAACCAAAGGCGACAACGGGAATAAACTCATCCTTTCTGATCCACATCAGCAGGCTTACGTTTTCGATGCATTCTTTTGTGGTCCAGCAGGGCTCTGGCATTATTGCAGACTTTTCCGCATCGGTACTGTCGGCCATCCTCCCCGACTATGGTCACATTACAGTTTTTTTGCCTGCTATGATCTTTGCTTTTGTGATAAGACAGGCGTTGGGCATTCTTGCATACTTTCCCGCATGGCCGCGGCTGACCATTCTCATCAACTACAGTCGCGACACAAGTTTGCTGCCCACTATGGACTTTGCTTTTGTGATCCGATAGTGCTTGAGCACTCCTACAGATTTTCCCACATGGCCATTGCTGGCCATCCTCCCCAACCACTTCCACTTCACAGGTTTTTTGCCCGGTGTGGTATCTTCTTTTGTGATCCATCAGGCTTTTGGAACTCTTGCAGATCTCCCCGCATGCTCTCTGTTGGCTATCCTCCCCGACCACTGCCACATCACAGGTTTGTTGCCCGGTGTGATATCTTTTTTTATGAGATAACAGGCATTGTGCATTCTTGCAGACAGTCCCGCACGGCCGCTGCTGACCATTTTCCCCGACCACAGTCACGCCACAGGTTTGACGCCCGCTGTGGAATCGGCTTCTGTGATCTGTCAGAGCTTTAATACTTTTGTAGACCTTGCCACATGTTCGCTGCTGACCATCCTCCCCGACAGTGATTGTATAACAGGTTTTTTTCCCACTATGATGTCTCCTTTTGTGATCTAACAGGGCTTGAGCATTACTGCAGACCTTTCCGCATGGGCGCTGCTGACCACTCTCCCCAATCACGGTCGCGTCACAGTTTCTTTGCCCGGTATGAATTCTACTTTTGTGAGACGACAGAGATTGAGCGCTCTTGCAGACTGTGCCACATGGCCTCGGCTGGCCATCCTTCCCGATCACGGTAACAATACAAATTTTTTGTTCAATGCCGTATTTTTTTTTGTGATCTGACAGGGCTTGTTGCAAATGGGTAACCGCTCCTGACGAAAAACAACCCGAAGATGAAATCCCGTTACCTTCTGCAAGACTGTAGCCGCCCAGACTGAGTAACCCAACGATTATAATCTGGTCATCAGCATTGACAGACAAATTCCCGGGCATTGGTACATCATCATTGAGCGGCTCGTGAGGGTCGTCGATATAGGTCAGCGCTGCGCTCATTGAGTGCGTAGTGATTCCAGAATCAAAATAGTCTATGCAACTGAGGCTGTGTTCTTTCACCGAGAGAGGATACAAATTATGTAAGGGTGTTGCTCCTGATGGCCGGAATTGACAAACGCCATGGCAGGGGTGAACGAAACAATTTAAACCTAAAGTGTGTGAGTGTTGCTGAGGACTTCCTTTACCATGGCCAGAGTCAAAACACGGAAGATGAGCAGAAGAGCCTACAGTGTGACTGGTGGCTGTCAGGGCTTGCTGGCCGGATGATTCTGATGACGGATATTGCGGTGGGTTATCTCCGGAGCCAGTTATCATAATGGTGATCGCAAGTGGACGCCCCCCCCGTAGCGTAGAAGTTGGCTTCAGTTGTTCAATCAGGTTGAACAGCGGTGAATCCGGGTTCCAATGGCTTTTTAAAAGCCAGGCGACAGCAAAAACTGCTTCTGAAGGTAACCATAAACAAGGGGTGAGGCATACAGGGGCATCTTTGTTGGTCAGGATCAGTTCGTAAGCAACCAGAAGATGAATGGCATAAAGCCATTGCCATGAAATCGACTCAATGATTGTCGTTTTTACTCCGTAACCTCGGGGCCTTTGGCGTTTGTCATCATTCCGCGAAGTTGATCCTGCGTAGTCTGTAGTGCCAGTATTGTCTGACGACTTGCCCGCTAATGTAGGTCGGCCTGATTTTATAGAAACATTCTGTTCTGGATAAGCTGCACCCTGTTGAAGCTCGAAAATAAAATGTCTTATCAATGCTTCGGCCTGACAGGTGCCAGGAAACAACTGTAGTAACAGCAGTGCCGCAAAGAGTGAGTGTTTAATAATTCTATCCCTGCATTCTGGTTGACAGAGAAGAAGGATAGATCAAGAAAACCTCGTTAAAGGGCAGGTGTCTGATCAAGGACTGAGGAAGTCGTTCCGGTTAGAATCAACGGGCTTGGGTTTTCGATGCATTCTTTTGTGATTCAAAAGGACTTGAGTATTCTTACAGACTCTCCCGCATGGCTGCTGCTGGCCGTAATCCCGAACACGGTCACGTCACAATTTACTTGTTCTCTGTCGTATTTTTTTTTGCGATCTGATAGAGTTTGTTGGCATTGCGTAGCCCCTCCCGAAGGGAGGCAACTCGAAGATAAGGATCCCATTGAGCCTGTGAAATCGGCAATCGTACGGAAAATCCCGTTTTCTTCTGGCAGACTATGACCACGCAGACTGAGCATCCCATCGACCAGATGATCAGGGCTAAAAGGAAAATTCCCGGGCATTTGCACATCATCATAGAGCGGACTGTCGGAGTCAGTGCTACAGGCGAGCCCTACAGTCATTGATTGTGTGGCGTTTTTAGGATCAAAATCGTCTATGCAACTAAGGCAGTGATCAGTTTTCGTGTGAGGGCAGGAATTTTGTGGGGGTGTTGCTCCTGATGGCAGGAATTGACAAACGCCATAACAGGGAAAAACGAAACAATTTAAACCCAAAGTATGCAGAAGTTTTTGAGGGCCTCCGTTGCCGCCGCCACAGTCAAAATGAAGAAGGCCAGGAAAATAGCCTATAGGTGGGCGGGTGGTTTCAGTGGCTTGCTGGCTGGATGATTCTGATGGCGGGCATTGTGATGGGTTATCTCCAGAGCCAGGCATCATAGTGGTAATCGGAAACGTATTACCCCGCAGTCTCAATATAAATTTAGTCTCTTGCTGTTCAATCGGATTAAACAGTGATGAATCGGGGCTCCAATAGTTTTTTAAAAACCAACCGACAACAACAGCCACTTCTAAAGGTACCCATGAATGAGAGGGCGAGCTTAGAAGAGAGTCTTTGCTGTTCAGAGCCAGTTCGTAACCAACCAGCAGGTGGAGGGCGTAGAGCCATTGCCACAAAAGCGACTCAATCAGGGACGTTTTCATCCCGTAACTGTATGGTCTGTATCGCTTTTTATCCGATGGCGAAGTTGATCCTATGTAGCAGTTGTTGTCGTTAATCTCTGACGGGTTGCCCGTCAATGAATGCCAGTCACCTTTTACAAAAAAGACCTGTTTTGGAGAACCTTCATCCTTTTGAAGCTCGATAATAAAATGTCTTGACAGCGCTTTGGCCTGGCTGACGAGAAACAACGACAGTAGCAACAGCAGTGTCTCAAAGAGTATGTGTTTATTAATTCTATCCTTGTTTTCTGTTTGACAGTGAGGAAGGATAGATCAAGAAAAGCACGTGAAGTAGTCGGCGTCAGATCAAGGACTGAAGTGATCGCCCTGTTCCAAATCGACAGGCTTACGTTTTCGATGTCTTCTTTTGTGGTCCGTTAGGGCCTGAGCGTTCTTACAGCCCTTGCCGCATGGCTGCAGCTGGCCATCCTTCCCGACCACTGTCTCCTGACAGGTTTGTGGACCGGAATGATATCTTCTTTTGTGAACCGACAAGGCCACAACACTATCGCAGGTCATCTCGCATGGCCGCGTCTGACCATCCTGCCCGACTACGGGCACGTGACAAATTTGTTGTCCACTGTGGTATCTGGCTTTGTGATCCAACAGGTATAGAGAATTCTTGCAGACAAAGCCGCATGGTAGCCGCTGGCCATCATCCCCGACCACTGTTGTGTCGCAGATTTTCTGCCCACTGTGGATTTTTCTTTTGTGATACGTCAGGTTGCGAGCATTTCTGCAGGCGGCTCCACATGGCCGCTTTTGTCCGCCCTTCCCGACTACCATCACGTTACAGGTTTTGTGCCCGCTGTGGTATCCACTTTTGTGATCCCACAGGGCTTTGAGATTCTTACAGACCTTTCCGCATCGTCGCAGCTGGCCATCTTCACCGAACTCCATCAGATCACAGGTTTTTTGATCAGTGTGGTATTTACATTTGTGTGCCAACAGGGCTTCAACATTCTTGCAAACCATCCCACATGGCTGTTGCTGACAATCCTCTCCAAACACCATCACTTCACAGGTTTTTTGCTCACGGTGAACTCTTTTTTTATGATGTTTGAGGGTATTAGCATTCCTGCATACCGTCCCGCATGGCCGCTGTTGTCCATCCTCCCCATCCACTTCCACGTCACAGGTTCGCTCTCCGCTGTGGAATTTGCTTTTGTGATCAGTCAAGGCGCAGGCATTTCTGCAAGCCTTCCCGCATGGCTGCTGTTGACCATCCATCCCAACCACGGGTACGTCACAGGTTTGGGGCCCGCTGTGGCTTCTGCGTTTATGATCTCTCAGGGCTCTCATATTTTTGCAGACCTTCCCGCATGGTTGCTGCTGACCATCCTCCCCGACCATGGGTAAGTCACAGGTTTTTGGCCCGCTGTGGTATCTGTTTTTGTGATACGAAAGGACTTTGGCATTCTTGCAGGTAATCCCGCATGGCTGCTGTTGACCGTTCTCCCCAACTACTGGTATGTCACAGATTCGTTGTCCGGTGTGGAATTTGCTTTTGTGATCAATCAGGGCGTAAACATTCTTGCAGGCCTTCCCGCATGGCTGCTGCTGACCATTCTCCCCAATCACGGTCATGTCACAGCTTCGAGGCCCGCTGTGCTCTCTGTTTTTATGGTCTGTCAGGGACCTCTTACTTTTGCAGACTCTCCCGCATGGTTGCTGCTGACCATCCTCCCCGACCACGGGTAAGTCACAGGTTTTTGGCCCGCTGTGGTATCTGTTTTTGTGATACGAAAGGACTTTAGCATTCTTGCAGGTAATCCCGCATGGCTGCTGTTGACCGTTCTCCCCAATTACTGGTGTGTCACAGGTTCGTTGTCCGCTGTGGAATTTGATTCTGTGATCCGACAGGCTACGAGCATTCTTGTAGACCTTTCCACATGGCCGCAGCTGCCCATCCTCCCCGATCACCGGCAGGACGCATACTCTTTGTTCAGTGTCGTATTTTTTTTTGTAATCTGACGGAGTTTGTTGCCAATGGGTATCCCCTCCAGAAGGAAGACAACCCAAAAATGAAATCCCCATCGGGCGTGTTGAATGAGCAAGCGTACAGGTAATCCCGTTTTCTGGAAGGCTATGACCACCCAGACTGAGTAACCCGTCTATTATGACCCGGTCGTCAGCGTTGACGGACACATTCCCGGGCATTTGCACATCATGATTTAGTAGCCCGTTAGAATCAGTGGTACAGATGGGCGCTCCGCTCATGAAGTACGAAGCGATTTGGGGATCAAAATGGTATATGCAACTAAGACAGTGTTCATTCGCCGAGCGAAGGCATGATTGTTGTGTGGATACTGCTATTGATGCCCGAAATCGACAAACGCCATGACAGGGATGGACGAAACAATTTAAACCCAAAGTGTGTGAGTGTTGTTCAGGGTCTCCGTTACTGTCGCCAGAGTCAGAATACACGAGACTTTTGAATGAGCCTGAAGAGTGGATGGTGGTTTCCGGGACTTTCTGGCAGGATGATTCTGATAGTGGGTATTGTGCCGGGTTATCATCAGAGCCATGCATCATAGTAACAGTCGCAAACGGGTGATCCCCTTGTATCGGCAGAGAGGTTGCCTCCTGTTGTTGAATCGGGTTAGACAGCGATGAATTTGGGTTCCAATAGATTTTTAAAAGCGAGGCGACAGCGAAAACTACTTCTACAGGAAGCCATGAGCTTGCAGGGGCATCCTTGGTGGTCAGGATCATTTCGTATGCAACCACAATGCCAGTGGCATAAAGCCATTGCCATGAAATCGACCCAACGATGGCCGTTTTTAGTTCGTAAATCCCAGACCTCTGTCGTTTGTCATCAGTTGGTAAAGTTAATTCTGCGTGGTCTTTATTGTAGGTAATGGCTGACGGATTGTCCGGTAATGTTGGCCAGACAGGTTTTATAGAGTAGTTCTGTTTTGAATAAACTGCACCCTGCTCAAGCTCGAGTATATAATGTCTTGTCAACGCTTCGCTCTGACAGACGACAGACAACGACATTAGCAACAGTAGTACCTCAAAGAGTGAGTGTTTAATAATTCTATCCCTGCATTCCGGTTGACAGAGAGGAAGGATAGATCAAGAAAATAAGCGTGTTTTTACCTTGAAGTTCTTCTTTTAAAAATCTAATGAAGCCATGTACTGGATCAGATCGTTGCTTATTTCACTTTACTTCCTGAGGACTTAAGTCATTGTTCCGGTCCATATCATCAAGCTTGCGTTTTCGATGCCTTCTTTTGTGATTCAAAAAGGCCTGAAGATTCTTGCAGGCCTGCTTGCATGGCCGTTGCTGTCCATTCTCCCCGACTACAGTGACCTCACAGGTTTGTGGCCCGCTGTGGTTTTTTCTCATGTGATCACTCAAGGCGCGAGCATTCTTGCAGACCTTCCTGCACGGCCGCTGCTGACCATTCTTCCCGACTGTTGTTGCACCGCAGGCTTGCTGCCTGGTGTGCTCTGCTCTTTTATGATCCGACAAGGCATGTCCACTCTTGCAGACCTTACCGCATGGTTGCTGCCGACCATCCTCCCCAACCACGATCAAGTCACAGTTTTTTTGCACGCAGTGGTCTCTGCTTTTGTGATCTGACAGGGCATGAGCATTTCTGCAGACCTTTCCGCAGGGTCGCTGCTGGCCATCCTCTCCAACCAGGATCACATCACAGGTTTTTTGCCCACTGTGAATTCTGCTTTTGTGAGACGACAGGCTATTAGTATTCTTGAAGAGCTTCCCGCATGGCCGCTGCTGACCATCCTCCCCGACTACTGTTGTACCGCAGGCTTGTTGCCTGGTGTGCTCTACTCCTTTATGACGCGACAAGGCACGTCCACTCTTGCAGACCTTACCGCATGGTTGCCGCCGACCACCCTTCCCAACCACGATGAAGTCACAGGCTTGTTGCACACTGTGGTCTCTGCTTTTGTGATCTGACAGGGCATGAGCATTTCTGCAGACCTTTCCGCAGACTCGCTGCCGACCATCCTCTTCGACCAGGATAACATCACATGTTTTTTGCCCACTGTGGATTCTACTTTTGTGAGACGACAGGCTATTAGCATTCTTGAAGAGCTTCCCGCATGGCCGCTGCTGGCCATCTTCCCTGAACACAATCAGGTCACAGATTTTTTGCTCCGTGTCGTATTTTTTTTTGTGATCTGACAGGGATTGTTGGCAATGGGTAGTCGCTACGGGTGTGAGACAACTCGAAGCTGATATACCCATTGGGCCTGTGAAACAGACAACCGAACAAGAAATCCCGCCTTCTTCTGGAAGAGTACGAGCACCCAGACTAAGTAACCCATCGATTATAATCTGGTCATCATCGGTGACAGGTGAACTCTCAGACATTTGCAGATCATCATTGAGTCGCTCATCAGGGGCAGTGCCAGAGGCCAGCCCTGCATTCATCGAATGTGTAGCGTATCCGGGGTCAAAATAGTGTCTGTAACCAAGGTCGTCTTCATTGGCCGAATGAGGGCGTAAGCTTTGTCCGGGTGTTGCTCCTGCTGGCCGGAATTGACAAACGCCATGACAGGGGTGAACGAAACAATTTAAACCTAAACTGTGCAAATGTTCTTGTGGACTTCCAGTACCATCGCCAGAGTCAAAATACAGGAGTTGAGTGAAAGAGCCAGCAGGATGGCTGTTAGCTGCCAGGACTTGCCGGCAGGATGATTCTGATGGCAAGTTTTGTGGTGGGTTTTCAACAGAGCCATGCATCATGGTAATAGTCACAAACGGGTGATCTCCCTCCATCAGCACAAAGATTCCCTCCTGTTGTTCAGTCGATTTATAGAGCGGTGAATCGAGGTTCCAACAGCCTTTTAAGAGCCAGACAACACCGAAAACTACTTCAACAGATAGCCATGAGCTTGCAGGAGCATCTTTGGTGGTCATAATCAGTTCGTAAGCAACCAAAAGATGAATGGCATAAAGCCATTGCCACGAAATCGTCTCAATAATCACCGCTCTTGCTCCGTAACCTCCAGGTCTGCGTTGTTTTTCATCAGGCGACTTTGGTCTTGCGTAGCCATTGGTTCCGGTAAAGTCTGACGGGGTGCCTGATAATGAATACCGTTGAAGTTTTTTAGAAATGTTCTGTTCTGGAAAACCTGCATCCTGTTCAAGCTCGACAATATGATGCCTTGTCAATGCTTCGGTCTGGCAGACGACAAACAGCAACAGTAACAACAATGGCAAAAACAGTGGTAACAGCAGTGCCCCAAAAAGTGAGTGTTTAATAATTCTATCCTTGAGTTCTGGTTCTGAGAGAGAAAGGATAGATCAAGAAAACCTCCTGAAAGGACGGGTGTCAGATCAAGGACTGAGGTCATCGTTCTGGTCCAAATCAACAGGCTTGCGTTTTCGATGCACTCTTTTGTGATTAAAGAGGGCTCGAGCATTCCTGCAGACTGTCCCACATGGTTTCGGCTGGCCATGCTCCCCGACTACGGTGAAGTCACAGGTTTGATGGCCGGTGTGGTCTCTGAATTTATGATCTGCCAGGTTTTGAGCATTCATGCAGACCTTTCCGCATGGCTGTGGCTGGCCATCTTCGCCAAACACTTTTGCTCCACAGGTTTTTGGCCCGCTGTGTTTTTTTCTTTTGTGATTACTCAGGCTGCGAGCATTCTTGTATACCTTCCCGCATTGCCTCGACTGGCCATCCACCCCGACTGCTGTGAGATTACAGACTTGCTGCCCGGTGTGCTCTAGTCTTTTATGATGCGACAAAGATATTGCACTCTTGCAAACCGCATTGCATCCTTGCTGCTGGCTATCCTCCCCAACCACGATCAGGTGACAGGTTTGTTGCCCTCTGTGCTCTCTTCTTTTGTGACTTAGCAGGGCGTAAGCATTATTAGAGACCTTCCCGCATGGCCGCGGCAGGCCATCCTCCCCGACCATGGTCAGGTCACAGGTTTGTTGACCGCTGTGGACTCTGCTTTTGTGATCTGCCAAGGCCCGAGTATTCTTGCAGACTTTCCCACATGACCACTGCTGACCATCCTCTCCGACCACGATCACGCCGCAGGTTTTATGCCCACTGTGGATTCTGTTTTTGTGAACTGACAAAGCATTAGCATTCTTGCAGACCGTCCCGCATGGTCGAGGCTGGCCATCCTCCCCAATCACTGATTCGTCACAAATTCGTTGCCCTCTATGGTATTTGCTTTTGTGACATGACAGGGATCGAGCACTCTTGCAAACTGCACCGCATGGACGCTGTTGGCCATTCGTCTCGTTCACTGTCTCGTCACAGGTTTTTTGTTCGCTATGGACTCTGCTTTTGTGATCCCACAGGGCTTGAGAATTCTTACAGTATTTACCGCACGGTCGCTTCTGGCCATCCTCCCCGACCACGGTCACGTCACAGCTTTTTTGTTCAGTGTCGTATTTTTTTGTGTGATCTGACTGAGCTTGTTGCCATTGGCTAGCCACTCTGGTGATGAGACAACCGAGAGATGAAAAACCTTTTAGTCGTGAGGAATGGGCAATCGTACAGGAAATTCCATTTTTTTCTGGAAGACTATGACCTCCCAGACTGAGTAGCCCATCGATTATAACCTGGTCATCAGCTTTAGCAGATAAATTCCCGGGGATTTGCACATCTTCATTGAGTGTCCCGTCAGGGACAGTAGTAGATGTGAGCCCTACAGTCATTGAACGTGAAGCGTATCCAGAATCAAAATAGTGTATGCAACCATGGCAGTGTTTATTAACCGAATGAGGGTTTGAACTTTGTCCGGCTGATGTTCCTGATGGCCGGAATTGACAGACGCCATGACAAGGGTGAACGAAACAACTTAAACCTAAAGTGTGCGAGTAATGATGAGGGTCTCCGTTACCACCATCAGAGTCAGGATGCAGGAGATGAGTGAAGTAGCCTTTAGGGTGGATGATGGCTGACGGGACTTGCTGGCCGAACGATTCTGATGGCGTGTATTGAGGTGGGTTATCTCCAGAGCCGGGCATCACAGTTGTGATCGCAAACATATAACCCTCCTTTGTCAGCACGGAGGTTGCCACCTGTTGTTTAATCGGTTTAAACAGCGGTGAACAGAGGTTCCAATAGCTTTTTAAAAGCCAGCCGACAGCGAAAACGACTTCTACAGGTAACCATGAACAGGAGATGACGCTTATAGGGGCATCTTTGGTGGTCAGGATCAGATTATAAGCTACCAAAAGATGAGGGCCATCAAGCCATTGCCATGAAAGCGACTCCATGATGATCGTTTTTCCTCCATAACCTCCAAACCTGTGCCGATTTTCATCAAGCAGCGAAGTTGATCCTGCGTAGTCGTAGGTGTCGGTGAAGCCTGACGAGTCGCCCGGTTCTATACACCGGTGAGGCTTTATGAAAATGTTCTGTTTTGGAGAGCCTGCATCCTGTTCAAGCTTGACAATAAAATGTCTTGTCAACGCTTCGGCCTGACAGACGACAGACAACGATATTAGCAACAGCAGTGTCCCAAAGAGTGAGCCTTTAATAATTCTATCCTTGCGTTCAGATTGACAGAGAGGAAGGATAGATCAAGAAAATTAGTATGTTTTTCTCTCAGAGACCTTTCGCTGAAGCAGAAGATGGCACCAGACATAACTTCACTCGTTGTGCTCCACATCGAGAGGCTTGCGTTTCCGATGTCTTTTTTTGTGATCCGACAGAGCACTGGCATTCCTGCAGAGCTTCCCACATTGCCGCAGCAGGCCATCCTCACCGACCTCTATTACGTTGCACGAGGTTTGCCCGGCAGGTCGGGTTGTATCGGCTGTCCCGGCATCTTTTGATTCTGAGGCGACCCCGTCTGAGGCGACCACGTCCGAAGAGTTACAGCTATTGGTTGGTTTACTATCTCTGTTATGTGCCTGACATAGATGATCATTCGCACATTGGAACTGAATGGCAGGGGGACTATTTAATGCTTCCAAAGGTAAATACATTAAAGCGAGGTTTTAAGATGCTTTGCCAGTGAATGGGTGTGTTGCACGAAAGGTGACTGCTTGAGGTAATGGGCTTGCAGAATACTTGCTATCGGTCACCTATTCACCCTTTCATATCAAGCTTTGTCTCGAAATTGTCCCCTACAGAGAGAGGTAACAAGGTTAGAATGAACAAATAACAGCCAGATCTGACAATAGCCCTTTCACGAGCTTTTCCTGATCTATCCTTCCTCTCTGTCCACCAGAATGTAGGGATAGAATTATTAAACATTCCCTCTTTGCAGCACTGCTGTTGCTGATGTCTGCCTTCTGTCAGGCGAAGTCGTTGACGGAACGTTTTGTTGTCGAGCTTGAGCAGAATTCCGGTTCCCCAAACAAAAGCTTTTCTATAAAGCGTGGCTGTCATACATTGACGCAGGATCCACCAGTCATTGCCAATACCAACGGCGATGCAGGACCAGATTTGCCGCCTGATAACAAACGACACAAATATAAAAGTTACGGAATAAAAACGACCCTTATTAAGTCGATTTCGTGGCAGTGGCTTCACGCTGCTCACCTGCTGGTGGGTTACGAACTGATCCCGGTCACCAAGGACGTGCGTCTGAGTTCCACCCCTTATTTATGGCTACCTATAGAAGTGGTTGTTGTCAGTTGGCTTTTAAAAAGCTACTGGAATCCCACTTCACCGCTGTTTAACCACAGTCAACACCAGGAGGCAGCCTCTGTGCTCACACAGGACGGTCAACCGTTTGCGATCATCACTATGATGCATGGCTCTGGTGATAACCGACCACAATGTACACCACTAGAATCATCCGGCCAGAGAGTCGGGATAGCGAGCTGTCACCCTGCAGGCTCTTTCAATCATCTCCTGTATTCTGACTCTGATGGCGGTGACGGAGGGCCCCGGGAAAACTCACACACTTTGGGTTTCAATTGTTTCGTTCATCCCTGTCATGGCGTTTGTCAATTTCCGGGAGCAAGATCGGGACAAAGCTCACGCTCTCATTCGCTGAATGAACACGGCCTTACTTGCATAGGCTATTTTGGTCCCGTAAACGCAATACACCCAATGAGTCCCGCGTCTGCCAGCAACAATGGCCCTGACGGGGCAGTGAAAGATGATGTACCAACACATCGGAATGTGCCTGTCTCTGCTGATGACTTGGTTATAATCGATGGGTTACTCAGGCTAAGTAATCCCGGTCTTCCAGAAGGAAGCGGGATTTCCTGTACAGCTCCCCGTTTCTCATACCCAATCGGGATTTCACCTCTGGGTCGCCTTCCTTCCTGCAACGTGACCGTGTTCGGGGAGGATGGTCTGCAGCGACCCTGCGGGAAAGTCTTCAAGAATGTTCGATCCATGTCATCTCACAAAAGCAAATACCACACCGGACAAAAAACCTGTGACCTGATAGTGGCAGGGAAAGATGGTCAACAACAGCCATGCGGGGAAGTCTTCATGAATGCTCATACTCTTGCGAATCACAAAAGAAGCGTACATAGCGGGCAAAAAACCTGCAACGCAACACTGTTCACAGAAGATAATCAGCCGCGACCATGCGGGACCATCTTCAAGAATGCCCAATCTCTGTCGACTCACAAAAGCCAATATCATACCGGGCAAAAAACTTGTGAGGTGACCGTAATCGGGGAGAAGGGTCTGCGGCGATCCTGCGGGAAGCTCTGCAAGACGGCTAGTGCCTTGTTGGTTCACAAAAGAAACGAACACATCGGCGAAAAAATCTGTGGCATGACCGTGCTCGGAGGGGATGGCCAGCCGCATCCCTGTAGGAAAGTTTGCAAGAAACCTCAAGAGCTGGCGGATCACAAAAGAAGAGACCACAGCAGACAGCAAACCTGTGAAGAGACAGACATTGGGGAGGATGGCTTGCAGCGACCATGCAGAAAGATCTTCAAGAATACTAAATCCCTGACGGAGCACAAAAGCAGATACCACAGAGGGCCACAAACCTGTGGTGCAACAGTGGTCGGTGAAGATGATCAGCCGCGACCATGCGGGACAGTTTGCAAGCATGGTAAAGCCCTTTCGGATCACAAAATTCAAGTCCACAGCGGGCAAAAAAGCTGTAAGGTGACCATGGTCGGGAAGGATGGCCAGCCACGGCCATGCGGCAAGATCTGCAAGAATGCTCATGCCCTTGCAAATCACAAAAGCAGACAGCACCGTGAGCCAAGAACCTGTGAAATGATAACAGTTGGGGTGGATGGACAGCAGCAGTCATGCGGAAAGATCTTTAAGAATGTTCATTCCCTGTCGGATCACAAAAGAAGACATCGAAAACGCCAGCGTGTTGATGAGAATCAGGACGACGACAGAGCTCCTGAAGAAGGTAAAGTGAAAAGTGAATAAGCAACGATCAGACCGGACAGCAGCGCTCCCACGAGCTTTTCTTGATCTATTCTTCCTCTCTGTCAACCGGAATGCAGGGATAGAAATATTAAACAATCACACCTTACTGCACTGGTGTTGCTGATGTTGTTGTCTAACGTCTGTCAGACCGAACTATTGACAGGATCTTTTATTGTTGAGCTTGACCAAAATGCAGATTATCCAAATCAGAGTTTTTCTATAAAGTATGGCTGTCATACATTGCCACATTACCCGCCTGTCATTGCCGCCTCTAAAGTTTATGCAGAGTCAGATTTGTCATCTTATAACAAACGACAAAAAACGTTCAGTTATCGAATAAAAACGATTTTTGTTGAGTCGATTACGTGGCAATGGCTTTACAGTTGGCACCTGCTGGTGGTTTACGAGCTGATCCTGACCACCAGAATCACCCCTCTTGGTTCCACCTATTATTCATGGCTACCTGCAGAAGTGGTTGTCGTTGTCAGTTGGCTTTTAAAAAGCGATTGGAACCTCAATGCACCGCTGTTTAAAGCGCTTGAACTGCAGGAGTCAAGATCCATGCTGATACAGGAGGAGGATCATCCATTTGCGAGCATCCCTATGATGTATGGATCGGGAGATAACCCAACACAATACCCACCCTCAGAATCATCGGGCCAGCAAGTTACCAAAGCCACCACTGAACCTGCACGCTCTTTTACCAGTCTCCAGTATTTTGTCTCTGGCGACGATGAAGGAGACTCTCAACAAAACTCACATACTTTAGGTTTAAATTGTTTTGTCCATCCCTGTCATGGCGTTTGTAATTTCCGGATATCATTCGATAGTACAGAGTCCGTTGAATCGCAGCAGAACTCTCTGAATAGCTCGTACCCGTATTTGGCTGATGGACACCGCTTAAGTTGCGTAGATCAGAATGATCTTTCTGACGTTCAACTCCCATTCGATTATGACCCTGTATTTGATGGAAACCCTGGAGACGAAGTCGCCCATACCACCGACGTTGCCGGGTCACTCATTGATGATGTGGCATTGTTCGAAACCCTACCTTCCAAGACAGAGGATTTTGAGGTCGTTAATAAGTCACTCGATTTGCGGTATCTTCTCGAAGGAGACCAGATACTCTTTACTCATGACCATTCAGAAAGACAACCAACCACCACCGAATCATCCCAATTGGATCAGAGCCAACTTCATCTTTCTCACGAAGGAGCAATACCAGTTACACACAACACTAGACAATTCATATGTGATGTAACTGTGGTTGAGGAGAATGGTCTGCGACGACCATGCGGAAAGGCCTGCAAGAACGCTCGCGTGCTGTCGAATCACAAATGCGGATACCACCGCGGGGAACGAATCTGTGATGTGATCGTGATCGGGGAGAATGGCCAGCAGCGGCAATGCGGAAACGTCTGCAATAATGCTAATGTCCTATGGGAGCACAGAAGAAAAGTTCACAGTGGGCAACAAATCTGTAACGTTACCGTGGTCGGAGAAGATGGACAGCCAAGACCATGTCGGATGGTCTTCAAGAATGTTCCATCTTTGTCAACTCACAAAACCAAATACCACACCGGGCAAAAAAACTGTGCCGTGACCATAATCGGGGAGAATGGCCGGCAGCGAGCATGTGGTGTGGTCTGCAAGAACGCTGCAGCCCTGTCACATCATAAAAGAAGAGAGCACTCCGGACAAAAAATCTGTGATTCAACTGTGGTCGGGGAGGATGGCCAGCTGCGGCCATGCGGGAAGGTTTGTAAAAATATTCAAGATCTGTTGGGTCACAGAGGCAAAGTCCACAGATTACAACAAATCTGTGACAAGTTCGTGTTCGGGGAGGATGGCCAGCTGCGGCCATGCGGAAAGGTCTGCAAGAATGCTCCTGCCCTGTCGCTTCACAAAAGACGAGATCACACCGGGCAAAAAGCCTGTGACGTGATAGTGTTCGAGGGGGATGGCCTGTCGCGGCAATGCGGAAAGATCTGCAAGAGTAAAGAAGAGCTGCATTATCACAGAAGAAAACATCGGAAACGCAAGCCTGTTGATTTGGCACAGGACAATGATATCAGTCCTTGATCTGGCACCCGCCGTTCACGAGTTTTTCTTGATCTATCCTTCCTCTCTGTTAACCAGAATGCAAGGATAGAATCATTAAGCACTCTCTTTTTGCAGCACCGTTGTTGCTGATATTGTTGTTATCTGTCGCATGTCACGCGGAACCGTTGACAGAATGTTTTGTTGTCGCGTTTGAACAGAATACAGGCTCTCCAAACAAAAGCTTTTCTATAAAGCCTGTCCGGCACACGTTGACACACAGCCCGTCAGTGATTGCCAAAACAAACAGCTATGCAGAACCCGATTTACCATCTGATAACAAGCGACATAGACCTGGCAGTTACGAAATGAAAACGCCCCTTGTTGAGTCGATTTTCTGGCAATCGCTTTACGTTTCCAATCTGCTGATGGGTTACGAACTGACCATGACCACCAAAGACGTCTCTCTTGGTTCGACCCCTTATTCATGGCTACCTGTAGAAGTGATTGTCGTTGTCAGTTGGCTTTTTAAAAGCTATTGGAACCCCCAATTATCCCTGTTTAACCCGATTGAACTACAGGAGGCAAACTCTGTACTGAGAGAGGGGGATGAGCCGTCTGCGACGATCAGTATGATGTATGGCTCTGGTGATAACCAAACACAATACCTGCCATCAGAATCAGCTGGCCACCGAGTCCCGGCAGCTAGCAGCCAACCTACAGGCTCTTTCGTTCGGCTCCAGTATTCTGACTCTGGCCGCAGTAACAGAGACCCTCATCAATATTTGCATAGTTTAGGTTTAAATTGTTTCGTCCATCCCTGCTGCGGTGTTTGTCAATTCCGGCCATCGGGAGCAACCCCCGAACAAATCTCATGTCCTTATTCAGAGAATATAAACATGCATAGTCGTATACAACATTTTGATTCTGGAAACGTAACGCAACCAATGAATTCAGGGGCCACCTATATTAATAAGCCTAACAGATCAGTCAATGACGATGTCCCAATGCCCGGGAATGTGCGTGTCTCTGTAAATGACCAGATTATAATTGATGTGTTACTTAGTTTGGGTGGTCGTAGTCTTCCAGAAGAAAACAGGACTTCCTGTACGCTTGCCCAATTTTCACGCCCGGTGGTGCCATCATCTTCGGGTTGTCTCCATTCCGGAGGGGTTACTCATTGCCAGCAAGCCCTTTCTAATCGTAAAAGAAGAGACTGCACCGTGCAGCTAACCTGTGACGTGATAGTGGCTGGAGAAGATGGCCAGCAACTACCGTGCGGGAAGGTCTGCAAGGGTCTTAGAACCCTGGAAAATCACAAAAGAAGAGCCCACACGGAGCAAAAAACATGTGACTTGAAAGTGGGCCGTAAGGATGGCCAGTCGAAGCCATGCGGAAAAACCTTCAAAAATGCGTTATCTCTGTCGGTTCATAAAAGCAGATCTCACAGTGGGCAACAAATCTGTGAGGTTAATGTGATCGGGGCGGATGGCCAGCGGCAGCCATGCGGAAAATCCTGCAAGAATACTCATGCTCTGTCCGAACATAAAAGAAGAAACCACGGCAGACATCAAACCTGTGAGGTAGCCGTGGTCGGAGATGATGGCCAGCAACGGCCGTGTGGGAAGGTCTGCGAGAATGCTAATAACCTTTCGATTCACAAAAGGAAACACCACACTGGGCAACAAACCTGTGACATATCCGTTGTCGGGGAGGACGGCCAACAGCGGTCATGTGGAACCGTCTGCAGTAATGTTCAGGAACTGTCATATCACAAAAGCAGGTACCACAGCGGACAACAAATCTGTGATATGAGTATGACCGGGGAGGATGGTGAGCTGCAGCCATGCGGGTCGGTCTGCAAGAATGCTCCCTCTATGGCAGTTCACAAAAGCAGATACCACAGCGGAAACAAAACCTGTGATGTGACCGTGGTCGGGGAGGGAGGGCAGCAGCGACCGTGCGGGTGGGTCTGTAAGAATGCTGGAGACCTGTCATCTCACAAAAAAAAAGTCCACACCGGCCAACAAACCTGTGAAATAAGCGTGCCCGGGGAGGATGACCAGTCGCGGCCATGCGGGATGGTCTACAAAAATGCTCTGTCTCTGGCAGTTCACAAAAGCAAAGTCCACACCGGACAAAAAACCTGTGATGTGGCCGTGGTCGGGGAGAATGGCCAACAGCAACCCTGCGGGACGGTCTGCAAGAATGCTCAATCCCTGTCGTCACATAAAAGAAAAGAGCATACCGGGCAACGAAGCTGTGATGTAAAATTCGTCGGGGAGTGTGGCCAGGAACGAGCATACGCCAAGGTCTGCAAGAGTGCCAGTGCCCTGTCGGATCACAAAAGAAGACATCGGAAACGCAAGTTTGAAGACCTGAAGAAGGATGATGACCTTAACCCTTGAGCTGACACCTTCTCCTACAGAGCCTTGTTACTTTATCTTTTTTACTGTGAGAAATTTTTCATCACCAGGGGTGACAAAAAATTGTTTCAGTCACTCATGGTTGATTTATGAGTGGGGTGGTCGTCTTGATTCATATCAACAAGCTTGCGCTTTCGATGTATTCTTTTGTGATCCGCCAGGGCTTGAGCACTCTTGCAGACCTTCCCGCACGACTGTGGCTGTCCATCCTCTCCGACCACCTTTGCCTGACAGGTTTTTTCTCCGGTGTGGTATTTTCTTCTGTGATCCGACAGGGCTTTAGCATTGTTGAAGACCTTTCCACATGGCCGCTGCTGGCTATCTTCCCCGTCCGCGCTCACCTTACAGGTTTGTTGCCCGCTGTGGACTTTGATTTTGTGATCCGACAGGACTTTTGCATTCTTGCAGACGGTCCCACATGGTCGCGGCTCGCCGGCTTCCCCTACCACTGTCACACCACAGATTTGTGGCCCCCTGTGGTATTTGCTTTTGTGCTCCGACAGGGATTTACTATTCTTGAAGACCTTTCCGCATGGCCGCTGCAAGCCATCATCCCCGACCCTTGTCTCTTCACACGTTTGTTGTTCGCTGTGGTCCCTTCTTTTATGGTCCAACAGATCTTGCAGACTCTTCCGGGCCTTCCCACAGGGTTGCGGCTGACCATCCTCACCGATCACTATCACGTCACAGATTCTTTGCCCGCTGTGGTATCCACTCTTATGAGACGACAGGGCTTTGGCATTCCTGCTGACCTTCCCGCATGGCCGCTGCCGACCATCCTCTCCAACCACGGTCACGTCACAGGTTTGTTGCCCTGAATGTTCTCTGCCTCTGTGATCCGATAAGCTTTTAGCACCCTTGAAAATCATCCCGCATGGCTGCGGCTGTCCGTCCTTCCCAACCACTATCAGGTCACAGATCCTATGCCCGCTGTGGTACCCACTTTTGAGATATGACAGAGTTGTGACATTCATGCAGACCTTTCCACATGGCCGTTGTTGGAGATCCTCCCCGACCACTGCAATATCACAGACTTGCCTCCCTGTCCGCACTTGTTGTTTTCGATTAGACGGAGTTTGTTGGCAATGGGTAGCCCCTCCGGAAGGAAGACAACCCGGGGATTTTCGAAGACTGAGTAAACCATCCACTATAATCTCGTCATCAACGTTTAAGGGAACATTCCCGGGTATTTGCACATTATCATTGAGTATCTCGTCAGGGTCACTGATAGAGACTGCTTCTGCACTCACTGGTTGTCTGGCATTTCCAGGACCAAAATGGTTTGTGCAACCAAGACAGTGTTCATTCACCGAATGAGGGCACGCGCTTTGTCCGGGTGTTGCTCCCGATGGCTGGAATTGACAAACGCCATGACATGGATAAGCGAAACAATTTAAACCTAAAGTGTGTGAGAACTCTTGAGGGCCTCCTTTACCATCGCCTAAGTCAGAATACATAAGACGAATGAAAAAACCTCTAGGGTAAATGGTGGCTTCCCGGACTTGCTGACCGGATGGTTCTGATGGTGGATCTTGTGGTGGATTACCACCAGAGCCATACATCAGAGTGATGGTCGCAAACGGATAATCCCTCCGTGTCAAAATAGTAGTTGCCCCCTGTTGCTCAATCGGATTAAACAGGGGTGATTCGGGGTTCCAATAGTTTTTAAAAAGCCAACCGAAAATGACGACCACTTCTACAGGCAGCCATGAATAAGGTGCGCAGCATAGAGGGGCGTCTTTGCTGGTCAGGATCAATTCGTGACCCACCAGCAGGTGAGTGGCGTAAAGCCATTGCCACGAAATCGACTTAATAGGGGTCTTTTTTATTCCGTAACGGCTAGATCTGTGTCGTTTGTCATCCATTGACAAACCTGGTCCCGCGTCGCCGTTGGTTTTGGCAATGACTGACGGACACTTAGACGATCTATGACAGCCACGCTTTATAGAAAAGCTTTTTTTTGGAGAATCTGGATTTGATTCAAGCTTAACAAAAAAATGTTCTGTCAATGCTTCGACCTGACAGACGACAGACAACAACAATATCGGCAACAGCAAGGCTGCAAAGAAGGAGTGTTTAATAATTCTATCCTTGCATTCTGGTGGACAGAGAGGAAGGATAGATCAAGAAAAGCTGGAGAAAGGACTGCTGTCAGATCTGACCGTTACTTATTCACTTTACCCTTTTCGCCTCAACTTCTTTAGAAGTGAAGGCATCATTCTGGTTCACATGAACAGGCTTGCGTTTTCGATGTTGTTTTTTGTGATCCGACAGGGCGCGGGCATTCCTAAAGACCCTCCCGCATGGCCGCTGCTGACCATCCTCCCCGATTACGGCGATGCTACAGGTTTTTTGCCCGGTATGGTATTCGCTCTTGTGAGTCGACAGGGCTTTGGGATTCTTGCAGACCGTCCCGCATGGCCTTAACTGGCCATCCCTCACGATTACAATCACGTCACAGGTTTTTTGCCCTTTGTGGAGCCTTACTTTATGATCCGACAGGACTTTACGATTCTTGCAAATATGTCCGCAGGGCCGCGGTTGGCCATCCTCCCCGAGCACGTTCACGTCGCAGGTTTTTTGCCTACTGTGCTCTCTGATTTTGTGATTCGTCAGAACATGAGCATTCCTGCAAACCACCCCGCATGGCCACGACTGACCATCCTCCCCAACCACTGTCTCGTCACAGATTTTTTGGCTGCTGTGCTCTTTTCTTTTATGTTCCGAGAGGTCATGAATATGCTTGCAGACCACTCCACATGGCCGCGGCCGGCCATCCTCTCCGATCACAGTTACTCCACAAGTTCGTTGCCCGCTGTGCTCTCTTCTTTTGTGCCCCGACAGGGCATAAGCACTTTTGCAGACCTTTCCGCATGGTTCCGGTCGGCCAGCTTTTCTTACCACTGGTACGCTACAGCTTCGTTGTCGGCTGCGTTCTCTTCTTTTGCGCTCTGACAGGACATGAGCATTCTTGCAGACCTTCCCACATGGCGGCTGCTGAACCTCGTTCTCAACCAGTCTCACGTCACAGGTTGGAGGACAAACCGAGGCTGAAGCCCCCATTGAGTCTGTGAAATGGGGAGTCGTACAGGAAATCCCATTTTTTTCCGGAAGACTGCGATCACTTAGACAGAGTAATCCATCAATTATAACCTGATCATCAGCAGAAACAGGCTTATTCACGGACACGGGCACATCGTCTTTAGCTGGGCCGTTAGGGTCATTGGTATAGGTGGAGCCTGCGCTCATCGAGTATATAGCGTTTCCAGGACCAAAATGACGTTTGCAAACAAGGCAGCGTTCATTCAACGAATGATAACATGAGCTTTCTGGCGACGTTGCAACTGATGGCCCGAATTGACAAAAGCCGTGACAGGGATGGACAAAACAATGCAAACCTAAAGTGTGTGAGTACTGTTGAGGGTCTCCGTTACCGTCGCCAAAGTCAGAATACAGGAGACTGGTGAAAAAGCCTATAGGCTGGATATTAGCTTCCGGGACTTGCTGGCCAGATGACTCTGATGGCGGGTATTGTGGTGTTTTATCGCCAGAGCCATGCATCATTGCCATGGTCTCAAACGGGCAATCCCCCAGTGTCAGCGCAGAGATCAACTCCTGTTGCTCAATCGGATTTAACAGGGGTAAATCAGGGTTCCGGCAGTTTTTTAAAAGCCAACTGACAATCAGAGCCATTTCTATTGGCAGCCATGAACAAGAGCTGGAGTTTAGAGGAGAGTCTCTGCTGGTCAGGATCGGTTCATAACCAACCAACAGGTTTGTGGCGTGAAGCGATTGCAACGAAATTGACTCAAAAAGGGCTGTTTTTATCCCGCAACTGCATGGTCCTTCGACAATGAAATGACCTGTCAAAGGTTCGGCCCGACAGACGACAGATAATAGCAACATCAGCAATAGCATTGCTGCAAAGGGTGAGTTTTGAATAATTCTGTCCCTGCATTCTGATATACAGAAAGGAAGGATAGATCAAGAAAACCTCGTGAAAGGGCTTCTGTCAGTTCTGACTGTTACTTATTCACTTTGCCCTCATCAGGACTGAGGCCTTCGTCCTGATTCACATCAACAGGCTTGCGTTTACGTTGTCTTCTTTTGTACTCCGACAGGTCATGAGCATTCCTGAAGGCCTTTCCGAATGACCTCGGCTGGCCATCCTCCCCGACCACGATCATTTCGTAGGTTTTTTGTTCGCTGTGAGCCCTGCTTTTGTGAATTGACAGAGATAGCACATTCCTGCAAACCCTTCCGCATGGCCTCGGCTGGCCGTCCTCCCCGACCACGGCCACGTCGCAGGTTTTTTGCCCGCTATGAGCCCTGCTTTTGTGATCGGACAAAGATGACACACTCTTGCAGACCTTTCCGCATTGCTTCGGCTGGCCATCCCCCCCGACCACGGTCACGTCGCAGGTTTTTCGCCCGCTGTGATCTCTGTATTTGTGAACTGACAAAGATGACGCATTCTTGCATACCTTTCCGCACGCCCTCGGCTGGCCATCTTCCCCGACCACAAGCACTTTGCAGGTTTTTTGCCCGCTGTGATTTCTGCTTTTGTGAACCGACAAGGATGACGCATTCTTGAGAACCTTTCCGCATGGCCGCAGCTGGCCATCTTCCCCGACCTCGGTCACATCACAGGGTTGTTGACCGCTATGGTCCCTTCTTTTATGATCCGACAGGGCTTTAGCATTCTTGAAGACCCGCTCGCATGGCCCTTGTTGGCCATCCTCACCAACCACTTTTTCGACACAGGTTTGTTGCCCCGAGTGGGCTCTTATTTTGTGATTCGACAAGGCCACAGCATTGTTGCAGACCTTCCCGCATGGCCGCTGTTGGCCATCCTCTGAGACCACTGTTATGTCACATTTTTTTTGCCCGCTGTGATCCCTGCTTTTATGAACTGATAGCAATTTCGCATTCTTGAGGATCTTTCCGCATGGCCGCATCTGGCCGTCTTCCCTGACCACGGTCACGTCACAGGTTTTTTGCCCGGTGTGAGCTCTTATTTTGTGATCCGACAGAGCTCGAGTACCCTTGCAGACCTTACCACATGACTCTTGTCGGCCATCTTCTCCGGCCACGGTCACGTCACAGGTTCGCTGTCCGGTACGGTTTCTTCTTTTATGATTCGACACGGTTTGCTGGCAATGGGTAACCCCTCCGGAAGGAAGACAACCCGCAGGCGAAGACACCACTGGGCGTGTGAAATAGGCAAACGTACAGGAAATCCCCTTTTCTCCTCGAGGACCAGAACCACGCAGGCTGAGTAAACCGTTGATTATCATCTGGTCATCAACAGAGACAGGCACATTCCCGGGCATGGGTGCATCATCATTGGCTGAACCGTCAGGGTCTTTAGTGTAGGCCGACCCCGGACTCATTGAGTGTGTTGCGTTTCCAGAATCAAAATGGCGTATACAACCATGGCAGTGTTCATTCACCGGGTAACGGCATGAGTTTTGCGCGGGTGTTGCTCCTGATAGCCGGAATTGACAAACACCATAACAGGGGTGGACGAAACAATTTAAATCCAAAGTGTGTGTGGATTGTTCAGGATCTCCGTTACCGTCGCCAGAGTCGGAATACAAGAGACCAGTGAATGAGCCTCCAGACTGAGCAGTAGTTTCCTGCGGGACTCGCTGGCCGGATGATTCTGATGGCCGGTACTGCGATGGGTTATCAACAGACCCATACACCATTATGATGGTCGCATACGGTTGGTCACCCTTTATCAGCACAGATGTTGCCTCCCGTTGTTCATCTGCATTTTGTCGAAGTTCGATAACAAAACGTTCTGTCAATGGTTCGGCCCGACAGACGACAGATAACGACACTAGCAACAGCATTTCTGCAAAGAGTGAGTGTCGAAGAATTCTATCCTTGCGTTCTGGCATAGAAAGGAAGGATAGATCACCTTATGAGAGGATGGGTGTCAGATCCGGGACCGAGGTCATCGTTCTGAGCCGAATCAACAAGCTTGCGTTTTAAGTGTTTTCTCTTGTGCTTTGTCAGGGATCTGGAATTCTTACAGACCAGGCCACATAGCCGCTGTTGGCCATCCTCTCCGACCACGCTTACGTCACAGGTTTTTCGCTCGCCGTGGGCGCTTCTTTTGTGATCCGACAGTGCCTGAGCGTGCCTGCAGACTCTCCCACATAACCGTGGCTTGCCATCCTCCTCAACCACGGTCACGTCACAGATTTTTTGTCCGGTGTGGACTTTGCTTTTGTGACACGACAGAGCCTGAACATTCTTGCAGACAGCACCGCATGGCCGTAACTGGTCATCCTCTCCGACCACTTTTATGTCACAGTTTTTTGGCCCGCTGTGCTCTCTTCTTTTGTGATTCGTCAGTCTTCGAGCATTCTCACAGAGCTTTCCACATGGCCGGGGTTGGCCATCCCCCCCTACCCATGTTTCGTCACAGATTTTTTTTCCGGTGTGGTATCTGCTTTTGTGAACCGATAGGTCTCTGGCATTCTTGCAGACCTTCCCGCATGCCCATTGCTGGCCACCCTCTCCCATCACGATCACGTCACAGGTTTGTTGCCCGCTGTGGGCTACTCTTTTGTGATCCACGAGAATTTTGGCACATTCGCAAACTACCCCGCATGGCTGCTGCTGGCCATCCTCCCCGACCACGATCACGTCACAGGTTTTTGGCCCGCTATGATCTTTGCTTTTGTGAACTGACAGAACTAGCGCATTCTTGCAGACTTTTGCGCATGGCCGCGGCTGTTCGTCCTCATCGATCACGGTCACGTCACAGGTTTTGTGCCCGCTGTGAAGCCTTCTTTTATGATACGCCAGAGCTTTAGTATTTTTGCAAACTTCCCCGCATGGCTTCAGCTGGCCATCCTCATCGACCAGGGCCAGGTCGCAGATCCTCTGCCCGGTGTGGTCTTTTCTTTTGTGATTCAACAGGGCCTGTTGGCAATGGGCTCCCCCTCCGGAAGCAAGACAACCTGAAGGTAAAGTCTTCATTGAGTGTGTAAAACGGGTAAACGCAAAGGAAATCCTGTTTTCTTCTGGAAGACCCTGACTACTTAGACTGAGTAGCCCACTGATGATAATCAGGTCGTCAGGGGTGACAGGCAAATTCCCGGGCAATGGCACATCACTACAGGTACGTCTGGTGGGGCCAGTGTTGTAGGCGAGCCCTGCACTTTGTCCGGGTGTTGCTTCTGATGACCGGAATTGACAAACCCCATAACAGGGATGGGCGAAACAATTTAAACCTAAAGTGTGTGAGTTTTGATGAGGGTTTCTGTTATTGTCACCAGACTCAGAATACAGAAGACGGGTGAAAAAACCTACAGGGGCGCTGGCGACTGCCGGAACTTGCTGGCCTGATGATTCTGATGGAGGGTATTGTTGCGAGTTATCTCCGGAGCCAGGCACCATAGAGATGATCGCAAACGAATGACCCTGACTCGACTGTTGTTCAATCGGGCTAAATAGCGGTGAACCAAGATCCCAATAACTTTTTAAAAACCAACCAACAGCGAAAATCGCTTCTAAAGGCAGGCATGAACGAGAGGTAAAGCTAATAGAGGCATCTTTGGTGGTTAGGATCAGTTCACAAACAACCAGCAGGGGAGTGGTGTATAGCCAGTGCCATAGAATCGATTCAATGATGATCGTTTTTAGTTCGTAACCGACTGGTCTGTGTCGTTTGTCATTAAGCAGAAAATCTTTTCCTGTGCAGGCGTTTCTGTCAACAATGAATGACAAAGTACACGACAATGCACGCAGTACACACTTTATAGAGAAGCCCAGGTTTGGAAAAACTGCTTTCTGTTTATGCTCGACAATACAGCCTTCTTTCAATGGTTCAGCCATAGAGATGACAGACAGCGACAATAGCAGCAACAGCAGTGCTGCAGAGTATGAGTGTTTAATAATTCGATTCTTGCGTACTAATTTAAAGAGAAGAAGGATAGATCACCTCATGAAAGGAGGGTTGTCGGATCAAAGACTGAGGTCATTGTTCTGGTGCACATCAACAGGTTTGCGTTTTTGATGTTGTCTTTTATGGTTGGATAGGGCTTTAGCATTTTTACAGACCCTCCCGCATGGTCGCTGCTGACCATCCTCCCCGACCACGGCCTCGTCACAGGCTTGTTGCCCGGTGTGATACCACATTTTGTGATTTGACAGGGCCTGATCATTCTTGAAGATCTTCCCGCATGGTCGCTGCTGACCACCCTCCCCGACCACTGCCTTGACACAGATTCGTTGCTTGCCATGGGATTTTCTACGGTGATAACACAAGGTTATGGCATTGCTAAAGACCTTTCCGCATGGCCGTTGTTGACCATCTTCCCCGACCTTAACCACTTGACAGGTTTGTGGTCCGGTGTGGTCTCTTCTTTTGTGATCTGCCAGAACTTGAGTATTCCTGCAAACCTTTCCGCATAACTGCTGCAGGCCATCGTCCCCGACTACTGTCTCGCCACAGATTTTTTGCTCACAGTGGTACTTGCTCTTGTGAACCGACAGAGCCAGAGCATTCTTGCAGATTTTTCCACATGATCGCTGGCCATCCTTCCCGATCACGGTCACGTCACAAGTTTGTGGTCCACTGTGTTTTCTTCTTTTGTGATCCGACAGGGTCAGAGCATTCTTATAAACTGTTCCACATGGCCGCTGGTGTCCGCCTTCAACTACCATCACGTCACAAATTTGTTGGCTGCTGTGGTCTGCTCTTTTTTTATTCGAGAGAGCTTTAGCATTCTTGGAGATCTTCCTGCGTGGTTGCGTCTGGCGATCCTCCCCGACCACTTTCTCGTCATAGGTTGGCTGCTCGCTGTGGATATTTGCTTGGTCATCCAACAGTTCTTGTTGGCATTTTTTAGCTCCGAATATAATATTCTCGGGTACTGGCAGAGCTTGTAATGTATCTTTCCGGGAAAGATGCGTTTGACTCTGATCCAACAGACTAAGTGACTCAGTAATGAACTCAAAATCATTAACAGTGGAAAGCAAACCCCTGAGCATTAGTTCATCATCATTGAGTAAGCCGATAGCATCAGTTGTATAATCGATTAAGTCTGAGGCCACTCCGTTTCCATCAGAAGTATCAATTAGTATTCCGAAAATTGATTCTTCTTCGGAATGTTTAGCCTCTACAGTATCAGAAGTACCTAAGCAACCAGGACACTGTCTATTCGCCAAATGCGGGCATGAGTTTTGTTCGGGTGTTGCTCCCAATTGAGCAACGGATACTTCTGCCCTCGCCTCTGGAGTGTGGATCGTTGCATAGGGCTCTGCCAAGTGGAACTCAGCGGCACTTCTGCTATCAAATAATGGTCCGAACTGACAAACGCCACGACAAGGATGGACGAAACAATTCAGACCCAAAGTATGCAGGTGTTGTTGAGGGCCTCCATCACCGCCACCATGGCCGTAGTCAGTATTCTGAAGACTAGTGAAAGAGCCTCTGTAGTGGCTCATTGTCTCTGGGGCTTGCAGACCGGATGGTTCTGAAGGCGGGTATTGTTTTTGGCCATGTCCGGAGCCATGCATCATGGTGATGATCGCAGACGTTTGGTCTTGAGTCAACTGTACTTCCACCGGGTTAAACAGCGGTGAATCAGGGTTCCAATAACATTTTAAAAGCCAACCGACAGTGACAACCAATTCTGCAAGTAGCCATGAATAAGGGGTAGAGTCAGGCGATGAAGTTGACCCCAGATGGCCCTCTTTTTCGGAAATTTCTGACAGGTTGTCTGTTAATGTATGCCGGTTGAGCTTGGTAGAAAAATACCGGTTTGGAGAAACTGTATTATAGTCAAAGTCAACAACAAAACGGCTACCAAACAGTTGAGCCTGACAAACGACAGATAACGACTGTAGCAGAAAGAGCGATACCGCAAAGTATGAACGTTTAATAATTCTATCCTTGCATTCTAATATACAGAGAGAAAGGATAGATCATCTCATGAAAGGATGGGTCTCAGATCGGGGACTGAGGTCACTGTTCTGGTCCTGATCAACAGCCCTGCGTTTTCGATGCCTTCCTTTATGGTTCGACAAGGCTTTGGCGTTCTGGCAGACTACCCCGCATCGGTACTTGAGCCCATCCGTCCCAACCAATGTTACGTCGCAGGTTTTTTTCCCACTGTGGTATCTGCTTTTGTGATCCCGCAGAGCTTGAGCATTCCTGCAGACCTTTGCGCATCGCCGCTGTTGTCGATCCTTATCAACCACGACCAGGTCACACATTTTTTGCCCTGAGTGGTAGTTGCTTTTGTGAGATGACAGCGCTTGTAGATTCTTGCAGACCTTTCCGCATGGCCATAGCTGACCATCTTCTCCGACCATGTTCACGACGCAGGTCTGTTGCCCGCTGTGGACACTTCTTTTGTGTTCCACCAGATTGCGAGAATTTTCGCAGGCCATTCCGCATGGCCGTTGCTGACCATCCTCTCCCACTACTGTCATTTCACAGGTTTTGTGCCCGGTATGGTATCTGCTTTTGTGAGATGACAAAGATGGAGCATTCTTGAAGACCGTCCCGCATGGCCTCTGTTGGCCATCCTCGCCGACCACAGTCAGGTCACAGGTTTTTTGACTGCTGTGCTCTCTTTTTTTGTGATCCGACAGGGCATGGGAATTCATATAGATCCTGCTGCAGGGCCGCTGCTGACCATCTTCCCCGATCACAGTCACGGTACAGGTTTGTAGTCCGGTATGTGCTTTTCTTTTGTGCTCCCATAGGCCTTGTGCATGCTTGAATATCTTCCCACAGAGCCGCTGCTGGTGATCTTCTCCGACCACGGCCACGTCACAGATTTTTCCCCCACTATGGTATTTACTTTTATGAGTCGACAGGGAAGCAGCATTCTTATAAACGCTCCTGCATGTTCGCTGCTGACATTCCTTCGCCACCACTGTCAGGTTGCAGTTCGCCCGCTTGGCAGGATTCATTGTATCGGCTACAGCAGCACCTTTTGAGCCTGAGGCGTCCCCGTCTGAGACGACTCCGTCCACAGGGTTGCGACGACAGCAATATCTATCAGCCATGGAGGGGCATGAGCTTTTTTCGGATGTTACCTTTGTACATCCTGTCGAACTTTCTACGGAATTCAGCGCTCCGCTATCGGATGAGTCGAATGATGGTCGCAATTCACAAACGCCACGACAAGGATGGACGAAACAATTGAAACCCAGAGTATGTGAGTGTTGTTCAGGGCCTTCGTTACCGTCACCAGAGACCGAATGCAGAAGGCCTGTGAAATAGCCTGCAAGGTGAGTGGTTGTTTTTGGGGCTTGCCGGTTAGATGATTCTGATGGTGGATATTGTGGCTGGCCATGTCCGGAGTCAAACATCGCAGTGGTGGCCGCAAAAGGGTAATGCTGACCCGCCTGTTGTTCAATCAGACTATGCGACGGTGAATTAGGATTCCTATAGTTTTTAAAAAGCCAACCGACGATGACAACCACTTCTACGGGTAGCCACGAATAAGGGATGGCGCTTATAGAGGCATCTTTGGTGGACAGGATCAGTTCGTAAGCAACCAGTAAATGGGTGAAGTAAAGCCATTGCCACGAAATCGTTTCAATGATGGTCGTTTTTATTCCATAACTATCAGCTCTATGTCGTTTTTCTTCAGGCAGCAAAGTTAATCGTGCGTAGCCGTCTGTATCGGTAATGCCTGGCAGGTCGCCCGGCAATGTATGCAAGTCAGGTTTTGTAGAAAACCTCTGGTTTGGAAAAACTACATTCTGCTCAAGCTCGACAATAAAGGGTCGTGTCAGCGATTCGGCCTGACAGGTGACAGACAGGAATAAAAGAAGCAACAGTGGTGCCGCAGAGAGTGAATGTTTAATAATTCTATCCTTGCATTCTAATTTACAAAGAGGAAGGATAGATCACCTCATAAAAGGACGGGTGTCAGTTATTCATTCACTTTACCTCCTTTAGAACTGAGGCCATTATCCTGGTTCAGATCAAAAGGCTTGCGCTTTCGATGCATTCTTGTGTGCTCGGACAGGGCTTCCGCACTCTTGCAGACTTTCCCACATGGGTGTTGATGCCCATCCAGCCCGACCAATGTCATGTCGCAGTTTTTTTGCCCGATGTGGCTTCTTCTTTTGTGATCTGAAAGGGCTTGAGCATTCTTGCAAACCTTTCCGCATCGCTGCTGCTGGCCATCCTTATCAACCACGGTCAAGCCACACTTTTTTTCCCCTGAGTGGAAGTTGCTTTTGTGAGATGACAGAGCTAAAGCATTCTTGCAGGCCTTTCCACATGGTTGCCCATTGCCATTCCCCCCGACTACGGTAACGTCACAGATTTGTTTTCCGGTGTGGATTCTGCCTTTGTGATTCGACAGGGCCTGAGCAGTTTTGCAGACCATTCCACATTGCCGCTTCTTGCCATCCCCGCCGATCACGGTCACCTCACAGGTTTTTTCCCCGGTGTGGACTCTGCTTTTGTGAGATGACAAAGCTTGGGAACTTCTGCAGAGCTTCCCGCACGGCCTTGGCTGGCTATCCTCCCCTACTACAGTTACGTCACAGGTTTGTTGCCTGGTGTGCTCTCTTGTTTTGTGATCCGACAGAGCTTTGGCACTGATGTAGATCTTCCTGCATGGCCGCTGCTGACCGTCTTCCCCAATCACGGTCACGGCGCAGATTTGTGGTCCGGTGTGTGCTTTTCTTCTGTGATCCGACAAGCCTTGAGCATGCTTGCAGACCTTTCCGCAAGGCCTCTTCTGACCATCTTCCCCAACCACAGCCACGTCACAAATTTTTTCCCCGCTGTGGTATTTACGTTTATGAGACGACTGGGCATTAGCATACCTAAAGACTGTCGCGCATGTTCGCTGCTGACTCTCCTTCCGTACCAAAGTCAGGCAGCAGGTTGCAAGCTTTACAGAGTCAATTGTATCGGTTGCACCAGCACCTATTAAGTCTGAGGCGACCCCGTCTATGGCGATTCCGCCTTCAGAGTTGCAATGGTAGCCATGTCTTTTGGCCAAACGGGAGCATGAGCTTTGTTCGGGTATTGCTTCTTTGTGTCCTGTCGAACTTTCCACGGAATTCAGCACTCCGCTATCGGATAAGTTGGATGATGGTCGCAACTCACAAACGCCATGACAGGGATGGACAAAACAATTTAAACCCAGATTATGTGATTGTTGTTCAGGGCCTCCATTACCGTCGCCAGAGTCCGAATACAGAAGACCCGTGAAATAGCCTCTAAGGTGATTGTTGGTCTTTATGGCTTGCTGGTCAGATGATTCTGACCGCTGGCCCTGTTGTTGGTCATGTCCAGCGCCAGGCATCATAGTGGTGATTGCAAACGGGTGCCCCCCATGAGCCAAAATAGATGCTGTCTCTTGTTCAATCGGGTGAAACAGCGTTGAATCTGGGCTCCAATAGCTTTTTATAAGCCAAACGACAGTAATGACCACCTCTACCGGTAGCCGTGAATAAGGCTTGGAACGTAGAGCTGCGCCTTTGGTGGTCAGGATCAGTTTGTAACCAACCAGCAGGTGAGTGGCGTAATGCCATTGCCAGAATATCGACTCAATAAAGCTCGTTTTTATCCCGTAACTGTTAGCTCTATGTCGTTTGTTATCAAACAGCACGTCTGATCCTGAATACCCGTTTGTATTAGCAATGATTAACGGGCTGTGCGTCAATTTATGCTGGTCACACGCTATAAAAAAGTTCTGGTTTGGAAAACCTGCATCCTGCTGAAGCTCGACAATAAAGCGCTTTGTCAACGGTTTGGCCTGACAAACAACAGGCAACGACAGTAGCGGCAACATCAGTGCCATAAGGAGTGAGTGTTTAATAATTCTATCCTTGCTTTTCGGTTTACAGAAGGGAAGGATAGAACACCTGATAAAAGAGATTTCTACAACAGCATCCGAGCAGTTAAGATATTTTACTCAGCGATACAGACAGAGGTGACATGAAAATTTTTCTGGTCGGCGGTGCCGTCCGAGACAAGTTACTGAATCTTCCGGTCAAAGATCACGACTGGGTCGTGGTTGGCAGCAGCCCTGAGCAAATGACCAATAAGGGCTTTCACCCTGTTGGCCAGGACTTCCCGGTCTTCCTTCATCCTGACAGCAAAGAAGAATATGCACTGGCCCGAACCGAAAGAAAGTCGGGTCACGGTTACAGCGGCTTTGTTTTTCATACAGCCCCCGACGTCACACTGGAAGAAGACCTGATCCGCAGAGACCTGACCATTAATGCCATGGCCCAGGATGATCATGGCCATATCTATGACCCCTATGGCGGCCGAAAAGACCTGGAACACAAGCTGCTTCGCCATGTGTCCCCGGCCTTCCAGGAAGACCCCCTGCGCATTCTGCGTGTAGCACGATTTGCTGCCCGGTTCCATCATCTGGGGTTCAGGGTGGCCCCCGAGACTCTTGACTTGATGACCTCTATGGTAAAAAGAGGTGAAGCCTCCTATCTGGTTCCCGAGCGAGTCTGGCAGGAAACCACGCGCGCCCTGTCCGAGCCCGCCCCTGAAATCTTTTTTGAAGTACTCTCGAACTGCCATGCCATGAATGTAGTCATGCCGGAATGGGTTCCTCACCTGAGAGAGAATTCGACTGGCATAAGAGCACTTCGGACAGCAGCCACTCAACAAACGTCCTGTGACGTACGATTTGCAGTCACCTTTGCGCCCGAAAAAGAACTCTCCGGAGATTTACTTACTGCACTGGTTAAACGACTGAAAACACCTTCCCAGTTTGCAGAACTCGCCAGCCTGACTTTTCGGCATAGTGCTTATTTAATCGAGCACGCTGAAGACAAAACAGCAGAACAGTGGATGACTCTGTTTGAAAACACCGATGCATTCAGGCGGACAGAACGCTTCGAAGCCTTTCTGAGAGCCAGCAGCTGCATTGCCGAAACTCAAGAAAGGACACTCTCCGAAAGCGACCAGAACAGGATAAAATCCTTGCTCACTCTCTGCCTTTCGATCAATGCCAAAGAGATTGTTGCCCGGGGCTTTAAGGGCAAGGCGGTGGGTGAAGAACTAAGAAAAACGAGAGTGTTACAAATGCAGAAACAATTGGATCGTTAGAATCCTTGAGCCCCTCAAGGGGCTGATGATCAGACAGCTTCGAATTCAAGCTCAGGCAATAGGCAAGGCTGATTGCCAAGCTTAACGCCTTTTTCAAACGCCAGATTAATAGCACCGGTAAAAACACTGATTGGCCTGCCCCTTTGAAAATTCCATAACTGTTTTAGCAAGGGCCGATAGTAAACTTCCTCGATGGCGCTGACCTTCACTTCGCGGACATCCTCAACCACCTGAAGAATATCGAGATCAGCCCGGCATTTGAGGCTGCCTCTGACTCGCCCTAACCGGTCTTCTATCTGCTTGCACCAGCTGTTAATCAGGGTCGATGACGCTTCGCTCTCAAAACAGACGACAGCATTATAATAATCAGCTACTTTCTCCTTTGTCATCGCGTTACCCTCGGCAGACGTTTGAATGAGGCTGCTGACCAATAGCGTACCAAACTGCTGGCGAAGGGCCTGAATCATCTGCCAACAGTTTTTCTCGGCCTCATCATTGGAGCCTATCCCAATGTAAAAAAGTGTCATGGCTGGCGCATCTCTTCCCTGGTTCGTTCGCACCACACGGAGGCTAAAGCACCTCTCAATGCCTGCGGTTTGCGGATCAGTACACCGACCCGGCCAACATTGAAATTCGCCTGAATCAACTGAATGATCCCGCCCGCCAGAGCTTCCAGCAAAGCGTATCGGGACGTTTCGCAAAAGGCTCTGACAGCTTGACTGATAGCATCGTAATCCAGGGCATCGTCCAGGTCGTCAGAACGAAATGCCCGGGAAAAGTCAGTTTCCAGTTCTAAATCGATCATCAGAGGCTGAGGTGCTTCGTGCTCAAATTCGTAAACACCAATCACAGCACGGGTTTCCAGCTGTTCGATACGAACCTTATCCATTGTTACTGCCCTCTGACTTCAAGTTAACGGCTTCCAGTGTTTCCATATTCCAGCGTGGCATTGGGGCCACTTCAAGAAGCTCCGTCTGACCAGCAAGCAGACGCTGGCAACCGGCGTAGGCGATCATTGCGCCATTGTCTGTACAAAACTCAGCCCTGGCGTAACGAAGGCTTCCGCCTTCTTTTACTGCCATGGTTTCAAGCTGATTTCTCAACCTGCGATTGGCACTCACACCACCGGCAATCACCAGCTGTTTCAAACCGGTCTGTCTCAGAGCCCGACGGCATTTGAATGCCAGAGTATCGACCACGGCATCTTCGAATGCCCAGGCAATGTCCGCTCGATCCTGCTCGGTCAGCTCACGTTCTTTTTTGCAGGCAGCCACAGTATTGAGCGTAAAGGTTTTCAAACCACTGAAGCTGAAGTCCAGTCCGGGGCGATCGCACATCGGCCGGGGGAAACGGAAGCGTCCTTCGGCGCCCTTCTGCGCAAGATTAGAAACCCTGGGACCACCGGGATACCCCAAATCCAGCATAGCTGCCACTTTGTCAAAAGCCTCGCCGGCGGCATCATCTATAGACTCGCCCAGCAGCTGATATTGACCAATACCATCAACCCGTACCAATTGGGTATGACCACCTGACACCAGTAAGGCAAGAAAAGGGAACTCAGGCGGGTTTTCTTCCAGCATGGGAGCCAGCAAATGCCCTTCCATATGATGGACACCCACGGAAGGAACACCCAGTGCCCAAGCCATGGAACGACCTATACAGGCTCCCACCATCAGGGCACCGATCAGGCCCGGACCTTTAGTGTAGGCCACGGCATCAATCTGCTTGCGTGTGATGACGGCTTTTTCCAGCACCTGATTAATCAGAGGAAGAACCCTCTGGATATGATCTCTGGAGGCCAGTTCAGGCACAACACCACCGTACTCGGTATGCATTCCAATCTGGCTGTATAGAGCATCTGCCAGCAACCCTTTCTTACTGTCATAAAGGGCAATGCCTGATTCATCGCAGGATGTTTCAATCCCCAGCACTATCATCTTTAAAACCCACTACTGTTTTCATCAAAAGCTGTTTCCGCTATAGCAATGCCACGATCGGTGAACATCGGCCTGTCAGATATACTCAAAGATCCTGTGGATTACCTTCACCCGGACAGGTTTCCAGTCCATCAAAGTCAGCATAAATAACAACAACCCGGATAATAAAAACCAACATACAACGTCACTGCCCACTTCCTGCAGCAGGGTCTGGGATGATACTGCAAAGCAGCCTTTGCGGGAAATGCCAGGCACAGCAACCCCGGAGACTCTTCAAGGGATGAAAGCAGGTCGGGTTTTTGCATTTATTGAAAATAGTCTATAGAATTCCCACCCTTAAAAATACGCGGCTAGTCTGGACATTTTTTCAGACTTGTTTTGCGGGTCGGAATTAGCTTCTTCGCACGGCCCTTCAGGGAATCAGCCCTGCTGATCTCCGGGAAAAAGTGTGAATGCTCAACCGGTTACTCTTTATCTGGCGTGACTCATTTATTATGAAAACCGCCAGATCAGGGAATAAATCCTTGCCCGGCCAGCCTTGGTCCGGGATTAAAAGGCAAAGTTTTCTGAAGGAGAGTAGGTGGTGCCAATAGCAAATGTTGTGATGCCGGGCTGCAAACCTTTATTAATGTACTCACTATTTTTATAGGAAGGTGATCTCTGCATGCCTGCTGTTAAAGTTAAAGAAAATGAACCGTTTGATGTAGCGCTGCGCCGTTTCAAGCGCTCTTGCGAAAAGGCTGGTGTACTGGCTGAAGTACGTCGTCGTGAACACTACGAAAAGCCTACCTCCGTTCGCAAGCGCAAGGCGGCAGCAGCTGTCAAGCGTCATTTGAAAAAACTACAGCGCGAACAGCGTCGTCGCGAGCGTCTGTATTAAGACCGGATTTCCGGTTTTGATAGCTTCGACCCCCAAATTTCTGCTCGAAACTTTCTTTCGGGAAAGTGACGTGTTGAGGTAAGAACATGAGCGAATGTCAGGCCAAGGAACAACTGACTGCTGCAATGAAGGATATCATGCACTATCGCGACAGGGTTCACCTGGGTACCATTGCCCGGCTCTTATCGAGCTTAAGCGAGTCGAAGTAGACGAAAAGTCGATTGACGACATCCGTGCCCTTGCAGCACTCGACAAGATGGCCAAGCAACGCCGCGATGCCAGCAACCAGTTCGAGTCTGCAGGGCACCCCCATCGGGCTCATCAGGAAAAACCGGAACTGTCCATTATTCCGGACTTTCTGCCTTTTCGGCTCAGCACCAAAGAAATCAGCCAACTCGCCTCAGCAACCATTCGCGAAAGCGGAGCCCGGAGTACGCGCATGATTGGACTTCTTCTGCCGCAGGCCACGATATACCCAGCGACCAGATGGACCGGCTTGGTTAGCGAAAAATCATCTGGACGCCATGCTCTGCAGTCTACGGAGCATGCAATAAACATCGCAGTGCAGAGCGGCGCTGAGTAGCAATGCTACCAAAGTCCTGAACGGTACACTGTCGATCTTCACCGATATAAGCGACGGTGATTTTTGAGTTGTGAGTGCCCAAGCCGTGAAAAAGGGTGCTATCTTTACTCATCGCTGGCCTCCGATTATTCCGTTTTACCTTTTGCGGCAAAACCGTTTTTTCGGCTCTGGCAAAACCAGCCTGCGTTTCACTCAGAGGCCCTCTTACCTTTCAGTGAGAGTCGTAATGTTTATGTTCTTTTTTTCTGGAATATAGATTGATGATTCACGAATATGAGCCTGTATACGATGATCTCTACAAAAATCGCTGTTCTATCATCTTTGTTTTTTGCTTGTACTTCTTTTTCCTCTGAAGAATCTTTCATGGGAGAATGGCAAGGGCATCAGGATATTACTAACTATTTTTGCAGTATATTATTTACCTATCAATCCGATCTTGAATATTCAAATGATCAATATTTTTACGTACCTTTATCGGAGGGCATCATACTTGAAAAATATCGCTCAGGCTCTTACGGCCAATACTCTTTGGTGATTTATGATAAAGCCAATGGTAAGTTGGTTGATTTTCAGAATTACAAGTTGTGGTTTTATATAGATGCTATTAATCGTAAAGATGGAGTGAGCACAAAAAAAATGCTGTTATTAACCGGCTTGACAGATTCTAAAAAATTTGAGGACAAAGACTTGCCAACGGATATTTTGACAGCATTTTACAATTTAAATATTCAGCCTTTAACTGACGAAACTCTTTCCATTGGTATGATTGAGCATATAAAGGGAAATTTTAAAAGCTGTACAGTAACAAAAAAAATCAGACCCTTTGAGCACGAGCTTTAGTGTCCCCGCAGAGAATTAGAGCAAGAGGTCGTTCAGGAGGTCGACCTGGAGTAGCGTCTGTATTTTTTTGTACAATCGTACGGTCAAAAAAGCATACAAAGTTCACAAGACAAAATTTTCATACGTTCGATCAAGCTAATAAACTGCAGAAACGTTCAGGCAAATCCTTAACCGGACCCGTTCTGAGCAAATCCGTCATCAACGCTGGCAACAATCGCTGACAACCGCCCAGTGACGATGATAAGATCAAGTCACTGTTTCAGGTGCCGGTCTGTTTACTTCAATGGCCGACGCTCACACTTATAGGCATATATAAGCATTTATGGCCGGACGCATCCCCCAGACATTTATTGATGACCTGCTGAACCGCCTGGACATCGTAGACATTGTTGATAGCCGGGTAAAGCTTAAGAAGACTGGCAGAAACTACTCCGCCTGCTGCCCTTTCCATCAGGAGAAAACCCCCTCATTCACAGTCAGCCCTGACAAGCAGTTTTACTATTGCTTTGGCTGTGGTGCCAGTGGTAACGCCCTGGGCTTTGTCATGGATTTTGATCATCTGGACTTTCCGACAGCCGTGGATTCCCTGGCCAGCCTGGTCGGACTGGAAGTTCCCAGGGAACAACACAGTCAAAAACGCGGTCCGGATCACAGCCCGCTGTATGAACTGATGACCCAAGCTAACGCTTTTTACAACGAACAATTGATTCAGGCTTCTGATGCACCACGAGCGATCCACTACCTGAAACAGAGAGGACTGGACGGTCAAACATGCCAACGTTTCGGTATCGGCTTTGCCCCACCGGGCTGGGACAACCTTCAAAACCATCTGGCAGAGAATCAGGAGAAAGAAGACCTGCTGGTTAAGACCGGCATGCTGGTGGAAAAAGAAGAAACCAAAAGCCGTTATGACCGCTTCCGCGACCGAATCATGTTCCCTATCCATGACACCCGTGGACGAATCATCGCTTTCGGTGGTCGGGTATTGGGGGATGCCAAACCCAAATACCTCAACTCTCCCGAATCCCCTATTTTCCATAAGGGACGGGAGTTGTATGGACTTTACGAAGCCAAAAAACACAATCGTCACCTTGAACGCATTCTTGTCGTGGAAGGCTACATGGATGTTGTGGCTCTGGCTCAGCAGGGAATCAACAATGCTGTTGCCACCCTGGGCACTGCAACGACCCCGGATCACATACAGAGACTTTTTAAAACCGTATCGGAAGTCGTATTCTGCTTTGACGGCGATAGTGCAGGCAGACGAGCAGCCTGGCGCGCCCTTGAATCGACACTTCCTCATATGAAAGACGGCAATCAGGCACGCTTTCTGTTTTTACCCCAGGGAGAAGATCCTGACAGCATGGTCAGACAGGAAGGTGCCAATGCCTTTCTGGAAAGAATAAAAGCCACAGCTCTCAGCCTCGACACCTTCCTGTTCCGGGAGCTTAGTGACGGTATTGACCTTAATACCATGGACGGACGTTCACGGCTGGCCAACGATGCACAACCTCACTTGCACAAGATTCCCGACAGTTTGTTCAAACAGATGATGATGCAGAAGCTTTCAGAAATCACCGGTTTGAATACTGACACCCTGGCAAGCTACTTAAATGAAAAGAATGAACCCGAGCCTGCCGCCGACTCTGCATACGACAACCACCCTATACCTGCTGAAGCCGACTATTATCCGGAAACACATTATGAGCCTGAGGCCGTCCAAAGTTATCAACCTCAGATGCACACTTTCGAGCGCAAACCCTTTAAAAAAGATTTTAAGGAAAAGTACGAACCACCCGTTCCTGCCCCATTAAAAGTAGGTCGATCCCTTTATGCCATCCGCCACCTGCTCTGTAACCCTGAACTAGCGGCCGATGTGAAATCAATCAGTGAGCTGGAAGGCGATGAGCATCCTGATACACAACTACTCATTGCCCTGATCAAAACGCTTCAGGAACAACCTAAACTCCCAACTATCGCCCTGATTGCACAATGGCACGGCACCCAACACGGCATCCGACTTCAGGAAATTGCATCATTGGAGCTTGGACACCAACCTAACGACCAGGAATTCCACGAAGCGATAGAGCGAATCAGGGATACGGTCCGGGAGCTTGAGCACAAACAGACGACACTCTCTCTGAAACAGACTTTTTCACAGAAGAAGCCAGGTCAGATAGACTCGGCACAACGTAGCATTCTGGAAGCTCTTCTCGAAAAGCAAAAGAAAAAACTCGGTATCAAACCCACAACCACCAACACCAAAAAATAGCCTTCTGACAACCTCAAAAAACCGAGCAGTCAACGACAAACGCCTTTTTTTCAGCCCTTGTTGTAAACAAATTGTAAATTGCTTTTTATCGCTTTATTTATGGCGACGCACGTATTTTTAGGTATATACTTGGACTTCACTGTGCCATGTGGGAAGCCGTTATTAACCACACACCTGATTCTGAATCCGGTCTGAAACAGCAATGAGCGAACAAAGCATCTAACTGACTCACCTGTTGTGAGAGGGTGCTTTCACGGTAAAAAAGCCAAGGAAGGGGATCCTCACCATGTGTTGTTTTTCATGGACCGTTTTTCCGGTGCCCCGTCCACTGAACATCGTGCAGATCCACGAAAGTGTACTCTTTTACACATTATTGTGGAAAACCTCATGTTTTATGAGCTATAATTGCCTGCTTACGTTTTTTTCGTCCGGCACTCCACTTTCGCTGTTAAAGGGTTGATATGTCAGCTAACTCGCAACAACAATCCCGACTGAAAGAGCTTATCTCTCGCGGTAAGGAACAGGGATACCTGACTTACGCTGAGGTAAATGACCATCTTCCTGAAGACATCTCCGACCCTGATCAGGTTGAAGATATCATTCGCATGATCAATGACATGGGTATTACCGTCTACGAAACAGCGCCGGACGCCGATACCCTGTTGTTGTCAGAAGCCGATACCGATGAGGCTGCTGCCGAAGAAGCAGCAGCAGCTCTTGCAGCTGTTGAACAGGAAGCAGGTCGAACCACTGACCCTGTACGCATGTACATGCGTGAAATGGGCACGGTCGAGCTGCTGACTCGCGAAGGCGAAATCCAGATCGCCAAACGCATTGAAGAAGGGCTGCGTGAAGTCATGTCAGCTCTGGCCAAATTTCCTGGTTCCGTTCAGATTGTTCTGGACGAATACGATCGGATTATAGAAGAAGAAGGCCGCCTGACCGATCTGATCAGTGGCTATATCGATCCAGATTCCGAAGAACCTGTCGCCCCTCCTGCCCCCTCTGTCGAGAACATCGGAGAAGACTTCGACGATGGTGACTCTGATGAAGATGAAGATGAAGACGCTGGCGGCCTCGACCCGGAAGAAGCCAAGGAGCGCTTTGATCTCCTTCGCGCAGGCCATGAGAAGGTTCTAAGCACTCTCGAAAAGCATGACTTTGGCTCACAAGAAGCCAAAGCTGCAATGGATGAGCTGACTCTGGCCTTCATGCCCCTGAAACTGGTGCCCCGTATTTTTGACATGCTGGTTTTTCGCATCAGAAATACTCTGGACACTATTCGGGGCAATGAGCGTGCGATTATGCAATACTGCGTTCGCCGCGCGAAAATGCCTCGCAAGATTTTCCTGAGCACTTTCCCGGGCAACGAAACCAGTCTGCAATGGATTGATGACATTACTTCCGGCAGCGCTGACTATGCTAAAGCCATTAACCATTACAGGGATGAAATTGTTCGTGCTCAGAAAAAGCTGATCACCATTGAAAAGGAGTTCGGCTGCACGCTGGTCCAAATCAAGGACATCAATCGCAGAATGTCTCTGGGCGAAGCCCGTGCCCGTCGCGCCAAGAAAGAAATGGTTGAGGCTAACCTGCGTCTGGTTATTTCCATCGCCAAGAAATACACCAACCGTGGCCTGCAATTCCTCGATCTGATTCAGGAAGGCAACATCGGCCTGATGAAAGCGGTAGACAAATTCGAATACCGTCGCGGATACAAGTTCTCGACCTATGCTACCTGGTGGATTCGTCAGGCTATTACCCGCTCCATTGCGGACCAGGCCAGAACAATCCGTATTCCGGTTCACATGATTGAGACCATCAATAAGTTGAACCGTATTTCCAGACAGATGCTACAGGAGATGGGCCGTGAGCCCACTCCCGAGGAACTGGCTGTTCGGATGGAAATGCCAGAAGACAAGATACGCAAGGTACTGAAAATCTCCAAAGAGCCTATCTCCATGGAGACACCGATCGGTGACGATGAAGATTCCCATCTGGGTGACTTTATCGAAGACGCGACGATTCAGTCCCCTATCGATCGTGCTACCGGTACAGGTCTGAAAGAATCTACCCGCAACGTGCTGTCTGGCCTGACAGCTCGTGAAGCGAAGGTTCTGCGCATGCGCTTTGGTATCGACATGAACACAGACCACACTCTGGAAGAGGTGGGCAAGCAGTTCGACGTTACCCGTGAACGTATCCGTCAGATCGAAGCCAAAGCTCTGAGAAAACTGCGTCACCCAACGCGCTCGGATCACCTGAGAAGCTTCCTGGACGAGTAATATCTTCCTGCCCTCAAGTGCCAGAAAAAACCGCACTTCTCAGCTTTGAGAGTGCGGTTTTTTTATGTCTACCCATCATCATCTGATTAAAGTAAACCGCCTATCGTTGGTCGCTCTGCTAACAAGGGTGTCCATTTCACTGACCTATATATGAACTCTTAGCTGCCTCCTGCCATCTAATGTTTAACAGGTCGCGCGCAACCTCGGCCCACACCAGAGGCTTCTGCGTAATACCAACAAGGTTCTTTTCAGGGAGGTAAAACGTTATGGATCGATTACAAGCTCTGTTACTGACCAGCCTGCTCTTTTTTTCTGCACAGGTTATTGGTGGGGAATTCTCACCCGGCTACCCGGCGGCATACCGCCACTTCCCAGAGCTGGCAGGTGCACTTGATAAAGACTTTGATGGCCTGCTCTCCTACGATGAGTTAATTGAGGGCTACCATGCTCCGTATCTGAACAAAGACCTTTACCAAACCATCAGGCTGTACCTTGTTAATTTCGAGTCATGGCAAAACCCCGTCACCGCTTCATTAAGCAGGGAGAGCATTGAACTGGCTGAACTGTCGGGGCAAGTCGCAAAGTATCACTATGAACAGGACAATAGTTTCTGGGATGCCTGGCTTGCAAAACCCGAGCGGCAACCATTTGCCGACACTTATAGAAGACTTTTTCCCCACGGTCTGACCAGTATTACTCCAGACAATCTCCTGCAGGGACATTTTCCAGATTGTGTTCTGATTGCCTCGCTGGCTTCAATTGCCAGCTCTGAAACCGGAAAAAGACTGATATTCAATTACTTTCATACGCCGGTTGATGAACAGGAATTACGCATTGCTTTTCGCGGCATTCGTACTGGCGTGTTTATTCAATTCAGGGAAGTAATGCATCACTCAGACTTTGCCAAAACACGCGATGGCGGTATCTGGCTGGCTGTATTGGAAGCCGCTTACGCACATCTTTCGAAAAGGTTCATTAATAGTCGTCGACAAGATGAGTGGGCACAACGCAAATACGGTCAATACTCAGAACTGAGCGGGTTATATGAGCAGCATGCTTTAGCTGTACTAATGAGTTCAGACTCCTATTACATCAACCCGCAACTTCAAACTCAGGAACGATTGAGGGAGCAACTCAACTCTTTTGTTGATAATGAAAAAGCAGCGACTGTTTCTATTAACCCATCAGTTTCAATTCACTTGGAGTTAAGGCCGTTTGCAGGAATCAAAACCCTGCATGCCTATAGCCTGATTGGCTATGACAAAGAAAAAGATATTGTTTATATCCGTGACCCTCATGGCGAGTCTGATGCGGTTACAAATATCTATACCATTAATCGACACATTCAGCCTCTTTCCTCAAAAGATAGCGAAATATTTGAAGTCATACTCAACTATCCCGGCCTTCCTGAAAGCGGATTATCTTACGGACTGACGAAGCCTCGATTGAACAACTTCCTTAATCAAACTGTGCCGGATATGATGGACAGCGTAGCCAATGGGATAATCCCTTCCAATATTCTGGGATTCATGCCTATTTCTGAGAGAAGTGCTGCCAGTACCGGCATCATTGAAATGACCCTGGAACAGTTCATTAATACGTTTAATTTCATGCAGATTAGCCAGTGCGAACCGTACCAATGCCCAAATAAACAATAACCAAGCGGGCCAGTTGGATATGAACTATTCTTTGGACCTGCTGTTATCTAATGGTTAATTAGCCTTGCCGAAAATCTTGATCAGACCAGAAAGCATTACACAATAGCAAGCTGATTTTTACAGGGGTCAATTTGATAGATCGATTACGCACTTTATTAATGGCCTGTCTGCTCTTTTTTTCTCTCCAGGTTTTTAGTGGGGAACTTTCACCCGGCTACTCGTCAGCATATCGCTACTTTCCAGAGCTGGCGGACGCCCTTGATGAAGACTCTGATGGCCTACTCTCCTACGATGAGCTGATTAAGGGCTACCATGCTCCATATCTGAACAAAGAGCTTTACCAAACCATCAGGCTTTACCTTGTTAATTTCGAGTCATGGCAAAATCCTGTCACCGCCTCATTAAGCAGGAATAGCATTGAGCTGGCCGAACTTTCGGGGCGAGTTGCAAAGTATCACCACGAGCAAGACAACACCTTTTGGGATGCCTGGTTGGCACAACATTCGGAGCAACTGTATGTCTACCCCTATAGACGACTTTTCCCTCACGGTCTGACCAGCATCACTCCGGATAACCTCCTGCAGAAGCGTTTTCCAGATTGCACTCTGATCGCTTCGCTGGCCTCAATAGCCAGTTCTGAAACCGGAAAAAGGTTGATATTCAATTACTTCTATACCATTGATGAGCAGACATTTGGTATTCTTTTTCAAGGCATTACTACGGGCATCCTGATTCAATTCAGAGAGATTGAGCACCACCCATACTTTGCTAAAACACGGGATGGTGGTCTCTGGCTGGCTATGCTGGAAGCCGCATACGCTCAACAGTCGAAACGCTTCATTAATAGAAGACGACATGATTACAAGGCACAATACAAATATCATCTATATTCGGAACTGAAGGGAGTCTATGAAACAGATGCTTTCCCTATTCTAATGGGGTCGCATAACAACCTCATCAACCCGCAATCACTGACTCAAGAGCGACTGAAGGAACGACTCAACTCTTTTATTGATAATGAAAAAGTAGCAACTGTTTCTATCAACCCATCCTATTCAGCCCGCTTGGGGCTAAGGCCATTTTCAGGAATCAAAACCAAGCACGCCTATAGCCTGATTGGTTATGACAAAGAAAAAGATATTGTTTATATTCGCGACCCTCAAGGTAAGTCTGCTGCGGTTGAAAATATCATTACCATTATTAGACATAAACAGCATCTTTCCATAAGAGATAACGCAATATTTGAAGTCATGACGAACAAACGCGGCCGATCTGGCTACGGAGTCAGTTATACCATGACGGAGCCTAAAATAAATTACCTGCTTAATCAAGCTAATCTGGGGGTGATTGACATGGACAAGAAAATAACCTCTATTGGAAAACCCAAGTCTACTTCTGAAAGAAGCCCTGCCAATACCGGCATCATCGAAATGAGCGTAGAGCAGTTCATTAGCACGTTTAATCTCATGCAAATGAGTCAGGACGGGCCATACCAATGCCTGAATAACAACAATTGACTCCCACACCAACACAACCCTTTTGACTCGCCCGTCATTACCTGACCAGAATTTCAAAGTCCTTTGAATCAACTAAAGCGTGAGAGTCTCCGCAGGGCGTTGCAAATGACGCTTTACAGACCTTGTCCTTCCCAAAATACTTGCCGTAGGTTTCGTAACCGTTATTCTTAAAACGACAAAAATATTGCGGCACTTTGATTATTTTTTTGCCAGAGTTTGAATAGCTGTAACCGGCAATAATAGCCTTTTCTGGCAGATCACCCTCAAAAGCCTGCCAGCGAATATAACCACCAATCACAGGTCTCAGGTAAGAACCAATAGTGCCATCCTGATTAGTAGCGACGTAGCCACTTTTTCCACTGGTACCTATGTATCTACAATACTTATCAGGTCCCTCCCCTGCCAATGATCCCAAGATAAACGCTTCGTAAGGCTCTATGGGGGAGCAAAAGTATGTGTAAGCCTCAAGATTGGCCACTCCTTTGAGACCCTCTTCTGATGTCACTGTTTGCCATATAACGGGAGACCGCGTGGCTGGACGGGCTTTCTGTCGCACAGGGATAAAATGGGACATACTGCCTGCTGGATTAGCCTCAGCTGTCAGGCCTGAGCATCCATAACCGCTTCTATGACCCCCATCGCTGTACCATTGGGTTCCGGGGCTGGAATCACTTTTACACAAAGTTTCATGACGCAGACTTCCAGACAACAGCACTGTCGATGCAAAGGGTGCCGGATGCTTGATCCTTTTCCGAAATCGGTAGGTGACGCTGTCGTAAGTAACATTGATCTGATAATATTTTTTGTCAGTGACCAGAATGTCTCTGGGCAGTAGATTTTCATCCCCCAAAGAGTCCGGGAAAAGACCTGTTTCACGACTCGATAAAAGACATCCGCTGACATTATCGGGTGTATTGGCCAGCATACCAACCAGGGTGCTGGCCCTACCATTCTGCATAAACTTGACTCGACAGAATCCGGTCAGTTGGTCATCATTACAGCGGGACTCTTTGGCTAAAGGCTCTGGCAGTGGGGAAATACAATATTGTCTTGATGACCCGTAGGGATAAGCCGGATTATAGCCAGTGTTTAATGGAAATAGAGCTGGCTCTGGCTGGAGACCGCCTTCATTAGTGCCATGATTAGGGCGCAATGAGGGGTCATCAAGAAAAGTTGCCCTTGCCCAAAGATACGTCAGCTTTCTCTTAGCGTCAGCGTAGTTATCCTCACTGACATCAAAAGGAATCAGGTTGTACTGATCGTGCATCGCTTTCTGAGACGGCTCAGGAACCTCTGTGGCCTGCAATAGCGGACTGGTGCTGTTGATAACACCACCTTGACTTGATGAGGAATCCACAGAATTTCTTTTCTCAGCTTTTGACTCGCCCGACGGAGACATCGTTCCCAAAACGAGCGGAAGAAGCGTTTTATTTTTTGATTGCTTTGAATGTGAGTCCGTGGGCCCTCCGTGCCGTTGCTCACTGGCAAAAGCAATTCCGTAGTGAGTCAAAGCGATGGATAAGATCAGCGCGCTCAGAGCCCCTAAAACTTGTCTCATGCCCAAGCTCCTCGACCATAGTTACGGCAAAATCAGGTTAAAAACCTGTTCGTAACACTCGATAAGGGGGTAAGTATAGTGTTGATTTCAATGATAAATAGAATATAAATGACTTATAAAAACTTATTCTTATGAAATCTGGCTCAGAGTATGCGGGTTCAAGAATTTAGCTGTGTGGTATGGAGATAGCAAAACAGGAGCCACTGACTCCTGTTTTTTTAGAAAGCCTCGCGTTTAAGATCAGCTTTGCTGTTCTCTTGCACGCTCAACTTCTTTCATGCTCAGTTTTATACGACCACGAGAGTCTATATCCAGCACAACAACGTCAACTGTCTGACCAACTTTCAGGTAGTCAGTCACATTCTCAACACGCTCATTGGCGATTTGAGAGATATGCACAAGGCCGTCTTTACCAGGCAGTACGCTGACAAATGCACCAAAGTCCAGAATACGGGTAACTTCACCGGTATAGATTTTACCAATCTCGGCTTCAGCAGTAATGCCGTAAACCATGTCGTAGGCAGCTTTGGCTTTTTCACTGTTCTCGGCAAAGATCTGAACCATACCACTGTCGTCGATATCAACAGACGCACCGGTTTTATCGCAGATACTGCGGATAGTGGAACCGCCCTTACCGATCACATCACGAATCTTGTCCGGATCAATTTTCAGAGACATGGTCATAGGCGCATTGGGGTTCAATTCTGAACGGGCAGTACTGATGACCTTGTTCATCTCACCGAGGATGTGCAGGCGAGCCTGCATAGCCTGTTCCAGGGCTATCTCCATGATCTCTTCTGTAATACCAGCAATCTTGATATCCATCTGCAGGGCTGTGATGCCTTCAGAGGTACCAGCTACTTTAAAGTCCATGTCACCCAGGTGGTCTTCATCACCCAGTATGTCAGTCAGAACAGCGAACTGATCACCTTCTTTAACCAGACCCATGGCGATACCGGCAACTGGCGCTTTCAGAGGAACACCTGCATCCATCAGAGCCAGGGAAGAACCACAGACAGAAGCCATAGAGCTGGAGCCGTTGGATTCAGTGATCTCGGAAACAACTCGGATGGTGTATGGGAACTCATCCTGACTCGGCAGAACCGCCTGAACACCACGACGAGCCAGACGACCGTGACCAATTTCACGACGTCCAGGCGCCCCCATGCGACCACACTCGCCCACAGAGTAGGATGGAAAGTTGTAGTGCAGCATGAATGGGTCTTTGACTTCCCCTTCCAGATTATCAACGATCTGAGCGTCACGGGACGTACCCAGTGTCGCGGTAACAATAGCCTGAGTTTCGCCACGAGTGAACAGGGAAGAACCGTGAGTCTTCTGCAGAACACCGATCTCAACACCAATGTTACGAACCGTCTTGGTGTCACGACCATCTATACGAGGCATGCCGTTGATAATGTTGCCACGTACAACATTTTTCTCCAGCTTGCCGAAAGCCTTTTCAACATCAGAAGCGTCGAACGCACTGTCTTCAGCGATCGCTTCCATCACTTCCTGACGCAGTGTTTTAACGGCGGCAGTACGATCTTGTTTGATGGTGATCTGGTAAGCTTCACGCATCTTACCTTCGAAAGCCGCTACTTTTTCTTTCAACTGGATGTTCTCAGCTGGCGCTTCCCACTCCCAGCGAGCCTTGCCAGCCTCTGCAGCCAGCTCCTTAACGGCCTGGATGACGGTCTGGTATTCCTGGTGGGCAAACAGAACCGCTCCCAGCATCTCGTCTTCTGTCAGTTCCTGAGCTTCAGATTCAACCATCAGAACAGCGTCGTTAGTACCCGCTACCACCATGTCCAACTCGGAAGTCTTTAGTTCTTCATAGCTTGGGTTTAGCAGATAACCTTTCTCTTCGTTGAAACCAACACGGGCAGCACCGATCGGACCATCGAAAGGAATACCGGAAACAGCCAGGGCTGCAGAGGTCGCTACCATGGCCAGAATGTCCGGATCATTCTTCTTATCAGTGGACATGACTGTACAGACAACCTGTACTTCGTTCATGAAACCTTTAGGGAACAGAGGACGAATAGGACGGTCGATCAAACGAGAAGTCAGAGTTTCTTTCTCACTTGGACGGGATTCGCGCTTCAGGAAGCCACCCGGAATTTTACCGGCAGCGTATGTTTTTTCTTGATAGTGAACGGAGAGCGGGAAGAAATCCTGACCTTCATTCGCCTGTCGGGCTCCGACAACAGTTGCCAGAATAGCAATATCGCCCATCTTGGCCAGGACAGCACCCGAAGCCTGACGAGCAACACGACCGGTTTCCAGAGTGATGGTCTGGTCACCGAACTGAAATGTTTTAATTACCGGATTCACAACGTTTTCCTATTAAGTGTGAACAAACGAATACAGTACCCGGTCATAGTGGTGTGACAGATGCAATTCAAAACCCTCTGGATAACCTAAAGACCCTGCCTACCCAGACAGACTTGGAATTGCACCCTCTACTGACAACCAGGGTGCTGACAAATAAGTACCTAACAAGATACTTAAGAGAGCGGAGATCCCGCTCTTTAAAACCTTAAAAACAATGTCGTCTTTATGGTTCTTTTAACCACAAGAAAAGCTAAAACTTTATTATACACTGTATTGCAGTAAAGATTTCACAGCCTGACTGCAATACCTTGCTGCTCTTCTGCAACAGGCTGATTTTTCTTATGACCGACAAAGCAAAACACCGCCTGCCTCACAATGGAAGCCGGCGGTGCTTTGACTACACAGAAACACATTAACTGGCTTCGAAGCTGCAATTCGTTCGAAGCTGTTTAATCCACTTCTGTCTAACCCTGAGTTGAACACAAAATTTCAACTCAAAGCATGCTACTACGTCTGGGAGGCTGACCGAGAATATTGCCCGCCTGGGCTAGCCCGTAGCGAGGACGGAAAAATTGGGGATGAAAATTCGGTTTTGTAAGGAGAATAGCGAGCTATTTGACGAACAAAAGCGGATTTTCAGACCAATTTGCTGCCGCCGCACGACTGCATGGATGCAGGAGCTAGAGCAACGCAGGAGCAGTTGCCGCGTAGGACAGTCTCTTCCCGGTCAGCCTTCCGGATCAATAACGCTATAGCTGTTAGCGACGCAGACCCAGACGCTCGATCAGGGAACGGTAACGCTCAACGTCTTTGCCCTTCAGGTAGTTCAGCATATTACGACGCTGGTTTACCATGCGGATCAGCCCACGACGAGAGTGGTGATCCTTGTGGTTTGCCTTGAAGTGACCCTGCAAACCTTCGATGTTTGCAGTCAGCAGAGCAACCTGAACTTCAGGGCTACCGCTGTCGCCTTCACTACGACCGAATTCCTTGATAATTTCTGCTTTCTTTTTAGCAGTCAAAGCCATTGCTTTACACTCCGTTTAATATGCATCAACAAGCAGGTATGACCGTGCATATTTACAGCCAACCATTAAGCCTTGGCAGCACCTGCTGCCAATCAGGTGACGAATTCTAACATCAACCTCCAGCCGGAAGCCAGTCCGTTAAAGCCACCATACTGCAGAAAGATAATCTGTCTTAGTTTCCGGAACTGATCAGTCTCTTGGGTGCAACACGACCGTCTTCGTCAATCTCTCCAATACCCAGGAATCGAAGCACTTCCTGGCCCTCAACCTCTTCCTGACCATAGATACGGACATTACCACTGGTAGGCGCCTGAGGCACCTGAACCGGTTGCCCCTGACTGATGTAATAGCTGCTGGTTGCCCCCAGACGAATCTGAGGCCAGTCACTCACAGAAGTATCCAATGGCAGCAGCAGTTCATCCAGAGCCTTGTGACCACCGCCGTCGCGAATATCTTCGAGCTCTGCCAAAGTGTAGGACTGGTGTTCAGTATATGGGCCTGCCTTCATTCTATGCAGCTCGGCAACATGCCCGAGACACCCCAGAGCTGCACCAATATCTTCAGCCAGAGTACGAACATAAGTGCCCTTGGAGCAATCCACTTCAAGGATCAGCCTGTCACCTTCAAAGTCCAGCAGCTCAAGACGATAGATGGTGATGCGTCGTGACGGACGCTCAACAACAATACCTTGACGAGCCAGCTTGTAAAGCGGTTCACCATTGTGCTTCAGCGCTGAATACATACTGGGAATCTGATCAACCTCACCACGGAAGCGATCAAGGATAGCTTCAACTTCAGAACGGGTAACATTCACCGGACGCTGCTCGACTATCTCGCCTTCACGGTCACCGGTCTCCGTCTGGATACCCAGCTTGACTTCAGTTCTGTAGGACTTATCCGATTCCAGCAGATACTGTGAAAATTTTGTCGCCTCGCCCAGACAGACCGGCAAAACTCCGGTAGCCAGAGGATCAAGACTCCCGGTATGGCCAGCTTTGGCTGCACCATAAAGCCGCTTGACACGTTGCAGAACGTCATTGGAACTGACACCCTTAGGCTTATTCACAACAACAATACCGTCCACCCTGCGGCCACGGCTACGTCTGCGTTTAGACATCAATTACTCCTCAGACTCACCCTGATGATCACTGTCACCAGAACGAGCTTTTGCAATCAACTCACTCATATACGCACCACGCCTCAGACTGTTGTCATAATGAAAACGCAACTGGGGAATGATACGCAACTTGATGGAACGGGCCAGCTCGCTGCGGAGGAAACCGGCAGCACTCTGCATAACCTCCAGGTTCTCATCAACACTTTTCTGGTTGCTGACGCCCTCTTGGTCGTCTATGCCCAGAAAAGAAACAAAAACATCGGCAAAGGCCAGATCGCGGGACACTTCTACCGCGCTGACGGTTACCATACCTAAACGAGGGTCTTTCATCTCCAGCTGGATCAGCTGGGCCAATTCTTTCTGAATCTGGTCCGCTACCCGCTGAGTTCGACTGTATTCTTTAGCCATTGGGGATTAAAACCTGCTGATATGAGAAAGCCCGCAGTCTTTGCTGCGGGCTTCTTTCTTTGGCAACCGACCGAGTATGAGCAGATCGGCCGAACCTGATTAAAGAGTACGCTTGACTTCAACAGTCTTGTAAACTTCGATCTTATCGCCTGGCTTCACGTCGTTGTACGACTTGACCGCAATACCACACTCCATACCTTCGCGAACTTCCTGTACGTCATCCTTGAAGCGACGCAAGGATTCCAACTCGCCTTCAAAGATCACCACGTTGTCACGCAGTACACGAATACGGTCGTTTCGGTAAACAATACCTTCAACAACCATACAGCCAGCCACCGCCCCGAACTTCGGTGAACGGAAAACGTCACGTACTTCTGCAGTGCCCACAATCTGCTCACGGGTATCGGATCCCAGCATACCGCCCAGAGCCTTCTTAACATCGTCAATGATGTCATAGATGACACTGTAGTAGCGCAGATCCAGTTCTTCTGCCTCAATCACCTTACGGGCAGAAGCATCAGCACGAACGTTAAAACCAACGATAACGGCATTGGAAGCCATAGCCAGGTTAGCATCGGTTTCAGTGATACCACCTACGCCACCAGAAATAACCTTAACTTGAACTTCGTCGTTACCCTGCTCTTCCAGAGAAGTAGTCAGAGCCTCCAGAGAGCCCCGGACATCTGCCTTCAGAACGATATTAAGGGTCTTCTTCTCTTCAGAGCCCATGCTGGAGAAGATATTTTCCAGTTTGGAAGCCTGCTGACGAGCCAGTTTGACTTCACGGTATTTACCCTGACGGAACAGTGCGATTTCACGAGCCTTGCGCTCATCCTTAACCACAATCAGCTCATCACCAGCATCAGGAGTACCGTCCAGACCCAGAATTTCAACCGGAATGGAAGGGCCTGCATCTTTGATCGCCTTACCGTCTTCGTCCAGCATCGCACGAACACGGCCGTATTGCTGACCTACCAGGATGTTGTCACCCTGCTGCAGGTTGCCGGACTGAACCAGAACTGTTGCGACAGGGCCACGACCTTTATCCAGACGGGATTCAACCACCACGCCTTTAGCTGGACCTTTGTCTGCGGCAGACAGCTCAAGAACTTCAGCCTGAAGAAGTAATGCTTCCAGGAGCTCATCAATTCCCTGCCCGGTCAGAGCTGACACATGAATAAACTGAGTATCACCACCCCACTCCTCAGGAATCACTTCTCTTGCAGCCAGTTCGTTTTTCACACGATCAGGATCTGCAGCTTCCTTGTCGATCTTATTCACAGCAACAACGACTGGAACACCAGCAGCCTTGGCGTGCTGAACCGCTTCTTCGGTCTGAGGCATAACACCATCATCAGCCGCAACCACCAGAATGACGATATCTGTTGCCTTGGCACCACGAGCACGCATGGCGGTAAAGGCCGCGTGCCCGGGAGTATCCAGGAAAGAAACCATACCGCGCGGGGTATCTACGTGGTAAGCACCAATGTGCTGGGTGATACCACCGGCCTCGCCTGCTTGCACACGACTCTTGCGGATGTAGTCCAGCAAAGAGGTCTTACCGTGGTCAACGTGACCCATTACTGTCACAACCGGCGCACGAGGTTTCTCCTCAAAATCGGTTACGCCATCTTCCTGATCTTCAGTCAGAGAGTCTTCAATGCTGTCAGCCTTGACCAGTTTGAAGGTGTGACCCATCTCTTCAACTACGATGGATGCAGTATCCTGGTCAATCACCTGATTGATGGTCACCATGGAACCCATTTTGAACATCGCCTTGATGACGTCAGCAGCCTTGACAGCCATTTTTTGCGCCAGCTCAGCAACAGTGATGGTCTCAGGAATAGAGACTTCGCGTATTACCGGAGCGGTTGGCTTGGTGAAGCCGTGAGCTGCCATGGATTCAGGCGTAATTGTGCGGGCTGCCTTACGGCCGCCACGACGATCATCTTTACGACCTGCGTTGCGTCCGCCACGCTTCTCACCACGACGACCGCGTTCTTCACGGGGCTCATCACGGCGATCTTTGCCTTTGCGGTTACGGCCGCGCTTATCACCTTCCGGAGTCGGCATTGGCGCAGCGGCTGGATCAAAGCTTGGAGCAGACGGGCCATCACGACGAACCGGACGATCACCATCACGACGTGGTGGACGATCACCATGACGAGCCGGACGGTCTCCTTCACGACGTGGCGGACGATCACCATCGCGACGCTGCTGGGGACGATCGCCTTCACGACGCGGGGGACGATCGCCGTCACGACGCTGCTGGGAACGATCTCCATCGCGACGCTGAGGACGGTCACCATCACGACGTGAGTCACCACGAGCCCGCTTTTCTTCGGGTTTCTGCTCTTCCGCTTTTTCGTTCTTGACGTAGGTGCGCTTCTTGCGAACTTCTACGTTTACAACTTTTTTCTTACCAGCGCCACCACCGCCAGATACTTTCATCTGACTGACAGTTTTGCGCTTAAGGGTGATCTTGGTAGGTTCAGCCGTACCCGTGTGATCACCGTGAATGCTTTTCAGATGAGCCAGCAACTGCTTCTTTTCTGCATCCGACACAGCTTCTGAAGCCTTGGTTTGCTTCAGGCCCGCATCCTGCATCTGCTGCAGCAACCTTTCGACCGGAGCGCCGACCACCTTCGCGAGTTGTTCTACGGTTACTTCTGCCATTAACACTTCTCCTCTCAGTGGCCCGCTCAGTTACCAGCTTCCTCGAACCAGGGAGCACGCGCCGTCATAATCAATTCACCCGCACGCGTTTCGTCCATACCTTCAATTTCGAGAAGGTCGTCAATGGACTGCTCCGCCAGATCTTCCATAGTAATGACACCCAGACTGGCCAGCTCCAGCGCCAGCTCCTCATCCATACCATCCATAGCCAAAAGGTCTTCAGCCGGCTGTGCGCCATCTAACTTTTCTTCTCGAGCGATAGCCTGAGTCAACAGCTTGTCTTTCGCACGAGTGCGAAGCTCCTCCACGATTTCTTCATCCATGCCTTCAATTGCCACCATCTCTTCCAGAGGAACATAGGCAATCTCTTCAACCGTAGTGAACCCTTCGTCGACCAGCAGCTGAGCCAGTTCTTCATCGATATCGAGCAGATCAATGAAACTCTGTTTAAACTTGTCCGCTTCCTTTTCCTGCTTGGCAGCGGCTTCAGCTTCTGTCATAACGTTCAATTTCCAGCCAGTCAGCTCACTGGCCAGTCGAACATTCTGACCACTACGACCAATGGCCTGAGCCAGATTATCTTCGCTGACTGCGATATCCATAGTTCCGGAGTCTTCGTCAACGATGATGGAAGCAACCTCTGCAGGCTGCATGGCATTGATCACATACTGGACAGGGTTTTCGTCGAACAGAACAATGTCGATACGCTCATTACCCAACTCGCCGGATACCGCCTGTACACGAGCACCGCGCATACCTACGCAGGCACCTACCGGATCTATGCGTCCATCATTGGTCTTGACGGCAATTTTTGCCCTTGAGCCCGGATCACGGGCAGCCGCCCTGATCTCCAGAACCTCCTCAGCAATTTCCGGCACTTCAATGCGGAACAATTCAATCAGCATTTCAGGCGCAGTTCGGGACAGCATCAGCTGCGGCCCACGACCTTCCGTGGAAATTTCACTCAACAAAGCCCTCACATGGCTCCCCATACGAAAGTTCTCACGAGGCAGTATGCTGTCCTTGCGCATGACTGCTTCAGCATTGTTGCCAAGGTCAACAATAATACTGTCACGAGTCGTTTTCTTTACGGTTCCATTAATCAGATCGCCCAGCTTGTCACTGTATTGTTCAACCATTTGTGCGCGCTCGGCTTCGCGCACCTTCTGAACGATAACCTGCTTGGCGGTCTGGGCTGCAATCCGTCCAAATGCGACAGACTCAACCTGCTCTTCCCAGACACCACCGATCTCCAGAGACTCGTCCTTCTCCTTACCCTCATCCAGGGTAAAGTGCATGCCCGGAAACTCGAAATCTTCGTCCGCAACCACGCTCCAACGACGGTAGGTATCGTATTCACCACTACTGCGGTCAATCGCTACCCGGATATCCACTTCTGTTTCGTAACGCTTTTTGGTCGCAGTTGCCAGAGCGATCTCCATCGCCTCGAAGATCACTTCGGGTGGAACGCCCTTCTCGTTGGAAACGGACTCAACGACCAACAGAATTTCTTTACTCATGCTCTGCCTCGCCTATGCTGAACCAGTCCATGCCTTTGCCAACACTTCCCTGGCCGTTAACCGGGAAGACCCTCGCCTGTCATCAACTTCTTATTGCAGACAACGGCTAGCAACCCGGCCTGAACCTTTTACTCAATCTTTTATCTGGTTATTACCAGTTATGAGCCTGAAGTTAGTCGAATCTCGGTATCACCTGAGCCTTGTCTATGCTCTCTATGGGAAGAAGCAGTTCATGATCATCAACCACTAACACCACGTCCTGGTCTTCTACCCCTTTTACAACGCCTCTGTACCTGCGCCGCCCCTCAAAAGGCACCCTCAATCGGACATTGACCTCAGCTCCCGCCCAAGCCACGTAGTGCTCAAGCGTAAACAACCGCCTGTCCACTCCGGGCGATGAGACTTCAAGGGTATATTCCTCCGTAATGGGATCTTCCACATCGAGAACCCCACTCAGCTGGCGACTGACGACTTCACAGTCATCCAGCTGGATTCCCTTTTCCTTATCAAGGGAATCAATATAAATGCGAAGCATGGATTGCTTACCCTGGGATTTGAACTCAATCCCCCAAAGCTGGTAGCCAAGGGATTCAACCACGGGCCCAATCAATGCCTCCACTTGCGACTGCTTGCCTGCCACGATGGAAACACCTGTCTGCAAAAACAAAAAAAGGGCTTAAAAGCCCTGTCTCTTCTATGCACCCAGTCTTCCAGCTGGACGCAACTAAGGAGCTTGCCAAAGACACACACCATTGAGCATGAATTCAACAAACTACCAGAATCTCAATGGGGCAACATCTCAAGCCCAAAAAGACTCTGACGCACCTAACAAAAAACCCCATAATGGGGTTTAATTATTTGGTAGCGGGGGCCAGATTCGAACTGACGACCTTCGGGTTATGAGCCCGACGAGCTACCAGGCTGCTCCACCCCGCATCAAACCTATTAGTATACTGCCAGCTAAAAACTTGCTTCACAAGCCATAACTGTAGATACGTCATTTAAACGTTACAACGATATACCAAATTCTTTTCTTCCATTTACCAAAAAAGTTAATGGCAATTTGGTGCCCAGGGCGGGACTTGAACCCGCACGGCCGCTAGGCCACCGCCCCCTCAAGACGGCGTGTCTACCAATTCCACCACCTGGGCAAACACCACCACTACATCCTGCTTAAAGCTAGCCCTTACTGGACTGGAGGCAGAGACAGCTCTTTATTCTGCTCGTCACTCTCGACGGGTTGTGATTCTATCACAGGAGCATCGCTCTCGATACTCTTTTCTGAAGCTGCTTCTGGTGCGATCGGCGCATCACCGGCCGGAACGGACTCTTCTACAACTACAGTTGGCACACCTGCATCACTGATACTGTCTGCCTTTTGCCTGGCCACCATTGCCAGAGCAAAACTGGTCACAAAAAATACTGTCGCCAGAATCGCTGTCGTGCGACTCATAAAGTTGCCGGTACCCTGACTACCAAACACCGTCTGTGACGCACCGGAACCAAAACTGGCACCGGCTTCCGCACCCTTCCCCTGCTGCAACAAAATCAGCCCGATTACGGCAGCAGAAGCAAGAACATGAACAATAAGAACTATGGTTTCCATCACTATCCTGCAGCGCGACAGATCGCCTGGAACTCTTCAGCAACCAATGAGGCTCCCCCCACAAGACCGCCGTCAACATCCGGCAAAGCAATCAGGTCTGCAGCGTTAGCTGCTTTCATGCTACCACCATACAGAATACGAGTTCTGTCAGCCATAGCCTGATCCTGTAATGCCAGCAAGCCACGAATCACGGCATGCACTTCCTGCGCCTGCTCAGGCGTTGCAGTCAGTCCGGTTCCAATAGCCCATACGGGCTCATAAGCGATCACAAAATTTGCCAAACGCTCCGGACCAGCAGTCCGCAGCACAGCTTCAACCTGAGCCGTCACCACCTTCATGGTGTCGCCAGCCTCTCGCTCTTCCAGAGTTTCACCCACGCAAAGAATAGGTACTAAACCCTGATCTGTCAGAGCACAGAATTTCGCAGCAACTTCCTCATCCCCCTCCCCAAACAGAGAGCGACGCTCAGAATGACCAATGATCACGTATTCAATGCCGAGATCTTTAACCATCAGAGGCGAAACCTCGCCGGTATAAGCGCCATAAGTTTTGTCAGACACATTCTGCAATCCAACTTTAATGGCACTACCAGCCAACTGCTCGCAAATATTTTGAGCGTATACCGAAGGAGGACAAACCAACACTTCAGCATTAGTATACAGACCGGAAGCAAGCTTACCCAGCAATTCACGATTCTCTTCAAGAGATCCGTTCATTTTCCAATTACCGGCAACTAGTGGCTGGCGCATACCGCTCACCTCAACATTCGCGAGGTCGGAATACTAACCCAGGCGCCATTATTATACAACTGCGCTGACATCTTTTGCTGGTAATTTTCTACTACCTGATAAAAACAATAAACTACGATCAATCAAGCGAACAGACAATCATTTCTGTTCATTCAAGGCCGTCATGAAAATGGCCTTGTAGAACGGTTATTTGATATTAAAGTACTGAAAAACTCCTTACGATTGGGAGCGAACCCGGTGCACACTTCTTAACTCGCCTCAGAGTGCTCCATTGATCACGCCTTTCCTCGCCGCTGCATAAACAGCAGCAACAGTACGATTAAGATACCCAAAAAGCCAAAATCAGCAGGATTAAACAAGAGAACTGGCAAGCTGATGAAAGCCAACCCTCTTTCCAGCAAACTTAACCCCTGAATCAGATAACCTTCGACAGCAACTGCCATGGCAATGATGATGGCTATAGTCTGGGCAACAGCCATAATCAGCCCGGCAAAATCCCCCTCGGTATTAATCAAACCGCTATAGGCCATCATAATGGGAATCAAGAACAAGCCCGCCGCCAATTTAAATGCTTCTACTGAAGACTTAACAGGACTGGCATTTGCGACACCCGCTCCGGCAAAAGCAGCCAGTGCAATTGGAGGCGTTACATTGGAAGTCTGTGACAGCCAGAAAACAATTAGATGGGACGTCAGCAAAGGCAATCCAAAATCCCCCAATAATGGCACAGCCATTACAGCAAGCACTATATAAGCAGCGGTAACAGGCAAACCCATCCCAAGCACCAGCGCGACAAGGCTGATCAGAATGAGTGCGGTAAACATATATCCGCCGGAAAGCGCCGTGACGAACTGCGTAAACTGCAGCCCAATACCGGTCTGCCCCACTACACCGACAATGATCCCGGCTGCCGCGCAGGCTGCAGAGATTGGCAATGCCAGAAGCGCACCCGACTTAAGTCCTTCAATGATTTTTCTGAGACCTATGCGACTATGACTTCTTAATGCCGCCGCCGCCAGAATAGCCGCACAGCCTGCCACCCCTACCAGGAGAGGTGAGTACCCGACCATCAACAGAGCGGTAATCAAAACCAAAGGAATAAGGAAGTGAGCACCCTGCTTCATGACACTCCATAGCGCTTGTGTTCGATTGACCGTTGGCAATTCCAGCTTGCAAGCCATGATATGGACGTACAATAGCGTACAGAAGAAGTAGAGCAGCGCGGGCGCAATGGACGCAATCATGATGTCGCTATACGGCACTCCGGTAAACTGCGCCATGACAAAAGCACCGGCCCCCATAATAGGTGGCATGATTTGCCCACCGGTCGATGCAGCAGCTTCAATACCTGCAGCCTGTTCAGGCTTATAACCCAGCTTTTTCATCATCGGTATGGTGATGGAACCAGTGGTCACCGTATTGGCAATGGCAGATCCGGAAATAGAACCCAGGCCAGCAGAAGCTATGACAGCAGCCTTGGCTGGTCCTCCCCGATATTTACCGGCAATAGCAAAAGCCAGATCAATAAAGAACTTGCCTGCGCCCGTTACCTCAAGAAAGGCTCCAAACAAAACAAAAATAAAGACAGTGGTTGCCGCAATACCCAGCGCAGAACCAAACACACCATTACTTGAGAAGATCTGAAACTGCACCCATTCCTGAATGCTGTAACTCTTGGTTGCCAGCGCACCTGGCAGCATATCCCCAAAGCCGCTATAAACCAGGAACAATAATGCTATGAACACCATTACCCAGCCTACAGCCCGACGACAGGCCTCCATCATCAGCACCACATAGACGACACCAGCATAGAGGTCATAATCGGAAAGACCATACAAGAGATAGTTAATATCGTTGTAATCAAAGTTAATGATTCGAAAACCTGCCACCACAGTGGCTACTGCCAGAATCAAATCAAACAGCCTTACTGGCACAAAAAAACGACTCTTTTCATTTTTCAACAAAGGGTAATGAAGAAATATCAGCACCATGACCCAAGCAAGATGAACCGGCCTGAAATAGGTGGCAGAAATCGTCGAGGTCATTCCCTGCCAGATCTGAAACATGGACAGAAGCACTGCAAAGACAAGTACCAGACAGCCCGACGTTTTGATCACGACTTTATTCATTCAGCCACCTGAAAACTCAGTTGATGGAATTCAGGTATTTTTCAGCACCCGGATGAAGAGGCACACCGGACAGGCGATTAGCATTGGCTCTGGTAATGGCTTCGGCAACTTTAACCACCTTGCGAACATCACCCATGTTTTCAAAAGCTGCTTTAGTCAGGCTGAAGGCCATGTCATCAGACATATCAGCACGGACGACCAATACGTTCCAGATACTCAGGGTATCAACCTGACGTACGCCGTTGTATACATTACCCGGAATGGTGTAGCTGCTGTAAGCGGGGTTTTCAGTAATGAACTTCTCACGCTCTTTTTCAGAAACTGGCAGGATACGAATCTTTTGAGTCAGAGCCACCTGAGTCACGGCACCCACTCCCTGACCACCAACAATGAAGCCAGCATCAACCTGACCATTGGCCAGAGCATTGGTGGTTTCAGAGTAATTCAGGTAAACAGCACGAATATCTTTCGCGGGATCAATACCCATGCTTTTCAGAAGTGCCGCAGAGGTCACAGCGGTGCCGGAACCCGGCGCACCCAGAGAAACCCGCTTGCCTTTAAGCTCAGACAGTTGGGTAATGCCTGAGTTTTGAAGCGTCAAGGCATGTACCAGATTTGGATAGAGGGCAAACAGTACCTTGACCGGCATCTTACCGGGAAACTTGCCCTCACCTTTGTAAGCATCCAAAACAACATTCCCCATGGCAATGCCAGCCAGCATATCACCACGAACAACCTTGATGGTATTTTCAACAGAAGCAGCGGTGACTTCTGCTTTTACATTGATCCCATCCATCTTATCAGACCATACCTTTGCCAGCGCACCACCCAGCGGATAATAAATACCACTTTGACCACCAGTACCAATGGAGTAGTTCTGAGCAGGAGAGAGCGCAGGCAGGATCAGCATTAGGAGGGCAGCGACAAAACGCATGATATTTTTCCTGTAAAATATTTTTATATTTCTTTTCCGCAAATAAATCTTCATCGCACAGAGCGGTAAAAATGGCTTATCTGTTCACGGCTATTTCTGTCGAGCAACGGCTGTCAAGTCCAGGCACACTGACCTGTAAAAATTTGACACGTTAGTTTTGTATCCTACCTAAGGAAAGCCATTCAGAGAAGGAAGAGTTCGCCTAAAACTGATCTGGCTCAATAATGAATATCTACAACAGCAGAAGGACTGACCGAAAATCAACCAGCCAGTCCATAGAAGCGAGAATCAGGACATTTCCTGCTCAACCACCTTAGCCAGTCTTTCAGTGTGAGCACGCACTTCCTCAGCATTCTCACCCTCTACCATGACACGGATAAACGGCTCAGTACCGGAAGGCCTCAAGAGCACTCGACCACGACCTGCCAGCTCAGCTTCAGACTCCTGTATGGCTGAAACAATACCCGGCACTTTGTCAGTATCTTTTTTCTCTTTAACCCGAACATTAATCATGGTCTGCGGATACTTGCTCATTCCTTCACGCAGCTCAGACATTTTCTTACCTGAACGAACAACAGCTTTAAGAACCTGGAGCGCAGAGACAATACCATCACCGGTGGTGGATACATCTTTACAAATGATATGACCTGATGATTCACCACCAAGCTGCCAATCATGTTTCAGCAGCAACTCATTGACATAACGATCACCGACCCTGGCCCGGGCAAAGGGAATACCTCTGGCTTCCAGAGCTTTTTCCATTCCCAGATTAGTCATCAGAGTCCCAACCACGCCGCCCTTCAGCTCATTATGTTGACGACGATCCAGAGCGATAGCAAACAGTAACTCATCACCATCAACAATCTCACCATTGTCATCCACCATGATGACGCGATCACCATCACCATCAAAGGCGATACCCATATCGGCTCCACGCTCTATGACGATTTCAGCCAGCTTATCAGGCTGAGTAGAACCACAACATTCATTGATATTCAGACCGTTCGGGTTAATTCCAATGGCATGGACATTAGCACCCAACTCTCTGAAAACTGCAGGACCCACCTGATAGGTAGCGCCATGACCGGCATCAATCACAATATTCATACCACGCAGGTCAAGAGGGTAAGCAGTACTGGCTTTACAATATTCGATATAGCGGCCGGAAGCATCATCCAGTCTGGTCACCTTACCCAACCCATTGGAGTCAACGACCTCAATCTCACCTTCCATCAGAGCTTCGATTTTTGCTTCAACATCGTCCGGCAACTTGCTGCCATTACCAGAAAAGAACTTGATACCATTGTCGTAAAAAGGGTTATGAGAGGCACTAATGACAATTCCGGCCTGACCATTAAAAGTACGGGTCAGATAGGCGATAGCCGGTGTCGGCATAGGACCGGTCAAACACACATCAATACCTGCCGCAGACAGGCCTGCCTCCAGGGCAGACTCAAACATATAGCCGGAGATACGGGTATCTTTACCAATAACGACTTTACCTTCACCCTCTGCAGCCAGCACCTTACCCGCAGCCCAGCCTAGCTTGAGAACAAAATCCGGGGTAATGGGAAACTCACCCACCTTGCCACGAATACCATCGGTGCCGAAAAATTTGCGACCCATAAAGCAACCCTTATTCAATAACCTGATGCCTGAATCTGCTGCCAGACAGCACTCTCAAATGAATAGACAAAAAGGAGTGACAGGTAATAACAGAAGATGTCCTAACTCACCTGAATAGCGGGGCAGAACATAAAATACTGAAGATATGTCTTAAATTATGACATGTCTGTCATACAGACTTAATAGCAATGATTGTCTTACAAATGACAAAACTCTTCGCACCCGTACTAACAGCAAGCGCCATTAAAGAAAGAGAAGAAGAAAACAGCATCAGCCAATGCCTGCCCATTAGAGCAGGCGATTAAACCACCTCAAGCGTTCCTGACGGCGTCCACCATGCGAACAGCATCAACCGTTTCAGCGACATCATGAACTCGAATGATCTGAGCTCCAGCCTGAGCAGCCAGAGTGGCGACAGCGAGACTGGCACTCAACCTCTGCTCCGCAGGCTTATTCAGCACAGCACCAATAAATGACTTTCTGGACATACCAGCCAGAACCGGAAAGTTAAGATCAAGCACACGATCCAAATGTTTTAGCAACTGCAGATCATAGGCAGGCGTTTTTCCAAACATACCGCCCCCGAATCCCGGGTCAAGAATCAGTCGGTCCCTTGCAATACCTGCTGCTTCGCAGACCCTGACACGATCAAGCAGGTAGTCATTGACTACACCCGTCACATCATCGTAATGAGGCACAAAACCCGGCCCGGGCTGTTCAACCAGTGAGTGCATCAGCACAACGGGAAGATCGGTGGCAGCTGCCGCCTCCAGAGCTCCCGGCCTGAGCAGGGCACGCACATCATTAATCATTCCGGCACCGGCTTTGCTGGTTTCCGAAATAACCAGGGCCGAGCTGGTATCCACAGAGATGACCTGATCAAAGTTCTTTCTCAAAGCCTCCAGAACCGGCATTACCCTTTCAAGCTCCTGCTCACAGGTGACTGCCCCGTTTGCTCCTGGTCTTGTGGATTCACCACCCACATCGAGAATATCCACACCATCCCGAACCATGAGTTCAGCAATACTCAGCACCTGATCAAGATTCTGATAACGACTGCTTTCATAAAAGGAGTCGGGGGTAATATTTAATACTCCCATGACCAGCGTTCGGTCAAAGGTTAGAGTTTTTCCGGCACAATTCAACTTTTGCATTTTTTCATAGACCTAAACTACGAATACCACCAAACATCTTCCAGACTCAGGAACTGCCTGATTTCACGCCAATTGCAGAGACTCAGTTTCATTTGAACATTCAGATCAGATGATTTTACACGAAAACCATTGAGCTGTCGGCGTTGCAGGGGAATATCCGGGAAGTGAAGTCACGGATTCAGGTATGGGACTTTCACCCAATCGATTAGATGATTCCTATTCAGTTATCACCCATTCATAAAGGAAATTTACTGATAAATTTGGCTTTCCTTGAACATCCCGGATGCCCGGGCTTTAACACAGGGGAATTGATAAGAGCTTTTTGTTGTCAAAGCTTCAGAGCTTGTGTAATTGACACCCTCTAAAGGACGGGGATTCCTGTTAGGTGACTAACGGGAATCTCGCTCCTTCAGGGGCGAGAGGATGTCAATTGAGGGGATACCTGCACACCGGGCAGCTTCTTACCCTGTTTTCAATCATTGCCACGCCACATTCCTTATGGACTTTGTGGGAGCAGGGGAGTATCAGGCAACCGGTAAAGACGTCTTCCAGACAGATGCAGCACTCATCGTGTCCTGAATCGGGTCGGCATATATGATCACCTTTCAACCTTTTATCCAGGCAGACATTGCAAACATCACAGTGATAGGTTTTATCTTCGTATATTCGACAAATGCCGCATTTATCACAGTGGAATGGGTTTAGCACTGCTGCGGTGAAGAGCTTGCACTTTGCACAGTAAAAGTCCGACATACGCTCGTTACATTCCGGGCATATCTGGGAGCCTTCCGTAATTTCCCCTTTGTATTTACAGAGAATACACAGGAGGTGTGTTGCATCAACACCACTGGAGTTTGTCGTTTGGCATCTATCGTTTTCGTTATGACATCTATGGCAGGGGAAATAAAGGCCGCAGCAATTAAATCTCACAAGGCAGCGCCTATGGTAATGTTCGCACAATGGCTGCAGGGTTTCTTGCTGAGGCAGCGGTAACTCCTCATCCAATGGGTTTGCCCCCAGATTATAAGGACTCGACTGCTGGCAAGAAGTAAAATGCCCCGGGCCATTATCTGACATCGCCGAGATAGCCGCTGTCAACTGCTGGAGTGCTTGATGGATCATAAACTCTACTAATTCTTGTTGCTTTCTGAGTTCATCCTCCACCTTTTCGATATGCTCCCTTAAGCGCTGATTTTCAGTCTCTAAACAGGCCACCCGTCCCCAAAACCTCTGATCATCTGCAGTTAGATTTTGATTCTCTATTGTTAACCTTTGAACCTTTTCAGTTAACTCTTCAGCCTGTTGCCTTTCTATATGCTGTCTTTTTTTCCTTTCTTTTTCCTTAGCGCTTCTTTTCGGCTCAATGTCTTTTATAAGACTATGATACTTACCTACAATACGTTCTAACTTATTCAAATCACGATTCAAATTTTCAGACCCATGATCGTCGGGCCTGCCGTCTTCATTATCAGCAAGGTTAGGCTGCTTCTTTGGCCTTGCCCCCTGCTGTAAGTATTTATCAGATGGTGATTCAGAGGAACTTCCAGCAAAGCCAGAGGCACTTCTGTAGCTATCAACTTGCCGAACGGGATCGGTGAATGTATTTGCATTGCCGGCAATTATTTCGTTGGAGGTGTTATCGCTATTACTGATTACAGTCTCTTGTGGTAAAGAACAAGATTGCATCTGCATACACAGTTTATCTGTAAAGTGTATTAATTCACGGGACGACGGGTGCTGATCAAATCGTCTAAAGGTACCTGACAAAGAAGTAGAAAATGTAAATAATTGTGCATAAACCATAATATCGCGACTTATGACTGAATCTGATATTTCCCCTAACAAATTACGAATAAGTTCAACCGGATTTGAATAGCGCAGGAACAATTGAACAAAATATTCAGCAAAGCAACATTTTTCAAATTGTCCTATTGGCGACTGCTGGCCAGGCTGATTGACCTTAAGGATGATGTCCTGAACAATCTTATGCAAAATCACCAGGTTGTTTTCGCCAACTCTGGGTTGCGCCTCGTCAGCTGAAATGATCGGTTGAAGTGAAGACAGAATGCCAAGATCATTCAAAGTCTGTTTTTTATCGCTTGTAGCTTCTATCAGCTGCTCGATAAATCGGTTGCGCAATGAATTCTCACGGGAAGAACGCTGCAGTTCCAGTACCGCCTCAAGAGGAGTGAGGGGATCACCTCTGGTGTTTGTGCTTTTTGTTTCCAAAACTTGCAAACGCTGAGGCATATTCAGCTCATCCAGTATTTGCCTCAGTTTAAAAACTGCATCGCGATCCTCGCTTTCAATGATGGCTACAAGCCGACTCGCAATTACCTTAATGTCTTGAGCCGTAGCATTTTTTTCACTCTTCTCTCCATCGTCGTCTTTTCTGTTATTGCCATTCCCACTGCCTTCACTGCCTTCTCCAGGTGATGGGTTCTCCTGGCCTTCAGGTTCTCCTCTTTGCTCCTTTTGATGGTCGTTATTTTCGTTCTTTGGTTTTGCATTGGGTGCGCTACCAGAGGATTTTCCATCCCCATTACCTGCCTTCAGACCACCGCCATGGTTGGTCTTGAAGACGGTACGCTCTAGAAGCAGTTTGAAACAGCCAAGCTGCCACTGAAGGCTTTCACTGGCTGGACAAGAAGTGACAGCACGCTGGAAGAGAGTATTCCAGAAATCAACATCGGTCAGTTGTCGAATATCGAGGAAGTCAAGGCAGCCAACGGGGATAGCAGCTTCGCTGGAAGAGCCATCAGCATTAACGCGTGTAATTTTCATACGTGCCGGGGATAACTGTTCCTCAAATGAAGTAGAATCCTTACCTGTGGACCTCAGCCATGTGATGAGAGATTTGAGGATAATCAGGTCTGTTTCGAATGATCCCGATGACATGCCACCACTCAAGAGCGGGGGGTGGGAGCGGATAGACCCTACCCCGTTCCCGCCGCTGGGAAAATCGGCAATACCAGCGAGTTTGCCTCCTATCAATCTGTTATTCCGGGCTTGCCCGGTTTCCATCCCACTCCTAATGTTGTTGGAGTAGGCCAGAAGGGTCAGTGAGGTAGCACGGGGTTTGCCATTCAGGAGTGGATCGATGGCTACAGAAATAAGCTCTGGTCTGTCTGCCGTCGTGGATTTTAAGCGAACAAGCGTGCCGTTTTCAGAAACACGCTGTGAGGTATATTGGAAGGCGGGTATCTGTTCCTCCGTCGTTATCACTAGCTGATAGCAATGGTTGTTCAGGTCGTTCGTAACTAATATTGTGATACTGTTCGAGTCTGTCGGCGCCACGGGAGCCTTAAAGCAAAGGATGCTGTTTCGGTCATTGAAACCTTCCGGAAGCAGCAAACTTAATTGCCACTGACTCACATCCTGCAGATCTTCACCATCATTAACCTCAATCCGAACCCTGTGCCCGTGAGGATTATGCCGTTCAATGATGGTTGAGGAATAGCACAACTGCATAACCACCGTGGCTTGTGAAAAAACAAACGCTATTAAGGCTATGAATGAGTGGTAATAATGCACCAATTTCTCTCATAACTTAGTCAATAATACCAACTTCGCCCTCTTTGTTTGATAGAAAACGTCAGCAGCCTGTGCTGACTTTCTGTTCTGGAAAAATAAAGGAACGCCATTGGCCAATATCATTATTCGTAGTACAAAGAGAGAATAGCCAAGAATTTATGCATCGCTATATAAGCTAATTATTCTGCGCCACACAGCCAACCGCATTATCAACCTCTTCACCGGCAAAACTGATCGGCAATCATGGCTGGTGGGATGTCCATAATAAGTCTCCACATTGTCAACTTATTTCAGGACGGGACAAATCATACAAAAAAGGCAGGATAACAATCCTGCCTTTTTTGTTTTGTCAGAAGGGATCAGTGTTCGCCAGCAGGCCCACCGATAGGTCCTTTCTTATCATCATCGCTGTCGGCAACTTTTGGCTCAGATGCTTCAGGAGCCTCTTCCGCCTTGATACCTGCATCACCGTCACCGTTAGATGAGGAACCAGAAGACTCCTTAGGTGGACGAGGCTTCTTGCCTGACATAATGTCATCAATCTGATCAGTATCAATGGTTTCATACTGCATCAACGCATCTGACATCAGGTCCAGCTTATCGCGGTTTTCCTTGAGAAGTCGCTCAGCAGTGTTATAGCACTCATCAATGATGCTACGCACTTCTTCGTCGATCATCTTGGCGGTTTCGCCAGACACATTCATGCGTCCGCCGCCACTGCCGTAGTTCTTGCCCAGGAATACCTCGCCTTCTTCATCATCATACTGAAGAGGTCCCAGCTTCTCGGACAGCCCCCATTTGGTCACCATATTTCTGGCAATCTGGGTTGCACGCTGAATATCGTTGGATGCACCGGTGGTGACGCCCGCTTTACCCAGCGTCATTTCTTCAGCGATGCGACCACCAAAGAGTGAACAGATCTGACTCATCAGAGCTTCTTTACTCTGGCTATAACGATCTTCCTCAGGCAGGAACATGGTGACACCCAATGCACGACCACGAGGAATAATACTGACCTTGTATACCGGATCGTGGTCAGGCACCAGACGGCCAACAATAGCGTGACCAGCTTCATGATAGGCCGTATTACGTTTTTCTTTCTCGCTCATCACCATGGACTTGCGCTCAGCACCCATCATGATTTTATCTTTAGCAAGATCGAACTCGTGCATACCCACCGTGCGCTTGTTGGCGCGGGCAGAAAACAATGCCGCTTCGTTCACCAGATTAGAAAGATCGGCACCGGAGAAACCCGGAGTACCACGAGCAATCACTGCAGGCTCAACGTCATCCCCAATAGGTACCTTGCGCATGTGTACTTTCAGAATCTGTTCACGTCCTCGGATGTCTGGCAGACCCACCACAACCTGACGGTCAAAACGGCCGGGACGCAGAAGCGCCGGATCCAGTACATCTGGACGGTTGGTTGCAGCAATTACGATGATACCGTCGTTTGCTTCAAAACCATCCATCTCTACCAGCAGCTGGTTAAGTGTTTGTTCACGCTCATCATGACCACCGCCCATGCCAGCACCACGGTGACGACCCACTGCATCAATCTCGTCAATGAAGATAATGCATGGTGCCTGCTTTTTAGCTTGTTCGAACATGTCTCTGACACGGGAAGCACCCACACCCACAAACATTTCAACAAAGTCGGAGCCAGAAATGGTGAAGAAAGGCACCTTGGCTTCACCGGCAATAGCCTTGGCCAGCAGGGTTTTACCTGTACCAGGAGGACCTACCATCAGCACGCCACGAGGAATGCGGCCACCCAGACGCTGGAACTTGCCCGGATCTTTCAGAAAATCTACCAGCTCCTGTACGTCTTCCTTGGCTTCTTCAACACCTGCCACATCAGCAAAAGTGGTCTTGATCTGATCTTCCGACAGCAGCCTGGCTTTACTCTTGCCAAAGCTCATCGGGCCACCACGGCCACCGCCGCCACCCTGCATCTGTCGCATAAAGAACATGAAGACAGCAAGAATCACCAGAATCGGGAAACTGGCAACCAGCAACTGTGTCCAGATGCTTTGCTTTTCAATAGGCTTGGATTCGATTTGAACGTTGCCGCGCAGCAGCTCGTCCATCAACTGATTATCGGGCACTGCCGGGGGCAGGTTGGTCTCAAAACGCTCACTGCTGTTCATGAGTCCGGTAATAGTAAATCCGTCAATCACTACTTTGCTGACTTGACGATTTTCTACCGCACTGATGAAGTCAGAATAACTGAGCTTCTGGGTAGAGGACTGCATTCCATCGAAGTTTTTGAATACGGTCAACAGCACCAGGGCAATGATGACCCATAAAATCAAGTTTTTTGCCATATCATTCAAAGGGCTACCCTCACTTGAGCGTACTGAAGCCTGTGGCGAACGGTTTTAAAGGGCATAATTACCGGCTCTGCTCTCTCGTATGGTTAATTCGCACCTCCTACCATACACGAATGGCAGAGAGGGGGACAGTCATCAGCTGGCTATTGGGCAGATAGAAAAAATCTATAATACCGGCAGGTCTGCTTTAAACTGCGCTGCGACAAGGTTTTTCTGGTTTACCTGACGGGTTGTCAGGTTTCTGTCAAGATTCGATAGCGCTTAACCATCCCCCCTTGAACAATCAGAACACTCCAACATCCCGGTTAAGTAAATGTTCTCAGGATACAAAATTTCTGGCCAACAAAAACACCTCTCTGGACCTTGCCCTTGAAGAGCCTGGTTTGCGGGTAATCACTTTCTGGAATGAGGTTTTCATGTCCTTGTGATACTCCTGATACCCTTCCCCCTGAAATGCTTTGGTCAGGAAAGAGCCGTTTTTCTTCAGCACCTGCCTGGCCAGATCCAGAGCCAGCTCAGCCAGATACATAGCTCTGGGCTGATCAACGGCCAGCGTACCACTCATATTGGGGGCCATATCTGAAATTACAAGGTCTACTTTGTCACTGCCGATAGTTTCAAGGATTTTTTCCAGTACAGCGTCCTCGGTAAAGTCGCCCTGAACAAAGTCAACCCCGGCAATGGGGTTCATGGGAAGAATGTCTGAAGCCACCACACGACCGTTATCACCTACCATCTCGATAGCTACCTGGGACCAGCCGCCCGGAGCCGCACCCAGATCAACCACTTTCATCCCCGGCTTGATCAGCTTGTCCTTCTCCTGAATCTCGATCAGCTTGTAGCTGGCCCGGGAACGGTAGCCGTCTTCTTGTGAGCGTTTAACATATTCGTCTTCAAAGTGCTCCTGTAGCCAGCGGGCACTGCTTTTGGATCTGGCCATTTCTACCTTACACTATCTACCTTAAAAACTTTATTCATGACTCTTGGACTTGTGAGCCATAGAGAATAAAGTACAATGATGAACTTTTGATCAACAGTTTCCAAGCCGGTCTTTCCCAATCTTAACAAAAACCGGGAAGCGAGCCCCCGACTGAGGTATGTGATATACAACCTTGTTTTATCGCCCACCAGGAACCTGTTGCCCGGTTGTCATGGCTGTAGGCAATCGGCTTACTGAATATTCAGCCTCAGGATTCTGAAATCATGAGCATTAGTTCTGAAAAAAAGAGACACTTCCGTTCCCTCGGTCACAAGCTGAAACCTGTCGTAATGGTAGCGGGCAACGGTCTGAGTGATGGTGTTATTGAAGAGACAGTGCGTGCCCTGCACGATCACGAGCTGATCAAGGTAAAGTTTGCCTTAGGCGATCGTGAAATCAAGAAAGAAGCCATTACCGAGCTGTGCAACCGGACTCATGCAGAACTGATTCAAACCATTGGCAACATTGCTCTTATCTATAAAGAGAATAAGGACGCCAAGCCTAACCTTTCCAATGTCAAAAGCTTTTGATATTTCAGGGTGCCTGAGTTTAAGGCACTCCGTTCAGTTCCTTATTGTATAAAAAGTTCAGAGCATTTAATTCAAGTCGCACACTGTTAATTGCACAGAAAGAATCCATGCAGGGCTCATCCAATAAACGGCAACATGTGGCTCAAAGTGCTCAACTACTATGAACCCCGTGACAAACGTTATCGGCAGGCTGATGGCCGTTGACGATGTGGTCAACAAAAAAGGTGTCTATGGATAATTGCTGTCGGGCAATGAAAAACACCTGAATCTGCGAGCCTTTACGAACAGCCAGAAACACACCCTTTATGAGGGCCAGAAAGGCATCTGCAACCAATGTGAAGAGTCCTTCAATACCGACCAGATGGAAGCCGACCACATCACCCCTTGGTCAGAGGGTGGCAAGACTGAGCTGGAGAATGGTCAGGTGCTTTGCCGGGAGTGCAATCGCAGAAAGTCCAATCACTGAGTTACGATTGTCCGGTCCAATTGATGACAAAAGGCACACACCCTCTATACTTCTCTCATGAAACGCTTTAACTGGAACCCCCAGAAGAATCAGCAGCTGATCCTGGAACGGGATCGGTCCTTCGAGGAAGTTATTTTCCACATAGAGAATGGCGGCCTGCTGGATGACATCGCCCATCCTAACCAGCAAGCCTATCCCCATGAGCGGATCTTTGTGGTGAATGCACAAGGTTACGTCTGGTTGGTGCCTTACGTGGAAAGCGAGCAGGAGTACTTTTTAAAAACACTGATTCCCAGCCGCAAATTTACCCATGACTATTTAGGAGATTGAACATGAAAAAAACAACACTGGATAACGAGGAGCAAACGTTGCTCGATGCCCTTGAACGGGGTGAATATGAATCCGTGATGACGCCTGAGCGCAAGGCGATGCTGGAAGCGGCGGCCAGAGAGACGTTTAAAAAGGATAAGCGTATTAACATCCGCATTTCCCAACAGGATCTGCTGGCGATTCAGTCACGGGCCCGGCGGGAAGGGATTCCATACCAGACACTGGTGTCCAGTATTCTCCATAAGTACCTGTCCGGCGTTTTGCGGGATGTCTCAACGCTGCCTTAACAATGGGGTGGCCATCACCTCATTACATGAATGACAAAAGAGGAGATCACCAATGGATAGTTTATACAAAACCGACTACACCGCATGGCTAGGCCAGCAACGGGAGCTACTGGCCCAGCGCCAATTTGACCAGCTTGACTTAGACAATCTGTTGGAGGCGATGGAGTACGAGATGGGTAATTATGTTGAAAATTTGGAGTCTCATCTTGTTATTTTGGTATTGCATCTTTTGAAGTATCAGTATCAAACGTTTGTACTCAACCCGCAGCTTCTGGAACCAGAATATTTCAGAAGCTGGCACGACAGCATCTCTAACGCACGTAACGACATTAACGACTTGATTAAAAAACACCCACACCTACAACCCCAGCAGGATGAGGCTTTAGCAAACAGTTACCCTAAAGCCAAAAAAAGGGCTATAGAGCAGATGAACCGATTTATAACTAACAAGCGTCACCTTATGAACAAAAACAGTTTTCCCAAGGAATGCCCGTGGACGTTTGAACAGATCACGACAGAAGACTGGCTGCCTGGGGAGGATGAAGAATGAAAAGTTTGTACGAGACTGACTATCACCAATGGCTAGGCCAGCAGCGTGAATTGTTGGCCGCTAAGCAATTCGATCAACTGGACATCGACAATCTGTTGGAGGCTCTGGAACACGAGATGGGTAATGACGTCAGAGAATTATGTTCTCATTTAGTGATATTGTTGGTTCATTTGCTCAAATATGACTATCAGAAACGAATTCTGAAAGACCCTTGGGTGGAAGATAAAGTTCTTCAGTCATGGATACCCAGTATCAACAACCCTAGAGATGAAATTGATCTTCACGTTGAAGAAAACCCTTACTTGAGCAATTACTTTCAAGAATCACTCGAAAAAGCCTACGTCAAAGCCAAAAAAAGCGCTATGGAAGAATTAAACCGTTACATAAAAACAGAAAGCAAGCGGCTGAATAAAAACAGTTTTCCCAAGGAATGCCCATGGAGCTATGAGCAGGTTACAGAAAGGGGTTGGCTGCCCGGCGATTAATTACTCATTGATCAAGTACAGGCAAGGTGATCAATAATCAACCCACCTTCCCCAGCAACGCTTCCCGCTCTTCCCGACTCATCCCCCGCAACATCTCTGCCAGCAGACTGTGCATCTCACCAATAGGCGGCTGAGGAACGCCAGAAAGGCATCTGCAACGAGTGTGAAGAGTTCTTCGACATCAACCAGATGGAAGCCGATCACATCACCCCATGGTCAGAGGGCGTATACAGGCTCTTGAATGTTGAATTGTGTCCCGTTTGGCCTACACTATAAAACGCCATTCAATAATCAGAGGGAACCGTCATGAGCAAAAGCGCTGTCGTCAAAGCCAGAGTGGAACCTGAGCTGAAGAAACAGGCTGAAGCGGTGTTTCGCAAGATCGGGCTGAACACGACACAGGCCATTACGCTTTTTTATACGCAGGTTGAGTTGTGCAACGGGTTGCCGTTTGATGTGCGTATTCCTAACGAAGAGACTTTGAAGGCTTTCGGGGAAAGCGACAAAGGGGAAGGGTTGGTAGAGTGCAAAGATCTGGATGACCTGTTTAAGAATCTGGATATTTAAGCGTGTTGATTCCCGTATTTTTAAACCGCTTTCAGAAGGATGTTAAAAAAGCGAAGAAGCAGGGGAAAGATATGGACAAACTCAAGTTTATCACCCGCCAGCTGGTAGAGCAGATGCCCCTGGCTGCCAGGCACAAAGATCACCTTTTAACCGGGAATTTTAATGGCAGGCGGGAATGCCATATTGAGCCAGATTGGTTGTTAATCTACAGGCTGGACGATGATCGCATTGTGTTTGAACGGCTCGGGAGTCATTCCGAGCTGTTCAGATAGGAATCAGTTGCAACCGCCCCATGAGAGATTGAAGTATTCAGCCTCAATTCAGAGTCGCTTCAACTGCGTGCAAGTGCGGTTGAACTCAGCGTTAGCTGCCAGTGTTCACCAATGATTCGATGGCTGACAGTTGAGTCTGTCAGTTAAACAGAGTTGAGAGATAATCCAGGGGCGCGTAAAACTTTTTCCACTGAGTCCATCCGGTCTCTGAAAGGCCTTGTTCCAGTGAATAGCCATAAACGACGTAGCCTGAAAGACCGTTGACAACCGCGAAAGTCAACGCAGGCATCAGAGTGACACCGGCTTTGATAAACGGGTCGTTTGAGGTTATCTTCAAACTGCCCAGCATAAGCAAGGCTCCGACTCCGCCGAGGATCATAGTTCCAGCTTCGGCAACAGCTCCAATTCCGAATCCGATTCCGGCCCCGGCTAAGGCTCCGACTAATGCCCCTGCGGCTCCGACTGAGGCTACGGCTGTCGCTCCGGCTCCGACTCCGGCTCCGGCTCCTACGAAGATTACGGCCCCGACTCCAGCTCCTGCTATGACTTCGGTCTTTGTCTGTCTGTCCACATCAATTGTTAGCACTGAAATAATTCCCGAGAGAGTACCCACAATCACTGCGCTGACAACAGAAGCAAGAGTCGCTTTTGCTGGCCTGTAGCCTTTATGGATCATCGCTTCATAGGCGACAGCCCCTGCCACAATCCCATTCATCATAGAAAATATTTCATATTCCCCAGCCAAATACCATTCGGTTGCAATATCCCTTGTACTCATTTTTCTTAGAATTAGCGCTGAAATAGCGCTGGCTCCGGTTCTTGTTAACGCTTCAGAAGCAAGGTAGATCATGACTACAACAGGCATGTGCTCCCTCTTTATCGTACTAGCGGCATTAGCTGCCATTCCTGCACCGGCAAAATACAAGGGTCTCCACCAGCGCTGTTCCAGAGGCCAGGGAGACACATGCCCGGCCAACGCTACTTCGGCAGTGGTGATCACGGGAGCCAGCTGCGAACAGAAATCTGTTTTCAACGGCTCCAGCTCCTTTGTATCCGATGCAGCCAGATCATATGTGCTTGAAAGCCCGGAGACTATTCCCGCTGTTTTACAGATACCCCACCATACTCCCAGATTGAGCAAGGTGGACAAAGAGACTCCAGCAAGGCTTTCCGTTAGCTCAAGCCCGTTTGCCACCAGTACGGAATCATTAAGAGGCTCAAGAAAATCAAAATCTTTTTTTGAGGGGGGGCTGGCTTGTGCCATCGAATAGAGCAAGCACAAAAGTAACGGACATAGGTTGAATGAGTTATTCATGGTGACTTCCCAGCTACAGTGATTGAACTGGAAATATAGATTCTATTCGGAGCTATGAGTGACAATGTTCATAACTACAAAGTGCGTTGCAAATAAGACAACTATCAAATGCTTCCAATAGACTGAGCCTCCGGCAGAGCGACTGAAGCAGGCATTAGCTGCCTGAGTTTACCTCTGGCTGACAGTTGAATCCGTCACTTAAAAAGAGTCGAGAGATAATCCAGAGGCGCATAGAACTTTTTCCACTGAGTCCAGCCGGTCTCTGAAAAGCTTTGTTCCAGTGGATAGCCATAAACGGCGTAGCTTGAAAGACTATTGATAACAGCGAAAGCCAACGCAGGCACCAGAGTGACACCGGCTATGATAAACGGGTTGTTTGAGGTTATCTTTGAACTGCCGAACATAAGCAAGGCTCCAACTCCACCCAGAGTCGAGACTCCAGCCAAGGTTACAAGTAATGCTGCTGCTCGTGCTCTGCCTCCAACTACGGTTCCGGCTACGGCTCCGGTTGCAGCTCCGGTTGCAGCTATGGATATGGCTCCTGATCCGGCTCCAGCCAGAGCCAAGAATCCGATTTTGGTTGAAGTTACAGTTCCGATTCCGGTTATGACTCCGGCTCCGGCTCCGGCTCCGACTCCGGCAACTGCCAAAACTCCGGCCTTTGTCTGTCCGTCCAGATCAATAGTTAACACTGAAATAATTCCAGAGAGGCTACCCGCAATGGCTGCGCTAACAGCAGAGGCAAGAGCCGCTTTTGCTGGCCTGTAGCCTCTATGGATCATGACCTCAAAGGCGACAACCCCTGCCAAAATCCCATTAGTCACAGAAAATATTGCGTATTCCACAGCCGCATAATGTTCAGTTTTAATATCCCCTACGCTCATTTTTCTTAGATTTAACGTCGAAATAGCACCGGCTCCAGCTCTTGATACCGCTTCGGACGCAAGGTAAGTCAAGACTGCGACAGGTATGAGCTTCCTCGCTTTTGTATTGGCGGTATAAGCTGCCATTCCTGCACCGGCAAAATACAGGGGTTTCCACCAGCGCTGTTCCAGGGGCCAAGGGGACACATGTCCGACCAGCGCCACTTCGGCGGTAGTGATCACGGGAGCCAGCTGCAAACAGAAATCTGTTTTCAACTTCTCCAGCTCCTTTGTATCCGATTCAGCCAGATCATGTGTGCTTGAAAGCCCGGAGACTATTCCCGCTGTTTTACAGACACCCCACCATATACCGAGATTAAGCAGGGTAGATAGAGAGACCCCAGCAAGGCTTTCCGTTAACTCAAGTCCGTTTGTGACCAGTGCGGTGTCATTAAAAGGCTCAAGAAAACCAAAATCATTTTGTGAGGGGAGGCTGGCCTGTGCCATCGAGTAGAGCAAACACAAAAGTAACGGACATAGGCTGAATGACTTTTTCATGGTAATTTCCCAGATACAGTGACTGAACTGGAAATATAGATCCCAAACGGAGCCTGCGTGCGGAATCATAAACAACAAATGTCGTACACTGTTAATTGCATAGAAAGAGCCAATGCAGTGCTCATCCAACAATCAGTTGCTACCGACCGATGAGACATTGAAGTATTCAGCCTCAATTCAGAGCGGCTTCAATTACGTGCAAGTGCTGTTGAAATCAGCGTTAGCTGCCAGAATTCACCGCTGATTCATTGACTAACAGTTGAATCTGTCAGTTAAACAGAGTCGAGAGATAATCCAGGGGCGCATAGAACTTTTTCCACTGAGTCCAGCCGGTGTCTGAAAAGCTTTGCTCCAGTGGATAGCCATAAACGGCGTAGTTTGAAAGACTATTGACAACAGCGAAAGTCAACGCAGGCACCAGAGTGACACCGGCTTTGATCAACGGGTTGTTTGAGGTTATCTTCGAACTGCCCAACGTAAGCAAGGCTCCAGCTCCGCCCAGGGCTGTGGCTCCAGCAATGACTCCGCCTAAGATTCTGCCTCTAACTCCGATTCTGGCTCTGGCTCCGGCTCCGGCTCCGGCTCCGACCAAGGCTCCTGCTATGACCCCGATTCCTGCTCCGGCTGAGGCTCCGTGTTCGGCCCCGGCGGTTCCGACTAAGGCTACGGCTCCGGCTTCCGCTCCGACTAAGGCCAGACCTAAGGCTACTACTCCCGCTCCGATTCCGGCTTCGATTCCGACTCCAGCCTGCGCCTGTCCATCCAAGTCAATGGTTAGCAATGAAATAATTCCAGAGAGGCTACCCGTAATCGCTGCGCTGACAACAGAAGCAAGAGTCGCTTTTGCTGGACGAAAGCCTTTTTGAATCATGGATTCATAGACGACAGCCCCTGCCATAATCCCATTAATCAAAGACAATATTGCGTATTCCCCAGCCGCATACCATTCAGTTGCAATATCCCTTGCGCTCATTTCTCTTAGAATTAGCGCCGAAATGGCACCGGCTCCAGCTCTTGATACCGCTTCGGACGCAAGGTAAGTCAAGACTGCAACAGGTATGAGCTGCCTCGTTTTCGTATTGGCGGTATAAGCTGCCATTCCTGCACCGGCAAAATACAGGGGCTTCCACCAGCGCTGTTCCAGGGGCCAGGGGGACACATGTCCGACCAGCGCCACTTCGGCGGTAGTGATCACTGGAGCCAGCTGCAAACAGAAATCGGTTTTCAACTTCTCCAGCTCCTTTGTATCCGATTCAGCCAGATCATGTGTGCTTGAAAGCCCGGAGACTATTCCCGCTGTTTTACAGACACCCCACCATATACCGAGATTAAGCAGGGTAGATAGAGAGACCCCAGCAAGGCTTTCCGTTAACTCAAGTCCGTTTGTGACCAGTGCGGTGTCATTAAAAGGCTCAAGAAAACCAAAATCATTTTGTGAGGGGAGGCTGGCCTGTGCCATCGAGTAGAGCAAACACAAAAGTAACGGACATAGGCTGAATGACTTTTTCATGGTAATTTCCCAGATACAATGACTGAACTGGAAATATAGATCCCAAACGGAGCCCGCGCGCGGGATCATAAACAACAAATGTCGTACACTGTTAATTGCATAGAAAGAGCCAATGCAGTGCTCATCCAACAATCAGTTGCTACCGACCGATGAGACATTGAAGTATTCAGCCTCAATTCAGAGCGGCTTCAATTACGTGCAAGTGCTGTTGAAATCAGCGTTAGCTGCCAGAATTCACCGCTGATTCATTGACTAACAGTTGAATCTGTCAGTTAAACAGAGTCGAGAGATAATCCAGGGGCGCATAGAACTTTTTCCACTGAGTCCAGCCGGTGTCTGAAAAGCTTTGCTCCAGTGGATAGCCATAAACGGCGTAGTTTGAAAGACTATTGATAACCGCGAAAGTCAACGCAGGCACCAGAGTGATACTGGCTTTGATCAACAGGTTGTTCGAGGTTATCTTCGAACTGCCCAGCATAAGGAAGGCTCCTACTCCGCTTAGGGCTGTGATTCCAGCAAAGGCTCCACTTAGGGCTCCGACTCCGACTCCGGCTCCAGCTGCTGCTCCGGTGACTCTGGCTCCGGCTAAGGCAAAGGCTATGGTTCCGGCTCCGGCTCCAGCCAAGACTCCGGTTCCGATTCCGGCTAAGGCTCCGACTCCAGCTGCGCTTCCGGCTGAGGCTGCGGCTCCGGTTCCGGCTAAGGCTACGGCTCCGGCCTTCATCTGTCCGTCCACATCAAATATTGACAATGAAATAATTCCCGAGAGGCTACCCGCAATCGCTGCGCTGATAACAGAAGCAAGCACCACTTTTGCTGGCCTGGAGCCTTTATGGATCATGGCCTCATAGACGACAGTCCCTGCCACAACCCCATTAATCGCAGATAATATTGCGTATTCCCCAGCCGCGTACCATTCACTTTTAATATCCCTTACGCTCATTTTTCTTAGAATTAATGCCGAAATAGCGCTGGTTCCAGTTCTTGATACTGCTTCGGACACAAGGTAGGTCAAGACTGCGACAGGTATGAGTGCCCTCGTATCCGTATTAGCAGCATAAGCGGCCATCACTGCACCGACAAAATACAGGGGTTTCCACCAGCGCTGTTCCATAGGCCAGGGAGACACATGTCCGGCCAGCGCCACTTCGGCGGTGGTGATCATGGGAGCCAGCTGCAAACAGAAATCCGTTTTCATTTGCTCCAGCTCCTTTGTATCCGATTCAGCCAGATCATGTGTGCTTGAAAGCCCGGAAACTATTCCCGCTGTTTTACAGACGCCCCACCATATACCCAGATTGAGCAGGGTAGACAAAGAGACTCCAGCGATGCTTCCCGTTAACTCAAGCCCGTTTGCCACCAGTGCGGTGTCATTAAGAGGCTCAAGAAAATCAAAATCATTTTGTGAGGGGGGGCTGGCCTTTGCCATCGAATAGAGCAAACACAAAAGTAACGGACACAGGTTGAATAACTTATTCATGGTGATTTCCCAGATACAGTGACTGAACTGGAAATATAGATTCTATACGGAGCTTATGAGTGACAATATCCTTATCTACAAAGTGCAGTGAAAATAAAGCGCGTTGCAAACAAAGCAGCTATCAAATGCTTCCAACAGACGGCGCCTTCGGCGCAGCCACCGCAGCAGCCGTTAACTGCCAGAATTCACCGCTGATTCAGTGGCTGACAGTTGATTCTGTCAGTTAAACAGAGTCGAGAGATAATCCAGGGGGGCATAGAACTTTTTCCACTGAGTCCAGCCGGTCTCTGAAAAGCTTTGTTCCAGTGGATAGCCATAAACGGCGTAATTTGAAAGACTATTGACAACAGCGAAAGTCAACGCAGACACCAGAGTGACACCGGCTCTGATAAACGGGTTGTCTGAGGTTATCTTCGAACAGCCCAACGTAAGCAAGACTCCGACTCCGCCCAGGGCTGAGGCTCCAGCTCCGGCTCCGGCTCCGGCCAAGGATCCGGCTAAGGATCCGGCTGCGGCTCCGACTCCAGCTCCGACTCCAGCTCCGGCTAAGGCTCCGGCCAAGGCTAAGGCTCCCGCTCCGGCTCCCGCTCCGTCACCGGCTGAGACATAGGCTATGGCCCCGGTTAAGACTCCGGCTCCGGCCTTTGTCTGTCCACTCACATCAATTTTTGATACTGAAATAATTCCCGAGAGGCCACCCGCAATCGCTGCGCTGACAGCAGAGGCAAGAGCCACTTTTGCCGGCCTGAAGCCTGTATGGATCATGGCTTCATAGACGACAGCCCCTACCATAATCCCACTAGTGATGGACAATACTGCGTATTCCCCAGTCACATACCTTTCATTTGTAATATCCCTTACGCTCATTTTTCTTAAAATTAACGCCGAAATAGCGCTGGCTGCAGTTCTTGATACCGCTTCGCACGCAAGGTAGGCCGAGACTACGTAAGGTATGAGTTTCCTCGATTTCGTATTGGCGGCATAAGCTGCCATTCCTGCACCTGCAAAATACAGGGGTTTCCACCAGCGCTGCTCCAGAGGCCAGGGAGACACATGTCCAGCCAGCGCCACTTCGGCGGCAGTTATCACGGGAGCCAGATGCAAACAGAAATCCGTTTTCAAATGCTCCAGCTCCTTTGTATCCGATTCAGCCAGATCATGTGTGCTTGAAAGCCCGGAGACTACTCCCGCTGTTTTACAGACACCCCACCATATACCCAGATTAAGCAGGGTAGACAAAGAGACTCCAGCGATGCTTCCCGTTAACTCAAGCCCGTTTGCCACCAGTACGGTGTCATTAAGAGGCTCAAGAAAATCAAAATCACTTTTTGAGGTAAGGCTGGCCTGTGCCATCGAATAGAGCAAACACAAAAGTAACGGACACAGGTTGAATAACTTATTCATGGTGACTTCCCAGATACAGTGACTGAACTGGAAATATAGATTCTAAACGGAGCTATGCGTGACAATATCCCTATCTACAAAGTGCAGTGAAAATAAAGCGCGTTGCAAATAAAGCAGCTATCAAGTGCTTCCAACAGACGGCACCTTCGGCGCAGCCACCGCAGCAGGCATTAGCTGCCAGAATTCACCGCTGATTCAGTGGCTGACAGTTGAGTCTGTCAGTTAAACAGAGTCGAGAGATAATCCAGGGGCGCATAGAATTTTTTCCACTGAGTCCAGCCGGTCTCTGAAAAGCTTTGTTCCAGTGGATGACCATAAACGGCGTAGTTTGAAAGACTATTGAAAAAAGCGAAACTCAACGCAGGCACCAGAGTGAAACCGGCTTTGATAAACGGGTTGTTTGAGGTTATCTTCGAACTGCCCAACATAAGCAAGAGTGAGACTCCGTTGAAGGCTGAGGCTCCAGCTGAGGCAGCGACTCCGGCTCCGGCTCCGGCTGTGACTATGACTCCGACTGAGGCTACAGCAAGGGTTTCGGCTCTGGCTCCGAGTCTGGCTAAGGCTCCGGCTCCGGCTCCGACTAAGGCTGCGTCTTCGACTACGGCCGTGACTGCGACTAATGCTCCAGCTCCGACTGAGGCTACAGCTACGTCTTTGGCTCCTAGTCCGGCTAAGGCTGCGACTCCTGCTCCGATGACTACGGCTCCTGCTCCGGGTAAGACACTGGCTACGACTCGGGCTGCTGCTGAGACTCCAGCCTCTAGCTGTCCGTCCACAACAATTGTTAGCACCGAAATAATTCTCGAGAGGGTACCCGCAATAGCTGCGCTGACAACAGAGACAGTAGTCGCTTGTGCTGGCCTGATGCCTTTATGGATCATGACTTCGTAGACGACAGCCCCTGCCACAACCCCATTCATAATAGACAATACTGCATATTCCCCAGCTGCATACCATTCAGGTGCAATCTCCCTTGTTCTCATATTTCTTAGAATTAGCACCGAACTAGCGCTGGCTGCAGTTCTTGATAACGCTTCGCCAGCGAGGTAGATCAAGACTGCAACAGGTATGTGCTCCCTCGTTTTCATACTAGCGGCATAAGCTGCCATTCCTGCACCGGCAAAATACAGGGGTTTCCACCAGCGCTGTTCCAGAGGCCAGGGAGACACATGTCCGGCCAGCGCCACTTCAGCGGTGGTGATCACGGGAGCCAGCTGCAAACAGAAATCTGTTTTCATATGCTCCAGCTCCTTTGTATCCGATTCAGCCAGATCAGATGTGCTTGAAAGCCCGGAGACTATCCCCGCAGTTTTACAGACACCCCACCATATACCGAGATTGAGCAGCGCAGACAGAGAGACTCCAGCAATGCTTTTCGTTAACTCAAGCCCGTTTGCCACCAGTGCGCTGTCATTAAAAGGCTCAAGAAAATCAAAATCATTTTGTGAGGGGAGGCTGGCCTGTGCCATCGAATAAAACAAACACAAAAGTAACAGACACAGGCTGAATGACTTATTCATGGTGGTTTCCCGGACACGCTGACTGAGTTGGAAATTATAGATCCCAAACGGAGCCTGAGCGTGGGACCATAAACAACAAAAAGTCGTGCACTGTTAATTTCATAGAAAGAGCCAATACAGGGCTCATCCAACAATCAGTCGCTACCGCCCCATGAGACATTGAAGTATTCAATCTCAATTCAGAGTCGCTTCAATTACGTGCAAGTGCGGTTGAACTCAGCGTTAACTGCCAGAATTCACCGCTGATTCAGTGGCTGACAGTTGAGTCTGTCAGTTAAACAGAGTCGAGAGATAATCCAGGGGCGCATAGAACTTTTTCCACTGAGTCCAGCCGGTCTCTGAAAAGCTTTGTTCCAGTGGATAGCCATAAACGGCATAGTTTGAAAGACTATTGATAAGAGCGAAAGTCAACGCAGGCACCAGAGTGACACTGGCTTTGATCAACGGGTTGTTTGAGGCTACCACCGAACTGCCCGACATTAGCAAGACTCCCACTCCGCACAAGGCTGAGCCCAAGACACTGATTCCGACTCCGGCTAAGGCTCCCGCTCCCACTCCGGCTCCGTTCAAGGCTCCGACTCCGACTCCGAGTCCGGCTCCGGCCACGACTCCGGTTATAACTCCGGTCGCAGCTCCGTGTAGAGCCCCGACTCCGTTTACAGCTCCGATTGCGTATACAACGCCGAATCCGGTTACAGCTCCGATTCCGGTTAAAGCTACGATTCCGTTTACGGCTCCTGTTCCGACTTCGACTCCAACCTTTGTCTGTCCGTCCTCATCAATTATTAACTCCGAAATAATTCCCGTGAGGGTACCCGCAATCGCTGCGCTGACAGCAGCAGCAAGAATCGCTTTTGCTGGCCTGAAGCCTCTGTGGATCATGGCTTCATAGGTAACATCCCCTGCCATAAGCCCATAAATCGGAGACAATATTCTATACTCCCCAGCCGCATACCATTCCGTCGAAATATCCCTTACGCCCATTTTTCTTAGAATTAGCGCCGAAATAGCGCTGGCTCCAGTTCTTGATAACGCTTCCGAAGCGAAGTAGCTCAAGACTGCAAGAGGTATGAGCTTCCTCGTTTCCGCATTAGCAGCATAAGCTGCCATTCCTGCACCGGCAAAATACAGGGGTTTCCACCAGCGCTGTACCAGGGGCCAGGGAGACACATGCCCGGCCAGTGCCACTTCGGCGGTGGTCATCACGGGAGCCAGCTGCAAACAGAAATCCGTTTTCAACTTCTCCAACTCCTTTGCATCCCATTCAGTCAGACCATGTGTGCTTGAATGCCCGAAAACTATTCCTGCTCTTTTACATACACCCCACCATATACCCACATTGAGCAGGGTAGACAAAGAGACTCCAGCAATGCTTCCCGTTAACTCAAGCCCGTTTGCCACCAGTGCGGTATCATTGAGAGGCTTAAGAAAATCAAAATCATTTTGTGAGAGAGGGCTGGCCTGTGCCATGGAATAGAGCAAACACAAAAGTAACGGACAAAGGTTGAATGACTTTTTCATGGTAATTTCCCAGATACAGTAACTGAACTGGAAATATAGATTCTATAAGGAGCTATGAATAACAATATCCTTAACTACAAAGTGCGTTGTAAATTAAAGTGCAGTGCAAATAGCGCGGTACAAATAAAGCAGCTATCAAATACTTCCGACAGACTGTGCCTTCGGCATAGCCACCGGAGCAAGCATTAGCTGCCAGAATTCAACGCTGATTCAGTGTCTGACCGTTGAGTCTGTCAGTTAAACAGAGTCGAGAGATAATCCAGGGGGGCATAGAACTTTTCCCACTGAGTCCAGCCGGTCTCTGAGAGGCCTTGTTCCAATGGATAGCCATAAACGGCGTAGTTTGAAAGACTATTGATAACAGCGAAAGTCAACGCAGGCACCAGCGTGACAGCGGCTTTGATAAGCAGGTTGTTTGAAGTTATCTTCGAACTGCCCAACATAAGCAAGGCTCCGGCTCCGCCCACGATTGTGGCTCCAGCTAAGCCTGCGGCCATTGCTTCGACTTTGGCTACGACTACGGCAACGGCTACGGCTCCAGCTCCGGCTCCGGCTAAGGCTATGAGTCCGGCTTCGGCTCCGACAAAGGCAGTAACTCCGGCTCCGGCACCGGCTACGGCTCCGTATATGGCTGCGACTACAGCGTTTGTCTCTCCGCCCACATCAATTGTTAGCATTGAAACAATTCCCGAGAGGGTACCCGCAATAGCTGCGCTGATAACAGAAGCAAGAGTCGCTTTTGCTGGGCTGAAGCCTATATGGATCATGGTTTCATAAGCGACAGCCCCTGCAATAATCCCATTCATCGGAGAAAATATTGCGTATTCCCCAACCGCATACCATTCAGTATTAATATCCCTTACGTTCATTTTTCTTAGCATTAACGCCGAACCAGCGCTGGCTCCAGTTCTTGATAACGCTTCGGACGCCAGGTAGGTCAAGACTGCGACAGGTATATGCTCCCTCGTTTTCGTAGGAGCAACATAAGCTGCCATTCCTGCACCGGCAAAATACAGGGGTTTCCACCAGCGCTGTTCCAGGGGCCAAGGGGACACATGTCCGGCCAGTGCCACTTCGGCGGTGGTAATCACGGGAGCCAGCTGCAAACAGAAATCTGTTTTCATTTGCTCCAGCTCCTTTGTATCCGATGCAGCCAGATCATGTGTGCCTGAAAGCCCGGAAACTATCCCCGCCGTTTTACAGACACCCCACCATATACCCAGATTAAGCAGGGTAGACAAAGAGACTCCAGCGATGCTTCCCGTTAACTCAAGACCATTTGCCACCGGTGCGGTGTCATTAAAAGGCTCAAGAAAATCAAAATCATTTTGTGAGGGGGGGCTGGCCTTTGCCATCGAATAGAGCAAACACAAAAGTAACGGAAAAAGGTTGAACGACTTATTCATGGTGATTTCCCAGATACAGTGACTGAACTGGAAATATAGATCGTAAACGAAGTCTGAGCGCGGGAATATAAACAACAAACGTCGTACTCTTTTAACTGCATAGAAAGAGCCAATGCAGGGCCCATCCAACAATCAGTTGCAATCGCCCCCCACGAGACATTGAAGTATTCAGCCTCAATTCAGAGTCGCTTCCATTAAACGCAACTGCGTTTGAACAAAGCGTTAGCTGCCAGAGTTCACCGCTGATTCAGTGGCTGACCGTTGAGTCTGTCAGTTAAACAGAGTCGAGAGATAATCCAGGGGCGCATAGAACTTTTTCCACTGAGTCGAGCCGGTCTCAGAAAAGCCTTGTTCCAGTGGATAGCCATAAACGGCGTAGTTTGAAAGACTATTGACAACAGCGAAAGTCAGCGCAGGCACCAGAGTGACACCGGCTTTGATCAACGGGTTGTTTGAGGTTATCTTCGAGCTGCCGAACATAAGCAAGGCTCCGACTCCCCCCAGGACTGAGGCTCCAGTTACGGCTACGACTCCGACTCCAGTTACGGCTCCGGCTCCAACTCCGGCTGCTGCTCCGACTCCGGCTCCGCCTCCGACAAAGGCTCCGACCAGGGCTAAGGCTCCAGCTCCAACAAAGGCTACGGGCCCGGCTCCGGCTACGGCTCCGGCTCCGGCTACGGCTACGGCTCCGATTCCGGCTCCGAGTCCGGCTACGATTCCAGCCTGTGGCTGTCCATCCAAATCAATGGTTAACAATGAAATAATTCCCGAGAGGGTACCCACAATCGCTGCGCTGACAACAGAAGCAAGTATCGCTTTTGCTGGCCTGAAGCCTTTATGGATCATGGCCTCATAGGCGACAGCGCCTGCCAAAATCCCACTAAACATCGAAAATACTGCGTATTCCACAGCCGCATACCATTCAGTTTTAATATCCCTTACGCTCATTTTTCTTAGAATTAACGTCGAAATAGCGCTGGCTCCAGTTCTTGATACCGCTTCGGAAGCAAGGTAGGTCAAGACTGCGACAGGTATGTGCTGCCTCGTTTTCGTACCAGCGGCA
>NZ_JAGRPU010000119.1 GCF_024606225.1 Endozoicomonas sp. ISHI1 | reverse complement strand
CTGGCGCAACGACCAGCAACAGCCTGACCGATACCATTCAGATTCAGAGTGCGGATGGCACAACGCATGATGTTGTTATCACCATTAACGGCTCTAACGATGGCCCGGTACTAAACGCCATTTCCGCTGCCTCTGCAATAGAAGGTGCCAGCCAGTTGACCACGGGAAGTATTACTTCCGCCGATGTCGATAAGGGCGACACTGCAACTTACTCCACCACAATGACAGTGGCAGGGTTTACATTGAATGCCGATGGCACTTATTCTTTCGACCCGGCCGATCCGACCTACAACGGCTTAGCTCAGGGCGATACGCAAAGTATCGTGATCCCCGTCACGGTGACTGATGGTAGTGGCGCTACTGATACTAAAGCCTTGTTGCTAAGGGTGAGCGGTACCAACGACGCCCCCGTGCTTGATCAGATACAGGCACAAAGCGCGACGGAAGATGGCAGCCAACTTAGCGGGCAGATCACTTCACAAGATCCGGATGCCCGTGCATCCGTCGCTTATTCAATTACCACACCCGTTGATGGCTTCACGCTTAACCGTGATGGTCAATATACTTTTAATCCTGGCCATGCTGCGTATCAATCCCTTGCAGCCGGTCAGGATAGAACGGTGACCATCCCCGTTACAGTCACGGATCAACACGGAGCAACCGATACCCAAAATCTGGTCATTACCGTACAGGGTCAATCTGATTCGGCAGTGATTGCCGGAACAGACTCCGGTAGCGTCACTGAGGACGCTTCATTACAAGTCACTGGTAGCCTGAGTATCACCGATGAAGACGCTGGGCAGGATCACTTTCAGGCAGGTAACTACACAGCAACCCATGGCATCCTGAACCTTGATGCTGATGGTCACTGGGCTTACAACCTGGATAACGCCCATGCCGACGTCCAGGCGCTGGGGGCTGGCGCAACCACCACCAACAGCCTGACCGATACCATTCAGATTCAGAGTGCGGATGGCACAACGCATAATATTGTTATCACTATTAACGGTTCCAACGATGGTCCGGTACTGAACGCCATTTCCGCCGCCTCTGCAACAGAGGGAGCCAGCCAGCTTACTACGGGAACTATTACTTCCGCCGATGTCGATACGGGCGACACTGCAACCTACTCCACCACGATGACAGTGGCAGGGTTTACATTGAATGCCGATGGCACTTATTCTTTAGACCCGGCCGATCCGGCCTACAACGGCTTAGCCCAAGGCGATACGCAAAGAATCGTGATCCCGGTTACGGTGACTGACGGTAGTGGCGCTACTGATACTAAAGCCTTGTTGCTAACGGTGAGCGGTACCAACGACGCCCCCGTGCTTGATCAGATACAGGCACAAAGTGCGACGGAAGATGGCAGCCAGCTTAGCGGGCAGATCACTTCACAAGATCCGGATGCCCGTGCATCCGTCGCTTATTCAATTTCCACACCAGTTGATGGCTTCACGCTCAACCGTGATGGTCAATATACTTTTGATCCGGGCCATGCTGCGTATCAATCCCTTGCGGCCGGTCAGGATAGAACCGTGACCATCCCCGTTACAGTCACGGATCAACACGGAGCCACCGATACCCAAAATCTGGTCATTACCGTACAGGGTCAATCTGATTCGGCAGTAATTGCCGGAACAGACTCCGGTAGCGTCACTGAGGACGCTTCATTACAAATCACTGGTAGCCTGACTATCACCGATGAAGACGCTGGGCAGGATCACTTTCAGGCAGGTAACTACACAGCAACCCATGGCATCCTGAACCTTGATGCTGATGGTCACTGGGCTTACAGCCTGGATAACGCCCATGCCGACATCCAGGCGCTGGGGGTTGGCGCAACAACCACCAATAGCCTGACCGATACCATTCAGATTCAGAGTGCGGATGGCACAACGCATAATATTGTTATCACTATTAACGGTTCCAACGATGGTCCGGTACT
>NZ_JAGRPU010000118.1 GCF_024606225.1 Endozoicomonas sp. ISHI1 | reverse complement strand
TGGTAATTACCAGCAACAACGCCCACCATCAGAGTCATCGGGGCAGCAAGCTCAGGAAGCCACCACCCACCCGGCAGGCTCTTTCAATAGCTTCCTTTATTCTGACTCTGCTGATGGTAACGGAGGCTCACAGCCACATTTACACACTTTGGGTTTAGATTGTTTCGTCTCTCCCTGTCACGGCGTTTGTCAATTCCGGCCATCATCCGATAGCAGTTGGCTTGCTGATTGGCCGATGAATTCCGCAGAAAATTCGACAGGCCAGACAGAAGCAACGCCCGAACAAAACTCATGCCCACATTTGGACAATGGACACTGCCCGGAGTGCGCAGGTCATGTGACTAACACGGATGTTCTGTCAATGGATGGCATTGCCCACCCCACTGTCCCCATGGACACTGACGTACCGCTGGAGTCCGATCCCTGTCCTATTTGCCTGCTTCACTTCCACGGTCGTGATGAAGCGCTTGTGGTCGTCAAAACCCAATGTTGTGGCAAGTACTTCGACCTGGACTGTATTTCGAGGTGTTTTGTTGATCAGCCCATGGGGTCTCGCCGGTGTGCAATGTGTCGGCAAAATCCGATGCCTATGGTGAATGAGAACACCGGGGAGTCTCACCCGGATACATTTTTCCCCGATCAGGCGTTTTATCTTGCCTGTTTGCGGGGGGATTTGGATCAGGTGGAGAAGTCACTGGCAGAGGGAGTCAATGTCAATACCCTCATGAATGATGGTTTCAGCGCCCTGATATTGGCATCCGGTAAGGGGCACAAGGACATCGTCGTACGCCTGATCAACGCCGGGGCGAATCTCAACACCCGAACGATGGATGGCGTCACCTCGCTGTCGACCGCAGCCAAGATGGGCCATACCGACATCCTGAGACTCCTGATTGAAGCCAAGGCAGATCTCAACACCCAGGCTGCGGATGGCGCCACCCCGTTGTTCATCGCAGCCGAAACGGGCAATACCGACTGCGTGAAACTCCTGATCGACGCCAGGGCAGATCTCAACGCGCGGGTTGAGGATGACGGCACCCCACTATTCATCGCAGCCCGCAACGGCCATACCGACATTGTGAAAGCCCTGATCGAAGCCGGGGCGGATCTCAATAACCGCACTAAGCATTCCGCCAGGACTTTGGATGGTTCCACCCCACTGTTCATCGCAGCCCGGAACGGCTATACCGACATCGTGAAACGCCTGATCAAAGCCGGGGCAGACCTCAACTCCCCCACCAGGAATGGCGTCACACCGCTGCTCATCGCTTCCCAGAAGGGCTATACCGACATCGTGAAACTCCTGATTGAAGCCAGTGCAGATCTCAACGCCAGGACTACGGGTGGTGTCACCTCAGTGCTTATCGCAGCCAACAACGGCCATACCGACATTGTGCAAGCCCTGATCGAAGCCGGGGCGGATCTCAACGCCCGGACTGCGGATGGCGTTACCTCAGTGTATGTCGCAGCCCAGAATGGTCATACCGAGATTCTGGAACTCCTGATCGAAGCCAAGGCAGATCTCAACGCCTGCAAAAAAGATGGGCTCAATCCTCTGCTCATCGCAGCCCGGAACGGCCATCCCGACATCGTGAAACTCCTGATCGAAGCCAAGGCAAATCTCAATGCCCGGACTACGGGTGGCAATACCCCGTTGTTCATCGCAGCCCAGAAAGGCCATCCCGACATCGTGAAACTCCTGATCAATGCCGGGGCGGATCTCAACGCCGCAGCATCTGATGGCACAACCCCAATATCCATCGCAACCGAGATGGGCAATATCGACTGCGTGAACGCTCTGAACGAGACTGGGGCAAGGTAGGCAACAGAGGCAATATTCATCAGAATGAAAATGTAGAATGATTAAGCACTCACTCTTTGCGGCACCACTGTTACTCATGACATTGCCCATCGTCTGTCAGGCTCATCCGTTGACCAGACATTTTGTTGTCGAGCTTGAACAGAAAACAAGTTCTCCAGG
>NZ_JAGRPU010000117.1 GCF_024606225.1 Endozoicomonas sp. ISHI1 | reverse complement strand
AACTCATGCTCTGGCAACAGCTCCTGATAATATTGCCAGAGTGCCATCACACACTCGGTGGCATTGTGTGCAATGTCGTTTATTTGCGGCTCTGGCAAATGCCGTTGTAACTGCCTGACCAGAGCTGGTTCTACCACTCTGTCCCGAAGGAATGCCCGGTCCAGGCGCGGGTAGTAAGCCCTCGGCAGTTTTTCTTTCAGGGCCGGGTCGAGCTGGCGCCCGGCGTAATGATCCGGGTTGCCGGTGAGAATGACCCGGTGTTTTGGGCCAACCTTGACAGGATGACCATTCACGTAAATGCAGGGTTGCGGCTCCCATAAGCCGTTAAGTGACGCCAGCAATCCGGTTTTGGCGAGGTTGGCCTCATCCAGAACCAGGGTGACATAGTGTCCGTCATTGTCAGAAGGGGTATTGGCCCATTCCATCAATGCCCGGTTTTGCTGCGCCATAGAGCGGTCGCCATCGGCGTGTTCTTGCCACTGCCAGCGTTTCATCAGAGTCTGTTCGCTGTCAGAAGGCCCAAGGGAGAGCACCGAAGCCTGTCCTGAAGTCTTTGCCATTCTGGCGGAAAAGTAACTTTTTCCGGTGCCGGTTTCCCCCAGCAGGAATATAACGGGAGAGTCTGTAAGCCGCTCATGGAGTCGGGATAATCGACGACTTTCACGATCCTTCTGATTCGTCTGGCCGTGAAAAAGGTCCCGGGCCAGTGCTGCCAGGGGCTTCTCAGCGGAACCCGTCCATTCCAGTGATTCAGACAGTCGATATTTTATACGTTCAATGCCTTCTGCCTCAGAACGCGCTGTTCTGGCCATCTGAAAACAATCATTGGCCAGAGCGTGAATGGCATCGGATCGGGTCTGCCCTGGTGGCAAAGGTAACTGCCAGCCAGCAGCCAGTGCATCCTGCAAACGTTTAATCTGCCTTGATGGTCTGGTGGCTAATGGTGGGCAGGACTGCGTTGCCTCCGGATCGACTTCCAACTGATAGGCTAGAACATCACGTTGTTTCTCTGGTGTATGGGCTATGATCATGGTGCAGAGCCTGTCTAAAGCTCTCTCTTTACCCCACTCTGGAAATGGACTTTCATAAGACAGTTGTAGTTTTTTATTAAATGCTGCCGGGTCAAAGGCTCTGGCCAGTGGCCACAGGTTCTGCTCCACAAACGCTCTATCAAACCGCTGGGTACTTTTAATAATGTCATTTAAATGGTCCGGGTCAACCGAGGGGGCTCGATCCTCATCCGGCTTTTCATGAGCATCTGGCAGTAACTGCCAACAGGCTACTTTCATAAAATCACGCACGACCGGATGCTGGCGGGTACCATGGGTGATGGTGCTATTGATGGCCTTGCGCCAGTGGCGGGGTAAAAGTTGTGGGGACTGGTCAACCTGCTGTGCTCGCCGGGCAGCCAGTATCAGGTTATTCAATAACCCTTCGGTCATTTCTGGCAGTGGGTTACAAAGCTGGGCAGGTACGGTTTTAAACGCTTCGTAAAGTTCATAGAGTGCTTGTTCTGGCAGCTCAGTCCGGATGATCTCATGCTTGGTAGCATTGATCTCCCAGAGATCGACCTCAGGACAGGGTTTACCCTTGGCAACCATGGAATTAAATACTGAAGACGGGCTCTTCGCAGACTCAGGCCAGAGCAAGGTGACATCAGCTTCCGGGTAGGCCTGTAATTGGCCATTCACCAACAGAGGTTGCCCAACAGCCAGGGGTTCCAGTAGCGCCTGAAGCGTTGGATTACTCTCCAGTCCCCGCAATACAACCGGCTTGCCAGTGGTTAATGCCTTCTGCAACTCAGTCTCACATCGTCCAAAATGCGCCTTTTGTTCCGAGGTGATATAGATATTATCAAATAGCTGGCTAAGGCTGGTCTGGTCATTGATCTGAATGACCAAAGGGTTTTCCGGCTGCTGTTTGAGCCAATGACTTACCTGGGCGTTTTGCTGATACGTGGCGGTCTTAAAGGCAACGTGATCTCTCATTGAGAGCTTATCGTTTTCTGCCAATCCCAGGGCTTTCGGCTGCCGTTTAGTATGGGCCACCCGCAGTCGGGGCTCCAAATCGGTTGTCTCGCGAATCGTC
>NZ_JAGRPU010000116.1 GCF_024606225.1 Endozoicomonas sp. ISHI1 | reverse complement strand
AGCAAAGCTGCCCTGAGTGTCAGAAGACTTTGCCAAACGCTCAAGCCCTGTCGGATCACAAAAGAAAAGATCACACCCCAGAGCAAACCTGCCCTGAGTGCCGGAAGACCCTGCCAAATGCGAAAGCACTGTCGGTTCACAAAAGAAAAGATCACACCCCAGAGCAAAGCTGCCCGGAGTGCCAAAAGACCCTGCCAAACGCTCAAGGCCTGTCGGTTCACAAAAGTCAATATCACAGCGGAGAGCGAACCTGTCCTGAGTGCCAAAAGACCCTGCCAAACACTCAAGCCCTGTCGGCTCACAAAAGAAAAGATCACACCGAAGAGCAAACCTGTCCTGAGTGCCAGAAGACCCTGCCAAACGCTCAAGCCCTGTCGGATCACAAAAGAAAATATCATACCCCAGAGCAAAGCTGCCCTGAGTGCCAGAAGACCCTGCCAAATGCGAAAGCCCTGTCGGTGCACAAAGGTAAATATCACACCGGAGAGCAAAGCTGCCCTGAGTGCCAGAAGACCCTGCCAAACGCTCGAGCCTTGTCGGATCACAGAAGGCAACACCGAAAACGAAAGCTTGATGATGCAAAGTCAAGTGATTGATTTTGCTTGTCACTGGCTCAGCAGGGAAAGGTACTGCATACGTTTGGGCATGATCTGAAGTGCAATGTTCACATCTATATGTCTATCACCTCCGGCGGGTCAACCTTATTCTCTCGTCTATCCTCACTGCTCCTATCCGAAGAAAAAAAGGATAGAACCATTAAAAGTCTACTCTTGCACGTATTGGTCTTTGTGCCTTTCGTTTGCCCGGTTGAGCCACAGACTTACCATTTTATCGTTGAAATTAACCAGAATGGGGCTTCGACAAGCCAGAGTTTTTCTATAAAAACTGAGCCGGTCACATTATCTGGAACGCCAATGACCGATGGGAGTTCGGTGCAAAACGAACCATCACGTGCTACCCGCACAGACGGATATTCAGCGTCAGGCTTGCTACCCTACGGCAAGCCCTGTAGGCGAAACAAACTTCAGATCATCACTTTGATGTACGGAACGGGTGGCGGTAACGATTCCCGGACAACGGGGCCAGAGGATCATGGTCGCTCATTCAATAGACATTCAGAAAAATCGCATTCTCTATACGACAACGACCATAATGATGAAAATTCGGGCTGGCCCGCCGACTCGCGACATAGTCTTGACGAAAATTGCCATGAACAGCCCTGTTGTCATCGAAAAGGACACTGTATCTTCGCTCCCTCCACAAGTATCCAGTGTCGTTCAACCTCAGACGACTCTTTCGCTTGCAGAACAGATGTCTATTTGCAAACGGGCGATCAGGAATCTGACCCGGTAAGCCATCCTGCTGAAGTTCCGACCGTTGTCTCAGGCGCTGACAGTACAATCGGTCCATCATTAACATTAAATCCGCCTCCTGCGAAAAAACAAAGGGAGGCAGGCTCCAAAAAATACCGATGTGATCACCCCGGCTGTGAAAAATCATTTAGCTCTCAAGCCTCACTGAGAACTCACAAAAGGCAATATCACACCGGAAAGCGAAACTGCCCTGAGTGCCAGAAAATCCTGCCAAACGTACAAGCCCTGTCGGATCACAAAAGAAAAGATCACACCCCGGAGCAAACCTGCCCTGAGTGCCAGAAGACCGTGCCAAACGCTCAAGCCCTGTCGGATCACAGAAGAAAATATCACACCCCAGAGCAAACCTGCCCTGAGTGCCAGAAGACTCTGCCAAACGCTCAAGCCCTGTCGAATCACAAAAGTCAATATCACACCGGAGAGCAAACCTGCCCTGATTGCCAGAAGACTCTACCAAACGCGAAAGCCCTGTCGGCTCACAAAAGAAAATATCACACCCCGGAGCAAACCTGCCCAGAGTGCCAGAAGACCCTGCCAAACGCGAAAGCCCTGTCGAGTCACAAAAGTGAATATCACACCGGGGAGCCAACCTGCCCTGAGTGCCAGAAGACCCTGCCAAACGCGAAAAGCCTGTCGGTTCACAAAAGAAAAGATCACACCCCAGAGCAAAGCTGCCCTGAGTGTCAGAAGACTTTGCCAAACGCTCAAGCCCTGTCGGATCACAAAAGAAAAGATCACACCCCAGAGCAAACCTGCCCTGAGTGCCGGAAGA
>NZ_JAGRPU010000115.1 GCF_024606225.1 Endozoicomonas sp. ISHI1 | reverse complement strand
ATAAAAGCTCGTTATGCAACCATTGCCGCTCATTTAAACATTCAGAATTTTGATAGCAATAAAAATATTGACGCTCAACAGGAACACCTGCTGCAAACATTTAAGACAATGAAAGCCCGGGAAGAAGGTCTGCGTCAACAACTTAAGGCAATGAGTAATCAGCTCGATATAGAGGATTTTTACACCAAAGTCAGAAAAGACGCTCTGGCAGTGGTTCTTGGCATTGATCCGGCCAAAGACACCCGTCTGAAAGACCGCGCCAGTATAGAATTAAAGGTAAATGACAAGCTCTTGGAGCTTTCAAAGCTGGAAATTGAACTGGAAGACATCAAAACACCGGGCCATCCCAAACTGATGCCCGAGGTACTGGAGACAATTCGTAGGGTATTGATAGCTCATGTGGGGGGTAAATACTACAAAGAAAGTGAAAGTGTGTATGTCCTTCGTCAGTTCATTTCTAAAGACATACGTGAACAAATCATAGAAGCCAGACAGCGGTCAGAGGAAGAGGCCCTGAGGACACTTTACCAAATGGAAAGATTACTCAACATCAAAGTCAATGGAGATGATTACAAAACAGCAAGACTGGAGAGGATTCTTACAAGACTTGATGCCGGTGATATCTCAAATGACGAGCTGGATAAGATGCTCGAGACGCTCTGGTGGGAAGACAGGCCAGACTGGGAGGATTTGGAAGGGAACCCTTTGGAAATGGACATCAAACGCATGACGATTCGTGATCGTCTCAACTACGTAATCAAAGAATCGGATCAGCGAGCCAGAGAACAACAAGCAAGTCGTCTTATCGTTCTGGAGGACGAGCTGGATATCGACCCTCATGAAAACCCTCATGCTATAAAGAGAGGCAAAAGTTTCATAGCTAAACTGGCCAGTGATCTGGAGGTAGAGTTTGAAGACGATGCCAACCTGTCTGTCCGGCAATATGCTCTGAGAGACAGAATTCAGGAATTACGGGGCAGAGTAGACGAACTCTATGAAGATGAGGGTGCCAGGAGAATCTGTAACAATAAAATTGCTCATCAACTCAACATTAAAGATTATAAAGATGATGCCAGGATCGACGACCAGAACCGTCTTATTGCAGCAAAACTCCAACAGCTGGATAAAGAAGTTTTCAAAGCGGGTCAGCCTGACGTTAATGAGCGTATCGCAGCCATTGATGATGAGCTTGACAGGCAAATCGCTCGCCTGGGACCTAAACCACGATACAGGCTTGATCGTGATGTAGCCACAGCCAGGTGGTTAATAGCAAAAGCTGAAAGTAAGCTGGCAGGTTTTCATCGCAGACTGAATAAGCTTCGTAGCAGTGAAGATTACACAAATGCCCATGGTCGGGACGAATCCCATGAGGTCGAGGGTGAACTGCTTTTAACCAGGAAAAAATACACTCAAGTCAAAGGTGGGAGTGATGGTACTGACGGTAAAATCCGGCATCTGTTTCTGGAACAGGCCTATCTGGAAGATGAAATTGAATTCATGAAAGCAGACATTCAGAGACTGAAGGAGGCCCTGAAGGCGGCACAGCAAGCCGTCAAAAACGACGGTGGTCCCTTCCAGTATACGCCGAAACAGGTAAAAGTTTGGACCGCTATTAACGCCTTCGTAGAGCAACACTCTATCAAAAAACAAGCTCTGGAAGTGGCATTCGGTCTGGCAGAATTAGCAGTAGAAAGTGGTAAGACCATACCCTACCTTCCGACTTTCGATTTTGATGATGAATTTGCACCGATTCACTTGCAGGCACTGGTCGGAGACAAATTGACGTTTAAACAGGCCAGTGGGATTGTGGAAGTTTACAAGAGCCTGAAGACAACCTTCCCGGGATCCCCTATAGAGCCTATTGAAGATCTGCCCGGGAGTGACATGAATGAAATCTTCAGGCTTCTGCGCAGAGCCAGGTATTCGATAAAAAAAGGGGCTCTACAATACGACGACGAAATTTACAGCATGGGCAAAACAGCCCTCCACTTCCTTGAGCTTCAATCAGGGGGCCCGAAAAGCTTCTCGAAATACTTCGCTACCCATTCTGCCAGCGGCAACAAGATCATAAGTCTGCTGCGTGAAGGTCTGATCAACAAGGTTGAACTTAAGAACTACATAAAGGCTGTCAGAGATGTCGAAGGTTATCAGACAGTGGATGAATTTGAGCACTTTCT
>NZ_JAGRPU010000114.1 GCF_024606225.1 Endozoicomonas sp. ISHI1 | reverse complement strand
AAAATGGCAAAGGCTTCAGGACAGGCAGCAGTCATTTCCCTTGGACCTTCTGACAGCGAACAGACCCTGATGAAACGCTGGCAGTGGCAACACCACGCCGATGGCGACCGCTCTATGGCACAGCAAAACCGGGCATTGATGGAATGGGCCAATACCAAATCCGACAAAGACGGAGAATACATTACCCTGGTGCTGGATGAGGCTAACCTGGCCCGGGCCGGATTGCTGGCATCATTGAACGGCTTGTGGGAACCGCAACCCTGCATCTATGTGAACGGTCATCCTGTCAAGGTCAGCGCGAAACATCGGGTGATTCTCACCGGTAACCCGGATCATTACGCCGGGCGCCAGCTGGACCCGGCCCTGAGAGAAAAATTGCCCAGAGCTTATTACCCACGCCTGGACCAGGCTTTTCTTCGGGACAGGGTGGTGGAACCCGCTCTGATCAATCAGCTGCAACGGCATCTGCCGGAACATCAAATAAACGACATTGCACACAGTGCCACCAAGAGTGTGATGGCAATGTGGCAATATTATCAGGAGCTGTTGCCCGAGCATGAGTTTACCCCCAGGGATTTAACGGATATCTGCAGTTGGGTAGGTTGGTATCTGGATCGTGCCCTACCCGTAAACGACAGTGTTACCTGTAAGCATATGAACAGTTTGATCCAACAAAGTTTTCGGGATGTACTGAGTCCCGAAATCACCGAGACGCATCAGGATGCCCTGTCAGCACTGGACATCTGGTTTGCTGCCCGTTACGAACCGGACAACACCCTGAGCGACAAAGTTCATACACAGAACCTGAAGGATATACAGCAGCCCTTCATGCAATTCACCGAACAAACCCGACCTGAGTTTGATACCTCCGGCTCGGCAGTCATTGAGCTGGTGCAACGGCTTGGGCAGGATTTAAGCCGCTGTCAGCAGGCTTATCATCTCAACAGGAAACACGACGGTCGTCAGGCGACACTGATTGAAGGACCGGCGGGACGGGGCAAGGATGCCACGCTCAACCTGGTAATTGAAAGCGTCAAACAGCAGGCTGAGCAACGGGGAGAATCCATGCCGGAAGTTTTTCTCCTGAATGCCTGTGATTGTTCCTGGGAGAAAGTGTGTGAAACGATCCAGAAGGCAAAAGTGCAAGGTGGCATCGTGGTGATTTCGGAAATGAATCTGATCGACAGCCAGCATCTGGAAGGTGAGCTGAACGATATTCTGGCCGGTGACGCCCATCCGGGTTTCCATCTGTTTGCCACCATCAACCCGCCTGAGTATAGCGGGAGAAAACCCCTGTCACCGGCGCTGAAAGGGCGTTTCCGACATCTGCCCATCCGGCAGTATAACCCGGAAGAATTGCAGGCCATTGCTGAGAAAGTGTTGCCACAGACCCCCGAGGGGAAAACCGTGGCCGAAAAGCTGACAAAACAACATTGTCAGCTAAGGGCTTGCCTGAAACGGAAAAACCTGCCGTTACAGCCAACCAGTCGCGATTTACAGAATGTCGCCAAAGCGGTTCTCAGAGGAGGCGATTTTACCGAAAAAGCACTTCATCAATGCCTCAATCAGCACTACCGGCTTTACCTGATGGCCGCCCACCTGTCACTGGAGGAACTGCCCGAGTCATCGGCTCTTGCCATTAGTAAAGAAACACTTGATTCCGGACTGTGCGAATGGTTCACCCAAACGGTATCGGGCATTGATCGGCCCTGGTTGATACGACGCAGTAATCGCAACAGTATTGATGAAAAACGCCATGAAATTCGCATTAACACTCGTCTGGACGGAGAGAAAGCCAAAACGGAAATCATTAAGAGGGTCGCTCAGGCCAGATGGCAGGCATCCGGTCTTTCGCCGGAGCCGGATGAGTCGCAGGATATTCTCAACCGGTCACTGTACCGATACTGGCAGCAATGCTGGTTTAATGATGAGTTTGGCCCGACAGGCGTGGACGCCAATAGCGTATTTCCCCTGACGGAAGAAGAAAAACAAACGCTGAAAAAACCCGCTTCCCAGCCTTATCTTTGGAAGGCTAATCAGCGGATAGAAGCGTGGAATGCCCATGACGTTCAATTTTGGCCTGCGTTCTGGCATCAGATAAGTGATCTGACGAGCCAACAGCTTGAAGATGATATTAACGAAGCGTCTGCGGTTGGCAATGATATTAACGAAGCGTCTGCGGTTGGCAATGATATTAACGAAGCGTCTGCGATTGGCAATGA
>NZ_JAGRPU010000113.1 GCF_024606225.1 Endozoicomonas sp. ISHI1 | reverse complement strand
AGAAATTGAGGATAAAAATTTCTGCTTCTGAGGAGAATAGCGAGCTATTTGACGAAGAAGCAGGAATTTTTAGACCAATTTATTGCAACCGCAGTAGGACAGCCTTAAGTCCGACAGGCTGCTAGGTCAATCTATCAGGTGTTATCATGCCAACCATACCCAAGAATATTCATGTTAGTATTGTCGGTCCTGCTGAAGGTTGGGAGTTAAGTTTTCTGGCAATATGGGCCAATGTAAACCCTGACTATAAAATCCATCTATGGGCTCCTGAACTTTTGGCATACCGAAAAATTCTATATTCGCTGCTGATTTCCGAGATAAACAAAGATGCTATTGAGAAAGATTCCCCCGATGATGATATTGCGAGGTTGAAAGATAACACCTGGAAAAAAATTGATGATTTTATGGGTGAAAGTACAACAGTAGAACAATTGAATATACTGAGATCCAGTTTTTCAGATAATGTAAAGCAGTCGTTTACCATACAATGGGATAAAACCAATGAGATGCTAAATAAAATTGAAATATCCATTGACAATATTGACGTTCATAGAACAATGGATAATTTCAAACCAAAAGAGATTCAATACATTAATTACAGTTTAAGCTTTACTAACACGTTACTAACCGAAAGATTTTTAGGTCTGCATAGTGAATTAGACTTAGGAGGTGCATATATTGATAAAGGAGTACTACCAGAACTGAACATTGACTTCTTAACAGAAGCGATGACTTCGCTCGGCCATACATTGGAAACACCATTAACTGATGAAAGAAAAAGTCAGATCGAAAGAGCTGTGATACGTGCTCTTTCAGAAAAAATGTTCTCAGATGGTATTATTCAAGACCCTAGTCCTTATTTTGAGACATACGATAAAAACCTTCCAGAACAAGACATCAGACTGGTTAAAAGTATCATAGAAAAAACCAGTATTGATAATCTATTCCAAAGACTAGGGGAATATCATACAACGGACCATACCATAAATAGAGTATTTTTAGGAGTAACAACAAATTTAGCAAGTATTTTTTTCGGCAGCACTCTTGATAATTCAAACCAGCCAATGGTATTAATATCTCGCTCAAAAAACGCTCTAGTCAAAATATCACTTAATGAAATCGTTCATATTCATGATGCCGTAAAAGATTTTAAACAACTCAGATTAAGCGAAAAAGAATTCACAGCAAAGATAAGGGAGGTTCTAATTCAATTCTATGATAATAATAAAGTGAAGATCTCCGGCGATGACATTAATAAAGTTGCAATGATGTCAACTCAACTTTCATATGATAAAAATGAGGCTGACTACCACATTATCACTAAACTAGCTTATGGATCTTTTGAAAGATTACAAAAAATCCAAATGCAAAAAAGACCTGTGATCGTTCCATTTCATGAATTCTCAACGAACAATCCCTTCTATAATAGGAAATCTTATGATCTTTTATTCAAACCGTCACAAATAGTGCGTAGGCGACTATACGATAAATTAATAGTGATTAATTTTTCTCTAACTCTTCAAAATAACAGAGAATATTTAATAAAGTCTACTGATCTTTATGACGGGTACCGCACTCAAGACAGCGTTTTGTATAACGTTGTTATTGGTGCATCGGGACGAGGAGAACTTAAACTCGAAACAGTAAAAGGAATACCGTTCACAAACATTGGTGAAGACACTAAAGTCATAATTACCGGAACTGTTCATTTCTTTGAGTACAGTTCACATAGTAGTTCCCGTGCAGAGCATGTAACGAAAACGCTATCATCGATTTTAAGAATGGCGATCCCAAGAGATACCACCGTACAAAACATAGCATTCTATTTTTATAACTCTGCACAAGGCCTTGTAGATTCTGTGGGTGTACTGGATGCTAGCCATAAACTTTTTGTTGTACCTGGAGTTTTGAGGGAGTTAGCCAAAACAGGTATCCATGCAAATTACGCCGTTGCGGTTACGGCTGCTGCCAGACCGTCAACCTCCATCGACGCGCTCTACCCTGAACCAAACCGTATTGTTTTTACCTTGCGGCCTGACAAAAGTACTGTTGAATACCGATTAAAGTTCGGACTGGCCTCCCTTGAGGCTGAAAATCTATTTACATATGTCGGAACTGAAGGTCAATCTGACGATGTCATGTCCGAAGACGATCCGATCAAAGCCATATTACAAGAGAAGATTGCCGGTAGCGGATCCGACAAAAAAGAGGATTGGATCAAAAACATAATCGAAGACAATTCTATTGATCCCCAACTCAAAGATCAGT
>NZ_JAGRPU010000112.1 GCF_024606225.1 Endozoicomonas sp. ISHI1 | reverse complement strand
CTTGCCAAACGCGAAAGCCCTATCGGATCACAAAAGAAAAGATCACACCCCAGAGCAAGCCTGCCCTGAGTGCCAGAAGACCCTGCCAAACGCTCAAGCCCTGTCGGTTCACAAAAGTGAATATCACACCCCAGAGCAAACCTGCCCTGAGTGCCAGAAGACCCTGGCTAACGCGAAAGCTCTGTGGGTTCACAAAAAACGATATCACACTCCAGAGCAAACCTGTCCTGAGTGCCAGAAGACCCTGCCCAACGCGAAAGCCCTGTGGGATCACAAAAGAAAAGACCACACCTCAGAGCAAACCTGCCCTGAGTGCCAGAAGACCCTGCCAAATGCGAAAGCCCTGTCGTATCACAAAAGAAAAGACCACACTCCAGAGCAAACCTGCCTTGAGTGCCAGAAGACCTTGCCAAACGCGAAAGCCTTTTCGGATCACAGAAGGCAACACCGAAAACGAAAGCTTGATGATGCAAAGTCAAGTAATTGATATCTGCTTGTCACAGGCTCAGGGGGTGAAGGGCTAAACGTTTTTTACGACAGTCATCAGGTATAAAACATCGGCGTTTCAGTAAAATTTCAGCACGTTTACCATGGATGGGAGAATCCATGAACCACTATGATATGATTCCTTGCCCCTTATCCTCTCGTCTATCCTCACTGCTCCTATCCATAGAAAACAAAGGATAGAAACATTAAAAGTATACTCTTGCACGTATTGGTCGTTGTGCCATTCGTCTGCCCGGTTGAGTCACAGACCTACCGTTTTATCGTTGAGGTTAACCAGAACGGGGGTTCGGCAAGCCAGAGTTTTTCTATAAAAACTGAGCCGGGCACATTATCTGCGATGCCAATGAACGATGGGAGGCCGGTGCAAAACGAACCATCACACATTACCCGCACCAACGGATATTCAGGGTCAGGCTCACCGCCTGATGACAAACCCTGCAGGCGAAACAAATTTCAGATCATCACTTGTATGTACGGAACGGGCAGCGGGAACTATTCCCGGACAACGGGGCAAGAGGGTCATGGTCAGTCATTCAATGTACATTCAGAAAAATCTCATTATCTATACGACAACGAACATAATGATGAAAATTCGGGCCGACCCACCGACTCCCGACATAGCCTTGACGAAAATTGCTACCAACAGCCCTGTTGTCATCGACAAGGACGCTGTATCTTCGCTCCATTCACAACTATCTGGTGTCTTTCAACCTCAGATGACTCTTTCGCTTGCAGAACAGATGTCTATTTGCAAACAGGCGATCAGGAGTCTGGCCCGGTAAGCCATCCTGCTGATGGTCCGACAGTTGTCTCGGGTGCTGACAGTACAACCGGTCCATCATTAACATTAAATCCACCTCCTGCGAAAAAACAAAGGAAGGCAGGCTCCAAAAAATACCGATGTGATCACCCCGGCTGTGAAAAATCATTTAGCTCTCAAGCCTCATTGAGCACTCACAAAAGTCAATATCACACCGGAGAGCGAAACTGCCCTGAGTGCCAGAAGACTCTGCCAAACGCGAGAGACTTGTCGGATCACAAAAGTCAATATCACACAGGTGAGCAAACCTGCCCTGAGTGCCAGAAAACCCTGCCAAACACGAAAGCCCTGTGGGATCACAAAAGAAAAGACCACACCTCAGAGCAAACCTGCCCAGAGTGCCAGAAGACCCTGTCAAACGCGAAAGCCCTGTCGATTCACAAAAGTGAATATCACACCGGAGAGCGAACCTGCCCTGAGTGCCAGAAGACCCTGCCAAATGCGAAAGCCCTGTCGAATCACAAAAGAAAAGACCACACCTCAGAGCAAACCTGCCTTGAGTGCCAGAAGACCCTACCAAATGCTCTGGCCCTGTCGGTTCACAAAAGAAAGGATCACACATCAGGGCAAACCTGCCCTGGGTGCCAGAAGACCCTGCGCAACGCGAAAGCACTGTCGGATCACAAAAGTCAATATCACACCGGAGGGCAAACCTGCCCAGAGTGCCAGAAGACCCTGCCAAACGCTCAAGCCCTGTCGAATCACAAAAGAAAAGACCACACCCCGGAGCAAACCTGCCCTGAGTGCCAGAAGATCCTGCCAAATGCTCAAGCGCTGTCGAATCACAAAAGAAAAGACCACACCCCAGAGCAAACCTGCCCTGAGTGCCAGAAGACCCTGCCAAACACGGAAGCCCTGTGGGATCACAAAAGAAAAGACCACACCTCAGAGCAAACCTGCCCAGAGTGCCAGAAGACCCTGTCAAACGCGAAAGCCCTGTCGATTCACA
>NZ_JAGRPU010000111.1 GCF_024606225.1 Endozoicomonas sp. ISHI1 | reverse complement strand
TATCTGCGGTGCCAATGACCGATTGGGGGCCGGTGCAAAACGAACCATCACACATTAGCGGCACAAACGGATATTCAGAGTCAGGCTCACCACCCTATGACAAACCCTGTGGACGAAACAAATTTCATATCATCACTTTGATGTTCGGAACGGGCGGCGGTAACTATTCCCGGACAACAGAGCAAGAGGATCATGTTCAGTCATTCAATAGATATTCAGAAAAATCGCATTCTCTATACGACAACGACCATAATGATGAAAATTCGGGTCGGCCCACAGACTCCCAACATAGCCTTGACGAAAATTGCCATGAACAGCCCTGCTGTCATCGACAAGGACGCTGTATCTTCGCTCCCTTCACAAGCACCCAGTGTCGTTCAACCTCAGACGACTCTTTCGCTTGCAGAACAGATGTCTATTTGCAAACAGGTGATCAGGAATCTGGCTTGGTAAGCCATCCTGAAGAAGCTCCAACACTGGTCTCGGGAGCTGACAGCACAACCGGTCCATCATTAAAATTAAATCCGCCTCCTGCGAAAAAACAAAGGAGGGCAGGCCCCAAAAAATACCGGTGTGATCACCCCGGCTGTGAAAAATCACTTGGCTCTCAAGCCTCATTGAACTCTCACAAAAGTCAATATCACACCGGAGAGCAAACCTGCCGTGAGTGCCAGAAGATTCTGCCAAACGCACAAGCCCTGTCGGATCACAAAAGAAAAGATCATACCCCGGAGCAAACTTGCCGTGAGTGCCAGAAGATTCTGCCAAACGCACAAGCCCTGTCGGTTCACAAAAGAAAAGATCATACCCCGGAGCAAACTTGCCGTGAGTGCCAGAAGACTCTGCCAAACGCGAGAGCCCTGTTGGCTCACAAAAGTCAATATCACACGGGAGAGCAAAGCTGCCCTAAGTGCCAGAAGACCCTGCCAAACGCGAAAGCCCTGTATAATCACAAAAGTCAATATCACACCGGAGAACAAACTTGCCCAGAGTGCCAGAAGACCGTGCCAAACGCTCAAGCCCTGTCGGATCACAAAAGAAAAGATCATACTGGGGAGCAAACCTGTCCTGAATGCCAGAAGACCCTGCCAAACGTTCAATCCCTCTCGGATCACAAAAGAAAAGATCACACCCCGGAACAAACCTGCCCTGAGTGCCAGAAGACCCTGCCAAACGCGAGAGCCCTGTCGGCTCACAAAAGAAAAGATCACACCCCAGAGCAAACCTGCCCTGAGTGCCAGAAGATCCTGTCAGACGTTCAAGCCCTGTCGGCTCATAAAAGTCAATATCACACCGGAGAGCAAAGCTGCCCTGAGTGCCAGAAGACCCTGCCAAACGCTCAAGCCCTGTCTGTTCACAAAAGAAGAAATCACACCCCGGAGCAAAGCTGCCCAGAGTGCCAGAAGATCCTGCCAAACGCTGAAGCCCTATCAAATCACAAAAGAAAAGATCATACCGGAGAGCAAACCTGCCCTGAGTGCCAGAAGACCCTGCCAAACGCGAAAGCCCTGTCGGCTCACAAAAGAAAAGATCACACCCCAGAGCAAACCTGCCCTGAGTGCCAGAAGATCCTGCCAGACGCTCAAGCCCTGTCGGCTCACAAAAGTCAATATCACACCCCAGAGCAAACCTGCCCTAAGTGCCAGAAGACCCTGCCAAACGCGAAAGCCCTTATGGCTCACAAAAGAAAAGATCACACAGGAGAACAAACCTGCCCTGAGTGCCATAAGACCCTGCCAAACGCGCAAGCCCTGTCGAGTCACAAAAGTGAATATCACACCGGGGAGCCAACCTGCCCTGAGTGCCATAAGACCCTGCCAAACGCGAAAGCCTTTTCGACTCACAAAAGAAAAGATCATACCGGAAGGCAAACCTGCCCTGAGTGCCGGAAGACCCTGCCAAACGCTCTAGCCCTGTCGGTTCACAAAAGTCAATATCACACCGGAGAGCAAACCTGCGCTGAGTGCCATAAGACCCTGCCAAACGCGAAAGCCCTGTCGGATCACAGAAGAAAAGATCACACCTCGGAGCAAACCTGCCCTGAGTGCCATAAGACCCTGCCAAACGCGAGAGCCCTGTCGGATCACAGAAGGCAGCACCGAAAACGAAAGCTTGATGGTGCAAAGTCAAGTGATTGAGGTCTGCTTGTCACAGGCTCAGAGGGGAAGGGCACTGCACACGTTCGGTTATGATCTCAATTGCAATGTTCACGTCCATCTGTCAATCACCTGCGGCGGGTTAACCGATGACAAATCTCGTCTATCCTCACTGCTCCTATCCATAGAAAACAAAGGATAGAACTATTAAAAGCCTACTCCTGCACGTATTGGTGGTTGTGCCTTTCGTTTGC
>NZ_JAGRPU010000110.1 GCF_024606225.1 Endozoicomonas sp. ISHI1 | reverse complement strand
CCGCCCGTTCCGTACATACAAGTGATGATCTGAAATTTGTTTCGCCTACAGGGTTTGTCATCGAGTGGTGAGCCTGACCCTGAATATCCATTTGTGCGGGTAATGTTTGATGGTTCGTTTTGCATCGCTCCCCCATCGTTGATTGGCATCGCAGATAATGTGCCCGGCTCAGTTTTTATAAAAAAACTCTGGCTTACCGAAACCCCGTTCTGGTTAACCTCAACGATAAAACGGTAGGTCTGTGACTCAACCGTGCAGACGAATGGCACAACGATCAATACGTGCAAAAGTAGACTTTTAATGGTTCTATCCTTTGCTTTTTATGGGTAGGAGCAGTGAGGATAGACCAGAGAATAAGGGGCAAGGAATCAAAACAGAGTGGTTCATGGATTCTCCCATCCATTTCAAATATGCAGAAATTTTACTGAAACGCCGATACTTTATACCTGATGACTGTCGTAAAAAACGTTTAGCCCTTCACCCCCTGAGCCTGTGACAAGCAGAAATCAATCACCTGACTTTGCATCATCAAGCTTTCGTTTTCGGTGTTGCCTTCTGTGATCCGACAGGGCTTGAGCATTTGGCAGGGTCTTCTGGCACTCAGGGCAGGTTTGCTCCGGGGTGTGATCTTTTCTTTTGTGATACCACAGGGCTTGAGCGTTTCGCAGGGTCTTCTGACACTCAGGGCAGGTGTGCTCTCCGCTGTGATATTCTCTTTTGTGAACCGACAGGGCTTTCGTGTTTGGCACGGTCTTCTGGCACTCAGGGCAGATTTGCGCTGGGGTGTGATATTTTCTTTTGTGCTCCCACAGGGCTTTCATGTTTGGCAAGGTCTTCTGGCACTCAGGGCAGGTTCGCTCTCCGCTGTGATATTCTCTTTTGTGAACCGACAGGGCTTTCGCGTTTGGCAGGGTCTTCTGGCACTCAGGGCAGGTTTGCTCTCCGGTGTGATATTCACTTTTGTGAACCGACAGGGCTTGAGCATTTGGCAGGGTCTTCTGGCACTCAGGGCACGTTTGCTCTGGGGTGTGATCTGTTCTTTTGTGATCCGACAGGGCTTTCGCGTTTGGCAGGGTCTTCTGGCACTCAGGGCAGGTTTGCTCCGGGGTGTGATCTTTTCTTTTGTGATCCTTCAGGGCTTGAGCGTTTGGCAAGGTCTTCTGGCACGCAGGGCAGGTTTGCTCTGGGGTGTGGTCTTTTCTTTTGTGATGCGACAGGGCTTGAGCGTTTGGCAGGGTCTTCTGGCACTCAGGGCAGGTTTGCTCTGGGGTGTGATCTTTTCTTTTGTGATCCGACAGAGCTTGAGCGTTTGGCACGGTCTTCTGGCACTCAGGGCAGGTTTGCTCCGGGGTGTGAACTTTTCTTTTGTGATCCGACAGGGCTTTTGCGTTTGGTATGGTCTTCTGGCACTCGGGGCAGGTTTGCTCCGGGGTGTGATTTTTTCTTTTGTGAGTCAACAGGGCTTGAACATTTGGCAGGATCTTCTGGCACTCAGGGCAGATTTGATCTCCGGTGTGATCTTTTCTTTTGTGAACCGACAGGGCTTTCGCGTTTGGCAGAGTCTTCTGGCACTCAGGGCAGGTTTGCTCTCCGGTGTGATATAGACTTTTGTGAGTACTCAATGAGGCTTGAGAGCTTAATGATTTTTCACAGCCGGGGTGATCACATCGGTATTTTTTAGAGCCTGCCTTCCTTTGTTTTTTCGCAGGAGGTGGATTTAATGTTAATGATGGACCGCTTGTACTGTCAGCACCCGAGACAACTGTCGGACCTCCGGCAGGATGGCTTACCGGGCCAGACTCCTGATCGCCTGTTTGCAAATAGACATCTGTTCTGCAAGCGAAAGAGTCGTCTGAGATTGAACGACACCAGATAGTTGTGGATGGAGCGAAGATACAGCGTCCTTGTCGATGACAACAGGGCTGTTGATGGCAATTTTCGTCAAGGCTATGTCGGGAGTCGGTAGGTCGGCCCGAATTTTCGTCATTATGTTCGTTGTCGTATAGATAATGAGGTTTTTCTGAATGCCTATTGAATGACTGACCATGATCCTCTTGCCCCGTTGTCCGGGAATAGTTCCCGCTGCCCGTTCCGTACATACAAGTGATGATCTGAAATTTGTTTCGCCTACAGGGTTTTTCATCAGGTGGTGAGCCTGACCCTGAATATCCGTTTGTGCGGGTAATGTATGATGGTTCGTTTTGCATCGCTCCCCCATCGTTCATTGCCATTTCAGATAATGTGCCCGGCTCAGTTTTTATAGAAAAACTCTGGCTTGTAGAAGCCCCATTCTGGTTAACCTCAATGATAAAACGGTAGGTCTGTGACTCAACCGTGCAGACGAATGGCACAACGATCAATACGTGCAAAAGTAGACTTTTAATGGTTCTATCCTTTGCTTTTTATGGGTAGGAGCAGTGAGGATAGACCAGA
>NZ_JAGRPU010000010.1 GCF_024606225.1 Endozoicomonas sp. ISHI1 | reverse complement strand
CAAAAGTTTTTGAAAGCTTCTTGTTGATCCCTGAGTGTTTGTTGCAGGATTACGCTGGAAACATCAGCCAGAAATGGAAACTCTTTCTTAAGCGAAACCAGCCGTTTTTCTGCCTCAGAGTGTGGAACGGATTGCCCTTCTTTATAGTAGGCATCAGTGCGAAAACGAAGCGTATTGTTATAGACAAACCGAGCACAGCCAAACGATTGTGCAAGAAGTATTTCCTGCTCAGGTGTCGGATAGAATCGGTATTTATAGGTTCGCTTAGTCATATTTACATTTTACAATAAAAGCTGTAAATATAGCAAGTGTCTTGCATAAGCAGTCTTTCAGACTGCGAGCTATCCATCCCCGCACCAGAAGTACGGGGCTTTCCGCTCAATTTGGTAAATCAGTCTGAACTTAGAACCTGAATTCCACACCAGCCTGCAAGTAGTGCCCCAGAGCATTTTCAGACCAAGTGCCTGCATAACCAACATTCATATTTAGCTGCCCGCTCAGCTGTGTCGCAATGCCCAGAGAGTAATAGGTAGCATTCTCATCATAACCTTTTAAACTGTGTTTCGAATTCATGTACTCAATATCATCGGGCTCGTAATCATTGTGCTGCCAACCCAGTGAGGCTTTCAGTTCGACAGGCTGATTCATTAGGAAACTGTCGTATGTCAGACTAACTCCCATTCTGGACACCCAGCCTTTGTTGGTGCTCTTTCCCACCATACCCGAAGCCCAGCTATATTTATCCCGGTCCTGACTGGCATAAAGAAACTGAACTTCCGGCGTTAACGTCAGACCCACTGTTACGCTGTCGAGACTGATATCGTAACCGCCGCGAAAATAGGCATCCCACTCCTCGCTTTTGAAGTCCGAGTTGTAGCGCGGCACTTTACTGTCAACAGTATTCCAGTTATAAGTCAGCAGACCTTCAGCGTGAAAGCCATCCTTGCTCCAGGCAACCGTTGGCCCCAGCCTCCAGGTGCCTGTATCCAACTCGCCATTATGATCCTTAAGATCAGCGTCCAGCTTTTGCCAGGCACCATAAACACCCAATAGCCAGTGTTCAGAGACCGGCCTGAGTAGCCCCAGCTGAATGCCGTAGCCTCCGGACTTGAAGCCAGCCATGTTGTCGATCTCATCCTGATCATAAAAATGACCATAAAGCCCCACCAGTCCGAACCAGTCACCACTGACAAAAGCGGCAGCCCTCTCTGACACTGATAGCATAAAAACTTCATTATTTTCATCCTGCTCCAGATAATCGACTCTTGCAGAAGCATTACCATTCTCGGCTTTTAACAGTGTTGCGGAGGTTTGCTCAAGCAGATTCCCCTCAACCCCACTTATGGCAGCGGCTGGTATCCGGCCCTTAAGAATACTTCGCGTCAGCCCGGTAAAATGACCATATGCACTAAAGGTCGATTCAATCATCATCTTGTTGGCGATTGAGGGGTGATCGAGAGCAAGAGGAATGGAAGAAGTTACAGGATCAGCGAGTGCGATATTGTCCAGTCTTTGTACCGGAATCAGCCTTCCTTCTTTAATCGGCTGATCCACATTTTTAGCTTTAAAGTAATATTGACCATCCTTCCCCAGTTGATAAACCTTGTCAGTATCTATGATGGCTTTTGCATCCATCGTTCTTGAATAGGTGATGGTGGCACTGTTGCCACTTTCGTCACTGGTTACCGAAGATTGAACTCCGGTTTGAGCCAGGACGGGAATAAGCCACCCTCCGGCAGCACCGCCGAGCGCAACCAGCCTGACGGTATGAGAAAGATTGGACCTGACGTTCACAATTACTCCCGATCTTAATGTGCCAAAGTGAATAAATTCTTCCAGATCAGAAAGTAGTCCATCGCGGCAGGTTATCCAGTTTTTCTATAAAACGAGCCACTATCATTCCATGGTCGTATTTGCATTCTGACTGAATGAACCTCGCTCCCAGACTCCAGAGACTGACGGTACGAGTCAAATCAACAGCAGCATACAAAGCAGCAGCTTAGTTATAGACAGGCTTCTATTTATCAGGGGAAGTTCAACTGCATTCTCCCCCCCCCTTGCTGCAAGTCTTATATTTTTCAATATTCTGCAAAATAATAAAAAAGTGCTACATTTCAGGGTCAATTTTCCGAAAAACTAAACTTTCAGCATATGAAAAATCACAGAGCAATTACAACCACTCGAGTTATTTTTATTATTTCCGTTTTGTATTCATATAATGTCAATGCATCACTCTATAATGCGATCAGTAGTCTGATTTCGCTTTTTGATGAGATACACTTAAAACAATTTCAGTTAAATGAACAAAGAGTATCTGTTTTTTCTAATTTAGAGTTTAACGACAGTGTCATATTGTTAAGGATATATCACGCATCATTGCTTGCCAGACGGCAGCAAGGTACAGCTTCTTCGAAAGAGGTCTATATAAAAAGAATGGAAAGCCAATTCTTACGCTGTCTGCATGGAGATTCTGATCGGCTTATGGTGCAAGGCTTAGCCACTCATCTGATGTCTGCTTCCGGAGGGATAATTTCCCTTTCATCTCATATGGGTAGAGATGTACATGGATTTCTACAATCTGAAGATTTTTGTAAAACAGACAATCTAAAAGACGAAGAAATCTACGCAAAGGCAAAAGAGCATTTATCAACAATCTACGAGTCATTGAAAAATGACAACGCTTTTTTAACAGCGTGTGCTAATTTTGGCTTAGAAAGTGACTACAAAACAACCATTGAATTAATAAGTACAGCATTACAGTAATGCATGTTGAGCAGAGTAAATATGCCAGATGCATGTGGAGTCCGAGACTATGACCGTAACTGAATGACTACAGATCATGACAAACGAAGTAGACTCTCTTGCCAATTTCTATTCGTTCCGGTTGCCAAGGAGTGATTATTTTCTCTTAATGGAGGGGCGCCTGTTTTGTTGAGGCTGCAATATTACCTCCCGGGCGGGTTTAGAAGATAAGCAGAAATCATGGAGTTTATAGAATAGATTAAGCAGGGAAATGAGAGCCACGACTGGTGTTTACTGTTAGCTTGTAAACATAATTTAGTTATCAGTTGACTCTCATGTCATTTTTTATAATCGAGCTAACGTTAATTACACTGCCCGAAAACAGCGCACCTCGTGTACTCAGCGAGCAAGTTGGGCAAGCTGGTCGTTTCAACTGGCGTTTCAGCTGACATTTCAGGTGGTATTTCATCAGCTGACATTTCAGGCGGTATTTCATCAGCTGGCATTTCAGATGGCGTTATTTCATCTACCGGATTGACTTCGTATAACCAGATTTTGCCCTCAACCCCGGCTACCGCCAACAATTCACCATCGGGACTAAAGCTAACGCTATTTATAGCCGTTTTTGGTTCTTTGATAGACTTCATTTCAGACCACCCCGATTCACCTTTCGATAAAATGCTGACAGTTTCAGAAACAGAATCATCAAAACCAATCCCACCTGCAACCAATAGAGATCCATCATTATTGAATGCCATACTGGTTATGCCAATAAGATCAGTTTGGACAAAATCTTTATTGATAAAGTTGTAGCCGAAGCAGGGAAAGTATTTTTCACACATCATTCTGGGGTCACTATTTTGAAAAAAGACTCCAGCACGCCGGGTTGAGAATGCCAACAGAGAACGGTCTGAACTTAAATCCAAACCTTTAGCATAGTAACCTTTTCTAAATCTGAAAGAGTACACAATGTCATGGAGATTAAATGAATCATTTGAATGTAGAACATAGGCACCAGATGGAGTCCTGACCAGCAATGTGTTATCGGACAGAAACCTCAAATTAACCGGCAGAATATTATAAATCGTACCCACGTGCTGAAAATCACGCTTTACATTGTACACCTTTACATCGTGGTTATCCTCAACCGCAAATAAAGTACCGTCAGGGCTGAATGCAAAAGTAGGATAGGTGTGGTTATTATCACGAAGTTCATGCTTAAGAATAAAATTGTTCTTCGCGTCATAGAACCTGACTCCCTTGTCGTTCGTTGATACCGCCAACAGTGAGCCATCAGGGCTAAACACGGCATTGACTTTGTCTACAGATTGACCCGACGGAATTCGAATTGATTTATAAGTTAATATATCCTTCTGTAGTATTTGTACATGAGGGATTGTCACATTACGATCGTCCTTGCATGTTACTCCAGCTGCCAACATGGAAGAATCATGATTCCATGAAGTTGAATGGACGTTACATCTGACGTCAGGACTCATAAATTGTCCTCTAAGCTCGGCAAGAGGCTTAGCATTTACTTCGAGTGTCAGCTCAAAGTCCACTTTTTTTTGCGACGCCTGTACAGATTCGTCAGCTTTAAGCCCGGTAAGAACAGCGCAGGACAGTCCAGCTAACACTGAACACTTCAGCATTTTTTTCCAGTAAGTTTTCATAAGAAAGTTTCTCCATTAAGTTTTTTGAAAAAATAGTCCATTCAATTGGTATTTTTATGATTCGACTTTGCAACTGTAGATAAGTTCCCTCTCTTTTCAAATATTCTTATTAAAAAATGGAGGGGCACCTCTTAATTCTGTCAACATAGCTAGCTACCAGGCTTCAGCCCTGGAGGGAGTCATCATCAGGGAGTCGTTCGCACCTATTGTTTGAAGCCACCAGTGAGTAATCGAATTCCGTACCAGCTTAAAACTTTTCCTATTGAAAGTAGCAGCACATTATTAACAATATGAGCGGTCAAAGGTGCAATCATCCCATTTTCACAATAGATATAGCCAAAATAAAAACCAGAAACAGTCGCAATAAAAGCTTGGGCAATTTGAGGATTCACATTCCTTAGATGCAATAAACCAAATACGATTGAGGATATAGTAATTGCATAAAATTGAGACTTGCCATTTATTTCATCACTATCATATTCAAGTTTTCCAAGTAAATATTTTACATGAGACTCTATAGCGGTGAGGCCAATAAAACGATAAATAAATTCTTCTTCTGCTGCTGCAATAATTGATTTCGAATAACGCTTAACTATGGCACTTCTATAGAATCTCAATGCTTCCTCTTTTGAAATTGAAAAGGCTGACTGCATAGTAGGTGAGTTTACATGGTATGGGCTAGCTATATATTTACTAAACAAAAGTAAAAATGGAGTGATAATCAGTACGCCAACAGCAGGTATATAAAACCCATAACAGAGCCCTACTTTAAAATCATTTTTAATTTCCTCCAAAAATGGAGACATATTATCAAGAAAAGTTGTTTTGATTGATACCTGTTCAATCGGACAGAAACCATGAGTCTCGCCCATAGAAGATCCGTTAATATTGGTTATGTTTGAAGCATTTAGATAATGACATACTTCTTCACCACTCAATATAACTCTATCATCTGAATAAAGCCTACTCACAAATAAATTTAGATATATCAAGGCTAAAAAGAAGATTAAGGATAACTTCATAATGCTACTTTTGGTGAGTAAAACTCAGTCAATGTAGCACAGCATAAACAAACTGAATGAGGTATCTACTCTACTGGAGCGGGGGAAGCTCAGAAGCGGCTATCCTGATAGCGTTCAGGGCTTCATTCGTACAGGAATTCTTTTGCTTCCCCAGTCACCGGGCTGCTCTTCAAAAACACCGGCTACCTTTTCACCACATTGATGGCAGCAACCCGATGCCAGGTTCCAGATCCCCAGCTGATACCAGTCTCGCTGAATCAATAATTGCCCGCAGTTATGGCACCAGGTACTCCCCCCATGACTGTCGTGTACATTTCCGGTATAGGCATAACGAATGCCTTTTCCGATAGCAATGTTTCTTGCCCTGGCAAGAGTACCAGCGGGCGTGTGTGTATGCTCCATCATTTTCCAGTCAGGGTGAAAGGCGGTGAAATGAATAGGCACATCAACGCCCAGTTGTTCAACGACCCACTCACACAGACTGTTAAGCTCGGGATCAGAATCATTCTCTCCGGGAATTAGCAGGGTGGTGATTTCAAACCATACCTCTGTTTCATGCTTGAGATATTTCAGAGTTTCCAATACGGGCTGTAAAGATCCACCACAAATTTTTTTATAAAAAGACTCAGTGAATGCTTTCAGGTCAATATTGGCCGCATCCATGCATTGAAAGAAGGTTTCTCTGGGGGCTTCGCAAATATAACCGGCACTGACGGCTACCGGGCAAATACCTTGCTCATGACAAGCCAGCGCAACATCTATGGCATATTCCATAAAAATCACCGGGTCATTGTAGGTAAAAGCCAGGCTTCTGCAGCCCTTTTCCAACGCAGCCAGAGCCAGCTGCTCAGGCATAGCCTGATCAGCCAGGGTGTCCATTTCCCTCGACTTGCTCATATCCCAGTTCTGGCAGAACTTGCAGGCAAGATTACAGCCTGCTGTGCCAAATGATAAAACCGGAGTACCCGGTAAAAAGTGGTTCAGTGGTTTCTTTTCTATCGGATCAATACAGAAACCGCTGGAGCGCCCATAACTGGTCAAAACAATCTGATCCTGATGCCGGGCTCTGACAAAACAAAGCCCTTGCTGACCTTCCCTCAGCTTGCAAGCTCTGGGACAAACATCACACTGAATTCGACCATCCTCAAGACAGTGCCAGTATTCGGTGGGAAAATTGCCAGGCGGAAAATCGTCAGATGGAGACTGACCGAGCCCATTTATCATGACAGTGCCTCACTCGGTTCGCTGACTATAATTATAGAGCCGCTCATCCGTGGGGAAAGCTCAATGAACATTCGACAACCTGCAGTGTCTGGTGTTTTCTATCCCGACGAACCGGAACTCCTGAAAACCGTTGTCACTAATCTGATGTCGGAAGCCACTGAGAGAGAACTGTCGCCTAAAGTCCTGATCGTACCCCACGCCGGTTACATCTACTCAGGAGCTATTGCTGCATCAGGCTATAAACAGCTGGAAACCTATCGCAGCAAAATCAAAAGAGTGGCATTGCTGGGTCCTTCTCACCAGGTTGCGTTTGAGGGGATAGCCCTTCCGAACTGCGAGGCATACTCGACTCCCATAGGCGATATTCCATTGGATACCGATGCCATCAAAAGCCTGAGTCAATTCAATCAGATACACACTCTGGATGCAGCTCATGCCAATGAGCACAGTCTGGAAGTGCAGTGCCCCTTTCTTCAAAGTACTCTGGACAGTTTCAAGCTGATTCCCCTGGTCGTGGGTGATGCTTCCCCCTATGCCGTTGCTGAAGTTATAGACTTTCTCTGGGGCGGCGATGAAACCCTGATCGTCATCAGCTCAGACCTCAGTCACTACCTCAGCTATGAAGAAGCCAACCAGCGTGACAGTCTGACGACCAGAGCCATAGAACAAATGAGCGGTTGTTTGACGGGAGGTCAGGCCTGCGGCAGCCATCCTCTCAATGGTATGCTGAAAATAGCCCAGCGCAGGGGCATGGAAGTCGTGACTCTCGATGTCCGAAACTCCGGTGATACGGCGGGTGATAAAAAACGGGTCGTGGGATACGGAGCCTACGTTATCCAGTAAAGATAACTTGAGTCGATACTACCCGCTGTACGCTTATTTATTGTTTAACAGGCTGACCACAACAAGAAAGGATCAAGCCGGATGGATCTGAATCTCACAGAACTGGACAAAAAAAATCTGTTACGTCTGGCCAGACAAACTATCGCCAGGATCTGTGTTGAGGGTGAAGCGCCCAAGCTTGATTTAACTCAGTTTCCAGCAAAATTACAGGCCCATCTCGCCTCATTTGTGACACTTCAGAAATTCGGAGAACTAAGAGGTTGTATTGGCTCACTGACTCCCCGGAAACCTTTGATAGTAGATATCGCACACAATGCTTTTGCCAGTGCTTTCAGAGATCAGCGTTTCTTTCCTGTGACCGAAAATGAGCTGGCAGACCTGCGTATTGAAATATCCATCCTGACCCCCATGACAGTTATGAGGATTGAGACTGAAGAAGATCTTCTGGAGCAGTTACGTCCGGGTATTGATGGCCTGTTGATTCAGGGGGATCACCACAAAGCCACTTTTCTGCCACAGGTATGGGAACAACTGACCGAACCTGACGAGTTTCTCCTTCACCTCAAACACAAAGCCGGACTTCAGTCTCATGAGTGGCCCGAAGATATGAGGTGTTTTTCTTATCAATGTCTGAAATTCAAAGAAGATTAAGAGGTAAGAGACTGAACATCAGCAGAGTCAAGCGAAAATGGCGTGAGGTTAATAGAAGCGCTCCCTACCCCTATCCGAAGAAATGTCAGCACTGCTCTTCGATGACCACCAGCGAATTGGCTTCCATTTCAATCCAGCCTCGGGTGAGCAAAACTTCCTTGGCAAAGGGGGATGCTGAGCTGGTATCCAAAAGTCGGTTCCAGTACTTCTCGGGGTCAATCTGGGGCAAAGTCACTTTTCTGGACTGCTCTTCATTATTTATCAGGATGTAGAGACTTTTCTCATCCTGATGAGTGACCACTGAAGCCATCTTGATACAGAGACAACCCCCACCCAATTCTCCAAGCTGGGCCTCCGTCAGCCTAATGCCATCCGGGGAATACCAGGTCGTGGCTTTGCGTCCACCGGCACCGCCCAGCAGGGTGTGGGTCTTTCGAAATGCTATCAGTTGCTGAACAAATAACTGCAAAACTGCATCATCAGCTTCAATGTCCTGCATCCAGCCCCAGTCCTGCCAGGATAGAGGTGAGTCCTGACAATAGGCATTGTTATTACCCTGCTGACTGTTACCGAACTCATCACCGGCCATCAACATGGGCGTCCCACGGGACAGCATCAGTGTTGCCAGCATGTTCTTTCGAGCCCTCTGCCTTCTGGCTCTGATATCACGATCTTCCGTTTCACCTTCTACGCCATAATTCCGCGAGAAGTTGTGCTGATCGCCATCCCGATTATCCTCACCATTGGCATGATTACGACGCTCTTCATAAGAGCAGAGGTCATTGAGGGTAAAGCCATCGTGGCTGCAAAGATAATTAATACTGGCTAACGGGCGACGTTTACCAAATACATCTTCAGAACCGGTTATTCGCCAGCCCATCTCTGCCAGCCGTCCCTCATCGCCACGCCAATAGGCTCGTGTACCATCCCTGAAACGATCATTCCATTCCTGCCATTCCTGTGGGAAACCGGACAATCGATAACCCTCAGGTCCAATATCCCAGGGTTCTGCAATTAACTTGGTGCGGGAAACAACCGGGTCTTGATGTACAGCTCCGAAAAAGGCACTGTCAAACCGGTACTCTCGATGCTGTCTGGCAAGCGCAGGAGCCAGGTCAAAGCGGAAACCATCAATCTGATATTCCTGTGCCCACAAGCGCAAGGCGTCCATGGTCAACTTCAGGGTCTGGGGACTGTCAAAATTCAGAGTATTACCACAGCCCGTATAGTTGACGGCAGATAGACGACCACTATGATCATCCATCAGGTAGTAATCACTCTCTGCCAGACCTCGCATACTCAAACTCGGGCCACCATGCCCTGATTCACAGGTATGGTTATAGACCACATCCATGATGACCTCAATTCCTGCCCTGTGCAGCTCACGAACCATGGTTTTCATTTCAGTGACCGGATCTTTGATCGCCAATGAAGGTTCCGGTGCCATCATACAGAGAGGGTTATATCCCCAGTAATTTCTGAGCCCCATCCCCTCAAGGCGTTCTTCATTGACCTGAGAGGTCACCGGAAGCAACTCAACGGCTGTGACTCCCAACCTGTTGAGGTAATCAATTACAGGGGGGTGGCATAGCCCAAGATAAGTACCTCTCAACGCTTCCGGCACATCCGGATGCTGCTGTGTAAATCCTTTAACATGCAGTTCATAAACGACACTGTCTGCCTTGGAAATAACGGGTTTTTTAACAGACTGCCAATCGAAAGTATGTTCTCTCACAACACTTCTTGGCATAAAGGCGGCGCTGTCCTGCTCACTCTTAAGCCACTGTTCAGCACTGTCCTCTGTTGAAAAGCGCTTTACCTTGTAAGCATTGTTTTCAGAAGGTGCATGCCATTGATAGTCAAATAACGCCTCAGACCACTGAACCGCTCCCCGCAGTTCGCGGGTATAGGGGTCCATCAATAGCTTATGACTGTTAAAACGTGGGGATATAGAAGGCGACCAGGCACCCTCGGCACGGAAGCCGTAAAGCTGACCGGCCTCAATACCTTTCACGAGAAGATGCCAGACTCCCTGATCAGAAGGCGACATTGCCAGTCTTTCTTCTTCATCACTCTGGTTGAACAGGCAAAGGTAGAGTTGACGAGCATCAGGAGCATAGACGGCAAAGTTGACCCCTGTAGCTTCACTGCCCGTTGTTGGCAGGAAATCATCATTCACCAGTGTCGCCCCCTGCAAACCGGGACATCCCGCAGAAACAGAAATACCAGTGATCACAATCGTTTTTGTTGCTCACATTTTTGTTCGTTAAAAATCATGGTTCAGCCAATGGGTATAGCGTCAGAATCCGGAGCCAAAAACAGGGTCGACAGAGGAGGAAGTGTGACCAATAGCGAGTGATCATAACCATGCGTGTGATAATGCTCGGTATAAAGCACCTTGCTGTTAACGACACCACTGCCACCATAACACTGCTCATCCGAATTCAGTATTTCTTTCCAGACGCCTTCAATAGGCACTCCAATCCTGTAATCTTTCCTTATTTCCGGTGTCATATTGGCCAGAACCATAACCGGAGCACCTGAAAAGCTCTTTCGAATAAATGCAAAGACACTCTGCCGCTGGTCATCAGCCACCACCCAGGCAAAACCATTATGGTCATAATCCGACTTATACAGCGCAGGGTAAGACTTGTACAGGTGATTTAACGTTTTAACAAGCTGCCTGAGCCCCTGGCTGTAATCATTTTTATTGAGCAACCCCCAATCCAACTGACCATCATGATCCCACTCCCTGATGCTGCCGATTTCAGATCCCATAAACAGCAACTTCTTACCGGGATGCCCGAACATAAAGCCCAGATAGGCACGCAAGTTTGCATACTTTCGCCACTCATCTCCGGGCATTTTTCCCAACAGACTGCCCTTGCCATGCACCACTTCATCATGAGAGAGCGCCAGAATAAAATGTTCGCTGTAGTGATAGGTCATACTCTGCATCATCTCCCAATGATGATGGCTTCGATGAACCGGGTCCCGGGCCATATAGCCCAGAGTGTCGTGCATCCATCCCATATTCCATTTGTAGCCAAAGCCCAGCCCTCCATCATAGGTGGGCATGGAAACCTTGGGCCAACTGGTCGATTCTTCGGCAATCGATACCTGGTCCGGGTAGTGCAGATAAAGTGTTTCGTTCAATTCCTTCAGGAATTTTACCGCTTCAATGTGCTCGTTTCCGCCCATGCAATTGGGCTCCCACTCCCCTTCACTCCTGGAATAGTCGAGATAGAGCATGGAAGCCACTGCATCTACCCGCACTCCATCCAGATGAAAACGGTCCAGCCAGTACATGGCATTGCTGATCAGAAAATCTTTTACCTCTGGCTTGCCATAGTCATAAATATGAGATTGCCAGTCAGGATGCCAGCCTCTTTTGGGATCAGCATATTCATAAAGGGCTGTGCCATCAAAATGACCCAGGCCATGGGGATCGGAAGGAAAATGGGCAGGAACCCAGTCAAGAATGACGCCAATACCGGACTGATGGCAGGCATCAATAAACGCTTTGAAGTCATCCGGAGTACCAAAGCGGCTGGTAGGTGCAAACAGCCCTACCGGTTGATAGCCCCACGATCCTGTGAATGGATGTTCCATAAGGGGCATCAGTTCAATATGAGTAAAACCCATCTCGACAACATAAGGAATCAACTGTTCAGCCAGGGTTTTGTAACTGAGGCTTCTACCCTGTTCTTGTCGCCAGGAGCCCAAGTGTACTTCATAGATGCTGACCGGCCTGTCCAGACAGGAGTGATGCTTCCAGTGACGATCTTCCCACTCATAAGTCAGGTGATCGTAAATAATAGAAGCATTGCCGGGAGGCTGCTCGGCGTAGTAGCCATAGGGATCGGCCTTGTGAGGCAGTAAATCCCCATGCTGGCTGCGAATTTCATATTTGTAGAGATCACCCGCCTTCACGTTCGGGACGAACAAACGCCAGATCCCATCTTCCGAGCTGGCCATAGGATGAACTCTGCCATCCCAGCCATTAAAACTGCCAACCAGACTGACGCTTCTCGCATTCGGCGCGTAGACCCTGAAGATCACCCCTTCTATGGAAATTTTCTCCTCAGGGTGCAACGAAACCAGATGCGCCCCCATATACCGATAGTTTCGATAAGGTTCACGGTGAACATGACTCAGGGTATATGACTGAAACTGGTAAGGATCCATTAATGTATACGACTGATGATCTTTATTGGTAATCGCCAGCTGATACAGAAAAACAGAACAGCATTCTGGCAACACCAACTCAAATACTCCCGGGGCGATTTGAACCATCTCACCCACCGCTTCACCGGAGGTAAAGGCGATAACACTGACAGCACTGGCATCAGGTCTCCAGACCCTCAGCAACAGGCCACCCCTTTCAGGACGTTCATGAAATCCCAGAACGTTAAACGGCGCGGCACAGCCGCTATCAAGCATGTGATTGATCATCGGTTCGACAGAATTAGGCATACAAGGAAGGCTTCTATTTACTCAGTTTGAGGAAGTATAGGAGCCCTCTCGAAAATCGACAGGCTACTGAAAGAAATCCTCTAAAGCAGAGAATTGCTATAAGAATTGACTCACTGCTTATAGCCTTTAAGCCATGTTCCAAATGGTTTTACTGTAATCCTGAATAGACCGATCTGATGAGAATTTACCCATTGAAGCCGAGTTGATGATCGCCTTTTTCCACCAGAGTTCCGGCTTTTTCCAGGTTTCAACAATGCGATCGTGGGCATCACTGTAAGCCTGATAATCCGCCAATGTCAGGAAGTAGTCTCCCCTGTCCAGCAGGGCTTCAACCAGAGGCCGGAAGGCATCCGGCTCTTCGGGAGACAGATCACCGGAATCCAGCCAGTCAATGACACTGCGCAGTTCGTCAGAACTGTTGTAGATATCCCTCGGGTTATAGCCTCGATGGCGAAGCTCTGACACCTCCTCAACCGTCAGGCCGAAAATAAAAATATTCTCGTCGCCTACTTCTTCGGCAATCTCGACATTGGCTCCATCAAGCGTCCCCACTGTCAGGGCACCATTGAGGGCAAACTTCATGTTACCCGTACCGGACGCCTCAAATCCGGCCGTAGAGATCTGCTCGGAAACATCTGCAGCAGGGATAATTTTTTCCGCCAGACTGACTCGATAATTTGGCAGGAAAACCACCTTCAGCTTATCTTTGATACGTCGATCATTATTCACTCGTTCAGCCACCCGGTTGATAGCATGAATAATCGTTTTGGCCACCTCGTAGCCAGGTGCTGCCTTGGCACCAAAGATAAAGACCCGCGGGGGTACGTTCAGATCCGGGTTGTCCAGAAGTCGACGATAAAGTGCCATGATGTGAAGCAGATTCATTTGCTGACGCTTGTATTCGTGGAGACGCTTGATCTGCACGTCAAAAATGGCATCAGGACTGACGTCAACCACACAAAGCTCCCTGATGACTGCCGCCAGGTGCTTTTTATTGTCATGCTTGATGACAGCAAAACGCTTCTGGAATGCCAGATCACCGGCATGCACCTTCAAAGCATCGAGCTTGTAAAGGTCTTTTCGCCAGTCACCCTCAATGGTTTCATCAATCAGAGCTGCCAATGCCGGATTGCAATAGTCAAGCCAGCGTCTTGGGGTAACACCGTTGGTCACATTGACGATTTTATCAGGCCACATTTGATGGAATTCAGGGAACAGTTTTTCCTGAACTAATCTTGAGTGCAGAGCTGCCACACCATTGACTTTATGGCTACCGACGACCGACAGAAACGCCATACGAACCATCTGATCATCCTCCGGACGATCAGGCTCCTCGATAATAGACAGGCGACGTTTCATAGCGTCATCACCAGGCCAGACCACCTCTACTTCAGAATGCAGGAAGTGGTAGTTGATCATGTGAATGATCTGCATGTGGCGCGGCAACACTCTGGTAATAAGACTCTGAGGCCACTTTTCCAGGGCTTCTGGCAACAGCGTATGATTAGTGTAGGTAAACACCTCGCGAGTGATTTCCAGCGCTCGGTTGAAGGCAAAATCTTCTTCATCCATAAGCATGCGCATGAACTCAGCCACAGCGATGGCAGGGTGGGTATCATTCAGCTGAATGGCTACCTTGTCGGCAATATGGTTCAGGTTTTCGCTATTCTCACGCTTGTAGCGATGGATCAGATCGGCCATGGAACAGGCGACAAAGAAGTATTGCTGAATCAGGCGCAACTCTTTACCCGCAGGATGATTATCGTTGGGATAGAGTACTTGGCTGATGTTTTCGGCACTGATTTCCTGTGAGCGGGAATCCTGATAACGGCCAGCATCAAAACTGTTAAGATCAAAACCATGAGCTGCACGACTTTCCCATAAACGAAGAGTGTTAACAGTCTCTGTGCCATAACCAGTGACAGGTATATCCCAGGGCATACCTAAAATTTCCTGAGTATTTTCCCAGACCGATTTACCCGCATGTTCTCCTACCGTGCCGTAGAGTTTGACGTGCTGCTTGCGCTTGGCTCTCTCAATGCCCCAGGGGAAACTCTCCTCACGCCAAACATCGGGGGTTTCTACCTGTTTGCCGCCGACAAAACTCTGACGAAAGAGACCAAATCGATAGTTGATGCCATACCCCATGGCCGGCATATTAAGCGTGGTCATGGAATCTAAAAAGCAGGCAGCCAGTCTTCCTAAACCGCCATTGCCCAGTGAAGGGTCAGACTCATACTCAAGAATATCAACCAGAGGCATTCCCAGGCTGGCCATGGCTTCTTCTGTCTGCCTGAAGATTCCCAGGTTATGGAGGTTGTTGCCGAGCAAACGGCCAATCAGAAATTCCAGCGACAGATAGTAAATACGTCGGGCTCTGCCTTCTCGCTCTTTCTTGCGCGTTGTGCGGATTCGCTGCAGATTCATCTCACGGACGACCAGACTCAAAGCCTCCCAATACTCTGCAGGCCCGGATTCATCAAACTCAACACCCAGTGATTGATGAAGGTGCCCGACCACCCGCCGGGCAATCTCTTCACTGTCCACAACGGGCATTACATCATTTTGCCCAGCCTTGTTTGCGCTCATGTTTTTCCACCTGCATTATTCACCATGAATAACTTTCAGCCCTTGAGAGGCGATCCATTATTTACGATTTACGCCGCTCGTGGTTCTCTGGCACCGGCAGCCGCAACAGGTGCCTGCCATTCGAAGGTTTAACCTGATAAGCACAACCAGTGTTGTATTCCGGGAGTCTGGCATTTCCACCCATGGTCGTTAACTTAACCAAACGTGATGGCATGGCCTGTGGGTAATTATAATTCTGATTTCCGCTCATTCCGGTTTAGTTGTAAATTATTCTTGGTCAGTCCCACGATAAAAAGTCATTGCGTGCTGTAAAACTTACACGACAAAAATCATTTAATAGAACACCAGTTGTTCGCAGTGGGCTTCTCACGGAAAAAATCAAACCGGTGCCAAACGCAGGCCGTGCAGATTTCAGAAAGTTTGCTTCAGATATGACTTTAGTGGAGAAAAAGGACGACTGAAATGAAAGCACTCTCTGGCCTGCTGCTGATCCTGCAAGCGGTTCAGCATGGTAGTTATGGGGTAAATTATTTTTATCCTCACTTCCTGCTGTGAGTGTCAACCAGATGTCTTTGTGCCCTTCCTGATTGTCTACTATCCTCAACGCTCGCACAACGAACTATAAAATCCAGTGGTTTTCCTTTCGGCAACCACTGATTTTAGGGACAGTTGCAAGTATATATCAGAAATGAGGTATTTCTGTGCGATTTGGCATTGATGTGGGTGGCACCAAAACAGAGATTGTGGTGCTTTCCAATAGCGGTGAAATGATTCATCGAGAGCGACAATCCACCCCGGACAATTATCCTGATTTTCTCGATAGCATTCAGGCCTTAATCCATGTCACTGAAGGACGCTATGGACAGACCAGCAATATCGGTCTCTGCCTGCCAGGCGCTGTCAGTCCTGATACTGGCCGTATGAAAAATGCCAACACCCTGTACCTGAACAATCAAACGGTTGCTGAAGATCTTGAGCAGCGACTGGGCAGAGCCGTCAGACTGGCCAACGATGCCGACGCCTTTGCCTTGTCAGAAGCGACCGATGGAGCGGCAGCAGGTGCCAGAAGCTGTTTCGGCGTCATTATCGGGACAGGCTGCGGTGGCGGACTGGTGTATAACGGCCAGCTTATTCAGGGGCCCAATGCCATTGCCGGGGAGTGGGGACACAATCCTCTGCCCTATTATCAGGAAAGCACCGATGGCCCGGACCAACACTGTTACTGTGGCCGCAAGAACTGTATCGAAACCTTTGCATCCGGCACAGGAATGGCCAAACGTTTCCGTGAAGCTCATGGCTTCAGCGCCCGGGAAATTCCTGATGCAAAATCGGTTATGGCAAGAGTTCAAAATGCCGACCCGAAGGCTATTGAGCATTTCAATCATTATGTTGATGCACTAGCCCGTGCACTGGCCGGTGTCATCAACGTTTTTGATCCGGAAGTCATTGTCCTCGGTGGAGGCATGTCGAATATCCAGTCACTGTATCCCGGACTTTCGAACGCTGTCGCACAGTACGTTTTCTCTGATCAGCTGAATACCCGGATCGCGCCCGCCAAACACGGTGATTCATCCGGTGTCAGGGGAGCGGCCTGGCTTTAAATGGTTAACATCTTCAGACAGTGAGGCCTTAGTGGAACTTTTTACCAACCAGTGACTCCAAGAAAGTAAGGTTCTAACCACACGGAAGTGGAAATAATAAGCTCTTAAAGGAGTATCAACATGAATGTTGCCATCGGAGCGGGGACATCTCCAAGCCTCTGCTCTCCACCAAAATCAGACACTTCGACGGCAACAGCCTCCGGGCGATGGGTAGTCTGCGAATCGACCAGCAGGCTGCTGCCCCGGCATTCCGGGGAATATGAACGACAGGCGCTACTTCGGGCAGCCGAGAGTGGGAACCTGGCGATTCGGCGAATTCAATTGACTAAAGAAAAAAATTACTTTTCTGGTGAGGGCGCACCAAGACCTTTTACCCTCGTCATGCAGGGGTTTCCCACTGAAGGCTTGCCAGAACGCTTTGGTGAAGTGACAGTGGGCATTATCAATCCACGTTGCCTCTATACCTACAAACGTGATGCCAACACCCGGAATGTTCTGCGTGGTGTAAACCCTGATGAACTGGAGGTAAAACTACTGCCTGATCGCGGATCTCTCCGGAGAAAATGCATGGAGAAGGCTGAGCGAGCCTTCTGGTCGGTTTATCCTCCCTTCACCTCAGGACATCTGGGTAAAGACGGGCTGTTCAGTCTACCGAAACGTAAATTCTGGGCTGACGCGTGCACCCTGCCATTCCCGGAGCTGGTGACCCTCAACTATGGCGTAGCAGATATCAAATGTTTTTATGTTGAGCATGACCCTTCAAACAAAATTGCCAATATCTTGCTGGCAAAGCGTTATTGTGAACTGGAATTGGATCTTAAACCATTGCCTCTGGTTGTTTATTGCAAGCGCACAGGATCTGTAGAGGTCTGTTTTGATGATGAGCTTGACAGTAATGATCTGGCCTCGAATGAGGATGCTCTGGATGATTTTGTGCTGTCGCATGACCTATCAAATGACACTTTCAGGGCCATGTTGAATCTGCTGCCAATGCTCACACAAGCAGAGGTGTTGAGGTCGAAATTATTAACCGTCTCACCCGATGTTAAACGCAAACGGCAACAGGCCATCGATCTGGTGAGTAATCCCGACTCGTACAGCTACGAGAAGCTTCTGGAATTAAAACAAAATGGCTTACCTGTTCAACAGCATTTTTTCCATGAAGAATTTGAAGACTCCTTACTCGGAATGTTGCTGGCTTCCGAAATGCTCAGAAACGAAAATCCAAAGCACGAGCAAACCCGGAAACAGGATGAGGAAGCCTGCCGCTTATGTGAGCTGCTTCTACAGAGCGGGGCAAGGCTGGAGAGGCCTTATTTACCCTTCGCCATGATGGATAATCCCTTGAATCCGGTCATGCCGCCGAGCATGATGAATTATCTGGTGGCTGCTTTTGCCCCATTTGATTTTCTGACTCTGGAACATCTCAGGAGAATACCTTTAACCGGCTGCCCGGGAAACGTCGTTGAATTTGACCGAATCTGCCGGGAATACACTCCACAGCAGCGGCAGAGTTTTCTGGAGGAGCTGATACATAATGATGTGTGTGGTCTTAATCCTCCAACTCTCGAAACCCTCCAGCCCCTGTTACTGGCCCTGTTCCATTACGAGATTTCTATGGACCAACGTTTTCTGAATCGTCTTAAAGTCTATCTGGAGTCGCAATACCACGATGGTAAGAAGATTATTGGTGACTTATCTCTGAATGATTATATCCAATGGCTTGACAACCTGTTTAAGCAACGAAAAGAGCATCCTTTCTACCAGAATTGGCCCGAACATGTCCGAAAAGCCCATGTGCAAATCGCTGAGCTGAAACAATCTCTTGATCTGCCGGACGATGCCAGCTCGTTAACGACACCATCAGCGGCCGAGACACCAGCGGCATTACAATTTATGGTGGACGCCTTCAGCAAACCACCCGTCATGCCAGAAAATGCCGGCGATAATGAAAAAACCATCCTGAAGGTCTTGCAGCATTATTACCGCCGTCCGGGACCGGAAAGGGTAATCCAAAGCCTGGGCAAAGAAACCTTGCCAACCGTGTGGAAACCACTGCACAGCTGCAGTCATGTCCTGCGAGCCAGGAATAATGGTCACTGGTATATGGAATTGCTGGAGAAATTTCAGCAGTGTTCCCTGAGCCCGAGAGAAAAACAACTCCTGTCCCTGGCAATTATCTACCATGACGCAGCTGCCGAAGATGTTGTCAAATCAGTGGAAGAATCAAGGTCAGCTGATTATTTCAAACGGGATCTGACCGGGCACTACCCTGAACCGCTGCTCAACGATATAGCACTGGCAATGGTCAGCAAGGAAAACGATGTCAATCGTAAAGACGAGCAGAGTCTGCCTGAGCCTGTGCGCTGGTACCTGCGCATATTACGCTTTGCGGATCGCATGGACATTATTCGTGTTTTTGGGGTTGGGGCTGATTTTCCCAAGGTAATGAAGACTCAACCCCGGAGTTTTGACGCTACACGTCTTGACCTGCCGCCGCAGTTGCCCTGTGATTTTAACTCCGACTCTGACAACAAGAGTGAATTCCAACGACATCTGGAAGCCGCCATGCACGGTGCGGCTGATCTGGCGCAGGTAACCGGACGGCCTCAGGATCAGCGCAAAAAAAACTACACCGAGATCCACGGTCTGTGCGGCAATGGCGCAAAGATTTCTGAAAACTTTGAATGGACTACTGAGCCAGTGCAGAGGATGAATCAGTTTATTGACGACAATGTCCGGCGCAAAATGGCTCAGGAGGCCGACATTATTGTCTGTTCAGACCGCAGCCACGGGGCCTGCAAGGCTGATCAAAGCGAGGGAATCACTTATGGTATTCACAACAGCTGGCATGATCTGAGGCAGGTACAAATTCCGGCCAAAATGACACTGTTGGAAAAAATGCAGTACGAACATGACCCGTCGCTGATGAGCCCGACAACACAGCAGGCATTGGCGAAAGAGGTGCAGCGGCTGAAAAATGAGGGTATTCGGATGAATCTGGGCACCTTGACGCAAAATACGCTGGCCTCGGAGGAAGCCCAACAAGTGCTGAAAGAGCGGGGTATTGCCGTGGTCAGCCATAAGCGACCCTACTTTACTAACGATGGGCACCCAAGAGAATGGGAAATGCTGGTGCCAGAAAAGACAGCGAAGCGAGACGCGTTGCCCAATTAAGAATCCATAGCCGCCAACAGAGCAGGAATGTCGATTTGATCAAATTGGCCGTTGGCCAGCAGCTCCCTTTGCTGGCTAAGCTATTGGGTGAAATCGGTTTTGTACTGGTTGTTAATAAGATGCCTCCTTCAGTCTCCGGGTAGCCAGTCGTCATCGGTGACTTGCTCGAACGACCATGGGCATTGTTCGGGGAAGCTGTTTTTGTTCAGGCGTTTTTCTTTAATACGGATATGTTTGTTAAGTTCCAGGGTCGCCCTGGGTTTGGCGCTGTAATAGGCTTCTGACAGTATCTCATCAGTCATGGGGTCAAGGCTTGGATTCCTTTTCAAGTGCTCCTTAATTTCGCCTCTTGGGTTATTGATGCTGGGTATCCATGTATAGATCACCTTATCTTCTACCCAAGGGTCTTTCAGCACCCGTTTCTGGTAGTCGTATTTAAGTAGATGTATGAGCAATATCCGCAAATGAGACCGTAATTCATTGGAAGTATCTCCCATTTCGGAATCCATGGCCTCCAACAGGTTGTCGATGTCAAGCTTGTCAAACTGCCTGTTTTCCAGCAGCTCCCGTTGCTGGCCAAGCCACCGGGTGTAATCAGTTTTGTATAGGTTATCCATAAAATACCTCCATTGAGCTACCACTGTAGGCAATTAACACAAGGGAATCAAAATGGACTACCACAGCACAAACGCCTTTGCGGGGAAGCTTGGCCCGAGGTTTTGGCCTTCTCAATTCGGCCATTGATGCCAGAGATAACGGGCAATACCGCAAAGAAATGATGGGAATGCAGAATGATTTAAATGGAACTTTTCGCCAGCCAGTTACTCCAAAAGCTTAAAATCCACCCATAAGGAGGTAGGTAAATAATAAACTTTAGAGGAGTATTACCATGATTGTCGCCCAAGGAATGGAGACCTCTGCGAGCCTGAGCCCTCCACCAAAGTCTGACACCCAGCCGATAACAGCCTCCGGCCAATGGACAACCAGCCAACCGACCCGCAAGGTGTCACCCTGTCATCCGAGGGAGCCTGACCGGCAAGAGCTACTTCGGGCCGCTGAGAGTGGGCGCTTGGCGTTTCGGCGAATTTATTTGACTGAAGAACAACATTACTTTTTGGGCAAGGGGGCACCAAGACCTTTCACCCTTGCCCTGCCGGGAGAAATGCTACCCACTGAGCCCGTGGAAGAAAGCTGCGGTGAATCGATGATAGGCGTCGTTAATCCCCAGTGCCTCTATGTCTACAAACGTGATGCCCACACACGGCATCTGGCGTGGGGCGCAGATCCGGATAAACTGCCAGCAAAACTACTGCCTGATCTGCACTCATTGCACGATGGACTTCTTGGACGTGCCAATACGGTTATCTGGGGCGTTTATCCTCGTTTCACCTCAGGACATCTGCAAGCGGACGGAACGTTCAGTTTACCAAAATTGAAACTCGACAATGATTCCAGGCCGTCTGGTTACCCTGAAGTGGTGCTCACTCAATACAGCAAAGAAGACATCAAATGCTTTTGCGTATACAACGATGCACAGATAAATATTTCCGATCTACTGTGGGACAAGCTAAAGTGTGAAAGTGCATTAAATCTTCCCCCCCTGCCTCTGGTTATTTATTGCCACCGCACAGGTTCGGTACAGGTCTATTTTGATGATGAACTGAAGAATCCATACCTGACCATGAATGAGCGTTCCCTGAATGATTTTGCGTACTCAAAGGGCATAACTCCAGATCATTTCAGAGCCATTTTGAATCTGCTGCCAATGTCTTTGCGGGCAGAGGCACTGAGTTCGGAATTAACCGTCTCACCAGATGTCAGGCAAAAATTGCAACAGGCCATCGATCTGGTCAGTGATCCCGATTCGTACAACTACAAGAAGCTTCTGGAACTAAAACAAAGTGGCTTACCCATTCACCAGCGTTTTTTTCATGAAAATGGTGTTCGATCTTTACTCAGAATGTTGCTGACTTCCGAAATGCTCAGGAACGGAAAACCAAGGCACGAGCAAACCCGGAAACAGGAGGAGGAAGCCTGCCGCTTATGTGAGCTGCTTCTACACAGCGGGGCAAGGCTGGAGAGGTCTTATTCACCCTTTGCCATGATGGATAATCCTCTGAATCCGGTAATGCCACCGAGCATGATGAATTATCTGGTGGCTGCTTTTGCCCCGTTTGATTTTCTGACTCTGGAACATCTCAGGAGAATACCTTTAGCCGGCTGCCCGGGAAACGTTGTTGAATTTGACCGAATCTGCCGGGAATACACTCCACAGCAGCGGCTGAGTTTTCTGGAGAGGCTAACAAATGATTATGTACGTGGTCTTAATCCTCCAACTCTCGAAACCCTCCAGTCCCTGTTACTGGCCCTGTTCCATTACGATACCTCTATGGAGCAACGTTTTCTGAATCATCTTAAAGTCTATCTGGAGTGGGAGTACCGCGATGGCAAGAAGATTATTGGTGACTTATCTCTGAATGATTATATCCAATGGCTTGACAACCTGTTTAAACAACGAAAAGAGTATCCTTTCTACCAGAATTGGCCAGAATATGTCCGAAAGGCCCATGTGCAAATCGCTGAGCTGAGACAATCTCTTGGTCTGCCAGACGATGCCAGCAGGTTAACGACACCATTGGCAGCCGGGACACCAGCAGCATTACAATTTTTGGTGGACGCCTTCAGCAAAGCACCCGTCATGCCAGAAAATGTCGGCGATAATGAAAAAACCATCCTGACGGTATTGCAGCATTATTACCGCCGTCCGGGACCGGAGCGGGTGATCCAGAGCCTTGGCAGACAGACCGTGCCAACCGTGTGGAAACCGCTGCACAGCTGCAGTCATGTCCTGCGGTCCAGGAATAATGGTCACTGGTACATGAAATTACTGGAGGAATTTGAGCAGTGTTACCTGAGCCCGAAAGAAAAAGAACTCCTGACGCTGGCGATTATCTACCATGACGCAGCGGCCGAAGACGTCGACAAATCAGCGGAAGAAACGAGATCAGCTTATTACTTCAAACGGGACCTGGCCGGGCACTACCCTGAAGCACTGCTGGATGATGTAGCACTGGCGATGGTCAGCAAGGAAAATGATGTCAATGGTGGCGATGAGCAAAAAGTGTCAGATTCCGTACGCTGGTATCTGCACATATTACGCTTTGCTGATCGCATGGACATGATCCGTGCTTTTGGGGTTGGGGCTGACTTTCCCGGATTAAGGCTGACTCAACCTGTGGGTTTTGACGCTAAACGTCTTGACTTACCAGCGCATCTGACCAGAGAGTTTACCTCCGAGCCTGGCAACAAGGGTGAATTCCAACGGCATCTTGAAGCCGCCATGCACGGTGCGGCTGATCTGGCGCGGGTAACCGGGCCACTTCAAGACTGGCGCAAAAAAAACTACACCCAAGTCTACGGTCTGACTGGCAATGGCTCAAAGATCTCTGAAAACTTTGAATGGACCACTGAGCCTCTGCAGAGAATGAACCGGTTTATTGATGACAATGTCCGGCGCAAAATGGCTCAAGAGGCCGGAATGGTTGTCTGTTCAGACCCCAGCCACAAAGCCTGCAAGGCTGATCAGAAAAAAGGGATCACCCGCGGTATTCATAACAGCGGGTATGATCTGGGGCAAGTGGTGATTCCGGCCAGCATGACGCTGTTGGAAAAAATGCAGTACGAACATGACCCATCGCTGCTCAGCCTGACAACACAACAGGCATTGGCGAAAGAGGTGCAGCGGCTGAATAGCGAAGGTATTCGGATGAATCCGGGCACCTTGCGGCAAACAACGCTGGCTTCGGAAGCAGCTCAAAAAGTGCTGAAACAACGGGGAATTGACGTGTTCAGCAGGAAGCGACACTACTTTTCCGACAATGGCTTCCCGGGAGAGCGGGTAATGCGGGTGCCGAAGAAAATAGCGAAGCCTGATGCCCGGGAGGATGCTCCGGCGGGGTGGGCATGTAGAATCCTTTGATCTTGTTATGAAAATGCAGCTACGGACAGTGGGAACGTAATGGAACTTTATGACCAGTTAATGACTCTAAGTCCATTAGAACTCATCCGCAAAGCAGTGGGTAAATAATTAGTTTTAAAGAGGTATTGCCATGAATGTTACCCAAGGAGCGGGAACCTATGCGAGCTCTTGCACTCCTCCACCAAAGTTTGAAAACCAGCCGGTTATAGCCTCTGGTCCGTGGACAGTCTACAAATCGACCCTTAAGCTGCTCCCCCTTCATCCCAGGGAGTCTGAGCGACAGGCGCTACTGCTGGCCGCTGAGAGTGGGCGCCTGGCGTTACGGCGAATTAAATTGGCTAAAGAAAAAGATTACTTTTCGGGTAATGGGGCACCAAGACCCTTCAGTCTCGCCCTGCCGGGGGGGATGATGCCCAACCAGCGTATGCCAGAATCTTATGGCAAATGGATGGTAGGCATTATTGATCCACAATGCCTCTACGTTTATAAACGTAATGCTGGGACAAGATTTCTGGTGTTGGAGTCTGACTTAACTCCGGAAACACTGCCAATAAAACTACTGCCTCATCTGCAATCATTGCTCGGTAAACGTCTTGAGCGTGACGATCAGATCATCTGGAGAGTTTATCCCACCCTTTTCACCTCAGGACATCTGCAAGCGGATGGAACGTTCAGTTTACCAAAATTGAAATCCGGCGATGGTACCCGCACAGCTGATTATCCGGAACTGTTGCTCAGCAAATATGGCAGAGAAGACATCAAATGCTTTTGCGTTTACGACGATGCACAGATAAATATTTCCGACATCCTGCGGGACAAGCGCCAGTGTGAAAAGGTATTAAACCTTAAACCCTTGCCTCTGGTTGTTTATTGCCACCGCACAGGCTCTGTTCAGGTCTGTTTTGATGATGAGCTGGACAGTCATCGCCTGGCCGGGAATGAGCATTCTCTGGAAGGTTGTGCGTTTACACAGGGCATAGCCCCGGACCATTTCAGAGCCCTGTTAAATCTGCTGCCAATGTCTTTGCGGGCAGACACACTGAGTCAGGAATTAAACGTCTCACCGGAAGTTATGCGCAAATTACAACAGGCCATCGAGTTGGTAAGTGACCCCTATTGTTACAATTACGAGAAGCTTCTGGAATTAAAACAAAGTGGCTTGCCCATTCACCAGCGTTTTTTCTATGGAGGAGAGGTTGATTCTTTGCTTGGCCTGTTAGTGTTTTCCGAAATGTACAGAAACATGGAGCCAGAGCATGAGCAAACTCAGAAACAGGCGCAAGAAGCTTGTCGCTTACTTCATCTGCTTTTGCAAAGCGGGACAAAGCTGGAGAGAGCTATTCTCTTAATTGAGAGGATGAACGGCACCTCGGAACAGGTAATGCCAGCGGGTGCAATGAACTATATGGTGGCAGCCTTTGCTCCCTTTGATTTTATGACTCTGGAACATCTCCAGAAAATACCTTTAATCGGTTGCCCGGGAAACGTCGTTGAATTTAACCGAATCTGTCAGCGGCTCAATGAAGAGCAAATACAGCAACATTTGAGAAGAGTATTAGATGTGAGTTTTGAACCTCCCCCCCTCGCCACAGTCAAATCCCACTTGCTGGCCCTGTTTCATTTCAATGCTTGCCTGGACGAAAAGACTCTGGATTGGCTTAAATTATTCTTGGGCAAATATTGCATTCGCGGTGTGCAAATTATTGATGATTTAACCATGGATGATTATATCGAATGGGTTGAAAAACTGTGGATTAATCGGAAAACAGATCCTTTCTACCAGAATTGGCCAAAGCATGTCGAACAGTCTCATCGGGAAATTGAGGACCTGAAAAAATCTCTCGGTCTCAACGATTCCGGTGCCTCGGCCACACCACTGGTAACCGGGGTACCAGCGGCATTACAGTTTGTAGTGGACGCGTTCAAGAGGTCGCCGATCCTGCCTGACAATGCTGGCGATAATGAAAAAACCATCCTGACGGTATTGCAGCATTATTACCGCCGTCCGGGGCCGGAAAGAGTGATCCAGAGCCTTGGCAGAGAAACCATGCCAACCGTATGGAAACCGCAGCACAGCTGCAGTCATGTCCTGCGGGCCAGAAATAATGGGCTCTGGTATATGGAATTGCTGGAGAAATTTCAGCAATGCTCCTTGAGACCGGACGAAAAAGAACTTCTGTCTCTGGCCATTATTTACCATGACGCGGCTGCCGAAGATGTCGACAAATCAATGGAAGAATCAAGGTCAGCTGATTATTTCAAACGGGATCTGGCCGGGCACTACCCTGAACAGCTGCTGAAGGATATAGCACTGGCAATGGTCAGCAAGGAAAACGATGTCAAGGGTATAGGTGAGCAGAACCTGTCTGAGGCTGTGCGCTGGTACCTGCGCATATTACGCTTTGCAGATCGAATGGACATTATCCGTGGTTGTGGGGTTGGGGCTGATTTTCCCGGATTAACGGTGACTCGACCTCGGGGTTTTGACGCTACCCGTCTTGACTTACCACCACAGCTGACTGAAGACTTTGTCTCCGAGCCTGACAAAAAGAGTGAATTCCAACAGCATCTGGAAGCTGCCATGCACGGTGCGGCTGATCTGGCGCAGTTAACCGGGCGGCCCGGGGATCAGCGTAAGAAAAACTACACCCAAGTCTACGGTCTCAGAGCCAATGGCTCAAAGATCTCCGAAAACTTCGAATGGACAACCGAGCCAGTGCAGAGAATGAACCAGTTTATTGACGACAATGTCCGGCGCAAAATGGCTCAGGAGGCTAGCATTATTGTCTGTTCAGACCCCGGCCACCAAGCCTGCAAGGCTGATCAGAACAAAGGGATCACTTATGGTATTCATAACAGCTGGTATGATCTGAGGCAGGTGACGATTCCGGTCGGCATGACGCTGTTGGAAAAGATGCAGTACGAACATGACCCGTCGCTGCTGAGCCCGACAACACAACAGGCACTGGAGCAAGAGGTGCAGCGGCTGAAGAACGAAGGTATACAGATGAATCCGGGCACCTTGACGCAAAAAACGCTGGCTTCGGAGGAAGCCCAAAAAGTGCTGAAACAACGGAGTATTGGCGTGTTCAGAGAGAAGCGTCCCTACTTAACCAACGATGGCCTCCCGAGAGAATGGGAAATGCTGGTGCCAAAGAAGATTGCGAAGACTGACGCTCAGGGTGCAGCAGCGGCAGATGGAACTTTTTAACTGCCAGTTACTCTAAAGACATCAGAATGTCCTCATACATAAAACGTTTTCCAGGAATGTTTCTATGAATGCTGCCCACGGAATGAGAGTCAATGCGAGCCCGTGCCCACAACCCCATTTTGATACCCGGGCGGCAACAGCCTCTGGCCAATGGTCAAGCAGCCAACCAACCCGCAAGCTGCTACCCCGTCATCCCAGGGAGTCTGAGCGACAAGAGCTACTGTGGGCCGCTGAGAGTGGACGCCTGGCGATTCGGCGAATTGAATTGAGTAAAGAAAAAAATTACTTTTCGGGCAAGGGTGCACCAAGACCCTTTACCCTTGCCCTGCCGGGAAAGATGATGCCAACCGAACACGTGCCACAACGTTATGGTAAATGGATGGTAGGCATTATTGATCCACAATGCCTGTATGTTTATAAACGTAACGCAAGGACCAGAGATCTGCTGGAGGAGCCTGACTCAACTCCGGAAAAACTGACAGTAAAATTACTACCTCATCTGCAATCATTGCTCGGTAGGCGTCTTGAGCGTGGCGATCAGGTGATCTGGAGAGTTTATCCTCTGCGTTTTACCTCGGGGCATCTGCAACCGGATGGGACGTTCAGTTTACCAAAATTGAAATTTGGCAGTAGCACACGACTGGATTACCCGGAACTGGTGCTCACCGGATACAGCGAAAAAGACATCAAATGCTTTTGTGTTTACAACGATGCACAGATAAATATTGCCGATATCCTGCAGGACAAGCGTGAGTGTGAACAGGTATTGGAGCTTGAACCCTTGCCCCTGGTCGTTTATTGCCATCAGACAGGTTCTGTACAGGTCTACTTTGATGATGAGCTGGACAGTAAACACTTAGCCAGGAATGAGCATTCCCTGAATAATTTTGCGTTTTTAGAGGGCATAGCCCCAAAACATTTCAGAGCCGTGTTAAATCTGCTGCCAATGTCTTTGCGGGCAGAGACATTGAGTTCGGAATCAACCGACTCGGCCAATGTCAGACACAAATTGCGACAGGCCATCACGCTAGTGAGTGATCCCGATCATTACAGTTACGAAAAGCTGCTGGAATTAAAACAAAGCGGCTTGCCAATTCACCAGCGTTTTTTTCATGAAGGAACTGCTCGAACGTTGCTTGATATGTTACTGACTTCCGAAGAGTTAAGAAAAAAACAACCTGAGCATGGGCAAACTCAGGAACATGAGGAAGAAGCTTACCGCATACTTAAGCTGCTTCTGCACAGCGGAGCGAGGCTGGATTTCAGGTCTGCCATGATTTTTAACAGTATGCTAGATGGTTCAGAATTGAAAGTGTCAGCGGAGGTAATGAATTATATGGTGGCTGCCTTTGCGCCCTTTGATTTTCTGAACACGAACCATCTCAGGAAATTTCCTTTAACCAGTTGTCCGGGAAACGTCGTTGAATTTGACCGGGTCTGTCAGGATCTCCGTCGCGATAAAGGACAAATACAAAAATACATGGAAGCGGCATTATTGGATGTGCTTTTTCACGATCAAAACCTCGACATGATCAAGTCCCGCTTACTGGCCCTTTTTCATTACGGTACTCACATGGACAAAGAGGTTCTGCATCGTCTCAAAGTAGATCTGAACCGTTATTACCGTGACGGTAAGAAGGTGATTAATAATTTCTCCGTGGCTGATTACATCCAATGGGTTGAAAAACTGTGGACGCAACGGGAAACGAATCCTTTCTACCAGAATTGGCCAGAGCATGTCCGACAGGCTCAGGAGGACATCAGGGATTTGAAAAAGTCTCTCGGTCCGCTGGACGATTCTGGCGCATCGACAACACCCTTGGCAGCCAGGAAACCGGTATTACAGCTAGTGGTGGACGCCTTCAGCAAAGCGCCGGTCATGCCTGATAATGTCGGCGACAATGAAAAAACCATCCTGAAAGTATTGCAGCATTATTATCGCCGTCCGGGACCAGAACGGGTGATCCGTAGCCTTGGCAGACAGACCATGCCAACCGTGTGGAAACCGCTCCACAGCTGCAGCCATGTCCTGCGGGCCAGGAATAATGGGCACTGGTATATGGAATTGCTGGAGAAATTTCAGCTGTGTTATCTGAGCCCGGAAGAAAAACAACTCATGGCGCTGGCGATCATCTATCATGATGCTGCCGCCGAAGATGTCGACAAATCAGCGGAAGAAACAAGATCAGCATACTACTTCAAACGGGACCTGGCCGGGCACTATCCTGAACCACTACTGGATGACATAGCACTGGCAATGGACAGCAAGGAAAACGATGTCAATGGTAAAGATGAGCAGAGCCTGCCCGAGCCTCTGCGCTGGTATCTGCGCATATTACGCTTTGCGGATCGAATGGACATTATCCGTGGTTGTGGGGTTGGCGACGATTTTCCCGGATTTACGCTGACTCGGCCTCCGGGTTTTGACGCTGGACGTCTTGACTTACCTCCGCGGCTGACTGAAGAGTTTACCGCCGAGCCTGGCAGCAAGAATGAATTCCAACGGCATCTGGAAGCCGCCATGCACGGTGCGGCTGATCTGGCGCAGATAACCGGGCGGCCTAAGGATCAGCGCAAAAAAAACTACACCAAAGTCTACGGTCTGGACGCTAATGGCTCAAAGATCTCTGAAAACTTTGAATGGACCACTGAGCCAGTGCAGAGAATGAACCAGTTTATTGACGACAATGTCCGGCGGAAAATGGCTCAGGAGGCTAGCATTATTGTCTGTTCAGACCCCAGCCACCAAACCTGCAAGACTGATCAGAATAAAGGTATCACTTTTGGTATTCATAACAGCTGGCATGATCTGAGGCAGGTCGAGATTCCGGCCGAAATGACGCTGCTGGAAAAGATGCAGTACGAACATGACCCGTCGCTGCTGAGCCCGACAACACAACAGTCAATGGAGCAAGAGGTGCAGAGGCTGAAGAGCAACGGTATTCAGATGAATCTGGGCACCTTGACGCAAGAAACGCTGACTTCGGAGAAAGCCCGACAAGTGCTGAAACAGCGCGGGATTAACGTGGTCAGCAGGAAGCGATCCTACGTTACCAACGATGGCCTCCCTGGAGAATGGGAAATGCTGGTACCAAAGAAGATAGCGAAGCCAGATGCTCAGAATGCGCCAGCAGGGGAGGGCCAATAAAATCCTTTGACCTTGCTTTGCAAATCCAGCAAAAGACAGTGGGATCATACTGGAACTTTTTACCAGCAAGTTACTCTAATGACGGCAGAATCCACTCTTTGAGAGAAATGGATAAATCATAAGTGTTAATGGAGTATTGCCATGAATGTTGCACACGGAACGGGAACCTCTGTCGGCCCTTGCCCTCACTCTCAACCAAAGTTTGATCAACCAAAGCCTGACACCCGGTCGGTAAAAGCCTCTGGCCAATGGACCACCAGCCAACCGACCCGCAAGCTGCTACCCTGTCATCCCAGGGAGTCTGAGCGACAAGCGCTACTGCGGGCTGCTGAGAGCGGACGTCTGGCGTTTAGGCGAATTAAATTGCCTGAAGAAAAAGATTACTTTTCGGGTAAGGGAGCACCAAGACCTTTCACCCTCGCCCTGCCGGGGGAGATGATGCCCACCGAGCCTTTGTTAAAAGGGCTTGGTAAATGGATGGTAGGCATTGTCAATCCCCAATGCCTGTACGTCTACAAACGTGATGCATGGACCAGGATGCTGCAAGAGCCTGACGTAACTCCGGATAAACTGAGAGTAAAATTACTGTCTGATCTGCAATCACTGCACGATAAAGGTCGTGAGCATGCCGATCAGGTCATCTGGAAAGTTTATCCTGATCATTTCACCTCGGGACATCTGCAAGTCGATGGAACCTTTAGTTCACCAAAATTGAAACGCCACAATGGAAACCGCTTAGTTTGTTTTGATTACCCGGAACTGCTGCTCAACCGTTATAGCAAAGAAGACATCACATGCTTATGTATTTACAACGATGCACAGAGAAATATTGCCGATATCTTGCAGGACAAGCGTCAGTGTGAAAAGGAATTGCAGCTCAAACCATTGCCTCTGGTCGTTTATTGCCACCGCACGGGTTCTGTGCAGGTCTATTTTGATGATGAGCTGGATAGTAAACGCCTGGCCAGAAATGAGCGTTCTCTGGATGATTATGCGTTTTCACAGGGCATAGCCCCGGACCATTTCAGAGCCCTGCTAAATCTGCTGCCAATGTCTTTGCGGGCAGAGGCACTGGGCTCAAAATTAAACGTCTCACCGAATGTTATGAGCACATTGCAACAGGCCATCGAGCTGGTGAGTGATCCCTGTTGTTACAGTTACGAGAAACTTTTGAAATTAAAACAAAGTGGCTTGCCCATTCACCAGCGTTTTTTTCACAAAGGAAACGTTCAATCATTGCTTGAAATGTTGATGACTTCCGAAATGATCAGAATCGATCAGCCAGAGCACGATCAAACTCGACATCAGGAGAAAGAAGCTTGTCGCTTACTTCAGCTGCTTCTGCAGAGCGGGGCAAGTCTGGGAGGGGGGATTCATATAATCGACGCCATGGATGATTACATGGTTCGGGCAATACCAGCAGGCATAATCAATCATATTGTAGCTGCCTTCGCACCACTTGAGTGCCTGACCCTGAAACATCTCGCGAAAATACCTTTTACCGGTTGCCCGGGAAGCGTTGTAGAATTTCACCGAATTTGTCAGGGTCACAGTCCAGAACAACTAGAGCAATGTATAAAAGAGGTACTATTTAGTGTGCGCTTTTATCATCCTTCCCTCGACATGATCAAGTCCCGCTTACTGGCCATCTTTCGTTACAGTTCTAACCTGGACAGTGAGTTTCTGCATAGGTCTGAAGATAGTCTGGACTGGTTTTACCCCAGAGGTAAGAAGGTTATTGAGGATTTTTCTGCGGTTGATTATATCCAATGGGTTGAAAAACTCTGGCAGCAACGGGAAACGCATCCCCTCTACCAGAATTGGCCAGAACTTGTCCAGCAAGCTCAACGTGAAATCAAGGACCTGAGACAATCTCTGGGTCTGGGCAATTCTCACGACCAGGCAACACCATCGGCAGCCGAAACACCAGAGGCATTACAGTTTGTGGAGGATGCCTTCAGCAAACCGCCGGTCTTGCCTGAAAATGTCGGCGATAATGAAAAAACCATCCTGAAAGTACTGCAGCATTATTACCGCCGTCCGGGACCGGAGCGGGTGATCCAGAGCCTTGGCAGACCAAACATGCCAACAATCTGGAAACCACTGCACAGCTGCAGTCATGTCCTGCGGGCCAGAAATAATGGGCTCTGGTATATGGAATTGCTGGAGAAATTTCAGCAGTGTTCCCTGAGCCCGGAAGAAAAAGAACTTCTGGCTCTGGCAATTATCTACCATGACTCAGCTGCCGAAGATGTCGACAAATCGGCGGAAGAAACAAGATCCGCACATTACTTCAAACGGGACCTGGCCGGACACTACCCTGAACCGCTGCTGGATGATGTAGCACTGGCGATGGTCAGCAAGGAAAATGATGTCAATGGTGGCGATAAGCAGCAACTGTCTGCTTCTGTGCGCTGGTATCTGCGCATATTACGCTTTGCGGATCGCATGGACGTTATCCGTGGTTGTGGGGTTGGGCCTGATTTTCCCGGATTAACCGTGACCCAACCTCAGGGTTTTGACGCTACACGTCTCGACTTACCAACGCGGCTGACTGGTGAGTTCACCTCGGAGTCTGGCAACAAGAGTGAATTCCAACGTCATCTGGAAGCCGCCATGCACGGCGCGGCTGATCTGGCGCAGGTAACCGGGCGGCCTCAGGATCAGCGCAAAAAAAACTACACCGAAGTCTACGGTCTGAGTGGCAATGGCGAAAAGATCTCTGAAAACTTTGAATGGACAACCGAGCCAGTGCAGAGAATGAACCAGTTTATTGACGACAATGTCCGACGAAAAATGGCTCAGGAGGCCGACATTATTGTCTGTTCAGATCCCGGCCACCAAGCCTGCAAGGCTGATCAGAACAAAGGGATCACTTATGGTATTCACAACAGCTGGTATGATCTGGGGCAGGTGGAGCTTCCGGCCGTAATGACGCTGTTGGAAAAAATGCAGTACGAACATGACCCGTCGCTTCTGAGCCCGGCAACACAACAGGCATTGGAGAAAGAGGTGCAGCGGCTGAAAAGCGAAGGTATACGGATGAACCTGGGCACCTTGACGCAGGCAACGCTGGCTTCGGAGGAAGCCCAGACAGTGCTGAAACAGCGTGGGATTGCCGTGGTCAGCGAGAAGCGTTCCTTCGTTACCAACGATGGCGACCCGAAGGAATGGAAAATGCTGGTGCCGAAGAAGATAGCGAAGCTTGATGATCAGAATGCACCAGCAGAAGAGAGCCGATAACAATCCATTGATCTCGCTATGAAAATACAGTTACGGAAAGTGGGACCATACAGGAACTTTTGTACCAGCCAGCCACTCTAAAGATTGTCGAATCCAACCACACGGAAGTGGGTAAATAATACGTTTTAAAGGAGTATTGCCATGAATGTTGCCCAGGGAACTGGGAACTCTGTAAACCTGAGCCCTTACTCTCAACCAAAGTTTGATCAACCAAGGCCTGACAGCAAGGCGGTAAAGTCCTCTAGCCAATGGTCAACCAGCCAACCGACCCGCAAGCTACTACCCAGTCATCCCAGGGAGTCTGAGCGACAGGAGCTACTGCAGGCCGCTGAAAGCGGGCGTCTGGCGTTTCGGCGAATTGAATTGACTGAAGAGAGAAATTACTTTTCGGGTAAGGGTGCGCCAAGACCCTTCACCCTCGCCCTGCCGGGGGCGATGATGCCCACTGAGCCCGTGACAGAACTCTGCGGTAAGTGGATGGTAGGCACTGTTAATCCCCAATGCCTGTACGTCTACAAACGTGATGCCCACAGCTGGCGTATGAAAAGAGGTGCAGATGCGGATAAACTGCAGGCAAAACTTCTGCCTGACCTGCAATCATTGCACGATGGACTTCTTGGACGTTCCAATATCGTTATCTGGGGAGTTTATCCTCGTTTCACCTCAGGACATCTGAGAGCGGACGGATCGTTCAGTCTACCAAAACTTAAACTCTTCGATCTTCCCCTGGAACGTTACCCGGAACTGGTGCTCACCCGCTATAGCAAGGAAGACATCCAATGCTTTTGCGTTTACAACGATGCACAGGCAAATATTGCCGATATCCTGGAGTCCAAACGCCAGTGTGAAAAGGAATTAAAGCTTAAACCTCTGCCTCTGGTCGTTTATTGTCATCACACAGGTTCTGTACAGGTCTGTTTTGATGATGAGCTGGACAGTATCCACCTGGCCGGCAATGAGCACTCTCTGGATGATTTCACGTCCTCACAGAGCATTGACCCGAACAATTTCAGAGCCATGTTGAATCTGCTGCCAATCACTTTGCGGGCAGAGACACTGAGTTCGGAATTAACCGACCCACCGGATGTGATGCACAAATTGCAACAGGCTATCAAGCTGGTGAGTGATCCCGATTGTTATAGCTCCGATAGGCTTATGGAATTAAAACGAAGTGGATTGCCCATTGACCAGCGTTTTTTTCATAATCTGATGGTTAAGTCTTTGCCTGATATTCTCCTCAATACTGAAATAGTTAGACACAATATGGGGTTCCCGGAACCGGCAACCCCGACTCAGCAGCAAAAGTGGGAGGAAGAAGCTTACCGATTATTTCAGCTCCTTTTGCAGAGCGGGGCAAGGCCCACTAAATGGGGCATGAGACATATCAAATGTATGAAAGATTGTTATGACTCTGAAGTGCCAGCGGGCATATTCAATTGTATGGTGGCTGCCTATGCTCCCTTTGAGAGCCTTACCCTGCAACATCTCAAGCGGTTACCTTTAACTGGTTGTTCGGGAAACGTCGTTGAATTTGACCGAATCTGCAGGGGCATCAGTCCACAGCAACGGCAGACGCGTTTGACAGAGGCATCACTTTATGTAACGAGTCTGCTGCATCCAACCCTTGAACATATCCAGTCTCACTTATTGGCCCTGTTTCATTACGGGGCTTCCCCGAACAAAGACCTTCTGGATAGACTTAAAGCCAATCTGGAATGGCATTACCCTCGCAGTAATAAAGTTATTCGTGATTTTTCCCCGGCTGAATATATCGAATGGTTTGAAAAACTGTGGGAGCAACGGGAAACGTATACTTTCTACCAGAATTGGCCAAAACATGTCCAAATGGCCCATCTGGAAATTGATGATCTGAAAAAAACTCTCGGTCTGGAGAATTCCCGCGACCAGACGACACCATCGGCAGCCGAGACACCAACGGCATTTCAGTTTATGGTGGACGCGTTCAGCAAACCGCCGGTCATGCCTGATCATGTCGGCGACAACGAAAAAACCATCCTGAAGGTCTTGCAGCATTATTACCGCCGTCCGGGACCGGAGCGGGTGATCCAGTGCCTTGGCAAAAAAACCTTGCCAACCGTCTGGAAACCACTGCACAGCTGCAGTCATGTCCTGCGGGCCAGAAATAATGGTCACTGGTATATGGAATTGCTGGAGAAATTTCAGCAATGCTGCTTAAGCCCGGACGAAAAAGAACTCTTATCTCTGGCGATCATCTACCATGATGCGGCTGCCGAAGATGTCGACAAATCAGCGGAAGAAACAAGGTCAGCTGATTACTTCATACGAGACCTGGCCGGGCACTACCCAGAACAGCTTCTGGATGACATGGCATTGGCGATGGTCAGCAAGGAAAATGATGTCAATGGTGGCGATAGACGACAACTGTCTGAGCCTGTGCGCTGGTACCTGCGCATATTACGCTTTGCGGATCGAATGGACATTATCCGTGGTTGCGGGGTTGGGGCCGATTTTCCCACAGCAATGAAGACTCGACCCCGTGGTTTTGACGCTACACGTCTTGACCTGCCGCCGCAGCTGCCCTGTGATTTTAGCTCCGGGTCTGGCAACAAGAGTGAATTCCAACGTCATCTGGAAGCCGCCATGCACGGCGCGGCTGATCTGGCGCAGGTAACCGGGCGGCCTCAGGATCAGCGCAAAAAAAACTACACCGAAGTCTACGGTCTGAGTGGCAATGGCGAAAAGATCTCTGAAAACTTTGAATGGACAACCGAGCCAGTGCAGAGAATGAACCAGTTTATTGACGACAATGTCCGACGAAAAATGGCTCAGGAGGCCGACATTATTGTCTGTTCAGATCCCGGCCACCAAGCCTGCAAGGCTGATCAGAACAAAGGGATCACTTATGGTATTCACAACAGCTGGTATGATCTGGGGCAGGTGGAGCTTCCGGCCGTAATGACGCTGTTGGAAAAAATGCAGTACGAACATGACCCGTCGCTTCTGAGCCCGGCAACACAACAGGCATTGGAGAAAGAAGTGCAGCGGCTGAAAAGCGAAGGTATACGGATGAACCTGGGCACCTTGACGCAGGCAACGCTGGCTTCGGAGGAAGCCCAGACAGTGCTGAAACAGCGTGGGATTGCCGTGGTCAGCGAGAAGCGTCCCTACTTAACCGACGATAGCTCCCGGAGAGAATGGAAAATGCTGGTACCGAAGAAGATAAAGAAGCCTGATGCCCAGAGCACGCCAGCAGTGGAGGAGAGGAAAAACCCTTTGATCTCGCCATGAAAATGGATTTACGGACAATGGGTATTGGAACTTTTTTACCAGCCGGATACTCCAAGAACTTTAAAATCCCTCCTTACGGAATAGGGTAAATAATAAGTTTAATGGAGTATTACCATGAATGTTGTCCATGGAGCGGGGATCTCTGCAAGCCCGTGCCCTCACCCTCAATCAAACTCTGACACCCGGTCGGTAACAGCTTCTGGTCGATGGGCAGTGGGCGAACCGACCAACAAACTGCTACCCCGTCATCCCAGGGAGTATGAGCGACAGGAGCTACTGCGGGCTGCTGAGAGTGGACGTCTGGCATTTCGCCGAATTGGATTGAGTAAAGAAGCAAACTACTTCTCAGGCAAGGGAACACCAAGACCTTTCACCCTCGCCCTGCCGGGGAGGTTGATGCCTACCGAGCGCGTGCCAGATACTTATGGTGAATGGATGATAGGTACCGTTGATCCACAGTGCCTGTACATCTACAAACATAGTGCGTCGACCCGGGATCTGTTGCAGCCTGGCGTAACTCCGGATCATCTGGCAACAAAACTACTGCCTCATCTGCAATCATTGTTCGATAATCGTTTTGATCGTGGCAGTCGAATCCTCTGGAGAGTTTACCCTACCCGTTTCACCTCGGGACATCTGCAGGCAGATGGGACATTCAGTTTACCAAAATTGAAATTCAGCGATCATTCCTCCTTCCCTGAATACCCGGAACTGGTGCTTAACAAATACAGCAGAGAAGACATCAAATGCTTTTGTGTATACAACGATGGACAGAGAAATATTACCGACATCCTGCTGAATAAGCGTCAGTGTGAATATAAATTGCAGCTTAAACCCTTGCCACTGGTCGTTTATTGCAACCGCACAGGTTCTGTACAAGTCTATTTTGATGATGAGCTGGACAATAAACACCTGGCCAGGAATGAGCATTCTCTGGATGATTTTACGTTTTCACAGGACATAGCCCCAGACCATTTCAGGGACATGTTAAATCTACTGCCAATGTCTTTGCGAGCAGAGGCACTGAACTCGGAATTAACCGTCTCACCCGATGTTATGCACAAATTGAAAGAGGCCATTGAGCTGGTGAGTGATCCCCGTTGTTACCATTACCAGAGGCTTCTGGAATTAAAACAAAGTGGCCTGCCAATTCACCAGCGTTTTTTTCATAAAGGAACTGTTCAATCTTTGCTTGACAAGCTGCTGATTTCCGAACAACTCAGAAGCGGTAAGTGTGAGCAAAACCGGGAACAGGAGAAGGAAGCCTGTCGCATACTTCATCTGCTTCTGCAGAGCGGGGCAGGGGTGGGGATTTCTGTTGACCAAATTTACAAAATGGACAATACCAACCACCCGTCAATGCCAGCGGGAGTTTTCAATTATATGGTGGCTGCCTTTGGTCCCTTTGATTTTCTGACCCTCAAACATCTCAAAAGGATACCTTTGACCGGTTGCCCGGGAAGCATCGTTGAATTTGACCGAATCTGCCGGGACAACACTCAACCGCAACGGCAAAAATGCCTGAAAAGGGCATTACGTTATGTGGTAAGTCTACCGAATCCAACGCTCGAATATATTCAGTCCAACCTACTGGCCCTTTTTCATTATAAGGCTTCTTTGGATCAAGACATGCTGAATAGTCTTAAATTCGGCCTGAAGAGGAATTGCCGTAACGGTGAGACGCACATTGATGGTTGCTTCGTAGATGATTATATCCAATGGGTTGAAAAATTATGGAAGCAACGGGAAACGCATCCCTACTACCAGAATTGGCCAAAACTTGTCCAGCAGTCCAAGGGGGAAATCAATGACCTGAGACAATCTCTGGGTCTGGACGATTCTCGCGACCAGGCAACGCCCCTGACAGCCGAGCCATCCATGGCATTACAGTTTGTGGTGGACGCCTTCAGCAAACCGCCGGTCTTGCCTGAAAATGTCGGCGATAACGAAAAAACCATCCTGAAGGTACTGCAGCATTATTACCGCCGTCCGGGACCGGAGCGGGTGATCCAGTGCCTTGGCAAAAAAACCTTACCAACCGTCTGGAAACCGCTGCACAGCTGCAGCCATGTCCTGCGGGCCAGAAATAATGGTCACTGGTATATGGAATTGCTGGAGAAATTTCAGCAGTGTTCCCTGAGCCCGGAAGAAAAAGAACTTCTGGCTCTAGCCATTATCTACCACGTCTCAGCTGCCGAAGATGTCGACAAATCGACGGAAGAAACAAGATCCGCTCATTACTTCAAACGGGACCTGGCCGGGCACTACCCTGAACAGCTTCTGGATGACATGGCACTGGCGATGGTCAGCAAGGAAAATGATGTCAATGGTGGCGATAAGCAGAAACTGTCTGCTCCTGTGCGCTGGTATCTGCGCATATTACGCTTTGCGGATCGCATGGACATTATCCGTGGTTGTGGGGTTGGGGCTGATTTTCCCGGATTAACGTTGACTCAACCTATGGGTTTTGACGCAACACGTCTTGACTTACCATTGCAACTAACCAAAGAGTTTACCCCTGAGCCTGACAACAAGACTGAATTCCAACAGCATCTGGAAGCTGCCATGCACGGCGCGGCTGATCTGGCGCGGTTAACCGGCCAACTTCAGGATCAGCGCAAAAAAGACTACACCCAATTCTACGGTCTGGACGACAATGGCTCAAAGATCTCTGAAAACTTTGAATGGACCACTGAGCCAGTGCAGCGAATGAACCAGTTTATTGACGACAATGTCCGGCGCAAAATGGCTCAGCAGGCCGGAATGGTTGTCTGTTCAGACCCCAGCCACAGAGCCTGCAAAGCTGATCAGAAAAAAGGAATCACCCGTGGTATTCATAACAGCTGGTACGATCTCCGGCAGGTGGAGATACCGGTTGGCATGACACTGTTGGAAAAGATGCAGTACGAACATGACCCATCACTTCTGAGCCCGGCAACACGAGAGGCATTGGAGAAAGAAGTGCAGCGGCTGAAAAACGATGGCATTCAGATGAATACGGGCACCCTGACGCAGGCAACGCTGGCTTCGGAGGAAGCCCAAACAGTGCTGAAACAAAGGGGGATTACTGTGATCAGCGAGAAGCGTCCCTTCGTTACCAACGGTGGTGACCCGAAAGAATGGAAAATGCTGGTGCCGAAGAAGATAGAGAAGCTTGATGATCAGAATGCACCAGCAGAAGAGAGCCGATAAAAATCCATTGATCTCGCTATGAAAATACAGTTACGGAAAGTGGGACCATACAGGAACTTTTGTACCAGCCAGCCACTCTAAAGATTGTCGAATCCAACCACACGGAAGTGGGTAAATAATACGTTTTACAGGAGTATTGCCATGAATGTTGTCCATGGAGCGGGGATCTCTGCAAGCCCGTGCCCTCACCCTCAATCAAACTCTGACACCCGGTCGGTAACAGCTTCTGGTCGATGGGCAGTGGGCGAACCGACCAACAAACTGCTACCCCGTCATCCCAGGGAGTATGAGCGACAGGAGCTACTGCGGGCTGCTGAAAGCGGGCGTCTGGCGTTTCGGCGAATTGAATTGACTGAAGAGAGAAATTACTTTTCGGGTATGGGAGCGCCAAGACCCTTCACTCTCGCCCTGCCGGGAGGAATGGCGCCCACCGGGCGCGTGCCAGAAGCTTATGGTAAATGGATGGTTGGCATTTTTGATCCACAATGCCTGTATGTCTATAAACGTAATGCAGGGACTTGTTCGCTGGCGATGATGCAGCCTGAGCTAACTCCGGAAAACAGGTTAGTAAAACTTCTGCCTGATCTGCAATCAGTGCTTGATAGATATTTTGAGCGCGGCAATCAACTCATCTGGAAAGTTTATCCTGCTCGTTTCACCTCGGGACATCTGAATGCGGATGGGACGTTCTGTTTACCAGAATTGAAACCCGGCTATCATTCCACCGATGATGATTTCCCGGAGCTGGTGCTCACCCATTACCAAAAGCAGGACATCAAATGCTTTTGCGTTTACAACGATGCACAGATCAATATTTCCGATATCCTGCAGGACAAGCGTCAGTGTGAAAAGGTATTGAAGCTTAAACCCTTACCTCTGGTTGTTTATTGCAACCGCACAGGTTCTGTAGAGGTTTATTATGATGATGAGCTGGACAGTCAATACCTGACCATGAATGAGCGTTCGCTGAATGATTTTGCGCTCTCACAGGGCGTAGCCCCAGACCATTTCAGAGCCATGTTGAATCTGCTGCCAATGTCTGTGCGAGCAGAGGCACTGAGTTCGGAACGAACCACCACAGCAGATCCAGATGTCAGGCACAAATTGCAACAAGCCATTGATCTGGTCAATGAACCCGGCTCTTACGACTGCGAGAGGCTTCTGGACTTAAAACAAAGAGGCTTGCCAATTCACCAGCGTTTTTTTCATGAACGAGGTCTTGACTCTCTGCTTGAGATCTTGCTGTGCTCCGCAATGACCAGAAACGATGAGCCAGAACACGAGCAAACTCGGGAACAGGAGGAGGAAACCTGCCGCTTATGTTGGCTGCTTCTGAAGAGCGGAGCACAGCTGCCGAGGAATTTTTCACCCCTTGTCATGATGAATGACACCTTAAATCCGGTAATGCCACCGGGCATAATGAATTATTTGGTGGCTGCCTTTGCTCCACTTGATGTTCTAACCCTGAAACATCTCAGGAGAATACCTTTAACCGGTTGCCCGGGAAGCGTCGTAGAATTTGACCGAATCTGCCGGGAATGCACTCCACAGAAACTGCAGAGCTGTCTGGAAGAGTTATTACGTTATCCGTGTAGTTTTAATTTTCCGAGTCTTGACATCATCCAGTCTAAATTACTGGCTCTTTATCATTACGGGGCTTCTCTGGACAAAAACGTTCTGAACCGTTTCGAAGCCGATGTGAAGTATCAATACCCCAACGGCAAGAAGGTTATTAATAACTTTTCTCTGAATGATTATATTCGATGGCTTAATGAACTCTATGAGCAAAGGGAAACGCATCCTTTCTACCAGAATTGGCCAAAGTATGTCCGGCAAGCTCATCAGGACATCGCAGATCTGAGACGATCTCTCGGTCTGGACGATTCTCAAAACCTGGAGACACCATCGTCAGCTGAGGCACCAGCAGCTTTACAATTTATGGTGGACACCTTCAGCAAACCACCAGCCATGCCAGAAAATGTCGGCGATAATGAAAAAACCATCCTGAAGGTACTGCAGCATTATTACCGCCGTCCGGGACCGGAGCGGGTGATCCAGTGCCTTGGCAAAAAAACCTTACCAACCGTCTGGAAACCGCTGCACAGCTGCAGCCATGTCCTGCGGGCCAGAAATAATGGTCACTGGTATATGGAATTGCTGGAGAAATTTGAGCAGCATTACCTGAGCCCGAAAGAAAAAGAACTCCTGGCGCTGGCGATTATCTATCATGACGCAGCTGCCGAAGATGTCGACAAATCAGCGGAAGAAACAAGGTCAGCCCATTACTTCAAACGGGACTTGAAGGGGCGTTACCCTGAACCGCTTCTGGATGATGTGGCACTGGCGATGGTCAGCAAGGAAAACGATGTCAATGGTGAAGATGAGCAGAGTCTGCCTGAACCTGTGCGCGGGTATCTGCGCATACTACGCTTTGCGGATCGACTGGACATTATCCGTGTTTTTGGGGTTGGGGCTGATTTTCCAGGATTAACGGTGGCTCGACCTCTGGGTTTTGACGCTTCACGTCTTGACTTACCATTGCATCTGACCAGAGAGTTTACCTCCGGGTCTGACAACAAGACTGAATTCCAACGGCATCTGGAAGCTGCCATGCACGGCGCGGCTGATCTGGCGCGGTTAACCGGCCAACTTCAGGATCAGCGCAAAAAAAACTACACCGAAGTCTACGGTCTGAGTGGCAATGGCGAAAAGATCTCTGAAAACTTTGAATGGACAACCGAGCCAGTGCAAAGAATGAACCAGTTTATTGATGACAATGTCCGGCGCAAAATGGCTCAGCAGGCCGGAATGGTTGTCTGTTCAGACCCCAGCCACAAAGCCTGCAAAGCTGATCAGAAAAAAGGAATCACCCGTGGTATTCATAACAGCTGGTTCGATCTGAGGCAGGTGGAGCTTCCGGCCGGAATGACGCTGCTGGAAAAGATGCAATACGAACATGACCCGTCGCTGATGAGTCCGTCAACACAACAGGCATTGGAGAAAGAGGTGCAGCGGCTGAAGAGCGATGGCATTCGGATGAACCTGGGCACCCTGACGCAGGCAACGCTGGCTTCGGAGGAAGCCCAAACAGTGCTGAAACAGCGGGGGATTACTGTGGTCAGCGAGCAGCGTCCCTTCGTTACCAACAATGGCAACCCGAAAGAATGGAAAATGCTGGTGCCGAAGAAGATTGCTCAGCTTGATGATCAGAATGCACCAGCAGAAGAGAGCCGATAAAAATCCATTGATCTCGCTATGAAAATACAGTTACGGAAAGTGGGACCATACAGGAACTTTTGTACCAGCCAGCCACTCTAAAGATTGTCGAATCCAACCACACGGAAGTGGGTAAATAATACGTTTTACAGGAGTATTGCCATGAATGTTGCCCAGGGAACGGGGAACCCTGTGAGCCTGAGCCCTCACTCTCAACCAAAATTTGATCGACCCAAGCCTGACAATCCTTCGGTAACAGCCTCTGGCCAATGGACAATCAGCCAACCGACCCGCAAGCAGCTACCCTGTCATCCCAGGGAGTCTGAGCGACAAGAGCTACTGCGGGCCGCTGAAAGCGGGCACCTGGCGTTTCGGCGAATTGAATTGGCTGAAGAAAAAAACTACTTTTCGGGTAAGGGTGCGCCAAGACCCTTCACCCTCGCCCTGCCGGGGGAGATGATGCCCACTGAGCCCGTGACAGAACTCTGCGGTAAGTGGATGGTAGGCACTGTTAACCCCCAATGCCTGTACGTCTACAAACGTGATGCCCACAGCTGGCGTATGGAAAGGGGTGCAGATGCCGATAAACTGCACGCAAAACTTCTGCCTGACCTGCAATCATTACACGATGGACTTCTTGGACGTGCCAATATCGTTATCTGGGGAGTTTATGACCGTTTCACCTCGGGACATCTGCGAGCGGACGGAACGTTCAGTTTACCAAAATTAAAATTCTTCAATTTTTCCCGCATGGAACGCTACCCTGAACTGGTGCTCACCGGCTATAGCAAAGAAGACATCCAATGCTTTTGCGTTTACGACGATGCACAGATAAACATTTCCGACATCCTGTGGGAGAAGAGTCAGTGTGAAAAAGTATTGGAGCTTAAACCCTTGCCTCTGGTTGTCTATTGCCACCGCACAGGCTTTGCGCAGGTCTATTTTGATGATGAACTGGACAGTATACCGCTGTGCATGAATGAGCATTCTCTGAATGATATAGCATCCTCACAGGGCGTAGACCCAGACGATTTGAGAGCCGTTCTGAATCTGCTGCCAATGTCTTTGCGGGCAGAAGCAATGAGTTCAGAATTAAGCGTCCCACAAGAAGCAGAACCCGATGCCAGGCACAAATTACAACAGGCCATGGATCTGGTAAGTAATCCCTGTTCATACAGCTACGAGAAGCTCCTGGAATTAAAACAGGGCTTACCCATTCACCAGCATTTTTTTCATGAAGGAGGTTTTACATCATTGCTTAAAATGCTGCTTGTTTCCGAAATGCTCAGATACCAGAAGCCAGAGCAGGAGCAAATTCAGAAACAGGAGGAAGCAGCTTACCGAATGTTTCAGCTGCTTGTGCAAAGTGGGGCAAGTCTGCGGAAAGATTGGTACAGGAGTTTCATCAACGGAATGATAGGTCTTGACTCTTTTATAATGCCACTGGGCATAATGAATTGCATGCTGGTTGCCTTTAGTCCATTTGAATGCATGACTTTGCCCCATCTCAGGAAGATACCTCTGACCGTCTGTCCGGGAGCCATTGTTGAATTTGACCGCATTTGCCAGAAACTGAGTCCACAACAACGGCAGGGCGCTTTGGAAAAAATATTGTGGGGATATGTGGAAGATTGTCGCCCCCCGACTCTTAATACCATCCAGACCTTCTTACTGGCACTGTTTCATTACGAGGCCTCTCCGGACAAAGGCGTTCTGAATCGTTTTAAAGCCCGATTTGCTCACCAATATCCTGAAGGTGAGAAGATTATTGATGATTTCTCTCTGAGTGATTATATCCAATGGCTTGAAAAGTTATGGCTGCAACGGGAAACGCATCCTTTCTACCGGAATTGGCCAGAGCATGTCCAGCAGGCTCAAAAGGACATCCTGGATCTGAAGCAATCTCTCGGTCTGGACGATTCTCACAACCTGGCGACACCCGAAACACCAGCGGTATTACAGTTTGTGGTGGATGCCTTTAGCAGGCCGCCGGTCTTGCCTGATAATGCCGGCGATAATCAAAAAACCATCCTGAAGGTTTTGCAGCATTATTACCGGCGTCCGGGACCGGAGCGGGTGATCCGGAGCATTGAAAGACAAACCTTGCCAACCGTTTGGAAACCGCTGCACAGCTGCAGCCATGTCCTGCGGGCCAGAAATAATGGTCACTGGTATATGGAATTGCTGGAGAAATTTGAGCAGCATTACCTGAGCCCGAAAGAAAAAGAACTCCTGGCGCTGGCGATTATCTATCATGACGCAGCCGCCGAAGATGTCGACAAATCAGCGGAAGAAACAAGATCCGCTCATTACTTCAAACGGGATCTGGCCGGGCACTACCCTGAACAGCTTCTGGATGACATGGCACTGGCGATGGTCAGCAAGGAAAATGATGTCAATGGTGGCGATAAGCAGAAATTGTCTGATTCTGTGCGCTGGTATCTGCGCATATTGCGCTTTGCGGATCGCATGGACATTATCCGTGTTTTTGGGGTTGGGCCTGATTTTCCCGGATTAACGGTGACTCAACCTCTGGGTTTTGACGCCAGGCGTCTTGACTTACCAGCGCATCTGACCAGAGAGTTTACCTCCAAGCCTGACGACAAGGGTGAATTCCAACGGCATCTTGAAGCCGCCATGCACGGTGCGGCTGATCTGGCGCAGGTAACGGGTCGGCCTATGGATCAGCGCAAAAAAAACTATACCGGAGTCTACGGTCTGAGCGGCAATGGCGAAAAGATCTCTGAAAACTTTGAATGGACAACCGAGCCAGTGCAGAGAATGAACCAGTTTATTGACGACAATGTCCGGCGAAAAATGGCTCGGGAGGCCGGAATTGTAGTCTGTTCAGACAACAGCCACAAAGCCTGCAAAGCTGATCAGAAAAAAGGGATCATTCGTGGTATTCATAACGGTTGGTATGATCTCCAGCAGGTGGCGATTCCGGCTGGCATGACACTGTTGGAAAAGATGCAGTACGAACATGACCCGTCGCTGCTCAGTCCGTCAACACAACAGGCATTGGAGAAAGAGGTGCAGCGGCTAAAGAGCGAAGCTATCCAAATGAACCTGGGCACCTTGACGCAAACCACGCTGGCTTCGGAGGCAGCCCAAAAAGTGCTGAAAAAACGGGGGATTGCCGTGGTCAGCGAGAAGCGACGCTACTTTACCGACAATGAACTCCCGATAGAGAAGGAAATGCTGGTACCAAAGAAGATAGCGAAGCCTGATGCTCGGGAGGATGGATGCTCCAGCGGGGTGGGCATGTACAATCCTTTGATCTTGCTTTGAACATGCAGTTACGGACAACAGACTGCAATGGAACTTTTTACCAGCCGTTTACTCCAAGAACGATAGAATCCCTCCTTACGGAATTGGGCAAATAATAAATTTTACTGGAGTATTACCATGAATGTTGTCCATGGAGCGGCGATCTCTGCGAGCCCGTGCCCTCAACCTCAACCTCAACCAAAGTTCGCCACCCAATCGGCAACAGCCTCTGGCCAATGGACAATCAGCGAGCCAACCCGCAAGCTGCTGCCCCATCCCAGGGAATATGAGCGACAGGAGCTACTGCGGGCCGCTGAGAGTGGACGTCTGGCATTTCGGCATATTGGATTGGTTGAAGAAAGAAATTACTTTGCTGGCAAGGGCACACCAAGACCCTTCACCCTCGCTCTGCCCGGAGAGATGATGCCCACCGAGCGAGTAACAGAAGCGTTAGATCAATGGATGGTAGGCATTACTGATCCCAAATGCCTGTATGTCTATAAACGTGACGCACTGACTAATCGGTTGCTGGAGGAGCCCAGCCTAACACCGGATACACTGACAATAAAACTACTGTCTGATCTACGATCATTACACAAGAAAAGTCGTGAGCGTGCCAATCAAATCATCTGGAGAGTTTATCCCCGTTTCACCTCAGGACATCTGCAAGCAAATGGGACATTCAGTTTACCTAAATTGAAACCCGGCGATTATACCCACATTTATAATTTCCCGGAACTGGTGCTCATCCACTATCGCAAGGAAGAGATCAAATGCTTTTGCGTCTACAACGATAAACGGGCAAATATTGCCGATATCCTGGAGTCCAAGCGTCAGTGTGAAAAGGCATTGGAGCTTAAACCCTTGCCTCTGGTCGTTTATTGTCACCACACAGGTTCTGTACAGGTCTGTTTTGATGATGAGCTGGACAGTCCGCACCTGGCCAACAATGGGCATTCTCTGGGTGATTTCGCATTCTCGCAGAGCATTGACCTGGACAATTTCAGAGCCATGTTGAATCTGCTGCCAATCACTTTGCGGGCAGAGGCACTGAGTTCGGAATTAAGCGTCCCACCGGATATGATGCACAAATTGCAACAGGCCATTGAGCTGCTGAGCGATCCCGAATGTTACAGTTGCGAGAGACTTCTGGAATTAAAACAGAGCGGATTGCCCATCGATCAGCGTTTTGTTAAAAAAGCGTCTGTTAATATTTTCGGAGTGCCTGTTAAATCTTTGCTTGATATTCTTCTGGATACCGAAGTAGCCAGACACAATGGGGGCATGGGACCGGCAACCCCTGCTCAGCAGCAACAGGAGGAAGAAGAAGCTTACCGATTATGTCAGCTCCTTTTGCAGAGCGGGGCAAGGCCGACTGAATGGGGCCTGGGCCATATCAATAATATGGAAGAATTTTTTGACTCTGCAATGCCAGTGGGCATCTTCAATTGTATGGTGGCTACCTCTGCTCCCTTTGAATTCCTCACCCTGCAACATCTTCAGCATTTTCCTTTGACCAGTTGTTCGGGAAGCGTCGTTGAATTTGACCGAATCTGCAGGAACATCAGTCCACAGCAACGGCAGACGTGTCTGAGAAAGGCACTACTTTATGTGACAAGTCTGATGCATCCAACCCTTGAACATATTCAGTGCCACTTATTGGCCCTGTTTCATCACGGGGCTTCCCCGAACAAAGACCTTCTGGATAGTGTTAGAGCCCTTCTGGCATTTCATTACCCCCGCAGTAAGAAAATTATGCGCGTTTATTCCCCGGCTGAATATATCGAATGGTTTGAAAAACTGTGGGAGCAACGGAACGAGCATCCTTTCTATCAGAATTGGTTAGAGCGTGTCCGGCACGCCAAGCAGGAAATCGCGGATCTGAAACGATCTCTCGGCATTAACGATTCTGGTGCGCTGACAACACCATTGGCAGCCGGGACACCAACGGCATTACAGTTTATGGTGGACGCGTTCAGCAAACCGCCGGTCTTGCCTGATCATGTCGGCGATAATGAAAAAACCATCCTGACGGTATTGCAGCATTATTACCGCCGTCCCGGACCGGAACGGGTGATCCAGAACCTTGGCAGACAGACCATGCCAACCGTGTGGAAACCGCTGCACAGTTGCAGTCATGTTCTGCGGGCCAGAAATAATGGTCACTGGTATATGGAATTGCTGGAGAAATTTCAGCAATGCTTCTTAAGCCCGGACGAAAAAGAACTCTTATCTCTGGCGATTATCTACCATGACGCGGCTGCCGAAGATGTCGCCAAAACAGAGGAAGAATCAAAGTCAGCTTATTACTTCAAACGAGACCTGGCCGGACACTACCCTGAACCGCTGCTGGATGATGTAGCACTGGCCATGGTCAGCAAGGAAAATGATGTCAATCATAAAGATGAGCAGAGCCTGCCTGAGCCTGTGCGCTGGTATCTGCGCATATTACGCTTTGCGGATCGAATGGACATTATCCGTGGTTGTGGGGTTGGGGCTGATTTTCCCGGATTAACGATGGCTCGACCTCTGGGTTTTGACGCTAAACGCCTTGACTTACCAATGCAGCTGACCAGGGAGTTTACCTCCAAACCAGGCAACAAGACTGAATTCCAACGGCATCTGGAAGCTGCCATGCACGGTGCGGCTGATCTGGCGCGTGTCACCGGGCCACTTCGGGATCAGCGCAAAAAAGACTACACCCAAGTCTACGGTCTGAACGACAATGGCTCAAAGATATCTGAAAACTTTGAATGGACCACTGAGCCAGTGCAGCGAATGAACCAGTTTATTGACGACAATGTCCGGCGCAAAATGGCTCAGCAGGCCGGAATGGTTGTCTGTTCAGACCCCAGCCACAAAGCCTGCAAAGCAGATCAGAAAAAAGGAATCACCCGTGGTATTCATAACAGCTGGTACGATCTGAGGCAGGTGGAGCTTCCTGCCGGAATGACGCTGTTGGAAAAGATGCAGTACGAACATGACCCGTCTCTGATGAGCCCTTCAACACAACAGGCATTGGAGAAAGAAGTGCAGCGGCTGAAGAGTGATGGCATTCGGATGAACCCGGGCACCCTGACGCAGGCAACGCTGGCTTCGGAGAAAGCCCAAAAAGTGCTGAAAGAACGGGGGATTACTGTGGTCAGCGAGAAGCGCCCCTTCGTTACCAACGATGGCGCCCCGAAAGAATGGAAAATGCTGGTGCCAAAGAAGATAGCGAAGCCTGATGTTCAGGAGGATACGCCAGCGGGGTGGGCATGTACAATCCTTTGATCTTGCTCTGAAAATACAGTTACGGACAACAGACTGTAATGGAACTTTTTACCAGCCGGTTACTCCAAGAACCATAGAATCCACCCTCACGGAAGTGGGTAAATAATAAGTTTTACTGGAGTATTACCATGAATGTTGTCCATGGAAGGCGAGCCTCTGCCAGCACGTGCCCTCAACCTCAACCAAACGTTGACACCCGTGCGGTGACGGCCTCTGGCCAATGGACAATCTGCGAATCGACCCGCCAGCTGCCACCCTGTCATCCCAGGGAGTATGAGCGACAAGAGCTACTGCGGGCTGCTGAGAGTGGTCGTCTGGCGTTTCGGCAAATTAGATTGACTAAAGAAAAAAATTACTTTTCAGGTAAGGGAACGCCGAGACCCTTTACCCTCGCCCTGCCGGGGGGGATGATGCCCATTAAGCCCATGCCGGAAATAGAGTTTGGCAAATGGATGGTAGGCATTGTTGATCCACAATGCCTATATGTCTATAAACGTGATGCAGCTACCGTACATCTGCTGGCAGATTTTGGCGCAACTCCGGAAACACTGCGAGCAAAACTACTGCCTGATCTGCAATCAACGCTCGATAGACGTCTTGAGCATGGCAATCAGGTCATCTGGAGAGTTTATCCTCACCGTTTCACTTCGGGACATCTGCAAGCGGATGGAACGTTCAGTTTACCAAAGTTGAAACCCGACAATGCCACCCCTCCACTTGATTACCCGGAACTGGTGCTCATTAAATATGGCAAAGAAGACATCAAATGCTTCTGTGTATACAACGATGTACAGACAAATATTGCCGATACCCTTCGGAACAAACGCCAGTGTGAAAAGGTATTAGAGCTTAAACCCTTGCCTCTGGTTGTTTATTGCCACCGCACAGGTTCTGTTCAGGTCTATTTTGATGATGAACTGGACAACAAACACCTGGCCAGGAATGAGGATTGTCTGGATTATTTTTCGATGTCACAGAGCATAGCCCCGGAAAATTTAAGAGGCATGTTGAATCTGCTACCAATGTCTTTGCGGACAGAGGCACTGAGTTCGGAATTAACCGTATCACCGGATACTGAGCACAAATTGCAACAAGCCATCAAACTGGTGGATGATCCTGATTCATACAGTTATGAGCAGCTTCTGAAATTAAAAGAAAGTGGCTTCCCCATTCACCAGCATTTTTTTCATGAAGGATGTTTTGAATCTTTGCTTGAAATGCTCCTGTGTTCCAAAAGGCTCAGAAACGGACAGCCTCAGGAGAAGCAAATTCAGAAACAGGAGGAAGTAGCTTGCCAAATGTTTCAGCTGCTTTTGGACAGTGGAGCAAGTCTGCCACGACATTGGTGCGTGGAATTCGTTTACTGGATGAATCGTTTTGACGTTAACCCAATGCCACTGGGCATAATGAATTGTATGCTGGCTGCCTTTAGACCATTTGAATTCCTGACTCCGCTCCATCTCAGGAAGCTACCTTTGACCGCCTGCCCTGGAGCAGTTGTTGAATTAGACCGCATTTGCCAGGGGCTTAATCAACAGCAACTGCAGGACGCCCTGGAAGAGCTGGTGCTACGATATTCAAGTGATGGTCAACCCGAGTCTCCTCTCGACATCATGCAGTCTCACTTACTAGCCCTGTTTCACTATGGGGCTCCCCTAAGCAGAAACTTTCTGGAATCTCTTAAATCCAGTTTGCAGAGGGAATATCGTGAAGGTGAGAAGGTTATAGATGATCTTGCTCCGCACGATTATATCGAATGGCTTAAAACACTCTGGGAACAACGGGAAACACATGCTTTCTACCAGAATTGGCCAGAGCATCTTCAGCAAGCTCAGCAGGACGTCGCGGACCTGAAACAATCTCTGGATATGAAGAATTCCCGCGACCTGGCGACACCATTGACAGCCAAGGCACCAACGGCATTACAGTTTCTGGTGGAGGCGTTCAGTAAACCGCCGGTCCTGCCTGATCATGTCGGTGATAATGAAAAAACCATCCTGAAGGTATTGCAGCATTATTACCGCCGTCCGGGTCCGGAACGCGTGATCAGGAGCCTTGGCGGACAGAGCTTGCCAATAGTATGGAAACCGCTGCACAGCTGCAGTCATGTCCTGCGGGCCAGGAATAATGGGCTCTGGTATATGGAGTTGCTGGAGGAATTTGAGCAGCATTACCTGAGCCCGAAAGAAAAAGAACTCCTGGCGCTGGCGATAATCTACCATGACGCCGCTGCCGAAGATGTCGATAAATCAGCGGAAGAAACAAGGTCAGCTTATTACTTCAAACGGGACCTGACCGGGCACTACCCTGAACAGCTTCTGGATGACGTGGCACTGGCGATGGTCAGCAAGGAAAATGATGTCAATGGTGGCGATAAGCAGAAACTGTCTGATGCTGTGCGCTGGTATCTGCGCATATTACGCTTTGCGGATCGAATGGACATTATCCGGGTTTTTGGGGTTAAGCCTGATTTTCCCGGATTCATGGTGACTCAATCTTCAGGTTTTGACGCTGCACGTCTTGACTTACCATCGCAGCTGAGCAGAGACTTCACCTCCGAACCTGACGACAAGGGTGAATTCCAACGTCATCTGGAAGCCGCCATGCACGGTGCGGCTGATCTGGCGCAGGTCACCGGGCAACTTCAAGATTGGCGCAAAAAAAACTACACCCAGGTCTACGGTCTTGCTGCCAATGGCGCAAAGATCTCTGAAAACTTTGAATGGACCACTGAGCCAGTGCAGAGAATGAACCAGTTTATTGATGACAATGTCCGGCGCAAAATGGCTCAGGAGGCCGGAATTGTAGTCTGTTCAGACCCCAGCCACAAAGCCTGCAAAGCTGATCAGAAAAAAGGGATCACTCGTGGTATTCATAACAGCTGGTATGATCTTCAGCAGGTGGCCATTCCAGCCAAAATGACGCTGCTGGAAAAGATGCAATACAGACATGACCCGTCGCTGCTGAACCCGGCAACACAACAGGCATTGGAGAGAGAGGTGCAACGGCTGAAAAGCGAAGGTATTCGGATGAATACGGGCACCCTGACGCAAACCACGCTGGCCTCGGAAGCAGCCCAAAAAGTGCTGAAACAGCGGGGGATTGATGTGGTCAGCGAGATGCGACACCACTTTTTTTTCAGCGACAATGACCTCCTGGTAGAGAGGGAAATGCTGGTACCGAAGAAGATAGTGAAGCCTGATGCTCAGGAGGATGCTCCAGCGGGGTGGGCATGAACAATCCTTTGATCTCGCTATGAAAATAAAGTTAGAGAGAGTGGTACCCTAATGGAATTTTGTACAGACAGTGACTCCAAATACAGCGAGATTCAATCATACGGAAGCCTGTAAATAATAAGTTTTCAGTATTCCCTAAACTGCCTCACATCATTGTCCCGTAATAAGGTTTTTGCTATACAACTATTAATAGAGAGAACCTGTGAATAGGAATTCGCCATGCCAAGGATTGGAAGCAAAAGAGATATACCTCCCTCATTCCTGTCAACGGATGATAAAACTGAAAAGAAGAAGCCAGAAAAAGAAATGCCAAAATAGTGGGTCAGCATCTGAGTCTGATAATTGATAAATAAAAAATGGATAAAATATGAAACTAAGAGGCCCATTCAGAGCAATTTGGCATTTTAATGCTACCAATGACACAAAAAAGTTAGAAGCTGAACAGAAAAAATTTAAAGGTAGGACTGTAGAAGCCGCAAGCCATATTCATGCTGTTAACTACATTCATCAAGGGCATTTTAACCTCTGTGGTGATGCCTGTGTAGAAATGCTCAGAAGATTTTATGGCGATAACCCATTACGTGCTACCACGACAAACTCAAAAAAAGTTGAATCACTTTCTACCAACCCAAGAGGAATATTTAAAGGATTGTCATTAAAAAAAGTATACGAAGAGGCTGATCATTCAAGTTTCAAATTATCTGAATTGCAATTCCCTGATTCATCTGTACCGAAAGAAGAATTAGTTAAATCTTTAACTGAACTGATTTCTGAGGCACCTATTCTTCTTTCATATAGAGAAAATAACTTCTATGGTCATTATGCCCTGTTAATAGGCATTATTGGGGATAAATTAGTCGTTCACGATCCGTGGTCCGGAGGTAGTGAAATAGAATCTGTAGAATGGTTACTGTCACTGCTTTCAGAACATGAATTAGAAGGATTTCTTGCACAAGACAAGGCTGCTGATGACATATTTCCAACAGGCATCATTACAATAAAAGTTGATTCAGAAGATCCTGAATCTTCTGAACCTCCTGAATCTACAGAAGATCTGGATAGTTTACTTGCTAGAGTAAAAGAGCGCCTTAAACGTCAAGCATGATTTGTCTCCTTCCCATGCACCTGAGACTGTCGCGAAGCCCGAAAGCAATTTGATGAGGTTTTGCGACAGTCCCCGGAGCAAGAAGCAGTCAAAAAAGTGATCACCCCACATTCGCTGCTGTAAAACCTTTTCAGAATTAAGGTTGGCGCTGCCACCATGAAGTGCTCAAGTAAAACATTGAGCAGCAGGATAGAACGCACCGGGAGTCCTGTCGGACTCCGGGCTGTCCCTCTCTGCGCTAAAAAGACTATGCTCCTCACTCTTTCCGGTGATTAAAAAAAATAATATGAACTTGCTTTTTTAGAAAATTATGTAAAAAACAATGCCTTGAAAAAAATTATTCTCTACATCATCACTGCCCTTCAATTCTGCCGCTATTATTGAATAAGTTTTCTTTCATCTCGGACAGCAATCCTCTGATTCTGTCTGAAAAAACGAACCTTCATTCTCAACCGATCATTCAAGTCATGTAATGGAACTATCAGGAGGCTGACCGGAGAGGGTCACTTCCGGTTGCGTGTGAAGCTTGTCTTACAGAAGGCGCTTGTGGTTTATCACTGCGAAGGCCCCTGCGCTTTTTTCTGAACAGCGAAATTGATCGGGAGCCGTTGACTGATGATCAAATTACTGAGAACTCCGCTTTGCAAAACCGTAGCTGCAGCTGCTATCACTCTGGGGGCAGTCCTCGGCCCGTTTCAGGCCTATTCCTTTCAGGATGATGAATTGGTGATCTGGGTAGGCGGTGACAAGGCCTACAACGGTATCCGGGAAGTAGGCAAAGGGTTTGAGAAAGACACTGGAATCAAAGTAAAGGTTGAGATTCCGGAAAATATTACCGATCGTTTTCAACAGGCGGCAGCGTCAGGTGGTGGACCGGACATTCTGTTCTGGGCCCATGACCGATACGGTGAATGGGCCCAGAGTGGCCTCCTGTCTTCTGTAAACCCGGCCCCGGATTTCAAAAGCAAAATTGACGATCTGGGCTGGGAAGCCATGACAGTCAACGGCAAAATCTATGGTTATCCTGTCTCTATGGAAGCCATCAGCCTGATCTACAACAAAGATCTGTTACCAGACCCTCCCAGCTCATTTGAAGAAATGTTTCCCCTCAAGGACAAGTTGGCTAAAAGCAAAGAAGGTAAAGTCACCACCATTATGTGGGATCAGATCCAGCCTTACTTCACTATGCCCATGCTCGCTGCAGATGGCGGTTATGTCTTCAAGAAAACACCAACAGGTTATGATGTCAAAGACACCGGAGTCAATAATGCCGGCGCCATGGCCGGTGCAAAAATGCTGACCGAGCTGATTGATAAAGGCGTTATGCCCAGAGGTGTTGATTATGGAGTCATGGAATCCAGCTTCAACAAGGGTCAGGCAGCCATGATGATTACGGGCCCCTGGGCCTGGTCAAACCTCGACAAGACCAAAATCGACGGCAAAAATCTGAATTATGGTGTGGCAGCTTTGCCTGGCATCAATGGCCAGCGTTCAAAGGCATTTGTCGGCGTCTGGGGGGCCACTCTGAACAGTGCCAGTCCCAACAAAGCCCTGTCCAGAGAGTTTCTTGAAAATTACCTGCTAACAGACGACGGTCTTCGTACTATGAACAGTGATGTTCCGCTAGGTGCTGTGGTCAACAAAAGCTACATGAAAGAATTGGAAAAAGATCCTCGCATCAAGGTTACTTACGATAATGCCATCAATGGTTTGCTCATGCCCAATGTACCGGAAATGGGAAAATTCTGGTCGGCTATGGAGTCTGCACTGATGAACATCACCTCCGGCAGACAGGATTACAAGAGCGCGCTTAATGAAGCAGCCAAGCAGATTGTCGACTAGGCTGTCAGTCTAGGAGACTGACTCTGACAGGTTCCCGACAGGCTGACTCTGACAGGCCGGTGTACCATATTTTCGTTAGCCCTTTTAGCAGTCAGCCGCCTTCCAGTTACATCAATGCTATGAAATACGACGTGTAATTTCTTGAGTGATTCCTACAGTGTCACGCTCTCGACATCAGAATATGTGAGTTAAATCTGCCCCGGGAGGCAACTTTATGGAGGCTGATCAGAAAGCACAGAGCCCAATGATCTGGTTGGTGTGGGGAGTAGTTGCCCTGATTGACCTGATACTGCTCTATGGCGTGACCTTAATGTACGCCCGGGGAGAAATTGCCTTTGCTCTGATTATTCTTTTAATTGCCTGTGTCGGTACCTGGGTATTCATCAGCCATAAGGGCTACAACTACCGGTATGTTTTCCCTGCTCTTCTGGGGGTATCGGTATTTATAGTTTTCCCCCTTATTTATACGGTATATGTCGCATTCACAAATTACAGCTCCAGCCATCTCTTATCTTTGGAGCGCGTCAAAACCCAACATCTGGGCAAAACCTACAGAGCAGAAGGTGAGTCCTATCATTTCAAGATCTATCAGCAAGGAGCCAATTATCGAATTCTTTTCATCAGCAACAAGGAGACAGACAAGCACCTCGTAAGCCAGCCGTTCAACGAAACGGTCATTCCAACGCCACTGAAAGCTGACTTTTCACCGGACCTTCCTGAAGGTAATAAATTACCACTCAGGGATACTATAAGGCTTCGGAATATTCTCAAAAAACTAGCCGTAGAACTGCCTGACAACACCGAGCTGACAATGACCAGCCTGAGAAAGTTTGGTCCCATGTCAAAAATCTACCGGGACATGGGTAATGATATTCTGCAAGATACCCGCAATGGCAACCTGCTAAAGCCTGATCATACAACGGGCTACTATATCGAAGTGCCTGAAGGACAGCCTGATTCCGCAGGTGAGCAAGTAGGACCAGGCTTTGTCGTCTATAACGGCTGGGATAATTTCGTTCGGGTTCTCAAAGATCCTGGTATCCAGGGCCCTTTTTTACAAATTTTCATCTGGACTCTGGTATTTGCTGCTCTCTCGGTACTCTTTACCATGACTGTAGGTTTGCTCATGGCCTGTCTGGTGCAATGGGAACCCCTCAAGGGCAATGGCGTTTACCGATTGCTGTTAATACTCCCTTATGCCGTCCCGGCCTTTATTTCTATTTTAATTTTCAGAGGCCTGTTTAATCAGAATTTTGGTGAAATTAATATGTTGCTGAACCTGCTATTGGGTATCCAACCGGAATGGTTCAGCAATGAGTATCTGGCTAAAACCATGGTCCTGATCGTTAATACCTGGCTGGGTTATCCCTACATGATGATTCTCGCCATTGGCCTGTTAAAGTCTATTCCGGATACTCTTTACGAAGCTTCAGCCATAGACGGCGCCTCCCCAATACAGAACTTCTTCAGCATCACTTTCCCGATGATCATAAAGCCACTAACGCCGATGTTGATCGCCAGCTTTGCATTCAACTTCAACAATCTGGTTCTGATTGCACTGCTGACTGATGGTGCTCCCAATATCATTGGTGCCAGCACACCAGCCGGTGCCACCGACATTCTGGTGAGCTATACCTTCCGCATTGCATTTGGTCAGTACGGTCAGGATTACGGCCTGGCCTCCGCTATAGCCACCTTCATCTTCATCATGGTGGGTGTCATAGCCTGGGTGAACCTGAAAGCGACCAAACGGGTAATGGAGTGAACGACTATTATGGTACAGCCTAGAAACCTGAAATACCGGGTGTGGTTCGCAAGAATTTTTATGATTCTGTTTCTCTGTCTGATCATGTTTCCCTTCCTGATGATCATTTCGGTGTCTTTCCGTTCCGGTAATTTCGCCACCGGAGACCTGATACCCCGCAACCCCAGTCTGGAGCACTGGTATCTGGCTTTTGGTATTCCCTGGGAGAATGCCGATGGCTCCATCACTCAGCCTCCCTTTCCGGTCCTTCTCTGGTTATGGAATTCTGTCAAAGTGGCGTTTATTTCCACCGTGTTGATTCTGCTGCTCTCAACCACGGGAGCCTACGCATTCGCCAGACTGAGATTCCGGTTCAAGGAGTCCATGCTGACCGCCATGATGATTTTGCAGATGTTTCCAGCCGTACTGGCACTGGTCGCCATATACTCACTGTTTGAACAGATAGGCAACTATGTTCCCTGGTTAGGACTGGACACTCTGGGTTCGGTGACTGTCGCTTATCTGGGTGGACTGGCTCTGCACATCTGGTTGATCAAGGGCTACTTCGAAACGATAGATTCATCCCTTGAAGAGGCAGCAGCGATCGACGGAGCAACGCCCTGGCAGGCGTTTCGTTTTGTGTTACTGCCACTTTCAACGCCCATTCTGGCGGTGGTATTCATCCTGGCCTTTATTACCAGTATTGCTGAATACCCGGTAGCTTCAGTGCTTTTGCAGAGTATGGATAACCTGACGCTGGCGGTTGGCTCCAGACAATACCTGAATCCACAAAATTATCTCTGGGGTGATTTTGCTGCGGCAGCCGTTCTGTCGGGTCTGCCCATCTCTATTATTTTCCTGTTGTGCCAGCGCTGGATTGTCGGTGGTCTGACTTCAGGTGGCGTGAAAGGCTAGCAGCCTGTCGGACTTAAGCGTCCGTAGCGAGGATTGCAAGAAATTGAGGATAAAAATTTCTGCTTCTGAGGAGAATAGCGAGCTATTTGACGAAGAAGCAGGAATTTTTAGACCAATTTATTGCAACCGCAGTAGGACAGCCTTAAGTCCGACAGGCTGCTAGCAGTCTGGCGGGCGCTGCGAATGAAAAACGGAAAAACTTATGGCTGAAGTTAAGCTTGTTAATATTTCCAAAAGCTACGACCAGGGCAGGACCTGGGTTCTCAAGAACATCAACCTGAACATTGCCGAGGGTGAATTTATAGCATTTATCGGGCCTTCTGGCTGCGGTAAGTCCACTCTGCTTCGAATGGTCTGTGGTCTTGAGGATATCACTGAGGGTGAAATGTATATTGCCGGGGAGCAGGTGAATGACTGGCCACCCAACGAACGCAGGGTGGGCATGGTCTTCCAGTCTTATGCGCTCTACCCTCATATGTCCGTTGCTAAAAATATGGCCTTCGGCCTCAAGCTGGCAAAAGCCGACAAATCATTGATCAACAGCCGGGTTGAAGAAGCCGCCCGCATTCTCCAACTGGAGGCCCTGTTGGATCGAAAGCCAAAAGCCATGTCCGGAGGTCAACGACAAAGGGTGGCTATCGGCCGATCCATCGTGCAGCAGCCCAGGGTGTTTTTGTTTGATGAGCCGCTGTCCAATCTCGATGTCGCGCTTCGGGTTCAGATGCGGCAGGAAATAGCCCGACTGCACAACCGTCTGCAAACAACCTCTATTTACGTTACCCATGACCAGGTTGAAGCGATGACTCTGGCAGATCAGATCGTTGTCCTGAGTCCTCTGGCTCAGGGAGCAGAAAGTAACCTGGAGCAGGTTGGGAAGCCACTGGAACTTTATCACCAACCTGCCAACCTGTTCGTTGCCGGATTTATCGGTTCACCCAAAATGAATTTCTTTGATGGTTTTATTGAAGAAACCGGCAACAACGAAACACGACTCAAGTTGACCACCGGGGAAATGCTACGGGCTAACGTTGACAGTCAGGGTGCCAACAAGGGTGAGCGGGTCGTCTTGGGCATTCGACCGGAAGATGCTCTGGCTGAAACAGACAACGGTAATGCGGTTGAAGGCAAGGTCGAAACGCTGGAACGTCTGGGAGCCGAATCTTACATATACATGAGCCACGATACCATTCGAGAAAACTTCATTGTTCGGGTAGAAGACTCGAAAAAGCGTGAAGCAGGCAGCAAGATGAAAATTGAGCTTCCGGTCCAATTTTGTCACCTCTTCAATGCTGAGGGCATAGCTTTTCGTCGTACCCGGGCGCCAGCCTACGACTTGTGAGAGAGACCGCTATGTCTGATCCTGAACTGATTGAGCAGCTGGCCCGATACTATCGCGTTTCCGGAGAATACAGTGACTGGGCGGGTAAGCCAGTCAGCGTCCCCACTGAATACAAACTGCCGATTCTTGGTGCCATGGGATTAAACGTTGAATCTGACGACTCGATAAAGCAAGCGATAGCAGACATTGAACAGCAAAAGTGGCAGCAACCACTCCATCCCGTGTCAGTCTTCACTAAAGGTCAAAGCTATCAGGTCAGCCTGTACCTTGAGGATCAGCAGCTGGGTCATCTGTTCGAAGGTGAAATAATACTGGAAACCGCTGGCCACCACTCTCTGACCCTGAATACCAGCGATATGCCCATAGAGGCCAGTCGCACATTTGAGGGAAGAACCTACCACCACTTGACGTTCAACTTACCGGATGCTTTACCCCTTGGCTACCACCGGCTCTCTCTGCAAAGTGACAAGATGCAAGACAGCGCTCTGATCATTATTGCTCCTGAAACCTGCTATGAACCTGAGAGACTTGGGAGTGGAAATAAACTATGGGGCTGTGCTATCCAGTTATACACTCTTCGAACCGATCATGATTGGGGCATAGGTGACTTTTCCGGCCTGAGTCAGTTAGCGACTCAACTGGCGGAACAGGGCGCAGACATTGTCGGCCTGAACCCTATTCACGCCCTGTACCCGGCCAACCCTCTTCATGCCAGCCCCTACAGCCCATCGAGCCGAACCTTTATTAATCCGTTGTATATCGATATCACGGCCATAACGGACTTCAGGGAATGTGAAGAAGCTCAGAGACAATTTGAAGATCCTGAGTTCAAAGAACAACTGCAACAGGCAAGAGACGAAGAGTATGTGGACTACAGTCTGGTAGCATGGCTGAAGTTTGGTTTTCTGAACACACTGTTTGATCACTTCCATAAGCAACACCTGAGCCCCGAAAGCTCGCGGGGAAAAGCTTTTCTGGACTTTTGCAGAAACCGTGGCCCCGCTCTGGAGCGACATGCCCTTTATGAAGCTATTTATGAGCACTACAAAAAGCTGGACATCAATAACTGGGGATGGCCTTGCTGGGAGTCACAGTTCCAGAACCCGGAATCCGGTGCCGTCAAAGAGTTTGCCAGCCATAACCGAAAACGCATTCAGTACTACATGTACTTGCAGTGGCTGGCTGAAGATCAGCTGACCAAAGCTCAGGAAGCGGCCATTGAAGCCGGTATGCTGGTTGGCATCTATCGTGATTTGGCAGTAGGCGCAGACACTGGCGGCGCCGATGTCTGGAGTCATCGCGACCTTTACTGTCTGGATGCAGGCGTTGGTGCGCCCCCGGATGGTGTAGCGCCCCAGGGACAGAACTGGGGTTTACCTCCCTTTAATCCTCAGGTACTCATCGCTCAGCAGTACCAGCCCTTTATTGAAATGGTTCAGGCCAATATGAACCACTGCGGGGCTTTGAGAATTGATCATGTCATGGGTCTGCTAAGGCTCTGGTGGTGCCCCAAAGGCAAAACGGCTGATTATGGCGCCTATGTCTATTATCCTCTGAATGACTTTCTGGGCATTATCAAACTGGAAAGCCATCGTCGTCAGTGTCTGGTATTTGGAGAGGATCTTGGGACCGTCCCACCTGAAATCGAAGCTTCTCTGCCTCCTGCCCTGTTTTACTCCAATGAAGTGGCTCTGTTCGAGTGTTTGGGTGATCATTTCACGCTACCTCAGGATTACAAACCCATGGCTCTGACCTGTGTCAGTAATCATGACATCCCTCCTCTGAAGGCCTGGTGGAATTGCCTCGATCTGGATTTGCGCCTGCAACTGGGCATTTATGATCACAACCGGGCTCAGCAAGAAAAAGAGGCAAGACACAGAGAAAAGCTGGCTTTGCTGAAAACACTTGCGAACGTCCATGAATTTCCTGAAGGCATGAACCCGCAGGATATTTCCACAATGGAATACTCAAGGGACTTAATGGAAAAAGTTCATTATTACCTGGCTAAGACAGCATCAAAAATCACAGTGATTCAGCTGGAAGAGGTGTTACAGATCGAATCCCCGGTGAATATTCCGGGAACCAGCGAAGAGTATCCAAACTGGCGCAGGAAGTTAACCGACACTCTGGAGAATATTTTTGCTGATGAATCCAACCGGTCGTTTTTTAACAATATGTCAGTGATTAGAAAGGGCGGTTAGGTTTAGCACAACCAAAGTATAAAAATGTATGCGGCTGCTTTAATAGTGGAAACGGCAGGCTTTAAAGATAATCACTCCGGACTTTTTCTGACCAACATATCAACCTTTTATGCTTAGTCTTATGCCTCGCCATCAATCAAGCCTTTTTCTGGAACCTAACCTGCCTCAATTTGGGCAATAGATTCGTTCAAATGTTTTATGTTGTTCGAAGATGACATTAAATGAAGGTTTTCCATCAGGTTGTTGTAGCTGTCCAGTGACATGATCACCGCATCCTCACCTTCCCGCCGGTGGATAATGGTGTGGTTAGCATCTTCGGCCACCTGATCAAGCAGCGACTTCAGATTGTTTCTGGCTTTGGAGTAAGAGATTACATTCATAACAGTATTACCTGAACAATTAATTGAACAATGTCTTTTACAAATTCAGGGCTATTTAAAGATATATCAAGATTCCCGCCACTGTCCGATAGAATGTTGACACACCCCATTCGTCCTGAGCCTGTCGAAACGTCGACAAGCTCAAGCGAACTGTCTTCGAAGGCTATCGGTCAAACAGCTGATCCACTTTTTCCAGGGTAGCCTTGATTTGATCAATCACCTTCAATGCTGCAGCACCCTGACCGGTCTTCAGGTAGTCGTATACCTGCAATTGATAGTGATACAAGACTTTCCCGGCATACTCGGTATAACCGTCTTCAAAACCGGGAGTTTTGGGGGAGTTCAGTTTATCGGCGGGCTTACCATACTGTTCGACAAAGTATTCCTCCGTATCCCTGAGAGTGTTTCCCAATTCAGCTCTTGCAAGCATAGCCCTTGCAATATCGCATGACTTAAGGTGTTTATTAACAGCATCAACATAATGCTGCCGGACTTCTTTTGTAAAAGGATCCTCTTCCACTGACAAGGCTCCTGGTATCACAGCAGCAGAGGCAGCTAAAGGAGTATTGGGCATTGAAGCAAAAGCCACCTCTGAACTTTTTATACTGATGGCCAGATGCCCTGCATTGCCATGAATAGCGACAGGATCAGGCACCGGCGGTGCAACAACACCGTAAGCTCTGGCATATTCCTTAGCCTCATTCATTAAGGTTGTTTTCCCTTTCCTCAGTTCATCGGTGGTATAGACAAGCATGCAAACTGCCTGTTCGCTGGAAAGCTTGTCATTATCGATGGTGAATTGAGCTTCAATACTTTCAGCGTTGGTAAGCCCTGGCTTTTTATACTTGATCTGACGTTCAGGTACCTTGGCTATGATGTTATGAGACTGATCGAGCAGTGCAACCGCTGGATAGAACAGCTGTTCCTTATCATCATCCTTGACCACATAGCTGTTTATAGTCACTTTATGAATGCCCGTTTGCGGCAGACTGAAAGCCAGAACCGGAGTTTCTCCGGAGGATTGTTTTAGTCTTGAAGTGAACTCGTTAACGACAATGCGAGCCTGTTTTTTGTCGGCAGGATACCTTAATGGATGACAAGTAATGTCCTTAACTGAGTTGTACACTTTACCTTCTGAGTCAGGCTGCTTTATTGTTTCTTCCCGGCTATTAAAATGAGAGCAGCCCATCAGGGTTATGACAGGGGCAAGAATACACGCGAAAAGAAACTGTTTTTTCATCACGCCAGACACTTGTCGTTCTTTATAAAACATCCCCTTTAATAATCCTTTAATTCGGCCATTTCCAGTACCGAATATTTCGATACCTCTCAGTAAACTCATAAACTGTATACCTGAATTCACGATCAACAATAAAATGCAGCATTTTTTCACTCTCAGTTACAGTATTGCTGCACAGGCTCCGGGAGCCTGTCTGCAAACATAGTCGTATTTGAGCCAGGCTGGATAAAAAACTGTATTAACTCCTCTTTTTTCTTAATTACTTTGCTGATTGTGAATCTCTGGTCTAGATTTCCTACGGGTACACCGAAAACATAATTCTCAGATCCATTCGGTTTATTTACTCAAGCCGCCATGAACATGAAATGGCTCCGAAACTCGGGAAAACCGCATCTTCATGGCAACAGACCAGAGCAGCTTAGCCAACGGTTAGCTCTGGTCAACTGTCGTACACACACAAGGTAAATGGCAATGATTCGGATACAGAGTACTCTGTCTGCTCTGGGTCGCAGTATTGGAGTTATTTCTCTCGCTTCCCTCCCTGCGCTTTCCTGGGGCTTTGAAGAAGTCAATGTTGATTTTCATGGCTATGCCCGCTCGGGCATAGGTCGTTCAGCAGAGGGAGGAGATCAGGCCTGCTTTAAAGCGGCAGGAGCACCCGCCAAATATCGTCTGGGTAACGAGTGTGAAACTTACACAGAGCTCAAGCTCGGTGCTGAGCTGTCGGATGATAACAACACTTCGTTCAGGCTGGATACCAATATCGCCTACAAAGTTTTTCAGAACAATGACTGGGAAATGCCCGGAACAGGCGACGATTATTATGGCAACAACGAATTTGCCCTTAGAGAAGTCAACTTACAGGCCAGGAATATCATGGAAGGTATGCCGGAGGCCATGCTCTGGGCCGGCAAACGCTTTTATCAGAGACATGATGTTCATATGAACGATTGGTACTACTGGGATGTTTCTGGCCCCGGTGCCGGGATTCAGGATATCGACGTTGGCATAGGCAAGTTTGATATTGCCTGGCTAAGAAATACACCCGAAGTTAATTTCGATATCACTAATCCCAATAATAAAGCCAATCTTGAAACAGATATCATTGATCTCAGACTGAAAGATTTGAGACTTATGGACAACCTCAGCCTTGAACTGGGAGTTGATTACGGGAAGGGGAATCCTCCTGATAATATTGCAAACAAGGAGCTTTTTGATAAAGACGGATGGCTGGTTACAGCTGAGCTGACCTGGGAGGTTCTGGATGGCTTTAACAAGTTTGCAGTGCAATACGCCAGCGATGCCATGACGGGTCCGGGCGTTGGCTCAACCGGCCGCTTTATCAATACAGCAGAGTGGTTTGAGGGTAACAAGCTCTATCGGGTGCTTGACCATGGTTCATTCTCTCTGAGTGACCAGATGGACATCATGTATGTTGCAGCCTGGACTCAGGTGGAATACGACGAAGAAGCTCAAAAACTGGATGCTTCCTTGCCTGACAAGAAAACCTGGCTGACTGCAGGTATCAGACCCATCTGGAAATGGACCGAAATCACCAGTACTGCTATCGAGCTGGGATGGGACAAAGTAGAGAATGCCTATTATTCATCAGCTTTGCCTGCTGACAATAATTCTTTTGATAGCCAGCTGTTGAAGTTTACCATTGCACAGCAGTTCCATCCTAAATTTGGAGCCTTTGTCAGACCAGTGATCAGAGTATTTGCCACTTACGCAGATTGGGACGCTTTTGACAATACTGATTGCAAAGCATCTGAAGCCGCTGAAAAAGCATGCAGTGCGGCAGGTCTTTCATACTTCGATACAGGAACCACACCAGATCAAATCATGAACACCTTTGGCACAGACGCCAGCGGCTGGACATACGGCGTGCAGTTTGAAGCTTGGTGGTAATCCGTAAGCTGAAATGAACAAAAAGGCGGGTTTTATGCCACGGGCTTAATCCAAGTTTGGCAGAAACACCTGGATGATAATGCGTTACTTATACTTATAACCAAAATAGGGCTGCGATTATGCAGCCTTATTTTTTCTTGTGTTTGGCTCATATCTCTAACCTTGAACAATAAACTTACACCCGCAAAGGCTTGCCAGAGAACGTCACGCAGCAGAACAACTTCTTTTTACAGCTTCTTGAACTGTCTTCTTGTTTCATTCTTCTTTGGTAAAGCTTCCCCGCTTGTTTTGGGGAAAGTTTCATACTCATTTCAATAGCCATTTTATTTTCCTTTCTGCTTGTTCAGTGCAAATCGCCGCATAATATCCGCACCGTCGGGACAGCTGCCGGATCTTTCATCACGCTCCCACGCTGGAGCATGGGAGCGAATCAATAACAGTCCGTTATGTTTGTTAACAAGTCTTTTATTCGTTTGCTAATGCGTAGCCTGTAAGCTACGATTAAACCATGAAATACGAAGTGGTCTCGACCGAAATATTTAATCAGTGGTTCCGGGAGCTGAGGGACAGACAAGCCGCCAAGGCGGTTGCCCTGCGGATTAACCGAGCAAAGGCGGGCAATCTGGGCGATACCAAACCGGTAGGCGATGGCGTCAGTGAAATGCGCCTGTTTGTGGGCAAGGGCTATCGTCTTTACTACACGCTCCGCAACCAGCAGATAGTGATATTGCTGTGCGGTGGCGACAAATCCAGCCAGAACCGGGACATTAAAAAGGCCAAAGACCTGTTGCAACAATTGGAGGATTGACTCATGGCTCTGAAACTGACCCCCATAAACCCTGTAGAAATGCTGCAGGAGAATGAAATTGCTGAATTCCTGACCGAAGCCTATCTGGACGATGATCCTGCCGTGTTCATTATCGCCCTGGGCGATGTGGTCAAGCACAAGGGCGTAACCGAGCTGGCCAGACAGACCGGGCTCAACCGGGAAAGCCTCTACAAGGCATTCAATGGCAAAGCTCAACCTCGTTGGGATACCGTACATCGACTGCTGAAAGCGCTGGGTGTCAGGCTGACTATTGCAGCCTGATCTGGTGAGTGCTTTCAACCAACCATTGATCGTTTTTTAACCACTTATTTGCAGTTTGTTATTTCCCTGAAGTTCGGAAAACCACCCAAAGGTTAATCCCAGACTTATCCACAACCTCTGGGGATACTTTTAGAAGACAGCTGACTTTAATGATAACCTGAACAGTTCAAATAGGCCGCCGCTCCTGTTAACCCCGGATGTTCAGACAATATGAGCCATGTTGGTATGCCAGACATGTAGTCTTTCATCTTGTCTCTGTTCTCAAAGGCTTTCCGGAATGTTCCCCTGGCAAACAGCGTTTTCACTCTTGGGATAATTCCACCCGCAATATAGACACCGCCCCTTGCTCCCAGAATCAGTGCCGCATTTCCGGCGGTATTGCCGAGAATCTCAAAAAAGTGGTCCAGCACTTCATAGGCCAGAGAATCATTTTGTTCCAGAGCCTGAACCGTAATATCTGCCGCCTGTAGTTTATCCATCCGACCATCGAGACTGGAGTGCGCTTCATACAATAATTCCAGACCTGAGCCAGAGAGTATTCTCTCAACCCCCAACAACCCCCCAACCTCTTTTCGGATGAATCGCCAGACACTAATATCTCTTTCAGTAGAAGGTGCAAAGTCGGCATTGCCGCCTTCTCCGGGCAGAGCCTGCCAACCCACAGGGGTTTCGATTAATCCACAAAGCCCCAGACCGGTTCCCGGGCCGATCACCAGCTTGACAGCATCAGGATCAACGGACAACTCAGGCCCAACAGGCATGAGTTCGTTTGAAGGAAGGTGGGGGACCGCCAAAGCCTGTGCGGCAAAATCATTGATCAGCGCCATCACTTCCAATTCAAAGTCCTGTTTGAACTGTTGCTGATCAATTTTCCAGTGGCTGTTAGTGAAACTGACTTTTCCGTCCACGACCGGACCGGCAACGGCAAGACAAACTCTGGTAATGGTTTCAACGCCCTGATTTTTCAAATAGAGCCGAACGGCATCTTCCAGATCGGAATAGTCAATACTCGACATTGTCTGAATACCTTCCAGCACCAGACTGTCAGGATTCACCAGAGCAAAACGGGCATTGGTACCACCAATATCCCCCACCAGAGATCGCAATACTTGAGTCATCCGATACTCCCGGGCCAACCGGCTCCATGACAAGAGAGGATGTCAGTATTATAATCCTGCGCCCGGATTCATGACCTGTAAGATTTTTACCCAAAGGCTCTCGGACTCTTTTTATGACAGTTGCTTCGGAACATTCAACCACTGGCTATGACGCCCGATTTGGAGGCAGCCGCCGTCTCTATGGCAGCGATGCCGTAGACAGGCTGAAACAGTCCCATATCTGCGTCATAGGTATTGGCGGAGTCGGCTCCTGGGCAGCAGAGGCTCTGGCCAGAACCGGGGTGGGCAGCATTACTCTGATTGATCTGGATGATGTTTGTGTCACTAACATCAACCGTCAACTCCATGCCACCACCGAAACGATTGGTCAGTCCAAATGTGAAGTGATGGCCAGCCGCATTCAGTCCATTAATCCGGACTGCCAGTGCCATGTCATTGAAAACTTTATAACAACCGAAAATGTGTCTGAGCTGATCAGTCAGGACTTCGATTATGTACTGGATGCCATAGACAGTTTCAGAATCAAGGCTGCCCTGATTCATCACTGCAAAAGAAACAAGATTCCAGTGATCACAACCGGTGGTGCCGGTGGTCAGGTCGATCCCACCCAGATACAGATTACCGACCTCACCAAAACCTGGCACGACCCTCTGGCAAAAAAAGTCAGAAATCATCTGAGAGACTTCCACGGCTTTACTAAAAACAACAAGCGGAAGTTTGGTGTCGATTGTGTCTTTTCTTCAGAACAGGCGGTTTATCCTCAGCCCGATGGAACGGTATGCCAGCAGAAACCTTCGGATCTGGGGTCAACAAAAATGGATTGTGCCAGTGGTTTTGGTGCCACGACCGTAGTGACGGCTACGTTTGGCTTTGTGGCCGTCTCTCGTATCATTAAAAAAATCATCGATAAGAAAATCTGAGTAACTGACGGAATCGAATATTTCTGGCTCATTGGGCAGGTAACTAATTGCCCCATTCTATATTGTCTTTCATTTCTTCCGGGAGTTGATTACTTTTGGCTTTTTCGAGCGCTTTGCGCATTTTCCGTGAGTCTCCTTCGCTCAGCTTTTGGGTGCCTTCTTCAATGGGTGCAAACATCTTTTCAATCCGCTCTTCCATATCTTTTGCCAGGAGCAGAATTTCAATTCTACGATTGGAGCTGGCTTCAGGGTTTTCAGGGTTGCGCAATACCCGGTCAGCCATACCCAATACCATCATAATCCGGGACTCTTCTAATCCTCCGAAAACCAGCGTTCTTCTTGCAATCTGAGCCCGGGCTGATGACAGCTCCCAGTTTGAATAGTCATTCCTCTGAAAGCCAGAGCTGTCAGTATGCCCGCTTATCATGAGGTTGAAAGAAAGTTTGTTCAGAATAGGGGCCAGTTCAAGCAGTAAATCCTGAAAAAATGGCTGCAGTCTCGCCCTCCCCTTTTCAAACATATCCCGCTTGTTATTGTCCAGAATGACAATGCGCAAGCCTTCCGGTGTTTCCTCCAAATAAATGTAATCTTCATATCTTCCGGCTGACTTACTGCCACCGATCAATTTTTGTAATTCATCGGACAGCTTGTCGAAAATCAGCGTGTTATTCAGTGTTTTGGTGTTTTGGTCAGCAATAACTTCAGTGTCTTCCCTGCCTTGTTTGCCTGGCCCCGGTTTGGGAATATCCACCACAGTATTTGCTACCCCAAAATTAATGGGCTTGGAGCTGCTTGGATGGCGGAATGAGCCCGGATCTTCAAAATAGGTCGCAATGGCTTTCTTCTGCTCCTTATCAGTGGCACTCATAATCCACAGTAGAAGAAACAAAGCCATCATGGCAATGGCAAAATCAGCAAAGGCTACTTTCCATGAACCTCCATGATGACCATCACCATGACCGCCATGCTTCTTTTTGATGACAATAACATGACCTTTGCTCATTGGCCGTCCAGTAACTCTTCCAGTTCACCGAAAGTGGGTCGTTTGTCTGAAAAAAGCATTTTTCTGCCAGAATCAACTGAAACAATGGGAGGAAACCCGGACTTGTTAGTGCCCAGCCCCACCTTAATGCATTCAAATGCTCTTATTTCCTGATTGATTGAGTGACCAATGGCCGTTGCGCATGGTCCAACCAGTCCGTAGGCCATAAATATGCCAAGAAAAGTCCCTGTCAGAGCCGCAGCAATCAATCTGCCCAGTTGATCCATCGGGCCATCTATCGCGCCCATCGTAATAACAATACCCAATACTGCTGCCAGAATACCGAAGCCCGGCAAAGCATCCGAAATCAGCTGCAGAGCATCTGCCGGACGCATCATTTCTGACTCCATGGATTCAATTTCTTCCTCAATAATGGTTTCGTATTCGTGGGGTTCAATGCCGTCTACCAGTGACAGCCTGAGGTTTTCAGCAATGAAGTTATAGATATGAGGCGTCTTCATAATCAGAGGATATTTTGAAAAAACATCACTGTTTTCAGGGTTTTCTATGTGCTCTTCAAGGGCCTTACTCCCCCCCTTTTTTTTCGCCATATTAAATAATGTATACATAAGGGAGAGCAGCTCATCATAATATTCACGATTAAAACCTGAATTGTTGACGGTATAAACCAAGTGCCGTCCCGCCGCTTTCACAACGTTAGTTGGGTTGGCAATGATGAATGCCCCCAATGCTCCACCACCAATCATCACTATTTCTGCGGGCTGCCAGATAGCCGCCATTTCACCACCAGCAGCCATAAAACCACCAAAGATGCAGCCAAGCTGGATCAGTAGCCCCAAGATTTTCATAGCATTAGTCCCTGTTCCATTCTTCCAGCAGCGAGCGCAATCGTAAGACAGCCTGACGGTGTAACTGACAAATACGGGCCTCCGTCAGGTCCAAAGCTTCTCCAATTTCTTTCATATTCAGTTCATGAACGTAATAAAGATTCATCAGATGTTGCTCTCGTTCCGGCAGCTCCTGTAATGCTTTTGCCAGAGCTTTACTGCGCTCTCCACCCATGGCAACCACTTCTACAGAGTCGTCATCATTGATCTCTATGATTCGGCTGTCAGACTCACCCTGCATCAGCCCATCCAGACTCAACAGACTGTCGGAACTACTGCCCTGTAACATACGGTGGTATCGCTCAAGACTGACGCCAAGTTCTTCTGCAATTTCGGACTCGGACGGAGCCCGTCCCAGGTTTGTATTTAACTTCTGGATGGCATTACTGATTTTCTGCCCGTGTTCCCGGTCTGTTCTGCTGCGCCAGTCCCACTGTCGTAGCTCATCAATCACTGCGCCTCGAATCCGGGTTTTGGCAAACTGTTCAAAGGGGACTTTGCGACCCGGATCATAACGACTGGCAGCATCCAGCAGACCCATCATGCCTGCTTGCAAGAGATCATCCCGGGAGATGTTGCTGCCCAGACTGCTGGCCAGATGCAGCACAATCTTCTTAACCAGGGACAAGTGCTGCTTAACCAGAACATCCCGCTGATTTCCTGCCTGTTGGCGATAAGCGTTAAGTCCTTTTTGCTGCATGTCTGCCACTAAGCTGCTACTGAATCACAAGATCCGTAATCAGACAGTCATCCACCCTTGCTCCCACCCTCTCTTTGTCCAGCAGTGCATTCACTCTTGCCAGCGTTTCAGCGCGGATAATCTCTGTGACGCCCCCGGCTTTAACCTGTTCATAAGAGAGAGAGCCCAGGTAGTTGATGACTTCATTACGAATAAGTGGCCGATAAGCTTCCAGTGTTGCGATCACCGTTTCATCCCGTACCATCCATGACAGTTTTATCTGCATATATCGAGGTCGGGCATCACTTTTAAGAGTGATAATAAACGGCTCAAGCATCATAAAACTGGGTGGCGCCAATGCTGCCACTGGTTGCTGCGGTTGCTGTTGCTGTTGCTGTTGCGGTTGCTCTTTAGGAGCCATCATTGTCATTGCTACAAAACCGCCACCACCAGCCAGCAACAGCACCAGAAGAATAATGATGATGATTAATAACTTGCTGTTGCCTGAATTTTTGTCTTCAGAGGCACTGCTTTCCTTTTCATCTGCCATGAGTCCAAAAACTCCTTTTCCGATGATCTGTTAAACGAAATGATCCAATAATCTGCCGCCATGAACCCTGAATTGTTCCTGGGCACTCTGATAACCCTTTGATTCATGACAACCATCGGCGGTGGGCAGGTATTCTGAAGATTGTTCCGATGTATCGGCCTCTTTCTGGCTACCCACATCCACTGACATTTGCCCCAGAGTCAGTGATTCACTATTAAGAGCTTCCCGCAGGCGATCGCCATGAAGCAGCAACAAGTCTCTGGCTGCCGGTGTTGCCGTTATCGCCTGAAGGCTGACAGCGTCTCTATCAACGCTCACAGTCAGCGTTACCCGGCCTAATTCCGGTGGGTCTAAGCGAAACTCCATTTTCTGCTCACCCTGCTTAATCATCTGGACCACTGTCTGCCCAAACGGTCGCTGGGCTAGTTCAGGTTGCAGGAAAGGTTGTTTAACTAGAGGTGACTGAGCGGCTGATGATGGCTCAGTCATCTGAATTGAAACAGAATGTTGTGGCGCCTGATGAGCAATGGCCGTTATTGACTCAGATTGTTGCATCAATACAGGCACTGTTTTTAGAGTGGCCTTTCGCTCCATTTCAAGATTGAACAGAGGCTGCGGAGCTGGAATTTCTTTTATTCCATTGTGATTTTTTATCTCCGGCACTTTGGCTTCTGCCAGGATTTGATCCGGTTTTAATGTGACTTCCGGCCTGAGCTTTTCTGTTTGGTGATTTACCTCCAACACCTGATTAACATCCGTTAATGGTCTTTGAGCCTGAGTCGCCCTCTGGGTGATAACCGGAGTCAAAGAGACCTCTGATGCCCGGGTTCGGACAGGCAGCTGGAGTTTTGCAGCCTTTATGGGCATTGACACATTTGAATCGGGTCGTTCAGTTACCCCTTCTGTTAAAGAGGTATTTTTTATCTCCACAGTGGCCTGTTCAGGTTTTTTCTCGCTTGTCACTATTGGCAAGTGTGTAACGGGAAAATGCTTTGTCCGTTCTGAAGCCCCCGGGCTTGCCAAAAGCACATCTGATTTTGCCTGCCAATTAACAGGCAACAATTGTGGAGATAAAAGCTCCGGAGATAAAAGCTCTGGAGAGACTAACTCTGTGGCTGCAGATTCTATTGAGGAAAACTGTTGAAGAATGGTGTCAAACGTCAACTCTGAAGAGGTTGTAGCTGCCTGAGCAGCCGCCATGACCTGCGGTTGGGCACCCTCAACCGACGGCACCGAACCGGACAAAGATAACAACGAAAAAACTGGCAGTCCCTGATTTTCCATTCAAACCGCCCCGTTACTGGATAGTTGCCATCGCAGCTTGAGGTGTGGAAATATAAGTCCAGGCTTCCTGAATTTCTTTTAACAGCCCCATCACTTCACTGATAGCGGACACATCATTACCTGTATTGGCATCTGTTAAACGTCTAATACAATAGAGATATAACGATTGAAGATTGTCGGCTAAGTCACCGCCTTTTTGAAAATCCAGTGACTGTTCCAGTACCAGCAGAATTTCGATGGCAAGGGAGAGTCGATCCGACTTGTTGGTAAAATCTTTTCGCTCAATGTAGTGGCTTGCCTTAGCCAGATTGTCCATCAGTTTAGTAAACAACACACCCACCAGCTGAACAGAATCAGACGCTTCTACACCTGCTTTTTCCTGTTGTTTATAAGCACCCAGACCTTTTTGCTTCATGACCCCTCCATGATCAGGAATTATTGTTATTCAGACTATTCAGACTGCTGGTGATCCAATCACTGGTTCCACTCAGTGATGCCAGAATACTTTCCATCGTCAGGAACTGATTCTGGTAATAACTGCGGGTTCGTTCCAGTCTCAACTCCAGTGCGGCACGATCATCTTCAATATCACTCAAGCCTTCATTAATCCTGTCTTCCCGACTGTCAAGCGTTCCGCTACTTTCAAGGTGAGGTGTGAGAACGGCTGCCAGTTGACTCATTAAGCCATCTTCACCGGCCAGCACTTCTGCCAATTCATCAAAGTTGTTAGCCAGAGCTTCATCCAGACTATCGGAATCCAGATTTAACGAGCCGTCTTCGGTGGTTGTCAGCCCCAATTGCCCGAGCGTTCTGAATGTGTCACCGTCTTCACCGTATAAAGAGCTGATGACACTTCTCAACTGTCCCTCAATAGCCCGGGCCTGGGCATCACCATTAAGAGGCCCCGCTGTAATACCGTTGAAATCCGTCAGGTTATCAAGGGTAGACTTAACATTGTTCCAGGCATCCACAAACCCCTGCATAGACTCTTTCAGGCTGTCTTTGTCTATGGAAATATTTACGGTTACCGGATCTGTGCTGACGGCTTTCAAATCAAGCGTGACGCCATCAATAAGATTTTCGAGCTGGTTATCTTCGGAAGTAATAGTGATGGCAGAGGCCCCTGAACCAAACCGTATGCTGGCATCGACTGCCACCTGCAAGTCGGTAAAGGATCCCAGAGTTTCTGATCCACCGGAAAGGCCACTGAAATCACTCGTTATGGTGTTTGCTGCGCCAGATTTCTCGCTAGTCAGCATAAGACGTTGCTGACCGCTTTCATTGATAATTGTTGCCTGCACTCCGGAGTTATCAGCAGCATTGTTTATGGCATCACGTACATCAGTCAGGCTCTCTGTTCCCGGTTCGATAACAACAGAGAAGCTTTCACCGTTAACCGAGAGGTTGACCGTTCCGGAACCAACGGTGGCATCTGAAGCAATAGATGTGGATACCGTCTGATGGCGGGTGGCCAGCTGATCCACATAAAACTGATAACTGCCTGCCCCGGCGCTGCTGGAAACAGTTGCACTCAGAACTGACTCATTACTGATGCTGACTGCCCTGGGACTGAATTTACTGATGCTATTCAGGCTTTCTATCTGGGTATTAAAATCATCCAGAGCAGACTTTAGCGTCCCAACAGCAGAGAGTTCCACGTTAAAGGCCTCCTCTCTGCGGGCATAACGGCTTTCGGTCGGAGCACGCTCAGCCTCCACCAAAGCGTTCACCATGGAGCTCACATCGAGTCCCGAGAAAATGCCATTCAAACTGAACATAATCAGCCTCTGATTAATGCCTGCTTTTATTCAGTCGGCACTGCTTTGAGAAACATAACCGAATAACAGACAGCTCTATAAAAAAATGGGAGCTGGTTAGCTCCCACAAAGACGATCAGCATTAAAGCTGACTGAATTTTACAAACTGTCCTGAAGCGATTATCGCAGCAGAGACAGAATGTTCTGAGGTATAGCGTTAGCCTGAGCCAACACAGCAGTACCGGCCTGTTGCATGACCTGATACTTACTCAGATTCGCTGTTTCTGCAGCAAAATCAGTATCCACGATACGGCTTCTGGAAGCACTCAGGTTTTCACGGATATTTGAAAGGTTATTGACGGTAGTGGTCAGTCGGTTTTGGGATGCACCAAGACTGGCCCGAACAGCGTCGTAGGCGGCAATATCGACATCCAATGCACCCACTGCCGTTTGAGCTGTGGCGGCATCGGTAAAGGTAACAGCCGTCAGCGCAACGGCAGTAAAATTGAGGTCTATGTTATTGGTGGTAGCATCGGTATAGTCAACTGCAATTTCGACAGTACCTGCGCCAAGAACGGTTGTCCCGTTAAACTCAGTCGTTGAGGCAATACGGGTAATCTCAGCCAGTTGAGCATCGTATTCGGCTTGCAGGGCAGTCACATCAGCAGCCTCATAGGTACCACTTGATGCCTGCAAAGCCAGATCCCTCATACGCAGCAAAGAGTTAGTGATCTCGCTCATAGCACCTTCAGCAGTCTGGGCCATGGAGATGCCATCGTTGGCATTTCGGATAGCGACACCCAGTCCACCAATTTGTGCAGCCATTTTATTCGCAATCTGCAAACCGGCGGCATCATCCTTAGCACTGTTAATACGCATACCAGAAGACAGACGCTGCATGGCGGTCTGAAGACCTGTCTCAGTCTTACCCAAATTACGCTGGGCATTCTGAGAGAAGATATTGGTATTTACGGTCATTGCCATTTTACTAATTCCCTATTCAGGTTTAATCGCTTGATTACTTCAACGTACTGCCTGTTGATAAGTACCACTCGGAAGGGATTCTGAATTTCTTAAATAGAGCTGCCGTTTTTTTTAATTAATCGCGTAAGGAGAATATTTAACAAAATTTGTCATTTCTTTAAGTCGTTTTTAAAGTAAAAAAATGTTTTTATATATTTATAACGCATTTATTTTTATCCAGAGGAAACCCCATGACACCGGAAGTTGTGGCAGACCTTTTTCGTGATGCGCTGACCCTCATTGTTCTGATGGTCTCGGTAATTGTGATGCCCGGACTGCTGGTTGGCCTTGTGGTCAGCACACTGCAGGCAGCGACTCAAATCAATGAACAAACCCTCAGTTTCCTGCCCCGTTTGCTGGCGACACTGGTCACTATAGGCCTCACTGGCCCCTGGCTGATTCAGGAATTTATGGATCTGTTTCTCCGGTTGTATGAATTTATCCCGGAGATGCTGGCCTGATGGGGACCTTTACCTTCTCTGAGGTGGTAGGCTTGATCGGTCAGTATCTCTGGCCATTTTTTCGTATCGGTGCACTCTTTCTGGCGATGCCCATTATCAGTAGCCAGGTAGTAGCACCCAGAATCCGGGTTATTCTGGCGATGGCCATCACTATTATTGTTGCCCCTATGTTACCTGCGGTGCCCGCTGTTGAACCATTATCGGGTGCAGCCCTTTTGATCACTGCACAACAGCTGGCTGTCGGGCTTTTAATGGCGATGGTACTGCAAATCTATTTCGCTATTTTCACCTCCGCCGGTCAGATGCTCTCCCTGCAGATGGGTCTGGGTATGGCGGTCATGTTCGATCCGATGAATGGCGCCCAGATTCCGGTTATCAGCCAGGTATTCCAGCTACTGAGTTTCCTGATGTTTCTGGCGGTTGATGGGCATCTGGTCGTCATTTCTATTGTTGTAGAGAGCTTTAATACCATTCCCATTGCACCCTTTTCTGTCAGTCAACTGGATATTCACCAAATGCCCGCCATGGGCGGCTGGATGTTTGCCAGCGCACTATTGATGGTTCTACCTGCCATTGTTGCCTTATTAATTGTCACTTTCACCTTTGGTGTCATGAACCGCTCAGCTCCGCAATTCAATATTTTCAGTCTGGGTTTTCCTCTGACCATGCTGGCAGGCATATTTATTCTGATGCTGATCAGTTCGACCCTGAACGGTGTCTTCACGCGATTGACTCAGACCGTTCTGGCAATTCTACGATCTCTGGTTCTTTAGGTATTTCAAGATGGCAGAAGAAGGACAGACCGGGGAACGCTCAGAAGAACCCTCAGAACGAAAACTTCAAAAGAGCCGTGACGAAGGTCAGGTCCCCCGATCCCGGGAACTGGTCACCTTTGCCCTACTGGCTTCAACTCTGGCCGCTTTCTGGCTCAGTGGTGGGCTCATTCGTGACCAGCTGTTTCAGGTTATGCACAAAAGCTTCAGGTTTGAAAGAGACGCATTGCGTCAGGAAAGCTGGCTAACGGAGCACCTGATCATCAGCATAACTCAGGGCTTCTCCGGCCTGCTGCCCTTTATGTTGATTGTCATTCTGGCTTCAATAGCCGCTTCAGCGGCTTTAGGAGGCTGGATATTCTCAAATAAACAGATACGACCCAAGGCTGAACGCATCAGTTTCTTCAAAGGCATTAAACGCATGTTTTCTGCCAACTCCATGATTGAGTTGCTAAAGTCCATTGCCAAAATCTCGCTGCTGGCTTTTTCTCTCTGGCTCATTAATCAGTGGTTCTTTCGGGATGTACTCTGGTTGAACCGGCTGCCGCTCGTTCATGCAGTGTCAGAGGGGCTGAGCCATCTGGCCATGGCCATCACAATTCTGGTCAGCGCCCTGCTGCTGATCTGTTTTATCGATGTGCCTTTTCAAAGATGGAACCACATGAAAAAACTGCGCATGACACACAAGGAAATGCGTGATGAAATGAAGGAGTCTGAAGGTCAGCCAGAACTTCGTTCAAAACTGCGAGAGAAGCAACAGGAAATTGCTGGCCGCAGAATGATGCAGGCCGTTCCTTCAGCAGATGTAATAATCACCAACCCAACTCACTTTGCTGTAGCTCTGAAGTATGATCTGGATAAGGCCAGAGCCCCTTATGTCGTGGCAAAAGGAGTTGACCGGGTAGCCCTGCGCATCTGTGCTGTAGCGCGGGAATATAATAAACCGGTGGTACAGTCTCCGACGTTAACCCGGGTGATTTATCATACGACACAGTTGAATCAGGAAATAGCCGACGACCTGTTTTTGGCCGTTGCTCAAATTTTGGCTTACGTCCATCATCTGAATGACTTTCAGGCCGGACGCAGAGGCAAGGCACCCGATTTACCAATACCGGAAATCCCCAGTGCCTTCCGGGAAAAATGGGATAAAAAGAGACAATGATCAAGGAAGCTCAACGTCTGCTATACATGATGTCGCCCAAAAGCGGCAACCTGAATATCGGGATTCCGCTGATCGTTCTGATGACGCTCGGTATGGTTACACTGCCCATGCCGCCTTTTATGCTGGATGTATTCTTTACCTTCAACATCGCATTGTCGCTGCTTATCCTTTTGGTCAGTATCTACACACTTCGGCCTCTTGAATTTGCCGTGTTTCCAACCATCCTGCTGGTTTCCACTTTATTGCGCCTCGCCCTGAACGTGGCATCGACCCGGGTCGTTCTCCTCAATGGACACACCGGCAATGGCGCTGCCGGAAAGGTGATTCAATCCTTTGGTGAGGTCGTTATTGGCAACAGTTACGTCGTCGGACTGGTGGTGTTCTTTATTCTGGTGATTATCAACTTTGTCGTGGTCACTAAAGGCGCTGGTCGTATTTCTGAAGTGACCGCCCGCTTTACTCTCGATGCTCTGCCAGGCAAGCAGATGTCCATCGATGCAGACCTCAATGCCGGCGTTATTGATCAGCAGGAAGCGCACGACCGGCGGGAAAGTGTACGTCGGGAGGCAGACTTCTACGGCTCAATGGACGGTGCCAGCAAGTTTGTCCGGGGCGATGCTGTGGCCGGTCTGCTTATTCTTGCCATCAATATCATTGGTGGAATGCTGATAGGCACCATTGGTCAGGGGTTATCCGCCGGGGAAGCCTTTGCTGTTTATTCTCTTCTGACGATTGGTGATGGCCTGGTGGCTCAGATTCCTTCGCTGCTTCTGTCCACCTCTGCGGCTATCATGGTGACCCGTGTTTCTGAATCTGCAGATGTGGGGCATCAGGTTTCCGAGCAGATGTTTTCTTCTCCAAAAGCTTTGGGCCTTACTGCCATGATTTTAATGGTGATAGGTATTGTTCCCGGTATGCCCCATGTGCCCTTTCTCAGCCTGGGCTTAATTGTGGCTTTTCTGGCCTGGTGGACCAGCAAAAGTCAGAAGGATGATCCCGAATCCAGCCCGACTCAGGCCAATACAGAAGATGTTGGTGAATCTACACCCTGGTCATGGGGAGATATTCCCCCGGTAGATACCCTGGGGCTTGAGCTGGGATATAAACTCATTCCTCTGGCAGATGAAAAACAGGGTGCACAATTACTCACTCAACTTAAAGGCATTCGTAAAACCCAATCCCGGGAGCTGGGCTTTCTGATTCCCAGTGTGCACGTGAAAGATAACCTGAACCTGAAACCAGACAGCTACAACATCTTGCTCAAGGGTGTCATTGTCGCCGAAGGACAGATTGAGCCTATGCGTTTATTGGCGATCAATCCCGGTGAAGTGTTTGGTGAGATAAATGGTATTGCCACTTCAGAGCCTGCTTACGGACTGGAAGCACTCTGGATTGAAACTTCCGAGCGGGAACATGCTGTTGGACTTGGTTACACGGTAGTCGACGCTGCGACAGTTATTGCTACACACCTTAATAAAATTATTGATGAACACGCCAGTGAGCTGCTTGGGCATGATGAGGTGGTGCAACTGCTGGATAAGCTGACGCACTATTCCCCGAAACTGGCTGAAGATCTTATTCCCAAGAAACTATCCATGAGTGTGTTTTCCCGGATACTCAGAGATTTGCTGACCGAAGATGTCTCTGTCAGCGATATTCAAACCATCGCCAGCACCCTGCTGGAATCGTCTGAACGGATTACAGAACCACACTTGCTGACCTCTGAAGTTCGTATTGCCCTGCGGCGCAGCATTATTCAGAACCTGGTAGGTAACACCTCTGAAATACCGGTTGTCACCATGAGCTCAGAGCTGGAACAGATCATTATGCAAAGTTACCAACAGGCCCGACAGAGTAACGACTTTTCCCCTGACACACTGCCACTTGAACCACGAATTGCGGAGCAACTGCAGGTTCAAATGCCAGAAGTTTCTGCCAACCTTGCTGCTGAAGGAAAAGTGCCTGTTATGCTGGTCAATGCATCACTTCGCCCGGCCATGGCCAGATATGCCCGCTTATGTACCGAGGGCATGCATGTGTTGTCGTTTAATGAAATCCCTGAAAATAAAGAAGTCATTGTGGTAGGCAAGATTGGCTGATTGTCTTTATCAGCTAATAGCGGTATGTTTTTTAATAACAAGAATTATCTGGTTATAAGCCAGTTATATGGAATTTCCCATGGAACGGAAATCTTTATCAGACAATACCAAATCCAGCCTATCGGGTGAAACAAAGACTCGCCGTATTCACCCGCCTTCAAAATTCAAGGATCTGACAACTTATGATCTGACAAACCCGGATTATAAGATTCATGACCTTTTGCCAACCCTTGAACTGATCTACCGGCGATTCTCCCAATTATTTCGTCACAGTCTCACTGCTGTTTTTCGTCGACCGGTAGATGTTCATTTTGAATCTGTAGATTCCCTGCAAATCGGTGATTATCTGCATCAGGAAGATATACCTGATGTGCAGTATATCTACCGCTCTACAACACTGAAGTGTGCTGGTTTCATGGCCATAGAGACACCGCTTTTATATTCTCTTGTGGACATTTTTTTCAGTGGTACCGGCGAGTTTCACGAAAGCCATGAAGAGGAGCTGACTAACGCCGAGATTCGCATCATGGAACGCCTGCTAAAATCTGCAGCGGATGATCAGACCGAAGCCTGGAGTAGTATTCTTTCTTTCAAAATACGCCTTGCTGAAAATCATAACCGCCCCATTTCCACCGTTTTTCGCTCGGATACCGAGATTATCCTGTTGAGTCGCTTCACTATTTCCCTGGGCTCCACGGAAAGCCCATTTCATATCATCATGCCTTATCAGGCTCTGGAACCGGTTAGAGAAAAGCTGCAGGCCTTTAAATTCACTGAACAGGACCCCACCTGGCAACGTAACATGATGGCCGGGGTTATGCAGGCGCCTTTGGAAGTCTCTGCCCGATTATGCGAGTTGAAGCTGAGCCTTCGCGATGTGCTAAGGCTGAAAGCCGGACAGATCATTCAGGCAGATATTCCCAGCAGTGTCACGGTCAAGTTCGCAGGCATTCCAGCTTACCGTGCTGACGTCTGCACTGTGAATAATATGCTGGCCATGAAAATTCTTAAATCTCTGTATTCAAAAGAGACAGACTAAAGTCTGACCGAGGAAGAGACGTTTATGAGTAATGAAGAAAATGAAAACGAGCAGGAAATGGCCTCGCCACAACCTGCAGAAGATGGTGTCAGTCTTCAGGACAGTCTGGAATCAGAAACCACCTCCAGAGAGTTAGAAGATACCAACAACCTGCCGCAGTCAGTCAGTGACTTGGGCATGATTCTTGACATTCCGGTGACACTGTCTCTGGAACTGGGCAGCACAGAAATAAACATTGGTGAGCTAATGCACCTTAATAAAGGCTCAATTGTTGAGCTGGAAAAAGAAGCCTCCGAGCCTCTGGAAGTGAAAGTCAATGGCACTCTGGTAGCCTACGCCGAAGTTGTGGTGATCAACGACAAGTACGGCATTCGCCTGCTGGATGTAATCAGCGAATCAGAACGTCTGAAAAAACTGGCCTGATCTGTACTTATGAGGTCGCTGATCTATGCCCTTTGTGGCCTGACTTTGCTCCTGACTTCGTCACCCATCTGGGCGCAGGAAGGCTTTCCATTAATGACAGTCACCAGTAATGGTGATTCTCAGGAATACAGCGCCAGTCTTCAGATTCTGATTCTGATGACGGCACTGAGCTTTATTCCTGCTGCACTGTTAATGATGACGTCTTTTACCCGGATTATTATTGTTCTGGCAATTCTGCGTCAGGCTCTGGGCTTACAACAGACACCGCCCACTCAAGTTTTATTGGGTATAGCACTGGCACTGACCCTGATTATAATGCAACCATTATTTGGGGTTGTTTATGCCCAAGCGGTTGAACCTTATCTGGATGACCATTTAACACTGATGGAGGCTTTAAAACAGGCAGGCATTCCAGTCAAAGATTTTATGCTGCGCCAGACCAGAGATACGGATCTGGAATTGTTTTATCAAATTGCCGATACCACTCCACCGATAAATGTTGCAGATACGCCTTTCTCCATCGCCATTCCCGCTTTTGTGACCAGTGAATTGAAAACTGCTTTTCAAATTGGCTTTGTTATCTACATTCCCTTTCTGGTGATTGATCTTGTCGTTGCCAGTGTTCTGATGGCCATGGGCATGATTATGCTGTCGCCCCAGATGATTTCGCTGCCTTTCAAATTGATGCTGTTTGTTCTGGTAGACGGCTGGGCCATGATTATGGGTACCCTGGCATCAAGCTTCTTTTAGCAGTTCATTTTCTATCATTCGGGCTTTATCACGAATAAAGCGAACCTGGGCATAGAGTTTGAGAATTTCTCTGTGAGACTGTTCTGCCTGCTGCTGTTCAAAGGAAGACCACTCGGGAACAGGAAGTTGTTTTAAATCATTGCCATGAATAAACGGTACCTGACTTTCTGTACAAATACTATCAAGCAATATCTTGCCAGTTTGTGAACGCAGGAACCGAAATAAAACAATAGAACTATTGAGATAAGTATTTTGCTTTAGTCGTAAAATAACAAAGGACTGATTAGCCACCCAGTTTAATCCACAGACATCGGGTACGATGGCGATTCGCCCCGCCTGTCCCTTAATGACCACAAGAACATCTCCTGGTCTCAGTAATTGTTGTTTTGCTCGTTTCAGCCCTTTTTCATCAACATGAATTTCTTTTTCAGGGTGCTCAACCTCTCCAGCCTCATTAATGTCATTGGCTGTCACTTCCAGAAAGGTCTGTTTTTCCAGATTATTATCACGTAGAGCCTGAGCTCTTATGATATCAACCAATGACTCTAAATGAGTGGCAGCGACGGGCTTGCCGAGTAAATCAATGCGTCGGGTGTCAGCACAATAATGTCCGGGATCGAGAATAACACTGCCCTGAATGAGCTGCCTTTTATCCACTTTTTTTGAGAAACGGGGGCTAGCCGTTTCCTCATTCATTTGTTCCAGAATGACATCGACATTATTCAGCTGAATTCTGGCTGCTCCTTTTTTGCGCACAGGAGTCGCTTTAAAATAATCACTGCTGGCGTCTATCAAATGCATATTGTTAGTAACTTGTCGTTTTGCTACAAGCACGTAGAGTGGTGTGGCCCGCCCGGGTAGCAGTCCTTTAGGCAGTTTAATAATAGCGTGCAGCCTGTTCTGTTTTAATAACCAGCGGCGAAAGGCAATATGATGCTCGGTATTTTTCTGAAGAAATCCTCCTGACACAGCAATAACAACCTGCTCTGAACAGCGCCAGAACATATGACGGATAAAAAGCATTTCTTCATTACGAACCCGGGTATCCAGCCGTTGGAAAATATCTCTGACTTCATTCACTTTGTAACGGCGGTCTGCTGTAAGAAGGCCTACCCCATGATCAAACTTTTGCAGTTGGCCCGATTCAAAAAAAGCAGGCTCAAGTACCGGATGCCCCTGCGCAATATGAATATCCGGATTAATCAGAACACTCAGAGCATCCAACTTACTGATAGAGGACTGCTCAGAATAAACCTGACCGGTAAGCGCAAGATCCGCTCCCAAAATAAAGCTATCGGCATTGGGCAGATAACAACTGCCCCCTGATCCTGACAACGCTTGCAGCAAACCGCCAATGGCTTCGGGCAATGCAAAGGAGTGTGGTCTGAATCGATGATGTAAGGCCAGAGGAATCTCATTGTATTTCAGTAAATTATGCCTCTTTGCGGTCATCACTGAGTGGCAGGCTCGGGTAATTTCATCGACTGGGATCTGTTCAGGTAATTCATCTCCCTGTTGCCAGGCTATTTGCCAGATACGTTGATCCCTATTGGCAAAAGTCTCTGGTACTTTTCTCTGCCCGATTTCTCTGAACAGCTGCTCGAGTTCAGAATGTTTGTCTGGCAACTCCCGCTCGGGCAAAAACTCCAGTTCCGACAACCTTGCCCAGGCAAACAGCTGGCCAAGCAAAATCAGGTAAGCCTGGTACCAGTTTTTACTCTGTAACGTACCCGGAACAAGGGCATTAACGATGTCGCGGCTCATAAAATCATTCTCTGAAAGGGTTAATTTAATGGTTACTGACTAAATCATCTGCTGATTAATTAATTTTTTGATAAATCACCTAATCAGACGCTGATTAATGTATTCAGAAAAAAATTAGTGATGAATTCGAACCTTCCCAGTGCTGATCACTTCTGCATGGACAATTTTTCCGGAAGACCGGTTTCTTACCCGTATTGTTTCGTGTATTTCGCCATCATCCAGAGATGCCCCAGACATAGAAACCTCTAATCCATTACCGCCGGCAATAATCTGAACAATTTCCCCCTTGCGAATCACATAGTCTTTTTCAAGCATATTGGCTGAAATCAGTTTCTGTGCACCAATACTGCGTTTGATGACTCTCCCCCTGATTTCACTGATCTCAGTAAAAAACTGACCTCTCAGCCTGCTGTAATCGACTTCCAGAAACTGAAGAGCATCGGCGGTCAGCCTCTGACCTCTGGCCAGTGCTCGGATACTGTGAATAACGGGTACCAAAATTTTATTTTCAGCCATCACTGTCATTCGCCATTCACCAGGGCACTCTACTATTCGTTTGACTGCCCCCACAGGCGGTCGTGTCCCGGAACCTGCAGAGACAGATAGATTGCCTTGGCAAGTTCTTCGGGACTTACTGGAAGAAAGAGGGCGAACTTTTAGTTCATAGCGGGCACCGGGAATCGATTGAATAAAACCGGCCACTTCTTTTTCAACGGATTGATACACTCTGCGTTCAATCTCTTTTGCAAGGTTTGTATCAGAAGAGGTGTGAGGAGAAAATAGAGAGGCGATGATGATGGATGATCTGAAAAGCGGTCTGAAATGCGATATGACAAGCGGCATAGATGCTTCCCTGCATAAAATACCTGACGAAATATCAGGTTAACACAGGCAAGCCAGAATTAGCGAGGGGAGCGCTGCAGCAGTCGGTCTGTCTCCTGAAGTTCATCCCGAAGCTGTTTTTGCTGCTGTTGCTCGTTTGCTTTGTTTTTCAGATGTTCAACGCCGCTGGTCATTCTGCGTTCTTCTTCCAGCCGCTGGTTAATTTGCTCAAGATTTCCAGACTCTGCTTTAATCTTCTCTTCCAGCAAAACAGAAACATCTGCAAGCAATTCAACAAACTGACTGCGGCTCCAGCAGGATAGTGAGGAAAGTTTTTCTCCCGGACAACTATCGCAGGATTTCCGGGCATCATTTAACAGCTTTTTCTGGGTATTGAGAGAGGCCAGACTCTGTTCCGCGTGCTGCTTCTCTCTTTCAGTGAACTGGCTCTTTTTTTCCAGTGCGGACCGGGCTTTTTCCAGACGCCGAGCCTTGCTCATGATGTAACAACCTGATCAGAGCGCCAGATATTTATTAGTTGTTCAATGCTGCCAGAGAGATCAACCTGTTCATAACGGCTTTGCTGTAAAAAACGTTCCATCTGCGGACGATGTTCAATAGCTTTATCAAGCTCGGTATCTGCTCCGGGTTTGTAAGCCCCGATAGCCATAAGTTCTCTGAATTCATTATACCGGTTGTGATAGCGTCGGAACGCCTGAGCACACTTTTCATGTTCTTCTGTTATCAGCTGAGACATGGTTCTGCTGATGGAGGCTTCCAGATCAATGGCCGGGAAATGTCCTCTTTCAGCCAGCTCGCGACTGAGCACAATATGTCCATCCAGAATGGAGCGGGCAGTATCTACCACGGGCTCCTGCATATCATCACCTTCTGCCAGTACGGTATAGATGGCCGTTACTGAACCTTCACCTATTCCCGTTCCGGCCCGCTCCAGCAGTATCGGAATCTTGCTAAATACTGAAGGAGGAAAACCTTTCGCTGCCGGAGCCTCACCCACAGCCAGCGCAATTTCACGGTGAGCCTGGGCATATCGGGTCAGGGAGTCCATCAGCAGCAGAACCGTTTTGCCCTGATCTCTGAAATACTCTGCTATTTGGTGACAATAAAGTGCAGCACGGATTCTGCGGACAGGCGATTCATCCCCGGGTGAAGCCACCACAACGGCTTTTTCCCGACCTTCCATACCCAGAATCTGATCAACAAACTCCTTTACTTCGCGACTACGTTCACCGATCAGACCGACAACAGTAACATCCGCCCGGGTATTGCGCGTCATCATGCCCATCAGTGTGCTTTTACCAACGCCACTGCCAGCAAACAACCCTACTCGCTGTCCTTTTCCTAAAGTCAGCAGACTGTCGATCACTCTTACGCCCACTTCCAGTGGCTCATCGACCGGCTTTCTGCTCATAGGATTCAAGGGGGAGGAATGAATTGAGATTCGGTCAGATAAACTCAGAACATTGGAATCAAGCGGCTTACCCATGGCATCTACCACCCGCCCCAACAACTCTTCACCCACAGGCATGGTGTGATTGAGAGAGACGGGAATTATTCTGTCTCCGGCAGCCAGACCTTCCATTGTCGTTGAGAGAGGCATCAGAAACTGACTGGCACCGTCAAATCCAACCACTTCTGCCTCCACCTGACGGCCACTCTGCATGTTGATATGGCAAAGCTGTCCGATGGGTAATCGTAATCCTTTAGCTTCCAGAAGAAGACCTTTAATCGCCGATATCCTCCCGGACATTTTGGCAACAGGCACTGACTTCAGTTTTTGAATAAGTTCATCAGAGAGCGACATTAACCCGCGTCCTCCATTGCGGCAGGCAAGTTTTCACGAATAATATCCAGACACTCCACCAGCCGGGATTCCATTCGAGCTTCCGCTTCTGTCTGGCTGGAAATGATCCGGCAGTCGTGCATTGGTAATTCCTGATCTTCGACGACCTGCCAGGCCGCACCAAAATCTGGCTTGAGTTGTTTGAGCAACTCCGCGTTGACCGGATTCACATGGATGGTGTACTGAGCATCCTCAGGCATGATACTCAGAGTTTCCCTGATGACAGAGACGATCTGTTCCGGAGAAGTCATCAGCTCACGACGCACCACCTGGCGACAGGTTTCTTCTATTACTTTTCCAAGCCAGCTGATCTTTTCGTCGCGACCATAACTGGCACCAGAGCGAAATTCAGACATTTCTTTTCGCAACAGGGATACCAGTTTTTTCTGCTCCTCAGTGGCAATACGCCCACCTTCTTTGACGCCCAGCTCTCTGCCCTCTTCAAAGCCCATTCGACGGCCTTCTTCCACACCTTTGGCATAGCCTTTCTCAATACCCTGCTCCAGAATACTTTGCAGAACTTCAGCAGAGGGTTCAACGGATTCCTGTGATGTCGGTACTGTATTCTGAACCTTATCGACAGGCTGAGAAGCACTATCACTATAGTCAGATTGTTGAGTTATCTCTGGAGTCTCTGATGTTTCTGAATTCTGAAACTCACCGGGCTTTTGGTGAACCGGAAAGAGAAACCGTTTGAAGGCCGCTGTTTCAGGCTGCCATATTTTTTGTCTGTTTGTCATGAACCAACCTGTTGTTATTAGTATGAAGAAAGTGATGGGTATTGATTGGCATTAACCGATCATCTCGTCCTCATCATTAAAGATCAGCTCTATCTCACCGGATGCAGCCAGCTGTCGCGCTGCCCGAAGCACATCGTTGCGGGCAGACTGAACCTGACTGGCACGAACCGCGCCAAGATTTTCAATGTCTTCAAGCAGGAATTTGGCGCTTCGCTTGGTCATGGTACCTACAACGACATCAATCATCTCCTGAGCGGCCCCTTTGAGCGCCAGAGCCAGAATATCCTGGCTGACCTCCGCCATAACCTTACGCAGTGCATCTTCGTCCAGACGCATAAGGTGTTCAAAGAGGAACATTTGTTGTTCAATCTGCTCAGCCAGTTTCTTATCCTGCTCCTTAAAGTAACTCAACAGACTCTGCACCGAAGTGTCGTTCATCCGGTTCATTATATCGGCCACCTGACGAAGACCACTGACGGTGGTATTCTGACTGGTGCTCATTTTGCCGATATTGGCATCAAATATAATGTTGAGTTCTTCAAGGATGGATGGATGTAATTCCTGCAGTCGGGCTACTCGTGACAATAGATCCTGGTGACTTTTGGCTGGAAGGCGCATTAATACGTCGGTAGCCTGTGTAGCTCCCAGATAGGTCAAAACCACTGCCTGAAGTTGCGGGTGCTCATCAACAATCAGTTCGGTGATGGTTCCCGAGTCCATCCATTTCATCGCTTCCAGACTGTTGCTCTCACCGCCAAAAATAGAGTCCATGACACCTTTGGCTTCTTTGTCACCCAAAGCCATCTTCAAGGTCTTGTCAATATATCCTTTGGAGGAACCAGAAAGGGCGCTGTCATACCGATAAGTGTGGAAAAACAGGTCCAGAACTTCCTGAACCTGATCTCTTTTCAGGGGTGCGATGGTCGCCATGGTCGTGCTGATCTGTCGAACTTCCCGCTGGCTAAGGTGTTTGAATACCTGCGCCGCACCTTTTTCCCCCAGACTGAGAAGCAGGATAGCAATGTCTTTGGGAGTCGGCGGCCTTGATGGCAAGGTTCTTTGATTATCACTCATAACTGTTCATCCATAGCTTGATCACCTGTGCTACCCTGGCAGGGGCCTTGGACGACAGTTCTCGCATCTGAGTCACCTGAGTTTCAAAATCTGCCAACTCAGGCGGCAAAAGATCAAAAGTGTCATCAAATATTACTTTCCTGCCTTGCTGGTCGAACTGGGTAGAATCCGTTTCCTCAGAGATTTGAGGTAACACGGCTGGCTCATCCATCTTGATAGTGATCTGTTTCATCATGGGTCTTAAAAGAAACATAATCACAAGAATCCCCAGCAAAGTACCGCAACCATATTTGACGTAGTAGAGCACCTGCGGCTGTTGCCACCAGGCCAGCCCGACAGGTTCAACATGAGTGACTGGCACAAACGGTGCGGTATGAATACTGATCTGATCACCACGAGCCTGATCAATACCTGTCGCATCAATAATCATTTGTTGAATCGTGGCAATTCTTGCCTGATCCCAATTACCAATACCCAGAGCTTCATCGGGCTGCTCATTGAGAACAACGGCAACGCTGAGTTTCTGTACTCTGCCCTGCTGATTGGCCACCTGCCTGATCACTTTGTCTACTTCATAGTTGCGGACAAACTCTGAATGAGTATTATTGCCCTGCTCCGCCTGAGCTTGCTCCCCTTCTTCCGGTGGCTGATTAGCGAGAGCACCGGGTATGCCTCTGGCTCCCTGCCCGCTATTAAGCACTTCCTTTCCCTGCTCACTTCTTAACACGGGAGCACCGGGCTCATATTGCTCTACCGTTTGCACCACCTGTTCAAAATCCACATTGGCGGTAACCTGGGCCCTGAAATTGACAGACCCCACCAGAGGTTCAAGCAGGGCACTGATGCGCTGTTGAAAATGAGCTTCAACCTGACGCTTGAAGTCCAGCTGTTTACTGGCTTCACTGAGCACACTGTTACCCAATAAAACATCTGAAGAGAGCAGTTTGCCGGACTGGTCAATAACAGAAACATCGCTGCGATTCATATTAGTGACACTGGCGGCCACCAGATTCACAATGCCTTCAATCTGCTCATTGCTCAACCTGTATCCTGGAAACAGATCGACAAACACTGAGGCCGATGGTTTTCCCTGTTTGCGAATAAAACTGCTCTGTTTGGGCAGAGCCAGGTGGATTCGGGCATTGCGGACGGGTTTCAGGCTGATAATGGTCTGAGCCAGCTCGCCTTCAAGACCACGCCGGTAACGGACATTTTCCACAAACTGGCTGGTACCGATTTCCTGCCCATCGAGCGTTTCCAGTCCTTCCGGCGTTCTTGCCTGAACGCCCGATACAGCCAGCTGCATACGGGCATCGGAGAGCCTGCCGACATCCACCATGACCTGACCCGAAGCCGGGTGAATTTTATAAGCAATACTGTTTTGTTCCAGTACATTGACCACACTGGCCACATCATAGAGTTCCTGATTGCCATACAGTGGCTGGTAATCCGGAGATTGTGACCAGAGCCAGAAAACTGACATCAGGGCAACCGATACTGCAAACAAGACCATCAGCACCACTTGATAGTTACGATTGTTTTTCAGAACTTCGGACACCCTGTCCAGTGCTTCACGCCAAACAGGCTTCACTTCTTTTTCTTCTGGTGCCTGCTCCGGGGTGGCATTTGTTTCTGATTCTGCCATGGTATTTTTCTACCTTAGATCTGCATGCGCATGATGTCTTCGTAAGCAGTCACTGCCTTATTGCGAACCTGCATCAATGCCTGAAAGGAAATACTGGATTTCTGCATGGCAATCATGGTGCCCATGAGGTCATCACTTTCCCCGGTTTCAATCTTGTGCATCATGCCGCTGGACTCTTGTTGCAGGTCATTAACCTTTGCAATGGCCTGTTGCAGCAGATTGCCAAAACCGTTGGTAGTCATGCCTTCAGATGCAACTGAGGAAGGTAAAATCGGAGCAGGTCGGTTTTTCAGGAGTACACTGAGGGAATCCGGGTTTAGACCTTTGATGTCCATTGAGCCGCCATCCACTGTTGTTCTGTGAAATGTTGTTCTGTAAAAGTGCCCGGTAAGCACAGGCTCTTTCCGTCAGTTGACGATTTATTGTCAGAATTATTTATCGGCGGCTCAGGGTAATCTTTACCCGTCGGTTTTTATTTCTTCCTGCAACAGTCGCATTGGTGGCTACAGGATAGCGGTCACCATGAAAGCGCATGGTAAGACGCTGTTCGGAAATACCTTTTGATCGTAAATATCTATAAACCCGGCTTGCACGCACTTTTGACAGCTGAAGGTTTTCCAGCCTGTCACCCCGGGAGTCTGTGTGAGCGTCAATAGCAACATTGGTGATACTTTTATCCACCAGAATATAGGTGGCCAGGTCATCAAGATGTGACAATTGTTCCGGGCTTATATGGGATCTTGATGACGGGTAATAGAGCAGTGTTTCTTTTGCCTGTTCGTAGTTCAGAGCCAGCAATTCTCCATAACATTGATAAAATGTTGCTGCTGTTTTTTGGAAATTCATAGCGGGTATTTTAATATGAACAGGGTTTACTGCTTCCCTCTGAATCTCAACAACCAGCTGATGCCCCTGCTGCAGATCTTCAACAACACGGGCAACATTGATTCTCATTTCAAACTGTTTATCCGGCTCTGCTTCAACACCTCCGAGAGCGTTCAGGTAATGGCTATGACGCCAGGGGGATTGTTGAACCGCAACACGAATATGCCGGGCTTCTTTAATAAAAAAATCCGGTTCCAGGGTTATATAATGCACACCTCCGGCAGCCGCATTCAGAACGATACTGCCCAGCCCTGTCACGTTGCTGTTCAGGCGACACTGGAAACGGGAAGTGGTCAACTCCCACTTATGCAGGGTGAGTTCCTGAGGGAATTCTCTGACTGAGTTGGCTGATGATCGGGAAAGCAGCAACAAGGAGAAACCAAAAATCGCGAGGCCAAAAATCAACAGTTTCCGAAATCGCCGCAAATCATCAGAAAACAACATGCTGATCAGCCCAGCTTTCTTTCACAGATGCCCTGCTGGTTATAGGGCGAGGGTTCCTGACTGGAAAAAACCACATCAATAATCTGGTTAGTGCTGGCCGCCAGACGACTCAAGAGCTTGCCGTTTGCCTGATTCAGACTACGGCAACGGCCTGCTGTAATTTCCAGTTGATGCCATTGTTTCAGTGTGGCTTCAGCTTTGGGTGTAGAACATATAATTTGCAGAAATGATCGTATACCTGCCGGGTCCGGTGACAGCCCCGCTTCTTTCAAATAATGCTCTCTCAGGGAAGCATTCAGATGCAGCATGTCCAACAGTTTGACCTGAGTTTCAAGATGCGTTTCCAGAGCTGCAATATTCCTTTCCAGCATCAGGTTATGGGCCTTGCTCAGAACAACTTCCAGTTTGCGGGTTAAAGCCAGTGCATCACGGATATTGCCCAGCAGTTTTTTTTCAACAGAAACGCTATAAGTACCACTTTTATTGTCATTCTTTTCTGTGGTCATCAAAGTCATCGGAAAGCTCCAGAATTTTGTTGGCAAGCATTTGATAATCGACCGGCATTTCTCCTTTTTTAATCGCTAGCCGAATGCTCTCCACTTTTTTCCTGTCAATTTCATCTATGTCTGACAGAGATTGGAACAGTTCTTCAATATTCTGGGCTTCACCGCTCAACCTTAAACGATCATCATTGACCTTGGGAGGCGCGGCTGCTTTTACATCATTTTTGACTGCACTTTGGCCTGCTATTGGACTGGCTGCTTTTTTTGACCCGGTGCGATTTATTCCCGGCATGCTTTTCACCACTCGTCTGTGATGGGTACAGAACTCCAATCGGCAAGGTGTCAAAAAATCTTAAATTCCCTGAAATGGGGATTTTTTTTTGCCAATGGCCCGTCAGAAATAATTGAACAGAGACAGTTGCTTGATGTTGGCATAAACCTGCTGGCTGGCACTGAGAAGGGTCTGCTGCTGAGCCAAATCAGTGGCGGCCTTCGTCATATCAACATCTTCCAGAGATGAATGAAGTTTTTCCAGCATCAGTTTGATATCGGCATGGCTTTCACCCACCCGATCAAGCACAGTCTGATTACTGCCTGCCTTGGTCTGGGCGATCCCTACCCTGTCCAGAGTGGCATCAATCCATGTCATCGCGTCTGACAGAACGGCATTCAGACTCACAGGGTTTCTCAGTTCATCCACCGCACCAGAAAGGGCGTCAAAGATACTGTCTATCGGTGGTGTAGCGGTTGGGTCGAAAAATAGATTTTCTGCCGACTCATTGAATGTCACCTGGGCAGAGCCACTGATATTGACCAGACGAAGGTTATTATTGCCATTGTATGAATAATCACCAGCGACTTCGTCAACAGGCTTCTGAGTGCTCAGGGTTCCGGAGAAAATGTACTGCCCGTCTGCCTGCTGATAATTGGCCAGGCTCAGCAAAGACTGAGCAATCGTATTCAGCTCCTCTGCCAATGGCTCATAGTCCTGATCAGTCAGAGTGCCGTTTCTGGACTGCAAAATAATGTCTCTGGCACGCCATAATTGCTCAGTCATTCCACTGTATAAAACATCTTGCTGCTGCAGTATTCTTCTGGCCGAATCAATATTATCTTCATACTGTTTTATAGCCGTTACTTCATTCTTGATCTGAAGAATTTTGACTGTATCAACGGAGTCATCCGAGGGTTGCAGGATACGTTTTCCGGATGCCATCTGTTCATTGGTTACAGCCAGTCTGGCCATACCGTCCTGCATAGCCCTGAGCATGACATTATTGAAATTGATGCTGCTGATACGCATATTTTTGGCTCCCTGTCTTTATCAGAACATTCTGAGCAATGAATCAAATGTCTGCCGGGCCACTGAAATTACCTGAGCATTAGCACTGTAGAGTTGCTGAAAGCGTAAAAGGTTGGCAGCCTCTTCATCCAGATTGACACCACTGTAGGCATTGCGGCTTGCTTCAGCCTGCTCAAACAGTTTTTTACCACCATCGGCTTCTGTTTTCGCCTGAGAAGTTTGTACCGCAATATCGCCAATAAACCGGGTATAGCTTTCAGTCAGGCTACTTTGCCCCTCTATCAGAGCATCATTCTGAAGTTGCAGAATTGTCTGCAAGTTCGAATTATCGGCCACACCACTACCCGGTGCTGCCAGAGCCAGAGCAAAAGGTTCCGTCAGAACAGCATCAATATCTCTTGCACCATAACGCACCGGTGACAACCGGTAAGCCTGATCAGTAGCGGCACCGTTGATATCAATCTCAACGCCATCAAAACTCAGGGTATCAGTACCTGCTCCGGACAAGCTGCCACTGAACTGAACCCCATCGCTCAACCGGGTAATAACATAGTTGCCGGTGTTATCTACCCGCAGATCATAGTCACTGGCTTTCAGCTGGGAACTGTCAGTAATTCTCATATCGGACACTGAGGTGGAGGCGACATCCAGCGAAAAGATACCACTGGCAGGATTAGTCAGATCAGAAAAAAGATCCACGCCGGAGTTGCCATTGACATCCTCCCCAAGTCTTAGCTGGGCATTGATCGTCGAAGCTATGACTACTGCCAGACGCCCAATCTCATTCTGAGCCTGTCTTAAAGTGCCATTCTGGTAATTCAGGATGCCGCCAATGCTGCCCCCCGGATCACCGTGCACCTGAAGGGAGGCAGAATCACTTTCAAACGCCAATGAAAAGCCATCAGGATGGCTGGCTGAGCCAGTAACACTCAGGCTGTTTCTCTGATCACCGATCAGCAGTGGCTGACCTGATTTCAGGTAAATATTGAGATTGCCATCAGGCTGCTCCAGAACATTGATGCCCATCAGCTTTGATAATTCTTTGACGGCGAGATCCCTTTGGTCAAGCATCTCGTTGGCAACCTCACCACTGGCACTGATCTTCTTTAGTTGGTCATTAAAGCCCGCTATATTTGCCAGCAAACCATTCGCTTCTGCAACCGAAGCCTCCAATTGCCTCCCGGCTAAACCCTGATGACCGACAATTTGGTTATTCAGTGTTGTAAACTGCTGAGCCAGCTTATTACTTTCGCTGAGTATGACTTGTCTGGCAGCACTGGAATAAGGATCAACCGTTGCGCCATTAAGTGTTGTAAAGAAACTCTCAAGGCCTGAGGTAAGCGATGTGCTGTCATCGCCCAACCATTTATCCAGCGAGTCGATGTATCCCGAAAAAGTGGCTGTCTTTTCCGCCAGAGATTGACTCTCCCACATCTGGGCAGTAAGAAAACTATTGGCTATTCGGTCGACGCTGGATGCATTAACACCGGTTCCCTTGGTACCGACTCCCGGATGCAAAGTGTAAGTCGGGAACCAGTAAACTCTTTGACGGCTATAGCCTTCTGTTTCGGCATTGGCAATATTGTTACTGGCGACATTAAGCGATGTCTGGCTGGCCTGTAATCCAGAAATACCTATCTGTGTCAGACTCATGTCATCTACCCCGATTAACGTTCAGTATTAAGCCTGTCGTCTTTATCACCCAACTGCCTTACCAGTGCTTCAGCTATGCCCAGCCCGCCTTCTTTACCCAGATGTCCGGCAATATGGCTGTCAAACATCGATTGAAAAAACTGCACATCTTTACCCGACATCGGCAAGTCTGAGCTGCTCATCATCGCTTCATTGGCTCTTCGCATACTCTTGAGTAATTCGTTAACAAATATGGCTTCAAAGGCCTCTGCTGCTTCTTTCAGGTCTTCCGGACCTTTTCCCTGACCGGGTTCCGGCTGATAAATATTGGCCAGATGTTTAGCTGACAGACTGCTTCCAATATCCATATCGAACGCCCTTATCGTAAATCCATTTAAATCACAATTAACTCAGCTTCCAGAGCCCCGGCTGCTTTCAGAGCCTCGAGAATGGACATCAAGTCTGTGGGTGTCGCTCCGACACCGTTAATAGCCATGACCACTTCCTGCAAAGTAACGCCTTCTTTAACCATATAGATGGCAGCATTCTGCTCTTCTATTGTGACATCACTGTTCAATATGGCTTCCGTCTGACCTCCCTGAGAGAATGCACCTGGTTGTGATACCGAGGTTGTCTGCCGGACTTTAACGACGAGGTTGCCATGACTGACTGCAGCCGGGCGAACACGAACATGCTCGCCCATTACCACAGTGCCTGTTCTGGAATTGAAAATAATACGTGCCGAAGGATCTGCCGTTTCAACATTCAGTCCTTCCAGCATGGACATAAATGCCACCCGCTGGCTACTGTCTCTGGGAGCCGAGACCAGAATAGAAACTCCATTGCTGGCATTGGCGACTTTGGGGCCAAAGTGATTATTAATGGCTGTCACTACCCTGCGGGCATTGGTATAGCTCGGTTCTTTTAAATTCAGTACCAACTGCTCCCCAAAGTTAAAAGCGCTCTTCACTGAACGCTCAACCAATGCACCTCCGGGAATGCGACCGCCGTTGGTAGTGTTAATCTGTATACGGCTACCAGCGATGGGCGCATCCGCCGTTCCTGCCAACCCTTCAGCAGAAACTCCGCCCACAATCAGGCTTCCCTGGGCGACTGCGAACACCTCACCATTGATACCTTTCATCGGTGTCAGGAGCAGAGTTCCTCCTCTCAGGCTCTTGGCATCACCAATAGAAGACACTGATACATCTATTTTCTGACCCGGACGGGCAAACGGAGGCAAGCTGGCATGGACGGTTACCGCTGCAATATTTTTTGAATTCACATCCGAACTGTTGATGGTCAATCCAAACTCTCTGAGCATGTTCACCAGCGACTGTTTGGTGAATGCTGATTTATCTCCGGTACCATCAAGCCCGACCACCAGACCGTAACCAATCAACTGATTATTTCTGACCCCTTCAACATCCACCATATCCAGCAAACGACGGGCACTGGCATTGCCCGCCACAACGAGCATAAGAAAAATCAGTCCCCACCGTGTTAAAGACATAGTGACTCCCGTCAAAATGGAAACCATGGGCTGTTAAGCATTTTGCTCACCCAGCCCGGTTCATGGGCATCGGAGTTAATGCCCAATGCCACGTAATCAATTTTTGCTTCAGCCAGTCGCTCAGACGAAACCTTGTTATCCGTTTTGATATCTTCCGGACGGACCAGCCCGCTGATCTTGATCAGCTCCTTACCCGAATTGATGGTCAACCATTTTTCTCCCTCAACCCTCAGGGTGCCATTACTGAAAACCTCGACCACCTTCACGGCAATATTACCCTTCAGGCTATTTCCACGGCTGGCGGAAGTATTGCCTCCGTAACTTCTGGAAGGCTGAACTTCAAAGGCCAGAGATCGGCCCCCGCCAAGAATAGCTGCACTGGTTTTACCCAACAGGGTCGGATCAGGAATGCTGATGGCATTATTTTTGTCGACTTTACTTAAACCACTCATGCTGATATTCGTGGTACCTTCCAGCTCGATGGTCAGAATATCGCCCAGACGGTAGGCACGGCGGTCGGAGAACATAAAGTTGCCATAGTTGGCATTAAACAGGCTGCCATTGGGATAAACTGATTCGTTGTGGGAGCTTTCCTTTTGAAAGACAGCGTTATCAGCAACCATTTTTTCCGCTTCAGGTTCGGGGCCCTTTGTCACCTGCTGATGTTGACCAGCAGGTTTGGTGTCACCCTGGCGGGGTGCACTCGAACAACCAAACAGCATAAACATGGCTATAAAACACAGAAGTCTCATTCTCTGTCCTCTATCCAACCCTTTTAAAGAGTCTGGTTAACGAACTGCATCATTTCATCAGCCGCAGCAATGACCTTGGAGTTCATTTCATAGGCTCGCTGTGCCGATATCATATTGACCAGCTCTTCCACTGAGCTGACATTAGATGTTTCCAGAGTAAACTGTTTCAGCGAACCCAAACCTCCCTGACCGGCAGTGCCTTCTATCGCGTCACCACTGGCGGCAGATTGCAGGTACAGATTCCCCCCCAGAGCCACGAGACCAGCCGGATTAACAAAATTAGCAATGCTGATCTGGCCTATTTCTGTCGGATCAACCTGCCCCTGAATGGTTGCCATAACAATGCCATCTTCACTAATACTGATTCCGGTGGCGTCAGCGGGTACGGTAATGCCCGGTTCCAAAGGCAAACCACTGGCATTCACTATTTGACCATCTCCATTCAGGTGAAACTGACCATTTCTGGAGAATGCAGCGGTTCCATCGGGCTGTGTAAACTGAAAAAAGCCATTACCAATGATTGCCACATCCAGTGCCTGTTTGGTGGTTTCATAACTGCCGGGAGTAAACACTTTCTGGGTTCCGGTAATTTTTACGCCAGTTCCTATCTGCAAGCCGGAAGGCAGTTCGTTGTCCTGGTCTGACAGAGCCCCCGGCTGCTTTTCAATGTGATAAAAGAGATCTTCAAAGCTGGCCCGATCCCGTTTGAAACCGATGGTATTGACGTTGGCCAGGTTGTTGGAAATGATGGACATCTGCTTTTCCTGAGCAGCCAGCCCTGTCTTACTGACCCATAATGCGGGATTCATAGGCTCGTCCTCTGAGCTATAAGTTGTTATCTGCTGTCCGTTATTGATCTCTGACTAATCGGTCACCCGCAGAAGCCATGTCTCCTGCGGTTTTCATCAACTTCATCTGGGCCTCAAACTGACGGCTGAGGCTTAAAAACGACACCATTTCTTCCAGGGCATTCACATTGCTGCCTTCAAGAAAACCACTTCGTAACCTGACTTCCGGATCGGCCTCCAGTTCTCCGCCCTCAATAGAACGAAAAAGCCCGTCTGCGCCTTTGGTAATTTCTGTAATAGCCGGGTTCACCAGCTTTAACTGGCCTACCTGAACAGGATTGCCGCCCTCAGCAGGCACGATACTTATTGTACCGTCTACACCAAAGGAGACAGACTGATTATCCGGTAACTGAAGAGGTCCGCCATCTCCGATAACGGCATCCCCCCGGGCGGTTAGTACATTGCCTTCATCATCTATTTTGAACTGTCCGGCACGGGTATATGCTTCATTGCCATCACTGCCCTTGACCGCAAACCAGCCACTGCCACTGATCGCAACATCCATTGCACGACCAGTAGTATCCATTGAGCCGCTGGCGAAACGGCTACCCAGTCCACGCAGCTTGGGCATCACCCGTCCTTCATGACCATCACCCGACATTTCCACAGCCATACTGCTAACAAAGTCCCGGCGGAATCCGGGGGTAGAGACATTAGCCAGGTTATTGGCATGCACCTGTTGGGCTTTCATGGCCAGATTGGCTCCGGCGGTGCTGATATAAAGTACTTTATCCATCAGATAATATTCATCAGTGCCTGGGTAAGGTTATTACTGGTTTCAATGGTCTTGGCGTTGGCCTGATAGTTACTCTGGGCCTCAATCAAACGCACCAGTTGCAGGGATATATCGACATTAGATTGTTCCAGTGCTCCTGACTCCAGTGACCCCATAACACCGGCCCCCGGAATACCCAAAGCTGGGTTACCTGAAGCGAAGCTCGACTGCCAGAGACTGTCCCCCATAGGAATCAAACCACTGTCGTTAGCAAAATCAGCCAGAACAATCTGCCCCTGAACCTGAGTTTGTCCGTTGGAGTAAAGAGCCTGAAGAATACCGTCTGCAGTAATCTGAATACCGTTGAGTGAGCCCGGAGGAAAGCCATTCTGGGTTACCCGGTTTACCGCTGAGTCAGTGCCCAACTGAGTGAAATCTGAAATATCTATGTCGAAGCTCATTGCAGCAGCACCCGATAGTCGGGCATCCCCGGCTGGAATACCCAGAGTTACCCCGCCACCGACAGGCGTTGCCAGTGTTCCATCGTTATTAAACGTGACAGGCTGGGTCAAGTCAGGCCCCTGTCCGTCAAAATAAAATTCAATGTCCCAGGCGTTATCTGCCGTTTTTGCAAAATACATACTGACGGTGTGGCTTCCACCCAGACTGTCATTAACATTAAATGCCATAGTGGAATTAAAGGTGGACGGGTTGGTTGGGTCTATTGGCACAGCGGGAGTAATGGCATCCGTTCTGGCATCCAGATTAGCCAGCGTCACCACATCGGTAGTAGCCTGAGCGGGTATAGAGGTCTGGTTGATTTTCAGGTCGGTCTGGGTACCAGCCAGTACGTTGCCCGATGCATCCGCTGAATACCCCTGAAGCCTGAGGCCCTTATTATTCACCACGTTATTATTGGCATCTAACTGAAAGAAGCCTGCCCGGGTGTAATTCATTTGGCCATTGTCATTAACTACGAAAAAACCCTGACCATTAACCGCCATATCAAGAGCATTTTCTGTGGAAGTGATATTGCCCTGGGAGAACTGCTGGCTGATAGAGGCCACCTCAACACCTGCCACCTGACCATTACCGCCTCCTATCGAAGAAGCATAAACATCAGAAAACTCTGCGCGGGACCCTTTAAAGCCAATGGTATTACTGTTGGCAATATTATTACTGACAATTTCCAGATCCTGCTGTGCAGCATTTAATCCGGTCAACCCAATTCTAAACGACATTCCTTACCCTCCCTGATAGTCTCAGTTGCCAATGATCGAGATAGAAGACAGTGGCACAGATCCCATGCCCTCAAGCCTTAATTCAGCTCCGGCATTGGTCATATTGATACCAGACACCGTAGATTTCATAGACAGCGTACCGCTGTATGCTTCATTACCGTTGACTCCGGTTGCCGTGACTGTGTATTGCCCGGGAACAAGATCATCGAGAGTGAATGGAACGATACCTGCGGACTGTTGACCCAGTGATTTGGACTGAACCAGACTACCATCCGGCGTATAAACCCGAATAAGGACGTCCGAAGCATTGACCTGCAACTCAGTCCTTCCGCTGAACTGACCTGCCTCTTCTACCGACAGACTGTTGGACTCAACCCATACTTCTTTCCCTACCAGTCCAGCAGCCCCCAGAGACTGGGACTGCTGAAGTGAACTGGTCAAACCACCAATGCGATCGTCAATCGAGTTAAGGCTTTCAACAGAGGATATTTGGGAAAGCTGGGTCAGCATCTGGTTTGTGTCCATCGGCGCCAGGGGATCCTGGTTGTTCAATTGTGCGATGAACAGTTCAATAAATTGGTCCTGGTTGACCTGTAGCGTTCGGCTGTCATTGTTCACAGGGTTAGCGCCGCTGCCTGATGAAACCGGATTAATGCCTGTCATAGTGCTCCTTTTTACTCACCAAGCGACAGCAATCGTTGCTGTAATTTCTTGGCGCTCACCATCACTTCCATACTGCTCTGGTAGCTGCGAGTGGCCGACAGCATGTCAGCCATTTCCTGCATCACATTAATGTCGGGATAGAAAACATAACCCTCCTGATTCGCCAGGGGGTTATCAGGTTCGTATCGTTTATTTTTTTCACTGGGTGGCATTTCCAATACATCATCAACCTGCACCCGGGCAGCGCCTGCATTCTCTCCAACAGTCTGCTTGTAGAAAGCAGAAAAAAGAGGTCTGACGGGACGGTATGCTTCTTCAGGCGTGCTACCCGCACTGGAGATATTAGCCAGATTACTGGCAATGGTATTAAGGCGAACCATCTGGGCATTCAACGCCGAACCAGATATTTCATAGAGGTTGTTCAATTTCATTTATAGTCCTCCCTTAATAGCCTGCTCAAGGGAGCCCAGCTTTTTACGCAGAAAAATAAGGCTGGTTTGAAAATCCATAGCATTCTGGGAGAAGGAAGCCTGCTCAACGCCCAATTCAACCGAATTGCCATCAGTACTTTGCTGGAATGGAATGCGATACATCATTGAACTGTCTTGTGCTGAGGGTGGCATGTCCAGATGCCTGTCGTCGGTAGAAGCATCTCCGGAAAGTTGACCCTTTAAGATGCTTTTAAACTCTACATCCCGGGCTTTAAAACCCGGTGTATCAATGTTTGCCAGGTTTCCGGCAATCACTTCAGCACGGATTCCACGAAACGCCAGCGCCTGGGGATGAACACCCAACGCAGACTCAAAGCTGATGGCCATAGGAGTTAAGCTCCTGCTTTATCGTTATTGATTTACTCCTAATCGACGACAACCCTGCTTTTATTCATTGCTATTTATTCATTGCTGAATTAAGCAGCTTGCACAGCAAAAACAGATTGCCTGTGTCAATGCTCGCTTTGCCACTCTTATATCTCTCAGTGGTCTGTCACCCAAGTTCACGTTGACTTAAGATTTATCTAGCGACCCGGGAAAATCTTTAGTAACTAGCGATTAATAATTGGAGTGCAAAAAACCTTCATGCTTTTAAATACAATGACACGACTGTTTCCTCTATGGGCTGTTATCTTTTCAGCTCTGGCTTATTCCTTCCCCGAGAGTTTTGATCATCTGGGCTACCTGATTAGTCACGGACTCAGCCTGATCATGTTGTTTATGGGACTGACCTTATCAGTGAACGACTTTGCCCGGATCAAAGATCGTTTACCCGCGCTCTATACAGGGGTGATGCTGCAATTTGGGATCATGCCTTTTGCCGGGTTATTGATTGCACAACTTCTGAGTCTTCCTGTGGATCTGACGATAGGCATGATTCTGGCGGGCAGTGTTGCCGGAGGAACCGCTTCAAACGTACTGTGTTATCTGGCAAAAGGCGATGTTGCCCTGTCCATTTCCATGACAGCTTTATCAACCCTGACAGGCGCTTTCGCTACCCCCTTGTTAATCAGTCTTCTTGCCCACCAATATATTGAAGTGGAACCACTGGCAATGATGTGGAGTCTGGCCAAGGTGGTTATTTTTCCGGTGGCGCTGGGGATTCTGGTCAACCATTTCTGCCATGGTTTCGTGCAAAAACTGAACCCCCTGTTTCCACTCTGTTCCATGGCAACTATTCTTCTGGTCATTGCCGTCGTAGTGGCGTCTAACGCTCAAGAGCTTCCAGAAATTGGACTCATCACCATTCTGGCAGTGGCACTGCACAATGGCACAGGTCTGAGTCTGGGTTATCTGGTAGCGCATCTATCAGGCTTTGACCGGAAAACCTGCAAGACTGTCGCCATTGAAGTCGGTATGCAGAACTCCGGCCTGGCGGTAGTATTGGCTACTAAATTCTTTACGCCTGCCGCAGCCCTGCCGGCCACCTTCTTTAGCATCTGGCATAACATCACAGGCTCTGTTCTTGCTACCTGGTGGGCAAAGAGAGATAACGTTACTCAAACCGGTGAGCAAGAGACCTGATCTCGTTTATAATCGCCCTGAGCCCATTACCCCGTGAGGGACTCAGATGGTTATAAAGATCCAGTCTGGCAAACCAACCATCCATATCAAAACGACTAATGTCTTTTGGTGTGCAACCGTTAAAAACGGAGAGCACAATAGCGATCAGTCCTCTTATCACTCTGGCATCGGAGTCCACAGCAAAGTAAATGTTCATGGTCTGCTCATCATAAAAGTGGTGCAGCCAGACAGTACTTTCACAACCATGGAGTCGTGACTCTTCCGTTTTCATGGCTTCTGGCAAAGAGGGCAGTTTCTTACCAAGCAACATAATATGCAGGTATTTGTCCTGCCAGCTCCGGGAAGCAGTGATGGCCTGGAAAATCTGGTCTTTTGTGAACTCAGCAGCATGTTCACCTTCAAGCTGATTGAAGAAGGCTGAATCACCCTTAACCTCTTTACTCTCATGAACAGAATTAAACTCGCCTTTCACAATACGGATGAGCGCTTTCAGAAACGCCTCCACATCTTCGAGCGTGTTATAGACGGAAAAAGAAGCTCTGATGGTTCCTGCCAATCCCAGATGCTCCATCAACGGCATGGTGCAATGATGGCCGGTCCTTACGGCTATACCCTGTTGATCCAGCAAAAGACCAATATCCTGATTGTGAAACTCTTCGACCACAAACGAGACAACAGAGACTTTATGTCTGGTTTCCCCCACCAGGGTGACTCCCGGAATATTTCTCAGACCTTCTTCAGCTGTTTTTCTCAACCTGTCTTCATGCTGGGCAACCTCTTCCATATCCAGCGACCTCAAAAACCGGATAGCTTCCCTAAGTCCGATCACGCCCGAAACATTGGGAGTACCGGCTTCGAACTTGAACGGTAATTTGTTAAACGAGGTGCCACTGAAACTGACCTGCCGAATCATTTCTCCCCCGGCCTGCCAGGGCGGCATGGCTTCCAGCAAAGCTTTTCGACCGTATAAAACACCGATACCCGTCGGGCCAAACACTTTATGGCCGGAAAAAACATAGAAGTCGCAGTTCAGTTTCTGTACATCAACACTGCAGTGCGCCACCGCCTGAGCGCCATCCACTAACACCAGTGCGCCCACGGCTTTAGCTTCAGGTATAAGCGTTTCAACCGGATTCACTGTTCCAATCGCATTGGAGACATGGGTAATGCCAAGAATCCTGGTCCTATCCGTCAACTGTGCACGAAAACTGTTGAGGTCAAGCTCCCCCTGCTCTGTGATATTAATAACTTTGATCACGGCTCCCGTTTGTTCGGCTACCAGTTGCCAGGGCACAATATTGGCATGATGCTCCATGGCCGAAAGCAGAATTTCATCACCCGGCTGCAACTGACTTCTTCCCCAACTTTGAGCGACCAGATTCAGAGCTTCTGTCGCTCCCCGAGTCCAGATAATTTCATCTGAACTGGCGGCATTCAGGAAATGCTTGACCTCCTCCCTTGCTTCCTCAAATGCGTGGGTTGAGCGAGCACTCAGGTAGTGTGACGCACGATGTACATTGGCATTGGCTTCCCGATAAAAGCGATTGATGGCTTCAATGACCGGGAAAGGCTTCTGGGTAGTGGCAGCATTATCTAAATACACCAAAGGATGACCGTGGACGTTCTGCTCCAGAATGGGAAACTGCTTTTTCAGGTTCATGTGAGCCTATCCTGATTCGATTCGGGCACTGTATTGATTAATACGGATTATTATCGATTGACGATATTGATAGTGACAATATTAAAGTCCGGAGCAGTTTCGATGCTAAACCTGCAAACTCTCAAGAAACGGGATGCTATCTATCTGATGGTTGCTCGTTTCTATTATCAAGGATTTGTACCCGAACAAACGACAGCCTCCCAGCCCGAATATTTCATAAATAAGAGCAGGTTCCTCCCAATCACCTGATATGATTGGGTCGACCAAAAGAAAGCTTCGGAAGAAGCAAACCGGAACCTGCTATGGCGAAACATACACAAGAAGCTCTTCGTTTTCACCCCGTTAATGGTAAAACTGTCAGAGCTGATTTTAACTGAAGGGAGTTGTCCTTCGATTTTGGTGCTTTACTGCTTCATGAAATGGCCATCTGTACTGAGCTCATTCCCCGGCTCATTAAGGCAATCCGGGACAAACGACATCAATCTTATACTGACCATTCCAGTATGAAAAAGAGGAGCCCTGATCCGGGAAAATATTCGATCATTAATCGTTCTTCCATAATTCAGTGATTCTCAACTTGTAATCTTCATCGACGGTCACCACATGTCGGCTATCGGCGCTGAAGTCGGCTGAGGTAACTGCATCATTATGTTGAATGATGGCTTTTACCCGCCATGATCCACCCGCTTGCAGGCCACTGATTTTCGCCGTGCCGTCATTACTGGCGGTCACAACATGGAGGCCATCGGTGCTGAATGTGGCTGAGCGGACACCATCGTCATGAACAATTGTGGCTATTTCTTGCCATGATCCATCGTCCTGCAGGTTAAAGATTTTCGCCGTACTATCATAACTGGCGGTCACCAGATGGCGGCTATCGGCGCTGAATGTGGCTGAGACAACAACCAGGTCATGCTCACTTGTGGCTATTTCCTGCCATGATCCATCGTCTTGCAGGCTAAAGATTATCACTTGGCCATCCCAGCCGACGGTCGCCAGGTGGCAGCTGTCGGCACTGAATTTGGCAGAGGCGGGGGTACCGTATACACGGGTGTTTTTTTCTACCCATGATCCAGCAGCCCCCTGAACATAAATTTTTTGAATTGTATCATCACCGATGATCACCAGATGACGGCCATTGGGGCTGAGCTTGGCCGAAATGATCCATCTTTGATGAATAGTGTCCTCTACTTCCCATGATCCATCGTCCCCCTGGCTAAGGATTTTCACTTCATCACTTCCGGTGGTCACCGCATGACGGCTATCAGCACTGAAGGTGGCTGAAAGGACCGGGATAGTATGGGTAATGGTGTTTTTTATTTCCCATGATCCATCCTCCTCCAGACCATAGATTTTCGCTGTTTTATCGTTACTGGCGGTGACCAGATGACGGCCATCGGCGCTGAAGGTGGCTGTATTGATCTTGCAAGTGTGGGTAATGGTGGCTGTTATTTTCGATGTTCCATCGTCTTCCAGACCATAGATTCTTGCCGTTCTATCGACATTGCCGATCACCAGATGACGGCCATCACGGCTGACGTTGGCAAAGAGGACACTACGATCATGGGAAATGGCGACTTTTGGTTCCCATGATCCATCGTCTTTCTGAACATAGATTTTATGGCTGCCGTTCAACAGATGGCGGTCATCGTGACTGGCGGTCACCAGATGGCGGCCATCGGGGCTGAAGGAGGCTGTCTTGACTTGGTTTACATGGCGGATTTCGGCTTTATCCACTAACTTGAACTTCTCACATTGAGACATCAGTTTACTGTTGATGAACAGTAACTGAGCAGGAAAATAAAGACTCTTTTGTTGTTCTATGAGTGACTCGACAGCGCCCCTATCCGCAAACGGCTTCAACCAATGACGGAGTTGTTGCTCGTCTTTTGCCCTGAGTATGGACTCTAGTTGAAATGGGTACGGCGAAGGAATCTGGCGATACCAAGCTCTTTCCTGAGCTTTATCGTTTTCAACAAGATCGCGAAGATGTTTGCAGACCTTTTTTAAACGGGTAATCTCACGAAAGCCCAGATAGCGAATAATCATGCGCTGTGTTAATTCGGGCAAATCCAGGAATAAACTTTGACTTTTCTCATAGACAGTCACTTCCCTGCCTGCGCTGAAACCCGATGGTGCTTGCTCCGGCTGAATTTGCTCAGGTGTTGGCCAGAGTGAATTTTCAATGCTGGCATTGCTGTTTATCAGGTCCATTTTTTTTAAGCTCCAAAGTCAGTACTTACCCCCGCCTGGAAAGGGCATTCGAAATTGATTCGATCTGTTTGAGTCGATTTTATAATGGAAGTTCAAAACAATGAGGTCAGTGGAGTTAAGAGAAAGAAGCACCCTGATCCGGGAAACAGCCAGCCAGCCTGCCCCACGGTGCTCAACAGTACAGCCTGTTTAAACCAAATACGGCAATACCTGCTACGTTTGTTCAAAAAAACATCAACCATTCGGACTGTAGCAGTGTTTATGAAATATTCGGGCTAGAATAAATGCTGCATTAATGCAGTAGGAGATTTGATCATGTCGAGGCAGAATGCAAATCCAACTTTCAGGCTGGCGTTTTTGACGATTTTATTATCGATGTGCTCTCTGAACGTATTCTCCGTTGGTCTGGCACAGATAGAATTCTTGCAGGGAGCCGGTGCCGATAGCTTCACAGTGACTACAGGATTTCCAAGATTATGCATCGACCATGTCTCGCCATGGACTCTGCAAACGCTCCCGGGGAGCGGACAGACCATGAATATTTATTACCTCCAGGGTGCGGGTTTCTGCGACGTAGATCCGTCTGTCCAGCTGTTCGAGGTGAAAAGTAATCAACATCCTGACAAGCTTGCCCAATTTAAATGGTTAAAGGACGCCGGTGAAGACCCAACTTTGGTGGACATCTATGACCCTGATCGGTTATTAACCATTGATGCCGACGATGTCTACCATTTTAAAGTCTGGGCCAGTTATAGTGGTCAGTCTCGCTGAGAACTCTGGCAAATTGAATCACTTCAATGTGGAGACAATAAAATCAGACAACAGGTTAACCAGAACATCACATAAGTCACTTTCGACTCAGATTAATTTTCACTGACTGAGAACCCACCGACTGCATGATAAAAAGTTCGGCAGGTCAATAGGAATAACCTCTTATTCCAGAACAATCGAACCAATTAGAAAATAGCGCATTACTTTAAGAATCTACTGAACAGACAATGCGCATAAATCCATATCGCGAACAAAAACTAAAATTTGTTGGAGCCTCCCTACTCCTGGCTGCAGGACTTCAAGGCGCGTTTGCTGCGGAGCCTGCAGGTGAGGACTACGATTTTGCCGGCGTACCCTTCCTGTTCAGTTCTGAAGACTGGGGCACCGCTCTGGGTGGTGCCGGAGTTATCAAGGGCGTTGGACAACCACAAGCCTCTCTGTTCGGAACCGCCATCGCCTCCAGCAATGGTTCCGCGATGGTCTATGCCGGTCTTTATAATCTCACCATTCCTGATCTTGATCAGATGCTGGTGAGTGTGAATGCTCTTTATGGAGACTACACACGATCCAGTTATTACTTGCCCGGCAACCCTCACTTTTCCGGAGAGCAACCCGGCAGTAATGACTCGAGTAAGGACAACTTCATTACCACAGGCAGTATTGAACAAAGCTACACGGCCCGTTTCAAATACATTTTGCCCATTGCAGAAGGTCGAGACGGTGCGATGTCCAGCCTGAAACAGGATGCTTTGGGCAATGCCGCTGCGGGTCAAGTCTGGAACCCTCTGACATCCGGCATCAGCTCTTTCGAGGTTCAGCCTTTCTACAAAAGTCAGGAACTGGATGACTACTCAACAGATTCCGCAGACAAGGCAGCTGGCATCAAGTTGATTCTGGATTACGACAATCGTAACGCCAGTCAGCTGCCGTCCCGAGGCAGTCGGACAACCTTCACCTACACCAGAGACTGGGGTAGCGAAAGCCGTACAGACTGGACGACCTGGGAATTTGAGTTCAGCAAGTTCTTCAACCTCGGCAGCAATGAATATCTTGATCAGCAGGTCATCGCAGTGAACGCCTGGCTTGCTGATACGCCCACCTGGAACGACACTACCCATGTCAATGGCGAGCAAGAGTTCAAGCGCCCTCCTTCTTTTGCCGGGGTTTCTCTGGGGGGGTGGGATAAGCTGAGAGGTTACACTACTGACCGTTTCCATGGCCGGTCGGCGGTTTCTTACAGTCTGGAGTTCCGCGCTATTCCATTCTGGCAGCCACTTGAGGATCTGCCTGTGGTCGGACCTCTTTACGATATTCCATGGTGGCAATGGACTCTGTTTGTAGATGCTGGCCGCGTTGCTGACGACTTCGACCTGGGAGAACTCCATACCGATATGAAGTACAGCGTGGGTGGTGGCATCCGCTTTAAGGTGGAAGGTGTCACCGTAAGAACTGAAATCGCCAGCAGTAAAGAAGACAACCGGCTTCGATTCTTCATTAACCAGCCTTTCTGAATTTTAATTTTCTGGCACATATTGACTGTGTGTGTTATACCTGAAAATACTTTAAACAATCTGAATAGTATTTATTGGTTATGAAACTCAACCTCATCAGCAACATAATTCTCCTACCCGTCGTGGTGATTAACATCTCCGCGCGGGGGTCTGTTGGCTGACAGATCAGAGTTTCAAGGAACCCCCCGCACCGAAAGGTCCGGGGGGTTTTTTCATATTTGGGGCCTGAAAACCCCGGGAGCACAGACAAGATGACGGCTCCGGACAAAGAGGATAGAACCATGCTAAACCTGAACAACCCAATAATTATTGCTATTCTGAGCCTGACCATTGTGGCAATCATCAGCCTTCCGGAACTGCTGCTGATTATCCTCCCTGTTGCCGTTTTGTTCTCTGCACAGCAGTGGTTTGAAATGAGCGTTAGCAAGCCTGTTCGCATCAAGGCTGAAGCTCATCGCGGGCACGAACGAGGTCAACCCCATGAACGGCGCTAATGCACTGGTAAAAAATCTTTCTCAGCGAGGGATTCAACATGTTTTCGGTTATCCCGGTGGCACCATCATGCCAGTCTATGACGCCTTTCTGGATTCCAATGTTGAGCACCTTCTCTGCAGACATGAACAGGGAGCCGCTTTCGCCGCCATAGGCTACGCCAGGGCCAGTGGTAAAACCGGTGTCTGTATTGCCACCTCCGGCCCCGGCGCAACGAACCTGATCACTGCTTTATCCGACGCCATGCTGGATTCCATTCCTCTGGTGGCCATCACAGGTCAGGTGCCTACTGCCATGATGGGAACGGATGCCTTCCAGGAAATCGATATTCTGGGTATGACACTGGGTTGTACCAAGCACAGCTTTCTGGTGACAGACCCGAATGATATCTGCGAAACCCTGAACAAAGCTTTCGACCTGGCCCGATCTGGCCGCCCGGGCCCTGTTCTGGTTGACCTGCCAAAAGATATTCAGCTGGCAGAGGCTCACTACGTGCCACCACTCAGCGTGATAAAAGAGAGAGCTGCCGACAGTTTTGACAGGATTAATGCTGCGATCTCTTTGCTCCGGAAAAGCAGCAAACCTCTTGCTTACGTAGGTGGCGGTGCAGGAATGGCGGATGCGATAGACGAGCTCAGGACATTCCTGACAGAAACCGGTCTCCCCAGTGTTTGCACCTTGAAAGGAATCGGAGCGATTCGTCCTGACGATCCCGGCTACCTTGGTATGCTGGGTATGCATGGAACCCGGGCTGCCAATCTGGCAGTGCAGGAATGCGACTTGCTGATAGCCATCGGAGCCCGCTTTGATGACCGGGTCACAGGCAAGCTTGAGAGTTTTGCCCCTGGTGCGAAAGTCATCCATCTCGATATTGACCCTGCAGAGCATGGTAAGCGTCGCCCTGTTGATGTCAGTCTTTGTGGTTGCCTGAAGAAGAATCTAAGCAGTCTGACCATTACTTTAGATCAGGGTGACTGGTTACAACACTGTAAGAACAGCCGCGCTGCCAGCCAGTGGTGTTATGACAAACCCGGGGAAGACATCTTTGCGCCTCTGCTTCTGAAACAGTTATCTGAGGCCACCCGCGAGAACTCTGTGATCAGTTGTGATGTGGGTCAGCACCAAATGTGGGTAGCTCAACACATGAGCTTCTGTCATCCGAATAACCACCTTTCCAGTGCCGGGCTTGGTACCATGGGCTTTGGTCTCCCGGCAGCGATAGGCGCTGCTATTTCAAGACCGGAAGACGATGTGATACTCGTCTCCGGAGACGGCTCTTTCATGATGAATGTGCAGGAGCTGGCCTCGATCAAAAGAAAACAGCTGCCCGTCAAAATGGTCTTACTCGACAACCAGCGACTCGGCATGGTGAAGCAATGGCAGGAACTCTTCTTTGACCAGCGCTACAGTGAAACTGACCTCTCGGACAATCCTGATTTTGTCACTCTGGCCAAAGCATTTGGCATTGAAGGCAGAATAATTACCAAAAGACATGAAGTAATCCCCGCTCTGGAAGAAATGCTTCAGGCTCCGGAGGCAAGAATACTTCATGTCTGTATTGATGAGCGGGAGAACGTCTGGCCCCTGGTGCCACCCGGTGCCGCCAACCACGAAATGATGGAGGCAAGAGCATGAGCGATTCCAAAACCCATTACTCCCTGACTATCCAGTGCTATAAAAAGCCAGAGGTACTGGAGCGGCTTCTGCGGGTAGTCAGACACCGGGGATTTGACCTTGAGAGCCTGTCCATGAACAGCTCCGAGTGTGGGAAAATGGTTTCTGCTGCTATTAATGTCTCCAGTGAGCGCCCCATAGAAACGCTTACCCGTCAGATCGAGAAATTATATGATGTTCTCGATGTGTGTCAGCCTGCAGCAACAGAAGCAATCCCTCGGGAAAGTATCATTTGAGGACAGGGTCAGGAAAGCGGAGTACTCTTCTCTTCCTGACTTTCTTCTGACTCAGTGACAAACATATCGAGGTCTTTGCTCTGGATATGTTCCAACAATGCATTACTGATGAACTCCCTCATCCAACGATGCGCTCTGTTCATCTCCCAATACTCAGGCCAGACAATATCAAAGCTGACTTTCGGAATATTTTTTGGGCACTCCCTAATCACGAAGCCAGACAGCTCTTCCATGAACATAGGCAATGAAGCCGGAGCCATAAACACGCAATCTGTTCCCTTGATCAACGCCAGACTGACCGAAAGACTGGGCGACCAGGTTTTCACCTGAACCGAACTGAGGAAACGGTTGATCTCACTTTGCTGATGTAGATTGATATTGTCCCTCTGCACCACAAAGGAAAAAGACCTGAGAGCCTCTTCTGAAAAAGACTCATGGGCCAAAGGATGGTTTTCACAGAGAATCAGGCACATCCGATCTTTCATCAGTGAAAAGCAGGATAAACCTTCTTCCCGGGCGCCCATATAACCAATAGACAGATCCAGCTTTCCGGTTGCAACATCAACAGCTGGATTGATGGCCTGCAACTCAAAGGTCAGCCCGGGTGCCAACGCCCATATTTTTTGCAGTACTTCAGGCAGAATCCGTTCCAGCACCGTGTGTCCTGAAGCAATCCGGAAATGTCGCTGGGTGGTTGAGATATAAAACTGTTGGTTTTCAAAAATACTGCTGGCTTCCGTGACAACTCTGTTCACATCTTCATGCAGGGACATCGCCTTCTCGGACAAGAAAATTCGATTGCCTTTTCTCACCAGAACCGGGTCATTCAATGCTTCCCTTAACTGGGCCAGAGTTCGACTCATGGCAGACTGGGTAACACACATTATCTGCGCTGCTTTGGAAACACTCTGGGTGTCCAGCAGGGCTTTCAGACCAGGCAGCAGGTTCAGGTTCAGTCTGGAAAGATTCATAAATACAGCAGAGGGAATGACAGAAAATAAAAGTATGGCTAAAGAGCCCTACATTATGAATAAAACCTTTCAGAAAACCTTTCTTGAAAGACCACTCCGCTTAAAAGTAACACCTTAAGTCACCTGTTAGAAGAGCAGCTCCATGCCTTTACGTAGCACCCGAAGAGTACTGACGTACAAATACTTATTTAACCTTTCATTTGATTCGCAATCAGGTACACTGGAAATGTGCACTCGTTTACAGGCATTACTGAAAGCGCAGTTAAGGAGGGTCCATGAACCATAACAAGTACAAAGAACTGCAGGATCTGGTGGACAACTACCTGGACTCGGGGTTATCGGCCAGAGAGTATGTTGAAGCCTGTGTGGATGCAGGCGATATCAGCGCTGCAGAAGCCCTGAAGTTGCTGTCTGTTCTCAGGGAAGCCCAGTCAGTTACATTCAAGTTGGCCGAAGTCACGGATTATGAGAACCCCGGCCTTCAAATGACGCTCATGCGAAAAGGAGAGGAGTATGAAAATGATAATCCTCTTTTCAATATCACTTTTGATGAAAGCCTCGATCCTGACAGGGAGGAAGTGATCGATCTTTTACAGAGCTTTGCCAAGGACCTGGCAGTGTTGGCGACCCGCGGGGAGCTGAATGAAGCCGAAGCAGTGGACTCCATCGATGAGAGCCCTGAAGAATGGCTCGATCACCCTAACATCATGCCAGCCAGTGAAACCCGCCATTAACCGGATACTTCATTTCATCACCCGGGTAGATGAAACGAACGACTTCCCGGAGACCTGAGTTCCAGCCAGAATCAGCCAAAGCGCCCCTTCAAGGGCGCTTGCTTTTGTCTAGCAGCCTGTCGGACTTAAGCGTCCGTAGCGAGGATTGCAAGAAATTGAGGATAAAAATTTCTGCTTCTGAGGAGAATAGCGAGCTATTTGACGAAGAAGCAGGAATTTTTAGACCAATTTATTGCAACCGCAGTAGGACAGCCTTAAGTCCGACAGGCTGCTAGATCAAAGTAAACTCTTCTGAAATCAACTGGTCGAGCCGCTTTAACGCTTCATGTGCATGAAGACCGGAAAGCCTGATACCCAGAGTCTCACCGCAAACCAGCTCAAGGCCGAGCAGTTTGACCAGACTGCGGCCGTTGACATACTCACCATTCTTGCTGACATTGCGCACATATACACGGGTGTCATAGTGCGTAAGGGCGGCAATCATGGCACTGCCACATCTGGCATGTAAACCATTGATATTGTTAATGAGATACTCCCTGGTCAGCTCCCTGCTTCTAGTGCATGTGCGACTGACCCAGCCTCTTTCAGAGGTTTCTCTCCGGCTTTGATTTAAGTAAGCCTTTTGCCATTCACTGAGACTGCCAAGCCCCGGTAGAGGTTTGCCCTCCAGCGCATCGATAATTTTTTCAGGCTCATGGGTACGAGCCAGATAACGGCATAGAAGGCGATCATCCAGAACCCGGGTAAGCCCCCCCAGAATCCTGAGGTGCTCATGGCAGTGGGCCGCTACGCCAAAGGCCAGAAAAACGGGCTGATTCACTCCCCACTCAACGCCCTCAGGAAACTGAATGACCACCACACCCGTTTTTTTAATGGCATGGCGAGACTGAGGCATGCCGTGGGGTATGGCGATACCGTTGTCCAGAAAAGTGGAAGCCAGCGTCTCCCGGGCGTGAATGCCCGGAAGGTAGTCGGCTGAAACCAATCCGGTTTCCAACATTTTGCTGCCAGCCAACTGCAAAGCCTCGTGCTTGTTTTTAGCCTCCTGCTGCAAAAAGATCTGTGTTTTTTCGAGTTTTAACATCAGTGAACGAACCGCGCTAAATCGTCCCAGCCAACAAACTATAGCCGAAACGCAAGAAGGCATTTATAGCCAGTTATCCTTCGGGTCAGTGTTTTTATAGTTTATGCCCCTTACAAAGTAGACCGGGACGAGACAGAATTCACTACAGAAGGGCTGATCCTGACTTCAGGCTTGCTCAACCCCCACGAATTGCAGATCCGCCTGCCCTTCACTCTGATGGGAGTTAATGGCTAACTGCCCTTTAGCCAAGGCACGCTTTAACCAAAAATTGGCAAGCCAGGTACCCAAAAAAGGCACTCTCGCACTATGAACTTGAAGGGAAGGTTGACTGAGTTGGACTACATCCTCTTTCAGGGGAGCCTGAACCGATAAAGACAGATCAGATCCCACCAACCAACTCAACAGCAAAGGTAACTTGCCCAGAACCTTGAGAACAGGCGCTTTCAGGGCAAAGCTCACTTGCGGTGTGTGACCATTAACCCTTGCTTTCAACTGACTGACCCCCGGACAACGGCTTAGGTCGCCCATACGAATCTCTGTCTTGGACAGTACTGTTTTTTCACCGCCCTCCTGAAGTGCCCTGAACACTTGCTTCTTGCTTTCACCTTTACTCTCTGACAAGGCATCGCTATTAACTCCCGGGGTTTCAGAAGGAGGACTCGATGTTTGTTTTGATCTTTGAGGGAGCGAATTAACTCTAATATCACCTTCTTGATTGATGACTGGAGTCACCTCAACGTCTTTAGGTAAGGATGTCGGTTTAGCAGGACTCGATAAATCTTTCTGCTCATTAAAAGGAGAAGGAGCTTCCGGAGATCTTGAGACTGAGACTTGTTCAACGGTATTTTTGAGGGGTGCATCCACTAAAGCCGCAGGGTTCATCAAAGGTTCCGGTTCCCCCAGCAAGCCCAGACAAAGCAGGTTCATAAGCTGACTGGACGACTGAGGATTCATACCCATTTCTTCTTGAAACAGCTGACCCAGCTCGCCGACCTCAAGCTTCTGTCCCATAAGACGAGAGACGGCAAGAACCATCAACTCTTTATCTTCATCCGGTCGCTCTACAGCTTCAATCCGAACATCCCCGTCTGCCAAACGAGCCATACTGCCTATGTCGACAGAAAAGTAACTGGCCACATTAACAGGCTCATGGGCACCAAGAGAGCTGTAATGTTCAGAGGTACAAGCCTGATACTGTTTCCATAGCCGTTCCAGTGCCCGAAACTCAAGAGGAAAGTCCAGCAGCAGTATTTCATGGACAATCCTTCCCATGGGTGAACTCACTTTCAGAGAGACGTCTTTGAAGCTGGCCGGAAACGCTTCACAGGTATCAGACACTTCGTTGACCAGCCCCAGATTCAGGGAAACATCAGGCACTTTGATTTCAAGCACACCATCATCACCCAGGCTGAACCCGGAAAGCTTGAGAGACGCGGACGATAATTCGGCATGGGAAGTGTCTGTGAAGTCAATGCGCTGCTCGCTGAAATGAATCGATTCAGACGCTGACTGGCCTGACGTTTGCCTTCTGGTAATCCCTCTTAAGGTATGAAAGAGCTTCAGGGCATTTTGGTAAGACTGGACAGATTTTCCGGCATTGGCCTCTCGATACACAACAGCCGCCGTATGATTTTTCTGAGCCGATAGCGCCTCTTTCTTCTTCTGCAACACATTTCGGGATCGCTTCAGGTCTGTCCGGTATTCCGCCAGTATGGCCTGACAGGCTTTTTTCGTCTTACTTTCCTTGATCTTTGGAAGATCCTCTTTCAACATCTTTATCGATTTTTCTCTTACCTGACACAGGGCTGCAAAACTTTCGGCTTTCACAGTATCGCCAGCTTCTTTAACTCTGGACTCTTTAAGGCTATGGGCACCCAGTTCTTTTTTCCAGGTTGTCACAAGCGGAGAGAATAATCGGATGATCCCTTCTCCCATTGCTTCAGTGAACAGATCTGACTTCACTTCCCCCCCAGCCATTTCCAGACCATCAACCGAACACTGAATGATGTCGCCCAGCCGCCTTTGCGCAGCCAGTCCGGATGTTTCTGCAGACAGGGAGTTCAATGCTTCGGAAACTTTTTTATAGGCGCTAAAAATCTCTGTCTTTCTACAAGTCAATAATTTGTTCAAGGGTTCAGCAAGAGGTTCACCAATGCGAACCCGGCAGCTCCCCTTCATCTTGATGGGGCCAACTGCTTTGCTTTCCCCCTCAGAAAAACAATGGGCAGAGAGCTCCGGCACTTCCAGCTCAAGATAACCCTTCTCAAAACAGAAACGCCCGACATTGACCACCAGATTTTTAACCTGAAAATCATAACGGTCAGGATCGGTCACTTTGATATCGCCCAGACGCATTTCAAACACCTTGCCCTGGTGCTTCTTTTTCTGGCTTTTATTAAAAACATCTTTCAGTAGCATGAGGGCTTCAATGCCGGTTGAGATATTCTCTTCCAACACTTTCATATTCAGAGACTGTTGACTTTTACTGGCAGACAGACTCTGTTCATAAGATTGCACCTGCTCAACGGTTTTTCTTAAATGAGCCCTCTTGATAACCAGCTGCTCGTGTTTTGTGAGCTGCTTTGCTATCAGATCACCGTATTCGCCTATCTGTTCAGGAGTCAGAAGCTCGACACTTTCGCGCAAAGTTTGCAGTCTCCCCTCAATAGGCTTCAAACCTTCCTCAAGCTTTTTAATATCTCGATGGATTATTGTCTGGTTTTCCAGCTGTCTATTGATTAAATCGCGAACTTCTTTCTGACTGTTGCTGGCAACCGATGCAATCGCAGAGCTGAAGAAAGACAGAAAACTGGACGACAGTGAACTGAGTGCACGGGTCAACAGACCGGGTTTAACGGGAACCGCCTCAATCCCCCTTTCAGCCAGTGACCGGAAGGGTTTGTGTTCTGAGCGAGACACTATCTGCTTGCGGGTAATCTCTTTCTTGTGAACCCCCTGGACTTCATTGGGCAAGTCTGAAGATGGAGCCAGATGTGGGAGCTTCCTGCCCGTTCCTTCGCTTCCTAATTTCATTATTTTGCGTTTCCTATCGCCTCGTACAAAAGTGTAACACGCTCGAACTCAACGCAACGACTTTATTGCAGCGAGCTTGCACGGGTTCGCCAAGGCACACCTACCGTCTCACCTTTCATAAGCGCACAATATTTTGCTATCCAAAAATTTCACTCCTGAGCTATCTGGTCCCATGCTCCCCGGCGTCAATAAAAGACAATGGTCAAATCCACGGGCGGTAGCGTCAATTTTTACGTTCATTAGATGAGTTCATGAAGGATCATGATTTGCTTCAGGTGATCTGCCGGGTCAATCGTCTGGATACAGAAGTGCACATCAGGATAAGGCCTCAGCATGAATGCTCACTAAATCACTGGCCGGATGTTACCGGACTGAGTGACCGAATGCACCGGAATAGCCACAGACCTGAAGAGAAAACAAAAGAAAGCCGCTATGAGTACACGTTATCTGCCTGAAGTCCTTGCTAGGAGCCTGACCGAGAATAGCGCCCGTAGCGAGGACGGCAGAAAATTGAGGATGAAAATTCGGTTTTGTGAGGAGAATAGCGAGCTATTTGACGAACAAAAGCGGATTTTCAGACCAATTTGCTGCCGCCGCAGTAGGGCAGCTATTCTCGGTCAGGCTCCTAGGCAGGCACTTTCATGATTTTGCCGTGTTACGCTCACTGCGTTTGCGCCCTTACTGCAGGCGTTATGCATCTTGATTAAACTTCAAGCTTGGACGAAAATAGTTCTGTATTTTGCATATAAATGCCATATTTCGCATCTAAAAGGCGCATTAGAGTTGAATTTAAGCTAGAATTACTGTTAATAATTAACTTCGGTAACCCAATGATTATTGAATTTTTTGTAGAAAACTATAAATCAATTAAATCACGGCAATCTTTAAACCTAACAAAAATGCTGGGTAATGAGATGGTCGATAATTCGTTTGAAATTAAAGCATCTAAAAAACTATCTTTATTAAGATCTGCTGTAATTTATGGAGCTAATGCTGCTGGTAAATCAAACTTTGTTTCAGCATTGAAAACCATGCAGTCTATTGTAAAAAAATCGGCTAAGGACTCTCAAAGAGGTGACAAGCTTCCAGTCTCACCGTTTCGCCTATCAAATAAATCTGTTAAAGAGCCAACAGAATTTGAAATTGTCTTTCTTGTTCAAGGAGTAAAATATCAATACGGTTTTTCTCTAACTGAAGATCAAATCAGAGATGAATGGCTTTTTGCCTCTCCCAAGGGTAGGCCGCAGAGGTGGTTTATTCGAGCTTATGATAGTGAAGCTCAAGAGTATGTTTGGGATTTTTCATCGCACTTCCAAGGGCAAAAGCAACTTTGGAAAGATGCGACTAAATCCAACTCTCTTTTCTTATCAACAGCAGTAATGCTGAATAGTGAACAGTTAAAGCCTGTTTTCGACTGGTTTAATAAGTCTTTAAGAGTAGCGGGAATTGACGGCTGGGGACCAGGACTCACCACAAATTTATGTAATGATAAAGACTCAAAGAGCGAAGTTTTAAATTTTTTGAAATCTGCTGATCTAGATATCAATGATATTCATTTAGAAACAAGAAAAATTGAAAAAGATTTTCTGCCAAATAATATGCCAGACGAACTTAAAAATAAAATTATTAATGAATTAGAAGGAAAAGAGATTGTCGATATCAAAACAGTTCACAAAAATTCTGAAGGTGAAGATGTATTTTTTGATCTAAATGAAGAATCTGACGGGACTAGGAAACTATTCTCTTTTGCTGGTCACTGGCTTGATTGCTTAAGAAATGGAAAAGTATTGTTTATTGATGAGCTACATAACAGCTTACATCCAAATATGGTTAAATTCTTAATCAAGTTATTTAATGATCAAAAGACAAATCCACATAATGCACAATTAGTATTTACAACACATGAAACTTCTGTCTTAGATCAACATGTGTTTAGGAGAGATCAGATTTGGTTTTGTAATAAAGATAAAAATCAATCGACAACGATTTATCCTTTAACAGATTTTAGCCCTAGAAAAGGTGTCTCTAATTTAGAGAAGGCATATCTATCAGGTCGTTATGGTGCTTTGCCGCTAGTAAGCAATTTTCAGTTTTTGGGGTCTAATGATGGGCAGTGAAGATTTATTTCACAAAAGAAAAGCTAGAAAAGCAGAGGATAATAAGAGAAATCAAGCTAAGAGAAAACCTTATGATAGAGCATTAATCGTTTCTGAAGGGGAAAAAACAGAGCCGTTTTATTTCGAAGAAATTAGATTGTTTCATGACCTTGACTCTGCAAATATTGAAATAGATGGTTCTTGTGACTCAAGCCCTATAAACGTAGTTAATTATGCTTACAATCTATATCGTAGAGAGCTTTTGTCAGGGGATACATATAATGTAATTTTTTGTATTTTTGATAGAGATCGGCACTCAACATTTTTCGATGCAATTCAGCGTGTTGACGAAATAAATACGGTACTTGCTAAAGACAAATTGGATGATGAAGTAAAATTCATTGCAATAACGTCAAATCCTGCTTTTGAGTTTTGGCTGTTGCTCCATTACAACGCTACGACAAAACCTTATGCTCCTACTCAAAAGAAGAGTGTAGCGGATCAAGCAATTGACGACTTAAGAAAATATCTGCCTGAGTACAAAAAAACTCAAAGAGGATTATATGAGAAATCAATAATTGAAGGAACATTAGCACCTGCTATTGCACACTCGTCAAGAATTTTTGCTAAAGCTAACCGAAATAATGATGCAGAATCCTGTACTAATGTACATGAACTTGTTGTTTACTTACAAAACATGAAGGAAATCAAGAACGACGCATAATCGGGTAAGAGTTTGTCTTTCTCCAACTTTCCCCACACCACTAGGGAAAAATCATGCCCCCCTGAGATCATTGGCCTGTAGCTTATATTTGCTTTCTTTTTAATACGTCTACGGTCTTATAATTGCGCATCAGGATAAAGCCACAGCATGAATGCTCACGATTTGATTTCACAACTCTTTATTATCAGTGACCCACGCCAAGCTTGGAAAGTCGACCACAAGCTAATCAGCTCTGCAGAGCTAACGGCTGAGCAATTGGGTAAGGCCAGCCGAGAGCATTGGCACACCGAGAATAAGCTTCACTGGAAACTCGATGTTGCGATGAAAGAAGACGAGAGTCGCATCCTAAGAAATGACGGAGCACAAATTTCAGGAGCCTGTCGGACTTGAGCGTGCGTAGCGAGGATTGCAAGAAATTGAGGATAAAAGTTTCTGATTCTGGGGAAAATAGCGAGCTATTTGACGAAGAAGCAGGAATTTTTAGACCAATTTATTGCAACCGCAGTAGGACAGTCTTAAGTCCGACAGGCTCCTGGCAGGCTTTAGACATATTGCAGTCAATCTGCTGAACAACACGAAAACCTTCAAAGCAGGCCTGAAGAGAAGAGAAAACAAAAGAAAGCCGCGCTATGAGTACACGCTATCTGGCTGAAGTCCTTGCTGGGCAGGCACTTTCATGATTTTCGTGGCGTTAGGTGTCTCTGTGCAATCTCTCAATGTCTGCTACGCTCATGGCTCATTCAATAAAACAGGTAGTACCTATGTCACCAGGAGCCAAAGTAAACGCTCTTGACTATGCTTTCCAAGAAAACGACAAAATTCTTGAAACTACTCACTGAGCTGTCTCTTTGATCCTCAATGAACAACGTGAGAAGTTCAAAGAGGTTGATGCGTTTATTGCAGAACAAAAAGCATTCAACAAAGCGATTGACCGGCGTTTTGGCAAAAGCGAAGAGCTTCTGATCCAGATCGTGAAGCACCTCGTCGGCAAGTAACACGCTAACTAACAACACGCTCAACAGGACGCACATACTGTGCGCCCGACAGCTTTGCGGTTAGGTGCCTGTCTATATCTACCAACCAATACATCTCAAACGTAAATGGGCAACAAACGTTGAGAGTGTTATATATAACAGCGTTGCAATTACGCCATGATCGATATATGTGTTTACTCCAATTAGGAAGAATGATGTACTCAGAAGATCCCTTAGCGGCTCATTAAGTGTTAAATAGTAATATGATATAACACAAGAACTAGAAGTTCTGCTTAAATAAACAGCTATCAAATTAGTTGTTGCATTATCTTCAAAACAATAATCAGATATCCTTTCTAAAAAAACATTTATAAAGGTTGTAGGCAATATAACAACCAGAAAATCCCCTACCGAGGACAATAAATTCGCAAAAACAAATTCCAATACGCTAGAGTTTTTTATGAACAAATCAATTTCATTTAAGTCATACTTGTTTTTTGTGAAAACCACATTAGATGCTGTGCTAACTGCTATATAAACAACACTGTTAATAATACCAAAAGTTACAAACTGTGGATTTTTTTCTAAATTTATTATTTGAGAAAAATTGACCTGAGGTTGTTTTTGAGTGTACTCATGAGCGAACAAGTATGGACAAAATACTAATAGACACAACAGTAAAGACACGTGTTTCACCTAATGCACTCCTGAGTTTCAAATGCTCAGAATAGCACCTAACACAAAAAAGAACGGGCGGCCCTGGCAAAGAATCACGTTAAGCCTACCGCCTCAGGCCGCTTCACCCTGAAAGATTTTGCCTTCGATAAACAGGAAGAAACATCATCATTGTCGGGTCTGCCCGATAAAAAAGCTCAGTGCCTGCGCAAACCTGATCAACCCTCAGCGCGTTCCGTAGTGCTCCGTTACAAACTGGAAGGCTACAAGAAGCCCAATGCTCTGCAGCTGATGAAAGACAGGATCGACAGCCCGGCAGGAAAACGGATTTACAGAAAACGACTCGCCATTGCCGAGCCGCCTTTCGGCCATATGCAGGAGATGGGACTCACCCGGTTCACGTTTCGAGGACGGCCCAAGGTCAATGCCCGGTGGCAGTTGACGTGCACTTTGCACAATCTCAAGAAAGTCCATGGTTCTGGCGGCGAGAAACTGCTAAAGCGGATGGAGAAGATCAAAAAGAAACGCTGAAACGACACTGATCGGTGTTTGTGTGAACAGTTTGCCCCACCAGAAGCGCCTGCAGTGTTCTGAACAGTTCTCAGACTGGTAATAAGCCAGAATGGAAAATTTATAAATTAACCGGGAGCCTGAAGATCACCGATCAGCACTCGCTAATAACAAGAGCCGCAAATTTTACGGCTTTGTTTTTGGGTTTTTCTACAGGCTCGTTATGTTGCAAAAATAATAGTAAAAGTAGCATTTGGTTCAATAGAGTGGCCAAATGAACAAAATTTTAGCAAAGATACTCTTTACCTCTTCAGTATTCCGGTAAGCCCCTCCAAAACAAAACAAAACAAAACATTGAGACCGTACATATCAATTGCGTCGTGTCGCCAGCAAGCTGGCTGGGACGCGGCCTGTGGCGGCGCCCCACACGCGGGAACTTTATGCGCTTTGATATAAGAACATATCACAATAAAAGGAAGGCCCACTAATCAGTGAAGGGTTAAACTGGGCCAGAGGCTTCTTTGATGCTGATAACTAGCTATCCACTAAAAAGCCTCAAACGAGGAAGTCAACTACCCGCCCTAAAGGCTATCTCTTAATCAGATCTCCACACCCCGTGTCATCCGGTAGGTGTGGAGACGGTCTTGCAGTTTCGCCCAGCCTTCCCAAACAACTAACCATCCGGGAATGCTTGTTCGTTAAGAGCCACACCAGCCACCCGCTTTCGCTATGGTTTGGTTTACGACGATTTCGCTAAACCCGGAAACCCTCACAGGCAGAGGCTCAAGCCTTGATTCCGAGCAGCATCGGGAAGCTCCGCAATGGCTAAGCAATAATAAAGTCAGCAGCCCTCTGAGGATCTGTATAGAATATTTCAGTTCGCTGAATTTTGGTAAAAAGCACTTCCTGCCTGAGGAGCCTGTCTATAATGAGCCTGCATACCAATCTGACAGGAAGGTTAAGGAACACGAATCTGCGCAAGAGTCATGGACTTTTCCCGGTTTTTGAAGCCGTTGTTAACTCTCTACAAGCCCTTGAAGAAAACGACAATCTGCTCACAGGCGGCACTGTGACACTCAAAATACTACGCAGTCAGCAGGCTTCCTCTGAGCTTGACAACTCTGAGTACTGCTCAGAAATAGTCGGCTTTGAAATTCACGATAATGGCATAGGCTTCAACGAAGAAAACATGGCATCATTTGAAACCCTTGACTCTGATCATAAAATAGCAAAAGGGTGCCGGGGAGTGGGTCGTTTATTATGGCTCAAAGCATTCGATAGAGCGGATGTTACCAGCGCCTTCAAATCAGACTCGTCAGGTATCGTTAAACGGCAATTCTCGTTCACTGCCGCTCAGGGGATAAAGACTCAGGATCCTGAGCCTGACCCGAACGGCGAAGGGCCTTTCTCTATCCTCACATTATCTGGATTCGATAAAAAGTATCGTGATGCCTGCCCAAAAACGGCGACCAGCATCGCTAATGCTTTATTAGAACATTGTCTTTGGTATTTTGTCAGAGAAGATTCTGTACCCCGTATAACGATAAAGGATGGGACAGAAACTATTGCCCTGGAAAACTTGTTTGATCAGTACATGCATAGCAAAGCCAGTAAAGAAACTATCGATATAAAAGGCTATTCGTTCAGACTGACCCACATAAAATTTCATGCTTCGACCAAAAAGAAGCACTCTCTCGCCCTTTGCGCGGCTAACAGGCTGGTGCAGGAAATCCCCATTAGTCATCAAATCCCGGGGCTGTTTGGCAAAATATCGGATGAGGCTGGTGAGTTCATCTATACCTGCTACATTTCATCCGACTATCTGGACGACCATGTTCGTCCCGAGCGCACTGCATTTGATATAGCGGATGATATAGGGGGGATTCTTGAGGATGTCGAAGTCAGTTTCAAAGATATGCAACGTCATGTTCAGGCCAGAAGCAAGCAGTACCTGAGCAATTATCTGAGTGAAAACCTCAAGGCCGGTCGTGAGAGAATCAACCAGTTCGTCTCCGAAAAAGCCCCCAGATACCGACCGGTAATGCACCTGATCAATCAGCAGGAGTTTTCTGTTGACCCCAGGATGAGCGATAAAGAACTGGATACATTGTTGCATAAACAGTATTCCGACATTGAGCGCCAGTTGCTGGTAGAGGGTCACGAGATAATAAATCCGGCCATTGAAAGTGATATGGGCTTATATCAGAAGAAACTGAAAGCCTACCTCAAAAAAGCAGAGGATTTTAAGAAGTCAGACCTGGCCAGCTATGTCTCTCATCGACGTGTTATTCTTGATTTGTTAGAGAAATATATTGGACAAATGGACAACGGGAAATATGTTCATGAAGAGCTGATTCATCAGCTTATTATGCCCATGCGGAAAACCTCTGAAGAAGTCTCCACAGATGCCTGCAACCTCTGGCTTATTGATGAAAGACTGGCTTTCCATGATTTTCTGGCCTCCGATAAATCACTTCGATCCATGCCCATTACGGATGATAGTTCTACGAAAGAGCCTGACTTGTGTGCACTGAACATTAATGATAATCCCATTTTGGTTTCTGAAAAAAAATCAATGCCCTTAGCCTCCCTGACAGTGGTTGAGATCAAGCGACCTATGAGGAATGATGCCTCAGAAGGAGAAGACAAAAACCCTATTGAGCAAGCTCTTGGCTACCTGAAGCGCATCCGTGAAGGCGAGGTAAAAACCACATCAGGCAGACCTATCAGGAACAGTCTGGAAATACCCGGCTATGTCTATGTCATTAGCGACCTGACCCCAACCATGGTAGAACGATGCGAGCTGGCGAGCCTGACCGAAATCTATGATGGAATGGGTTTCTTTGGTTATAACAAGCCTCGAAATGCTTACATTGAAGTCATATCTTATGATCGCCTACTGCAATCAGCAAAAGAGAGAAACCGGGCTTTCTTTGACCAGCTCGGCTTACCTGCGTAATGAAATCTACCTTTAGCCGGTTCAACCACTCACCCGGCAAAGGAAGTCGAAACCAACGCCACACTCCGGGCAGCAGTCGGCGAGATCGATGGGGAAACCGACGTTTGAAGCTTGTTTTCAAACTGGTTAATACTCTGGATGAGAACATTCAGGTCATCATGTTGAAGGCTGCCACCGCCGTAACGAATACCGGTCAGGCGCGGCTGGTGAAAACTGTCTTTTCCTGATTTAGATTTCCCGGTGATATAAAACAGATCCGCCGCTTCTTCACCCTCATGTTTCACTTTCACTTCAACTTCAACAACGCCATGACTTTCCGTTAAAGTGATTTTATTGATAGCCACATCGCCAAAATCCAGCTCCAGATTTCCCTCTCCCAATACCTGTATAAGGTCTCTGCCTCCCCATTTTTCGTATTTATAAACCATTTTCCCCGGGGATCGATGCCTTATATGGTCATCGTCCGGCCCTGATTGAACCTGCCCATTCGAGGCAGATGAGCCCAGCTCAAGGGTGTTGGCAAGATCATTTCCCTTTAACAAAACATCTGTCTTACTGTCCCATTTAAAATCCCTGATCTCTTTAAGAAGCACATCCAGTGCCTGACCCGATGTAACCCGTTGCAGACCAAGATCGACCTCTACCGGCTGATTGTACTCAGCTCGCATTGAAGCGGCCGGGCCCTGACACTGCATGTAACAGTCGATAGCGTCTCCATAAGAAAGGGGCGTTAACTGAGGGATCTTGTAATCGTCATCCGTCGTTGAACCTGTTACATTACAGGGCAAAAAGCATTCATGCTGTATGGGCAAAGGAGAAGCAGGAGAGGCACCAGTTGGCACCAGAGGCGTACAGGACGCAGAGCAGTTTACCCCCGATAGCGACCATTGATCACCCTGAAGAACCAGCGGTTGGGGTGCCTGCTGATTCTCAAGCAATTCGACAGAACTTTCATTGCACTGAAGCCTATTGTACGAGAACTGACTTTTATTACCGGTAGCTGAAGCAGGCAAGCCACTGGCAAAACAAGGCAGGGTCTCAAGCTCCTTGAACACAGGCTCATCCGAGTTTGCTCTGCCAATCAGCTCACTTAACCCCGTTATCTTTGGTAATTCAGGCGACTCCTGTTTAAGAACAGTCAATGGAAAATCAGGAAACTCAAGGGGTGGAACACTTGGCTCTAATGGGGTGGGAGTCGGTGTTACCTGAATAAACTGAGTGCTTTTTGTGGGGGTAAACGGATTTTCGACGGTAGCTACAGGCTTTGCAGTTGAGGGTACCGGAGCGATGGTGGCGTTCACCGAACTGGCAGCATCAGGGCTAACCGCTGACGCCTTCAATTCAGCATCTTCCCGGAAGCTTCCTAAAGGTGTCATGCCCTTGCTCTCAACAAAGGCCGTATGCCATTGATCCAGAGTTAAGAGCTGCTGACCCACAGTGACCGTCTTTGGATTGCCCCCTTTGACCACCACTCCCAGCTCAGGGGAATCGATTCGTTTTAACCGGGTCAACTTTCCTGTGGGTGTTTCTGCCAGCAAACGTGCGGTTCTGGCGTTAACGCTGTCAGCCACCAAAACCACAGCGTCCAGCCAACCCCTGGCATTGTCGCCTATCTGCGTTCTGCTGCGCATAGCCACAGGCAGAGGGGCAAGCGTTTCAGACTGGATAAGCCGGCCATTTTGATAAATCATCAAATGGCTTTGATCCTGGGACACCAGCAGGTGCGTTTTTTTGCCCGCTGGGAAAAAGTCGTTGGCCACGATCCTTCGTTCACTCCCCTCAGCAGGCAATACCCTGATAACCAGATCCTTCCCCTGACTGACCAACAGGGTCATTGACCCCTTGTCGCTGTCCGACAAGTCAGAAAAATCAAACAACTCAACCTCGGCAGAAACAGACGCATCAGGACTCACAAAACAGGACAGCGTCATCTCTCCACCCGTCAGGGTATTTTCAAACGTTGTTACTGGCTCAAACTTTTGAACCATCAGGTCAGATAACCTGATGCCCGGATGGTTAAAATGGACGTTATCAAGCCCGGTCCCATCGTCCTTGCAGGAGAAGGTCACCGAGTGCCAACCGGTATCCAGCAGTCGGACAGTCCCGGTGCCACCCACGACAATGCTGTCCAACTTGGCTCCGGTTTTGACCTGCACATCACCGAGGGTAACCGTTAACCGGGTCACCTCCGGTGGTGGGATGAATTGGCCGGAACCGGGTACCTGCCAGTGAATGAACTCAAATCCGGACACTGAGCCTTGCACCTGCCCATCAACGACAATGTGCTGATGGTTTCCGTCCACAATAAACGACGCACCGACAGTGACCACAGGGGCAAGCACCAGTGAATCATATCCCTCACCGCCTCCGAGATAATCCCAGCGTAAATCCGTTACCGTGAACTGATCATCACCGCCCAGCCCAAAAAAGGCACCCGTCTCCCCTGATGAGTGCCAGTTATCAGCATCCGGAGTACCCAGGCGTACTGTGCAGTTTGATGAGGACCCGGCATTGTCATTTAATGGGCAGAACCCAGCCGTTTTCTCAAAGACATTACGGGCACTCAGCTTCAGCAAGTGTTCGTCACTGATGTCCGAGCCGGAAAGCAACACCTGACCGTAAGCCCTGGCCAAGCCTCGCCAATCCATGGCCGACATGGAACAGACTGCCTTCGCCCCTCTGGTGGGCAGAAGCGTCTGGCAGCTTACTGTGACTAATGGATGATGACTCTCATAGTCATCCCAGGCAACGGGCCACAACTGACCCAGCGTCATGCCCAGGGGAAAATGGTTCCCGCCAAAGAACAGCATCAACTGCCCCTGGCGTTCCAGCACCCTGACATCCTCAAGTTTTGCCCTGTTGAGGATTTTTGATGGTTTGGGAAAATCGCGGGTGAGCGACCAAACGTCTTCCGACAGCAGAACCCGATGATTGAGTTCGATACGCTCAACCCGGTTTAAATGATTGCTATTAAAATAACCCTGATAGCGTCTCCGATCCGAAATGCCGGTCAAAGAAGCGGTTTCCAGGCTTTCGCCATCCTTGAAAAGATAAATCAACAAATCATCATTCTGTTTGCGAAAAACAGCCTGGTTATCCCGATTAACCTTCACCACCAACAAGTCGGCACGCCCCGGAGCCTCGACAATCTCACTGTAACCATCGCCCTGCTGAAACAACCCCTTTTTGCTGTTGTCATCCGCGACAAAGATGTGTCTGCCATCGGCTACAGGAACCATACCCGGTAAACGTTCAACGGACTTGAGCCAGGAACGGACAGTCTCCTGACCATCAAGGTAGTGCCTGTCACCCAACTCCAGGTAGTCTGGACAATCGGTCAGGGCCACCTCAATCGAATCACACTCAGACGACAGCTTCAGCAGATTTCCGCTGGGGGATTTGGCCAGCTGGCTAATGGCTTCCTCTGCCATCGAATGATCGACCACCATCAGCCCGGCAACAGTCAAAGTGGCGTTACTGGGATTTTGAGTGCCCAGCGCCACCGCTTCCCGACCCAAAAAATTCATGGGCCTGATCATTCGTTTTGGCACCTCAACCCTGACGCCTTGCAACACGTTTTTCCCATCTTTATAAATGTCCACAAGGCCTGCACGATTGACCCGCAGCGTCAGGTGCACCCACTGGCCATCCTGAAAAAAATCAGGGACCCGCTTATGTAAGATAGTTTCAGCAGCAGCATCGGAAAATGTCAGTACCAGATCATCACGGTTGGTTTTATCCACCCTGATGCCATGACGACCAACGGCATCAGCAAAATAAATAATGGGAAGAAAGGCCTGGTCCAGACCAGAAACCCGCAACTGTAATGACAGTGTCATGGCTCCACCCGTCACTAAGCCCGGTATTTCCAGCCATTGACTTCTTTCAGTTAACTGCCGGGCATTCTTGAAGCCTGCACTGTTTTCACCAGTAAGGGCCCCGCCATGGCTGACCAGTTGCCCTGGCTCAACGGAATGCCAGTTAGTGGCCCTGAGCTGTTCTGGCGGAGATGGCAAAGAGAGCCCGAAGGTTTGCGATTGATCCGAATCAAAACTGACAAACACTTTGGCCTGTTTACCCGCAGCAAGCCGGTTATGGCCTGGTCCCGGATAGACGTCCGCTGTTGCGTTGCGAACCAGGAAAGTATCATGGCCCTCTTCACCGTAGAGCTTATAATGGCAACCGGGAACCCCTTCAGTCTGGTTGAGTTTCCGGCAACCCAGCGCCATTAAGTCATCATTGCCGATGCCGGAACGAACGACCTCATCGTCAGCCTCTGCAATCATGATGTTGTCCAGTCGGATATCCCTTATCAACCGGTCCTGATAAAAAAGCTTTAAACCTTGCTTGGTCAGGGGAGCGGCAGTGGTTTTGTTGCCTTTTGCTGTATCCTCAATGCGCAGATAAGGAAAATGCTGATGGAGTGCTTCGACAAAATGCCCGGTGTCCAGGCTGCCATCAGGACGAACTCTTCTTGGCACAGCGTCCATGGTGAGGGTGACCCAGTAATATCCCTGGTCTTGAAAGTACAGCTCACTGAAATTCCCATTCAGTACCAGCCCGATGTTGTCAAAAGTGGCTCCTTCGCCCCTGAGCATCAGCATATTGCCATTATCCGGGTCAGAAATTTCTGTCCCCCTGGCTTGCCAGTCGACGAGATAAAAATCCTTGCCTTTATCGCCCATCAGCCGGTCTGCATCCTGATCCGCAATCATTTTATCATCGCCGGGACCGCCATAATGGACATCGAAACCTGCTCCCCCCAGCGTGGTCGTGCCCTGGCTATCGTTACGATAGCTGGCATGGAGTATGTCATTCCCTTTTCCACCTCTCAGGGTTGCCCCTTCAGACAGATCCACCAGGCGGTCATTGCCATCAGCGCCACTGGCTAAAGTTTTGGCTAACGTCAGGAAAAGGACATCGTCACCTTTGCTGCCAAACAGATTTTCAATGTCGTATAACTGATCCTTGATGCCTCGCGGTTCGGGTAAAGTTGGATTCTCCCCATAAAGAAAGACGACAAAGCCTGAACGACAGGTGGCGGAAACATTGGTTGCCCCTCCAGCGGTGTCGTTATTTGGACAGGGTAATCCGGCCTGTTCGGCATAGCCTGACCAATCCGAACCAAACCAGGTGGTGGCATTAAACCAGGTGGTGCCATTGAACCAGCCCTGACCGTCTGACAGTGCCCGGTAATCCTGCAGGGCCATCACACCCGTGGTGCCGGGGGGTAATACCAGGGCCTGATAATCGACGGTATCCGTGCCATTACCGCCAGCAACCAGGTGGGTTCCTTCAGACAGCAGAAAGTGATCATTGCCGCCTCTGCCATAGACTTTCTGGTTGTCACCTGCCCGGGGAGTGAGCACATTATCAAGCTCATTGCCGTAAAGGGTATCGTTAGCAATACTGCCAGTGACCCGCTCAAATCCCCCAAGATCAAATACCTTCCCGGTTCCAATCCTGCCCTGGCCAGCTTCCAGGTCCACCCAGACGCCCTGACGCGTTTCAAACACCAGGGTATCGTTGCCGCTGCCCCCCTTCAGGCTGGGGCTTGCCGGTTCCTGCCCGGAATCCAGGACCACAACCAGATCATCTCCTCCGCCCATATCCACGGTATCGTCACCACCGCCTGTAGTGTACTGCTCGTCATCGTCCGATCCGGAATAGCGATCGCCATTGCCAGTACCAACAACATGGTCAATACCGGTAAACCGATCTGAAAATGATTTATCGGGATACTGTCTGTCACTGGCTTTCCAGACATGACGAACGCTGCGGCTGGCCATATCCACCGAAATAGAATCCAGTGTATAGGGAATAAAGGGCCGGTTTTTCAGCCAGGTCTGGGTCATCACCTGATACAAAAGCGTGTCGTATCCAGAGCCGGCGGTGATATTGTTATTTCCCATTCCAACGGAGAACTGGTTATCCCCGCCCATGTCAATTAAATGATTGTTGCCGCTGCCCCCGATAAGTTTATTATTTTCACCGGGGTTTCCTGTTATCGTGTCATCACCATCCTGGGTAATCAGGGTATTGACATTCTGCACCTGCAAACGCCCATCTTTTTTATAGGTTAAATCGATGGTCACTGATGGCGAATCAATGGTTGAGAATTCAACCTGCCATTTGGACTGGCATTTTTTCCTGTACGTCGTGGTGCCCTCTTTTGTGTTGTCTTCACGTGCCCACTTCAGGTCAACATCAACGGTGGTAGTAGAAATAAGCGGCTCCAGACTGGCGTCCATAGATACACCCTGAACAATACCTCCCCAGTTTATGGTTGCCTCTCCTTTGATAAAGTCAGCCAGTGCCACTTTTTTTACTTTCTGCTTCCCCTCCAAATCAAACGACAACTGAAACACGCTATCCTTGGAAAATTTATCTTCAGGCTTTATTCTTGTTTTGCCTTTGGCGTCATCATAGACACCCAGAACCTTTAGCTTTAATGCATTATTGGCAAGATCCACCACCAGCTGGACAGGTGCAAAATCTGTGCATTGGAGTTCCGCCGAGGGTAACAAAGCGGGTTGAGCAACAGTGGGTCGAGCAAAAAATTGAGGGACAACAATTGCCAGATGTGGGAACAGTGCAAACTCTGTTGTTGACTGCGTGCGCGGAACAACCGTAGAAGCCGACCATTGCTTGAATTTCAAAGTAATACGGGGTCGCAAATCACTGATGAGCCGATTATTGCCTCCTCCGCCCTGAATCCGATGCTGGGTGTGGGTGGTGTCCGAAAAATAAATTTCATCATCGCCTGTGCCACCCTCGACAATATGATTCCCGGCCTTCAGGAAAACCTTATTATTGCCTTTTTCCAACCGGATTTCCGTGCGCCCACCATCAGCCAGTACAGTGTCATTACCCCCGCGGGTATACACCAGGTTATGGCCAGCCCTGGGAATAAAGGTCGTGCTTTCATCATTCCCCTTTATGATATCGTCATAATCGGTTCCCTCGAAGACTTCGACATTGACATACACATCTCCCCCATTTTTATCCGACAATTGACTTCTATTTAGGGTCAGGTCAATGGTCAAGCCCTGTTTACTTCGGGCGTATGAGACCCTGTCAACATCAGGGCCGCCATCGACGTATTTACGGCTTTTCTCTGAGGCTTCAATAGAGATCGTATCCCGCCCAGCCCCGCCATAGACCTCATCAAACTCACTCCCGGTCACAAACCGGTCATTGCCAGATAATCCCTTGAAGAAATTACGGCCACTCTGACCTACCATCAAATTGTTCTGGTCATCGCCGATTATTTTGGTGCTGTAAGCACTGCCAACCACGTTTTCAATATTTTTGACGACCCCGTGGGTTCCAATAAAATCCATAAGACCCGCGTAAAATCGAACCACCGGGTTATTAAGGTGGGTGTGACGCACCCCACTGCTCTTATCGACTGAGGTTGCAATATTGGCAAACTTAAGCAGCTGTTTATAATCAAACTTAATCAGGAAATCATTATTATCACTCAAAAAGTACATACTCATTGAACGGCTCTGCCCCTGCGTGAACCCCTTGGTATGTATATACAGAACCCCGTTGTGCACATCTTTGTTTTTAATGTAATCAATGCCCTTCACTTCATAATCAACACAGCAATTTTCATGAGTCGTTGTTGCTGATTTTTTTGCACAACGGGTCTTTTTTGCCAGCAACTGACAACCGCCACCGGGCATTTTTTTATCATTCACCTTCCCAAAATGTCGTCCTATTGCATCAACCCTCAGGCTATTAAAAGAATAATGACGATGCTTATCCGCATTCAGGGCATAGGTTTCATCATCCGCCTGCGCCTTATAAAGCTTTTTGTAATGTCCACCGTTAAAGTGCTCAACTTTTTTTCTGGAAAGAATGCCGATCACAACATCGCCCACTTTATAACGTTCTAATGCGGGGATTTGGTTGAAAGCCTGAATGTCAGCATCAGAGTCCGTTAGTTTGCTGGCCGGCACCACATCATCATCATCAGGGCAACCTGAGTCACTTCGGGATGTGTACGTTTTGCCTGCACATTTTTCCAGATTAGAATAATCATGCACCAGAAACGCCGTTGGGCCGCCCGCATAATTGATAAAGTTAATATCTACTTCCTCATCCTTATGATCCTTACCCTTAACCCGCAGGCTACCTTTGCTCAAACCATACAGATCCTTCAAGATACTGAAGTCATCGCCCTGCTGCTTCAACAGTTCAATCAGCTGGTTGGTGAACGTTTGTTTTGAGAGATCGACTTCAAACAGGTAGGGAATTTCACCCAGCCACGTTTTCAGCTTACCTTGATTGAACTTGGCAACCACATCAGGTGAACTAAAGATTGCTTTTTCCTTGCAGGAGAGAACGCTATATCGCAACCTATGGAAAGCATTAATGTACCGTGACTTTAAATCAGTTTTCAGGCATTGCACCTGGTTCATTCCCCTGAAACGGGTCTCAAACACAGGGCTGGGCAATTTCACAGTGTCAACACCGGTATTACCGTCAATATCAGAAAATCCGGTACCAGGACGAATGTCATCGTCACCTTCCCCTCCCCGCTGAATCACTTCACCGAGAGCATGCTCGAGACTGTCATCCCCGCCACCACCCCACTGTTCCTCTCCTCCCACCAGCGTGTCATCGCCAGCGCCACCATAGGCTTTCCCCTGGTGCATCTCCAGAAAAATCTTGTCGTCGCCTCCCAGTCCATAAACGGCTTTGTTGCCTTTTGCTACCACATAGTCGTCTTTATCCGTGGTGTCCGCCACCAGCCGGTCAGACAGTGCATCCATATCCCAGATTTTGATGCCTTTTTTACCGCTGCTCTCTAAATCCTTGATGACCTGATGCCGTATAGTTCGCAAATCATCTTCATATTCTTTATAACGATCTTTGAGATGCTGCTCTCCCGTTTCCCTCCAGGCAAATCGGCTATAGCCTTCCTCTGCCGCATCCCCGGCCATCTTATCGATATACTCTTTAAACCCCTCACTGGCTATCAGGGCATCAAAGTCCTGGCGGGCGTTGGTGGGCGGGGCAAAAAGCGCGATGATGGTCTGAACCAGTCCAAGCAGGGTGGAAAGTAAATCCAATACAAAAGCGACCGGTGCCAGAACCAGCGTGACTTCCAAAGCGCCACTGACGGCATCCATCACAACAGTAATGGCGTCCAGTGCAGCCATCACTGCATAAAAAACCACCTGGTCTTCATTGCCTGCCTCAGCAGCATCCTCTGCAGCCATGGCATTGGCGGCCATGGAAGCGACGCCTGCCGCCACGGCAACGAAGGTTCCCGCGAAGGGAATAAACCTGGCCAACCGGGATGTGGTTTTCGCCGATAATTGGATGGCGCTTTTTCCTACCAGCCTTGGCGCATTTTTAATGGCCGCACCGGCAAGACCCAACCCCTCATCAGAAAAGCCGGCGGCTTTGGACAGAACCGAATGCGCGGTTCTGGTCAAACCGAAAATGCTGCCAGTGTACCCCAGCGCTACCCCGGTAATGCCCATGGCATAGGTTTCTGGTGACAGAGAGTCCCGGAATTTATTCAAGTTGTACAGCGACACCGAGCTTTGGGCCAGGCCCGATATCCCCATACCCACACCTAAGCCCATCTGGGCCGGGCCAAACCAGGATTTGGCGGCTAGTTTTGCCTGAAAGTTCTGAAACTTTTTCAAGGTCGGGGATTGGTCAACCCCCTTTTTCCTGAGCCAGCGGTCAATCATGTTTTCCCGCAAAGCCCCGGCCTGTTTCAAGGCATCACTGCTTTCATGGCTGCCTTTTTGATCCACCATGGAGTCGACAATGGCCTTGAATTCATCACTGCCCCTGATAGCCTCCTTCAAATCGCCAATGTCTTCCTCAAACCCTGCCTTGCTGTATATCTCCAGGACTCTGTCCATGGCCCCTTCCACGGAAGCAGCTTTACCCGCCGACAACAACTGCACCAGCTCCGTCATCACCTTCCGCTGGAGTTTGCTGTCATCGGCGGGGCTGACTGCCGAGACGGCAGCAAATCTCTGGTTGGCAAAGAGATTAATGGTTTTCAGCAGCTCTGCCGCCTTGCCTTCAGTACCCGATGCCCTCAGTTGCTGTTTTAGCGACTCCAGCTCCCTGCTGGTCAGTGTTTTATCCAGCTCGTCATCCACGAGATCAAGGGTTTGGATGACAGAACGACCACAGCTGTCCCCCGCAGCCCTGCGACAAACCACCTTTGGTAAATCCGGATCGGGCAGGTTCAGCGTTCTGCTAAAAGCGTTAAGCCGTTTGCGAAAAGGCTCCCCGGCGATATTCCAGTTGCTTTCATCGCCGGACAGGGTTTGCAGCAAGTCAACGCTGTTTGAAATTCCCTGTCGCAGTGACCTCGCAATGTCTGCACCAGTGTCAACAGCGTCCAATTCTTTGACTAAGTCAGCGGCTGTTGCCAGACGATCCAGTTTGGCGACCACGTCCAGGCGGGCGGGCATCACCCTTACCCTGCCCGGGTCGTTGATGGCGAGACCTTCAGAATTATTTCGAACCCCAAGCGCTACCAGGTCACCGCCGGTGTGTTCTCCCGCAATCGCCTTGTCCAGCACCTTAAAAAGCGTTAAGGCGCCAACGGCCACCAGCCCCTGCGTCATGGTGGTGCCAATAACCATCCGGTTTTGCCGGGTATCCACCCAGGATGCATCGAGAGTCAGAGTCGGATTGAGCTCCACTTCAACCCGGCTTCCCCGGACATCCAGCGGCAAAGTCACCACGTCAGTCAGCGTGCTTAACCTGTCCACCCGTCGGCACTGAACGTCGTCAAGGCGTTCATCCGCTGCTATCTGTCCGGCAATATCATTGAGTTCAAGTTTCAGCAGCTCACCGGCCAGTTCAGAACGTGCCTGCCATTGGCCAGGATCAGCGACAATGCCTGTCTTTTGCTCATCACTGACCCGATCAATCAATGCCTGCCCAAGTCGATTCCGATCACTGGTACCCAGTTCACCTACTCGTTTGGCAATGTCTTCAGACAGGGACGGCGGAGGATCGGAAACATCGCTGAAAATCGCTTCCAGATTCTTGATAAAGGCCAGGGTTTCTGAATCTGTGCGACCAATGCCCGACTGCCGGGTTAATTGCAGTAACCCATCCACTTCCCCTGAGCCAAGGTTTTGCCACGAGGCCACTCGTTCGGTATCAACACTCACCATGCCAAACACCCGGTCACCACTCTTGACCAGTGGCTGGCGTTGCCCTTCGCTAATGGCTACCGGGTCAATGACACGGAGGCCGTTTCGGGGGCTCAGCGACATGGGCTCAACAGGTAACTGGAACGCCTCTCCTTTTGATATCCTGAGCGACAGAGTTTCCGCAAAAACGCTGTACACGGATTTATCGAACAGATGCCCTCTTAGAACATTTTTATCAATATTGGCGAAATCAGTGATGCGACGGGCAGACGCTTTAACAGCCGCAGTGAAAGCATCAAAACCTTTTTTTTTCAGTGTCTCGCTCAACTCTATCGCCGCATTTTGCGGTAACTCACCGGCTACCGCGTCACTGACACCCGTCAAGGGCATGAACCCTGTGGAAACGTCAGGCGTCACTTGTCTGGCAATTTTGGTAATGCTTTGAAACAGGAAGTTGGTAAACAGGGACTTAATATAAGATCGGTGCTGGCTGCCAACAGGAATATATCTCAGCGCCAGTTGCTCTGCTTCTAAACGACACTTGGCAAGAAACCGTTGTACACTTTCACTGGGCATCAGGCGGTTCAGGCCGGATAGCGGGCTTCCCCAGGACTGTAAATTGACGAACACCCGATGGTTGACCGGTGACCCTTTGGGGGACGTTGGTTTAGCATCAATAAAATCAGGCAGGGAAGTCTTAATTTTTTCAATCAGCTCATTGTTCACCGCTTTAAAACGCAGCGGTTTGCCTGAATTCAGTTCCATCAGTTGTTGGTTAACACGCTCAAGATTTTGAACCAGATAGCGACCGTTCGCCTGATCATCACGCAGCGTTTTGGTTAGCAGCTCACGGATCGTTGCCACTTCCAGACCGGAAACCGCCTTAAACGACTCAGGATCACTGATTTCCAACCGCAGGGAGTCTACAGTGTCCATCACCAGCCGTGCATAAGGCTTGCCATCCTTCCCCGGAGGCATTTCTGCAACAACAACCTGTCGATTAAATTGGTCATAAGCCCCCTGTTCATCAATAGTCAGACGCAGTCCCCGGGCTACCTCAATGGATCGGACGACAAGTTGCTCATCTCCCCTGGCTATGGCGTCCGAGGTTTTTTGCTCAATGGCGGGCAATCCCAGACTTTCCCTGATGCGGTTTTCATACTCAAGCTCACCACTGGCAGGCAACAGCTCCGGAAACACACTGGCCAGCCTGGGAAACAGCTGGGTGCTATCACTGATTTCAGCTCCCTGCCTGATGGTTGACGGGTCTATCTTTATTGTCACAAACCCATTTTGTCCCTGGTAGCGCTCAAGGCGATTATTCTGGCTAATAGTGGTGTCCAGTGTCAGCAGAACCCTGGCCTGACCGGGAATGAGGCGGGAAACTTTTCCTTCGGCTGCCTGGGAAACCTGCGGGAGATCACTCAAAGAAACTGGCCGGGCCAGCTCTGTGGCCAATGATTCCAAACGTGTTTTTAATGCCTTGCCTTCGTCGGTACTCTTAAAAAAAAGCTCCAGCGAATGATGCATTTTTTTTACTTTCTGAATGCCATCAATGTTCTGGTCAGCCAGTCCTGCGGGGAGATGAAAGAGAATGAACCTCAGTTCCGGGTCAGAAGCAGTAAATAACCAGCCTTTCTTGGGCTGACCTGTTGTGGGGTTCAGTTCGCTGTCCACTGCAATAGCGTCCTGAATGTGCCGGACGGTTGTTGTCTCAGCGAAGGGCACGATCCGCACATGCTTCGGTGCGCTGTTTACATCCGGTTGCTGTCCATCACTTTTAGCATTTTGTAGAACGATCCCATACTGACCACTGTCTTTCATCCTGACCAACCAGAAACGCGAGTCCTCTCCCGAACTGACGACTTCTGTTGTCTTAATGTTTTGGGGGCTCTGCAAAAAGGGGCTGACCTGTGGCTTTATCAAGGCGGCTTTATCAAGGTTCAAAACCAGACGGTCAGTGCCTGAATCAACATCAGTCCTGACCAGCCTGATCTCACCACTGGAGTTGTTAATCAGCAGCTTAAACGCCAGCCGCTCATAAGAGGCCGCTTTGCTCCTGTAAACAAGCTGCCTCTGCTGACCGTCATAATCACTGATGGCAAATTCAAGAGGTTGCCTGCCACTGTATTCAAACTCGGAAGGATCAAGAACCACCACTGCATTGCCGGTGGATGGAAACTCGACCCGCGCCAGACCATCATCTCCCCTAACCTGCCTGAGCACTGACCGCAATGCTCTGGTCATGGATACGATCGTTTTTTGCTGGCCTGACACAGCGTAGTCTTTCATCCTGGTCAGATGTTCAGGACCGATGGCTTTTAACAATGCGTCTGCTTTTTCCCGGTTGCCATTAACCGGGTGACTCAGGGTTTCATAGGTTTTGGTCACAGCCAAAATAAAGAGGGCACGCTCCGCTTCCGACACCTGGCCAAGGTATTGAAAGGCCCGGGCAAACACCTGCCTGAGTCGTTCTGGTGGTAAATGTTTAAAGGCCACCTCGAAGTCAGTAAATAGACCGAAACGAATCTGCCAGTTGTGTTCCTGACCGACCATTATCTTGTGATAAAGGCTGTCTGTTGACCTCGGTACCTCGACCAGGTCATAACGAGCCGTGAAGCCAACGGTATCGACAAAGTCAACAAGGAAATCCTGCCGGATATTTTCATTCCAGATCGTACTAATCAGCTTTCTTCTGCCGTCAGTCAAGGCTTGTGCCGGGTCAGGTTTGTTCGTGTAACTGGCGGCCAGGGCTAACGGGTACAGGGTTTTAACAAGACCGGGAAGGCTTTCCCCTTCGGCACGAAGGGTTCCCAACTGCACTTGCACTGGCCGGGCCGGGTCATCCCGGTCATACATCAGTATCCTGCTCTCAGCCGGCGACCACTCTGGCATCAATTCAATGCGGATGCCCCTGCCCGCATTTAAATCAAGCTGGTCACCGGCTTTAGTGCCCAATGCCTCCAGTTTTTCCACTATTCCTTTTTCTGAAAACTGGCGGACGATCGCATTAATATCCAGCTGCAACTGATGCTTGTTCAGGCTTCCGGAGAACAGTGCCTGCCTGTAACGGTTTTTATCAATCACCAGAATCGTTTTTGGTAGAAGATCTACCCTGTTTATTTTGATCTCATTCAGGTCGATGCCGTCGTAGGTTACCCGGTAGTTGCTGTCGTCCATGTCGTAGGCAAGATCGTTCCTTACGCCAACCACCAGGGTTTTCAGACCGTCCTGATCTTTCCGGTGAAAATCCCTCATTGACCTCCCTGCATCAAATTCCAGCTTGATGGTCGTCTTCCCACCAGCAGTCTCAAACTCAACCGGAGGCGTTTTAGAAAGAGCATGGAGTTGCGCCAGCCTGATAACCCTTTTACCGGAATCTGGCCGACTGTCTGACTGACCATAGAGCAGATCGGTGTACAGCTCACGGGCCCCGCGCCTGATCAGCTCACCCAGCAAATATTGCCTGCTGGCATCACCAATAAAGGCAGAGTCTTCTTTCCGGCTCAGATCAATGAAAATGTCTTCCACTTGCCGGATGCGGTCATCCGTCAGGCCGACCAGCTTGTCCTGCAGACTTTCATAAAAAAAATCGCTCTGGTTAAGCACGGCGTAACTCGCCGCTTTGCGTCCCAGGCCTGAAATAAAGTGCCGGGTTGCCTCAGGATTAGTACCCAGGGCATCGGGGTTCAGCATCAGTGCCAGCCAGCCGTTCAAGCCTGAAGCGTCGGGTGATTCTTGAACCAGTGAGATTATCTTCGAGTCAGTATGCCTGATTTCCATTTTGACATGATGTTGACCATCAGCCGTTGCCACAATCGATAGTCTGGAGCCAGGATTAAGCATTCCGATATTAAGCAGCTCACTTTTGCCTTGTGCGATAGGAATGATATCGCGGCCTGTTGAAATAATCGGAGTGCGAACCGGAGCCTGAAAAGCACCATATTTCTTCCTTACCGTAATGGCTTCCACAACGCTTTCGATCCGCTGCATTAGCTGTTGTCTTTTAGTTTCCGGAAAGGTTCTGTCCTCGGGAAATCGCGACAATATATCTTCATGCATATCATCCGTCAGGCTTTCAATAGAATCCCAGGAAAAAAAACGATCCAGTGTGTCGACTTCCCGGTCACTCAGAATGGAGGTAATGGCCTCGACTTCCGCAAACCTGAACAGAAAATTCACTCTCGTCTTTTTTTCCTGATCAGGATCAGACGCTCGATAGATGAAATATCGTTCGAAGAAAAAATGGGTAAGGAAAGACCTTATATTCTCGCTGACCGGCCCCGTATCAATGCGCTTTGCGTATTGATGAGCCAGGATCCGGGCATTCAGGAAATCGGGGAACACTGATTTTGTGCTTTTTCGATGAATAAGATCTTCAACCATGGCAAACGGGTCACCAATGGCTCGATAATTACCATTTAATGTTGCCTGGGTTCTGACAGCCCAGGGTTCCCGTTGCTCGTTACGAGTGAACCTTATGTTTTCAAGTGGCGTATTACCGGTAAAATCAGGATTAAGGCGAAGTTTGTACTCTTCGGCATCATCACCTAATGACTCCAGGCTTTTATTAAACCGGTCAACAAAATCCTGCAGCGACTCCACTCTGGACTGGGGAACAGCCCTGAAGCTTTTTTTCAGCTTTGACATTACCCGGTAGTAGGTTTTCTCATTATATTCATCAAGGGTCAGAGGCCCGGCGATGACCTCAATGATCGTTCTACCACGATGAGAATCCGTTGATATACTGAGAAGATTCCAGCCCCGACGACGGCCTTCCGAAAAGGCGAGGAGTTTTCGTTCATCACCTTCCGGGAGGGGATCTTGTTCATTAAGGACGTATATATTGAGATACTCTTGCTCAAAGCCAAGCCGGTTGGGTTGGTCATCCATGGCAACAGGGACAACCTCGGCATTGGCTTTTAGTTTGCCATACAATTGCGTGAAAGTTTTAGAATCCCCATCTTCAAAATGAATGTAAAAATCCCGGTGCATTCTGTTCCTAATATCAATGGCGCTCAGGTTTACACGACGACTATTGAGTACCTCCCTGGCCACTTCTGCCAGACTGCTACTACCGATACCTTTACCGGCGACAGGGGCCGTCGCGGCCATTATTTCCACAGCGACCCTGAAGAAGTTGTATTCATAGTTCCATTCACCAAATGCTTTACCCAGCGTTGGGTCTACCCGCAACTGGGTAATTGAACCGGATACGCCCGGCTTGTTGCCTTGCGCAGCCTCGGGGTCGAAGACTTGTATTCGTCTTTTATCTAACCCGGACTCCGACACGCCCCCCAACCTGGAAAGATTTTCCGGAGTGTCAAAAACCAGTATTAACTTGAGCTCTTTTGGAAAACGCTCCCCGGGCAGACCGGAATCCAGGTCACTCAACTTTCTAGGACGAGCCAGGTTCCCTGGCAGGTTTTGAAGGTATTGATTGAAACGTTGGCCGGTATCATTATCGCTTAAAAAATCAATCAGACTCTCATTGAACCGGTCAACAAAATCATCATACTGATCACTTTCTGCAAATTCAGGTGTATTGGCTAATAAGCCAATCGTGTTGCCGCTTTCCGGCATGATAACCAGGAGAGATTCTTTTTCTGAAGCTTTTGTTGAAACAAAATCATTGGCAGCTTCAGCGGCTTTTAAAAGAGCATCGGGTGTTTGCCCGGAATTGAACAGGACAACATCGCTGGTCTCTTTATTATTAATCCTGACACCAAATGAATAGAGCCCGTCGGGCTGTTTTATGTACTGCCATCGACCATCCTGTGTTTTCAGTGCAACGGATGTCCTGTCATTTCCATCAATGGCAAAAATCTTATTACCGGCCAGCTCGATTTGATCAGGAAGCTGATCAAATCGTTGATAATTGGCCAGGATAAAATCCTGAACCGCTTTGATTTTTTTCGGATCGTCCGGATCATCGACCTTGATTATTTTTTCCGTTCCGCCCTCATCCCAGGGGCTGACCCAAAACCCATCATCCTCTTTTACGACAATGATATTCAGCTCTGACCGCAGCAGATAGAAGGGTATTTTTTTCCGCAATACCCGGTCAACCAGATCGGCTTTCACCGGCACATCGACAAAGTCACTCTTTATGTAATCCCCTGCGGGCAGTCGGCTTTTTAACTCAGCATTCAGGCTACCATAGCGCACCTTCATGGTAATACCGTCGATCAAACCCTTTCCCAGGGGCTGGTCACGCGGTGGCTGCAATACCGGTGGGCCAGTCACTACCCGAATATCGGTAACCCTTACCTCCTTTTCCAAGGCTCTTAAAATCGGCAGCTCGGCATTCCAGAAATAATTGTCGTACCTCAGCCCACCTTCCGTGAAAACATAAACCCTGCCTTGAGCACCCGCAGCAAAATAAGAGCTCGTAATGACAACATTCCTTTTAAATAACTTATAAAGCACATCTTTAGTTTTTTCCGGGTACTGCCCCCTGCTTAGTTTCCGAAGTTCGTCACCCATTGACAGCAGCTGGGCCAAACCATTCAAATCCATATCAGTAACGACTTTCTGCTTTGTGTAGTTTTCGACCATTATTTTATAACCAAGCAAAGCTTCACGGCGTTTTCCATACCAAAATGCCATATTACTTTGGTCGTCTGCATCGAAACTGAATCCCAAACGTTCCATACGGGAAATCAATATCCCTGTTTTTGGCAAACTGCCTTCCAGCACGGAGTCCACAAACAGTGTTGCCAACCTGTTAGCCTCAGTCTCGTTGACGAAAACGTGAGGAAGCGGATTCTCATTTTTCGGAATTCTTTCAGAAATCGAGCTGATCAGGGTTTCCCTTACATTGGCCGGTATCGCCTCTTTAATCGCCTGTTGATCAAGCCCCGGAATAACGACAGGAAGAGACTCGCCATTATCCGCCTGAATACGTCGGTGAACGTCTTCAATGAGTTCCAGTTTTTTCAAAACCCAGGGCGAAATATCCGGGGATTGCGGGGTATCAGGAAGGGGGCGGTCTGGCCTTGCACTGCGAACCAGGTCAACAGTCTGGCCGGACAGGGTTTCCAGTTTCAGTATCGGGTCAGCATCAGCCAGTTGAATGGCTTTTGCGTAATTCTTTTCCCACTGAAACATCAGGCCGGTCTCTTTTTCTACCAGAATGTCCTTAATTTCAACGGAGCTGGCAGGTATCGGGATGGGACGCCCTTCAAAGCCGCCATCGCGCTTTTTCTGTTCTATCTGGCGATGAGCAACCACCAGCGAGTCCGCACCGACCGCCAGACGTCCCTTGATGAGTGAGCCACTCTCACTGATGACCTGATAAATTCCCCCCTTAAAGGCCGCATAACGATAAAGCCGGAACCGGGCAGATGGTTGATCCTCACCAACCATGTCCGTCAATACATCAATAACACGCCGTTCTATCGGTTGGTCAGAGAGCAGAACCCGCATTGAACAGGAAGCACCCACCACTCTTTTGCAGGTTTTGGAAAGGACGATGCCAACAGAATCTTTACCGTCGTCGGCACGGATGATTTTCGTGCCAGAAGGCTGGTATTGCTTACCATTGACCAGATAGAAATTCCCCCCCGAATCACTCCGGACAATCGCCCGGGATCGTGCCCTGACCATAGGCTCAAGGTCTGTTTCCGAAGGGTCAAGGACGGTATAGGGATTTCCTGAGTTATCAGCAGCAAGGTCTGCCATACCGTCCGCTACGGCCAGGTCTCCTTTGCGATTCCCTTTTGCTGCCAACTCAGCCATTACCGTCATACGTTGCCGGGCAGGCTGATCCAGCAGAGTCTGTTTGGACAGCTCCTGCCAGAGTTCCTCACTGATAGCGGCAATGAATTTCTGCTTATCCCAGGCGGCCGCCCCATCGTAGTGAGCCAGCAAAAACCTGACCCATTCGGTAATGGCACTGTCCTGCGGATATTGCCGGATGTACTCAATAACCTGACCGACCGCTTTACTGGCTTTGGTAGAGGGATGTTCTCGCACCAGCCATTTCAGGGAAGCCTCAAAGCCAGCCTTGTCACCATTGAGCATTTTCAGGTCGTGGGGTGCTTCATTAACCAGAGTTTGGTATAAGCGGTTATTCTGGACATCGGGCAATGCCGTTGGTTGCAGATCACTGAATAAGCCAATTCGTGAACCCAGTTCATCAAAAGAGCGCGGGTCCTCGCCCCAGACTTCCTGAACCAGACTCTGCGCGCCCTCGAAGGAATCCTTCCGTTCAGGCGGGGTTCCGGGCAGGGGGTTTTCAGTGGTGGAGCGAATGAATAAACCAATTTGGTCCTTGTAGCGAGCCATCAATCGGTTGGTGTCTTCATGCTCGACATTGGTGGCCTCGCCAACCACTCGAAAACCATCCTGTTGCAATTGCTTCCTGAGTTTTTCGGCCTGCTTGCCCAGGTTTTCGTTATCCGAAAACAACATCAATGGCAGATGCCTGGACACCTTGCGCAGGTTTTCTCTGATATTAAACCGTTTTGCCAGGCTATTGATCAAACGGCCAGTACCGGGGACAACACTCAGGCCATGAGCCACGACACTGGCCCCAAGACTGGCCATGGGACGATCAAGAATAAACGCCGCAGGCAACTGTTGCCGAACCGCAGCCATCTTGGCCAGATGCGCTCCGACAGAGGCTCCCATAGAATAGCCGTGAATCACAATACGACTGGGGTCTATATTGCGATCGTTAATCAGGTACGACAGCATGGTCCGGGCATCATCCGTCAGCCCTTTCATACCGGGAGAGCCATCACTGTCGCCAAACCCCCGTCCGTTGACCGCCAGGAGATCCATGCCCTGGTTACGGTAATGCATCCAAGCGGTTTTGACCTGTTCTTCACAGGATGAATGAGTTCCATGGAGAAACAGCACGACCTTTTTATCCGCTGCCGGGCCATCATTGCCATGATGAAAATACCCCTTGAGCCTTCCACCTGTGCCCTCCAGGGTGATCCGTTCCGAGCGGCCTCTTTTCACTGCGTCGTCAAGGAGTGCATGGGTAGACTGATCCATGTAACGCCGGTCATCCGTTGAACCATAAAGCTGATCGTTCAGGGCTCTGCCAATGGAGCTGGCTGGTAGTTGATCTACCGGAGGAATTTGATCATTGGCCAACACCACCGATTGGTAATCAGACGACAGTGCATTAGTTTTTTTCCCCACAGGGTTATTGGCCTTCACGGGATCGCCCTGACTCTGGGAAGACAGCGTCCCGAGGCCTGAACTATGAGCGGCTGCCAACCCGAACAAGCGGCTGACGGTGCTGCCAAATACCTTTTCAGTAAACTGCTTTCTGTCTGCCATCCCCAGTCGCACGATCACCGGAGAATCGCCGGGGCTGTCAGAAGCAGGGGCAATCACCTGGCTTTGCTCCAGCTTCAGGTCCGGACGCAGCACCATCTCAATGTTACGACCGGTGGTTAAGTCAATCCTGTGCTCATGGGCCAGGAGCTGGGCCATACGACGTTTTCCACCCAGCTCGCCGGGGCCATTCAATTTAATCAGGGTGTCGACATCTTCCTGCAATGAACTGGTCCAACCCCGAAACACAGCCTTTTCTTTATAAAGATCCAAATCCCAGGTGATCCGCATTTGCGGAAATACCATGGCATCGTCTGCACTGCCCGTCAGAAGGATGCTGGAGGGGCCGCCCTGTGACGGTTCAATGGTGTAACCCTCTCCGGACTTGATAGCAAACCGGTCAAACGTTCCGATTCCCAGAGTGTCAGGCTGGCCCGGTGCACCCGGCGTCATGCCAATGGTTCCCACAGGCTGATCGGTCTGCAGGACCATCCTTTTGATGGTTGAGCTTTCCCCGGACTTAATCGTCAGGCTCTTCAGACCCGTCATCTCCATCAGGCGGGCTAAGGATTCCAGCGATTCACTGGTCACCGTCTTGCTGGCCCATTGCCCGGCAACAAACTCCGCAAGGGGTTTTACCATTCTGTGAGCCAGCTTTTTCATCCCCGGACGATTATCCATCCCGTTCGGGTCATGGCGGGCTACTTTGACCAGTTCCCTGCCCAGACTTTCCAGGCTCTGCTGATCAAGCCCTGAAATCACCGTGCTCAGCTCGCCATTAAAATGTTTACTTGATTGCGCAAGATGCTTATAGGCTCGGTCAACTTGTGAAAGAAACAGCCCGTTCTGAGCGGGATCAGCCCCCGGTTTAATACCCTCCTTCAGGGCAGAAAGTTGTGCCAGTAGGTCAGCAGGTGGAATCCCACGGCCAGAGCGTTGATTTAACGGACTTTCCTGACCCCAAAACTGCATCAGTATATTGGGGGACGAAGCACTGGCCCCAATGACTGGCTGCCTTGTGGCCTGGGGCATCATTCTGTGAAGCACCCGTTCCGTACTGTCAGGCTTCACCGGCTGCCAGGGGCTACCGGTATGGCTCACGGGCAATTGATAGGCAGGGAGCACCTTCCCATCCCGGTATCTGAGACTGAGGGCATGGTCAAACACCTCGGCAACCGCCGTGTGAAAATCCCGCTTGACTGAATGCCCGGCAGGCAGTTGACCAAAGCGACCCAGCGAGAGTTTATCCAGCGCCTCTGACAGTTGCCCGGTAAGACCCGTCAGTTTTCGCTTGCCCAGATAGGTTTTAATCGTCTCGATATCGCTCTCTGGCAACACCGACACCAGGGCATCGGTTGGCGACACCATCAGCCCGAAGCCATCAGTTTTGGGGCTGACTTGTTCCAGGGTGAAATAGTATTCAGTCAGTAAAAAGTGCATTAAAAAGGCGGTGAGGGAACGGCTCGGCGTCTTGCCACTGTTGTCTTTAGCCAACTCATTAACCAACCCAGTGGCAATGGTTTTTGCCCTTAGCACCCGATCCTGTTGTATGGATGAAGTGTTGAACCGGCCAAGGACCGAAAATGAATCAGCCAGGTTTTCATAACGGGTTTCTACATAACTGGTGGGGACATAACTGACCGGGTGCCGTTCATATTGTTGTATGGCGATGTCGGTGCCAATGGTATTTCCCAGCCGGTAGGCTGACTGATCATTCCCCGTTATCTCTTGCAGCTGCTGGTTATAATCGGCAATGACCCTGTCCAGGGATTTCTGCTGTTCCAGTTTTATACGGGTAAAACTCCTGAGCAGCAGCCGTTTGGCCTGCTGGAACTCCTTATCAGCCACTTGCCCGGCCGGAACGACCAGAATAATTTTCCCTCCATCCTCTCCGGGTTCGGCTTTTAATCCGAAGCGGATATTCGTGGGTTCATCCGTATCGACAGCCGCCGTCAGCAGGCGCTGGTAACCCGCCTCCGGTTCGCCGGTAAGCCAGACGCCCTGAATGATATCTTCAAACCACTGGACACCCTGGGCACTGGTTTTGGGAACCGGCAGTGGATCCGATGGCAAAGGTTTGCGGTTCAATGGATCGAACCCCAGTGTTTTTCTGATCAGCGCCTGCTGTTCTGTACGCCGTTGCTCCGGAAAGGCCGATGATTTGCCTGCAACCTGAAAAGCTGAAGCCGTCAGTTCAGAGAACAGCCCGGTATGTTGTGACAACCAGTTGGAGGTCATGCCTCTGTCACTGGCATAACCAGGGTCAACATGAATAACACTGAGTGACCCCTGACGATTATCGGAAGCCTGCCGGTCAAAGGGCACAGCCTGGTTGAATGGTTGTCCATCAACCTTATCACTACTCTGATGGCCTGAGTGTTTCAGGACAATCAGCTGCCTCGTTTCCTGAGGCAGCGCGACCTGCGCTTCACGGCCCGTGTCACCGGCCATCAATCCCGACCGGACCAGCTCAGCCAGAGTGGCTGGCCTGCTGGGACTGTCAGTGGCAGACAGCAGCCCGGTATACTGCCGAAAAGGCTCCGTAGCATCCGCAAAGTAGCTGGCCAGGGTATTCAGCTTCGCCAGTTCGTCCCTGACATTGCCGCCGGAATCAACGACAACTTTCTGGTATTCCGGTGAAACCCAGACGAGTACCCGCCCCCCCTGGCCCAGCCTTTTGAAAGGATAAAGGCCGGTATAGTCGGTTCCACCCGGCTGGCGAATAGTGTGGAGATTGCGGGAATCCCGAACCAACAACCCACTCTGGTCGGAATTATGGTCCAGAGACTGAAAAATATCGCCCAAACCCGCACTGACTTCCTTAGACTCAACATCAGTGATGCCAATGGACAATGTGCGGGAAGTGGTTATGTCCTGTTTCGCTTGCGGGCGGACTGCTTTCAAAAAACCTTCCGGCAGCTGTCGTATTGAAAAAGAGTGCCCGGTCTCAGGGTTTCTAACAGACAATGCCAGCGGTGGCTGACTGCCTTTGCCAGTCAAGCCCAATGATTCAGCTGGCTTGCCATCAGAGCCATCAGAGGGTTGCTGGGCGTTTTTATCCGTCGAAGTCACCGCATACAGTTGATTTCCGGCCTTGAAGACTCTTACCCCGTCCTGAAGATGAATGGCGCTCTCTTTCTCAAGCGTTTGATAGATTTTTTTCAGGGCACCCTCTGCCCTTTTCGAATTTTTGTGAAGGACTCTGCCTAAATCAACGTCTCTCTTTGCCTGACGTAAAATGATATTCCTGTACTCTTCCTTTGACGACACCGGAAGATCAGAAAGAAGAGCCGGGTCAATAACCAGAGAGGGGCGAGCATCTTGCTGCAAATCCCGGGCAACGCCCTCCAGTTTGCTCACCGCCTGATTTTTGATAAGCGCAATATCCTGATGAATATCAACACCAAGGCGTTTAAATTTATTGCTGGTTTTATCCAGGGATTCGAGCCATCTGCCACGATAGACACCCAGAGCCAGCCTGAATTGCTTTCGGGCATCCGGTGATTTGAGGGTGTCATAGTAATCAGCAACCGCTCCCGCCAACTCAGACAACTCAGTGGGTGAATAGCGAGTCTGGCTTTTATGAATTTGTTCAATCCTTTCATACAGCCTGCCAGACTGATGAATGGCTCTTACCGCCCGAAACATATCGGAATGAGGTTCGGACCAGATTCTGAGGTTGTGTGGCTCTTCGGCGACTAAATCACTATAAAGCGATGCCCCGGGAAGATCATACAGGGGAACCAGCCTGAAGCTCTCATCCATCCCATAATACTGACCCAGGCTCAGCAACTGGCTGGTGCTGTATTTCCAGATATTCCCTGCCGGTCCCATGTCATCTTTGCCTGCTAACTGGACAGACCTGAGCAACGCCGAACCCAACAAACCGGAAACGGCTTCCCGAAGCGTTGAATCGGGTATGCTCTCAATACCCCTGGTGCCGATTTCAATCACCGGTTTGCCGTTCTCGGGGATAAGGACATGACTCTCAAACAGAGCTTTATCGGGATGAACCAGAACACGAACCTGTGGCTCACCGGCATAACGGATACTTTTTACGGTTTTCCCCAATACCTTAAGCTTGTCGTTTAATGACCCGGTCAAAAATACGTCCGTTATTTTGCTGATATCATACTGAAGGCGTGAAGTGGGAAAATCGTGATTACGCACGCCCTTGTCATAGTGGCCAATATCAAACTCCATGGAGATATAACGGGCAGGAAGGTCAAGTCTCTTTTCCGGATACAGAACGATCTTCAGTCGTCCCGGACTTTTTTCTGTCAAATAATCCGGGCCAAACAGCCGATAGGAAAGCCCTTCCTCTCCTATGGTTGACACAGGTGCCCGGTCTGGAATAGCAGGGCGGGCAGGTTCATTGAGCTGTCCTGACTCAAGGATTTGCAATAGCGGGGCCAAACTAAACCGTTCACGAAAACTGATCCGGTTGTCTTTTCCAAGCCTGTTCCTGATCTCCGATGGTGTTACACCAAGAGGCTTGTAGGAACGGTTTCGATAGGTCAGGAACCCATCCACAACATCGTAGTATTTGAGGATACTGGACACCTGTTCAAAGGTATCCGTTTGATAAACCCGACCTTCAGGATCAATGAATAAAATTTTATCATCCCGCTCGGGGTATTTGATGTTGTCCTGTTCTGTGCCATGGTGACAGACTTTGGGCAAACCCACTTTCGCCGCCGCTTCATTGATCTGGTCGATCATGCTTTCCTGAAAATGAGTCAGGGTTCCCTTGTTCGGATCAAACCTGCGCCTCTCACGCGTACCCAACCCTTCAGTCACACGTCGATAAGCGGACAGCCAACGCGCTCTGGCCAATTCGCTGGAAAACTGCCCCGCGCCCTTGTTCGCGGATAACCGTTCAATTCGAGCCGCCTCTTCCCTGATGCTATTGCCCAGGTCGGCTGAAGAACTGTCCAGGCGCTTGAACAGGGCAAACAGGTCAATGTCTGCCGTAAACAACCGATGGGAGCCATCGTCATTGACTTCTGCCATGACCTTCAGGGGGCGAAAATCCTTATATTCCGGACGCTTAATGCCGTACTCTTCACTTTTATACTCGACACTCCAGAGGGAATTGGACTGCCGGGTCAAACGATACTGGAACAGCACCGGGCGCTCACCGGCCCTGCCATCGCTGGATTCAATGGCGCGAGTCACCGTTGCCAGATAGCTGCCATCCTCCAGAGCTGTCAGCGAGCCCAGCTTTCCCTGTGCCAGTCGGCGCTCAATGGCGCTCCAGTCCATTTGCAGCTGAACGGCCGCCATTCCCGGCAGGCGGGATGAATGGACATTCTGGCTGTTCCCCTTTTCAATATGCGACCAGTGTTCCAGGCCGTCTTTTCCAAAGACCTTGGACAACGCGGAATCAAAAGGAATCAGGCCCGCCTGTATGCCCCAGTCCGCACTTTTGCCCTTCACGCTTAAACCTTTTGTGGCAATTTTTATACCCTTGCCCAAACCATGATTGAGCAGGTCGGACGCGTCCGGGTTAATGGGTCGGGTGGCAATCAGTGCCTGGTTTTTACGGGCTATCTCCCTGAATCCTTGCCAAAGGGCCTGCGGTACACCAGAAGCCGCAAAAGCCTGGTCACCCTGGAGCAGATTTCCCGCCCACTGTTCCAGAGAGACGGGCTGCACTTTCGAGGGGGCCGACTCATCGGGACTGCGACGCTGTCTGTCACTTTGCCGGAGGCTTTCTGCTATCGGGTCATGACGTGAGAATTCCAGGATGGCACCTGTCGGGTAATCCTGGAGCAGCGTAAAATATCGGGTACGGGTCAACTGAAACCATTGGCCTGCACCATTCACCCGTACCTCGCGCTCGCCGCTGTAATCCCAACCATCAGCCTTGGCCAGGCTGATTTGTAAATCAGCCATTTCCTGTTGCTGTTTGATGGCCGTTGCAATCACTTGAAAACGATGGTTCCAGCCTTGATACAGAGCCATACGACGATCGTCCGGCAAGTCATTGCCAGGAGGTTGTCTGTAAAGCAGCGTATTCAAAGCTGAGGCTGAAGCCGGAGGTAAAATCCGGTTTTGCATCAGGGCCGTCAGTGACTCCGCAACAAAATGGAGTCTGGATTGGCGTGCCAGAGGTGACACAGCCTGAGTGTCATCTTGAATCGTATCGGGAACCGGCGTCGACTTCCGGAGCGGCTGGCAACTTGCATCCCCGTGAAAGGCGCTGAAATCGTTCCAGAACGCCTCCGGTTGCAGCCGCTCATAAATGACCATGGACAAATAGTGAAGGAGAATTGAGCTGCCCCGGTCGCTGTCTGGAGCCAGCTCAGCCAGAGCGGTGGACTGAAACGGGGCAAGATCAGAGTCCAGGAAACTGCCATCCAAAACCAGCTTGGCCCCCTCGCCGGTGATATAGAGACCACTTTTTAGCCAGGGGCTCAGAGACACCAGCACCGTGAAACGGTCCGTCATGTCATCAGGCAAGCCTGAATAACCCAGCAACCGGGTAAAGGCCAGATCGACGTCTCTTTCGATCTGGCGAATGTCCCGGGATGAGAAAAAGTACTCAGGCTGGTTGCTGTCATTGGCGGTCACTGTATCCAGCATCAACTGAATATTCAGTTCGCCTTTATTTATAATTTTGCTGAATAGATAACCGCTTTCATTAACATATCCAAGCTCCCGCAAAACCGTTCGATAATGCTCTCTGGCCAGGTCAATGGCTCTGGAGATATCATTGCGTGGAATCACTTCCTTTTGTCCCAGGGCAAAATCTGAGGGCTGGATTTTCCACTGACCTCTAGGGGTTCTGTAACAGGTCCAGTGCTGTCCATTGCCGCGCTGCCATGACAACTTTTCCCGGGCATCAACCGAAGCGACCCAGGGCTGGCCAAGATCATCAACCTGGGTCAGCTCACGGGCCACTTCCAGAGTGTTCAAGGTTGCCAGCCCTGCTGGCAGGGCAGTCAGCACCTCCCGGAAAAATCTGACAATGCGCTCATCGCCCAGGGCGGGATCAGCAAGACAGTATATCTTTATTCGGTGCCTGGACTCATGCAACCACTGACTGGCAAGACCGGCCGCCAGGGCTGACCCGGAAAAGCCTGATAAACGACCATCTGCTGCCAATCGGCCCACCAGCACCAACAGCCCTGACGATGGCGGTTCAGCAAAAAAGTCCAGGGCATGGCCAGCATTGAGGGAAAGGGCCGATAGCCACTGTGTCGCCTGTGGGTAACTTTGATGGAGGAATCCGGCGACGGCCTGAATGCCCTCTTCCTGACCCAAAGGAAGAACATATTGCTTGAGCCTGCTGTTGTTTTTTTCAAGATGAAATGAAAGGCTTTTTTGCTGAGGATCCACCGCCAGGGCCAGGTGTTCTTCGGTCGACAAGGTCCCCCAGCTGGTCAGCTGCTTCCCTATTGGGTGCTGCTCCGGGGGCAAAGGCTGTCCGCCCAGCGATTGAATGTATTCGGTCATCGCCTCCCTGAGTAACTCATCGCCATTGAGAAACAGGTTAAGGCTTTCATCCCCGCGCAGCAGTCCCAACCGGTAAGCACCGATCCGGGCCAGGTCCAGGGGGAAACCATGATCCTTCGCCGCGTCCAGCTGGCTGAAATAAAACCGTCGGGTCTCCTGCCAGTTGTAGGGTTCAGCCGCCCCCAGGGCACGGTCTAAAAATCGGTACCTTTTGACCATCAAAGCCAACACCCGTTGTACGACAGGTGATCCCTGCCGGGCTGCCATCATGCTGGCGGACAGACGCCCACGGGATTGCCCAGCCTGAATAGTACCGGGAATCAGGCCCACCTGATTGATTGACCGAAAGGGTTGCCGGGTGACACTGGCTGCCGCCAGCAATTGCTGACGAATCCCCGGTTTGAGATCATCCAGCAGCTTGAGGCTGTCAATGTAGCCACCGCGAAGCGGTTGCCGGAGTTTGTCCTGACGGTGAGGGAAGTCGTCCGGGTGGCTCTCCAGGACCGCCTGGACAATTCCGGCTTCCAGCATCTCTTTTGGCAGGCCATCCCGTTCAATTCCGGTTAACCAGTCCCGATCTATGCCGGGCAGGCTATCCGGCCTGACAATAAAGCCACCGGCACTGAACAGGATCTGAAACCGGGCCAGATTTTCCGCTCCGTTGATATTTCCTCGCAGCAGCTCATTGAAGTAATCACTGGTCAGAATGTTCCCTTCTGGCCATAGCGATGCAATATCCCGAACGTTAACCCGCGCCTGATTTCCGCCGTCACTTAACTGGCTCAATGCTTTCCTGGCATAGAGAATCTGCTGATTAAACTGCTCCCTTTCAACGGCCAGTTCTTTGGCAGAAACGTGAGTGTATGAAACCAGAAAATCCTGCACCGCCCGATCAATGGAAGCCCCCTTGTCGTAGCTATTGAGAACATGACTGACAGCACGTCGCTGGGCATCGATGATTCGACTGATTAATTGTCCCGAAAACGGCTCAATGTCCCGGGCATTGGCAACATCGGCGAGTGCCCACTCTATGATGTATTTTCGCATCAGAGCGGCCAGGGAAACCCTCTGGTCCTGCCAGAGATGGATTTGATAATCCGGGTTGGCCCTGATCCAGGCTTTCAAATAATCCAGGCCATTCCTGTCCAGTGGCTGAAGCAATAACATGTGAATGGTTTTGGGCGGTTCTTCAAGGGTGCTCTCGAGAAAAGCCTGAACGGGGGATAACACCGCGGTGACCCAGTCTTTCTTAAAAGGTTCCTGCTGCAGGTACTCCTTCGCCCTGGTTTCTATCTGGCTGGCAGCCAGCCAGCCTTTGGCGGATGTTTTCTCCCGGATGGCATCGAAAGCGCTGTAACTCTCCATTAACTTGCGGTAATGAACCGTACTGCGATCTTCCAGAGATAGCTCGTTGTCGGCCATTTCCAGAAACTGGCTGAAATCAGGCTCTGATACTTGATGACGTTTAGCATTCTTACCAGACATTTTTTTAAAACCTTTTGCGATAGCCTTTGTGCATTTTCGTGATCGGGGTCGCTATACGCTGTAAAATACAAAATATAAACGACAAACGATGTTTTTTTATGAGATGCTCAGGTTAATACGAAAATCTGCTATCCTTCCCGAGAGCCAAGGATCCTTGCCTGACGTTATGCAGTCCATCTGCACTCAAGGGGTTTCTTCGCTTTAAAACAATCAACCCATTGGCACCTTCACCTGAGCTCCATTGGTTAGTGTTTTGAATCAATATATTTTGTTATGCCAATACGCGAAGACCGGCCTTCACCGGTTAACAACAATTACGTATAGATTCAGTTTCTGGCGTGGACCCACCATTTCCAAGTCAGGTACTACGACAACGTTGTTGATGACTGATTACAGTACACGCGGGTTTAATTTGCCAGCCGGTGTGTTTTATTTTCAGTCTGATGACCTGATTCAGGAGGGTCGTTGTCTATGTACCACCGAACGCGCCGAATCTATCGAAAAGACCGCGATACGAATCACGTCCACACTGACTTTCTGGTGTTTTTGATTATGAGATCTGAAAATATAAGATCAAAGACGTTTTTCCCCATCTTTGCCCTTATGTTCATTGCTGTTATATGGATCGCCAGCTCCAGTGGAGCGGAAGAAACCCGGCAACATCGTCTGCTGTTAATGAACTCCAGCGGGTTGGCTGCCAATGGGGAACCCTTGGATGTCTATAAGGGTTCTGTTTCGTTCTACAACACTTCCCATATTCTGCTGACTGTTGATAATGCTACTAATTCCAGATCCAGCTTTTTGGTTGATTTCAACAACCTTGACGTTATTCAAAAATGGTCGGGAGTCCTTACCCCCAGCACTATAGTGCCAGACTCTCGCTTCGGGGAGCCATTAGCCCGATACCAGGGCCAAAAAGCAGGTCCTGTGGTCACTATCCCACTGTCAAACCTGACATATATTGCGGCTTTTAATGAAATACAGGAAGTTGATAATGGTATAGCCATTACCAGCTCGCTGATTAAACTTGATAAACAATGGCAGGAGAATCAATGGCGGAATGTCACTCTCGCTTCATCTTCAGACATTCCGGCTCTGAAAGACATTGTTAGCATGACACTATCACCGGATGGACACTTCCTTGCTGTCGTTGCTGCCGAAACCCAAACCCTGCTGATTTTTCGATACGATCAGGGACAATTGCATCTGATGCAATCAGTCTCCAACCCGGAAGATCTTGAGAAAGTGGACAGCTGGTTCGGAGTGCACGATGTAACCATTGCCAAACTACCCGATGATTCCACCACCGCCTTTATTGCCTCTACCGACCGGTTCGTCCATCTGGTGGCTTTTAACAAAGAAGATCAGTGGGAAACTCAGGAGGCTCAACTCATTGACTTTCAAAACATGCCCCAGGCACTCACCAGCATAGCCTCCAGTCCGGATGGCAGGAAAATAGCCGTGATTGGCAAACGGGGCACAATCCATACCCTGAAGCTCGTTTCCCCCCCTTTATTCGCAGAATGGCGAGACCCTCCTGTGTATGACTACGATGAATACGACAGGGATAAGGGCCAGTTCGAAGTAGGGCTTATGAATGTGACAGACCCCAATCAGCCAGACAGCAACGATAATTCCCGATTGATCGTCAGGGTTCACTGTGAAGACCATCAAGACCATTGCCCGTTCACCTGGCAAAACAACAGTTTAGTGGTCAATCCTGATAGTGATACCCCTTTGAGTAAAGAAAGCGGTGGTTGGGCACTATCGGAAAGATGGCCCCTGACTGTAACAGCAGCTAACCCACACAACCAGTTCAGTCAAATACGAACAGTGGTCAGCGTAAAACCAGCCGATTACACCTCGCGAATACTGAAACGGGTGTTCGCTGGTCTGTTGCCACCGCTGGCCATAGTAGGCTTTGGTACTTGCGGCCTGGTTAAATGGTGTAGATCAAGGAGGAAAACCTATGAACTCGATCACGAGGCCATGGCCGATGAATATACAGAAAATACCAATCATCGCCCTGAAAGCAATGATCAACCAGCACCGCCAGCCGGTTTAATTGTTCACTTTGATCCTGCATCAAATGAACTGACCCAAGTGCTGGTGCACCCGGCAATAGGTAATACAGACTCTGATTTAAGTTTAACCCTGTCTTCCCCTGCACCTGACGTTATAAATATGATCACTGCAGATACCCCTGAAGCTACAAATACGATCATTCCAGATGCCCCTGAAGCTACAAATACAACCACTGCAGATGCCCCTGAAGTTATAAATACGATCACTGCAGATACCCTTGAAGCTACAAATACAACCACTACAGATGCCCTTGAAGCTACAAATACGATCACTGCAGATGCCCTTGAAGCTACGAATACGACCACTGCAGATGCCCTTGAAGCTACAAATACAACCACTGAAGATGCCCTTGAAGCTACAAATACAACCACTGCAGATGCCCTTGAAGCTACAAATACGACCACTGCAGATGCCCTTGAAGTTACAAATACAACCACTGCAGATGCCCTTGAAGTTACAAATACAACCACTGCAGATGCCCTTGAAGCTACAAATACAACTACTGCAGATGCCCTTGAAGCTACAAATACAACTACTGCAGATGCCCTTGAAGCTACAAATACAACCACTACAGATGCCCTTGAAGCTACAAATACGACCACTGCAGATGCCACTGAAAATCGCGTATGTGGGGATGGGGAGCCAACTATTCCACATCATGCTCTCAGAATACCGAAGGGTTATGGAAACGCGCAGCTTAACCAACGAGGATTGCAAATTTATTTTAAATACTTTGGTGTTGAGATCCAAAATAACAGAACAAAAGAGCAGTGATCTCATGTGGCGCCGGACTTCAGGCTTTCTGAAAAACAACAATCTGAACAAACAGGTGAGGATCTCAGTGCTCTCACACGTCAGAAACTACTGCCTGTGGGTGCTACCTAAAAATTCACTGCACCCGCTTAAAAACCCAACGATATTTCATCTAATCCCCATTGCCAAACCTCGGTCAAAGGCTGGTACAATCGTTTGATCGTATCAGCCTGAACTCACCTCACTGTTAACCGTTCCTTCTCAGGCTCATCGAGCCGTTCAGCTATGTTACCCTTGGGGCGATTACGTGAACAAAAAGGAACTCAGTGAACGAGGTATCTGCACCAAATTCATCACAGCAGCACTAGCAGCCTGTCGGACTTAAGGCTGTCCTACTGCGGTTGCAATAAATTGGTCTAAAAATTCCTGCTTCTTCGTCAAATAGCTCGCTATTCTCCTCAGAAGCAGAAATTTTTATCCTCAATT
>NZ_JAGRPU010000109.1 GCF_024606225.1 Endozoicomonas sp. ISHI1 | reverse complement strand
GAGTATTCTGTGCAGGTAATCACCCCTGTTGGTCAGATCAAGAAGATAGAGGAACGACATGTTTGAGAGGGATAGCTCGGCAGCCTGCTCGACGGTATGGGTTGTCAGGAGAGGTTTGTAGTTGGAGTAGTACCAGGTGACAGCCTGTACCAGAAAGGCTGAAGGTTTGACCCAGTACTCATTAAGCTGCTGTTCAACCGCTGCGGCATGAGACTGCATTAATGTGCCGTGGATAGCCTTGATCAGTTCTGATTCAGATAGTCCGGCAGCATTGGCATAAGGTGTCAGGGTATCCTCAACATTGGCAAGAAACGCTGCCGTCCTGCGGCCATTGTCAAAGGCAATATCGTCAAGAGCATAGTTGGCGATGACCGCTGCTGCGTACTCCTTGATGCCGACAACCGACTCTTTCATACCTGTCGGGCCAGAGGCGGTTTCGGGCACAGGAGTAAAGGCACTCTGTATGAATTTTTTGGCACCCTTGTGGGACAGCAGCTGGACAACCTTCTTGAACTCAGGCAACTTGACGCTATGTTTGTAGCCAAGAAAGTGCTCAAATTCATCCACTGTCTGATAACCTTCGACATCTCTGACAGCCTTTATGTAGTTCTTAAGTTCAACCTTGTTGATCAGACCTTCACGCAGCAGACTTATGATCTTGTTGCCGCTGGGAGAATGGGTAGCGAAGTATTCCGGGAAGCTTTTCAGGTTCTCTGATTGATGCTGAATGAAGTGAACGGCTGTTTTGCTCATGCTGCGAATTTCGTCGTCGTATTCCAGAGCCCCTTTTTTCATCCCATGCCTGGCCTTGTGCACAAGGCTGTAGATTTCTTTCAGATCATTCCCGAGCAGATCTTCAACAGGCTCGATAGGGGATTCAGGTAAGGTCGTCTTCAGGCTCTTGAAAACTTCCACAATCCCACTGGCCTGTTTAAGTGTCAGTTTGTCTCCGACCAGTGCCTGCAAGTGAATCGGTGCAAATTCATCGTCAAAATCGAAAGTCTTAAGGTAGGATATTGTCTTACCGCTTTCTGCTGTTAATTCTGCCAGACCCATCGCCGTTTCCAGAGCTTGTTTTCTGAGACAGTTTTGCTGTACGAAGGCGTCCATAGCGGTCCGGGCTTTTACCTGTTTCGGCAAATACTGGAAGGGACCCCCGTCCTGTTTGACGGCCCGCTCAGCCGCCTGCAGGACTTCCTTCACTCTCTCAATATCTGCTTTCCTGATTTCAATTTCATCTTCCAGATAGGCCTGTTCCTGAACCAGATGCCGGATCTTGCCGTCAGTACCGTCAACCCCACCCGTGACTTGAGTGTATTTTTTCCCGGTTAAAAGCGGTTCACCCCCGACTTCATGGGATTCGTCCCGACTGTGGGCATTTGTGTAATCTTCACTGCTACGAAGCCTGTTCAGCCTGCGATGAAAACCTGCCAGCTCACTTTCAGCTCTTGCTATTAACCACCTTGCTGAGGCTGCTTCACGGTCAAGTACGTATCGTGGTTTTGGTCCCAGGCGAGCGATTTGCCTGTCAAGCTCATCATCAATGGCTGCGATACGCTCATTAACGTCAGGCTGACCCGCTTGCAAAACTTCTTTATCCAGCTGTTGGAGTCTTGCTGCAATAAGACGGTTCTGGTCGTCGATCCTGGCATCATCTTTATAATCTTTAATGTTGAGTTGATGAGCAATTTTATTGTTACAGGTTCTCTTGGCACTCTCATCTTCATAGAGTTCGTCTACTCTATCCCGTAATTCCTGAATTCTGTCTCTCAGAACATATTGCCGGACAGACAGGTTGGCATCGTCTTCAAACTCTACTTCCAGATCACTGGCCAGTTTAGCTATGAAACCTTTGCCTCTCTCTATAGTATGAGGGTTTTCATGAGGGTCGATATCCAGCTCGTCCTCCAGAACGATAAGACGACTTGCTTGTTGTTCTCTGGCCCGCTGATCCCATTCTTTGACTATATAGTTGAGACGATCACGAATCGCCATGCGTTTGATATCCATTTCCGAAGAGTTCCCTTCCGGATCCTCCCAGTCTGGCCAGTCTTCCCACCAGAGGGCCTCGTGCATTTCATCCAGCTCGTCTTTTGAGATATCACCGGCATCAAGCTTTGTAAGAATCCTTTCGAGTCTTGCTGTTTTATAATCACCTTCATTGATCTCGATGTTGAGTAATCTTTCCACATGGTCCAGTATGGAATGGGCCTTTTCTTCTGACCGCTTTCTGGCCTCTCTGATTTTATAATCTATGCCTATAGAAATGATCTGATAAAGGTCATACACGCTCTGCTTTTGTTTGAAGTATCTACCCCTATCCAGAACTATTAATACCCCACGAATTGTCTCCAGTACCTCGGGCATCAGTTTGGGATGGCCTGGTGTTTTGATGTCTTCCAGTTCAGTTTTCAGCTTTGAAGGCTCCAGGAGCTTCTCAATTACCTTTGATTTTATACTATCGCTGTCTTTCAGGCGGATGTCTTTGGCCGGATCAATGCCAAGAAACGCTGCCAGAGCGTCTCTTTTG
>NZ_JAGRPU010000108.1 GCF_024606225.1 Endozoicomonas sp. ISHI1 | reverse complement strand
TTAAACCAGTTTGATATTTCTGTGGACTGAGACAATGCCGTTTCGAAATCGATCATGTTCGAAACAGGCTTTTGGGCGGCAGTTTCCTGCTTTCTTTTTTTTGAGCGTTCAACAGGATCAGGTGCTGCTTTCTTATTATTATGAGCTACCGTAGAACGTTGCTCATCAGGGTCTGCAGCTACTTTGATATCGTTCTTTTCCGGTGCAGCTGCAAGGTTGCTTATTTCTGATTGGATCGTTTTTTTCTGTTTGTGTTTCTTTTTCTTTTTCTTCTTACGGGAACCCGGAGCCAAATCCTCTGCTTTCAGCTCTGGATCTTCAACATGACTGTTGGTGGCGACGGCTACATGTTCATCAATAGTGTTTTGTCCTGATGCACTTTCAGCTGAAGGTTCAACGGCATCGGGTGCGGTTATTTTGGTTTGCGCTGCAACCATCGTAGGTTGCTCACTGGCATTATTTTCTGCCTTAATATTGCTTTCCTGTTCATTGTCAGGCTTTGGCTTGATATAAGGGTGCAGAGATTCGGGTAACCTGAATGATTCAGACAAATCGCCGAACAGTGATCGTTGAATAATTGCCTGAACCTGTTGCTCAGCGTCACTTGTTAGCATGATTTTTAATGCATTTTCAGCATTTTGCACCCGTCGCTTTGAATCAATACCCGGGTAGGTGTGGTCAAGTTGTGTTTCCTGAAGCAGTTTTTCAACCATGGCGGGCAGGCTTGGTATGAGCAGTTTGGAACCTGTAGCAAAAGGTTCTACCCGCATGAAATCGAAATAGCCTTCAGGCCCGGCAGAAATGTCGATAGATAAAATTCGCCATTTTTTTTCCTCACAACGGGCGATCCCAATGGTGTTCTCTTCGTTTTTATCGGGAAAGCAATTGATCTTTAAGGTGTGCAGTAGCGATTTGCGTTGCGATTCTTTCGGGCTGGCTAAAACCATAGTGTAAATGTTGTTGCGTCTGACAATGGTGCCCGGCAGGATGCGTCTTAGCTCGTCCTCTATGTTGGCCGAAATCGTTTCCAGACTGGTAATATCCTCAACTGCCAGATCCATATCATTGGTAACAGGTACCTTGCCAAGTTCGGTGGGTTTAACCGATGATGCAAGATGTTGCCATCTGGCTGAACCACCATAAATAAGAGCATCTTCGGTATCGGATATAATTCTGCGGGCTTCTGTATAAGTTTTTCTAAAAACAGGTGCGAGCACCATGAGTGCAGGAATTACATAGCGGATATCCTGTTTTTTTACTAAAAATGCGCCCTCGGAATAATTTTTTAAATGATCATCGAAAGACTGTAATTTATCGTTTATCGTTGATGTTGAGAGATCAGGAGCTATAAACGAGATATATTTACTGGCAGAGTCTTGCCAGAAAAAAACCACCGATCCAAGGACGTTTTTGCTAATGTAAAATGCTCCATCGGGGTTCTCTTTATCGTCGAACGGGTAGCAAACCAGACCTAGTTTATTGTAAAACCTGAACAGGTTATGTCCTTGTTCTTCCTGCATGAATTCACCGGGAGTCGTCAAGATCTGTTTTAGCACTGTGCTGGCAGATTTTATGGACGTCTTTTTCAGTGGCCCTTTGCTGGCAGATTTTATGGCGTTGTATTGAAGATTTTCCCGGCATAATAAAAGGTCTTTTTGCCATTCTGGAAACAGTTCCCATAAAGCATTTTCAGACTGACTGTCTCTCAGCCAATCGTTTTCCTGCTTATTTAAGTGGGAGCTGGTCAGAAAGTGAGTGAACCACAGGAAGTTGTTACTGTGATGAGACAGTTTTACAGCATGATTCTCGTGAAACAGGAAAATATGGAGATCTTCAAGTTTACTCAAAGACTGGTGAGGCGAATGATTGTGGTTTTTATCATCGCTATAGCAGCGATATTTCTGACCATCATGAACGATGACCTGTATAGAGTGTTGCAGAGCGTTTGATGCCAGCATCATGTGTTGCTGGTTTTTCGGATCAAAACCCAGGAGCATCTGGTTATATAATGTTTCACTTTCACTATCGGGTGATTGGCATGGATGGTAAAACGTTTCAAACTTCTCCCTTGATTTGATGCCCAGCTGTTCTGAAAGAAAATTCGATCTGTTGATCACTTTTTCAGGCCGAAGCCCGGAGGTTGTGTAGAGATGCATCAGATGTTTAAGCAAGGACGCCGGGGATACTGCGTTTGCTGGTGTGGTCGGATGGTTCCCGCCTGGCGGTGGCGGCTCATTATCATCAACACTTTTCCTTTCGTCAGAGCGAGTACTTCGTTCACTTTTCTTGCCGTTTTGTTCGGCTTTTTTTTTAGAGGGGGAAACACGACGGGACTGAGACGGCCCGCTATTGCCCTGATCGCCAGAAAAAGCAATCATGCCCCTTGTAAATGTTGTTGACGGGAGTTGTGTATCTGGCTGGAACGCATTTCCCGCTTCTGGCAGCAAAGCCAGTGGGTTTCCGTTTGTTTGATGGGTAGAATAGGGGGGTACACGACCAGAAAAGTATGAGTGGACAGGGTGCCCCGGAAACTCCCGGTTCAAATAGGTCAGCACGTTGTTCAGTAACTCTGGCCGCTGTTGAACAAACTGGTAAAGTGAGCCGGGGTCGTTCAGAATTTGCTGCCTTACCCGGTCACTGAGGCTTT
>NZ_JAGRPU010000107.1 GCF_024606225.1 Endozoicomonas sp. ISHI1 | reverse complement strand
GACTGTCAGCTTTGACTGCGTGGCGAAAATATATGGTCAGAAGACCGATGGCTCTTGGGAAGAAGAAATCATCATTTCCCACGTTGCTTGGATCAACTCAGCCTCCTTCAGCGCCAATGGCCGCCATTTGGTGACGGCAAGTGTCGATAGCACGGCGAAAATCTATAGTAGGAGGGACAGCGGATCCTGGGAAGAAAAGTGCATTATTTCCCATAATTACAATGTCATCTCAGCCACCTTCAGCCCTGATAGCCGCCATGCGGTGACGGCCAGTAACGATGGTACGGCGAAAATCTATGGTCTGAAGACTGACGGATCCTGGATCGAAAAGGCCATTATATCCCACAAAAGTTCGCTCAAATCAGCCAACTTTAGCGACGATGGCTGCCTTGTGGTGACCACCGGTACCGATGGAACGGCAAAAATTTATGGTCAGACGAAGAATGGGTCATGGGTAGAAAAAGCCGTTGTTCCTCACGAAGGTGCGGCCGAATCAACCGCCCTCAGTACCAATGGCCACCATTTGGTTTCGCCCTTTCCCCATAACGAGTTGAGAATGTATAAGCTTTCGATGAATCGTTGATGGTTTGTCGTGATCAATAAAAGAGACGCCATTGTGCAGGCGCTGAAAGACAGAAACGTTATTAGTTGCACTTAAAACCATGTTTTGAACTTTTTTTGCAAAACCGAGTCTCATTTACTTCATCAATTTTGAAGATCCTTGTTAATCACGGAATACTCACTCAGGAGAAGCCAGGTTTGGATCCAGCGAATAATACATTCAGTATGGACGGTTCACTCTCGCCGCCAATCAAACGCGCTCGATTAGGGGGAGAATCATCAGGTGTTAGTGCGGGTAGATCCATTGCTATACCTGACAAGGAAGAAAAGAAAAAACTTTTGTTTTTCGATTTACCCATCGAAACAACCCATAAAATTATTGGCTTGTTGGAAGTTAGAGATGTTGTTCGCTTACGGCAGGTTTGCACTCACCTTAACCGGGTTATTAAAAACGATCGTGCATTGGAAAAGGCATGGTATAGCCGTTTTTCTTCACCACACCAATATCAATTAAAGAAAATCCTTCCTACAAAGGATAAAGAACAACTCCGTAACTGGCTGCGACCGTTTACGAAGGATGAAGCGTTAGTCGAGTCAGTCATAGAACGCCGAAACAGTGAATATTTTCCTGCTCTATTCTATTTCACCAAAGCTCGACTGATGGCTCAATGCGAAACGTTCAACGTAGATACAGAGGCCGTCATTGCTCATGAGGACAGGGTGAACTCAGGCACTTTTAGTGCCGATGGCAGTCACCTGGTGACCGCCAGTTGGGATAAAACGGCGAAAATCTATGGCCAGAAGACCCACGGAATATGGGTAGAAGAAACCATTATTTCCCATGAAGACGGTGTCGGATCAGCTATCTTCAGTGCCGATGGCCGCCATGTGGTGACCACCAGTTTCGATGGAACGGCAAAAATCTATGGTCAAGTCGATGGGGCATGGGTAGAGAAACTTACTATTTCCCATGATGGCCAACTCTCCTCAGTCGCCTTCAGTGACGATGGCCGCCATTTGCTGACCGCCAGTTGGGATAAAATGGCGAAAATCTGTTCAGAGGGAGACGATGGGTCTTGGGAAGAAAAACTTACCATTTCCCATGATGATTCGGTTAACTCAGCCACATTCAGCCCCGATAGCCGCTATGTTGTGACGCTCAGTTGCGATAAAACGGCAAAAATTTATGGTCAGGAACTCGATGGATCATGGGTAGAAAAAATCACTATTTCCAATGGCGAATTGAACATATCAGCCACCTTCAGCGCCGATAGTCGCAGAGTGGTGTTTGCCAGTGAAGTTGAAAGAGCGAGAATCTACGGTCAACAGACCGATGGCTCATGGCAAGAAGAAACCATCATTCCCCATGATCACTTTGTCATGTCAGCCATCTTTGATACTGATGGTCGATATGTGTTGACTATCACTTGTAATAACAAGGCGAAAATATATGGTCTGAAGACCGATGGCTCTGAGGAAGAAGAAATCATCATTTCCCATCGTAATTGGATCAACTCAGCCTCCTTCAGCCCCAATAGCCGTCATGTGGTAACGGCAAGTGTCGATAAGACGGCGAAAATCTGTAGTAAGAAGGACGATGGATCATGGGAGGAAACCCTCATTTCCCATGACGGCGGTGTCAGATCAGCCACCTTCAGCCCCAATAGCCGCCATGTGGTGACGGCCAGTTTCGATGGCAAGGCGAAAATCTATGGTCTGAAGAGTGACGGATCCTGGATCGAAGAGGCCATCATTTCCCACAAAGATTGGCTTAGATCAGCCACCTTTAGCACCGATGGCTGCCTTGTAGTGACCACCAGTACCGATGGAACGTCAAAAATTTATGGTCAGACGACGAATGGATCATGGGTAGAAAAAGCCGTTGTTACTCACAGAGGTGCGATCAAATCAACCGCCCTCAGTGCCAATGGCCACCATTTGGTTTCGCCCTTTCACCATAACGAGTTGAGAATTTATAAGCTTTCGATGAATCATTGATGGTTTGTTGTGATCAATAAAAGGGACGCCATTGTGCAGATGCTGAAAGATAGAAAGTTCATTAGTTGTAGTCGTCTAGCAGCCTGTCGGACTTAAGCGTCCGTAGCGAGGATTGCAAGAAATTGAGGATAAAAATTTCTGCTTCTGAGGAGAATAGCGAGCTATTTGACGAAGAAGCAGGAATTTTTAGACCAATTTAT
>NZ_JAGRPU010000106.1 GCF_024606225.1 Endozoicomonas sp. ISHI1 | reverse complement strand
TGATTACTTTTTCTGGCGGTCAGGGCAATAGCGGGCCGACCCGGTCCCAGTCCGATCCGGCTTCCCCTTCTGAAAAAAAAGCCGAACAAAACGGCAAGAAAAGTGAACGAAGCAGTCACTCTGACGGTAGGAAAAATATTGACGGTAATGAGCCGCCACCACCGACCAGGAATGGGAACCATCCGGTCACGCCCGCAGACGCAGTCGCCTCAGCATCCTTGCTTGATCACCTAATTACTCTCAATAGGATCTATGGGCTTCGGCCTGAAAGAGTGGGCTATTTATCGGATTTCCTGTCAGAACAGTTGGGTATTCCATCTTTGGAAAAGTTTGAAACCTTGTTCCGTCAATGCCAACCAACCGATGGTGGAAGTGAAACATTATATGACCAAATGCTCCGGGGTTTTGATCCGAAAAACCAGCAACACATGATGCTGGCATCGAAAGCTCTGCAAAACTCTTTACAGGTCATCGTTCCTGAACAGGTCATCGTTCCTGATGGTCAGAAATATCACTGCTATAACCATGATAAAAACCACAATCATTCGCCTCACCAGTCTTTGGGTAAGCTTGAAGATCTCCATATCTTCCTGTTTCACGAGAATCATGTGGTAAAACTGTCTCATCGCAGTGACAACAACGCCTGGTTCACTCACTTCCTGACCGGCTCCCGCTTAAATAACCAAGGCAAAGAATGGCCGGGAACCGGTCAGTCTGAAAATGCTTTATGGGAACTGTTTCCACAATGGCAAAAAGATATTTTATTATGCTGGGAAGGCCTTTGCTGCCAATCCATAACTTCTGCCAGCGAGGTGCTAAAACAGGTGTTGACTGCACCCGATGAATTCATGCGGGAAAAAGACGGACATAACCTGTTCAGGTTTTACAATCAATTAGGCTTGGTTTGCTACCCGTTCGACGATACAGAGAACCCCGATGGAACCCTCTACATTAGCAAAAACGTTCTTGGATCAGTGGTTTTTTTCTGGCAAGACTCTGCCAGTAAATATATTTCCTTCATAGCTCCGGACCTCTCCACATCAACGATAAATGATAAATTACAGTCTTTCGATGATCATTTAAAAAATTATTCCGAGGGCGCATTTTTAGTTAAAAAACAGGATATCCGCTATGTCGTTCCTGCACTCGTTGTGCTCGCACCTGTTTTTAGAAAAACTTATGCAGAAGCCCGCAGAATTATATCCGATACCGAAGATGCTCTTATTTATGGTGGTTCAGCCAGATGGCAACATCTTGCATCATCGGTTAAACCCACCGAACTTGGCAAGGTACCTGTTACTAATGATATTGATTTGGCAGTTGAGGATATTACAAGACTGGAAACGATTTCGGCCTCCTTAGAGGACAAGCTAAGACGCACTCTGCCCGGCACCTTCGTAAGACGCAACAACATTTACACTATGGTTTTGGCCAGCCCAAAAGAATCGCAAGGCAAAGTGTTACTGCACACCTTAAAGATCAATTGCTTTCCCGGCAAAAACCGAGAAAACACTATTGGGTACGATCATTGTCAGGCAAAAAAATGGCGCATTTTATCTATCGACATTTCCGCCGGTCCTGAAGGTTATTTCGATTTTATGCGTGTAGAACCTTTTGCTACGGGTTCCAAATTGCTCATACCGAGCCTGCCCGCTATGGTTGAAAAACTGCTTCGGGACACGCAACTTGAACAAACCTACCCGGGTATTGATTCAAAGCGACGGGTGCAAAATGCTGAAAATGCATTAAAAATCATGCTAGCGAGTGACACTGAGCAACAGGTTCAGGCAATTATTCAACGATCACTGTTCGGCGATTTGTCAGAATCATTCAGGTTACCCGAATTTCTGCATCCCTATATCAAGCCAAAACCTGACAATAAACAGGAAAGCAATATTAAGGCAGAAAATAATGCCAGTGAGCAACCTACGATGGTTGCAGCGCAAACCAAAATAACAGCACCCGGTGCCGTCGAACCTTCAGCTGAAAGTGCATCGGGGCAAAACACCATTGATGAACATGCAGCCGTCGCCACCATCACCCATGTTGAAGATCTGGGGCTGAAAACAGAGGATTTGGCTCCAGGTTCCTGTAAGGAGAAAAAGAAAAAGAAAAAGAAAAACAAACAGAAAAAAACGATCCAACCAGAAATAAGCAACCATGCAACTGCACCGGAAAAGAACGATATCGAAGTAGCAGTAAACCCTGATGATCAACAATCTACGGTAGCCCATAATAATAAGAAAACAGCACCTGATCCTGTTGAACGCTCAAAAGAAAGAAAGCAAGAAGCCGCTGCCCAAAAGTCTGTCTCAAATATGATCGATTTTGAAACGGCTTTGTCTCAGTCCATAGAAATATCAAACTGGCTTACGGAGGTTAATCATAACTTTTCGGGTGAGCTGAACAGGGCAATTAAGACACAACATTGCGAAAGCTCTGAAGAAAACCCTACGCCCAATACAAAACTCGGTACATTGCAAAATCAACTGGAGGACGGAAAAACAAAAACCCTGCAAATATTGGCCTGTTCCGGAGTTTCTGTAGATACATCCGGTGACCAGCCGGTCATCACCATTAATCTGGCTAATACCCTCGGCAGTCAGCAGCGCACAGGACTGGAACAGGCCGCTTATGAGAACCACTTCCCCTATGCACAACTGGTTCAGGCGTTGTTCATCCTGAACCAAAAACTCCCGTCTGGAAAATCAGAAGCGCTCAAGATCTATGAAAAAGCATTCGAGCTGCTGCTACCAGCCGCCATTGCCGGTATACCGCTTGCCTACCAATTATTAATCGGGATGCAATTACACAACCATCACCCGGCCGGGTGGCCCCAAATGGAACCTGTGAACCGGTTGTTACGCAGCATGGCCTCCAGAGAGACAAGCTTCAGTCAGATAAAGATTGAGGGCGCATTGAATGGAGGATTTCTGGAACAGCTCTATCAGGATACGGATGTCATCACCCTGACAAAGATTGAGCAGGGGTTAGCCCAAGCGTCAGATCTCTCTGCCAGAGGCAAAGAGGTGAAGGCCA
>NZ_JAGRPU010000105.1 GCF_024606225.1 Endozoicomonas sp. ISHI1 | reverse complement strand
AGATAAGTGATCTGACGAGCCAACAGCTTGAAGATGATATTAACGAAGCGTCTGCGGTTGGCAATGATATTAACGAAGCGTCTGCGGTTGGCAATGATATTAACGAAGCGTCTGCGATTGGCAATGACAAGACTCCTGAAAAACACCGCCTGAAATTCAGCTCGAAGCTGGCCAAAATATTGAAATGGAGAAAAAAACATAAAGGCCCGGTAAGCAAAACGCCTCCCGGCAAAGAGCCTGACCACCGGGCATTAGACCGGAGAACAAAAAACAAAGGCCCAATAAGCAAAACGTCTCCCGGCAAAGAGCCTGACCACCGGGCATTAGACCGGAGAACAAAAAACAAAGGCCCGGTAAGCAAAACGTCTCCCGGCAAAGAGCCTGTTCCTCTGGTATTGGACCATCTAACAAAGTATGAGGGTCTGGAGTTGGGGCAAGTTGAGGATGTTAAAATTTTTAAAACGCAGAACCATCCTTCCAATATGTATCGCATCGATGTACTGGATATTAATGTGAATGGCTGGGGTGATGTCGAACTGACCGCTCTTGATAATCAATACATTGATGGGGTCGAAACCCTCATACCGGCCCCGTTACCAGAGCGTGACCAGGAAGTGACTCTAGCCAGCGATCAAACACTGGCAACTTTTAGGGGATCATCGAAAAAAGATGGTCAACTTGTATTGCCCAGCCTGACGTTTAACAACTATATCGTTGCCCTGCATATAAAACCCGGTTTGTCATTTAAACTGTTAAGGGATCGATATACCGGGATGCACACATTGTTGATTCCGGAAGCCAAAGCCGACCAAGTTATTGAAGTTGCTTATGTCGTAGAACACAGAGAACCAGGCAGAAAAACACCTCCTGAAGAAGCCCGGCCAGAACGATTAACAAGCCTTGACGCCCGGTGTTCAAAAGGCATGAAAACAGTACTGAAGGGAGTGTTAGAGAACATTAAGCAACAACCACCTGAAATACAGGCGCCTTTGCAGAAAATAAAAGACGCCAAAGACCCTGAGCAACGAATTGAGGCAATCACAGACTATTGCCGACAGTTTTCCGGTAAAGCTAAACCAGATTGTCATGAGAATTTCTTTAAATTTCTGGTAAAAGAACGGCAAGGGAGCTGCCGTCATCGTGCGCCTGTTTTTGTTGCTTTTTGTCGTTATTTCGGGATTCCATCCCGGGTAGTGAATAGTTATATCCACAGCTTTGCTGAATATTACGATGATAAGAGCCAAACCTGGAAGTCAGTGGATCTCAGCGGTGCGCCCGTCAAAAGAAGAGAAATAGACGGTGTCTTCCAGCCAAGCACAAATGTCAGCAGTTCCAGCACTGAGATAAAGAAGCATAAGGCTTTCCTGAAAAATCTCATGAAAGGTGCTGATTTGCCGCAACAGCAAACTCTGGCTAAGGCCTGTAACATGAGCCTCGGGGAACTGAACAAAGCCCTTGAGAAAAACAGCGCATTGCCAGATACCAGGCTAATTATTTCCAAAATAGTCAAGAACCTTTGGGAGCAAAAAGATTTAACCAGTTTTTCTATGGCCGTCTCAATAATCGTCTCGCTGGGGAAAGAAGCATCGGGCTGTTACGAGATGCAACTTGATTCGATATCGGAAGCGGTGACACGAATATTGTCCGATAGTGATGAAGAGCAGATTACTGAACAACTCAAGTTACTTCATCCAAAAATAATTGATCAGGAGGACCTATGCGATCACAATTGGTTTCATTCAATGTTAGAAATACTGACAGCGAGTGACCTGACCAAGCCATCGGTTATCCGCTTTGCCCTTGAAGTCCTGAAATTGGGTTGGCTGGATCCAATACTGGCCGATGAGGACTATATTGCAGACGCCGGTGAACATCATGAGCTATTGGTGCGTCTGAAAAGCGTCGATGAACTCAAGGTTGAAGCCGCTCATTGCTTGAAAAAGTGGTATAAGCAGTTCTTTTCCAGGGAAAACAATAGTCAGTTGTTGCATATGGCTTATGAAAACTTCCAACAAAGAGATAGTGATACCCCATTCGTCAGTCATTGTCATGATGGCTTTTCATCATCCCTTGAATATCATATTGCCAATCCATTCTTACAGAACGCCTGGACGGACGAACCTGAGGGTATTCCCAATGTTGAGCGAATGTTGGCCCACCATCCCGCGTTTCCGAGGTTAATTTCAGGCAAGGGGAACCACCGTCCGGTGATTATCGCAGGGGAACCTTCCTGGGGGGGCACATTGATTAAGGAAAAGGCTGAAGCCCTGTTTCAACGAGCGTTTGAGGACACTCCGCAACTTAAGCATTTACTGAAAGACATCAATAAATATGAGACAAAGAAAAACCAATGCAGGAATGAGCCAACAGCATCGGAAAAATTTATCTACCTTGAGAAGCAAAGTGTTGTGAATGAGACTAGAGAAATATGCAAGCAGGTGATTCAGCTGGCCTTCTGTCATTATCTGTATAGATTGACACACTCGAAAGGTGGCTGCCTAACCTATTGTTGGGCCAAGGCATCCATCTTTGGGTACAACGAAGAGGACTCCTATGGCGCTCATGATCCATCCTCACCAGAAGAACTGTATGCCATGATGTCTGATATTGTGAGCTCTGAATTGTTGGACTCTCTTCAGGATGATTACTTGCGGCAGGCACTCAACGCCAGTAACGCTCTGGTGCTCAAATCCAGTGAGCTGACAACCATTGCCGAAGAATTTTTGAACAGCGTGAATTTGAATTCGATGGCGACTGACCTGGAGGTTGACCAGGAATAGACTGCCGTCCCCGCTACAGGGTCGCCTGGATGAGCGCGATTCCCGGTCAGCCTCCTGACTCATAGTTTGTTCGTGATAAATTTTTCGAGATGGGTAACTTCCTTCCATGGCAACGAGCCACTGTCCAAATGAAACTTTCGTACGATCTGAAGGTCAAATTATAAAACAGTTTCATTTAAGTCCTTCAGATAGCAGTAGGGAGATTAACCATGGATGGTCAGATTGGTGGAGAAATAAATAAACCCGTTCTTAACAACGGCATGCCTGAAAATAGCACTCCAGCCAGCAGAGCAAAGCTGGATGAACCGATTGCAAAGGTCTGCTCTGATGTAACGGCCAAACTCAATCTATCGTCATCTCCGATGAAGATGCCTGGCAAGGCGAGAACTGTATCCTCAACGGATTCCCCGCTCCAAAAGCCCCCTCATACCTTCGATTTTCGTTTTGTCACCAGTGATGATG
>NZ_JAGRPU010000104.1 GCF_024606225.1 Endozoicomonas sp. ISHI1 | reverse complement strand
ACGAAGCCCTGAGCTTTCTGAACAGGATCATTCGCAGAGGGCAACGGCTGGTACATTACCTGAGCAGCCTGGCCGGAGGCGGTAAAGACGACGCTGACACGGATACAGCGAAGAGTAAGCAGCAAGGAGTGGCAAGTCTGAACGACACAGAGCTGAACCAACACTACCAGCGTCTGGTGCAGGACATCAGTGCCCTGTCAGGCCATCGCAGTGGCGAAAGTCCGTCGTTTATGTCGTCGGCAAGCCAGAGAATGACCCAGAACCTGACAACTCCGGAACCCTTGACGACGATGGGTCGGGGTTGAGCGGACTTGACGGCACGTTTATGGGAACGTGGCGGAGTTCAGTACTAAACTGCACATTGCGGCTTTTTCGCATTTGAGTACCTTCTGATCACGCCGGTAAAAAGGCAAGTATCGCAATCCTTCGGAAAACCATATAGGTCAACCTATCAGGTGTTATCATGCCATCCATACCCAAGAATATTCATGTTAGTATCGTCGGTCCTGCCGAAGGCTGGGAGCCTGGTTGGCTTACAATATGGGCTAAGGTGAACCCGGACTATAAAATCCATGTATGGGCTCCCGAAGGTTTAATATACCGAAAGATTTTATATTCACTGCTGTCTTCTGAGAGAAAAAAACAAACTATTGAAGAAGATTACCCTGCTGATATTACACAGTTTAAAAATAGCATCTGGAAAAAAATTGATGATTTTATGGGAAAAGATGCTGATATAAAAAAATTGGATATAATGAAATCTAGTTTTTCAGATTATGTAAAGCAGGAGTTTAGCAACCAGTGGAATAAAACCAAAAGAATGCTGGATCAAATCCAAAAATCCATTGCTAATGTTACCGTTAACACATTGTGGAATATTGATATAGAATCAGGTTCTTATATCAGGCGCTTTTTAAGCGTTACTAGCACTTTGATAATCGAAAGATTCATAGGTCTGTATAATCAATACAAGCTTGGAGGGATATATATTGATAAAGGACTACTGCCAAAACTGGATAGCAAGCCCTTCCTAAAGAGGAGCAGTTCGCTAGACCCTATATCAGGAAAGGGAGTGAGCCCTTGGAAGCAATATCTGCTCGAAAGTACCAAAATACGCGCTCTTTTCGAAAAAATGTTCGCAGATGGAATTGTTTCAGATCCTGCCACTTACTTTAAGACATTCGATGAAGCCCTGCCGGAAAAAGAAAGCAGTCTAATTAAAGATATCATTTCAGAAAGCGATATTAGTGAAATATTCCATAGTCTAGATGGATATGAAATAACAAGATATACAACAAATAAAATATTTTTAAGTAAAAGAATAGATTTTGAAGACAATATTGTTTCTGTCGCTCTTGATGACTCAATACAGCCATTAATGTTCGCATCTCGCATAAAAAACCCAGTAATCAAAGTAATGCTTGATGAAACCCTTTTTATTCATGAGACTGTAGAGAAGTTAAAAAAATCAGCAATAACCACAGAAGAATCCATGCTAAAGCTGAAGGAAGCTTTACATCAATTCTATAATGAAAACAAAATAAATATCTCTAACAATGAATTCTATAAAGTTACAATGATGTACCATTCGTATGGTAGCGAGGAGGTTGACTATCATGTTATCGCTACATTAGGTTATGATGCTTTTGAAAGGTTAAGAAAAATTCAAACAACGAATAGGCCTACAATCAATCCAACTGATGAATTCTCAGCAAATGTTCTCTTCTTTAACAGAAAATCTTATGGAAATTATTCTGATGGGTTAGTGCGTAAGCAAAAATACAAAAAATTAATAATGATTCATTTGTCTGATAATCACGAAATGGAGCGTTCTTTTTTAAGGTGTCTCAAGCTTTATGAGATGTACCGCACCGAAAGAACCAGCACTTTGTACAACGTTTTTAATATTGATATGACGGGGAAAAATAAACTTGAAACAATGGTAGGAATACCGCTCAGAAATATTGGTGAAGACACTAAAGTCATCATTACTGGAAGTCTTCTTTTCTTTGACGCCAATTTGAATACTCATGCTTATCTCTATTCTCAGGACATAGTGGAAAATCTATCATCGATTCTAAGAATGGCCATCCCCGAGAATACCACCGTACAATCCATAGCCTTCTCTTTTGATAATTCTGCACAAGATATTTCAGGTTCTGCGGGCGAAGTGGATACTAGCCATAAATATTATGTTGTACCTGAAGTTTTGAAAAAGTTGGCCCAAAAAGGAATTCGTGCAAATTCTGCTGTCGCGATTCGAGGGTCTGTGTCAGCAGGCGATTCTCAGCAAACTACCGGTGGTGATCCTGACAGGCCTTCAACTTCAAAAGAGGCGCCCTATGCTGAACTCAACCGTGTTGTTTTTACCCTCAAGCCTGACGGGCTTACCGTTCTATTCGAGGCCAAGTTCGGGTTGACCTCCCTCGCCCCCAGCAATGAGTTTACCCATGCCAGACCCGAAGATCCACGTAGCGATACCGGATTCGAAAATCCGTTATTCGATATCACAAATGAAGAGGATCCAGGCGATATCTCAAGCGAAGAGGATCCAGACGATGTCAAAAGCAGAGAGGAGTTCGTCAAAGCCTTACTCGAAGATAGGTTGATTGAGTCCGGTCACAGGCTCAATGATGGTTTGCCTGAAGCCATCATCGCGAACGAGTTCACTTTTGCTCCAATCGAAAATGCTTTGTACGAAGCCACGATTGAGGAGGCGTCTAAGGAGTCTAAAGACCCAAGAAAAGATGCTCAAGATTACGCATTACACTTTAATTTCCAGGACGTGATCTCTCATGGATTACAGGAAAATGCGGAGCCTGAAAAAGTTGCTTTCGTCAATTGGGATGTCAGAGAAACTGATCGTTTATCAGATACACTCACACTCGCGCGGGAATCTTCCTCGTACAGTCAATGGCTTGAGCGCTATGCACATCGTTTCCCCGCGTTTAATCTGGTCAACCAGCTTGAGGAAGAAATGGTCAGGTTCAAGAGTGAAGAAGAAAAGACCAGGGCCTTCCAAACCCTCCAAAGACGGTTACGGGCAAATTCATTTGACGTTTACCCCCTCGATCCTACCACGATAGAGGGTGCTGCCACTCTTAACGCGAAATACAAAAATGATTTCTACAACATCAATTTTCTCACAGCCCAACTACCGCCCCCTTGTGACAGACGCCGAAGATCAGCCGATACCAACAGCTGTAATGCCCGACGCAAAGAGCTGGCCAATGCCATCCGGTTACTGTCTGACGCCAACACCCAACTCTATCTCCGGGACCGCACCACTGATATCGCCCTGCTGGATACCTCCGACGATTCGGAACGCTGGCTGCAGACGTTTTTCACCC
>NZ_JAGRPU010000103.1 GCF_024606225.1 Endozoicomonas sp. ISHI1 | reverse complement strand
CCCGAAAGCCCGTCATGAGATGATTCGAATGCACCTTTGGCTGAATTTGGCCAAGGTGGGTCAACAGCCATATTTTCAGCGTCAATATCAACAAAAGCTGGAAGCAAAGAAAAACTGTTTACAGAAATTTCAGCACATGGTCAATCTACTTCCAACGATTGACAAACACCTTCGCGATTCTGTGGCAGAAGCAAGAGTCTATATCAACACACAACTGGGAGCGGAGCTTGGTATTGATAACCGGGACGATACCCAGCCATTGGAAGAACAAGAAAGAATCATCAGGGAGAAAATTCTTGAAATCAAAAGATCTCTTGACGAAAAAGATGCTACAACAACACAGCCATGGCAAGAAGCTGTAAAAGCAAGACTGGCACCCATTGAAAGCAGGTTAGGTATTACTCTGAACCATGAAGATGATCTGGATACCTGCTATCAGTCCATTCAACAACAGCTGCAACAAAAGGTAGAACTCAACAATGTGGTCATCCAGAACTCACTGACTAACTTCGAAAGTATACTCGGTCTGGTCTCAGATAACAGAAAGAATCCGGAAGTCCGTCGACAGGCCATTCAGCAACACCTCAAACGACAGCAAGCCTGGGTCGCTCAACAGCTTCTTCAGCATGAGGACTCCAGAACAGATGCTGAAATAAAAGCTCGTTATGCAACCATTGCCGCTCATTTAAACATTCAGAATTTTGATAGCAATAAAAATATTGACGCTCAACAGGAACACCTGCTGCAAACATTTAAGACAATGAAAGCCCGGGAAGAAGATCTGCGTCAACAACTTAAGGCAATAACTAATCAGCTCGGTATGGAGGATTATTGCACCTTAGCCAAAAGAGACGCTCTGGCAGCGTTTCTTGGCATTGATCCGGCCAAAGACATCCGCCTGAAAGACAGCGATAGTATAAAATCAAAGGTAATTGAGAAGCTCCTGGAGCCTTCAAAGCTGAAAACTGAATTGGAAGACATCAAAACACCAGGCCATCCCAAACTGATGCCCGAGGTACTGGAGACAATTCGTGGGGTATTAATAGTTCTGAATGAGGGTAAATACTTCAATCAAAAGCAGAGTGTGTATAACCTTCATCAGATCATTTCTATACGCATAGATCAGAACATCAGAGAGGCCAGAAAGCGGTCAGAAGAAAAGGCCCATTCCATACTGGACCATGTGGAAAGATTACTCAACATCGAGATCAATGAAGGTGATTATAAAACAGCAAGACTCGAAAGGATTCTGACAAAGCTTGATGCCGGTGATATCTCAAAAGACGAGCTGAATGAAATGCACGATACGCTCTGGTGGGAAGACAGTTCAGACAGTTCAGACTGGGAGTATCCGGAAGGGAACTCTTCGGAAATGGCTATCAAACCCATGACGATTCGTGATCGTCTCAACTACATAATCGAAGAATGGGATCAGCGAGCCAGAGAACAACAAGCAAGTCGTCTTATCGATCTGGAGGACGAGCTGAATATCGCCCCTCATGAAAACCCTTATGCTATTGAGAGAGGCAAAAGTTTCACAGCTAAACTGGCCAGTGATCTGGAGGTAGAGTTTGAAGACGATGACAACCTGTCTGTCCGGCAATATGTTCTAAGCGACAGAATTCAGGAATTACGGGATAGAGTAGGCGAACTCTATGAAGATGAGAGTGCCAGGAGAACCTGTAACAATAAAATTGCTCATCAACTCAACATTAAAGATTATAAAGATGATGCCAGGATCGACGACCAGAACCGTCTTATTGCAGCAAAACTCCAACAGCTGGATAAAGAAGTTTTCAAAGCGGGTCAGCCTGACGTTAATGAGCGTATCGCAGCCATTGATGATGAGCTTGAGAGGCAAATCGCTCGCCTGGGACCAAAACCACGATACGTACTTGACCGTGAAGCAGCCTCAGCCAGGTGGTTAATAGCAAGAGCTGAAAGTGAGCTGGCAGGTTTTCATCGCAGGCTGAACAGGCTTCGTAGCCGTGAAGATTACACAAATGCCCATGGTCGGGACGAATCCCATGAAGTCGGGGGTGAACCGCTTTTAACCAGGAAAAAATACACTCAAGTCACGGGTGGGGGTGATGGTACTGACGGCAAAATCCGGCATCTGGTTCAGGAACAGGCCTATCTGGAAGATGAAATTGAAATCAGGAAAGCAGACATTGAGAGAGTGAAGGAAGTCCTGAAGGCGGCTGAGCGGGCCGTCAAACATGACGGGGGCCCCTTCCAGTATTCGCCGAAACAGGTAAAAGTTCGGACCGCTATGGTCGCCTTTGTACAGCAAAACTGTCTCAGAAAACAAGCTCTGGAAACGGCGATGGGTCTGGCAGAATTAGCAGCAGAAAGCGGTAAGACAATATCCTGCCTTGAGACTTTCGATTTTGACGATGAATTTGCACCGATTCACTTGCAGGCACTGATCGGTGACAAACTGACGCTTAAACAGGCCAGTCGGATTGTGGAGGTTTTCAAGAGCCTGAAGACGACCTTACCTGAATCACCTATAGAGCCTGTTGAAGCTCTGCTTGGGAATGATCTGAATAAAATCTGCATTCTTGTGCGCAATGCCAGACGTGGGATGAAAAAAGGGGCTCTGGAATACGACGACGAAATTCGCAGCATGAGCAAAACAGCCGTTCACTTCATTCAACATCAATCAGAGAACCTGAAAAGCTTCCCGGAATACTTCGCTACCCATTCTGCCAGCGACAACAAGATCATAAGTCTGCTGCGTGAAGGTCTGATCAGCAAGGTGGAACTTAAGAACTACATAAAGGCCGTCAAAGGTGTCGAAGGTTATCAGACAGTGGATGAATTTGAGCACTTTCTTGGCTACAAACACAGCGTCAAGTTGCCTGAGTTCAAAAAGGTTGTCCAGCTGCTGTCCCACAAGGGTACCAAAAAATTCATACAGAGTGTCTTTACTCCCGTGCCCGAAACCGCCTCTGGCCCGGCAGGTATGAAAGAGTCGGTTGTCGGCATGAAGGAGTACGCAGCAGCGGTCATCGCCAACTATGTTCTTGACGATATTGCCTTTAACAACGGTCGCAGGAAGGCAGCGTTTCTGGGCAATGTTCAGGACACCCTGACACCTTACGCTCATGCTGCCGGACTATCTGAATCAGAACTGACCAGGGCTATCTACGATACCTTAATGCAGGCCCATGTTGCAGCGGTTGAGCATCAGCTCAATGATTACTGGGTCAAACCTTCAGCCTTTCTGGTACAGGCTGTCACCTGGTACTTCTCCAACTACAAACCTCTCCTGACAACCCATACCGTCGAGCAGGCTGCCGAGCTATCCCTCTCAAACATGTCGTTCCTCTATCTTCTTGATCTGACCAACAGGGGTGATTACCTGCACAGAATACTCACACCTTTCCAGCACTGGCTGGAACGCTATGAGGTTGATCTTGACCGAACCGGGCAATATGCCTACCACAGCGGCATTGAACAAGTCTCTGAAGTGGGCGGGCTGGCTATGCCACTGGGTAAAGCCGCTTCCTCAGCCATTTTGCTGAGAACCGGC
>NZ_JAGRPU010000102.1 GCF_024606225.1 Endozoicomonas sp. ISHI1 | reverse complement strand
CCAGTTTATTGCCCGCTTCCCGGGACAGCTTGAGGGACATCCGGGTAATGGGTTGGCCGTTGGCATCCAGTAACTGGCTAATACCGATCTGCCCACCCCGGATATCCCGACCTTTAACCGGCAGCCAGCCGCCACGGATACCTGCCGCTTCTATTGCCTTGAACTCCGCCATGGATACCCTCTCACCGGCCTCCAGGCTGTTGGGGAAGCGTGTGGTCAGCCAGGCAATGCGATCGTGAATCGTCTGCCGTAACCAGCTTCGGTCACCGGGCAGAAAACCGCTGTGTTCGATCAGTCGGTCAAGGGCCTGCCAGTCGACCTGCCACAAGATATCTTTCAGGGTATGGCCCAGCAAGTCATCGTCTAATTGCGCAAGGATATCGACGCAGGGGTTGTTGATCGGTAACGAGTTCATGGGGGGGGCCTTTGGGTTTCGCAGTCTATTCAGCAGCACCGGCATGGAGGAAAAATCGTCCGCTTGGGGGGCAGGCTCTGGTTTCTCAGGACACGGGTAGCGAGTCGCCAGTCCGGCAAAGTCCCAGTTGAACATGACCGGCTCCCCTTCCGGGGTCAGTTCAATGCCCTCCCAGACGCTGTTAACCATATTTTCGTTACCGACTATCACATTAATCAGCAATAATCTGGCCCATTGCTCTGAAGACAAAGAGCGCAGTGTTGCCTCTCCGCCTCTGAGCTTGCCCTGCCATTGTTCGGGGACAGGACTGACCACATAAAACTGACCCTGCTCCTGATGGACAAAACTCTGAGGTACTGTGATGCCCAGCAACCCGGCCAGGTTGGCCATCAGTAGCTGGTTGCGGGCACTGAGTTCACAGCTCGCCGGTTTGATGGAATAAACCTGTTGGTTAACAGGGTCGTTATACAGCCCCGCTGGCCAAGTGCTCTGACATTCTTTTATGGCACCACTCTGCGGGTTCAGTTGTGAAAGAGAGAAGGTCGATTCTGATGGTTCTGCCAGATGTCCGGTATAAGGCGTTATTAACCCCCGGACAACAGCGGACTGCTCGCCTATGGTAAAGAGCTGATAACTGAAAGGCGAAGGGTGGTGCTCCCACTGCTTTTTAGTGTTCTCAGACTGGCTGGGGGCACCGATGCTGAAGAAATGATCGCGCTTTGCGGGACTGTCCTGCAATTTAATCGGATAAAAAAGGTCACCCTGCCTGGCGATCATCTGGCAGACCTCCTCGGCCAGCAGGCGCCAGTCTTGCTTCTGGTGATCATCCTGACAGGCAGCAAAACACTCCAGCCGGTCCATGTAAAAGTATCCCCTGACCCGCATCACATCCAGCGTATCCGCATCATGGAGCAGACTGCGCAGGGTCTGTATTTCTTCAGGCAGATGCTGGCAGCCCTCCGGGTTATCCTTGTGGCAAATGGCTTCACCGCATTGCCATGCCAGGGACTGATCCACCCCGAAGTTGCGCAGGTGTTCCCTCAGGTTGTCCGCACTGGCCCGCTCCCACTCCACCGTATCGTCCCCATCGCCTTCACGGCCAGTGTCGTGAAACAGGCAGGTTTTGATCAGCAGGGGTACCATGTGGTCGAGAAATGCCAGCGCCTGAGGATCGCCGTGTAGTTTACGTTGTTGCAACAGGGCTACTGCCCAGATCGCCGTCCGGCAACTGTGCTGGAGACCATGAACAGGGCGGGCAATGGTTTGGTCATGGGGAGCGATGCTATTAGGACGATAATGCAGAAGCAGGGCCGTTTTCGCTACCTGAGTGGATTCGATCAACGATTGATCAATGATCGGCAAATGGGCTGTTTGGAGTTCAGCAAATTTCGGACGCTTGTTTACCGGCTCAATGTTCAGCGTTTCCAGCGCTGTCTCAATTATTTTCGGGGCAATATCAGTGACGGCTACCTTATGCGCGGCCTTGCCCATGAAATCCATTTCGATCGCCTCATCCCACTTTGCACAAGCAACAGCCGGAAGCATTAACTCTTCACTTTTACTCACTTCTCTGGCAAAAGCGGTGCCTGTCCTATTAGCATTGTTAGATGAACCGATGCAACCGACAAAAGACGCCTGTTCTGTTTTTTCACTGACTGTTTTAATACCTGGCAAATCCATTTCTTCAGCCCTCACTACTATCCTTGTAATACCAATCTGTTTGGTAGATATGAAATCTATCGAACCAATAACAATTGAGACTGTTTATCCAATAATTAGTTTCATCCATTCTGTGAAGACCGGATAAAACCATAAGATTGCCTCCACACCTGAGGAATGGCAGGAGGAGTTGAGGTGTGGCTAAGATTGGCAGTGCCACATTGAGGGGGTAGGCCATTCGAACTCAATAATAGCTGTTGTCTTTGCCCCACTCTCCAAAATATTACGGACGCAACAGATCCCACTCTTTCTGAATTTTTGTATGTTTTTCCATGTTGGCGTTATACATGTCCCGCCAAATTTCCACATCGTGGTCTTTAGACAACAATGTTATAAACTCCTCGGTTGTTGAGGGGCTAACGGCAACATTTTGATGACGCAAACAGTGTTTGGCTATTGTTAATTGACTCTTTTCTGAGCATTCTTTCCAGAATCGATGAAAATATTTCCGGTAGTTTCTAAGGTAAAAGCGACAAAGATGAGCTTTGTAACGTTGCATTTCAACCAGAGGCAGGCTACCTGTTTTCAGGGATGAGATTGAGTTCTTTTGTGCACTTTCGCTACTGACCTCAGGAATGGCTTTCAAGCAATCGTCATGCTCATCGGCGTTGTTGGCATTGACGCCAAAGTCTATGTATTGATCATTGGATTCAGGGAATAGAACAAGGTTAATAACATTTAACATCAACGCCAAAACCGCTTCCCGGGAAAAAGAATTGTTTTCGAAGTTATAGAGAATGCATAATTCGTCGAATGGATCACCTGACAATTTCCCATAATCTCCTTCTTTCAGGAAGATGGTTCTGAATTCAAAATACAAATCTTTGAGATCTTTGATTTTACGATCATAGAATTCCGGATTACTGCAGACAAAATTTATTGCATTGGCAGTAGTTTTAAATTCAATGGAGAAAAGTGCAAAAATAATTTCACAAAGTTGCTGTGGATACGTTCTTTTAATTTCTTCAATATGTTGGGACAGAATATCCCGGCTTAAATCATCCAGCGGTGTTGAGCGACCGCTTAGACACTCACTTTTCCCCATCACCTCCAGCCATCGTTTCAGATTGAACTCATTGTTCTGATTAACACACGACTCATATAGGATTCGGGAAAGCCGTCGCGTACTTTCATACACCAGGCCTTTTATATCACATTCGGGATTAAAACGGACATTGTCCAATAGCGAAGTTGAAAGCCGCTCGCCTTCAAAAGAACATCCGCTGAAAAAGCTATTTTCGACAATAGCACTGTTTAACAGCTCTGTATTGAATTTACATCTCAGAAATACAGCGGATTGCAGTACTGTACCCTTCATTGAACAGCCGCTGAAATCAATCCCTTTAAATTTATGATCCATCCCGTTCAGCTTAAGACCATCCAGGGAATCCAGCTTGCCCTCCCAGAGATGTGGGTTTTGCTCAAGCAGCAACTTTCTGCACTCTTCACCACAGTACTTGACGAGTCCTTCGATTTCTTTGTTAACC
>NZ_JAGRPU010000101.1 GCF_024606225.1 Endozoicomonas sp. ISHI1 | reverse complement strand
GAGTGCCAGAAGACCCTGCCAAACACGGAAGCCCTGTGGGATCACAAAAGAAAAGACCACACCTCAGAGCAAACCTGCCCAGAGTGCCAGAAGACCCTGTCAAACGCGAAAGCCCTGTCGATTCACAAAAGTGCATATCACACCGGAGAGCGAACCTGTCCTGAGTGCCATAAGACCCTGCCAAATGCGAAAGCCCTGTCGGATCACAAAAGAAAAGACCACACCTCAGAGCAAACCTGCCTTGAGTGCCAGAAGACCCTACCAAATGCTCTGGCCCTGTCGGTTCACAAAAGAAAGGATCACACCCCAGGGCAAACCTGCCCAGAGTGCCAGAAGACCCTGCGCAACGCGAAAGCACTGTCGGATCACAAAAGTCAATATCACACCGGAGGGCAAACCTGCCCAGAGTGCCAGAAGACACTGCCAAACGCGAAAGCCCTGTCGGCTCACAAAAGAAAAGATCACACCGGTGAGCAAACCTGCTCTGAGTGCCAGAAGACCCTGCCAAACACGGAAGCCCTGTGGGATCACAAAAGAAAAGACCACACCTCAGAGCAAACCTGCCCAGAGTGCCAGAAGACCCTGCCAAATGCGAAAGCCCTGTCGTATCACAAAAGAAAAGACCACACCTCAGAGCAAACCTGCCCCGTGTGCCAGAAGACCCTGCCAAACGCTCTGGCTCTGTCGGCTCACAAAAGAAAAGATCACACCCCGGAGCAAACTTGCCCTGAGTGCCAGAAGATCCTGCCAAACGCTCAAGCGCTGTCGACTCACAAAAGAAAATATCATACCCCAGAGCAAACCTGCCCTGAGTGCCAGAAGATCCTGCCAAACGCGAAAGCCCTGACGGATCACAAAAGAAAAGACCACACCCCAGAGCAAGCCTGCCCAGAGTGCCAGAAGATCCTGCCAAACGTGAATGCCCTGTCGGATCACAGAAGGCAACACCGAAAACGAAAGCTTGATGATGCAAAGTCAAGTAATTGATTTCTGCTTGTCACAGGCTCAGGGGGTGAAGGGCTAAACGTTTTTTACGACAGTCATCAGGTATAAAACATCGGCGTTTCAGTAAAGTTTCAGCACGTTTACCATGGATGGGAGAATCCATGAACAACTCTGTTTTAGTTCCTTGCCCCTGATCCTCTCGTCTATCCTCACTGCTCCTATCCGAAGAAAACAAAGGATAGAACCATTAAACGTCTACTCTTGCACGTATTGATCGTTGTGCCATTCGTCTGCCCGGTTGAGTCACAGACCTACCGTTTTATCGTTGAGGTTAACCAGAACGGGGCTTCGACGAGCCAGAGTTTTTCTATAAAAACTGAGCCGGGCACATTATCTGCGATGCCAATGAACGATGGGGGGGCGATGCAAAACGAACCATCACACATTACCTGCACAAACGGATATTCAGAGTCAGGCTCACCACCCGATGACAAACCCTGTAGGCGAAACAAATTTCAGATCATCACTTGTATGTACGGAACGGACAGCGGGAACTATTCCCGGACAAAGGGGCAAGAGGATCATGGTCAGTCATTCAATAGACACTCAGAAAAATCTCATTATCTATACGACAACGACCATAATGATGAAAATTCGGGTCGGCCCACAGACTCTCGACATAGCCTTGACGAAAATTGCCATCAACAGCCCTGCTGTCATCGACAAGGACGCTGTATCTTCGCTCCCTTTGTAAGTATCCTGTGTCGTTCAACCTCAGACGACTCTTTCGCTTTCAGAACAGATGTCCATTTTCAAACAGGCGATCAGGAGTCTGGCCCGGTAAGCCATCCTGCTGATGGTCCGACAGTTGTCTCGGGTGCTGACAGTACAACCGGTCCATCATTAACATTAAATCCACCTCCTGCGAAAAAACAAAGGAAGGCAGGCTCTAAAAAATACCGATGTGATCACCCCGGCTGTGAAAAATCATTTGGCTCTCAAGCCTCATTGAGCACTCACAAAAGGCAATATCACACCGGAGAGCGAAACTGCCCTGAGTGCCAGAAAATCCTGCCAAACGCACAAGCCCTGTCAGTTCACAAAAGAAAATATCATACCCCAGAGCAAACCTGCCCTGAGTGCCAGAAGATCCTGCCAAGCGCGAAAGCCCTGTGCGATCACAAAAGAAAAGACCACACCCCGGAGCAAACCTGCCCAGAGTGCCAGAAGACCCTGTCAAACGCGAAAGCCCTTTCGATTCACAAAAGTGAATATCACACCGGAGAGCGAACCTGCCCTGAGTGCCAGAAGACCCTTCCAAACGCGAGAGCCCTGTCGGATCACAAAAATCAATATCACACCGGAGAGCAAACCTGCCCTGAGTGCCAGAAGACCCTGCCAAACACGAGAGCCCTGTGGGATCACAAAAGAAAAGATCACACCCCAAAGCAAACCTGCCCTAAGTGCCAGAAGCCCCTGTCAAACTTGAAAGCCCTTTCGGTTCACAAAAGTCAATATCACACCGGAGGGCAAACCTGCCCTGAGTGCCAGAAGATCCTGTCAAACGCTCAAGCACTGTCGACTCACAAAAGAAAATATCATACCTCAGAGCAAACCTGCCCTAAGTGCCAGAAGATCCTGCCAAACGCGAAAGCCCTGACGGATCACAAAAGAAAAGACCACACCTCAGAGCAAACCTGCCCTGTGTGCCAGAAGACCCTGCCAAACGCTCAAGCCCTGTCGGCTCACAGAAGGCAACACCGAAAACGAAAGCTTGATGATGCAAAGTCAAGTAATTGACTTCCGCTTGTCACAGGCTCAGGGGGTGATGGGCTAAACGTTTTTTACGACAGTCATCAGGTATAAAACATCGGCGTTTCAGTAAAATTTCTGCATATTTGAAATCGATGGGAGAATCCATGGACCACTCTGTTTTGATTCCTTGCCCCTTATTCTCTGGTCTATCCTCACTGCTCCTACCCATAAAAAGCAAAGGATAGAACCATTAAAAGTCTACTTTTGCACGTATTGATCGTTGTGCCATTCGTCTGCACGGTTGAATCACAGACCTACCGTTTTATCGTTGAGGTTAACCAGAATGGGGCTTCGACAAGACAGAGTTTTTCTATAAAAACTGAGCCGGGCACATTATCTTCGATGCCAATGGACGATGGGAGGCCTGTGCAAAACGAACCATCACACATTACCTGTACAAACGGATATTCAGAGTCAGGCTCACCGCCTGATGACAAACCCTGTAGGCGAAAAAAATTTCAGATCATCACTTGTATGTACGGAACGGGCGGGGGGAACTATTCCCGGACAGAGGGGCAAGAGGATCATGGTCAGTCATTCAATAGGCATTCAGAAAAATCTCATTATCTATACGACAACGAACATAATGATGAAAATTCGGGCCGACCTACCGACTCCCGACATAGCCTTGACGAAAATTGCCATCAACAGCCCTGTTGTCATCGACAAGGACGCTGTATCTTCGTTCCATCCACAACTATCCGGTGTCGTTCAAACTCAGATGACTCTTTCGCTTGCAGAACAGGTGTCGATTTGCAAACAGGCGATCAGGAGTCTGGCCCGGTAAGCCATCCTGCTGATGGTCCGACAGTTGTCTCGGGTGCTGACAGTACAACCGGTCCATCATTAACATTAAATCCACCTCCTGCGAAAAAACA
>NZ_JAGRPU010000100.1 GCF_024606225.1 Endozoicomonas sp. ISHI1 | reverse complement strand
ATGACAAAATAAGCCATAAAACGATTGAAAGATCGAGACCCGATTTAATAAAAGACTGGGTTCTTGCCCGGTCTTTACTGCTTTCAAGGAATTTTGTTCAAATCAAAGAGGTTTCGGTGCCAGTATTGGCTTCCTCCTCTCTAACCACTACGGCACAACTCACTTCTGGAACAGATGCAAATCCTGAAAAAGCAAAAAGAACCGTAAACGCAGCCAGACAACCAAAAGACCTGAAGCCAGGCATCAGAGTATCAAATGAGCTATTTAATGCAAAAATACATGACCAGTATTTATTTCAACTGGATAACAATATTATTAAAGAAGTCAGATTGATTGAGGCAAATCCGGAAAGGTTTTTACAACAGACAGAAAAAAAAATCTCAGCATTCAAAAAGGCTGTTGTAAAAAATAAAAATCCAACAAACGAGCTTGGACTGGGCTATTACTCTTTTCTCAAGGCACTGGCCATGATGAGGGCCAAAATGTCAGATGATGACAAAACCATTGAGTTGTCCTTTAGTCCGGAAGTCAGGCGCAGAGCCAAAGAGATAGAAGAAGCTATTTCAATTTCTGTACTACATTGCTTCCCTTATGTCAGGATGCTCAGGTTGTTTTATGAACATGTTATGCAAGGAGAGGCTCAGGAAAAAATAATAAATGCTTATTTCTCAGCATTGTCGGGAGTGTCACAATCTATTGAGATTTTATTGGCATATGAGTCAAATCCATCGGTTCTGGGCGGGATGTTACTCAAGTGGCTGGTAGTGATTCCAAAGCCTTTCGAACTGAAACTGGCTTTTGATAGAGACACTTACATGGAAAATCCGAAAAGCAATATTCCGGGTAGGATAACGCCTTCTATACGTTTACTCAGAGAGTTTTTGGAGCAACTTCCGATAAAAGGCTCTGATGGCGCAGTTGATCTTATCTTGAATCGTATGAGCCAGCAATTTACAGATAGCCAGCATCTGCCAGACGAACAACAGGAACAAGTCGCAACGGGAGCCAGAGCGGCAGCAGAGGTTGCAGCAAAAGCGAACGCAGACGCGAAAGCGGCGGCAAAAGCTGCAGCAAAAGCGAACGCAGACGCGAAAGTGGCGGCAAAAGCTGCAGCAAAAGCGAACGCAGACGCGAAAGCGGCGGCAAAAGCGAATGCAGACACACAAGCGACAGCAATAGCGGCAGTGGAAGCGACAGCGTTAGCGACAGCGGCAGCAGCAGCGGCCATGGAAGCGACAGCAGCAGCAACAATGACGGCGAAAGCAGCAGGATTAGCTACAACAGAGGCAGTAGAAGAAACAGCAAGGCAAGCGGAAGAGCAAGCAATATTAAGATTGATACTTTACTTTGCCACTGGTCGACCGGACTTACTGGACTTTTATACCCTCGATTTATCGTCAATTCTCATTCGCTTTTCTGTGCTGGAGTTTGTTGAAGATGCACCAAACTCATTGCTTACCGCACTCCTGATAGAGTTGCAAGAGACATTCGCTGAAAATATTGATCCTGAGAAACGGTCAAATGCGGATCTTATAGAACTTGCTTTTCATCTGGTTGGTGCATCACCAGAAGCAGAGCCGCTTTTATATCATCTTAAAAGCCTTAAACCCACTGACCAAGCCCGCACTACCGCCCTTCATTTTGGTCATGACTTACAATTTCTAACAAAATTAATTGAAATGTCTCCTGAACTGGTCAGTAAGGACAACATATCGTATTGGTACAACACCCTTTTATTGGTTCACGAGTCGATTATCAGGCAAATTGGTGGCAACCCGGAAAAGGCCATCAAGCTCCAGGGTGATTCAGGAGGTTGGATATCATTACGCAAATTGTTTATAAGACATATATGGCATGGGCCACCCACGGTTAAATATAATGCTGTATCATGGTATAGCAACTACGCTGTTTTTCACAGTAACAACCTGGAAAAGTTCTCTGCCGGAAACGAAAGTGCTTTTATTGCTGCTATTAAACAATCCAGAGAAGTTGGCTATCAGATATTAAAACAACAGTTAGACAAGTATGATGATAAAACGGATTCTCAATCATTACAAATGTCAGGCTGGCTTCATTGCCTGGCTGGGTTAACGCTTCTGGAGGCAGAGATAAGTTCTGACCACAAACAGGTAGTATTAACCGGTCGCAAAAGGGCACTGACCAGTGCACATGATCACTTCAGGAAATCGCGTCAAGCCGGCTTCCCTTATGGAGGTTATCTTGAATCACTCGTGGGTATGCGCCTGGACAGCTACCAGTATTATCAGAGTCAGACATCCGAAGCCACACAAACAGCCCCAACCAACAAGCCTGTTATTCAATACACGTCGACCAAAAAGCCGGCGGAAAAGATCTTTATTGAAGCGGGTAAGATTGTTACTGAACTTTTACCTGAGCTGATAGTGAGCTCTATATGTGGAGTACGTTTTGCGGCTGAAGCAGCCATCAGAATCTTTACTGATGAACGGTTTAATCTTCTGCACATCCCACAGGCTGGTTGGCCGGCACTGATTGCAAAACTTTTTTTGATTAACCCCGTAAACTATAACATCCAATTTTTGTTCAGCAATGATGCCCCTGAAGTTGAAGAAGCGTTATTTCCCAGGATAAGTGATCCAGACAGTATTGAAAGAATACTTCTGAAACCACTGGAAAAAACAAGGCATTTATCCATAAAAAAAAGAGCAAAACATTATGGTATTTGGCTCGCCAGTGAAATTAAAAGTAGTGACAGGCCAGAACACATTAAAAAGTATTTAAGCCTTGTCAAAGCTTTTGTATTGGGTAAACCAGAGGTACTGAATACATTAACCGAGGCAACCGCTTCTGATATTGATCACTTATCAGGGGATACTGCAAACTACGAGCTAAGCCGGATTGACTATACAACATCGTTGGAAGTACTGCAGGAAGCACCACAACCCGAAACCGGTTTTGATGCATTCGTTTATAACCTTCCCCGACTGAAATCTCACCAAAATTATGAGGCTATAAGCAATGCTCTTTTGAAGAAACATCGCACAAAGTCAGCCATCGTTCACTATTATTTATGGGCTTACGAGACACTCAATGACAGCGATGACAACGAACGGGATCTGTTCTGGGATGAGATAATAACCAAGAAGATTGAAGAAAATGAACCACTGAAAAGTACTTTTATAGCACTTCTGGCAACCTCCGATCTAACGGTTATGTACGATGATAACCGGGAGGCCGTGAGCACCGCATTTAAAAAGTACAGTGCAGATCTTTCTGGCTGGTTAGCCTTGTATCACTCAATCTCTGCCGCTTCCGCTAATTTTTTAGGAGAGACACAAAAGGCAAATTTTCATCTCAAGCAATTTGGAGACCTGAAAAAAATATCAAGTCATTAAGGAGTTACTCATAATCTAATCAATAAGAGTACCAAGAAGTCCAAGTCTGTAAATTAAAGACTTCTGTCAGATCACTCTCAGTATTTTTCCATATATGACGAACGTCAAAAACCGGATTTTCTGTCATGCCCATTACCTACAGAGCGACTCTTGCCACATCCTGAGCCCACTGCTATTTTTCCTCAAGCTCCATAGGAGTCATAACAATTCATTCAATCAGTGAAAATAAAAACGGCTATTTAACAGATCAACTCTGATTAACAAATTAATAATTATCAAATGGGATCTACGTCAACTCTATGCTTGTTTGTCACAGAAGACTGTTAAAATTTCTCTTTTTAACGCTGCT